>NZ_QKVL01000003.1 GCF_003231275.1 Pseudomonas huaxiensis
TGTGGAGACCGAAACACTTCCTACGTTACCTGAAACTTCTAACTCTTTGAATCTCAAGGAGTTTTCCGTTTCGACTGCGCCGGAAGTGGGGCGAATTATAGACAGATAAAACGGGGCGTCAAGGGTTTATTTAAACTTTTGTTACAGACCCCGTTTTACGCCCACCAAGACGCGGTAACCGCTGCCCGATAGCCGGAATCCGAAGCAGCAACAGCCCCGCGCCGATCACCGCATAGACAGTCCATTCCTTGAGATCTGCTCGAACCACCCAAAGGAAGTGCAGCAATCCTAGCCCCAGGATGGCATACACCAACTTGTGCAGCTTCTTCCAGCGCGCACCCAATCGGCGCTGACTGAAGCGATTCGACGTTACAGCCAGACTCAACAACCCGGTAAATCCCAAGACCCCGACAATGATATATGGCCGTTTGCGAAGCTCGACAGCCAACTGCCCCCAGTCAAGACCAAGAATAAAGAAGAGGTACGCACTCAGGTGCAACGCAATATAGGCAAAGCACCACAATCCCAACTGCCGGCGCACCACGATCCAGCCGGACCACCCCGTTAACCGCTGCAAGGGCGTCATGCTCAATGTGATCAGAAGAAAGATAAGCCCACCCAGCCCCAACCGATCCACCAGGACCTTTCCCGGATCAGGACCCAGCGCGAAGATCCATGCCTGGTAAAGCCACAACAGCGGCCAGATGGAAGCCACTATAAAGATGCACAACCGGAACAGTGGGTAACGCATCAGTAGTTCGTCCTCAGGTCCAGCCCGGTGTAGAGCCCACTCACCTCTTCGGCATAGCCGTTGAACATTTGAGTGTCGCGAACATTGGGACTGAACAGCCCGCTCGGCAGGCGCCGCTCACGCGCCTGGGTCCAGCGAGGGTGATCCACCGTCGGGTTCACGTTGGCATAGAAGCCGTACTCTTCCGGCGCTATACGTTGCCACGTGGTCTTCGGCTGCTCAGTGACCAGACTGATCCGAACGATCGACTTGATGCTCTTGAAACCGTACTTCCAGGGGACCACCAACCGCAACGGAGCGCCATTCTGGTTCGGCAACTCTCGGCCATACATGCCCACCGCGAGTATCGCCAAAGGGTTCATCGCCTCATCCAGACGCAACCCTTCCACATATGGCCAATCGATCAAGGCGAACCCCGAACGCTGGCCGGGCATATGCCGAGGGTCTTGCAGCGTCTCGAAACGCACGTATTTAGCCTTGGAGGTCGGCTGAGCCTCTTTGATAAGAGCCGAAAGCGGAAAACCCAGCCAGGGAATGACCATTGACCACGCCTCCACGCAGCGCAGCCGATAGATGCGCTCCTCCAACTGGTAAGGCTTCATGAAATCTTCCAGCGCGTAGCGGCCAGGCTTACCCACCTCCCCATCAATGACCACCGTCCATGGCGAGGTGGGTAGCCCACCGGCATTCTCCGCGGGATCACCTTTGTCGGTGCCGAACTCATAGAAGTTGTTGTAGTGCGTAGCATCCTTGAAAGGCGTTATAGCCTCGCCCTGCACAGTGACCGCCTGCCAACGGGTTTCGGGAAGTTTTGCACTGAACCAGTCCGGAGCCTTGCCGGGCTCTACGTCGGCATAGCGCGACACCTCCCCCGCCCCGGCCCATCGAGGCAAACCGGCAATCGCCAGGCCGGCCATCGAGCCACCCAGCAAAGTACGACGGGAAAGATAGATTGATTCAGGCGTGACCTCCGACTCAGAGCAGTCGGAGGCCCGGGGGAACTTGATCAGCATGATGACTCCGCAGAACTGCTGGACAGATGCAGCAGTAGACTACGAAGTCAGGGAGAAATTACATCACTACTCGGCGTTTTTCCGGCGACGCATGCGCAGCAGGTATTGCGCAGGCCCGGAAGCAGCGTAGGCAAGGAACACCAGCAGCAGGATACGCGGCGGATCGCTGAACACCACGGCGAAAACCAATACCACGGCCAGGATCGCGACGAAGGGAACACGCCCCTTCAGATCCAGCTCCTTGAAGCTGTTGTACTTGATGTTGCTGACCATCAGCATGCCAGCGCCCGCAACCAGCAGTGCCACCAGGAACGAAAGCTTCGACCCCTGGATGCCGAAGTCACTGAACGCCCATACCGTACCCGCGACCACACCAGCAGCGGCCGGACTGGCCAGACCGATGAAGTAACGCTTGTCGGCCTTGCCGACCTGGGTGTTGAACCGGGCCAGACGCAGTGCCGCGCCCGCAACATAAATGAAGGCGACCATCCAGCCGACTTTACCCATATCGCCCAGTGCCCAACCAAAGGCCAGCAACGCCGGGGCCACACCGAAGGCAACCATGTCGGACAGGGAGTCGTACTCCGCACCGAAAGCACTCTGGGTATTGGTCATGCGCGCCACGCGACCATCAAGGCCGTCGAGCACCATGGCAACGAAGATCGCAATGGCTGCGAAAGCGAAATACTTGCTCGCCTCGCGAGGATCACCGGCACTCAGCGCGCTCTGGGCGCTCATGGAGTTGATGATCGAATAGAAACCGGCGAACAGGTTCGCGGTGGTGAAAAGGTTTGGCAGCAGATAGACACCGCGGTGCCGGACTTTGCGTCCTTCGGCGTCATGCCCTTCTTCGACATGCTCATCGATCGGTAGCAGGCTTTCGGCGTCAGAGGCCTTGTTCGGCTCTTCGGGACGTTCGCTCATGGACATTACCTTGCAACGGGGTGGAAGTTTTCGACAAAGGTTTGCGACGAGGGTTCGCCGACAAACGGATGAAAGCTTATACCAGAAGCTGACCCCGGAAATGAAAAAACGCGGCCTAAGCCGCGTTTTTCATCGCATCAGGACCAATCAGTTCTTGGCCTTGTCGACGATTTTGTTCGCCGAGATCCAAGGCATCATCGAGCGCAGTTGCTCGCCGATGACTTCGATACCGTGAGCGGCGTTGTTACGACGCTTGGCGGTCATGGATGGGTAGTTGGTAGCGCCTTCGCTGATGAACATCTTGGCGTACTCGCCGTCCTGGATGCGCTTCAGAGCGTTGCGCATGGCCTGACGGGATTCGGCGTTGATGACTTCAGGGCCGGTCACGTACTCGCCGTATTCGGCGTTGTTGGAGATCGAGTAGTTCATGTTGGCGATACCGCCTTCGTACATGAGGTCAACGATCAGCTTCAGTTCGTGCAGGCACTCGAAGTAGGCCATTTCTGGCGCGTAGCCAGCTTCAACCAGAGTTTCGAAACCGGCTTTGACCAGCTCGACGGTACCGCCACACAGAACGGCTTGCTCGCCGAACAGGTCGGTTTCGGTCTCGTCCTTGAAGGTGGTTTCGATGATGCCGGTACGGCCGCCACCGACGCCAGCGGCGTAGGACAGAGCAACGTTCTTGGCGTTGCCCGAGGCGTCCTGGTAGATAGCGATCAGGTCAGGGATACCGCCGCCTTTGACGAACTCGGAGCGAACGGTGTGGCCTGGTGCTTTCGGCGCGATCATGATCACGTCGAGGTCGCCACGAGGAACGACCTGATTGTAGTGGATCGAGAAGCCGTGGGAGAACGCCAGGGTAGCGCCCTGCTTGATGTTCGGCTCGATTTCGTTCTTGTACAGGTTGCCCTGGAACTCGTCCGGAGTGAGGATCATGACCAGGTCGGCAGCAGCGACAGCGGTAGCAACGTCAGCAACTTTCAGGCCGTGGGCTTCAGCCTTGGCAACGGTAGCCGAACCTTTACGCAGACCGACGGTGACATCCACACCGGAGTCCTTCAGGTTGCACGCTTGAGCGTGGCCCTGGGAACCGTAACCGATGATGGCAACTTTCTTGCCTTGGATGATCGAGAGATCGCAGTCTTTGTCGTAGAAAACTTTCATGAAATACCCCTGGTTATCTCGGCCTTGTTCAGGCCATTCGCTAATTTTGTCGAGTTAGATGCTCAGCACTTTGTCGCCACGGGCAATGCCGGTGACACCACTGCGCACGGTTTCAAGAATGGACGCGGTGCCGATTGCCTGAATGAAGCTGTCGAGCTTGTCGCTGGTGCCGGTCAACTGCACGGTGTACACACTGGCGCTGACGTCGACGATCTGCCCACGATAGATATCGGTGGTGCGCTTGATCTCGGCGCGCTGTGCACCAGTGGCCTTCACTTTGACCAGCATCAGTTCGCGCTCGATATGAGCACTTTCCGACAGGTCGACCAGTTTGACCACTTCAACCAGTTTGTTCAGGTTCTTGGTGATCTGCTCGATCACCTCATCGTGGCCCACCGTGGTCAGCGTCAGACGCGACAGGGTCGGGTCTTCGGTTGGCGCAACGGTCAGGCTTTCGATGTTGTAGTTGCGTTGCGAGAACAAGCCAACGACGCGGGACAGGGCACCGGGTTCGTTTTCCAACAGCAGGGAAATAATGTGCCGCATATCAGGTACGCTCCGTCTTGCTCAGCCACATGTCGCGCATCGAACCGTCCTTGATCTGCATCGGGTAGACGTGTTCGCTGTTGTCGACCTGGATGTCGATGAACACCAGGCGGTCCTTGAGGGCGAAGGCTTCTTCGAGCTTCGGCTTGAGGTCCTTCAGGCTGGTGATGCGGATCCCCACATGACCATAGGCTTCAGCCAGCTTGACGAAGTCAGGCAGCGACTCCATGTAGGAATGCGAGTGGCGGCTGTTGTAAGCCATGTCCTGCCACTGGCGAACCATGCCCAGCACGCCGTTGTTCAGGTTGACGATCTTGACCGGCAGATCGTACTGCAGGCAGGTCGACAGTTCCTGGATGTTCATCTGGATGCTGCCTTCGCCGGTGACGCAAGCGACATCGCTTTCCGGGAAGTTCAGCTTGACGCCCATGGCCGCCGGGAAACCGAAGCCCATGGTGCCCAGGCCGCCGGAGTTGATCCAGCGGTTCGGCTTGTTGAACCGGTAGTACTGCGCCGCGAACATCTGATGCTGGCCAACGTCGGAAGTGACGAATGCATCACCACCGGTCACTTCGCACAGAGTCTCGATAACGGTCTGAGGCTTGATGACGCTGCCATCCCCTTTGTCGTAAGGGAACATGCCGCGATCGCCGCGCCATTCTTCGATCTGTTTCCACCAGGCATCGATCGCTGCCTTTTCAGGCTGCTCGCCGATTTCGCGAACGGTAGCGAGCATCTCGGTCAGAACGCTTTCAACCGGACCAACGATTGGCACGTCAGCCTTGATCGTCTTGGAGATCGACGCCGGGTCGATATCGATATGGATGACCTTGGCGTTCGGGCAGAACTTGGCTGGGCCGTTGACAACGCGGTCGTCGAAGCGTGCGCCGACAGCGAGGATCACATCGGCGTGGTGCATCGCCAGGTTTGCAGGGTAGCTGCCGTGCATGCCGAGCATGCCGAGGAATTGGCGATCAGTACCTGGATAGCCACCGAGGCCCATCAGGGTGTTGGTGACTGGCAGGTTGAGCAGTTGCGCAAGCTCGGTCAGCGGCGCGGAGCCACCACCGAGGATTACGCCACCACCGGCGTAAACGATCGGACGCTTGGCCGCCAGGAGCATTTCCGCAGCCTTGCGGATCTGACCGGAGTGACCGCGGACGGCCGGGCTGTAGGAGCGCAGCTTGACCTTCTTCGGATAGACGTACTCGAACTTCTCGGCCGGGTTGGTCATATCCTTCGGAATATCGACAACCACCGGGCCAGGACGACCGGATTGCGCAAGGTAGAAGGCTTTTTTCAGGACTTCAGGGATTTCCGAGGCATGCTTGATCATGAAGCTGTGCTTCACGATAGGCCGGGAAATACCGATCATGTCGGTTTCCTGGAAGGCATCGGTGCCGACCATGGTGCTAGGCACCTGACCAGACAGGATGACCATCGGGATCGAGTCCATATAGGCGGTTGCGATGCCGGTGATGGCATTGGTCGCGCCTGGACCGGAAGTCACCAGTACCACGCCGGCTTTGCCGGTGGCACGGGCGTAACCGTCCGCCATATGGGTAGCTGCCTGCTCGTGGCGAACCAGGATGTGGTTCACTTCCGGTTCTTTGAACAGAGCATCGTAAACATGAAGAAGAGCACCGCCTGGGTACCCATAGATGTGCTTAACGCCCTCGTCACGCAAGAAGCGGACGACCATTTCAGCGCCAGATAAAAGCTCCACGTTGTTCACCTCTAAAACGCCAGAATACCGTCCACTCCGGGACGGGTCTTAATAGGTTTACTGCCAAGCAGAGCATGAGCGACGAAGTCGCCGACTACGTCAGCACTGACTGAGCAAGTATTGGGAGCGCCCCAAAGTGTTGCGGGGTTTTCCCACCCAGCGCGAGGTAACGCGTTGCGGGGTGTAACAGGTCGGCGCGGGTGTGCGCCTCATGATCTGCTTAGCGGGTCTGCTTCTGGCAGTCCCCCTACAGCGGACTTTGGATTGTTCTGATTCGAACTGCCCAAGTCAAGTGATCTTGAAGGTTTAATTCCAGCCGGGACGCTCTGCCAGCCGGGCGGAAACGTTTGCCTGGCTCTCGCAATCACTCTGCCACAACGACGCGGGGCCGCAAAAGCGGCCCCGGCGGATAAACAACAGTGAAATCAGTTGGATGGGCTAATCAATTGGTCGAACTCGGCCAACAGCTTGCGCAACTTGCGACTTTCTTCCGGACGGTTGGCGTAAACCGTCTCTGCCATCACCAGAATGCCGGAGGCATTGGGCAGCGCGAGCCCCTTCTCGAGGATCTCCTTCATGCGCGGAAGGAAGATCCATTGCAGCCATTGCTCGAAGCTCAGGCTGTCGACCGCGAAAGGAACGGTACTGGCCAGTGCCTGAGCGCTGGGTATCTCGGCACTCCACCAGCCCTGCACATGCAGCTCACGCTCGATCAGCAGCAGATGATCGGCGATATCCAGGATCCGCGGATCCATCACAGGTTGACCTGGGCTTTCTGCCGCGCCAGTGCCGCGCCGGCGGCATCGCCTTGCTTCTCGCGGGACTGGGCGATGATGTTCCACAGACCGGATTGCAGATCAGGTCGACCGTTCGCGTAGGTCAACGCACGGCGCGCCAACTGCTCGGCCTGTGGCGCATCGCCCTGGGCGAGACGGACCTGAGCCAGGCGATAGAGCACCTGCGGTTCGCGTGGCGCAATGCGCTGGGCACGCTCCAGGCTGGAAGACGCGCCGTTGTAGTCGCCGCCGCTCTGCTGTTGCTGCGCGGTGGTCAATAGCGCCAGTACTGGGCCATCAAGCTGTTCGTCGGCCGACAGGCCACCGCTGGTGGCAGCACGCGGAATTCCGGTCGGCGCGGATGGCATGGTGTAACTGCCCGCGTTTGTCGATTGCGGCGTGAAGGGTTCCGATGTCACCGGACCCGGCGTGATCGGACCGGTGCTGATTCCCGCAGGTGCCGTGGAGGCCGGGAAGGTCTGGATCGGCGAAGCGCCGCTGCCTTGCGGGACCATCACGGTCACGCCACTGTCTTGCTGGATCGCTTGATTCTGGCGCGAGCCGGTATTGACCTGCGACGTCACGGCCCGATTGGCCGTAACCCGCTCGCTGTTGGATACCCGGGTGCCCGAATCCACCACCGGAATCGAACCACGCTGCACGCTGGCGCAGCCGTTGAGCAAAGCCAGCGCCGTCAAGGCAGGAAACAACCACTTGTTCACATCACGTCCTCTTGGCTGATGCTGCTTAATTCATCCAGCCCTTCACCCAGTCCATGACCGAGTCGGCTGGTGTCTGTTCGCCGCCGCAGGCCGCGCCTGGCGCCGGTTCGCTTCCGCGAATATACGGCATCTGCACCGCGCCCGGGCAGCTCGCATCCGAACCCTGGCCACTGTGCGGATCCAGCCATGCCTGCACGACGTTGTCCGGCATCGCCATGTCCAGCGGCAGCGGGTCGGCCTTGCGCATGAAACTGGTCCAGACCTGCAGGGCACCGGTGGCGCCGGTAAAGGGCGTCTTGCCGTTGTCGTCACGGCCCAGCCAGACCACCGCCAAAAGGTCCTGGCTGAAGCCGGCGAACCAACTGTCGCGCGAATCGTTACTGGTACCGGTCTTGCCCGCCAGGTTCAGCGAGCTCGGCAGCACGCTGTAGACCGAGCGGCCAGTACCTTCGCGCATGACCCGCTGCATGGCGTTCTGCACCAGGTAGATGGAGCCCGGATCGAAGCGCTGCTGGATCTGGAACGGATAGCGTTTGAGCGGCTCACCTTCGGCGGTCAGCACACTGCGAATACCGCGCATCGGGGTGTTGAAGCCACCGTTGGCGAGCGTCTGGTACATAGTCGCCACTTGCATCGGCGACATGCCGCCAGCGCCCAGCAGCATGGACGGGAACGCAGGCCAGTCGACCTCGACACCCAGGCGCCCGATGGTTTTGAGCACATTCGGCACACCCAGTTCCAGGCCCAGCTTGGCCGTCGACAGGTTGTAGGAGTTGGCGAGGCCCTGATACAGATAAATCGTGCCGTGAGCGCGCCGATCATAGTTCTGCGGCTTCCAGACCTGTCCGTCGGCGCCTTTCACCGAGAACGGTTCGTCCTGCACCCAACTGGTCAGCGTGTATTGGCTGGGCTTCTCCAGCGCCGTCAGATAGACCGCCGGCTTGACCAGCGAGCCGATCGGCCGCACGGCATCGATTGCCCGGTTGAAGCCGGCAAAGCCCGCTTGACGACTGCCGATCAGCGCCTGCACCTCACCGGTTTCCGGGTTGGTGACGACCATGGCCGCTTCGACCTCATCCGAGCCCTTGCGACCGGCCAGACGCTTGAAGGTGTCGGCCATCGAGGCTTCGGCCTTCATCTGCAGGATCGGGTCAAAGCTGGTGAAGATGCGCAGACCTTCTTCGGTCAAGTCTTCATCGCGGTAGTCCTGGCGCAGTTGGCGCTTGACCAGATCGAGGAAGCCAGGGAAGGAACTGTCCGCGAGGCTGCCGCGCTTGGTCACGCCCAGCGGCATCTTCTTCGCCGCCTCGACCGCTTCCGGCGTGGCCACGCCCTGCTCCGCAAGCAGGTCGAGCACCAGGTTACGCCGTTGCAGAGCGCGCTCCGGATAACGCCGCGGGTTGTAGGCGGACGGCCCCTTGACCATGCCCACCAGCAAGGCCACCTGATGCAGCTTCAACTCCGACAACGGCTGACTGAAGAAGAACTGGCTGGCAAGGCCGAAACCATGCACTGCCCGCTGGCCATCCTGACCGACGAACACTTCGTTCAGGTAAGCCTCGAGGATTTCCTGCTTGCTGTAATGCAGCTCCAGCAGCATCGCCATCATTGCTTCGGTGAGCTTGCGGGAGAGGCTGCGTTCGTTGGTCAGGAAGAAGTTCTTCACCAACTGCTGGGTCAGGGTACTGCCGCCCTGGCGCATGGCGCCGGACGAGGTGTTGACCCACACGGCACGGGCGATGGACTTGGGCGACACACCGAGGTGGTGATAGAAGTCCCGGTCTTCCACCGCTACCAGGGTATCGAGCAGGTACGGCGGCACCTGATCGAGCTTGATCAGAATGCGGTCTTCGAGGTTCTTCGGATACAGGCCACCGATCAGCAGCGGTTCCAGGCGGACCACCGCCAGCTTGGAATCATTGGCCGCGCTGAGGCCGGCCACGTAGTCACCCGAGAAGCGCACCCGCACTTGCCGCGCAGACTCCATGCCTTCATAGAACTGGAAACCGCGGGTATTCAAGTCGACGGTATTGCCGCTTACTGCCGCCGCGCCGGGGCCGTTGGCCGCGCTTTCACGCCGATAGCCGAGGGCATCGAGTTCAACGAGGAAATCCTCCTTGCTCAGCTTCTGGCCGACGAACAACTCCAGTGGCCTCGCATAGACCTTGGCGGGAATGGTCCAGCGCTTGCCAGAGAATTTTTCCTGGACGACCGCATCGAGATAGACGGCGAAACCGGCCAGCACGACAAGGCCGACGAGACCGAGCTTGATAGCCCAGCCCAGCAAGGCGCGAGCGCGGCCAGACGGTTGTTTTTTAGGGGTACGGGAGGATCGGGTACGAGTCATGGGCGCGGATTATACGCACTTTATCGTTCATCGACAGGCGCCCCCCGGCGGTTTCCAGACGGCATGCTTGTCGCCATAATGGCCGATTAGAATCCCATTTGCCCAGAAGGATCGCCCGTGAGCCAAGCCTTGATCACAGCCTTGCAGAACCCCGCCCTGTTTCCCCATCCCGTGCAGGATTTCCGGGTTATCGAAACGCACATCTCCTGGGTTCTGCTCACTGGCGACTACGCCTACAAGATCAAGAAGCCGATGAACTTCGGTTTCCTCGACTTCACCGAGCTGTCGGGCCGCGCGCACTTCTGCGCTGAAGAACTGCGCCTGAACCAGCGCCTGACCGATGGGCTTTATCTGGAAGTCCTGCCGATCACCGGCACTGCCGAGGCCCCGCAACTCGGCGGCGAAGGCACGGCGATCGAATACGCGCTGAAAATGCGCCAGTTCCCGCAGGAACAGATGCTCAGCACCCTGCAAGCCAACGGCGAGCTGACCACCACACACATCGACCAGATGGCGAAGCAGATCGCCGAGTTCCACCTGCAGGCACCACGGGTTTCCGCCGAGCACCCGCTGGGTACGCCAGAAAGCGTAATGGCGCCCGTCGAGCAGAACTTCGAGCAGATCCGTCCCTTCCTCAGCGACAAGGCCGACCTGCAACAACTCGACGCCCTGCAAGCCTGGGCCCGCAGCAGCTTCGACCGTCTGCATACGCTGCTGGAAGCACGCAAGGCTCAAGGTTTCATCCGCGAATGCCACGGTGACATCCACCTGGGCAATGCCACTGTGATCGACGGCAACGTGGTGATCTTCGACTGCATCGAGTTCAACGAGCCCTTCCGCCTGACCGACGTCTACGCCGACGCCGCCTTCCTGGCCATGGACCTTGAAGACCGCGGGCTGAAATCCCTGTCGCGGCGCTTCATCAGCCAGTACCTGGAACTGACCGGCGACTACGAAGGCCTGGAACTGCTGAACTTCTACAAAGCCTACCGCGCCCTGGTTCGGGCCAAGATCGCGCTGTTCAGCATGCCGGCCGACGCCGATGGCGTGCAGCGCGCCACCACCCTGCGCCAGTACCGCAACTACGCCAACCTGGCGGAAAGCTACAGCGCCATTCCTTCGCGTCTGCTGGCCATCACCCATGGCGTTTCCGCCGTAGGCAAGAGCCACGTGGCAATGCGTCTGGTGGAAGCACTGGGGGCGATCCGCCTGCGTTCGGATGTGGAGCGCAAGCGCGTGTTCGGCGAACAAAACAGCGAGGCCGCCGGCGAGTTGCAAGCCGGCATCTACAGCAGTGACGCCAGCCAGGCCACTTACGAGCGCCTGCATCAATTGGCCGCGCTGATCCTGCGGGCCGGCTTCCCGGTCGTCATCGATGCCACCTACCTCAAGCAGGCACAGCGCCAGGCAGCGGCCGAAGTGGCCAGCGCGACCGGCGTACCGTTCCTGATCCTCGACTGCAACGCCCCTGATGCCGTGATCGCCAGTTGGCTGGCCCAGCGCCAGGCCGACCGGAACGATCCTTCCGATGCGACACTGGAAGTGGTCACCGCGCAGCAGGCCAGCCGCGAGGCGCTGAGCGCCGAAGAGCTGCTGCAAAGCAAACGCGTGGAAACCAACGAAAGCGACAGCCTGGACAATCTGGTCAAGCAGATCCGCCAGCGCCTGCCGGGCCTGTAAAACGGTAGAGGCGTGAAGCAGTCCACACTTCACGCCTCTATTCCGCCGCCTGCAAAGGGTGACACTATAATGCCATTATCAGGCCACCCAGGAGGCGTTCTCATGAATCAGCCACGGCAACTCGACAGCACGCTGTATGCATTGATTCACAACGAGAACATCGCAGATTTCAACAGAGAGAAACCAAAGGGCGTCAGTATCGACTTCCGCGATGGCGACTTTCGCGGTCTTGACCTGCGCGGCCTCGACACCTCGGGCATCGACTTCACGAATGCCTACTTCCGCGCCGCCGACTTGCGCGGTCTGAATCTAAAGGACACGCCCATGGAAGGGGCCAGCATCGCCCACGCACAGATCTCCGGGACCTATTTCCCATCCGAACTGAGCGCCGACGAGATCCTCATGTCGGTGCAATACGGCACCCGCCTGCGTTACCGCACACGCTGAACAGCACCCGGCGGACCTGCTCGTCAGGTCCGTCGGGCGCAACCCTCCCAGCACTACATGGCAAATCGCCGCGTATTTTCCAAGTGCCGCTACACTCCTCAGTGTTTACCCGCGACTTCCTCCACAAGAACCGTTCAGCCGGCGCAAGGAGGCTTGATGAACGATGAACTTCAGCACCTGAAGAATCTTGGCAAGACCTCAGCACAGTGGTTGCACGCGGTAGGTATCCACAGCGCCTCGGACCTTCGCCGCCTGGGCGCGGTGGATGCTTACCGGGCGGTGCGCACCCGAGGTTTCCGGGCATCGAAGGTGCTGCTGTACGCCATTGAAGGCGCGTTGCTGGACGTGCACTGGAACGATATCCCCGCCGAACGCAAGGAAGCACTGAACAAGCAACTGAATGCGACGGCCGTTCGGAAAAAAAATTAAGGTTTATCGTACAAATCGATTGACTTCGAAATGAGAATCACTATGATTATCACAACTGGTCGCGAGACTGGTTGGATAAGCTGAAAGCCCCTGGTTCGGACTCTCAGATTATCTCCTCATCAGGCTAATCACGGTTATTGACCCGGCATCTTGCCGGGTCTTTTTTTGCCCGCGATTTCATTGCCGCAGATCGGCGCAGTAGTCCTTCTCAGGCAAGGCTGCGGTGAACCAGACGAAATCCGCCATCGCCGGCGCGACCTCCTCGCCCACTTGAGCCAGCATCAACACGACCGTGTCTTCTTGCGCCGCCCCCAGGTCAGCCAGGTGCAACGGCACACCGACATCCTTGCGCACGTGATAACCACCAGCCAGCAGCAAGGCCGGTGCGGGCGCCGCCAGCAGACGCTGAGCCATGCGCCGGTCGCGTTGCTGCTGCACCGCCAGCATCGCCGGTAACTGACCTTCCGGGAGCATCCCGCAATGGCCCTCGCGCACTTCGTCCAGCAACACTTCGCGCACCGCCGGCGCGGTAGAGCGAGGCCCGGACAACTGCGGTGGGTTGCGGTAGATGTCTTTCATCTCGCTGCGGTCCAGGTTGGCCGCGAGCACCGGATAGCCTTGGCGGAAGGCTTCTTCCAGCAGTGGACCGTAGAATTTCCAGTCCCAGCCATCCCGCCACGCCAGCGCCTTGGCCAGATCATCAGGCAGTGGCTTTTGCTGACGAACCGCGTCGACATTGGCCTGCTGCACCGGCTCCAGCATTTCCAGCAACAGGCTGCCCTGTGCGCGCTGTTGCGCCAGGACCTGCAACAGCCAGCGCTGCAAGGCGTGGTGATCGGGATTGTCATGCTGCTCGCCCACCAGCACCCGTGGCGCTACCGCCAGCCGGCTCACCAATTGCTCCGGTGTCAGCAGGCGACCGCTGGCGGTCTCGCGAATCTGCCCGAGATCGGCATGGTCGCGCCCTTCCGGGCTCTGCCATTGCGGCAACGCCGGCAGCGGAGCCATGGCGTGACAACCCGCCAGGCCCCAGGCCAGCAGAATGAGGATGCCGAACGACCGGGACCAGGGCATAAGCAACTCCTAACGGGCAATGATGAGCGGGTGGCCGCGCTCGGGATGGGTATGAACCAACACCTCCAGCCCGAACACCGCCTGCAGGGCCTCGGGCTGCAAGACCTGCTGCGGCGTATCGAAGACGTAAGGCCGACCCTGTTCGAGCAGCAGAATACGATCACAATAGCGTGCGGCCAGGTTCAGGTCGTGGAGGATCACCAATACCGCAGCGCCGCGATCGGCAAATCCGCGGACCGCCTGCAGCGTGGTGTGCTGGTGCAACGGGTCGAGGGCCGAGGTCGGCTCGTCAAGCAGCAAGGTCCGTCCCTCCTCGCCCGGCCAGAGCTGCGCCAGCACCCGCGCCAGATGCACGCGCTGCCGCTCGCCACCCGACAGCGCGAGGTAGCTGCGGTCGACCAGATGCAGGGCATCCGCCGCCTCCAGTGCCGCGTGGACGATTTCATGATCGCGGTCCTTGCCGGTCCGATGCGGCAGACGCCCCATGCCCACCACTTCCTCGACACGGAAAGCAAAGCCGAGGCTCGATACCTGTGGCAAGACCGCCAGCAGTTGGGCGCGCTCATGGCCTGGCCAGTCGGCAAGCGCGCGATCGTGGAGCAGGACACGGCCACGCTGGGTCGCCAGCTCACCGCACAGTGCGCCGAGCAGCGTGCTCTTGCCCGCGCCGTTGGGCCCGAGCACACCCAGCACTTCACCTGGCTGGACCTTGAGGCTCACACCATCGAGCACCGTCTTGCGTCCTCGGACGACTTGAAGATCTTCGACCTGGAGCATCAGGTACGTCCCCGCAGCAGCAGATAAAGGAAAAACGGCGCGCCGATGAACGCGGTGACGATACCGATCGGCAACTCCGCCGGCGCCAGCGCCAGCCGGGCGATCAGATCAGCGAACAACAGCAGCGAAGCACCCGCCAGCAATGAGGCGGGCAGCAAGACCCGGTGGTCCGGGCCGGACAACAGCCGCACCAGATGCGGCACCACCAGCCCGACAAAACCGATCAGCCCCGCCGCTGCTACCGCCGCCCCCACACCCAGCGCCGTACAAAACACCAGTTCGCGTTTCAGCGACTCGACTTCGATGCCCAGATGGCGAGCCTCCGATTCGCCCAGCAGCAGCGCATTCAAGGCCTCGGCACGACGCGGCAACCACAGCGCCACCGCCGTCGCCACCAGCACCAGTGGCCAGAGACGCTGGTAGCTCGCGCCGTTGAGGCTGCCCAAGTTCCAGAACGTCAGGGTACGCAGAGTCGCGTCATCCGCCAGATAAGTGAACAGCCCCACCGCCGAGCTGGCCAGGGCCGTCAAGGCGATACCGGCAAGCAACATGGTGGCTACGCTGGTCTGGCCGTCACGCCGCCCCAGGCGATAGACCAGCGCGGTCACACCCAGGCCGCCGAGAAAAGCACATACCGACAGCAGATAGGGCGCGATAGCTTCCGGCACGCCACCCACCCAGGCGCTGCCAACAATCGCCACCGCCGCACCAAGCGCCGCGCCGCTGGAAACGCCCACCAATCCCGGGTCCGCCAGCGGATTGCGAAACAGCCCTTGCATGGCCACGCCGGCCAGCGCCAGCACAGCGCCCACCGCGAGTCCGAGCAGCGTCCGCGGCAGGCGGATCTGTCCGAGAATCAACTCGGCCTGCTCCAGCCCGTCGCCATTGACTGGCAGACCGAGCAGGCGCAAGCCCGCGCGCAAGGTGTCCATCAGCGGCAGACTCACCGGCCCGAGCGCCAGCGACAACCAGACCGCCAGCAGACACAACAGGCTGAGGATGATGAACAGCGTGCGCGGCTGGATCAGACGGGTCATGGCGCCAGTTGAGCCTTGGCCGTCGGATAGAACGCCTGGGCCAGCGCTTGCAGGCTCGCCGGCAGGCGCGGACCGAGGCCGCCGACCAGCAGCGTCGGGTCAAGATCAATCAGACGCTTTTCTTTCGCCGCACGGGATGCGGCCAGCGCGGGGTTCTCTTTCAGCAGTGCCTGCAGCGCAGCATCGCCGGTGAGGGCACGGTCAGCAAACACCACCACTTGCGGGTTCAAGGCGGCCAGCGCTTCTCCCGAAAAGTTCTTGTAGCCCTGGTGAGTCGCCAGATTGCGGCCGCCGGCCTGTTCCACCAGCCAGGCGCCAGCCGTATCGGTGCCGGCAATCATCGGCTTGCCGCCAGCATGGCCCACCAGCAGGATCACCCCAGGCGCCTGCTCCGAACCCTGCACCGCCTTGATCCGGGTACGCAGGGTTTCAAGTTGCTGGCGATAGTCAGCGAAACGCTGTTCGGCCTGCTCCGTCTTGCCAAGCAATTCGCCCAGGTGCTTGAGGTTACCCTGCACGGCTTCCAGGTCGGCGCGGCTGGAGAACAGTTCGACCCGCACCCCTGCACCGCGGATCTGCGACAGGACCGGCGGCGGGCCCATTTCCTCGGTGCCAACCAGCACATCAGGGCGCAGGCTCAGCACGCCTTCGGCCGAAAGCTGGCGCTGGTAACCGATGCTGGGCAGGCTTTTCAGGGATTCAGGGTGCTGGCTGGTGGTATCGACGCCCACCAACCGCGACTCCGCCCCCAACTCGGCAATCCATTCGCTCAAAGCCCCGCCAGCACTGACCCAGCGCTGCGGCAGCGAATCGGCGGCGTGCGCCGGGTTGAACACAAGCCCGATACAAAGGGCGATCAGGCTGGCATATCGGCGCATAACGGGGCTTCCTTTTCGATCAGGACGAACCGCCACCCCTCGGATAGCGGTGTGAGAGAAGCGCCGGGCAAGGTATAAAGGCGCCCGACGCCATCAGAGCCGGCAATTTGATAATTATTTGCATTTGAGCGTCAAGCTGCCTTGCATCCTTAACGGAGCCCATCGCTCATGCACTTCCTTTGTACCTCCGCCGAACTGGGCGAAGGCCAGAGCCGCGGTTTCACCAGCGAAAACACCGAACTGCTGGGCGTACGCCGGCAAGGGCGGGTCTATCTGTACCGAAACCGCTGCCCTCATCGCGGGATTGCGCTCAACTGGCAGCCAGACCAGTTCCTCGACAGCAGCGCCAGCCTGATCACCTGCGCCCGGCATGGCGCACTGTTTCTTATCGAGAACGGCGAGTGCGTGGCCGGGCCGTGCGAGGGTGATGCCCTGGAAGCCCTCGACTGCCATGAAGACAGCCAAGGCATCTGGCTTACGGATTGAGCAGCACCGGCAGGGCGCGGTCGATACGCACCTGCTCGCTGTCCAGCGTCACCCCGTACGCCAGCACTTCGACGCCATCGAGCACGGCGGCCCGCAGCGCGATGGCGTATCCCGGGTCTATCTCTTCAGCCGGGCGTACTGCCTCGATACCGTTGAGGTTCACACAATAAAGCTGCACCGCGCGGACACCTTGCCGGGCCAGCGCCGCCAGTTCGCGCAGGTGCTTGGCGCCGCGCTGGGTCACGGCATCGGGAAAGGCCGCGATGGCCGAACCGTCGAAACCGAGGGTCACGCTCTTGACCTCCACATAGGCCAGGCCGCTGTCGAAGGTCAGTTGAAAGTCGATGCGGCTGTTCTCCTCGCCATACGGCACTTCGCGGCGCAGCGCGGTGAAACCCGCCAGCTCACTGATTACGCCCGCGCGCAGCGCTTCTTCGACGATGGCATTGGCCCGCCCGGTATTCACACAGGCCAGCCGGCCTTGCGGGGTCTCGCTGATTTCCCAGGTGCCGGGCAGCTTGCGCTTGGGATCGTTGGAGCGACTGAACCAGACCTTGCCGCCCTCCTTCATGCAGTTGAGCATCGAGCCGGTGTTCGGGCAGTGGATGGTCAACTGCTCGCCGCTCGGCAGTTCGATATCCGCGAGAAAGCGTTTGTAACGGCGCAGCAGCCGGGCTTCTTCGAGCAATGGAGTGAAATGCATCAGCCTTGCCAGCTCTTCAGCCCACGGGCAATCCGCTCCACCGCTTCTTGCAGACGCGGCAGGCTCTGGGTGTAGGCGAAACGCACATGATGGCTGGCTTGGTGCCGTCCGAAATCCACGCCGGGGGTGAAGGCGACATGCTCGGTTTCCAGGAAGTGCCGGCAGAACGCGAACGCGTCACCACCGAATGTGCTGATGTCGGCGTACAGGTAGAACGCACCTTGTGGCTCCACCGTGATCCCGAAGCCGAGCCCGCGCAGGGCTGGCAGGAGGAAGTCGCGGCGGCGGGCGAATTCGGCACGGCGCTCTTCGAGGATCGCCAGGGTACCGGGTTCGAAACAGGCCAGGGCTGCATGCTGAGCCATGCTCGGCGCACTGATATAGAGGTTCTGCGCCAGTTTCTCCAGTTCAGGCACGGCCGCAGGCGGTGCGACCATCCAGCCCAGGCGCCAGCCGGTCATTCCGAAATATTTGGAGAAACTATTAAGGACAAAGGCTTGGTCATCGACTTCCAGCACGCTGGGAGCGTCCATCCCATAGGTCAGGCCGTGATAGATCTCGTCCACCACCAGATGGCCATTATGTGCCCGGGTCGCCCGCGACAAGCCCGCCAGTTGCTCGCGATCGAGCACGGTGCCGGTCGGGTTGGCCGGCGAAGCCACCAGGGCGCCGACTGTATCGTTATCCCAATAGCGCTCGACCAGATCGGCGGTCAGTTGATAGTTGACGTCGGGCCCCACCGGCACCAGTTGTGCACCGCCTTCCACCAGCCGCAGGAAATGGCGGTTACACGGATAGCCTGGGTCGGCCAGCAGCCAATGCTTGCCGGGGTCCACCAGCAGGCTACTGGTCAGCAGCAACGCGCCGGAACCGCCTGGGGTAATGAGAATCCGCTGCGGGTCGATGTTCACGCCATAGCGCTGGTCATAGAAGCCGGCAATGGCTTCACGCAGCGCCGGCAGCCCCCGGGCTGCGGTGTAACGCGTGTGACCGGCGCCCAGTGCGGCCTGGCCGGCTTCGACGATGGGCGCAGCGGTGGAGAAGTCCGGCTCGCCGATTTCCAGGTGAATCACATCATGACCGGCGGCCTGCAACTCGTTGGCCCGGGCCAACAGTGCCATCACATGGAAGGGTTCGATGGCGCGACTGCGCGCACTGTAGGGCTGAGCCATGGGACTTCTCTCAATTGGGACTAAACTGGTGATTCTACCCATGCGCAACGACGAACGTATGGCTAAACCTCGCTGTCCTACCCGAGCTAACGGGGAGTAGCGCACCCCCGTCCTATCTGGTAAGTTCGGCGGCTCGCAGTCGCAGGGCCGGCGGGCGCCGGAGATGGAATAAGCCTGCGCATTGGATTCAGATGAGTGAGAGGCGGTCTATTCATGTCCACCGTAGAAAAGCAAAAAGCAGGCTCCATGTATGGTCTCGACCCGTATGTCGCAACCAAAGGTGAGGAGTACATGGGCGAGCCCATGAAAAAACACTTCATCAAGCTGCTCGGTGCCTGGAAACAGGACCTGATGACCAGCGTGGACCGCACCGTGGACCATATGAAGGATGAAGCGGCCAACTTCCCCGATCCGGCAGACCGTGCCAGCCAGGAAGAAGAGTTCGCTCTGGAGCTTCGTAACCGTGACCGCGAACGCAAGCTGATCAAGAAAATCGACAAGACTTTGCAAAAAATCCAGGACGATGAATACGGCTGGTGCGATAGCTGTGGCGTGGAAATCGGCCTGCGTCGGCTGGAAGCCCGTCCTACCGCAGACCTGTGCTTCGACTGCAAGGAAATTGCAGAGAAAAAGGAAAAGACCGTCGGCAAAGGCTGATCCTTACCGCATCTAGAACGGGGCGCATATTGCGCCCCGTTTCATTTACAGATCCCGGCATCCACCATGAACCAGTCCCACTACATCGGACGCTTCGCTCCGACACCCAGTGGCTTCCTGCACTTCGGCTCGCTGGTCGCAGCCCTCGCCTCCTGGCTCGACGCCCGTGCCGTGGGTGGCCGCTGGCTGCTGCGCATGGAAGACATCGACCCACCTCGCGAAGCCCCCGGCGCCCAGGCCGCGATTCTCAAGACACTGGAAAGCTACGGCCTGGAATGGGACGGCGAAGTCGTCTACCAGCATGACCGCCACGATGCTTACGCCGAAGTGATCGAACGCCTGTTCCGCCAAGGCCTGGCCTACGCCTGCACCTGCTCGCGCAAGCAACTGGAAGGCTACAACGGCATCTACCCGGGCCTGTGCCGCAACCTCTGCCACGCGCGGGACGATGCCGCAATTCGAATTCGTGTACCGGAATTGACCTACCGCTTCACCGACCGTGTCCAGGGTGATTTCGAGCAACATCTGGGACGTGACGTCGGCGATTTCGTCATTCAGCGGCGCGACGGCCTGTATGCCTACCAGTTGGCGGTGGTGCTGGATGATGCGTGGCAAGGCGTGACCCATGTCGTTCGCGGCGCCGATCTGCTGGACAACACACCGCGTCAGTTGTACTTGCAGGAACTACTTGGGCTTGCGCAGCCGCGCTACCTGCACGTGCCACTGATCACCCAACCCGACGGGCACAAGCTGGGCAAGTCCTACCGTTCCGCGCCGCTGCCGGCTGAACAGGCCACACCCCTGATCCTGCGGGCATTGCGTGCACTGGGTCAGAGCACCGATCCGGCGATGGCCGCGTCCACCCCGGCCGAGGTGCTGCGCCATGCCGTCGCGCACTGGGATGCCGATGCAATCCCGCGCAGCTTCACCCTGCCCGAGGCCCAACTGCGCTGAACCCGGTCTTCCAGCAGAAAGACCAATAAATTCAATTCCTTGGGCCACTGAATGAAGTCCGTTTGCAGGCAGCGGCCCTTCCGTTACCATCGCCACAGTTTTGCGCCAATAATAAGTCCAGTTCGCAGCGGCAAAATCCAATGAGGCCAGCATGTACATCTATCGTTTGGTCCTGCTTCTGGTCGTGGGGATCTACCTGTTCTCCCCGGCCATCATGGACTGGTGGATCGACCCGACCGGTGCCTGGTATCGCCCTTACCTGCTCTGGCTGATCCTGATCGTCGTGACCTTTATCCTGCAGAGCCAACGTGATGCCGATGAGCTTTAGCCTGACCCAGATGATCCTGATCAGCGCCGCCTACCTGCTGGTGCTGTTCGGCGTGGCCTGGGTCAGCGAACGCGGCATGATCCCCCGAGCGATCATCCGCCACCCCCTGACCTACACCCTCTCGCTGGGCGTCTATGCCAGCGCCTGGGCGTTCTATGGCACGGTCGGCCTAGCCTACCAATATGGCTATGGCTTCCTCGCCTGTTACCTGGGGGTGTCCGGCGCATTTCTGCTGGCACCGGTGCTGCTCTACCCGATCCTCAAGATCACCCGCACCTACCAGCTTTCCTCCCTGGCCGACCTGATCGCCTTCCGCTTTCGCAGCACCTGGGCCGGCGCCCTGACCACGGTGTTCATGCTGATCGGTGTGTTGCCGTTGTTGGCCCTGCAGATCCAGGCGGTGGCGGACTCCATCAGCATCCTCACCGGCGAGCCAGTCAAAAGCCGGGTGGCCCTGGCCTTCTGCGCAATGATCACGCTGTTCACCATCTTCTTCGGCTCGCGGCATATCGCCACCCGCGAGAAACACGAAGGCCTGGTGTTCGCCATTGCCTTCGAATCGGTGGTCAAATTATTGGCCATTGGCGGCATCGGCCTGTACGCGCTGTACGGTGTATTCGGTGGCCCCCATCAACTGGAAGTCTGGCTGCTGCAGAACCAGACCGCCCTCGCCGCCCTGCACACGCCGCTGCAGGAAGGCCCGTGGCGCACATTGCTGCTGGTGTTCTTCGCCTCGGCCATCGTGATGCCGCACATGTACCACATGGCCTTCACCGAAAACCTCAATCCGCGCTCGCTGGTCAGCGCCAGTTGGGGCCTGCCGCTGTTCCTGCTGCTGATGAGCCTGGCGGTACCACTGATCCTCTGGGCCGGCCTGAAGCTCGGCGCCAGCACCCACCCGGAATTCTTTACCCTCGGCCTGGGCATCGCGGCCAACAACAAGGCCCTCGCTCTACTGGCTTACATCGGCGGACTCTCGGCCGCCAGCGGGCTGATCATCGTGACCACCCTGGCACTGTCGGGCATGGCCCTGAACCATCTGGTGCTGCCGCTGTATCAACCGCCGGCGGAGGGCAACATCTACCGCTGGCTGAAGTGGACCCGCCGCGCGCTGATCGTCGCCATCATCGCCGCCGGCTTCGGTTTCTACCTGCTGCTGGGTGCGCAACAGGAACTGGCCAACCTCGGCATCGTCGCCTTCGTAGCGACGCTGCAGTTCCTTCCCGGGGTGCTCTCGGTGCTGTACTGGCCGACGGCCAACCGTCGGGGCTTCATCGCCGGCCTGCTGGCAGGGATCACCGTGTGGATGGTGACCATGCTGTTGCCGCTGGTCGGCAACCTGCAGGGCTTCTATATCCCGCTGCTGAACATGATCTACGTGCTGGACGACACCAGTTGGCACATGGCGGCCATCGCCTCCCTCGCGGCCAACGTGTTGCTGTTCACCCTGATATCGCTGTTCACCAATGCCAGCGCCGAAGAGGTCTCTGCCGCAGAAGCCTGCGCCGTGGACAACGTCCGCCGTCCGCAGCGCCGCGAACTGCACGCCGCCTCGCCCCAGGAATTCGCCACGCAACTGGCCAAGCCGTTGGGGGCAAAAGCCGCGCAGAAGGAAGTCGAACAAGCACTGCGTGACCTTTATCTGCCGTTCGACGAGCGCCGCCCCTATGCCCTTCGCCGCCTGCGCGACCGCATCGAGGCCAACCTGTCCGGACTGATGGGCCCGAGCGTGGCCCAGGATATGGTCGAGACCTTCCTGCCCTACAAGTCCGGCAGCGAGAACTACGTTACCGAGGACATCCACTTCATCGAGAGCCGGCTGGAGGACTACCACTCGCGCCTCACCGGCCTCGCCGCCGAGCTGGATGCGCTGCGCCGCTACCATCGACAGACCCTGCAGGAACTGCCGATGGGTGTCTGCTCCCTGGCCAAGGACCAGGAAATCCTCATGTGGAACAAGGCAATGGAAGAGCTGACCGGAATCCCCGCCAAGCGCGTGGTCGGCTCGCGCCTGAGCACCATTGTCGAACCGTGGCGCGGCCTGCTGCTGGGCTTCATCAACGTGCCCGACGAACACTTGCATAAACAGCGCCTTGGCCTCGATGGCCAGACCCGTTGGCTGAACCTGCACAAGGCCGCCATCGACGAGCCGCTCGCACCGGGCAACAGCGGTCTGGTGGTGCTGGTGGAAGACCTCACCGAAACCCAGATGCTCGAAGACAAGCTGGTGCACTCCGAACGCCTGGCCAGCATTGGTCGACTGGCCGCCGGGGTCGCCCACGAAATCGGCAACCCGGTGACTGGCATCGCCTGCCTGGCGCAAAACCTTCGCGAAGAGCGCGAAGATGACAGCGAGATCACCGAGCTGAGCAGCCAGATTCTCGAGCAGACCAAGCGCATTTCCCGCATCGTCCAGTCGCTCATGAGCTTCGCCCATGCTGGCAGCCACCAGCAAACCGACGAGCCGGTGTGCCTGGCTGAAGTGGCGCAGGATGCCATCGGCCTGCTGGCGTTGAACCGGCGCAATTTCGAAGTGCAGTTCTTCAACCTGTGCGATCCCGATCACTGGGTCGAAGGCGATCCGCAACGCCTTGCGCAAGTGCTTATCAACCTGCTGTCCAACGCCCGCGATGCCTGCCCCGCTGGCGCCGCGGTACGGGTCAAAAGCGAGGCCAGCGAACATACCGTCGACCTCATCGTCGAGGACGAAGGCAGCGGCATTCCGAAAAACATCATGGACCGTCTGTTCGAACCGTTCTTCACCACCAAGGATCCGGGCGAAGGAACCGGGCTGGGGCTCGCTCTGGTCTATTCCATCGTGGAAGAGCATTATGGACAGATCACCATCGACAGCCCGGCCGATGTTCAAAGCCAGCGCGGCACCCGGATCCGAGTGACCCTGCCACGTCATGTCGAAGCGACGTCCGCTGTGAACTGAGACCGTCGAGAGAATTGAATCAATGCCTCACATTCTGATCGTCGAAGACGAAACCATTATCCGTTCCGCCCTGCGCCGTCTGTTGGAGCGAAACCAGTACCAGGTCAGCGAGGCCGGGTCGGTGCAGGAAGCCCAAGAGCGCTTCAGCATTGCCACCTTCGACCTCATCGTCAGCGACCTGCGCCTTCCCGGTGCTCCCGGCACCGAACTGATCAAGCTCGGCCAAGGCACCCCCGTGCTGATCATGACCAGTTACGCCAGCCTGCGCTCGGCCGTCGACTCCATGAAGATGGGCGCCGTCGACTACATCGCCAAGCCGTTCGACCACGATGAAATGCTTCAGGCTGTCGCCCGTATCCTGCGCGACCGTCAGAACGCTCCGGCAGCACCGGTCGAACGCGCCAACGGCAAGGCGGCCGCGGGCGAGAAAGTCGCCGCCGGCAATGCCAATGGCGAGATCGGCATCATCGGTACCTGCCCGCCGATGCAGGACCTCTATAGCAAGATCCGCAAGGTCGCGCCCACCGATTCCAACGTCCTGATCCAGGGCGAATCCGGCACCGGCAAGGAGTTGGTCGCACGCGCCCTGCACAATCTTTCGCGCCGCGCCAAGGCACCGATGATTTCGGTGAACTGCGCGGCGATTCCGGAAAGCCTGATCGAATCCGAACTGTTCGGCCACGAGAAAGGCGCCTTCACCGGTGCCAGCGCCGGGCGTGCCGGTCTGGTCGAAGCTGCGGATGGCGGCACGCTGTTCCTCGACGAAATCGGCGAGTTGCCACTGGAAGCCCAGGCGCGCCTGCTGCGGGTACTGCAGGAAGGCGAGATTCGCCGGGTGGGTTCGGTGCAGTCGCAGAAGGTCGATGTGCGCCTGATCGCGGCGACCCACCGTGACTTGAAGAACCTAGCCAAGGTCGGCCAATTCCGCGAAGACCTCTATTACCGCCTGCACGTCATCGCGCTGAAACTGCCGGCGCTGCGTGAGCGCGGTGCAGACGTCAATGAAATCGCCAACGCCTTCCTCGCCCGCCAGGGCGCCCGCATTGGCCGTTCTGACCTGAAGTTCGCCCACGACGCGGAACAGGCCATCCGTCACTACTCGTGGCCGGGTAACGTGCGGGAGCTGGAAAACGCCGTCGAGCGCGCGGTGATTCTGAGTGAGAGCCCGGAAATCTCCGCTGACCTGCTGGGCATCGACATCGAGCTGAGCGACCTGGAAGACGACGTGCACTTCGACAACCTGCCGGCTATCGGCAGCGCCGCCAACGCCACCAGCCACGAGCCAACCGAAGACCTGTCGCTGGAGGATTACTTCCAGCACTTCGTCCTCGAGCATCAGGACCACATGACCGAGACCGAGCTGGCACGCAAGCTGGGTGTCAGCCGCAAATGCCTGTGGGAACGGCGCCAGCGCCTGGGCATTCCACGACGCAAGAGCGGCGCTACCAGCGAGAGCTGAGGCACGGCCGCTGCTCCGCAGGTAACAGTGACGGCGTGGCACAAACTGTTACCTCTAGACGGCGACGTAACAAAAACCGGGGTTTACGGTAACGAAATCCCGGTTTTTTTTCGCCTCGAATTTGCCCCCGGAACCACCTAACCCCTTGTTTTACTAGGCTTTGCAAAAGTTGGCACGGCACCTGCTATATGTTCGGTACAAGAACAATAACAAGCACAGCAAAACACAATAAAAATAAGACGAATCGGCTCACGCACAATAAGAACAATACGGCGGAGGCGCAGCTAACTGATTCTTTTGGAGAGGAGTTGTGTTTGGGGCTTGCCCCACAACCGGGCAGAGAACAACAAAAACTGCACTCAAGCAGAGCCTGAACTGGTTGGATCGAGAGATCATCGCAACATCGGCGACCAAAGCAATCCGTTTGCTCTTGTACTCCCGATTAGGGAGACGATCCACAAGCCTTGTGGCGTTTTGTGGATAGGGCGTGAATAAAAACAAGAAGCCCGACAAAAAAACAATAAGAGCACGCAACTACTTCTTGGGGAGCTTCGGCTCCCCTTGTAGTTTCTCCCTTCTGCGAAGCTTCCTACACAGCCATTTTTCGGGCGCCTACACCCTTTTCTGACTAAATGCTAGAATCCACGCCCATCATGCGGCCATTCTACGTTTATGGCCGAAAATTCCTTCAAACAGTGCATCCCATGCTGAAGAAGCTGTTCCAGTCTTTCCGTCCCCCCGTGCATGTCCAGCACCATCGGCGCACTACGCCCGAGGTGATCAACAGCGCACAACATTCGCTGCAGCGCAGCCAGTTCAGCCGCCATGCGGTGAGCATCGTCGAGCGCCTGCAAAGCGCCGGCTACCAGGCCTATCTGGTCGGTGGCTGCGTACGCGACATGCTCTTGGGCATCAACCCCAAGGACTTCGACGTCGCTACCAGCGCCACCCCCGAGCAGGTCCGTGCGGAATTCCGCAACGCCCGGGTCATCGGTCGACGCTTCAAGCTGGTCCACGTCCATTTCGGGCGCGAGATCATCGAAGTCGCCACCTTCCGCGCCAACCATCCGGTGGATGAAGAAGAAAACAGTCACCAGTCTTCCCGCAACGAAAGCGGACGGATCCTGCGTGACAACGTCTACGGCACCCTGGAAGAAGATGCCCAGCGCCGTGACTTCACCATCAACGCCCTATACTACGACCCCGTCAGCGAGCGCATTCTCGATTACGCCAATGGCGTACACGACATCCGCAATCGCCTGCTGCGGCTGATCGGCGACCCGACTCAGCGCTACCAGGAAGACCCGGTCCGCATGCTGCGTGCCGTGCGTTTCGCCGCCAAGCTGAACTTCGGTATCGAAAAGCACACCGTGCAGCCGATCCGCGAACTGGCACCGATGCTGCGGGAAATCCCGGCGGCGCGGCTGTTCGAAGAATCGCTGAAACTGTTCCTGTCCGGACACGCCGCCGACACCTTCGAGATGCTGGTGGACCTGCAACTGTTCGACCCGCTGTTCCCGGCCAGTGCCCAGGCCCTGGAAGAGCACCCGAACTACACCCACACGCTGATCAGTCAGGCGCTGATCAATACCGACCTGCGGATCAAGCAGGGCAAGCCGGTCACCCCGGCGTTCCTGTTCGCCGCCCTGCTCTGGCCAGCGCTGCCGGGTCGCGCCCTGTACCTGCAAAGCCGCGGCATGCCACCGATCCCGGCCATGCAGGAAGCCGCCCACGAGTTGATCGCCGAGCAATGCCAGCGGATCGCGATTCCGAAGCGCTTCACCCTGCCGATCCGCGAGATCTGGGACATGCAGGAACGCCTGCCACGCCGCAGCGGCAAGCGTGCCGACCTGTTGCTCGACAACCCGCGTTTCCGTGCCGGTTACGACTTCCTGCTGTTGCGTGAAAGCGCGGGTGAGGAAACCGACGACCTTGGCCAGTGGTGGACCGACTATCAGGAATGCAATGAAAGCGAGCGCCGCGAGATGATCCGCGAGCTGGGCGGCCGTGACGAAGGCAGCAGCGCCGGCCCGCGCAAACGCAAGCGCAGCCCGAGCAAGCGCAAGCGCGTCGACAGTGGCACAGGCGAGTAAGCAGCATGGTCCGCGTCTACATCGGGTTGGGCAGCAACCTGGCCAATCCGCAGGAGCAGTTGCGCAGCGCCATTGAAGCGCTGGCACTGCTGCCGGGTACCCAGGTCCCTGGCGTTTCGTCCTTTTATGCCAGCGATTCGCTGTCCCCCGGCCAGCCGCGCTACACCAACGCCGTAGCCGCGCTGGACACCGCACTCGAGCCCATTGCGCTGCTCGACGCCCTGCAAGCCATCGAGGCGGATCAGGGCCGTGAGCGCAAGGAGCGCTGGGGGCCGCGCACTCTTGATCTGGATATCCTCCTGTACGCCGACCGGGTCATCGACGAACCCCGGCTGAAAGTACCCCACTACCACATGCACGCACGCCCGTTCGTGCTCTATCCCCTGGCCGAACTGGTGCCCGAAGGCTTCCGGTTGGCAGATCAGCGGCCCCTCTCGGAATTACTGGCAGATTGCCCGTTCGTCGGCCTCGAGCGCTTGTAACCGGGCGTTCCCCCAGCGGTAACGCCCGTAACAGCCACGACGTAACAATGCGGTAACACGGTAATTGACTTCGCCCCTCGCGCTCACGACTATAGGCGTCCCGTGGCACCCCAGTGCCATATACAAGGCGTAAATAGGCCTGGAACAGATCCAAACCCAAACACCACGATCGATGATGTGCTGTTCCAGAAGATGAATACATGCGTTGTACGCAGTGGTTTTTCACAGCGCCTGAACGAGGATTGCTTTTCATGCCAGACGTAACCTTGACCACCCTCCAGGCCCTCAAGGCCAAGGGTGAGAAAATCGCCATGCTGACCTGCTATGACGCGACCTTCGCCCAGACCGCGAACCGCGCCGGCGTAGAGATCCTGTTGGTGGGCGATTCCCTGGGCATGGTCCTGCAGGGCCATGACAGCACTTTGCCGGTGACCAATTCAGAAATGGCCTACCACGTCGCCAGCGTCAAACGCGGCAACGAAGGTGCGCTGATCCTGGCCGACCTGCCCTTCATGGCCTATGCCACTCCCGAGCAAGCCTTCGCCAGTTGTGCCGAGCTGATGCAGGCCGGTGCGCACATGGTCAAGCTCGAAGGCGCCGCCTGGCTGGGCGACACCATCCGCCTGCTGGCTGAGCGCGGCGTGCCGGTCTGCGCCCACATGGGCCTGACCCCGCAAGCGGTGAACATCCTCGGCGGCTACAAGGTCCAGGGCCGTCAGGAAAATCAGGCCCGGCAGATGCGCGCCGACGCCATCGCCCTGGAGCAGGCCGGTGTCGCAATGCTGCTGCTCGAATGCGTGCCGAGCGAACTGGCCGCGGAAATCACCCAGGCCGTGGGCATTCCGGTCATCGGTATCGGCGCCGGCAGCGCCACCGATGGTCAGGTGCTGGTCATGCACGACATGCTGGGTCTGTCGCTGACCGGTCGTACACCGAAGTTCGTGAAGAACTTCATGGCCGGCCAGCCGGACATCCAGAGTGCTTTCCAGGCCTATGTCCAAGCGGTCAAGGACGTCAGCTTCCCCGGCACCGAACATGGGTTCAGCGCATGAACACCGTCAAGACCGTTCGCGAGCTGCGCGCTGCCGTCGCCCGCGCCCGCAGCGAAGGCAAGCGGGTCGGTTTCGTACCGACCATGGGTAACCTGCACAGCGGCCACGCGGCCCTGGTGACCAAGGCCGCCCAACGCGCCGATTTCGTCGTCGCCAGCATCTTCGTCAACCCGCTGCAGTTCGGCCCCAGCGAAGACCTCGACAAGTACCCGCGCACCCTGGCCGCCGACCAGGAACGCCTGCTCCAGGCTGGTTGCCACCTGCTGTTCGCCCCTACCGTCGAAGAGATGTACCCCGATGGCATGGGCGTTCAGACCCGGGTCAGCGTTCCGCACCTCTCGGAAGGTCTCTGCGGCGCCAGCCGTCCCGGCCACTTCGAAGGTGTGGCCACGGTGGTCAGCAAACTGTTCAACATGGTCCAGCCGGACCTGGCCATATTCGGCCAGAAAGATTTCCAGCAACTGGCTGTGATCCGTGCGCTGGTGCGTGACCTGAACATGCCGATCCAGATCATCGGCGAACCGACCGTGCGCGCCGACGACGGCCTGGCGCTGTCCTCGCGCAACGGCTACCTGAACGACGAACAGCGCGCCATCGCGCCAACCGTCTACCGCACCCTGAGCCATATGGCCGAGGCGATCCGCCAGGGTCGTCGCGACTACCCGGCGCTGATTGCCGAAGGCCAGCAAGCGCTGCAAGCCGCCGGCCTCAAGCCGGACTACCTGGAAGTACGCCAGGCGCTGAACCTGCGCCCGGCCGGCGAAACCGACCGCGATCTGGTGATCCTGGTGGCAGCGTTCCTCGGTGCCACCCGCCTGATCGACAACCTGCACCTGAATCTCGACGAGAAGTAAGCTCGAAGAGCAAGTCCGTGCCATCATCCGAAGGCCAGACCGTGTCGGAATGACATATCTCAATGGCATTTGCCGGCCCGCCGCGAAATAATCCGCGGGGGCCGGCAAACGGTCCCGGGTACACAGTGTCCAAGGCAGTTCAAGCAACCAAGGAAACCTGCAGCGATGGCGTATTACCGCACTCCTCATGATGTCACCGCTCTGCCAGCCTGGCAGGCACTCCAGCAACACCGCGAAGCCATGCAGGATTTCAGCATGCGCGAGGCATTCAATGCCGAACCGCAACGTTTCAACCAATTCTCCCTGAGCAGTTGCGGGCTTTTCCTCGACTACTCGAAAAACCTGATCAACGCCGAGACCCGCACCAAGCTGGTCGGTCTGGCCAATGAAGTCGGCTTGAAAGAGGCGATCGACGCCCTGTTCGCCGGCGAGATCCTCAACGCCTCCGAAGGTCGCCCGGCCCTGCACACTGCGCTGCGCCGCCCGGTCGGCGACAAGCTGAGCGTCAACGGCGTCAACGTGATGCCGGAAGTGCACAAAGTGCTGAACCAGGTCACCGAACTGGTTGGCAAGATCCACGACGGCCTGTGGCGCGGCTACAGCGAGAAGCCGATCACCGACGTGGTGAACATCGGTATCGGCGGCTCGTTCCTCGGCCCGGAACTGGTCTCCGAAGCCCTGCTGCCCTACGCGCAACGTGGCGTGCGCTGCCATTACCTGGCGAACATCGATGGCAGTGAATTCCACGAGCTGTCGGCCAAGCTGCGCGCCGAAACCACCCTGTTCATTGTTTCCTCGAAGTCCTTCAACACCCTGGAAACCCTGAAGAACGCCCAGGCCGCTCGCGCCTGGTACCTGGCCCAGGGCGGCTCGGAAGCCGAGCTGTATCGCCACTTCATCGCCGTTTCCAGCAACAAGGCCGCCGCTGTGGCCTTCGGTATCCGCGAAGAGAACATCTTCCCGATGTGGGACTGGGTGGGCGGGCGCTACTCGCTGTGGTCGGCCATCGGTCTGCCGATCGCCCTGGCCATCGGCACCGCCAACTTCAAGGAACTGCTGTCCGGTGCCTACACCATGGACCAGCATTTCCAGAACGCGCCGTTCGAGCAGAACATGCCGGTGCTGCTGGCCCTGCTCGGTGTCTGGTACGGTAACTTCTGGGGCGCGCAGGCCCACGCGATCCTGCCGTACGACCATTACCTGCGCAACATCACCAAGCACCTGCAACAACTGGACATGGAATCCAACGGTAAATCCGTCCGTCAGGACGGCACGCCGGTCAACCACGACACCGGCCCGGTCATCTGGGGTGGCGTGGGCTGCAACGGCCAGCACGCGTATCACCAGTTGCTGCACCAGGGCACCCAGTTGATTCCGGCAGACTTCATCGTTCCGGTAGTCAGCTTCAACCCGGTTGCCGACCACCATCAGTGGCTGTACGCCAACTGCCTGTCGCAAAGCCAGGCGCTGATGCTCGGCAAGACCCGCGCCGAGGCCGAGACCGAACTGCGCGAGAAAGGCATGGCCGAGGCCGAGGTGCAGAAGCTGGCGCCGCACAAGGTGATTCCGGGCAACCGCCCGAGCAACACCCTGGTGGTGGAGCGGATCAGCCCGCGTCGTCTCGGCGCGCTGGTGGCAATGTACGAGCACAAGGTCTTCGTGCAGAGCGTGATCTGGGGCATCAACGCCTTCGACCAATGGGGCGTGGAACTGGGCAAGGAACTCGGCAAAGGCGTCTACCAGCGCCTGACCGGCGGCATCGAAGAACCTGCCGAAGACGCCTCGACCCAAGGCCTCATCAACTACTTCCGCGGCCGTCACCGCGGCTGACCGCCTAACGCTGCCCCCGAACATGGTTGGGGGCAGCGACTACACTGTCCTGACCCGGCAGCCTTCGAACATCACGGCGAAGACCCGCTCCCCCGCGTGCAGCAGGAGCGTCGCCGCTGATGAAGGCAACGCCGTCCCATAACAACAGGACAGGTTGTGCCATGTTCGAGATCAGTACCTTCCCCAAAGCCGACGCCGTCAGTCGCGCCGCCGAAATCAGCCAGGCCGACTATGAACGCCTCTACCGCCAATCGATAGAACAGCCCGATCAATTCTGGACCGAGCAGGCCAAACGCCTGGACTGGATCAGCCCGTGGAGCGCGATCCAGGAGTGCGACATCCGCACCGGCAAAGCCGTCTGGTTCAAGGACGCCAAACTCAACGTCAGCTACAACTGCCTCGACCGCCACCTGGCCAGACACGGCGATCATCCGGCGATCATCTGGGAAGGCGACGACCCGGACCGTTCCGCCACCCTCAGCTATCGCCAGGTGCACCAGCAGGTCTGTCGGCTGGCCAACGTACTCAAGCAGCGCGGAGTGAAAAAAGGCGACCGGGTGTGCATCTACATGCCGATGATCCCGGAGGCGGCCTTCGCCATGCTCGCCTGCACGCGCATCGGCGCGATTCACTCGGTGGTGTTCGGCGGCTTTTCCCCCGATGCCCTGCGCGACCGCATCCTCGATGCCGACTGCCGGACGGTGATCACCGCCGATGAAGGCGTGCGCGGCGGCAAGACCGTCGCCCTCAAGCAGAACGTCGACAAGGCCCTGGCCAGTTGCCCGAACGTAAACAGCGTGGTGGTGGTCAAGCGCACCGGTGGCAAAGTCGAATGGAACGACAAACGCGACCTCTGGTACCACGATGCCATCGCCCAGGTCAGCGACGACTGTCCGCCCGAACCGATGGACGCCGAAGACCCGCTGTTCATCCTCTACACCTCCGGCAGCACCGGCAAACCCAAGGGCGTGCTGCACAGCACCGCCGGTTATCTGCTGCAGGCAGCCATGACCTTCAAAGTGGTGTTCGACTACCGCGAAGGCGAAGTCTTCTGGTGCAGCGCAGACGTCGGCTGGGTTACCGGCCACAGCTATATCGTTTATGGGCCGCTGGCCAACGGCGCCACCAGTGTGATGTTCGAAGGCGTGCCGAACTACCCGGACGCCTCGCGCTTCTGGCAAGTCGTGGACAAACACAAGGTGAACATCTTCTACACCGCGCCCACTGCCCTGCGCGCCTTGATGCGCGAAGGCGAAGGCCCGCTGAAAAACACGTCGCGCAAGAGCCTGCGCCTGCTCGGCAGCGTCGGCGAGCCGATCAACCCGGAAGCCTGGGAGTGGTACTTCAACGTCGTCGGCGAGCAGCGCTGTCCCATCGTCGACACCTGGTGGCAGACCGAAACCGGCGCCACGATGCTGACCCCGCTGGTCAGCGCCCGACACATCAAGCCCGGCTGCGCGACCAAGCCGATGTTCGGCGTCCAGCCGGTGCTGCTGGACGAGAAAGGCGAGGTCATCGAAGGCCCCGGCGCAGGCATGCTGGCGATCAAGGCCAGTTGGCCGGCACAGATCCGCAGCGTCTACGGCGATCACCAGCGGATGATCGACACCTACTTCAAACCCTTCCCCGGCTATTACTTCACCGGCGACGGCGCCCGCCGCGACGACCAGGGCGACCTGTGGATAACCGGGCGCATCGACGATGTGATCAATGTGTCCGGCCACCGCATCGGCACCGCCGAGGTGGAAAGCGCACTGGTGCTGCACGACAGCATCGCCGAGGCGGCGGTGGTCGGTTATCCCCACGACCTCAAGGGCCAGGGCATCTACGCCTTCGTCACACCGATGAATGGCGTCGAGCCAGACGACGCGCTGAAAAAAGAACTGCTGGCCCTGGTCAGCAAGGAAATCGGCAGCTTCGCCAAACCGGAGCTGATCCAGTGGGCGCCGGCATTGCCCAAGACCCGCTCGGGCAAGATCATGCGGCGGATCCTGCGCAAGATCGCCTGCAACGAGCTGGACAACCTGGGGGATACCTCGACCCTGGCCGACCCGAGCGTAGTGCAGGGGTTGATCGATAAGCGGCTGAATACCTGATAGAACGTTTGCCTGGATTGGGGGCCTTATCGCGAGCAAGCTCGCTCCTACAGACATTTAGAACGTTGCACAGCGCCCCCAACGCTTCGGAAACCGACATCAAGGCCCCCATGGAACCCCTTCGCCGCCGCATCGAAACCCAAGTCATGAGCCTCACCGGCCTCGCCCTCGGCCAGCTCGACCTGGAAAACCCCAAGGGCGACCCCGGCCTGTTCGGCCCGCAAAGCGTGTGCTGGCAAGTGCACGGCGACTTTCCCAGCATGCTGGTCGGTGGCATCAGCGCCCTGATGTTGCAGGTCCTGCACCCGCTGGCGCTGGCCGGGGTGTGGGACCACTCCAACTTCCGCGAGGACATGCTCGGCCGCCTGCGTCGCACCAGCCAGTTCATCTCCGGCACCACCTTCGGCTCGACCCGCGACGCCAACTGGCTGATCGAGCGGGTACGCACCATCCACTTGCAGGTCGTCGGCACCGCCAAGGATGGTCGCCCGTATGCTGCCAGTGACCCGGACCTGCTGACCTGGGTGCATGTCGCCGAAGTGAGCAGCTTCCTCGCCGCTCACCTGCGCTACCGCAACCCGCACCTGAGTGATGCCGCGCAAGACGCCTATTACAACGAGATAGCCCTGGTAGCCGAGCGCCTCGGCGCTCGCGACGTACCGCGCTCCCGCCAGGAAGTCGCGGATTACCTGCGGCGCATGCGCCCGCAACTCCAGTGTGATGAACGCAGCCGCGAAGTGCTCCGCGTCCTGCTCGACGCCCCGGCGCCGAGCCGCCTGGCCAAGCCGGTCGGCAGCCTGATGATGCAGGCCGGGATTGGGCTGCTGCCGGACTGGGCCGCGGACATGCTCGCGCTCAGGCAAGGCGCACTGAAACAACGAGTGGTTGGGCTGGGCATCGAGACGGTCGCCCCGGTGTTGCGCTGGGCCATGCGCGATGGATCGGCGCACCGGGCACGGCGGCGAATGGGGATCAGTTAAGCCCGGCGCTACGCTTGAGGGCCTCGGCACCGGACATCTCCACTCCACGGCCATCTATGCCACTATGTCGCCCGATCGAAGCCACAGAAGCTTCAGCGTTCCCACGCCAAATCCAACAACAATGAGGACCCGCGCATGCAAGATGTCGTAATCGTCGCCGCCACCCGGACTGCCGTCGGCAGTTTCCAGGGCGCGCTGGCCACTATTCCAGCCGTTGACCTGGGCGCCGCCGTGATCCGCCAGTTGCTGGCCCAGACCGGTCTGGACGGCGAACTGGTCGACGAGGTCATCCTCGGCCAGGTACTGACCGCCGGCGCCGGACAAAACCCGGCACGCCAGGCCGCGATCAAGGCAGGTCTGCCCCACGCTGTTCCGGCCATGACCCTGAACAAGGTCTGCGGCTCCGGCCTCAAGGCGCTGCACCTCGCCGCCCAGGCCATCCGCTGCGGCGACGCCGACATCATCATCGCCGGCGGCCAGGAAAACATGAGCCTGTCCAACTACGTCATGCCCGGCGCCCGCACCGGTCTGCGCATGGGCCACGCCAGCCTGGTCGACACCATGATCAGCGACGGCCTGTGGGACGCGTTCAACGACTACCACATGGGCATCACCGCCGAGAACCTGGTGGAGAAGTACGGCATCAGCCGTGAAGAACAGGATGCCTTCGCCGCCGCTTCCCAGCAGAAAGCTACGGCCGCCATCGAAGCCCGGCGTTTCGTCGACGAAATCACTCCGATCCTGATTCCCCAGCGCAAGGGCGACCCGATCGCCTTCGTCACCGACGAACAGCCCCGGGCCGGCACCACCACCGAATCCCTCGGCAAGCTCAAGCCAGCCTTCAAGAAAGACGGCAGCGTTACCGCCGGCAACGCTTCGTCGCTCAATGACGGCGCCGCCGCCGTGATGCTGATGAGCGCGGCCAAGGCACAAGAACTGCAGCTGCCAGTGCTGGCGCGGATCAAGGCCTACGCCAACGCCGGCGTCGACCCGGCGATCATGGGCATCGGCCCGGTTAGCGCCACCCGTCGCTGCCTGGACAAGGCCGGCTGGAGCCTTGACCAGCTCGACCTGATCGAGGCCAACGAAGCCTTCGCCGCCCAGGCCCTGTCGGTGGGCAAGGAGTTGGGTTGGGATGCGAGCAAGGTCAACGTCAATGGCGGCGCCATCGCCATCGGCCACCCGATCGGCGCATCGGGCTGCCGCGTGCTGGTCACCCTGCTCCACGAAATGATCAAGCGCGATGCGAAAAAAGGTCTGGCGACCCTGTGCATCGGCGGTGGCCAGGGCGTTGCCCTGGCAATCGAACGCTGATCGACACGGGAGGGGCCGCGCTGGCCCCTCCTCCGCCCCGACGGTAAACTGCACGCCCGCAACCAAGGCCACGTGCATGTCCTCCTTGAATCAGGCGCTGCGCGCCGCCCTCGATAGCCGCCAACCCCTTCTCGCTGAACTGCATGCCCAGGGCACCGACTGTTACCGCCTGTTCCACGGCAGCCAGGAAGGCGTGCCCGGCCTGACCGCCGATCGCTACGGCCCGCAACTCATGGTGCAGAGCTTTCACCAGACGCTGGAACGCGACGCCCTGCTGGACCTGCACACCAGCATCGAGCAAAGCCTCGGGCAGCCGCTGCAACTGGTCTACAACGACCGCTCGCGGGGTAACAGCCGCATCGACCGTCAGGACACGGTGTACCAGGCGACCGAGCAAGCGTTGGCGGACACCGTCGGCCATGAGTGGGGGCTGAATTATCGGGTGCGCGGCCGTCATGCCGGGCAGGATCCCCTGCTGTTCCTCGACTTGCGCAATGCCCGTGGCTGGGTCAAGCAGCACAGCGCCGGCAAGCGTGTACTCAATCTCTTTTCCTACACCTGTGGCGTCGGCCTGAGCGCTGCGGCAGGCGGTGCCAGCGAGGTGTGCAACCTCGATTTCGCCGAAGGTAACCTGGCCGTGGGCCGCGAGAACGGTGCACTCAACCCGCAACTGGCACCGATGGACTTCATCCAGTCAGACTACTTCCCGGCAATCCGCCAACTGGCCGGGCTGCCCATCAGCCAGCGGCGCGGGCAGAAACTGCCGTCCTATGTGCGTCTGGAGGCCCGGCAGTTCGATCTGGTATTTCTCGACCCGCCGGCCTGGGCCAAAAGCGCGTTCGGCACGGTTGACCTGCTGCGCGATTACCAAAGCCTGCTCAAACCGGCCTTGCTGACCACCGCCAAAGACGGTGTGCTGATCTGCAACAACAACCTGGCCCGGGTCGACATGGACGACTGGCGCGAACAGGTCCTGCGTTGCGCGGAGAAAGCCGGTCGCCCGGTTCGCGAGTGGCAGGTAATCAGCCCGGCCGCGGACTTCCCCTCGCAAGATGGCCGCCCGCCCCTGAAGACCCTGGTACTTCATCTGTAGGTCGCATGAACCGTGGGTTGTCGGGTTTTCCCGGCAACCGCCGGAACTCGATTAACGTGCCATACTCTAAGCGTCCCGCTTCCTACGCAGATGCCGCACATGTCCAAAGGATTGACCCGCGCCCTCGGCGCCCTGCTGGCCGCCCTGGCCTTGTACAGCCTTCTTGGCTTCTTAATCCTTCCCGGCGTCGCCCTTCGCATTGCCAATCAACAACTGGCCCAGTACGCCACCGTACCGGCACAGTTGCAGCGCATCGAACTCAATCCGTTCAGCCTGGAACTGACGGTCTGGGGCCTGCAGATCGGTGAACCGGGCAAGGAGCAGGTCGGCTTCGAACGCCTGTACGCCAATTTGCAACTGGACAGCCTGTGGAGCGGCGCCCTGCACCTGGACAGCGTCGAACTGGTCAAACCGCGCACCGAGCTGCTGTTCGCCAAGGACGGCAGCCTGAACCTGACCCAACTGTTCAAGCTCCCGCCAGGCGAGGCGAAACCCGAAGCGCCGGCCAGCGATCCGTTTCCGCTGCGCATCGGCAGTATCCGCCTGAGCGACGGCTATCTGCATTTCCAGGATGACCGCCCAAGCGAACCGATCGAATTCCTGTACGACGCGATGAACCTGGAGCTGAAAAACCTCAGCACCCTGCCCGACGACAACACCGACATGACGCTGGTGGCGGCCGGCCCGAACGGTGGTCATATCGACTGGAGCGGTACTTTCAGCCTTTCGCCGATCGCTTCCAAGGGCACGCTGAAAATCACCGATGGAAAAATGAAAGCGTTTTGGCCTTATGTGCGTGACGCCGTTCCACTGGTGCTGGAAAACGGTGTGTACAACCTGCAGACCGACTACAGCATCAGCCTGGCCAAGGAAACCGAACTCCTGCTGGACAACACCGCGCTGAGTATCGCGTCATTCGCGATCAAGGCCCCCGATGGCCGCCCGCTGGTGCGTCTGGCCAAACTGGACGTGACAGAAAGCTCGGTAGACTTGGCCAAACAGTTGGTGACCGTCGGCAAGATCCGCAGCGAACAACTGGAAACCTGGGCAGCCCTTGAAGCCGACGGGCAACTGGACTGGCAGAAACTGTTCGTCAGCCAGCCGGCCAAGGCCACGCCCAAGGAAAAAGCCGAGCCGGCCACCGCTGAGCCTTCGGCCAAAGAAAAAGCCGCGCAGGACGCGCCCAGCAAGCCATGGCAAGTACTCCTGCGCGACACCCAGTTGCGCAACTATCAGGTGCATCTGGCCGATCGCACACAAAAGGAAGCGGTTGCTCTGGATGTCGGCCCGATCAACCTTGATCTGCAGAATTTCGACAGCCTGAACAAGTCGCCCTTTACCCTCAAGCTCGACAGCGGCGTCGGCAAGCAGGGCAAGCTGCAGGCGTCCGGCGAGGTCAACCTGGCGCCGGTCACGGCGAAGCTCAAGGTCAGCACCCAAGACATCGACCTGCGTATTGCCCAGGCCTACATCAGCCCGTTCATTCGCCTCGAACTGCGTAGCGGCATGCTCGGCAGCGACCTTAATGTCGACCTCAAGAGCACCGAGCCACTGGCCTTTGCCATTACCGGCAAGGCCCGGGTCAACCAGTTGCACACCCTGGACACCATCAAGAACCGCGACTTCGTCAAATGGCAGCAACTCGATCTGGACGGCATCGAATACCGCCACGGTGATGCCCTGAGCATCGCCAAGGTCAATCTGCTCCAGCCTTACGCGCGTTTCATGATCAACGAAGACCGCACCACCAACGTCGACGACCTGCTGATTCCGCAACCCGCCGACAACGGGGCGAAAAACCAGGCCAAGGCCGCGCCAGGAAACAGCAAGCCTCTGGGCGTGCATATCGGCCAGATCGACATCAACGACGGTTCGGCCAACTTCGCCGACTTCAGCCTCACGCCCAACTTCGCCACGGCGGTCCAGCAGCTCAACGGCCAGATCGGCACCATCGACAATCGCCAGCCGAAGCCGGCCAAGGTCGACGTCAAAGGCAAGGTCGACCGGTATGCACCGGTGATCATCAAAGGCGCGCTCAACCCGTTCAATCCGATGGCCAGCCTGGATATCGCCACCAGCTTCCGCCGGGTCGAGCTGACCACACTGACGCCCTACTCCGGCAAGTTTGCCGGCTTCCGCATCCGCAAGGGCCGGCTGAATCTCGACCTGCACTATGTGATTACCAACGGCCAGCTCAAGGCCGAGAACAAGGTGGTGCTGGAGCAGTTGCAACTGGGCGAGAAGGTCGACAGCCCGGACGCCGTGGACCTGCCGATCCGCCTGGCGGTGGCACTGCTTAAAGACACCGAGGGCAAGATCTCCATCGAATTGCCGGTCACCGGGGACCTGAACAACCCGCAGTTCAGCGTCATGCCGATCGTTTGGCAAACCTTGCGCAATCTGGTGCTGCGCGCGGCACAGGCACCGTTCAAGTTCATCGGTGGGCTGATCGCCGGCGGCGGCTCCGAAGACCTCGGCAACGTTGCCTTCGCCCCAGGCTCCAGCGATCTGAGCACTGATGCCCAGGGTGCCCTCGACAAGCTGTCCGCTGCCCTGAAAGAACGCCCAGCCCTGCGCCTGGAAATCGAAGGCACCAGCGCCCAGAGCAGCGACGGCCCGTTGATTGCCCAGCAACGACTGGAGCGTGAATACCAGAGCACCTACTACAAGATCCTTCAGCGCCGCGGCGACAAGGTCCCGGCCCAGGCGTCGATGCTGCAGGTGCCGGAAGGCGACAAGCCGGCAATGCTCGAAGGCATCTACCGCACCCGTCTCAAGCAGCAACCGCCAATAGAGTGGGAGCAACTGGACACCGAGCAGCGTGTCGGCCAGATGCGTGATGCCGTGCTCAAGACCTGGGCGGAAAGCGCTGTACTGCTGCGTCAGCTCGGCCAGGCAAGGGCCAGCAGCATCAAGGATTATCTGGTGGACAAGGGCAAGCTGGAAGACGAGCGGGTCTACTTCGTCGATGCCAGCCTGGGCCAGGCCGAGTCCGATGGCCGGGTGATCTCGCCACTGCACCTCGACGCCGAATAGTTTTCTACCGACAAAAAAGAGCCCCGGCATTGCCGGGGCTCTGTGCGCCCAAATCCTTTTGGGCTGTCGCATGAACCGTCAGGATCAGCGAGCGGACGAACCAATCAGTTGGTTTTCAGGCCATCAGCCGATACAGCCTGTACGCCTTTGATTTTCTTGGCGATGGCAACTGCCATGTCTTTCTGCGACGAGGACACTGCCACGTCGGACGACAGCGACACTACGCCTTTGTTGGTTTCGACTTTGATGTCGGTACCAGGAATGCCTTTTTCGGTAACCAGATCAGCTTTTACCTTGGTAGTAATCCAGGTATCGGAAGTGGCTTCCTTGGCCTTGGTCACTTCACCGGCCGCAAGAGTCAGTGGCGCTTGGGTGGTCGGCTGTTGGGCGAACGCTACGTTGGCCATGGTCAGAGTCAGGGCAGTAGCGGTGGCAGCAGCAATAGCGAACTTCTTCATACGAGACACTCCTGTTTATCGAGAAATCTGCCACCGAAAGGTCCTGGTGGCAGGTGTAATCCTTACATTGCAGACGCTGTGCCAGTTTTTGATATCTTAAAAATCGTTTAAAAACAACAGCTTACGCAAACACGAAAATGCCGGGATCGTGCAAATTGCAAGTTGCCGCGTTATTGCGCATGCAAGATGCAAGTTGTCCCATCAATTCGCGCGCATAAAAAAAGGACCCCGGAGGGTCCTTTCTCGAAAGCCGGGAGTTAAACGCCCGAAGCCTTCGCTGCAGCAACGTCTTTGATCGACAGCTTGATGCGACCGCGGTTGTCCACGTCCAGCACCAGAACTTCAACTTCCTGACCTTCTTTCAGGATGTCGGTCACTTTCTCTACGCGAGCGTCGCTCAGCATGGAGATGTGAACCAGACCGTCCTTGCCCGGCAGGATGTTGACGAAGGCGCCAAAGTCGACGATGCGCTCTACCTTGCCGACGTAGATCTTGCCGATCTCGGCTTCGGCAGTGATGCTCAGAACGCGCTGACGCGCTGCTTCTGCTGCATCTTTGGTTTCGCCGAAGATCTTGATCGAGCCGTCGTCTTCGATATCGATCGAAGCCTTGGTTTCTTCGCAGATACCACGGATGGTCGCGCCGCCTTTACCGATGACGTCACGGATCTTGTCGGTGTCGATCTTCATCGCGATCATGGTCGGAGCATTTTCCGACAGCTCGCTACGGGACTGACCGATGATCTGGTTCATCTGACCGAGGATGTTCAGGCGCGCTTCCAGGGCTTGGCCCAGGGCGATCTCCATGATCTCTTCGGTGATGCCGTTGATCTTGATGTCCATCTGCAGCGCGGTAACACCCTTGGAGGTACCGGCAACCTTGAAGTCCATGTCGCCCAGGTGGTCTTCGTCACCGAGGATGTCGGTCAGAATGGCGAACTTCTCGCCTTCTTTAACCAGGCCCATGGCGATACCGGCAACCGGAGCCTTCATCGGTACACCGGCGTCCATCAGTGCCAGCGAAGCACCGCAAACCGATGCCATCGAGCTGGAACCGTTGGATTCGGTGATTTCCGACACAACGCGGATGGTGTACGGGAATGCGTCGGCGGCTGGCAGCATGGCCTGAACCGAACGACGGGCCAGACGACCGTGGCCGATTTCACGACGACCAGCACCGCCCATGCGGCCACACTCGCCCACCGAGAACGGTGGGAAGTTGTAGTGCAGCATGAAGGGGTCTTTACGCTCGCCTTCGAGGGTGTCCAGCAGCTGTGCGTCGCGGGCAGTACCGAGGGTCGCAACAACCAGCGCCTGGGTCTCGCCACGGGTGAACAGTGCGGAGCCGTGAGTCTTCGGCAGAACACCGACTTCGATGTTCAGCGGACGTACGGTCTTGGTGTCACGGCCGTCGATACGTGGCTTGCCGTTTACGATGTTTTCGCGAACGGTGCGGTATTCGATTTCGCCGAAGATTTCTTTGACTTCACCTGCCGAAGCCTGACCTTCCTCACCGGAGAACTTGGCGATCGCCTGATCGCGCAGTTCGCCGAGACGAGCGTAACGGTCGGCCTTGACGGTGATGGTGTAGCCCTGGGAAACGGCTTCGCCGAACTCGGCGCGGATGGCGTTCAGCAGTTCGGTGTTGGCAACGGCTGGCTTCCAGTCCCAAGTCGGCTTGGCAGCTTCGGCGGCCAGCTCTTTGACAGCCTGGATGACTGCCTGGAATTCGTCGTGGGCAAACAGCACGGCGCCCAGCATCTGGTCTTCGGTCAGCTCTTTGGCTTCCGATTCAACCATCAGAACGGCGTCGGAAGTACCGGCGACGACCATGTCCAGGCTGGAAGCAGCCAGTTGCTCGTAGGTCGGGTTCAGCAGGTAGCCGGTGCTCTCGTGGAAGGCAACGCGCGCGGCACCGATAGGGCCTTCGAACGGGATGCCGGAGATCGCCAGGGCAGCCGAGGTACCGATCATCGCAGCGATGTCCGGATCGGTCTTCTTGCTGGTGGAAACGACGGTGCAGACAACCTGCACTTCGTTCATGAAGCCTTCTGGGAACAGCGGACGGATCGGACGGTCGATCAGACGCGAAGTCAGGGTTTCTTTCTCGGAAGGACGGCCTTCACGCTTGAAGAAACCACCAGGGATCTTGCCGGCGGCGTAGGTCTTTTCCTGATAATGCACGGACAGCGGGAAGAAGCCCTTGCTCGGATCAGCGTGCTTCGCGCCAACCACGGTCACCAGCACGGTGACGTCATTATCAACGGTGACCAATACGGCACCGGATGCCTGACGGGCGATACGGCCAGTCTCGAGGGTTACGGTCGATTGACCGAACTGAAATTTCTTGATTACCGGGTTCACGGTTTCCTACCTTTTCTCAGTGGCTCTGGGGGAACTGGTTTCTTGCGAATTCTTGGGCAGAACGGGGAATCGGCCCCATTGACCGTCCAGATAAAACTAAAGGTTGGGAGCCTGCCCGGCCGTCGCGGAAACCGCTCGGGCAAGACAGACTGCCAACCTCATAGATACGCGCGGCGCGCTCGTCAGCCATGGAGCGAAAGCTCTTGGCTGAAGACCGCAGCACGCCGCGCACACCACTGGCCAGGCCGCTATTAGCGACGCAGACCCAGACGACCGATCAGGGCGCTGTAACGAGTGGTGTCTTTACCTTTCAGGTAGTCCAGCAGCTTGCGGCGCTGGTTTACCATGCGGATCAGACCACGACGGGAGTGGTGGTCTTTGCCGTTGGCCTTGAAGTGGCCTTGCAGCTTGTTGATGTTGGCGGTCAGCAGAGCAACCTGTACTTCCGGGCTACCGGTGTCACCAGCGGCTTGCTGGTAGTCGCCAACGATCTTTGCTTTTTCTTCAACGCTGAGTGCCATCTGGCTTTCTCCAAATCAAGGGAAACCGGTAAAGGCTTCCAATAGGCCAGGGACTGCTCCCTGTATTCATAAAAGTGAGGTGTGACCGTGCCTATTAACAGCCACCCTCTGATCCATCCGTGCCGGACCTGAGCCCGACACTGACGGTTTCGGTCATTCCGACCGAATCAGTCGACGCGGCGCGATGCGCCCGTCTTCGCTCACTTCACCGATCCCGATGAAGCGACCGTTGTGATCCTGTACGCGGACCATGCCGAATTTCGGCGCGTCCGGCGAACGTACCGGCTGACCATGCAGCCAGTAAAACGCACTGTGCTCGGAGAACTGCAGCAACGGCCAGTCAAGCAAGCCGCTGTCCGAAGGCATCAGGAAGCGATCGATCGCTTCATTGCCGCCATCGGCGTGAACCTGCTCGAGTTCTTCGAGGGTTACGGTCTGGGCCAGTTCGAACGGTCCGGCATGGGTGCGACGCAGTTCGGCGACATAAGCACCACATCCCAACACCTCGCCGATATCTTCGACCAGGGTGCGGATATACGTGCCCTTGGTGCAACCGACCGAGAGACGAACCCGGGTGCCTTCGCACTCCAGCAGTTCCAAGCGGGTAATAGTAACAGAACGTGCTTCACGCTCCACTACTTCACCTGCACGCGCCAGTTTGTACAACGGCTGGCCATCGCGCTTGAGGGCCGAGTACATCGGTGGTATCTGGCTGATTTGACCACGAAATTGTGGCAACACCGCTTCAATGTCGGCGCGACCAACGGTCACATCGCGGGTCTGCAGGACTTCACCCTCGGCATCGCCGGTGGTGGTGGTCTGCCCCAGTTGCATGACCGTCTCGTAGCCCTTGTCGGAATCGAGCAGGTATTGCGAGAACTTGGTCGCCTCGCCGAAGCACAGCGGCAGTACGCCACTAGCCAGCGGATCAAGGCTGCCGGTATGTCCGGCCTTTTCAGCATTGAGCAGCCAGCGAACCTTCTGCAACGCGGCGTTGGAGGTGAACCCCAGCGGCTTGTCGAGCAGGATGATGCCACTGACGTTACGACGGATACGTTTGACCTGAGCCACGGATCACTCCTTGCTATCCGGAACGTCGGTGCTCTGGTGCTGGCTGTCCTCGGCGACGGCGCGCTCGATCAGCGCGGACAGATGGGCGCCGCGGGTGACGCTCTCGTCATAGTGGAAATGCAGTTGCGGCACGCTGCGCAGCTTCATTTCACGGCCGAGCTGCATGCGCAGGAAACCGGAGGCGGAGTTCAGGACTTTCAGACTCTGCTTGATGTCTTCGGCGCTGTCCTGGCCCATGACGGTGATGAACACCTTGGCATGGCCAACATCGCGGCTGACATCGACGGCGGTGATGGTCACCAGGCCGACGCGCGGGTCTTTGACTTCACGACGGATCAACTGGGCCAGCTCACGCTGCATTTGATCGCCGATGCGTTGGGTACGGCTATATTCTTTTGCCATGTCTTGCTACCTGTAACTAAAGCGGCAAACGCCCGGCCAGGCATCAGCCGGACCGGGCGTTGCGTTCAGCGACAAGCGTGGCTTCACAGCCACCCGCCCGTCGCTTCCAAGCTCGTGAATCAGAGCGTACGAGCCACCTGGACTTTCTCGAAGACTTCGATCTTGTCGCCGACCTTGACGTCGTTGTAGCTCTTGACGCCGATACCGCATTCCATGCCGGCACGTACTTCGGACGCATCGTCCTTGAAGCGGCGCAGGGATTCCAGCTCGCCTTCGAAGATAACCACGTCTTCGCGCAGTACACGGATCGGGCGGTTACGGTGAACCGTACCTTCCACGACCATGCAACCAGCGATCGCGCCGAACTTCGGCGAACGGAACACGTCACGCACTTCGGCGATACCCAGGATGTTCTCGCGAACATCGCTGCCGAGCATACCGGTCAGGGCTTTCTTGACGTCTTCGATGATGTCGTAGATTACGTTGTAGTAACGCATATCCAGACCTTCCTGCTCGACGATCTTGCGCGCACCGGCATCGGCACGAACGTTGAAGCCGAACAGTACTGCGTTCGAAGCCAGTGCCAGGTTGGCGTCGCTCTCGGTGATACCACCGACACCGCCACCGATCACGCGCACTTGCACTTCGTCGTTGCCCAGGCCGCCGAGCGAACCTTGCAGAGCCTCGAGAGAACCACGAACGTCGGCCTTGAGGACGATGTTGAGGGTCTTCTTCTCTTCCTGGCCCATGTTCTCGAAGATGTTTTCCAGCTTGCCAGCATGAGCGCGAGCCAGTTTGACTTCGCGGAACTTGCCTTGGCGGAACAGTGCAACTTCGCGGGCTTTCTTCTCGTCAGCCACTACCGACAGCTCGTCGCCAGCGTCCGGGGTGCCGTCCAGGCCGAGGATCTCGACCGGGATAGACGGACCGGCTTCTTTGACGGGCTTGCCGTTCTCGTCGAGCATCGCTCGTACGCGGCCGTAGTTGGAACCGCACAGAACCATGTCGCCTTGACGCAGGGTGCCGTCCTGAACCAGAACGGTCGCCACCGGGCCACGGCCCTTGTCCAGGCGAGACTCGACCACGACACCACGACCTGGCGCGGATGGAGTGGCTTTGAGCTCGAGGATCTCGGCTTGCAGCAGAACGGCTTCGAGCAGTTCGTCAACACCGGTACCCATCTTCGCCGAAACTTTGACGAATGGAGTGTCACCACCCCAGTCCTCGGAAGTAACGCCTTCGACGGACAGCTCGTTGCGGATGCGGTCGAGGTCAGCGCCCGGCTTGTCGATCTTGTTCACTGCAACAACCAGTGGAACGCCAGCAGCCTTGGCGTGCTGAACCGCTTCGCGGGTCTGAGGCATCACACCGTCGTCAGCCGCGACCACCAGGATCACGATGTCGGTCGCCTTGGCACCACGGGCACGCATGGCGGTAAACGCGGCGTGACCAGGGGTGTCGAGGAAGGTGACCATGCCGCGGTCGGTTTCCACGTGGTAGGCACCGATGTGCTGGGTGATACCACCGGCTTCGCCAGCAGCAACCTTGGCACGACGGATGTAGTCGAGCAGCGAGGTCTTACCGTGGTCAACGTGGCCCATTACGGTCACGACCGGCGCACGGGCAAAGGTCTCACCTTCGAACTTCAGCGATTCGGCCAGGGAGTCTTCCAGGGCAGTGTCGCTGACCAGGGTGACCTTGTGGCCCAGCTCTTCGGCGACCAGTTGAGCAGTCTCCTGATCGAGCACCTGGTTGATGGTGACCGGAGTACCCATCTTGAACATGAACTTGACGACTTCAGCGCCTTTGACCGACATCTGCTGCGCAAGGTCGGAAACCGTAATGGTCTCGCCGATGCTTACGTCGCGGATTACCGGACCGGTAGGGCTCTGGAAACCGTGAGCGTTGCGTTTCTTCGGCTTGGACTTGCCACGACCGCCGCGACGGAAACCATCGCTTTCTTCCTCGGTAGTACGTGGAGCGGCGCGAGGAGTAGGAGCTTTCTCTTTCTCCTTGACCTTGACCGATACGCGCGGCGCTTCGTTGCGACGCTCGCCACCGCGACGATCATCGTCACGTGCACGGTCGTTGCGACGGCTTTCATCTTTCTTGCGGTCAGCAGCTGGAGCCGGGGCTGCAGCGGGCTCGACGGCAGCCGAGGCCTCAGCCTGCGCAACCGGAGCGGCTACAGGCGCGGCAGCCGGTGCTGCTGGCGCTTGGCGACGAGTCTCTTCCTCGGTGCGCTGACGCGCTTCGGCTTCGGACTTCTCGCGGACAGCATTTTCGGCCGCGCGGCGCTCTTCCAGCTCACGCTTCTGCTCAGCCTGGACTTCTTCCGGGCTGCGCTGTACGAAAACTTTCTTCTTGCGTACTTCTACGCTGATGCTCTTGCTACCGGCAACACGCAGGGTGCTGGTGGTCTTGCGCTGCAAGGTAATCTTGCGCGGCTCTTCCACCTTTGCCTTATGGCTGCTTTTCAAATGGGTCAGCAGAGCCTGCTTCTCACTGTCGCTCACCAGCTGACCGGCATCGGTGTGCGGCAGACCTGCCTCACGCATCTGCTGCAGCAGGCGCTCTACCGGTGCAGCGACCTCTTGGGCCAATTCTTTCACCGTGACTTGCGTCATGCACTTCTCTCCTCAGGCCAGCCTGCTTACTCGAACCAGTGGGCTCGGGCGGCCATGATCAACTTGCCGGCACGCTCTTCGTCGATGCCGTCGATGTCGAGCAGATCGTCAATCGACTGCTCGGCCAGGTCTTCGCGGGTAACCACGCCGCGCACCGCCAGTTCCGCCGCCAGATCCTTGTCCATACCCTCAAGAGAGAGCAGGTCTTCGGCCGGATGGGCGTCTGCCAGTTTTTCCTCGGTAGCGATGGCTTTGGTCAACAGACGGTCCTTGGCACGAGCGCGGAGCTCGTTGACGATCTCCTCGTCGAAGCCATCGATGTTGAGCATTTCTTCCAGCGGTACATAGGCAATTTCTTCGAGGCTGGTAAAGCCTTCGTCGACCAGCACCTGGGCCAGTTCTTCGTCGACTTCCAGCTCTTCGATGAAGTTGCGCAGGATGTCGCCGGTTTCCGCTTGCTGCTTGGCCTGGATGTCCGATTCGGTCATCACGTTCAGGGTCCAGCCGGTCAGTTGACTGGCCAGGCGAACGTTCTGACCGCCGCGACCGATCGCCTGCGCCAGGTTGTCAGCGGCAACAGCGATATCCATCGCGTGGGCATCTTCATCAACGATGATCGCCGCGACTTCAGCCGGCGACATGGCGTTGATGACGAACTGTGCAGGGTTGTCGTCCCAGAGCACGATATCCACGCGCTCACCACCCAGCTCTCCGGAAACCGCTTGAACCCGGGAGCCGCGCATGCCGATGCAGGCGCCTTGTGGGTCAATGCGTTTGTCCTTGGAGCGGACGGCGATCTTTGCTCGAGAGCCCGGATCACGCGAAGCAGCCATCACTTCGATCAGGCCCTCGGCGATTTCCGGTACTTCGATGCGGAACAGCTCGATCAGCATCTGCGGCGCGGTACGCGACAGGATCAGTTGCGGACCGCGGTTCTCAGTGCGGATTTCCTTGAGCAGCGCACGAACTCGAACGCCTACCCGGAAAGTCTCGCGAGAAATGATGTCTTCACGTGCCAGCAGTGCTTCGGCGTTGTTACCCAGATCAACGATGACGTTGTCGCGGGTAACTTTCTTGACGGTGCCGGAGATGATTTCACCCACACGCTCACGATAGGCATCGACCACCTGAGCACGCTCTGCCTCGCGAACCTTCTGCACAATGACTTGCTTGGCGGTCTGGGCAGCAATACGGCCGAACTCGATGGATTCGATCTTCTCTTCGATGATCTCGCCAGCGACAGCGTCCGGCTTTTTCGCCTGGGCCTGGTCGACGGCCAGTTCGATCGCAGGATCGTCCAGGTCTTCGTCTTCGACCACGGTCCAGCGGCGGAAGGTTTCGTAGTTACCGGTGTGGCGGTTGATTTCCACACGCAGGTCAACTTCGTCTTCAAAACGTTTTTTAGTTGCGGTGGCCAGAGCCACTTCCAGCGCTTCAAAAATCACGCCGGCCGGTACGCCCTTTTCATTGGATACCGACTCAACAACCAGCAGTACTTCTTTGCTCATCGTACGCCTCGCCTTTCGCAAGCCATTAGGTCCGCTTTTCTGGAGCGGATCCGGCATGTCTCAGTCAAAACTGGGAATAATGTTGGCCTTGTCGATCGAGTCGATCGGCAACAGGAATTCGTGACTGTCCACCTGGACCACGACATCCTGTTCCTCCACACCGCGGAGCAGGCCTTGAAAGTTACGACGACCTTCGAAGGGCGTACGCAGCTTGATCTTCACTTGTTCGCCGGCATGCGAGGCAAACTGTTCAAGAGTGAACAGCGGGCGATCCATGCCAGGAGAGGACACTTCAAGGGTGTATTCGGAGCTGATTGGATCTTCAACATCCAGAACGCCACTGATCTGGCGACTGACGGCTTCGCAATCTTCGACCAGAATGCCGCCTTCTTTGTCGATATAGATACGCAGTACCGAATGTTTGCCTTGAGAAATGAACTCGATTCCCCAGCATTGATAGCCGAGCGCCTCGACCACCGGGGCCAACAAGGCCTGCAACTGTTCTAGCTTGCTCGACACCTGAACCCCCTCGTGCATGCTGTGCAAATAAAAAATGGGCAAGCGCCCATCCATGAAATGCGCCGTTGAACATCGGCGCTGAGAACTGTTCAGCTAACAAAAAGCCCCTTGAAAAGGGGCTCCGCTGAAACTGGTTGCGGGGGCTGGATTTGAACCAACGACCTTCGGGTTATGAGCCCGACGAGCTACCAGACTGCTCCACCCCGCGACAAAGCTGGGGCGAAAGTATACGACCGAACCCCGGGAGGGTCAATCCAACCTCCACCTACAAGAAAGCCCGCTCAAAGCGGGCTCTCATGCTTCAAATGGTACCGAGAAGGGGACTCGAACCCCTACACCCTATGGGCACAACCACCTCAAGGTTGCGTGTCTACCAATTCCACCACCTCGGCAATACTACTTTGAAACCCGTTACTTCTGCTCTTGAGCTGGAGGAACATCGCCAGTGTTGCCGGCTTCGTTCTTCTGTTGCTCCTGGAGCACCGGTACATCATCTGCTGCCGGTTTGGCTTGCTTAACTTCTAATACCGCTGGATCTGGCAACCCTACTTGAGTCAGCTCATGAGCTTTCTCTTTAGCAAAGTATCCTAACCCAAGAGCAGTTAAGAAGAAAGAGGCAGCTAGTATAGCAGTAAACTTACTCAGGAAGGTAGCAGAACCTTGGCTTCCGAACACAGTATTTGAAGCACCTGCGCCGAAAGATGCACCTGCTTCCGCACCTTTACCCTGTTGAAGCAGAACCAGCACTACCAAACCCAGTGCGCCCAACAGATGAAGAACGACAATAACTGTTTCCAGCATTTTTCAGTTTCCTGCGGCGCGACAAATTGCACCGAATTCGTCTGCGTTCAGGGAAGCCCCACCAATGAGCCCCCCATCAATATCCGGCATGCCGAACAGCTCAGCCGCATTGGCCGCCTTCACGCTGCCGCCGTATAGAAGCCGCGCATTCTGCGCAACTTCTGAATCCTTTACCGCCAACTGCTCGCGAATGGCTTTATGCACATCCTGCGCTTGCTGCGGAGTAGCTGTGAGGCCAGTACCGATGGCCCAAACTGGCTCATAGGCAATAATCGCACTTGCAAAGACCGCAACACCCAACGTATCGATGATGCTGTCCAGCTGCTGCCCAACAACTTCAAGCGTCTTGCCTGCTTCGCGCTCTTCGAGGGTCTCCCCTACACAGAACACAACCTTCAATCCACAGGACTGTGCCGCTGCGAACTTCCGAATCAGGGTCGAGTCTTGCTCTTCCAGAATCTGACGCCGCTCGGAGTGACCGATCAACACCCACTCACAACCGACATCAACCAACTGACTCGGAGCCACCTCTCCCGTCAAAGCCCCTTGCTGGGGTTCGACCGCGGAGTCCTGAGCACCTACAGCGATCGACTTGCCTTCAAGCCCGTCGACCACCTGTGCAATGAACAGGCTGGGTGGAAACACCGCGACATCAACACCGCTTGGCAGGGCCTGATTACTCAGGCTTTTGATCAGCTCAGCGACGCTGGCGCGGGTACCGTGCATCTTCCAGTTACCAGCTACCATAGGGCGACGCATGCTGTACCTCGTCGGTCAAAGTGGGCGCAGATGTTACCCAACCCGATCACTACTGGCAAGCGTAAATCAAACGCAAACTTCACTTACCAGTTTTGCCAGTGCTTCGGCATGGCCGCGAACCTGACTTTCGTCGTCACCTTCGACCATTACACGCACGAGAGGCTCTGTTCCGGACTTGCGCAACAACACGCGACCACGCCCGGCCATATCCTCGGTAATACGCTCACACGCTTCCTTCACCGAAGGGTGCTCAAGCGGATCGACCTTGCTTGCCCCGAAACGGACATTGATCAGCACCTGCGGGCACTTGCGGACAGCCTGGCGAGCTTGCGCAAGGGTCTCTCCACGGCGCTTGAGCGCCATCAGCACCTGCAGAGCAGCGATGATCGCGTCTCCAGTCGTGGTGTGATTGCAGCAAACCACATGCCCGGAGTTTTCCCCGCCAATGATCCACTCGCGCGCCAGCAACTCCGCCATGACGTAACGGTCACCCACCTTCGCTCGCACGAAAGGAATCGACAGGTCCTTCAGCGCAAGCTCCAGCCCCAGGTTGCTCATGAGCGTACCCACCACGCCCCCCTGAAGCTTGCCGCGGTCATGGAGGTCACGAGCGATGATGAACAAGAGTTCGTCACCATCAACAATGGCGCCCGTGTGATCAACCATCAGCACGCGGTCACCATCGCCGTCGAAGGCGATACCCAGATCGGCGTGACCAACCAGTACCGCTGCCTGCAGCGACTCGATATGAGTCGAGCCGCAGTTTTCGTTGATGTTCAGACCATCCGGCTGTGCAGACAGAACAGTAACTTCGGCACCCAACTCACGAAACACGCTTGGAGCAACCTTGTAGGTCGCGCCATGAGCACAGTCGATGGCCAGCTTCAGACCAGAGAAATCGGTACTGCTCGGCACGCTGCTCTTGCAGAATTCGATATAGCGACCGGCCGCATCGTTGATTCGGGAGACCTTGCCCAGCTTGCTCGACTCGACCACCGTCATCGGCTGGTCAAGCAGCTCTTCGATCATCAGTTCGACTTCGTCAGGCAACTTGGTACCTTGCCCGGAGAAAAACTTGATGCCGTTGTCGTCATGCGGATTGTGGGAGGCACTGATCACGATACCCGCCTCGGCATGGAAGGTTCGCGTCAGGTAAGCGATAGCCGGAGTCGGCATCGGCCCCAGCAGCAGCACATCAGCCCCGGCAGCCGAAAGCCCGGCCTCCAGGGCAGACTCGAACATATACCCGGAAATACGGGTGTCCTTGCCTACCAATACACGGCAGTGCCCCTGCTTGCGAAAGGCCATACCCGCCGCCCAACCCAGCTTAAGCATGAAATCAGGCGTAATCGGGTATTCACCAACACGACCGCGGATGCCGTCGGTACCAAAATATTTTCTACTCATAAATGCTCCGTCACTCTTATTCGGCGGCTTGTACCGCAGCGATCATCCGTACGATGTCGACAGTCTCGGCAACATCGTGAACACGAAGGATCTTCGCTCCTTTGGTGATCGCCAATGCGGCCAGCGCCAAGCTGCCATATAGCCGTCCATCTACAGCCCGATTAAGGGTCAGGCCGATCATACTCTTGCGCGAGACACCCACCAGCAATGGGCGCCCCAAGCGCTGCAGGCTGTCCATATGCTTGAACAGGCTGAGATTATGCTCCAGCGTTTTGGCAAAACCGAAACCTGGGTCAAGAATTATGCGCTCCGACTCGATTCCAACCGAACTGCAGGCAGCCATCCGCTCCTCGAGATACGTCGCAACCTCGGCAGTCACATCGCCGTAGCTTGGGGCGTCCTGCATGTTTCCGGGCTCACCGCGCATATGCATGAGGCACACAGGCAAGCCGGTAGCCGCAGCGGCATCCAGGGCGCCGTCACGACTGAGCGAGCGGACATCGTTGATCAGCCCTGCCCCGAGGCGCGCTGACTCACGGATAACCGAGGGTGTCGAAGTGTCCACCGAGATGACCACATCCAGCTCACGATTCAGAGCCTCGACAATAGGCGCAACACGCTCAAGCTCTTCAAGGGCAGTGACAACGCGCGCCCCCGGCCGAGTGGACTCCCCACCCACATCGATCAACGTAGCGCCGGCAGCCACCATTTCCTCGGCATGGCGCAGCGCCGCGTCGCGCTGAGTGAAGCGGCCGCCATCTGAAAAGGAATCCGGGGTGATATTGAGAATACCCATTACATGGGTAAGTGAAAGGTCAAGAACCCGGTTGCCGCAAGGCAACCGGGTTGGGTACTGCTGTGAAGTCATGTCAGCCCTTAGTGTTGCGCTGCCGGCCCACCGATTGGGGACTCCGGACGATCACCCTGCGAAGCCGTCGTTCCAGATGCACCCGAATCACCATCCCAGTCACGCGGTTCACGCGGCGGGCGGCCAGCCATGATGTCTTCAATCTGCTCGGCATCAATGGTTTCGTACTTCATGAGTGCGTCAGCCATTGCATCGAGCTTGTCACGGTTGTCGGTGAGGATCTGCTTGGCCGTGGCATAGCACTGATCGATGATGCTGCGAACCTCAGAGTCGATCAGCTTCGCAGTCTCGCCGGACACACTGGCGTGCCCAGAACTGGAGCCGCGCCCCAGGAACACTTCACCCTCTTCTTCGGCGTACATGAGCGGGCCAAGCTTCTCCGACAAGCCCCACTTGGTAACCATGTTACGAGCGATCTGACTGGCACGCATGATGTCGTTGGAAGCGCCGGTTGTCACACCGTCAAAGCCCAGCGTCATTTCCTCAGCAATACGGCCGCCGTACAGTGAACAGATCTGACTGATCAGCGCACGCTTGGAGAGGCTGTAACGATCCTCTTCCGGCAGGAACATGGTCACACCCAACGCTCGGCCGCGAGGGATGATCGATACCTTGTAAACCGGATCGTGCTCCGGAACGATGCGACCAACGATCGCATGGCCCGCCTCGTGGTAAGCGGTGTTCTGTTTCTCTTTTTCCGACATGACCATGGATTTGCGCTCGGCACCCATCATGATCTTGTCTTTGGCCAGCTCGAACTCCTTCATTTCGACCACGCGCTTGCCGCCCCGCGCCGCGAAAAGAGAAGCCTCGTTGACCAGGTTGGCCAGGTCAGCACCAGAGAAGCCAGGAGTACCGCGAGCAATGACTGCAGGATTGACGTTTTCGCCAATCGGCACCTTGCGCATGTGGACCTTGAGAATCTGCTCACGGCCACGAATGTCTGGCAAACCGACCACCACCTGGCGGTCGAAACGGCCGGGACGCAGCAAGGCAGGGTCAAGCACGTCTGGACGGTTGGTTGCGGCGATCACGATGATGCCATCGTTCATCTCGAAGCCATCCATCTCCACCAGCAGCTGGTTGAGGGTCTGTTCACGCTCGTCGTGACCGCCACCCATGCCAGCACCACGATGGCGACCTACAGCGTCGATTTCGTCGATGAAGATGATGCAAGGCGCATGCTTCTTGGCCTGCTCGAACATGTCACGTACGCGACTGGCACCCACACCCACAAACATTTCAACGAAGTCGGAACCGGAAATGGTGAAGAACGGAACCTTCGCCTCACCGGCAATGGCCTTGGCCAACAATGTCTTACCGGTACCAGGAGGGCCAACCATCAAGACGCCGCGAGGAATACGACCACCCAGGCGCTGGAACTTGCCCGGATCACGCAGGAACTCGACGAGCTCGCCGACTTCTTCCTTCGCTTCATCACAACCCGCCACGTCGGCCAGTGTGGTTTTGACCTGATCCTCAGACAGCAGTCGCGCCTTGCTCTTGCCAAAGCTCATCGGCCCGCCTTTACCACCGGCGCCGCCTTGCATCTGCCGCATGAAGAACATGAAGACCGCAATGATTACGAGGATCGGGAAGCTGGCTACCAGTAGCTGCGTCCAGATGCTTTGCTGCTCTGGCTGCTTGCCTTCGACCACAACATGGTTGTCGACCAGGTCGCCAATCAGGCCGTTGTCCTGAATCGCCGGACGAATGGTCTTGAAGGTGTCGCCATCAGTACGTTTACCTGTAATGACGTAGCCGTCGACCGCAACGCGCTCGACCTTGCCATCCTTGACTTGCTGGATGAAGTCGGAATAGTTGAGGGTTTGCGGCTCATTCGGGCTGGAGAAGTTGTTCATCACTGTCACCAGGACAGCCGCGATGATCAACCACAGGATCAAATTCTTTGCCATATCGTTCAATTAGCTACCCTCTGAAGCAGGTTTAGGCGCAACCGTGCCTCGCATGATAATCACCGGCGTAACTTACTACATTACCTACAACAGCAGTTGGCGCCGTCTGTAACCCTTTGTGAATCTAGACTACACGATGTTCATTCATATCAGACAGACCGGCTGATTGGAAAAAACTATCGCTGCCTCAAGAAGCCGCCGGTGATGCTTTTATTCCCCGCGATACCCTCTCGCCAGCAGGTACTGCTCTCGTGAGCGATCACGCGAAGAGTCGGGTTTCAGCATCTGCACCTTGTCGAACTTCTTACGAGCATCCTTGAGGTAAACGTCAAAGCCTTCACCCTGGAAAATCTTGATCAGGAAATCACCACCGGGCTTGAGCACGCGAGTAGCCAGATCAATGGCTAGCTCACAGAGAAACATCGCCTTGGGGATATCGACGGCTGGCGTACCACTCATATTGGGGGCCATATCGGAAATCACAAGGTCCACATGCGAATTACCGACCGCCTCAAGAATTTGTGCCAGCACATCATCCTGAGTGAAGTCGCCCTGAATGAAGGTGACATCAGGAATGCTGTCCATCTCCAGGATGTCAGACGCGATCAGACGCCCTTGACCGCCGATCAGACGACTGGTCACCTGCGACCAACCACCTGGCGCGGCCCCTAGGTCGACCACGCTCATGCCAGGACGGATGATTTTGTATTTTTCCTGAATTTCCAGCAGTTTGTAGCTCGCACGCGAGCGATAACCATCCTTTTGCGCCATTTTGACGTAAGGATCGTTGAAATGTTCTTTCAGCCAGCCAAGGCTTGTCTTGGAACGCGCCACTGGGCACCTCGATGATTAGGGTCGTGATTAACTGGGCGGATCCACGGGCCCTCGGGTAAAATGGCCGCCATTTTTACAGAATCAGACAAAGGGTCAGATTATGCCGCTCAATAACGAGCAGAAGAAACAGTACAAATCCATTGGCCACGATCTGAAACCAGTTCTGATTGTGGCAGGCAATGGACTGACTGAGGGCGTTCTTACCGAACTGGAACGCGCCCTGGCCGATCACGAACTGATCAAGGTCGAGATCCGCTCGGATGACCGCGAAGAGCGTGCCGCAGCAATCGCCGAACTGTGCAAGGTTGGCCGCGCCGAACTGGTGCAGACCATCGGGAAGAAGGCACTGATCTATCGCCGCAACCCACAGCCGAACAAGCAACTGTCGAACATCCATCGCTACAAGTGATGTTCGCTCCGATCAGTGGCGCGCTTTGCGCGCCCTGCCCGGCACCGGTTGCAACACTATCAGCAGACCAGTAAGGCCCAGCACCAGGTAACAGAACAACTGCCAGCGCAGTTGCCCTGCGAACACCGTGCTCAGTAAGAAGTAGACAGCACACGCCAGCACCGCCATAAGCAGCAACTGCCCACGCGCGTCCCGCCATAGACTGGTCATGCCCTCGGCCCGGACCAGCACCAACACCTGAACGCCGCTACCGACAGCCGCGAAAGCCACCAGCAATGACGCCACCACACGACTGACATCCTCGACCAGCAACGGCGCTAGGCCGACCCGATTCAGCGCGGGCAACAACCCCAGATGAAGGATCCACAGGCCACCGACCCAGAGTACCTGGGCCAGCTGCCAGATCACGGCCGTGGCAGTGAAGCCACGGGACCGGTCAGATGTGTTTGACTTCGACAATCTCGTACTCGAGCGTGCCACTAGGTGTCTTGACGACCACCACGTCACCTTCTTCCTTGCCGATGATGGCACGGGCAATCGGCGCGCCCGCCGACAGCTTGCCCTTCTTGATGTCGGCTTCGTCCTCACCAACGATCTGGTAAGTCACCTGATCGCCAGTCTCGGTGTTTTCCAGGACCACGGTAGTGCCGAAAATGACCTTGCCAGTGTGGGCAATAGTGGTCACGTCGATCACGACCGAGTTCTGCAAACGGCCTTCGATATCACGGATACGGGCTTCAACCATGCCTTGCTCCTCACGAGCGGCATGGTATTCAGCGTTTTCCTTGAGGTCACCCAGCTCGCGCGCTTCGCCAATCGCCTGACTCAGGCGCGGGCGCTCGGTCTTGCTCAGGAACAGGTGCTCTTCTTCCAGGGCGCGAGCGCCCTGAACGGTCATCGGGTATTTGGTAATGCTCATGCTTTAAGTCCTGCATGCAGATCCTGCAAGCGGCGAACGGTCTTTTCCGGACCGAATTTCAGCGCTTCACAGATAGCTTCACCGGCCGCAATGGTAGTGGTGCAGTAAATCTTGTGCTGCAACGCATTGCGACGAATCGAGTAGGAATCGGCAATCGACTGACGACCTTCGGTGGTGTTGATGATCAGCGACACTTCGTCGTTCTTGATCATGTCGACCACGTGCGGACGACCTTCGGTCACCTTGTTCACGCGACGCACTTTCAGGCCAGCCGCTTCGATGATCTTGGCGGTACCGGCAGTAGCAACCACTTCGAAGCCCAGAGCGATCAGGTCACGGGCAACGCCAGCCACTTGTGGCTTGTCGTCATCACGCACGCTGATGAACGCAGTACCGCCGGTCGGCAGCACTTCGCTGGCGCCCATCTGCGCTTTGGCGAAGGCTTCACCGAAGCTGTCGCCGACGCCCATCACTTCACCGGTGGATTTCATCTCAGGGCCGAGGATCGGGTCAACACCCGGGAACTTGGCGAATGGGAACACCGCTTCCTTGACACTGTAGAAGTTCGGGATGATTTCCTTGGTGAAGCCCAACTCTTTCAGCGATTTACCAGCCATGACGCGCGCGGCGATCATCGCCAGCGAAGTGCCGATGCACTTCGACACGAATGGCACGGTACGGGAAGCGCGCGGGTTGACCTCGATCACGTAGATCTTGTCGCCCTGCAGCGCCAGCTGGACGTTCATCAGACCAACAACGCCAAGTTCCAGGGCCATCTTCTTGACCTGTTCGCGGACTTCGTCCTGAACATGGGCTGGCAGCGAGTATGGCGGCAGCGAGCACGCGGAGTCACCGGAGTGAACGCCGGCCTGCTCGATGTGCTGCATGATTGCGCCGATAACCACGTCGGTGCCGTCGCACACCGCATCCACGTCCATCTCGATGGCGCAGTTGAGGAAGTGGTCGAGCAGGACCGGGCTGTCGTTGGAAACCTGTACGGCTTCGCGCAGGTAGCGCTTGAGCTCGTCCAGCTCGTAGACGATTTCCATGGCACGGCCGCCCAGCACGTAGGACGGGCGAACTACCAGCGGATAACCGATAACACCGGCGGCACGAATGGCTTCGTCTTCGCTACGCACGGTGGCGTTTGGCGGCTGCAGCAGATTCAGGCGCTGAACCATCTGCTGGAAGCGCTCACGGTCTTCCGCGCGGTCGATGGCGTCAGGGCTGGTACCGATGATTGGCACACCGGCCTCTTCCAGCGCGCGAGCCAGTTTCAGCGGGGTCTGGCCGCCGTAGTGGACGATCACGCCTTTCGGCTTCTCGACGCGAACCACTTCCAGCACGTCTTCCAGCGTCAGCGGCTCGAAGTACAAACGATCAGAGGTGTCGTAGTCAGTGGAGACGGTTTCCGGGTTGCAGTTGACCATGATGGTCTCGTAACCGTCTTCACGCAGGGCCAGTGCCGCGTGTACGCAGCAGTAGTCGAACTCGATGCCCTGGCCGATACGGTTTGGACCGCCGCCCAGAATCATGATCTTGTCGCGAGTCGACGGGTTGGCCTCGCACTCTTCCTCATAGGTCGAATACAGGTAGGCGGTGTCGGTCGCGAACTCGGCGGCGCAGGTATCGACGCGCTTGTAGACCGGGAACACTTCCAGCTTATGGCGATGACGACGCAGATTCTTGTCAGTGATGCCAAGCAGCTTGGCCAGACGCTGGTCGGAGAAGCCCTTGCGCTTCAGGCGCAGCATCAGGTCCTTGTCGATGGTCGACAGACCGAGGGTCTTGACCTTCTCTTCATCCTTGATCAGGTCTTCGATCTGGATCAGGAACCAGTGGTCGATGCTGGTCAGGGCGAAGATTTCGTCGCGGGTCATACCGGCGCGGAAAGCATCAGCCACATACCAGATACGCTCGGCGCCCGGCACGGTCAGTTCGCGCTTGAGAATGCTTGAGGCTTCAGGGCTGGCCAGATCGACTTTAGGGTCGAGGCCGCAGACGCCAACTTCCAGACCGCGCAGGGCTTTCTGCAGGGACTCCTGGAAGGTACGGCCGATGGCCATGACTTCACCCACGGATTTCATCTGGGTGGTCAGGCGGGCGTCGGCTTTCGGGAATTTCTCGAATGCAAAGCGCGGCAGCTTGGTAACGACGTAGTCGATCGACGGCTCGAAGGACGCCGGGGTACGGCCGCCAGTGATGTCGTTCTGCAGTTCGTCGAGGGTGTAGCCGACCGCCAGCTTGGCCGCGATCTTGGCGATCGGGAAACCGGTGGCTTTCGAAGCCAGGGCGGAAGAACGCGATACCCGCGGGTTCATCTCGATCACGACCATGCGGCCGGTGTCCGGGCAGATACCGAACTGAACGTTGGAACCGCCGGTTTCGACGCCGATTTCACGCAGCACCGCCAGGGAGGCGTTGCGCATGATCTGGTATTCCTTGTCGGTCAGGGTCTGAGCCGGTGCGACGGTGATCGAGTCACCGGTGTGCACACCCATCGGATCGAAGTTCTCGATGGAGCAGACGATGATGCAGTTGTCCTTTTTGTCGCGGACCACTTCCATCTCGTACTCTTTCCAGCCGATCAGCGATTCGTCGATCAGCAGTTCCTTGGTCGGCGACAAGTCCAGACCACGGGCGCAGATTTCTTCGAATTCTTCACGGTTGTAGGCGATGCCGCCGCCGGTGCCGCCCATGGTGAAGGACGGACGAATGATGCAAGGGAAGCCCAGCTTGTCGAGGACCGCGTTGGCCTCGTCCATGGTGTGCGCGATACCGGAACGCGGGCAATCCAGGCCGATCGACTTCATGGCCTTGTCGAAGCGCGAGCGGTCTTCGGCTTTGTCGATGGTGTCGGCGTTGGCACCGATCATTTCCACGCCGAATTTTTCCAGGACGCCTTCGCGCTCCAGGTCCAGGGCGCAGTTCAGGGCGGTCTGGCCACCCATGGTTGGCAGCAGCGCATCCGGACGCTCTGCCTCGATGATCTTGGCAACCGTCTGCCACTTGATCGGCTCGATGTAGGTGGCGTCGGCCATGGCCGGGTCAGTCATGATGGTGGCCGGGTTGGAGTTCACCAGGATGACGCGATAGCCTTCCTCGCGCAGGGCTTTGCAAGCCTGGGCGCCGGAGTAGTCGAATTCGCAGGCCTGGCCGATCACGATCGGGCCAGCGCCGAGAATCAGGATGCTTTTAATGTCTGTACGTTTTGGCATGGTTGTCACTCAAATCCGCAGGTCAGTCGGCAAGCCGTCTTGAACAATCTTGGTCAGGCGCGCCCGAACCAGGCCGAAGCCGGTTCAGGGCCTTCTCGCAGGGATGCTTAGCGGCGCTTGGCCATGGCATCGATGAAGCGATCGAACAGTGGCGCGACGTCGGTCGGGCCAGGGCTCGCTTCAGGGTGGCCCTGGAAGCTGAACGCGCTCTTGTCGGTACGCTCGATACCCTGCAGGGTACCGTCGAACAGCGACTTGTGGATCGCACGAACGTTGGCCGGCAGCGTGGCCTCGTCGACCGCGAAACCGTGGTTCTGGCTGGTGATCATTACAACGCCGGTATCCAGGTCCTGGACCGGGTGGTTGGCACCGTGGTGGCCGTGACCCATCTTGACGGTCTTGGCGCCGGAGGCCAGGGCCAGCAGTTGGTGACCGAGGCAGATACCGAACACCGGAATCTCGGTCTCGAGGATTTCCTTGATGGCCTGGATAGCGTAGTCGCAAGGCTCTGGGTCGCCAGGGCCGTTGGACAGGAACACGCCATCAGGTTTGAGCGCCAGGACTTCGCTGGCCGGGGTTTGCGCCGGCACCACGGTCAGGCGGCAGCCGCGAGCAACCAGCATGCGCAGGATGTTCAGCTTGACGCCGTAGTCGTAGGCGACGACGTGGTACGGCAGATCGGCAGCCTCGATGGTCGGGTGGCTGTCGCTTTTCAGCTCCCAGACACTGGAACGCCATTCGTAGGAAGTCTTGGTGCTGACCACTTTGGCCAGGTCCATGCCTTTCAGACCAGGGAAGCCGCGAGCGGCGGCAATGGCGGCTTCTTCGCTGATGTTGTCACCCGCGAGGATGCAACCATTCTGCGCGCCCTTTTCACGCAGGATGCGAGTCAAGCGGCGAGTGTCGATACCGGCGATCGCCACGACATTGTTGGCTTTGAGGTAGTCGCTCAGGGACAGCGTGTTACGCCAGTTGCTGGCAATCAGCGGCAGATCACGGATAACCAGGCCGGCCGACCATACGCGGTCGGACTCGGCGTCTTCCGGAGTAGTACCGGTGTTGCCGATGTGTGGGTAAGTCAGGGTAACGATCTGTTGCGAGTACGAAGGGTCAGTCAGGATTTCCTGATAGCCGGTCATTGCGGTGTTGAACACCACCTCGCCAACGGTCTGACCGTCGGCTCCAATGGCTTCACCGCGAAAAATGCTGCCATCGGCAAGGGCGAGTATGGCTGGCTTAGTCAAGAAGACCTCCGTAAATAGCCTGAAGGGGCGATCGCAGGTTGCAAAAAAGCGGAATGACGTATAGACACGTCACCCCGCTTTCTTCGTCGAATTATCTGCGCGCTTTTAGTGGACACACTAAAGCTGTAGCTTACAGAAATGTGCTTTTTTGGTCTACCACTGATGTGCCTGAAAGGCTCAGGAATGCGACAAGTCGCACCACAAGGGCTGCGAAAACGAGCTGGCGATCACTGACCAGCCCGTTTCCGAGAGAGATGAGGCGATAAATCAATGCAGGTCGAGCACATCCTGCATGTCATACAGACCTGGCTCACGACCATCGAGCCAGAGCGCAGCACGCACCGCACCCTTGGCGAAGGTCATGCGACTGGATGCCTTGTGAGTGATCTCGACACGCTCGCCTTCTGCGGCAAACAGCACCGTGTGGTCACCCACCACGTCACCGGCACGCACAGTGGCGAAACCGATGGTCTGGCGATCACGTGCGCCGGTCTGGCCTTCACGACCGTAGACAGCCACTTCCTGCAGATTGCGACCCAGCGCCTGGGCAACCACTTCGCCCATGCGCAGCGCGGTACCGGATGGCGCATCGACCTTGTGACGGTGGTGAGCCTCGAGGATCTCGATATCCACCTCATCACCCAGCACACGAGCAGCGGTGTCGAGCAGCTTCAGACACAGATTGACACCGATGCTGAAGTTGGCGGCAAAGACGATCGGAATCTCTTTACCGGCCTCGGCCAGCAGTTGCTTTTCCTCGACACTGAAACCCGTGGTGCCGATAACCATGGCTTTACCCGCCTTGCGGCAGAAAGCCAGGTTCTTCAGCGTGACCGAGGGGTGAGTGAAATCGATAAGCACATCGAACTCATCCACGACTCGCACGAGGTCACCGGAAAGCGGTACACCAATGCGTCCCAGCGCAGCCAGCTCACCAGCATCAGCACCCACCAGCGTGCTGTCGGGACGATCAACCGCCGCCGTGAGACCGGCACCCTGAGTCTGCTGAATCGCCTCGATCAGGGTTTTGCCCATGCGCCCTGCCGCGCCCACTACCGCTATACGTCGCATGCCTTTTCCTTTTTTACAGATCGCCGAAGAAGCGCTTTACACCCTCGAACCAGCCATTGGCCTTGGGAGAATGGGAACTATCGCCTTCCAGTGAAGCACGCAGTTCTTCGAGAAGCTCACGCTGACGACGACTGAGATTAACCGGGGTTTCTACCGCCACCCGACACACCAGGTCACCGGCACCACCGCCACGCACCGGAGCGACACCCTTGCCGCGCAGACGGAACTGCTTGCCGGTCTGGGTCCCTTCCGGGATCTTCAGCTTGACCCGACCATCGAGAGTCGGCACTTCCAGCTCGCCACCCAGCGCAGCGTCGGTGTAGCTGATTGGCACTTCGCAGTACAGGTGCTTGCCGTCGCGCCGGAAGATCGGGTGCTCACGCACATTGATCACGACGTACAGGTCACCAGTGGGACCACCCTGAGTACCCGCCTCGCCCTCGCCGGAAAGACGAATGCGGTCGCCGGTATCGACGCCAGCCGGCACCTTGACCGACAGCGTCTTGTACTCTTCGATGCGTCCTTCGCCGTGGCAGGAGTCGCACGGGTCGGTGATGATCTTGCCCTGACCCTGGCAGCGCGGACAGGTCTGCTGCACAGAGAAGAAGCCTTGCTGCATGCGCACCTGACCGATACCACCGCAGGTCGGGCAGGTCGCCGGCGAAGAACCTTTCTTCGCACCGGAACCGTCGCACGGATTGCAGTTGACCAGCGTTGGTACACGGATATTGACCGTGGTACCGCGCACCGCTTCTTCAAGGTTCAGTTCCAGCGTGTAACGCAGGTCGCTGCCACGCTGGGCGCCGCCACGAGAGCCGCCGCGGCCACCACCGAAGAAATCACTGAAGACATCGCCGAAGATGTCAGAGAAGTTGGCGCCACCGAAGCCCGCACCGCCGCCACCCATGCTTGGGTCGACACCGGCATGGCCATACTGGTCGTAGGCCGCGCGCTTGCTGGCATCGGACAGGACTTCGTAAGCCTCGTTGGCTTCCTTGAATTTCTCTTCCGACTCTTTGTCGTCGGGATTACGGTCCGGGTGATGCTTCATCGCCAGGCGGCGATAGGCCTTTTTCAGATCGGCCTCGCTTGCGCCTCGCTCGACTCCCAGAACCTCGTAATAGTCACGCTTCGCCATGGTTCTATGCACTCTTGAGGACGTTCGGCAAACCTCTGCGCGTTGAGCGCTGTGCCGACAGCACCGGCATGTAAACCAGTGCTGTAAAAATTCGGGTATTCCAGACACGCCAACGCGGGAGCAAGCCCCCGCGCGGCGATATCCTACCAGTCAACGTCAAACATCAGTCAACCGGCCGACAACAAGCAGCAATTACTTGTTGTCTTTGACTTCTTCGAACTCCGCGTCGACGACGTCGTCGTGCTTGGCTTCATCAGCCGGCTGTGCCTGAGCACCCGCTTCCGGCTTTTCGGCCTGCTCGGCGTACATCTTCTGAGCAACCGGAGCGGAGACTTTCGACAGCTCTTCGACCTTCGCATCGATAGCAGCCTTGTCGTCGCCTTTGACAGCAGCTTCCAGAGCAGCAACAGCAGCTTCGATCGCGGACTTCTCGTCAGCGGTTACCTTGTCACCGGCATCAGCGACCATTTTGCGAGTCGAGTGAACCAGTGCATCACCCTGGTTACGGGCTGCGGCCAGCTCTTCGAACTTGCGGTCTTCCTCGGCGTTGACTTCAGCGTCGCGGACCATCTGCTGGATTTCTTCCTCGGACAGACCGGAGTTGGCCTTGATCACGATGGACTGTTGCTTGCCGGTGGCCTTGTCTTTCGCGCCGACGTGCAGGATGCCGTTGGCGTCGATGTCGAAGGTCACTTCGATTTGTGGCACGCCACGTGGAGCAGGTGGAATCTCGGCCAGGTCGAACTTGCCCAGGGACTTGTTCTGTGCGGCCTGTTTGCGCTCACCCTGCAGCACGTGAATGGTCACGGCATTCTGGTTGTCATCGGCAGTCGAGAACACCTGCGACTTTTTGGTCGGGATGGTGGTGTTCTTCTCGATCAGCGCGGTCATCACGCCACCCATGGTTTCGATACCCAGGGTCAGCGGGCTGACGTCCAGCAGCAGCACGTCTTTCACGTCACCGGCCAGAACAGCACCCTGGATGGCAGCACCCATGGCAACAGCTTCGTCCGGGTTGACGTCTTTACGCGCTTCCTTGCCGAAGAAATCAGCAACGGTTTTCTGCACCAGCGGCATACGGGTCTGGCCACCGACCAGGATCACGTCGTCAATCTTGCTGACGTCGATACCGGCATCTTTCAAAGCGATGCGGCAAGGCTCGATGGTGCGCTGAACCAGATCTTCGACCAGCGACTCCAGCTTGGCGCGGGAGATCTTCACGTTCAGGTGCTTCGGACCGGTCGCATCAGCAGTGATGTACGGCAGGTTGACGTCGGTCTGCTGGCTCGAGGAGAGCTCGATCTTGGCTTTTTCAGCAGCTTCTTTCAGACGCTGCATCGCCAGCGGGTCACCCTTAAGGTTCATGCCGCTTTCTTTCTTGAACTCGTCGACGAGGTAGTCGATCAGGCGAATATCGAAGTCTTCACCACCGAGGAACGTGTCACCGTTGGTTGCCAACACTTCGAACTGGTGCTCGCCGTCGACTTCAGCGATCTCGATCACCGACACGTCGAAGGTACCGCCACCCAGGTCATAAACGATGACGGTGTGGTCGCCCTTGGCTTTGTCCATACCGTAGGCCAGAGCGGCTGCGGTTGGTTCGTTGATGATCCGCTTGACGTCCAGACCTGCGATACGACCAGCGTCTTTGGTTGCCTGGCGCTGGCTGTCGTTGAAGTACGCAGGAACAGTGATGACGGCTTCGGTCACTGCTTCGCCGAGGTAGTCTTCGGCGGTTTTCTTCATCTTTTTCAGGACTTCGGCGCTGATTTGCGGCGGAGCCATTTTCTGACCGTTCACTTCGACCCAGGCGTCGCTGTTGTCAGCCTTGACGATCTTGTACGGAACCATCTGGATGTCTTTCTGCACGACTTCTTCATCGAAGCGACGGCCGATCAGACGCTTTACCGCGTACAGGGTGTTGTGCGGGTTGGTCACCGCCTGGCGCTTGGCCGACTGGCCAACCAGGATTTCGCCATCGTTGGCGTAAGCGATGATCGACGGCGTGGTGCGAGCGCCTTCGGCGTTCTCGATCACCTTGACGTTGCCGTTTTCCAGAATGGAGACGCAGGAGTTGGTAGTCCCCAGGTCGATACCGATAATTTTGCCCATGTTAACTCTCCCGAAACTTTGGATTTGGTTGCCACAGTGGTGTTGGCCAACTGCGGTAGCACTTAAACGCTTGACACCTAGATGGGGGTCGCCAGGTTAATTTCAAGCCTTCTCGTCGATAGAAGGCGAAACTGGCGCCGGAGCCTTGCTGACCACGACCATTGCCGGGCGCAGCAGGCGACCATTGAGCTGATAGCCCTTCTGGAAGACCTTGAGCACGGTGTTCGGCTCGACCTCGGCACTTTCCTGCAGGGCCATTGCCTGGTGATGCTCAGCGTTGAACGGCTCGCCGTGCGGATCAATGGCTTCGAGGTTGAAGCGCTTGAGGGTGTCCTGGAACATCTTCAGGGTCAGCTCGATGCCTTCGCGCATCGGACGAATGCTTTCGTCATCCGGGTTGGACAGCTCAAGACCGCGCTCCAGGCTGTCGATCACCGGCAGCAGGTCGCCAGCGAACTTCTCCAGGGCGAATTTGTGCGCCTTTTCCACGTCCTGTTCGGCGCGGCGGCGAATATTCTGCAGATCGGCCGCGGTACGCAGGGCCTGATCCTGGGCCGCCGCCAGTTGCTCTTCGAGCACCTGTACGCGCGCAGCCAGCTCGTTGGCGCCCGCGTCGGCGGATTTATCGGCGTTCAGATTCTGTTCGTCCAGCATCTGTTCATCAGCCATGAAATCTCTCCTCTCATTTCGTCAGCGAGCTCGACTCGCGTATCTGCCGGCCTATATGGGGTCGCAAAAAGCAGCTTCAAGGGTGATTGAACATCAATGTGGCGACGACATAACTGTCCGCGATCAAAACGCGGCCTCGGCGACGGAATCGGACTAAGCGCGGGCATTGTCAGGGAATTTGAAAACACTGTATAAATAACCAGACATTTTTCTGGGAGCCGCCCGAATGCTGGTGCACCTGTCCATCCACAATTACGCCATCGTCGAACACCTCGACCTCGAACTCGCCCGAGGCATGAGCGTCATCACCGGCGAAACCGGTGCTGGCAAATCGATCATGCTCGATGCGCTTGGCCTGACGCTGGGTGATCGTGCCGACAGCGGCGTGGTGCGCCCCGGCGCGGACAAGGCCGACATCCTCGCGACCTTCGATCTGATCGACATTCCTGAAGCACGCACCTGGCTGGCCGAACGCGACCTCGACAGCGACGGCCCGTGCATTTTGCGCCGGGTCATTACCGCCGAGGGCCGCAGCCGCGGCTATATCAACGGAACGCCCTGCCCGCTGAGCGATCTCAAGGCGGTCGGCGAATTGCTGATCGACATCCACAGCCAGCACGAACACCAGTCGCTGCTGAAAACCGACACCCACCGTCGCCTGCTCGATGAATACGCCGGCGCCACCGATCTTGCCCGCCAGGTGCAGATGGCAGCCCAGCGCTGGCGCCAGACGCGCGCGGAGCTGGACCGACTGTGCAACTCCGGCGACGAGCAGCGCGCGCAGCACCAGTTGCTCAGCTATCAACTGGAAGAGCTGGACAATCTCGGCCTCGGCGAAAACGAACTGGAGCAACTGGAACAGGAACACAAGAACCTGACCAATGCCGAAGCGCTGTTCGGCATCTGCCGCCAAGTGATCGACCACTGTAGCGAAAACGATTCGGGCAACGTGCTCAGCGCACTGACTGTCAGCCTCAACCGCCTGACTGCGATAAACAACGCACCGCACGCCCTGGGCGAGGCTGCCAACCTGATTGCCAGCGCACAGATCCAGGTAGAGGAAGCGGTGGGTGAACTCAACCGCTTCCTCGACAATTTCGATGCTGACCCGGCGCGCCTGCAACAGCTGGAAGAACGCCTGGATACGCTCTACACCCTGGCGCGCAAGCATCGCGTACACCCCAGTGAATTGATCAGCCTGCAACAACGCCTGGGCGAAGAACTGGAAAGCCTCAATGCCAACGATGAATCCATCGAGCGACTGGAAGAAGAACTGAAGGCGTATGCCCGTCATTACCAGGAGAAGGCCAGCGAGCTCAGCGGGCTGCGCCGGAGCGCGGCCAATCAGCTTGCCGCTGCGGTAGAAGTTGAAATTCAGCGCCTGGGGATGCCCGGAGGACGCTTCTGTATCGAGCTACGCCCTGGCAACGGCGACGACCTGCACCCACACGGCCTGGAACAGGTGGAACTGCTGGTCAGCGCGAACCCCGGCCAACCGCTCAAGGGCCTGGCAAAAGTGGCGTCTGGGGGCGAGCTGTCACGCATCAGCCTGGCCATCCAGGTGATCACCGCACAGACCTCACGCATCCCGACACTGGTATTCGACGAAGTGGATGTGGGGATCGGCGGTCCTACCGCAGAAATAGTCGGGCAATTGCTGCGCCGACTGGGCGAGCGCGGCCAGGTACTGACCGTCACTCACCTGCCGCAGGTTGCCGCGCAAGGTCATCACCACCTGTTCGTGCACAAGGTACGCAACAGCGATGCTACCCACACCGCAGTTGCCAGCCTGGGCAAGCGCGAACGTGTCGAGGAAGTCGCCCGCATGCTCGGCGGCATCGATTTGACCAAGGAATCTCTGGCCCACGCCAAGAAAATGGTCGTGACCAGCAAAGCCTGACCCCGGAAAGCACGAAGGCGACCCTGAGGTCGCCTTCGAAGCTTTTGCCGCAAGCGCTAGCGCTTACTTCTTCTTGCGTACGTACAGCACCAGATTGTGATCAACCAGCTCGTAACCGTGCTGGGCAACAATTTCTTTCTGGCGCTTCTCGATTTCGGGATCGAAGAACTCGATCACCTCACCGGATTCCACGTTGACCATATGGTCGTGGTGGCCACCGTCGGCCAGTTCGAATACCGCATGACCGCCGTCGAAGTTGTGACGCACGACCAGACCGGCCGCCTCGAACTGGGTCAGAACACGGTACACCGTGGCCAGGCCAACATCTTCTCCAGCTTCCATCAATGCCTTGTAGACATCTTCAGCGCTCATATGGCGCTGCTCGGTGGAGTCGAGCATCTGTAGGATCTTGACTCGAGGCAGGGTTACCTTGAGACCGGCTTTGCGCAGTTCGCTATTTTCAACCATGGTCAGCTTTCTCGCCGATGCTGCTTCGCAGCTTCTCTGAATACGGGTATGATCGGGGTTTACGTTGTCCAGCCAAGATAGTGGAAGTCGCCCACCGATGCAAAACACCAAGCTCTTGCTAACCAGCCTCACCCTCGTGGGACTGCTCGCACTCGCCGGTTGCTCGTTTCCCGGGGTTTACAAAATCGACATCCAGCAGGGCAATGTCGTGACGCAGGACATGATAGACCAATTGCGCCCCGGAATGACCCGTCGGCAAGTACGGTTTATCATGGGCAACCCGCTGATCCAGGATACGTTCCATACCAATCGCTGGGACTATCTGTATAGCCTGCAGCCAGGCGGCGGCGAGCGCCAACAGGAACGCATCAGTATTTTCTTCAACGAGAGCGACCAATTGGCCAGCCTGTCCGGCGACTTCATGCCGGGCGTGAGCCGCGACCAGGAAATCCTCGGCAGCGAGAGAAACACCACCGTCACCCAGCCTGAACAACAGGTCACGCCGGTGAAAGTGGACAAGCCAGCACGCCCCGGCTCGCTGGAAGACAAGATCCAGCGCGACGTCGATACCATCGAAGTCATGCCCGTCCCGGTTCAGGAACCACTGCAAACGCAGTAACCCGAAGCCACAAAAAAAGCCCGAACATGTTCGGGCTTTTTTACGTCTGCCTTCTGCGCCTGACGCTCTTGAAGACCCTTCTCACCTTGTCAGCCGCTGCTTGCGCGCCGCCTTGGCATCCGCCACAAGCGGTCGGCGCAAAACCCTCTCACCCGTTGAGCTGCTTGGCCCGCTGACAGAACGCATCGACCAGCGTGTTGGCGGCCTGGTTGAACAGCGGCCCCAAGGTCGCGCGCACCAGCGCCCCGGAATATTCGAAGGACAGATCGAGACTGATCTTGCAGGCCTTCTCCCCCAGCGGCTTGAACACCCAGAGCCCGTGCAACTGACTGAACGGCCCTTCCTCCAGATTCATTTCAATGGACTGCCCCGGCACCAGCACATTCTGGGTTACGAAATGCTGACTGATACCGCCCTTGGCCACCTCGACCTTGGCCCGCATATGCGTCTCGCTGACTTCCAGCACCGTGCTCGCCGAGCACCAGGGCAGAAACTCCGGATAGCGCGCAACATCGTTGACCAGATCGTAGAGTGACCGAGCGGGATAAGGCAGCAGGGCCGACCGTTGAATATGGGTAGTCATCCAGGCGTCATTTCCAAAACTGAGCGAAAAAAGCAAACCGGCGCCACTAGAACAAAGAATGCGGCACCCGGCAACCGGCCAAATGCCACATCACTGATGACAGCGGAGTGGCCGAAAAATGCGCGCATTGTCCGGGATTCAATGCGACGGCTCAAGCTCACCACTCCCCCGTAGCCGACGACGCAACGACTGCCTATAATGCCGCCCCTATGGCCAAACAAACGAAACATCCGACAGGGACCATCGCGCAGAACAAGAAAGCGCGACACGATTACTTCATCGAACACAAATTCGAGGCCGGACTGGTCCTGTCCGGTTGGGAAGTAAAGAGCCTGCGTGCCGGCAAGGCGCACCTGGTGGACAGCTACGTGCTGCTCAAGGACGGTGAAGCCTGGCTGATGGGCAGCCACATCACTCCGCTGACGGCAGCCAGTACCCACGTCATTGCCGACCCGACACGCACCCGCAAGCTGCTGCTCAATCGCCGCGAGCTGGAACGTCTGTTCGTGGGCGTGCAGCAGAAGGGCTATACCTGCGTCGCACTGTCCATGTACTGGAGCAAGCACTTGATCAAGTGCGAGATCGCTCTGGGCAAGGGCAAGAAGGAATACGACAAGCGCGATACCCAGCGCGAGCGTGATTCCGATCGCGAACTGCAGCGCGCAGTGCGCAACAAAGGACGCGAAGACTGAGTCATCTGCATTCAGTCTTTCAGGGCCTCATCGCTGGCCGGGCGGCGTGCCGCTTGCCAGCGATGGCCGTGCACAGCATTCAACGCCCCTTGCGCCGCTCCGCTCGCGCCACCCGCTGAACTTCCTGCCTCACCTCCTCCAACACTTCCTGCACATACAGAATGTGTCGGCTCGACACTTCGCGAGCGTCCTGCGCGCGTCCTTCGACAATCGCCAGATACAGATCGCGGTGCTGACTGATCAGCATGTCGCGGGTTTCCGTGCGCTGCTTGTACATCCCACCGATGTTGGTCACCACGTTGCGCTTGAGCAGATCGAACAGCCCGCGAATGGTGTGCAGCAACACCGCGTTATGACTGGCCTCAGCAATCGCCAGATGGAAGCGCGCATCCGCAGCGCCCTCTTCCGCCCGGCTGACTTCATCGCACCGGGTGTAGCAGTCCTGCAAGGTATCGAACGCTGCCTTCAGCCGCTCACGATCCACATCCGTGGCGCGCATGGCCGCGTAATACGCGCATGACGCCTCAAGGGTATGGCGGAACTCCAGCAGGTCACGCTGGGCCTCGGGATTGTTTTCGAGCAGTTGCAGCAACGGATCACTGAACGTCGTCCCCAGCGATTCGACCACATAGTTACCACCACCCTGGCGGCTGACCAGCATGCCTTTGGCCACCAGCTTCTGGATTGCCTCGCGCAACGACGGGCGCGACACGCCGAACTGTTCAGCCAGCACCCGCTCGGCCGGCAAGCGCTCGCCGGCGGTCAGGGTGCCCTCAAGAATCATTCCTTCCAGCCGCTCGACGATATCGTCGGACAAACGGCGCTGGCGGACCTGGTCGAAAACCATCACGTGCTCTCCACAATCCCGAGTCAGTTCGGGGCCGTCTATTTTGGCCTATCCGGCCACCCGTCACACCACTCAGTTGGCAAGTTTCCTTACCACTCAGTCAGATCCGTCCGACGGCATCAGACGAAAGTTTTGCCGGGACAAATTGACACACCTATAACGAGGCTTTTAACCTAGCGCCTCGACATTGTAAATTGGTATTACCAATTAACCAATGCCAGTGCCTGACCAACAACAATTAGGGGCCACCCAACATGCAAACATGGCAACAAATCTATAGCCCGCTTGGTAGTCTCGGCCTGTCCGCACTGGCGGCGGTCATTCCTATCGTGTTCTTCTTCCTGGCGCTGGCCGTGTTCCGTCTCAAGGGACACATCGCGGGCAGCATCACGCTGGGCCTGTCGATTCTGGTAGCGATCTTCGCCTTCCAGATGCCTGCCGACATGGCGTTCGCTGCCGCCGGTTACGGCTTCGCCTATGGTCTGTGGCCCATTGCCTGGATCATCGTCGCCGCGGTCTTCCTGTACAAACTGACGGTCAAGAGTGGCCAGTTCGAAGTGATCCGCAGCTCGGTGCTGTCGATTACCGACGACCAACGCCTGCAAGTGCTGCTGATCGGCTTCTGCTTCGGCGCCTTCCTTGAAGGTGCGGCCGGCTTTGGTGCGCCAGTGGCCATCACCGCCGCTCTGCTCGTGGGCCTGGGCTTCAACCCGCTGTACGCCGCCGGTCTGTGCCTGATCGCCAACACCGCACCCGTCGCCTTCGGCGCCCTGGGTATCCCGATCATCGTCGCGGGCCAGGTCACCGGTATCGATGCGTTCCACATCGGCGCCATGACCGGTCGTCAACTGCCGCTGCTGTCGCTGTTCGTACCGTTCTGGCTGGTGTTCATGATGGACGGCCTGCGCGGCGTGAAGGAAACCTGGCCTGCCGCCCTGGTTGCCGGCCTGAGCTTCGCCGTTACCCAGTACTTCACCTCGAACTTCATTGGTCCAGAGCTGCCGGACATCACCTCGGCCCTCGCCAGCCTGATCTCCCTGACCCTGTTCCTGAAGGTCTGGCAGCCCAAGCACTCGTTCACAACCGCCACCGGCAGCGTCGGTGCCGCCGTGGTCAATACCGGTAGCCAACCTACGCCGTACAGCCTGGGTGAAATTTTCAAGGCCTGGTCGCCGTTCCTGATTCTGACCGTGCTGGTCACCATCTGGACCCTGAAGCCATTCAAGGCCGCATTCGCCTCTGGCGGCGCGATGTACAACTGGGTGTTCAACTTCGCCATCCCGCACCTGGATCAACTGGTCATCAAGACCGCACCGATCGTCACCGCACCAACCGCGATGCCGGCGGTGTTCAAGCTCGACCCGATCTCCGCCACCGGCACCGCGATCTTCATCTCGGCGCTGCTGTCGATGCTCGTCCTGAAGATCAATTTCAAAACTGGTCTGACCACTTTGAAAGAAACCTTCTACGAGCTGCGCTGGCCGATCCTGTCCATCGGCATGGTTCTGGCGTTCGCCTTCGTCACCAACTACTCGGGCATGTCGTCGACCATGGCCTTGGTACTGGCCGGCACCGGCGCCGCGTTCCCGTTCTTCTCGCCGTTCCTCGGCTGGCTGGGCGTGTTCCTGACCGGTTCGGACACCTCGTCCAACGCCCTGTTCAGCTCGCTGCAAGCCACCACCGCCCACCAGATCGGGGTCAACGACACCCTGCTGGTCGCGGCGAACACCAGCGGTGGCGTGACCGGCAAGATGATTTCCCCGCAATCCATCGCCGTGGCCTGCGCCGCCACCGGCCTGGTTGGCAAGGAATCGGATCTGTTCCGCTTCACCCTCAAGCACAGCCTGTTCTTCGCCACCATCGTCGGCGTGATCACCTTGGTCCAGGCCTACTGGCTGACCGGCATGCTTGTTCACCACTAAAGTGACAGGGGCCGGGCGCGTCACGGCGCGCCCGGCAGCCGCCTTCTCACACAAACGCTGCGAGACCCCATGATCATTTCCGCCTCCACCGACTATCGCGCCGCGGCCCAGAGCAAGCTGCCGCCATTCCTGTTCCATTACGCCGACGGTGGCGCATACGCCGAATACACCCTGCGCCACAACGTCGAAGACCTGGCCAGCATCGCTTTGCGTCAGCGCGTTCTGAAGAACATGTCCGAACTCAGCCTGCAGACCCGGCTGTTCGATGAAACCCTGAACATGCCGGTCGTGCTGGCTCCGGTCGGCCTGACCGGCATGTACGCCCGCCGTGGCGAAGTCCAGGCTGCCCGCGCGGCCGCCGCCAAGGGCATTCCCTTCACCATGTCGACGGTCTCGGTCTGCCCGATCGAAGAAGTTGCCCCGGCCATTGACCGGCCGATGTGGTTCCAGCTTTACGTGCTCAAGGACCGCGGCTTCATGCGCAACGCCCTGGAGCGTGCCAAGGCTGCCGGCGTGAAGACCCTGGTGTTCACCGTCGACATGCCGGTTCCCGGCGCTCGCTACCGCGATGCCCACTCCGGCATGAGCGGACCGAACGCGCCGCTGCGCCGCGTCTGGCAAGCCATGACTCACCCGCAATGGGCGCTCGATGTCGGTCTGCTGGGCCGTCCGCACGACCTGGGCAACATCTCCAAATACCGTGGCAACCCCACCGGTCTGGCCGACTACATCGGTTGGCTGGGTAACAACTTCGACCCGTCGATCTCCTGGAAAGACCTGGAGTGGATCCGCGAATTCTGGGACGGCCCGATGATCATCAAGGGCATCCTCGATCCGGACGACGCCCGCGACGCGGTGAAATTCGGCGCCGACGGCATCGTCGTGTCGAACCATGGTGGTCGCCAGCTCGACGGCGTGCTGTCCAGCGCCCGCGCCCTGCCGGCCATCGCCGACGCGGTGAAGGGTGACATCACCATCCTCGCCGACTCCGGTATCCGCAGCGGCCTGGACGTGGTGCGCATGATCGCCCTCGGTGCCGACACCGTGATGATCGGCCGCGCCTTCCTCTATGCCCTGGCCACCCACGGCGAGGCCGGCGTACGCAACCTGCTGGACCTGTTCGAGAAAGAAATGCGCGTGGCCATGGTGCTCACGGGCGCCAAGTCCATCAGCGAAATCACTCGCGACTCGCTGGTCCGCGAACTGGGCGCCTGATAGCGCGCCCACACCCCACACCGCCTGATTGACCGGGGCACGCGGCGCGCCAGACGCCGCGGCCCCGCGAGGAGACTGCATGAGCCTGCCCGCCTCGTTCCTGCGCGACGCCGAGCAACTGATTCCCGCCGACCGCCGCTTCGACGACCCGACCTCCACCCTGGCCTTCGGCACCGATGCCAGCTTCTACCGGCTGATCCCCAAGCTGGTGGTGCGCGTCGAATCCGAGGACGAAGTGGTCGGCCTGATCCACCTGGCCCAGCGCGACCGCGTCCCGGTCACCTTCCGCGCCGCCGGCACCAGCCTGTCCGGACAGGCCATCAGCGACTCGGTGCTGATCGTTCTCGGTGACAACTGGAACGGCCGCGAGATTCGCGGCCAGGGCGAGCAGATCCGCCTGCAACCCGGCGTCATCGGCGCCCAGGCCAACGCCTGGCTGGCACCGTTCGGCCGCAAGATCGGCCCGGACCCGGCCTCGATCAACGCCTGCAAGATCGGCGGCATCGTCGCCAACAACGCCAGCGGCATGTGCTGCGGCACCGCACAGAACACCTATCACACCCTGGCCGGCCTGCGCCTGGTGCTGGCTGACGGCACGCGCCTGGACAGCGAAGATCCGGCCAGCGTCGCCGCCTTCGAAAACAGCCACGCCGACCTGCTGAACGAACTCGCCCGCCTCGGCCGCGAGACCCGTGCCAACACCGAACTTGCTGACCGCATCCGGCATAAATACCGACTGAAGAACACCACAGGTCTGTCCCTCAATGCGTTGGTGGACTACGACCAGCCGCTCGACATCCTGCAGCATCTGCTGGTCGGCTCCGAAGGCACGCTGGGCTTCATCAGCGCCGTGACCTACGACACCGTCGTCGATCACCCGCACAAGGCGTCTGCGCTGATCGTCTTCCCGACCGTGGAAAGCTGCTGCAAGGCCGTCACCGTGCTCAAGCAACAGCCAGTCTCGGCAGTGGAATTGCTCGACCGTCGCAGCCTGCGCTCGGTGCAGAACAAACCGGGCATGCCGGAATGGGTGAAAGAGCTGTCGGACAACGCCTGCGCCCTGCTGATCGAATCCCGCGCCGCCAGCCAGAGCCTGCTACATGAGCAACTGGGGCTGATCATGGCCTCCATCGCCGAGTTCCCTCTGGAACAGAAAGTCGACTTCAGCGAAGACCCGGCGGTGTACAACCTGCTGTGGAAAATTCGCAAAGACACCTTCCCCGCTGTCGGCGCAGTGCGTCAGACCGGGACCACGGTAATCATCGAAGACGTCACCTTCCCCGTCGAACAATTGGCCGAGGGCGTCAACCGACTGATCCAGTTGTTCGACAAGCACCATTACGACGAGGCGATCATTTTCGGCCACGCGCTGGAAGGCAACCTGCACTTCGTCTTCACCCAGGGCTTCAACAGCGCTGTAGAAGTCGCGCGCTACCAGGCCTTCATGGATGACGTGGCACAGCTGGTGGCCGTGGAGTTCGGCGGCTCGCTCAAGGCCGAGCACGGCACCGGGCGCAACATGGCACCCTTCGTGGAGCTGGAGTGGGGCAACGACGCTTACCAATTGATGTGGAAGCTCAAGCGTCTGCTCGATCCCAACGGCATCCTCAACCCGGATGTAGTGCTCAGCGAAGACCCGGATATCCATCTGAAAAATGTGAAACCGTTGCCGGCCGCCGACGAGATCGTCGACAAGTGCATCGAGTGTGGTTTCTGTGAACCGGTCTGTCCGTCCAAGGGGCTGACCCTCAGCCCGCGCCAGCGCATCGTCATGTGGCGGGACATTCAGGCGCGCAAGCGCGCCGGCGAAGATACCGCGGCGCTGGAGCGCGACTATCAGTACCAGGGCATCGACACCTGCGCCGCCACCGGGCTCTGCGCCCAGCGCTGCCCGGTCGGGATCAACACCGGCGAGCTGGTGAAGAAACTGCGCGGTGAAGTGGCCCATCACGGCAAGACCGCCGACTGGCTGGCGGAGAATTTCCACACCGCCCTCAGTGGCGCGCGACTGACCCTGCGTGTCGCCAATGGCGCGCGCCGTCTGCTCGGCGCACCGCGCCTGAGCCGCATCAGCCGCTCGTTGAGCAAGGTCAGCAACGGCCGCTTGCCACAGTGGACGCCGGCCATGCCGCAACCGCTGAAGAATCCGCTGGTGAGTGTCGCCAGCCATGATGCCCGGCCTCGCGTGGTGTACCTGGCGGCGTGCGTGTCGCGGGTGATGGGCCCGGCGGCAGCGGATCGCGAACAGACCTCGCTGCTGGACAAAACCCGCGGCCTACTGGAAAAAGCCGGCTATCAAGTGATCTTCCCGGACAACCAGGACAGCCTCTGCTGTGGCCAGCCGTTCGCCTCCAAAGGCTACGCCGAACAGGCCGAGCACAAACGCCAGGAGCTGATCAGCGCCCTGCTGCATGCCAGCCGTGGCGGCCTTGATCCGATCTACTGCGACACCAGCCCGTGCACCCTGCGCCTGGTGCAGGATTTGGCCGACACTCGCCTGGACATGTACGACCCGGTGCGCTTCATCCGCACCCACCTGCTGGACAAGCTTGAGTTCACGCCGCAGGACGCCCCGATTGCCGTGCATGTGACCTGCAGCACCCAGCACCTGGGCGAGAGCCAGGCACTGATCGACCTCGCACGGATGTGCAGCAAGGACGTGGTGATTCCGGAAGGTATTCATTGCTGCGGGTTTGCCGGCGACAAGGGCTTTACCACGCCGGAACTGAATGCCCACTCGCTGCGCAGCCTGAAGGATGCCGTGCAGTATTGCAGTGAAGGGATTTCCACCAGCCGTACCTGTGAGATCGGCCTTTCCAACCATGGCGGGATCGACTATCACGGGCTGGTCTATCTGGTGGACCGGGTGACTCGCGCTCGCGCGATCTGAGGCAATCGCGGCGGGCCGTTACCGGTCAACGGCCCGCCGCGAGATTCATCTGAACCCCTGGCAAGCGGCGAAGTCCATCCTGATAGGCCCCATCTTCCCGAGGCCTTCCCAGCCAAGGAGATTCACATGAAGCGTACTGTGATTACCGGACTGTTCATGAGCGCCGCACTGCTTGCCTCCCCTGTGTTTGCCGCAGACGACCTGTGTGCTGCGAACCTGCAGAAAATCGACGACCAAGCGGCCACCCTCAGCACGACCTCGGAAAACCTCGCCAAGTCAGTCAAGGAACAAACCGACGACGCCCGCGCCGCCCAGGCGGCAGGCAACGACAAGGACTGCATCGCCCTCACCACGAAGGCCCTGAAGGATCTGGAAGACAGCACCAAAGGCGGCGGTAACCAGTGAGCCAGCGCGTCCGGGCGATGGTGTACGTCGCCCGGATGATGGCGTATACTCCGCCTCACGCGCTTGATAAAGGCGCTCAGCTAGAGAGCAACAATTGGGGCCGATTAGGATTCGACGCCGGTAGTGAAACTCTAGGTGCATGCCGAGTTGGTAACAGAACTCGTAAATCCACTGTTGCAACTTTCTATAGTTGCCAATGACGAAAACTACGAGGGCTACGCTCTCGCTGCGTAAGCAGCCGAGCCCGCTCTTCTGGTAGCTTCGGCTCCAGCAATCACTAGGGGATGCCTGTAAACCCGAAGTGATTGTCATACAGAACAGGATCGCCGTGCAGTACGTTGTGGACGAATCGGCTAAAACTTACACAACTCGTCCAAAGCACCCTGCCCGTCGGGCGGCTGCGGATTAACTCAGTAGACACGGCTAAGCATGTAGTACCGACAGCGGAACATTGGCGGACGGGGGTTCAAATCCCCCCGGCTCCACCAAATTTACATCTAAAGACGTCCACGGACGTCTTTTTTTGTGCCTGAAATCCAGCAAAATCAAGGCTTTAGGGTCTATTAGCGTCCATGGACGTCCGGCACAATCCACGACATCGGGTATTCCAGATGGTATTCCAAGCCCTTCAGTGGTAGTTTTTGGAATACCAATTGATGTCATGGAACACCTCATGTGCGCCCAAGCCACCCGCCTCTCTGACCGCCAGCTCAAAGCGGTAAAGCCGAAAGACAAAGACTACGTCCTCAGCGATGGAGACGGTTTGCAGCTGCGCGTGAGGGTCAATGGTTCTACGCTCTGGAATTTCAACTATCGGCAGCCGATCACCAAGAACCGCATCAATATGGGCCTCGGCACCTATCCAGAGCTCTCACTCGCGCAAGCCAGGAAGAAGACGGTCGAAGCCAGAGAGCTTCTCGCCCAGGGCATCGATCCGAAAGAACAACGTAGCGAGTTGGAGCAGACAAAAAGGCAGGCAACCGAGCACACGTTCGAGAACGTGGCATCTGCCTGGTTTGAACTGAAAAAAGATTCGGTCACTCAGGCGTATGCCGAGGACATCTGGCGCTCTCTTACGCGGCATGTCTTTCCATCGCTGGGAACAACACCTATCTCGCAGATCAATGCCCCGAGGGTCATCGAGCTGCTGCGCCCTCTGGAAACCAAAGGCAGCCTGGAGACCGTGAAGCGACTGACCCAACGACTCAACGAGATCATGACCTACGGCGTGAACTCGGGAATGATCTTCGCCAACCCGCTCAGTGGTATTCGGGCCGTTTTCAAGAAACCGAAAAAACAAAACATGGCAGCCCTCCGTCCGGAAGAACTGCCAGAGCTGATGATTGCCATTGCTAATGCGAGCATAAAAAGAACAACGCGCTGCCTGATCGAATGGCAACTTCACACAATGACTCGCCCAGCGGAAGCCGCTACGACATCCTGGGCTGACATCGATCTAGACAAGAAAATCTGGACGATCCCAGCGGAGCGGATGAAGAAGCGACGTGCGCACGTCATACCACTGACTGAACACGCACTTGCTCTGCTGGAGACAATAAAGCCCTACAGCGGCCACAGAGAATACGTGTTCCCAGCTGACAGAGACCCACGGGATCATTGCAATAGTCAGACGGCAAACATGGCCCTGAAACGTATGGGATTTGAAGGTAGATTGGTGAGCCACGGCATGCGCTCCATGGCCAGTACGATCCTGAACGAAGAAGGATGGGAACCTGAGCTTATCGAGGTCGCACTTGCGCACGTAGACAAAGACGAGGTACGCAGCGCATACAACCGAGCGGACTACATTGAGCGCAGACGCCCTATGATGATCTGGTGGAGCGAACACATTCAAAAAGCCGCCACTGGCAGCCTGTCCGTCTCTGCCATCCAGGCGCCTAGAGACTTAAAAATAGTATCGATGGGCTGATTCCAAGTTTCCGCTTAGGCGCTGCTATTGCGCTTAAACCCAGGCAAAGAGTGAGGGTTAGATAAAATTGATATCGCAAGCGGCTCTTAATCTTGAAATATACACTATATCGAACACTTCGACCCCAAACATTGCCAACTCCTTCAAGGAAAGATAATAAAATGAAAAAACCGACCAAAATAAACTCCATATTAATTACAATCTTATTCAGCAGCTTCGCATATAGTGAACCAACAACCCCTCCGCTCCCCCCTCATGAAAGTAGTGCTAGCGCACAAAAAGCAGAAAGCTCACCAGAAAAAGCAACCTCTCCCTCATCCAATACAAAGCAAACCGAGCAACACCCACTAAAAATCACCGAAACTAGCGAATCAACAAATATAACACAGCCAGAACTCCACAAAGAACTTGTAGAAATACATGATCAATTACAAAAGTTAAAGCCCTGGTACACCGCACTTTTTCCGGGATTGTTTGCTCTACTCGGTATTGTGATAGGAGGGATAATATCTCTGCTTATTCAAAGAGGCCAGCGCCTTCATGACACCACCGAGCGACTCAAAAAATCGGGGTTTGAAGCAAAGCTAAAACTAATTGAATATCGAAGCAAGCAAGTAAACGAATTCTACGGCCCAATGCTTGTGCTATTAAAGCAAAGCAAAGAGCTAAGTATGCAGCTACACAACCAATTAGCCAACGATGCTCCTGAACGGTACAAGTTTGAGAGTGACAGTACCAAGAAGATGAGTACATCATTGTTCATTTATGAGACAGGCCAGCCCAAGAAAGCATTTAGACTTATTTCGGAATTACCTTACTTGGGAACCCATCATAAAGCAGCTTTACCTAGGGTAAAAGTCATAATAGACACAGGTGAGCGCCTTGCAAAACTTATTGAAGAAAAATCAGGACTCGTAAAGCCGAGTAGCCAGGATCTAATCGGCTGTCTTGGAACTTACTTAGCGCACCTTACAGCATTACGTGACGCATACTCGCTCACTCAAAAAACTAAAGGCACTGCCCTGCGCACTCATGATGCAGTGTTTCCAAGAGAGATCGAAGGACTGACTCGAAGCGATTACGACGACTTCATTAAGCAAATAGAAGAATGGGAGAATCTGGTAGACAAACTCCTAAGGGATCAAAAATGAAAAATCTAAGGACATTGGCACCCGAAGCTGACAGTCAAACAATTGATTACTACAACAAAAATGGTGAAGAATATGCCGAGAAGACTCTCCACCTGCAATTGAACGATCAGTGGCTAGAGTTCACCACGCATATAAAACCAAAAGGAAAAATATTAGATATCGGCTGCGGCTCTGGTCGAGACATGATTAAATTCCAGCAACTTGGGTTTTTTACCGAAGGTCTCGAAGCCTCCCCGGTAATGGCAAGAATCGCACGCCAAAACAGCGGATCAGTGGTCCATGAAATCCCTATTGAAAAAATGACCTTTAACGAGCAATTTGATGGGGTCTGGGCATGCGCATCACTACTTCACGTACATGAAGACAATCTACTGCTTGTGTTTGACAAAATCTTCACATCACTTAAAAGTGACGGATGTTTTTATTTTTCTTTGAAGCATGGTAAGGGCCAGATACGCCACGATGATGAAAGGCTATTCGTGTACTACAATGAAAGCAGGCTTCGGGGCCTCCTCAATAAATTTAACTATATCAATACCCTACGAATCTGGACATCAAAAGATTCAGCTCAACGTGCAGGCAATCTATGGCTAAACTGCATTATAAAAAAAACATAGTAGGACAAAAAATCCAGTTCAGCCTTTAGCTCTACGTTTAATGTTAGGAATCAAGTGTTGTCATGCTGACGTTAATAAACTCATAGAAACGCCCGATCTATGTAGCTCTTTAAGTCTTAAATGGCAACCCTGTCGATTCGACGCCCCCACCCCTGTGAACAACCAAACAGGCCGCGCCGATCCAGATCTATGGATTGCATAGACCCCACGGAATCGCCTTTACGGTTCGCTGCTCGATGAGATGATTCCATACGAAATAAATCGACGTTAGACAGGGAATGAATGGAAAGGGCTTGGGAAGGTTTCGAATTGCAACGATGTGGCAATACCTCATACCTCGAACCAGCCAATGCTGACGTGGTAAACACTCAGTAGCAGCAATCTGTACGTCAAAAAAAGACATACACAGCAAAAATACGTTTAAAAATATGCAAAAAACGTCATAATTGGGGCATCTCAACGACTTGACCGATGGGCCATGACCTCACTTCACGCCGATTATTGCTACTCTTTTCCCGCAGTGAGGGGCATCCAAGCAGGCCGCCCCTTCTATATAGCGACCTGTCCCCTAAGGATCATCCCAAAAATATTCAGCTTTGATGAATGCGAGGTCCCGCCGGAGCTGCGCGCCCAGAGAATTATCAACAAAGCGCGTATCCCTGAAATGGTGAGGTATTTGTTGGACAATCCTGGGAACTACGTATTTTCCGCGCTTACAGCTTCCATAGCGGTAGACGTTGCATTTGAGGAGCACGCCGGTTCCTACAACCTAGGGACATTAAGGGTCCCTATGGACGCGCAAATCCTCATCAATGACGGCCAACATCGTCGAAAAGCAATTGAAGAGGCACTTCAAGAACGGCCAGAACTCGGGCAGGACAACATACCTGTTCTGTTCTTTGTCGACGAAGGTCTTAGACGTAGCCAACAGATGTTTGCCGACCTAAACAAATACGCAGTCAAGCCCAGCCCCTCCTTGGCAACGCTTTACGACCATCGGGATCCTGAGTCGGAACTCGCGCGCACCCTAGCAACGACCATCTGTCCTTTCATGGGCCTTACAGAGATGGAGAGATCCAACGTAGCAGTTAGATCTAATAAATTATTTACTTTGAGCAGCATCAAACAAGCGACTCGAGCTCTCCTAGGAAAAGGTAATCGTGATACATATAGCGATGCAGAGTCGCTGTTGGCAAAAACTTACTGGGAGGCCCTATATCAGTGCATGCCCGATTGGCAGATGGCGATCAAAAAGGAAGTTTCACCAACCCAATTACGCTTAGAGTATATTCATGCACATGGCGTCGGATTGCATGCACTCGGACTTTTGGGTAAACATCTAATTTTCGCACGCCCAGAAACTTGGGAAAGTGAACTCCAAGAACTTAGACATATAGACTGGAGCAAAACAAATCCTGAATGGTTACGCCGAACCATGTCCCATGGAAAGCTAAGCAAGTCTACAGTTTCTATTCAATTAACATGCAATGCGCTAAAACAAGCGCTCCAACTTCCTCTAACTCCAGAAGAAGTCATGTTGGAAAAACAGGTTTTACAGCAATGAGTAACCTTAACCAAAATTTCGACTTAGCCGATTACGAAGACTTCATTAACAAAGAAATCTTCGCAGGCAAACCTTTAGCGGATTATGTTGCTGAAGTGCAACGAATATACTGCTCAGATGGCCGCCCATGGATCATCGGTTATAGTGGAGGAAAAGATTCATCAGCAGTCATTACGCTGGTCTATCTTGCATTACTCGGATTAAAACCGGAAGATCGAAAAAAACATGTTTTCTTAGTCTGCTCAGACACTCTTGTTGAAACACCGGTAGTCGTAGACTTAATACTCGAAAGCATGCAGCTAATTGAAAAAGGTGCCCGCAGAGATGGTCTTCCAATTACTCAACACGCTGTAACGCCGAAGGTTTCGGAAACATTTTGGGTAAATCTATTAGGCAAAGGGTATCCTGCGCCAAGTAGAAGTTTTCGCTGGTGCACCGAACGGATGAAAATAAACCCAGTAAGTGAGTTCATCAAAGAAAAAGTCAGTCAGTTTGAAGAAGTAGTAGTTCTGCTTGGGGCCCGAAGCAGCGAGAGTTCATCTCGGGCGCAGGTGATTGCAAAGCATAAGATTGATGGCACACACTTGGCACGTCATACCACTTTAGCCAACGCCTTTATATACACACCAATTGACACTTGGGACACTGAAGATGTATGGAAGCTGCTTCGCGGTGCTTTCCGTTACGCCGGCGTCGATATCGAAGAGTGGGAGAATCCATGGGGCGGAAGTAATCGGCAGTTGTGGACGCTTTATATGCACTCCTCTGGACAAGGGGAATGTCCTTTAGTAATTGACGAAAGCACTCCCTCATGTGGAAATTCTCGCTTTGGCTGTTGGACTTGTACGGTCGTTACCAAAGATCGTGCGATGGAAAGCCTTATTCAGAACGGTGAAGATTGGATGCTACCGCTTTTGAAATTTAGGGACCTTTTGGCAAGCACAAGTGACCCGGAGCAAAAAAACGTTTTCCGTAATTATAAACGGAGATCGGGCAAGGTGACTTATCAGTATGCAAAAGAAGGCGCAGATCTTAATGAAGTACGGAAGCATGTCCCTGGTCCTTACTGGCTAAAGTATCGAAAAATCTGGCTTCAAGAGCTGCTCGAACTTGAAAGAGACATCAACAAAGGTGGCCACTCTATAAAGCTCATTTCCGAGCCGGAATTGCATGTTATCCGGCAACAATGGCTTAGAGATCCTAATGAGCCTGATTGGAGAGACGAGCTCCCTGAAATATACCGCAACGTATATGGAACTGATTTAGCCTGGGTTATCGATGACCAAAGCAGATTCGATGTCCACGATGCCGATATACTTACCGATATATGTTCGAAATATGAAGTAGAGCCAGAAATGGTGATGAAATTGATTGAGCTTGAAATTTCCATGGAAGGTTTGGGGCGACGGCAAGGTATATTTGAAAAAATTGGGACAGTCCTCAAACAAGACTGGGGATCACTTGAGGTTATCGAACAGCAAAACACCGCACTTCAGAAGCGACATGAACGGGACCTTCATGCTGACGCTATTTCAATTTTGGAAAATGATTTAAAAAACATATCCGAGCAGATTATTGAAGTGGAAAAAACCAAGAGCTCACGGCGTGAAGACTTTGTTAAATGATTATTAAAAAGCTAGTACTGCATAACTTTCGTGTATTTCATGGTACCCATGAAATACATTTGGACCCTCAGGGCTCCTCCCAAAATCAGAAACCAGTGATTCTTATTGGTGGACTAAATGGTGCTGGGAAAACTTCGATATTGACCGCGATTCGATATGCCCTGCATGGCAGGCTCGCATTTGAAGGTATTCATCAGACTCGAGATTACATTGCCCACATCTCGGCGTTGATTAATCACGGCGCGGATGAAACTTCACGCCCCACTGAAGCCGCTGTAGAGCTAACGTTTACTTACAACAAAGATGGTGAAGAGTCAGAGTTCACTGTAGTGCGGAGCTGGCATCGTGACACAGTCGACAATTTGGTTTTGCAGCAAAACGGTATTCCTTTAAAAGAGCTAAATTATGAGCAATGCCAAGGCTTCTTGAACGAGTTAGTTCCACCAGGTGTTGCTGATCTGTTTTTTTTTGATGGAGAAAAAATATCGGCATTAGCAGAGGATGCTTCCGGTCAACTGCTAAAAACAGCAGTTAAGAGGCTCCTAGGCTTGGATGTTATCGAGCGACTGGCCACTGACTTGACTATCTATTTAAAGAGGCAAAACTCACTGCATTTAGAGAGTACAGAGCAGGTCAGGCTCTCCGAAATCGAGGCTGAATCGGACCGCTTACGATTGAGTGTTGAACAGTTCCGCTTTGCTGCAGACCTAGTAAAAAACCGTGTAGATTTTATATCTGACGACATACGTAAACTTGAGGGTACATTGGCAGCTCAAGGTGGAGCTTTTGCACTCAGCAAAAATCAAGAGCAGTTGGTTATTGAGGAGCTTTTGAAAGAAAAAGCTGTTATAGAAAGAAATATTCGGTCTGAGTGTGAAGGATCCTTGGTCTATTGCCTTGCCCCAAAAACATTGGGTAGTTTGCTAAAGCACCTAGACGGTGAAAGCAAATCTAAGAGAGCTAAGAATTTTTCAGAACAACTAGAATTATTTCTCGGGGCATTCAAAGAGAGATTAAAGTCAGCACCTCAACCCACACAGAATGCCGTAGAGGAAATGATGCAGCTGGAGCTAAAAAGCTATTTTAGCTCCAAACCGTCTACCGAGATATTATTGGACATATCCGATCGTGAAACGGGCGTAATAAGTCATGCAATCAATTATGAAGCAAAGCAATCGTTCAAACGATTTAATCTAGCTAAGACTCGCCTTGCTGAAATTGAGCGCGCACTTGAAGATGCAGCGAGAAACATCGAACGCGCGCCAGACGATCAACAGCTGCTTGAATCATTTTCAAAAATAAGAGAATTAGACAAAAAACGCATAAACGCTAATGACGAGCATGAAAATCTTTTAAGAAACATCAAGCTCACGATATCAAAACAACTCGACTGCGAGCGAAAAATCCGGAAAATCCATGATAGTGTGCGTTCTAATCATGGCTTGACGACCGCGATTTCAAACGCAGCTATGACAGTTTCAATGCTAAATGATTATGCCAAAGCTCTCACAGCGGCACGGGTCAAAAAACTAGAGAAAAACTTCTCCGATGCCTATAGTCGTTTGGCCCGCAAGGATGATCTTAAAATAACGGCGCGTATCAACCCGGAAACTTTTGACGTAGAACTAATAGATCAGCAGCAAAACACTCTGAACCGCAAAGCGCTTTCCGCCGGTGAAAAGCAGATCTATGCTGTAGCAGTCCTAGATGCACTTGCAAAAACTTCGGGAAGACATTTGCCTGTCATAATCGACACCCCTCTCGGTCGCCTGGACTCAATCCATCGCCAAAACTTAGTAGAAAATTATTTCCCGTTTGCTAGCCACCAAGTGATTTTATTATCCACGGACACGGAAATTGGTGAAGCTTACTTTAGCGAATATCTTTCGCCGTACATTTCGCACTCCTACGAGATAGAATTTGATAGCAATAAACTATCAACGCGGATTTTACCAGGCTATTTTTGGAGTTACGATGGAGGGGCGCGTTAATGCTGCCGAATCGAATGCAACTTGGCCGCCAGACAGAAGATCATCTTAAGCGACTTAAGATGCAAACTGGCATAACGCCGAACGTAAGCGCAAGAATCGCGTTTTTTCGATCCATTGAATCGAGTTTTATCTATGGTGGAGAAACAATTAAACTAGACGGCTCGCTGGTTCTAGACAAGGTAACTTGGCTTGGCGACACGGCCTCCGTTACAGAGTTGGTTTTGAAGATAAAGTATCCAACATTTGAGAGCCGTGACCTCATGAAAGCCTGGGCCGCACATGTCGAGGACGGCATTGCAGCATTACGCAACCATAAGAATTTATTATCTTTTTCTGAGGCCCTTTAATTCACGCGTTCTTTTTAAAGAAATACTGGGCGCCTACATTCCCTAGAGAATAAACGCGCCCCTTTTAAATCTTTAGGGTTTAAAAAAACAAAAGAAACTAAACCCATAGCAAACCTCTACGCACCTTCATTTCGGACTTTGTACTTTATATTGCCATGAGCAAAGGGGCGAGATTGCTCGTGAGATCTGGATGGCTAGGTATCTTAATATTCTCACTTAGACTTATTAAATCGGCCAATGAGTACTGTTCGGCCAAAGCCTCAGCCACTTGCCGCCTAGACCTCAACAAGGCTCCCACCTTTGGAGCAGAGGTGCTTGCCCCATGCTTTACATCGCCATTGGATATAATGGCATACACATAGGCAGCTCCAGATGTTGATTTTGGAACGCCCAAGGCATTTAAATATTGCATATATTTTTCTGTCCGGGGTAAACCGGCATATTTAGCATATTCTTGTAATACTTCAGCAGCCCCGAATGCCGTCACGCTGGATTTAGCCTGGATAAATATAGCGGTAGATCGAAGGGGCCCTGTCTTAATCAACCCAATGTAATCTATACCCTCGTCACGCCCACCATCTGTCAAATAAATTGGATCACATCCAAGGATTCGTAAATAGCATAGGCAAGGAAGATGAAATTCTTTTTCGTGTAGAGTACCCAGCCAAGCATATATATCAAAAATATTCCGCTCAGGAGCTGTCGTCCCGGTATGAGCTTCATATCGAGCGTGACGCCACGTTACGAGTGTACCGTCCTGATCTGGGATACGATCAAAAGGTGGTGCTACACCTTGGTACTTCCAGCGCTGAATTTGACGTTCGATCTCATCCATTAACAGGAGTGCCTGATCCGTCGCAATATCAACTGCTTCCGTTTCGTCAACACTCCGTTCGATAAGAAAGGCTACAAAATGGTCACTCACATTGATAAGTGGTGGACAACCTGCACCCACCGTTACGAATTCTAGTCTTTCAACTACATAAAAACGTATTGCACTTTTGATATCTGCGAAGCCTGCAACGGTTTTTCTAGTCGCCATTTAGGGCGACCTCTACCATTTTGCGTCGCTGCTCTATGATTGCGGCCAGTTTATTGAGTTCGTCCAAAAACTCCTGAGGATCATCTGACAGGGCTGACTGTGGTAAGTCGCCGAGAAGAATCTGGGCAGTCGCCATAAGCTTGCGCCAATCCTTAGGCTTAGGGTCGTCTGACGTTGCTTGTACCCTTGCCTCCTCAATCGAGACCAAGTGCCCCTCAAAATCATCAATCAATCCGTTGTGATGATTTTCGATGAGATAGGCAATATTCTTTATCTGTTTAGGATCGTGAAGACGACGACGGCCCTTGTTATCTTCGTCTGGAGTTATCCACGAGTAAAATCGACGCAGATTATTAAGATCGCTAAAGCGCTTTACCGTTTCATCCCATCCCATCCATTCTTTCAGGATATTATTTCTCACAGCCTCTTCGAATAGAGAAAAATAGTCATTGCGTGCCTTAGCACTAAACTCCTCGTCCTCTCGCATCTGAGCAAGTGCACGATAGGTCCGATAGAGTCGACCAGTGGCTTGCGCAGACAATCCAAATTGTTGTCCGACAACCCCAAGCTTTTTGTGTTCACCATCGATCTGCTCAGCAACTAACTTCGCACGCTGTGCAGGATCCCAATCACGGATACCGCTAATATGGCGTATCCCTTGAAACATCCAAGAAATATCCACACTGCCCGAACCGTTATAGACCAGCACTTCGATCTCATTGGTTTCTTCTAACAGCTTTATCAGCGCGTCTTCATCGATATCCTCCCCAACAACGTCTCCGTTCTGAATATCCGCGCGTAATTTACTTAGTGAACGAAAGCGCCGGTTCCCCTCCACCACAACGTATTTGTCAGGGATTCCGGCAATAGGTCGAACAACGATCCGATCAAGCAACAAAAAACCGTTGCGTAGCATGCTGTTGTACAAATTTTCGATACCGTGTAAGTCGATATCTTGGCGAGCTCTCGCTTGTTTTGAGGCGTCGGCGATATTTTTGTCTGGAACAGTGGGGCGGTTTGACTGCGTCCAGAAACGTGGGTTATTCGGGTCAAGAAGGATGCTATCAACAGATAATTCTTGCCGACTCAATTGATCCATATACACGTGTATTTCCTCACTATGCCATTATGATTGAGATTACTCGATCTCGGTCAAAACACGATTGGGTAACCTAGCTTCAAACTCGGTGCCCAACGTTTTCGCATAGGAAGCACGAAGCTTAACGCGATCTGTCGGAAGGCCGACCATATAGCTCAGTAGCTCGATCAGAAGACGCTTGCCGGTCAACATCATCCGTTGGCGATCGTTGTCCCAAATAACGTCCCTGTAAGGGCGAGCATTTAGGTCGGTAGGAATAACCGCAAGCTGGCGAACGGCTTCCGGAAGAGATAGCTCGTGATGCTTTGCGAAAGCAATAGCCACAGACGTAAAAACGTTCAATCCCAGAGGACGAAATAAGAGATGGCCTCCGTGTTCGCCTCTATGCAATTGCGTTACCCGCGCCGGCTCAGTGGACCCAAAGAGCTGACCAACAGCAGGAAACGCTTCCGCCATGGCTTCGAAGAACTTAAGTGCATATGCATAATAGCCATCCAATTCTTTCTCTGACGGCCTAAAAAATCGAAGTGAAGTGTCGGTCTTTTTACCAATCCGATGTTTGAATATCTGTTTGAGAACATCATAGAGATTTGAGATGGTTGTCAAAGACACCCTGTTTGTAGATGGTATATTTTCGCTGGCTTCAATGAGAATTTTGGGTGAAGAAAACCACGAATTAGTCTCAATGAAACGACGAGCGGTAATAGCCATCGTATCGTCTTCGTCGAGAGCAATGATGTCCCGTTTCTTGACTGCCTTCGCGGTCTTGTTGAGTGTTGTAAACAGGCGCCGAGTGCGCTCTCGCTTGGCCTCACTATGGGCAATGAAAATTACTGATAGACGCTCAATTCCGAAATCGGTTTGATCAGCTATTGCTCGCTTGATACCCGCAAGCCTGTGTTGCCCATCCACTGCAAAGATTTTCTCATCACCTGACAGACTCAAAAATCCAAGTGTATCCAGTGCCTGCTCACCGATACGGGAGACCAGACCTTGATCTGATGTCTTACCGAAGTTACCTACCTCCAACCATTCTGGATGGCCATCGTAAGTTGCCAGCACCAGCGAATTGAAGAAGCGCTCGGTCGTACGCTCAAGATACGAAGCGATGTGCTCCGCACGCTCACCTTCAAGGCTCCGCTGGATTAAACGTGATAAAGCCTTGTCGTTGTGAATATCCTTTGCGTAATCAACGCGCAAGGCTATCTCGGAGATAGGCATGAGGCAGGTATAGTAAACCCAGTCCCCTATATGCCCTCGCAGGGCTGGAAGCAAAAGCTCACCATTGCTATTCAAAATGCCGCCCTCCTAGCGTTGGAAATACTGGCCTCAAAATCCCGCTCATTGACGGGTGGATTGACGGCAGAGAGAAATGCTCTTTCCAGCTTGCTTAAGCTCATACGCCGGTCAGGTATTGGCACGAAACTGAAAAATAAATCACCTCTCCAGCGCTCGAGCATTAAATACACTTTTGGACGACCATTACGTCGCCTTAGGTCGCCCAAATATTGGGCATAACGGGAGTGAAGAGTTCCCGCTGAATCATCACCCGTAATCCCCATGTAAAGGATATAGCCATGCGTAGGTAGGTTCGATGGATCCAGAGCTACTGAGAACACATAGATGCCACGCTCTTTGGGGATCTGGCGTCGATTAGCAGCGTCAAACCTCAGCCTTGTCCAACCTAGCTGCATTGTTGACTGGAACTGACGCCAAGCGCTCAGATCAAGATAAAACTGATACAGGTTCGCCTTGTAGCGATCCGTATCGGCGAGCAGATCCTGAAATTTATTTATCGTACTCAAGTGCCTTCCCTTGATCCATTTTGGCGGGCCACAGCCGGCCCTCCAGGCCCTGTCTCCTATGCTACGTCAGTGTAATGGCCATGGGCAAATTGCCAGCGCACTCGTAAAGTCCTAGTGAGGGGACACGGCGCCAATCAGGACTCGCGACGGCCAATCCAGCTTTCTGAGGTTGGTATCGGTTGGTCAGGGCCACTCAGAGATCCAGTGTCACTACGATTTCGTCGATGGTACGGACAAAAACACCATCACCGTTCGCGGTTTGGTCTTGATCTCAATGGTATCGGTGGCTTCGATATAGCGAAGGTAAGCGGGACGGATCCAAATTAGAGGAGTGCCAAAACCGTCGCACATCGTTACTCATCACATGAATTTAATCCGGCTAAGAAAAATCACCACGTCTGCCAGTGAATGCGGCACGCATCGATATAAAGAATCACCTGCAACAACTTGCCACAGATAGCGCGCCTTACTCTCAGGCGCACCTCAACCCAACGGTTAGGCCGCCTGGTGCGGCGGCCTGTCGCACTTGGGGTGTCAAAACACTCTTATTAAACTCAAAACGCCTTCGTGAGGTGCTTTCTGCCCAGCGTTGAATGCACTGGCAATGCTCATCCCCAACGGATTGACCATGTCCTTGCAAAGGCATCGCGTGATTATAAAAATGCCCAACGAGGTCCACCGTGAAAAAAGTATTGGCAGCTTGTTGTTTACTCGTACTATCACATGCTTATGCCGCCCAAGAGCCTGAAGCGGTGTTCAGCCGCTCCTGCTCTGTGTGCCATAACGGCCAGTCACCCATGGCTCCAAAAAAAGGTGATCAAGAGGCTTGGAAACCCCGCTTGGCGCAAGGCGCTGACGTATTGGTCAAGCACGTGACCGAGGGCTTCAAGGCCATGCCGGCTCGAGGATTGTGCATGGACTGTAGCGACGAAGATTACAAAGCCGTGATTGCCTGGATGTCTAAGTAAGGTTGCGGTAGGGATGGCAGCTTGCTGCCACCCACCCGCTCTTATCTACGGCCGCGGAACTACGGCATATCGATCGTGATGGTATCTTTAGAAGCGGGCCGTCAGCGTCAGGTAAGCTGAACGTGGTTGAGTGGGCAGTGCCACTGGAGAGCCCAGATATTGAAAGGTCTCGAAGACTTTGCGACCTGTCAGGTTTACCGCCGAAACCGAGATCGTGTAGCGGTCGAAATCGTATGAAGTCTGCGCATCCAGCAGTGCGTAGCCTGGTACGGATACCGTATTAGGCAGGGTCAGCTCACGCGCACTGACTGCTGTAATACCGGCACCGAAGCCCAGTCCTTTAGCGGCGCCATCAAGTATCCGATAGCGGGCTGCGAGGCGACCACTGTGCCGTGGTACGCGAGGCAGTCCATCACCGACCGGAATCGAGTTGTCCTCTGTGATTTCTGCCTGGGTGTAGGCGTAGTTACCCAGCAATGAAAAAGCGGGGGTCGGTTCCCAAACCAGATCCGCTTCTACCCCGCGAGCGCGTTGTTCGCCGCTCTGTACCGAGTAACCCAGAATCGCGTAGGTAGGGTCAGGATCAGGGGTGGACACATTACGACGCGTCTGCTCGAACATGGCGAGAGTGCCAGAAATGCCCAGATCGTTGAACGCCAGTTTGACGCCCGCCTCATAATTGCGAGACAGCTCAGGCTTGGGTGTCTCGTTACCAGTGAAGTTGAACGCCCCCCTGAACCCGGTGGAATACGCCGCGTAGAGCGCAAGACTTTCGGTGAGATCATAGGTGATGCCAAATCGTGGTGTCATACGATGATATGAAGTATCTAAACCTTGCTCTTGTTGGTTGATGTCGAGCTGGGTCAATCGCAACGACCCCAACAGATGGAAGCGGCCATAGGTCGCTTGATCCTGAACATATAGGGCCTTGGTCTCGTAACGGTTGGTCTGGGACAACATTGTTTCGGGCGTCGCACCGTAGGAAATCCCATATCCCGGATTGGCAAGGTCAAGCTCGCCGATGAGTTCAATGTCGGACATCCCCGAGCTGAAGTGAGTGTTGTCGTAACTGATACCAACCAGCAACTCATGATCTCCACCCAACGATTCGACTCGGGAACCTAGGTTGGTATCCAGCGTGCTTTCCCGGATGTTCGTGGGCAGGTAAAGCTTGAATATCGGGTAAACCGTGGGTGTCGTAGGATTCGGTCCTAGAAGGTTCGGAAATACAAGGCCGCCATAGTCACGAACTTTGCCCTCGTAATACTGAGCGGTGACGGTCAGTCGTGTGTCGTCGTTAAGCTCATGTGTGAGTTCGGCAGTGGTTGTTCGATTCTCGATAGTGGTGTGAGGTTGTCCACTGGTCGCTCCTGGGAAAGCGTTGCGATCAATCTGCCCGCTCAATGCTTGGGCGGCTGGCAGGCCGGAATATTCGAGCTGGCTGCGATTCTCGTATTGGCCTCGCAGTAACAGCTCAGTCTCTGGCGATAGCTGGAACGCGATACTTGGTTGTATCGACCACTGATGGCCGTTGACGTGGTCAATCCAGCTGTCATTTTCTTGATAGTCAGCGGCAATCCGTGCGGCGACCTTGTCGCCGATGGGTGTGTTGAGATCCAGCGAAGGATTCTCTGTGCCGAAGCTACCGGTGCGCATCGACAACAGTGCACTTGGCTCGGTCTCGGGTCGTTTAGAAACTACGTTGATCAAACCACCCAGCGGTGCGCCGATACCGCCGCCGTACAACGCTGATGTAGGGCCTTTGAGTACCTCAATGCGCTCGGTGCCGATGAGGCTGGTCGGGTCGATGCTCGCTGCCGTGCCGCCAAATGCAGGCAGCCCGTTCATGTAAATTTCCGCCGGAAAACCGCGCACGATTGGCTGAGCGAACAGTGCCTCTTGCGGCTTGGTTGCTCTTACCCCTGAGACGTTAACCAGCGCGTCAGCAAGCGAATGACTGCCCTGCTCCTTGAGCATCGTTTGCGTTACAACTTGAACGGATTGCGGGACTTCGACCAGGGGCGTGTCGGTGCGAGTGGCCGACGCAGAAGATGGTGCGCTGTAGCCTTCACGCGCCCCAGAAACGTTTATGGTTTCCAACGTCCAAATCTGTGATTGATCGGATGTTGGGGGTACATCCACGGCACCGTCGTGTGGGTGCGCAATGACCGGTAATGCTAGCCCCAGAAACACGCAAAAGGCATGGCGCCAACGCAGACGCGATGGAACAATGTAGAACAGCGGCCCGTTCTTGTCCGAGTACATGGGATCTTCCGATAAAAGTCATTTGAAGCAGAACGCGCAGAGGGATTCGGCGTCGGCGGACTCAAAAGCCGGTCGATGCAGAGTCGGCAATGCGCGTTCAGCCAAAAGTGGGTATGACGTTCAACGATCGAATCGGTGGCGCTCGGCTTCTTGCACCGAGGAATATCGGTGGCGCTGCTTGCTGGGGAATTAAGTGAGTAGAAAAAAGCTGTAACGGTGGAACATTAAGTTGAAACCTGGACAGGTTTGACTCGGCAAGAGCGGGATGCTGGAACAGAAGAGAGCAATATCCGCATTTTTCCCACACGACCAGATCATGGGTCTTGCCGACAGAAGCATGGTGAGACTTCTGGCTCGTGCCAAGCATGTCGTGGCACTCCATGCCAGCCATGCTCATTGGTTGACTTTTGCCATGGGAAAGGCTGATCCCCTGACTGATCAGGGGGCCGGCAAAAATCATCAGTATGGCGAACAGGCTCAGCCATGCTCCGATAATGTGACGCTTACGCATTAGCAGGGCTTCTGCTCATCACGCGCAGCCTTCGATACCTGCGTCTGCCGCTCGTATTCGGGGATGGGCAACCACCGTCGAAACCCGGCACCCGCTTTCCCCGTCAGAGGACACCAGGAAAAATCCCAGAGTGCCGGTGGGAAATCCTCTTTTTCAGGGTCAACACCCGCGAAAGAACGAGGCGCTACTTTCCAGTCAAACACCCTCATCGGCGAGCCTTGCCAAGCCAACACCAGTCCTCGTGCTTGGCTATCGTCAGTATTTATCCACCGGGCCGCTGCCGCAGTCATGAAGGCATCAATGTGTTCTTCGTGGATGTGCGCCCGATAGGTCGACGTGAGTAACCAACGGCAGACACTCAGGTAGTAAGTCCAATTCAGCGACGGATGATTGCGGTACGCCCAGGTCATAAAAGTGCGAAATATGTTCAAGCCGTCTGGTGGATCTAGCTTGAGCAGCCCCGGACACACATCGAACAACGTATGCCAATAAGGCAGCAATCCGGCATCCAGTTGAACAAAGCTGCGTGCGTTGCAGGGATAGTCTGGAAACGGCAATAGGAAGTCGCCACGACTGTTTATGCGCGACGTTTTGCTAACCAGCCGCGAAACGCCTGAAGGAATAACTACAGAGCGCATAGCAGCCTCCATGCCATCGCCGCTTGCGATTTATTGAATGCAGGAAAACTGAAAGTCAGACCTTCGGGAGCACTGGAACTGCAACCGGAGTGATTAATAACGCGAGACATACTGCCTTCTCTACAAGACGATTGGAGGGCGTTCAACGGCAATCGCTGCAGCGACGACCTAGCGTAAACGGACGACAACAAACGAGCGGTGGCGGACAAATCGAGCCAGCCCCCGTGGAAGCGTTAACTGAGGGAGAGCTCGAGGATGGGCTGAGGATCAGGAGTATCCAGAGCGTTGCCTTGCAGTGCATCTCGCGACTAGAGCGCGGCTTTTGTCCAATTCGTAGTAGCGAGGTCAGGCAGAAAAGTAAGGCGATACTCAACTTCGCCACAGGACAGAATAGGCAGCAAAGACTACCGGCCCAACCACGGGTTGAACGGTCAGTGAAGTCCATGCTCTGTGCCGGATTATGTCTGCCCGATGCAGAGCAAACTGACCGCCACCAACAAGTTCAAGCCCTATCATCTGCTATGCCCTAAGCCGAATCACCATATTGAAAACTGCTGCTACAGGACCTTTTTTCACTATGGCTTAACACTCTCAGATCCGGCCATTAACGTTAGACATGCTGGCCACCGTTAACGTGAATCTCTGCGCCGTTTACATAAGAAGCGCCACTGGTGCAAAGGAAGTAGACGAGCGAGGCAACTTCTTCAGGTTTACCCAGCCGGTTCATCGGCACTAGCCGTTCAACGATTTCCGCAGTGCCTGCGGACAGTATTGAGGTTTCGATTTCTCCAGGTGCGATAGCGTTGACCCTTACGCCATGTCGGCCAAAATCAAAGGCCATTTCCCGAGTCAGGGCGGAGAGCGCAGCTTTGGATGTGGAATAAGCGACACCTGCGAACGGGTGCACCTTGGATCCTGCAATAGAGGTAACGTTGATGATGCTACCTTTTGCAGCTTTCAATTCATCAAACAGCCCCCGCGCAAGGAGGGCCGTAGAAAACAGATTGACATTGAAGACCTTGATCCAGGTTGCATAGTCGGACTCCAGAACACCAAGTCGTGTCCCCTCAGGCCCCTTAGGCGAAACTCCTGCATTGTTTACCAATGCATCCAAGCGTCCGCCCAATTTTTCCCTGATGGCCGCCAGGCTGTCACTGACGCTATCAATATCTTCGAGATCAAGATGAATGTGGTTGAGTAAGCCCTCGGCCCATGGGCATTCAGCGACCCAGTCCTGGCGAGAGGCGGTGAAAATCCTCCACCCAGCGGCTTGAAAGTGTTTGACGGTGGCATGGCCGATGCCACGACTGGCACCGGTCAATAACAATGTCTTCTCGCTCATACATGCATTTACCTATTAGAAAGTTTCGCTTTGTTTTTAAGCGGTCTAGGTCAAAAAAATCGCAATCTTCGATGCGCTACTTTTTGGCAGGTTGTCATGAGAGGCCATGACTCTCATAGCCGCTTTTGATCGCAGCAAACATCGGGTGGTCCGCTGGAATCCCAAGCACTTTTTGGCCATTTCTCGTTTCCTTGCGTTGAAGCGCCTGAACGGTGATGAGTGTCCTTCTCCAGGATGAGGATGAGTCAATCTTACCGTTCGAACGTCGACTCTACGTCTGACTGCAGGAGGCGGAAACGACATTTTTCCCTCATTACCGGTCACGGGATGGCCCACTTACGGCGGCACTAAACTGCAGGTTTCTTCCGTCAAGAATCGCTGCTTCGACGAGCTGAGCCCTAGCTCAGAATCGTAAGTTCGCGAAGGGTCCAAAGCCAGTTCCGGCTGGCTGCGGCTTGTTAGGCACGGCACTCGATTGGCCGCTTGTACGAAGTTGAGCTACTCGCCCGGGATATGAGCGATGAGGATAGGCAGCGCATATCTGCTTAGTCATGCAACGTGACTTCGGCGGACGCATACGAACTGACCTCACAGCTCTGTTGTAGTCCGGCCGAGGCTCCTTGTTTGATCACTATTCGTACTCATGGACTCTCGGCAGGCTTGCATTCCATAGGCTCATTTCGTGACACTTGAGTTGCGTAGCTGCCTCCTCAGTCGTCGGTACGCGCTTATATCTACCAATCCAAGGAGCGATGAATGCGTGTGCGTCCAGCGATAATGAGTGACTCTGAGAGCATGAGTAGAATCGCGAAGGCTACATTTTCACTGGCGTGCCCAGCAGACACTCCAGCAGAAGAACTGGAGCGCTACATCAGCGAAAATCTGACCGCGCGTTGTTTTCAGATCGCGCTGGATACGTCAAGCCAAGAGGTGCGAGTGTTGGAGAAAGCCGGAGATATCGTGGGTTTCAGTTTGGTCGACTACAAACCAGATCGATTAAGCATCCCACTGGCGGATGGCATCCCTGAGTTGAAGCGATGCTATGTCGATTCAAAACACCATGGAACCGGTGCCGCACAACTCCTCTTAACTGCGACTCTTACTGGTATTTCAGATCGTATCCGGCTCACGGTGAATGATCAGAATGCCCGCGCAATAGGCTTCTACCAACGTAATGGATTTTTGACAGTTGGAGAAACCAGTTTTCAATGCGGCGATGATGTCCACCGAGACTTGGTGATGGTACGTGAACTGTAGGGTCGCGGTTTTTGCGTAAGCGTTTCGGGAAAACAGATTGCGAGACTCCTGCATTCAGGCGATCGGTGCCGAGTACCTAGGTCAGGTCGCCGGACGCTCACAATTAAGGTCAAATCGAATGCAACACGTAGTCAACTGGAGTGCAATCTTACGACAGGTAGGCACCCGTCTAATTAGGCAAGGTGTGTTGAGCGGACGCTTAATGCGGTTTGGCTCTGGCCAGGAAATTTCCGTTGGGTTTGAAGCATAAAGAGCGGGTCAAGTTGACCCGCTCTTTATGAGCAATTCAAAGCCGTCCAGGCTACGTGATCACCGCTTACGGCCATTGGAGGCAACGCTAGTGTCGGCTCGGTTCCACCCACCACCTAGGGCTCTAATCAGGTTCACCGTTGCAATGGCCTGAGTACCCGTCAGACGGCTCAGTTGCAGTTCGGTTTGTAAGACTTGGCGCTGAGCATCGATAACGTCCAAGTAGCTGATCTGCCCCTCTTCATACTGAGTTTTAGAAAGTCGCTCTGTCCGTATTGATGCTGCAACAGCTTCGCTTTGATTACCTTTCTGATCATCGAGCAACCTCAGATCTGCCAGGTTGTCCTCTACCTCTCTAAACGCCACCAATACTTGCTCCCGATACTTTGCAACCTGCTCGTCGTATCGAGCCCTTGCAGAGGCGAGATCTGCTTTCCTCCGACCACCATCAAATATCGGTAACGTCAGCGCCGTTCCCGCAAGGGGGCCTAGTAGAAAAGACCGAGTCGACCAGTCGAACAGATTCCCCAGCGATGACGACTCGAAGCCGGCGGAGGCATTTATGTTAAGCCGCGGGAAAAATGCTGATTTCGCCAATCCGATTTGTGCATTAGCCGCGGCCATAGCTCTCTCGGCGGCAGCAATATCTGGACGGCGCTCCAGTAGGGCTGATGGTAACCCGATAGGCACCTGGGTCGCGATGGGCTCTATAGGTGAGTCAGGGAAGCCGAAGTCGGCAGGAGACTTACCCAACAACACGGCAAGACTATGTTCTGACGTCGCGCGAAGCCGTGCGATCCCTACCGAGTCCGCCCTCGCGGTCGATAGTTCGTTGCGAGCTCGCGAGAGGTCAAGTTCGCTTATGTCACCTTCTTTGAATCGCCCCTCTACTAATTTCAGGGTGTTTTCACGCAGGGTGACCGTGCGACGAAATAGTCGAAGTTGGTTGTCGTACTCACGCAGCTCGAAATAATTTTTAGCCACATCAGCTTGGAGGGCTAACAGCACAGAACGATACAGCGCCTCGTTCTGTGCTTGATTAGCGAGCGCAGTGTTCACTTGTGAATCCACCTTCCCGAACAGGTCTACCTCGTAAGAGGCCGTCGCCTGCGCCCGCCAAAGAGTCTGCGTGGACCCATTCGCATCGTCAGACAACAATTGTGAGGCAGGAGACAGGCGTTCACGCGTAGGACCAAATCCCGCATCTAGGGACGGGAACCATCCCGCTCGGGCTGATTGGGTCAAGGCTCTCGATTGCTGGACTCGTGCGGCAGCCGCCTTCAGATTCTGATTAGCCTCTGCGGCTTGCCGCTCCAGGTCGTTTAGCACCGGATCGCCAAAGACTAGCCACCATTCCCCACGATGCTCGGCATCGGCCGGTTCAGCGTTTTTCCAGGCGCTATCTTTGGGCAATGATGCTTGCTTCTGTTCAGCCGAAGCTTCCTTGAACGCCTGTGGAGTCGGGACGTCGGGGCGGTTGTATGTCGGCTCCACAGAGCATGCTGATAGAAGCGATAGCAGCGCTGAGGAAGTTAGCAGTCCAAATATAGACTTTTTAGGTAATTGGATCATTCGTTTGGCTCCGATCATGAGTCCAATGCTTCCGTTGTCAGGTGAGGCGCGTCTTTTTGAGCCACGTGTACTTTGCCACCTGCCAGCGTACGCAGGACCACGTAGAAGACAGGTGTTAGTGCGAGACCGAACAGGGTCACGCCCAACATGCCGAAAAACACCGAGATCCCCATGGCTTGGCGCATTTCTGAGCCCGCCCCAGTGGAAAACACGAGTGGAACAACGCCCATGATGAAGGCGATCGAAGTCATGAGAATCGGCCGGAGGCGCAAGCGGCTCGCTTCAATGGCAGCCTTCAGCGGCGTGTACCCGTCGTGCTCTAGTTCTCTGGCGAACTCGACGATCAAGATGGCGTTTTTGGAAGCCAATGCGACCAATACCATCAACCCGATCTGGGTAAAGATATTGTTGTCTCCTTGCGTGAGCCACACCCCCGTGAGTGCGCACAAGATGCTCATGGGAACGATCAGGATTACCGCCAAAGGGAGGGTCAAGCTTTCGTACAGTGCGGCCAGTACGAGGAATACGAGCAGGACGCTGACAGGGAAGACCCACATACCGGCATTACCTGCCAAAACCTTTTGGTAAGTCAGCTCAGTCCACTCGAATTTTACGCCTTGAGGCAACACCTCGGCTGCAATGCGCTCTGCTGCTGCTTGGGCCTGGCCAGACGAATAGCCCGGCGCTGGGCCGCCGTTAATATCCGCTGCGGTGTAGCCGTTATACCGAACCACCATGTCCGGACCGTAGGTTGGGGTGATACGAACCAGAGACGATAGGGGCACCATTTCTCCACGGTCGTTTCTGGTTTTTAGCTGAAGGATGTCATCTGCTCGCTGACGAAACGGTGCGTCGGCCTGCACTCGTACCTGATATACACGGCCAAAACTGTTGAAGTCATTCACATACAAGGAGCCAAGGTATACCTGCATGGTCTTGAATACATCGGTAACAGACACGCCCAGCTGTTTGGCTTTCACACGGTCTAGCTCGACGTTTAGCTGCGGGAAGTTGATCTGATAGTTTGTCAGTGACCCACCAAGCTCCGGGGTCACTGCAGCCTTGGCCATGAATGCTTGAGCGGCCTTGTTAAGCTCCTCATACCCGAGGCTACCTTGGTCTTCCAGCTGCATTTTGAAGCCACCTAGTGTGCCAAGCCCGAGTATTGGAGGCGGTGGAAAGGCTGCGACATAGGCTCCTTTGATACTGGCGAACTTTTGGTTAAGGGATGCGACGATGGCCGCGGCGGACTCATCTTTCGATGTACGCTCGCTGAGAGGCTTGAGGGGGACAAAGACAATCCCTGCGCTAGAACTGTTCATGAATCCGTTAACGGACATGCCGGGGAAGCCGACTGCGTGAGCGGCGCCCGGCTGCTTCATGACTATTTCGCTCATCTGGCGAATCACTTCTTCCGTTCGGTCAAGAGAAGCGCCATTGGGAAGCTGGGCGATGGTGACCAAGTACTCCTTGTCCTGCATGGGAATAAACCCAGCAGGCACAACGTTCCCCATAACCGCCGTGAGACCCAGAAGAACCACATAAACAACCAGCATGCTGCCCTTGCGCTTAAGGATGCCTGTTACGCCTTTCGAGTATTGCTCCGAGCCACGATTAAAAACCTTGTTGAAGGCTCGAAAAAAACCGCCCAGTAGCTTATTCATCACCCGCGTTAAGGCGTCTTGCTTAGCGTCGTGGCTACGCAAAAGTAGTGCGCTGAGGGCTGGAGAGAGCGTGAGTGAGTTGAAAGCAGATATCACTGTAGAGATCGCAATGGTCATCGCAAACTGCTTATAGAACTGGCCCGTGAGACCGCTCATAAATGCCAACGGTACAAACACAGCCACCAACGTGAGTGCGATGGCAATGATGGGGCCGCTGACCTCTCGCATGGCTTTATACGTGGCGTCCCTCGGGGTCAGACCGCTGGCTATGTTCCTCTCCACGTTTTCAACCACAACGATGGCATCGTCAACGACGATACCAATGGCTAACACCATTCCGAAAAGCGACAGGGCATTGATTGAGAAGCCGAAGGCCAGCAATAGCGCAAAGGTACCGATGATGGACACCGGTACAGCGATTAAAGGGATGATCGCTGTACGCCATGATTGGAGGAACACAATTACGACCACGACCACCAGTGCGATGGCTTCGAGCAGTGTTTCTATAACCGCCTGAATGCTCGACTTCACGAAGCGAGTGGGGTCGTAGATAAGCCTGTAATCCAGGCCTGGAGGGAAATCAGCGCTGAGATCTTTGAGTGCGGCGCGGATTTGATCAGAGATCTCCAGCGCGTTAGCGCCAGGCAATTGGTAGATGGCGAGGGAGACGGCGGGTTTGTTGTCCAGCAGCGCACGCAATCCGTATTCAGCCGCAGAGAGTTCGACTCGGGCGACATCCCGCAGATAAGTAACTGCGCCATTCGGGCTAGTTTTGAGAATGATGTCGCGGAACTCGTCGACGGTCTTCAAGCGTCCCTGGGCGTTGATTGTCAGCTGTACTGCAGTACCCGGCGAAGAAGGCGCAGCACCAACGGCACCCGCAGCAACCTGAATATTCTGTTCTTGAATGGAAGTGACAATCTCCGAGGCGGTGAGATTACGCTGCGCCACCTTTTGCGGATCAAGCCACACACGCATTGCGTAGTCACCTGCCCCCCACATATCGACACGGCCAACGCCAGGTATCCGCTCAAAGCGCGTTTTGACGTTCCGTAGGCCGTAGTTTCTCAAATACGTTGTGTCGTACCGATCATTCGGCGACACGAGGTGCAGAAAAAGAACTAATGAAGAAGAGCTTTTGAGCGTAGTAACACCCAATCGTTGTACATCTTCGGGCAATCGTGGCAATGCTTGATTGACTCGGTTCTGTACCAGCTGGGTAGCCAAGTCCGGGTCAGTTCCTAATGCGAAAGTTACAGTGATGGTCAGGTTACCGTCACTGTTCGCTTGAGACTGCATGTACAGCATATTCTCAACGCCGTTAATTTTTTCCTCAAGCGGCGCAGCAACTGTCTCGGCAATGACTTTTGGGTTCGCTCCAGGATACTGTGCGCTGATTGTGACCGAGGGCGGAACGACCTCTGGATACTCAGAAATCGGCAATTTAAATATTGCTATCAACCCTGCAAGCAGGATCACCACGGATAGTACGCCCGCAAAGATCGGACGATCAATGAAGAACTTTGATATGTTCATTAATGACTCTTTAAGTGAGGCGGCTACTTGCTCTCAGCGCTGCTTGAAGGTTAAAAAAGACAACAGGACGCTTAAGGATGCACTCTGTTTTATAATCAATGCACGGATCAATAAATCCTAAGTGCCTGAGGGACACTCATTATTTACTGGTGAATTTTAGTTAGTCCTGTCGTGGGTCAGTGAGCGTTTCTAGCCTGAGCGTCATTTTGGGGAATTATCTTTCCTAGAACCTGCTCCCCTGGACGGACTCGCTGAATACCGCCTACCACCACCCGTTCGCCCTCTTCGAGTCCGGACGTGATAATGCGATAATTGCCTTGTAGATTTCCCAGCGCTACCGGGCGATAAACAATATGGTCATCTTTTCCCACGACCAAGACAAATCGCTTGTCTTGATCGGTGCCAATTGCCGCATCATCAATAAGAAGGGCCGCGTATGGTTCACTGCCGCCCACTTTTACACGCGCATATAGCCCCGGGACCATGGTGCCATCAGCGTTGTCAAACCGTGCACGCATGCGGATAGTGCCTGAGGTAGTGTCGAGTTCATTGTCTACGGATTGGATGACTCCCCGGCGCGAATACCCTGTCTCATCTGCAAGTCCTAGATCAACCGGAACAGTAGCCTTATTGCCGAGTCTGTTGATGTACTTAAGATAAGTCTGCTCATCAGCGTTGAACTCTGCGTAAATGGGGCTAACAGAGACAAGCATCGTTAAAGGTGCCGCGCCTGCCCCGGCGTTTACGATGTTTCCAAGTGTTATTTCCGCCCGCGATACTCGACCAGAAATTGGAGCTGTAATCTGGGTATGGCCGAGATCAATTTTAGCTGCATCCAGCGCCGCTTCAGCAGTCTTAAGATTGGCACTGGCCTCCAACGCCGCGTTGTTTTTTTCATCGTAGTCACGTTTCGCTATTGCATTTTCGGCAATCAGGCGCTGTGCCCTCTCCCAGTCGCTTTTCGTGTACGCGGCGCGAGCTTGAGCTGCTGCAACCTGCCCCTTAGCTCGTTCGACTTGTGCTTGGTAAGGTCGTGGGTCGATGACGAACAGAGTGTCCCCTTTTTTTACCAATTGGCCATCATGTATGTTGACGTCCGTTATGGTTCCCGCAACCAGTGGCTTAACCTCAACTTTTTCCACCGCTGCTAATCGGCCAGAGTAAGTTTGCCAGTCGGTAACCGTTTCTTTTTTAACGACCACGACATCTACCTCTTGGACTGGGGGCGGGCCGTCCTGTGCTACAGCTTTCTCTGAGTTATCGACCACGCCAAAGGCAACGACTCCGAAAATAATAAGTATACCTGCGGAATAAAGTGCCGGCCTAGTGCGGGGTTTGGAATTAGCGCTCATCATGACTCCAAGATTAATTCTGTTATAGCTTAGCTGTTGTGTGAATGCCAAGTTCCGATGGATCATTCACAGCAACATGAGGTGGCGTTTCTTAAAGCGCCAAGCTTTTTGGATCTCCAGCGATACCGCTTTTAAAAGGTGTGCGTCACGCCCGGATAATTATGTCGCCGATCGGTTTTCGCTGCCCGAGACGTGTTCACTGGTTGCGTTTTTTATTCTGCGTTCGATACACACCCACCACAAGGTAATAACAGCGCATACCGCTAATAGTGGGAAAATCATATCGTTCATACCCTTCCAGCCAAGTGATTGCAATAGAGGGCCGGCGGCCAAAGTTGCAAATGCAGTGAACGTGTATCGAATAAACTCTGCCACTCCCTGCACCCTAGCCTTCTCGGAGGGATGATGCGAAGCAGTCAGTAAGACTGTGCCGCCCACAAACATAAAATTCCATCCCACGCCTAAAAAAAGAAGTGCAATATAAAATGCCGCCAAGCTGTCCGAACAATGTGCAATCAACCCGCAAGCTGCACTAAGTGCAATTCCCAAGAACAAAATCGAAGGCAATCCGAATCGGGAAATCAGGCGTCCAGCAAATAGTGACGGCGCGTACATACCTACTAAATGCCATTGAATAATGCTGGCGCCATCATTTATTGAGTGATTGCTGGCGACAGCCGCCAGCGGTGTTGCAGTCATGATGAACATCATCACCACGCCGCCTATGACGTTATTCGCGAGTGCCGCTAGTGAAACTGGCTGTCGAAATATTGTAAGTAACTTGCGTGGCGGCTGTTCGTGGCCATGCAGCTCCAATGATTCTGGAAGTGCATCTTCATAGCCTAACCAAAGTAATGCTGCCGAGGCAATGCCGAGCAGGCATACCATCAAATAAGAACCGGCGAATAGGGTAGCGAATAAATTCGTGCTCCAACTCGCTAACAAAGGCCCAAGAATAGCGGCGATCACTCCGCCCGCAAGCACCAACGAGATTGCGCGTGCTTTGCGGTCGTCAGGTTCCGAATCTGTCGCCGCCAAACGGTAATACTGGGCGAACGCTTGAAAGATACCGACGGCCGCTGTCCCGATGCAGAATAGCCAGAAAGAGTTCAGGAAGACCGCCCATACGGAAATCGATCCGCCTATTGCACAGGTGAAGGCACCTAGCACAAATCCACGCCGTCTTCCGATCTTCTGCATCAGCGTAGAAGCGAAATATGTCGCAATGGCGCCTGCTACGGTGATCAGTGCAAAAGGCAGAGTCGCGAGCGATTTATCAGGGGCAAGCTGATATCCCGTCAAACCGGTCAATGTGAGATCGATCGCGATGGCCGCCGTGAATAATCCTTGGGCTATGGCCAACACAGCCACATTCGAGCGACTTGACGATTTTTCTGGCGCTGGAACGTCTTCCGACGACTTTGATGTACTCATTGCACCCGCCTCCAGCCAAGAAGATTTGAGGTGACAGCCCTTACAGCCATGACGACTCTCCCGTTGAGAAACGGGAGCATTCTCTATGTCACTTATGGCGGGATAAAGGACTTACTTCCCTCCTTTTTGGCCGTCATGCTGCATTGGCCAGCGGATGTCACAGACAGGAACGCAAATAGCGAAGCGGGACTACGAGGCGAAAAATTAGGATGACGTTTTTTGAGGGTTTTTTGCTCTTTTCGCCATACGACTTTTAGAGGATCATCCGAGGAAAGCAGTACGAAAATCGCCAACAGGAGGCTGGCAGGGAATAGTAATTGTGAACAGGATCAATGATTTTTGGAGAAGGTAATTCCATGCGTGACATCGCTTTCCTGGTCTTTCCCGAGTTTCAGATTCTGGACCTTAGTGGTCCGCTGGCCGCCTTTGAAATCGCTAAAGAGATCGGGGTATCAGATCCATACTGCTGTTCGGTAGTCTCGTTGTCGGGCGGTCCCGTTATGAGTTCGGCTGGTCTGGAAGTAAGGAGTCAGAAGATCAGATCTAGCCCGTACGATACGTTGATAGTGGTCGGCGGTAAGGCTTTTTCCAAACCCTATGACCTTCCCATGGTGTCGGACCACCTCGCTAATGCGGCCGCGAAAGGTACCAGGCGAGTTGCGAGTGTTTGCACCGGGGCTTTTCTATTGGCTTCGGCGGGCCTGTTAGACGGTCGCAGGGCTACTACACACTGGAGGCAGACCGCGCGACTGCAACGCAATTTTCCGAAGGTGCGGGTACAGCCCAATCATATATTTACGAAGGATGGTGGCATCTGGACGTCTGCTGGCATCTCTGCGGGAATCGATCTGGCGCTGGCCATGATTGAGGAGGATCTGGGAAATGCTGTTTCCCATGAGGTCGCCCGCGCCATGGTCGTGTACCACCGTCGGCCAGGAGGGCAGTCACAATTTTCAGCCATGGCCGATATGGAGCCGACGACGGATCGCATGAGGGAGGTGCTTTCCTACATGCGAGAGCATCTAAACGAACAGCTATCAACAGAGCATTTGGCATCAATTGCGTGCCTCAGCTTGCGCCAATTTGGTCGAGCCTTTCTGCTGGAAACGGGGGAAACACCCGCTAAAGCTGTGGAGCGTTTGCGTGTCGAGGTCGCGAGGCTGCGCGTTGAACGTGGGGCGGAACCGATCGAACTGATAGCACACTCGGTTGGCTTCAAGGATCCGGAGCGGATGCGCAGAGCCTTCATCAGAGTTATCGGGCACCCTCCTCAAAGCATCAGACGACTGGCCGCACATCAGGGTGTTAGCGCTTATGAGGTTACGGTTGAGGCTGAAGTGTCTTAACTGCCCGCTCAGGGTTCATTGCGCTCGGCGCAATCCCCTCTGCAACGGCGTATTTGAGCGCTGTACCGAAAGTCTATTCCTCTTAAAGCCGCCTCATCAGTAGATTCTAATTTCGGAAGGGGAAACAAGTTCGACTAAACCGTATGGCGTAAATCGAGGGGACTAAGTCGTTTTGCAAAGCGCTAGTGACGCTTAAACTTCAGCTTCTGGGTTTAGTTACCCCGAATGGTCGCGGTAAATCTCAAATCTACTAATGGGACAGTCATGAAAGAACTTTCAGGCAAACGTGCATTCATCACTGGCGCTGCACGTGGTATTGGCGCAGCTATCGCTATCGAGTTGGCAGAAAAAGGAGCTGATATTGCTTTCAGCTATGTTCGCTCTGGGGATGCGGCGGAGGAACTGGCCAGAGAAATTGAGGGATTGGGTGTTAAAGCCTTCCCTATCCAGGCCGATAGTGCGGATCCCCAAGCAGCTACGCGTTCTGTACATGAGGCAGCTAGGCTTTTAGGAGGGTTGGACATACTAGTAAACAATGCGGGCGTCGCTTTTATTTGCCCGCTAGAGACAATGCCGCTGGATCAGATAGACCAGATCATCGCCGTAAACATTAGAGCAGTGATCTTGGCTTCTCAAGCAGCCATTACCTATCTTGGAGAGGGCGGAAGAATCATCAATATCGGTTCCTGTCTGGCGGAGCGTGTGGCCTTCGAATCGGTCACAGTCTATTCCATGTCCAAGTCCTCCCTACTTTCCTTTACACGAGGACTTGCTCGTGAGCTAGGACCGCGTGGCATCACCGTTAATACTGTGCATCCTGGACCTACGGACACTGATATGAACCCAGCCGATGGTGATGGTGCCGATGCAATGAGGGCTCATTCAGCATTAGGCCGATACGGTACTGGGAAGGATGTCGCAGTGGCGGTCGCGTTCATCGCAAGCCCAAGCGCTAAACACATCACCGGCACCGGGTTAAGCGTGGACGGGGGCGTAAACGCGTAGTCCTGATTTATCTACCTACAGACTCTCTGACTAGTTACCCCAGGCACCTTGCTAGTAAGACTGTACGCCATTACGGGGCTAAAGAACTTGGTAGTTCGGGCTGATTTCCAGCAGTCATTCTAGTTGGGTGGCCGGGGAACTTAAATCTTCTTTTCGCGAACGCCTAGTTAGACGAACCACGTTTTACAGTTGAGGCGCCGTCAAAAGCATTAGAGACAACACCCTCAATTCAATCGCACTGGTGATCAGCTCGACCTGAACCGATGTATTTATACATCGGCAGCACATGATCAATGTATGAAGTAATAATTCGAAGAAGACTTGCTAATCCAATTTGTGGTTTTTTGTATAAAGAGGCTTGAATCAATGAGCGTTTTGTTGACTCGCCGCAAGGTGATTTCAGGTATGGGACTTCTAGGTATCGGCATGCTGGCAGGATGCGATACCCGAGGTGAGCTATCGTACAAATACGGCAAAGACTTAAGCAATAAAATTCTTGGGCGCACATTCCGGCTAAAAGACACCGACGGCGAGGTAAGAACGCTTTCAAGCTATCGAGGCGTGATGCCCATGATTTTTTTTGGATTCACTCAATGTCCGGCAGTCTGCCCCACCGCCTTGGCTCGTGCAGTTAAAATCAAAAAAATGATGGATAAGGACGGCTACTTTCTTCAGGTTATCTTTATTACGCTCGATCCCGAGCGGGATTCACCAGCCGTCCTAGACGCCTATGTAAAAACTTTTGATCCGTCATTTATCGCTCTTTACGGAACGCTAGAAGAAACAGCGGCTACAGCCAAAGAGTTTGGCGTGTTTTACGAGAAAGTACCGATTGGGTCAACATATACACTTACTCATTCATCGACGAGCTATGTGTATGACTACCAAGGAACGCTACGCCTTGGATTTTCTCAAGCACTTTCGGCACAACAATGTGCAGAAGATCTGATTACACTCATGGAGATTTGCTAATGTATTCAGGTCCAAATTTTACCAATATAAATCAACACGTTAAACAGATCGTACTTGGATTTTCTCTACTAGGGCTGGCTTTCCAGGTTTCAGCCCAAACGCAGATAGAGGGCGCATGGGTTCGCGCGACAGTGCCAGGACAACAAGCGACTGGTGCGTTCATGACGATAACTGCAAGCAGCGACAGCAAGCTGCTCAGTGCCCAGTCACCGGTGGCGAAAATCGTGCAAGTTCACCAGTCGACAATCAAGAACGACGTGATGCGCATGCAACCAGTAGAGTTCGTCGCCTTGCCTGCTGGCAAAGCAGTCATCCTGGATCCCCACAGCTATCACATTATGCTTATTGACTTGGTGAAACAGGTAAAAGAAGGTGACCAGGTGCTTGTGAATCTTACGGTAGAGAACGCCAAGGGCGAGAAGGAATCGATCAAGGTTGAGGCCACCGCGCGAGCTTTAAATATGGCTGATGACGCAAAATGAATCGATAGTTTCAACGATGAGCGCCAGTAGATAAAAGTGGCTGACCGTGACGAGCGTTTAAACTGGGCGACGCCGCCAGCCACGTTGTCGGATTCGCTGGCCGCGTTTATCGAGTAGATTCGGCATGAAGCTAAGGCAAAGAGTTTTTTTGCCTTAGCTACCTTCGTGCGTGTAACACAACAAAAAATTGCTGGCTTATCTCAGGTGACCTCGCGCGACCCTTGTCTGGTTGCGATGCACCTCAGGTTAGCGCGCTCAAGCCTTTTAGCATCGGCTTAGAGGAAGAGGATCTTGCATCTGACGGGCTAAATTTATCCGATGCGGCTCCGTCGCTTGCTTAGGCGTATCGTTGGAATATCTTCGAGATTATTTTCCACTGACCGTCGATCTTGAGCAGCGAAAGAAAGTCGTGGAAGCTCGAGCCCAAAACGTCATTCTCCATGTCCACTCGGACAACTGCAGCTGTGGGTGCGATAGCCAAGATATCCAGGCGACTGCGGGTGTTCGGTGAAGCGCCCAGTGCTTTGAAGAAACTCGCAAATACCGGAACAGCTGGACCTTGAAGCAGCTCATCGCCCGTGTAGCCCCACATTATCGCGTCTTCGTGGAAGGCTTTCTCAATTCCAGCGATGTCCCCAGAGCGATAACCGTCAATATAAGCTTGAGCAGCCTGAATTACATCGTCGTACTCAGTCGTGGCGACTGGTTTTATATGCGAAGTCATGTTGAATCCTCGAGAGCTACTTAGTGAAATGTGCAAGTTTTAGAGCCGCTCAGCACCACGTACTGCGATCACCACAATGGTTATTAAAACGAGTGCTCGCTCCCTGGCGTAGGATCGATGCATTCAGATCTAGCTGCGCGAGCCCCCAATTTTCAGGTACTCCCACGGCAAGTCCCCTGCGTGTAGGAGTGCAGGGGCTTTTTGTTTGGCGATGACTACTGCTCAGGACCTGCCCCTAGAGCGACCCCGCGGCATGGCGCAGAAATGACTGACCAAGGTCCGCCGAGAACAACGTTACAGAGCAACGATCACGCGGGAGCTAGTTTTGATAACTGCGCTCGACGCTTCATATGCTCACTCGCGACTCTCACAGCCTCGTCAGTTCGCCCCCACAGACCCTTTATCTGTGCGACGATCTCCGGCCGCGCGGTACGTGGATTCCCCGAGTTCATTGTCGGCTGCGGGTCGTACTCGAGCACCAGCTGCGTAAACTCTGCCGCATCCTGGCCTTTAAGCTCGGCGATGACCTTCAGCGCAAAGTCGATACCTGCCGTTACACCGCCACCTGTGATTCGGTTCCTGTCGACGCATACCCGTTCGTAGCTCGGTTCAATACCCAGTGCGATGAGGGGTTCGTAGAAAGGCCAGTAGGTTGCTGCACGGTAGCCCTCCAATAGTCCCGCCATAGCAAGAAGTACAGAGCCTGTGCATACGGCAGTTACATAGGTGGCAGTCTGTCCTGCGCGAGCAATAAAATCGAGCAACTCCCGGTCCTTCATGATTTCAGGGGTTCCTCCGCCACCTGCGACAAACAGCACGTCTAGGTTATCTGGAACGTCATCAATCGTGATCGTGGGGTTCAGGGTGACGCCCATATCCGTGGGAACGGGCTCCAGCGTCTTCCAGATGATGTGAGTTTTGGCATGAAGGCCGAACGCCGTCTGTGGGCCAGCCAAGTCCTGCAGAGTGAAACCAGGAAAAATTACCATGCCAATCTGCAGTTGTCGGTCTTGAATCTTATTGCTCAGCTCATCAGACATTACCGTCTCCTCTCGTCGTAGTTGACGAAAGAGTATTCCTGCTAGACGCTACACGTGAGTGGCTTAAATGACATCAAGCGATCGTTTTCTGCCAGTTATTTGATTTTGAGAGCGGGGGTCAACGCCGTGCATAAAATTGCGGTTCTGGTATTGAATGACGTGGTGCCGTTGGACTTTGGTATCGCCTATCAGGTTTTCGCTTTGGCTTCTCAGGTCGATGGCAGCAACGCATACGAGGTTGAGGTGTGCGCACCCGAGCGGACAATTCGGTCTGCTGGTTTTGATATGCAGGTGCGGTACGGCCTCGACCGTCTTGAGCTAGCCCACACTATCGTCGTTCCAGGGTGTGAAGACCCGTTTGGAGAGGTTCCAGAGGCAGTAAGAATCGCCCTTCGCGAGGCATATGTTCGTGGTGCACGATTGGCTTCAATCTGCACGGGGGCTTTTATCCTTGCCGCGAGCGGTCTTCTTGATGGAAAACGCGCTACCACCCATTGGCGTTTCGCCGAGGACTTGGCCAAGCTTCACCCAGAGATACAAGTAGAACCTAACGTTCTGTTCGTCGATGAAGGAAGCATCGTGACTTCGGCCGGCGCGTCAGCAGGATTAGATATGTGTTTGCATCTCGTGCGACGCGATTTTGGTCAGACTGTTGCGGCAAACACTGCCCGTCTAGCGGTCGCGCCACTGTACCGTGACGGTGGTCAGGCCCAGTTCATTCGTCAGGAGCTTCCAGGCTCTTCAACGAGCTTAATGCCCTTGATCGAATGGATACGGGACAATCTGAACAGTTCGCACACGGTCGACAATCTTGCGGCGCGTGCCAACATGAGCTCTCGCACCTTCGCTCGGCGATTTCAAGAACAGACCGGGACTACACCTCTACAGTGGCTTCTCACCGCCCGTATTGATCGAGCGCGTGCATTGCTTGAGGAGAGCGAGACGTCGATTGATCAAACGGCACTTCTTTCCGGATTCGGGTCTGCGGTGACCTTCCGGTCGCGATTCCGAAGGGTCGTTGGCCTGACGCCGACGGAGTACCGTCGTCGTTTCAGCTCAGCAAACTAAAATCCAATACCCGCAGACCATGGGTTTGGATTTTCAGGACGACCGACACGCTCACATCGATGCGTCAATCGCCAATTCCGCTGGCGATCAATGACAGTACCTCGCTCGGCGCATTTTTCGGGGCACAACAAATTCTGGATGGGAGGGCTGTAGTTTCACTACGGCGAAGCCAAGAACTTCTTATGGACAAATGCTAGAAAATCTTGCCCTTATGCCAGCACCTTAGCCTGAGTCTTTACTGTCGTAAAGCTGGGCGCTATCAATGGATTTCTGGTCCGAGAGACCCGATAGGCGGTCAGTTGTAGGCTGGGTTTGCCTCATACTCCCTCCGGCTCGAGTGTCATGACCATTGGCTATGCGCCCGTGGATAATCAAAAATATTTCAGACCTATATCACCTCTATGAACGCCCACCTGTATCGACTGCAGTTGGGATTTTGGCGTGCCTGCACTTCGCTTAGCACGCTCATCATTTGAGAGGATCTGCGTATGTATAGCCCTTGCCCAAGTTGTAACTCTGGACGCATCGTCACGAAAAATATCGGCAAACAAGCAGGCGGTTTGATCGGTGCCGCAGGCGGCGCCGCTAGTGGTACAGCTGGCGCTCTGTCCGGCGCTGAAGCTGGAGCTGTTTTAGGTGTCGCCGGAGGCCCAATAGGCATCGCAATCGGGAGCGTCGCTGGGGCGATTTTAGGGGGGTTGTTTGGAGGGGTCGCTGGCGGTATCGCCGGGGCCACGCTCGGTGAACAGATCGATGACAAGGTACTGAATAACTATCAATGCCTAGAGTGCGGTTACAGCTTCAGCGCTAATCGCTAACTCATCGAGTCAGCCCCTGTTTCTCATGCAAACAGGGGCGCCCCTTTTGTGAAAGGACCTATTCCCATGGCTCATCTCATTGAACAAATGGCTTATGTTGGCGCAACTCCCTGGCACGGTCTGGGTAGTCGTCTTTCTCCGAAACAACCCATCGAAATCTGGCAGCGCGAAGCGGGTATGGACTGGAAGATCCAGGACAGCCCGGTGCATTTCAAATCCGATAGCATCGGTGCACTTGGCTCAATTCACACCTTCCCTGACCAGAAGGTTCTCTACCGCTCCGATACTAAGGCCCCGTTGTCCGTGGTTTCTCAGCGCTACCAGGTCGTGCAGCCGCGCGAGGTCTTGGAGTTCTATCGGGACCTCACTGAAGTATCGGGCTTCGAGCTGGAAACGGCCGGCGTACTCAAAGGCGGTCGCAAGTTTTGGGCGCTGGCCCGCACTGGCCAAGGTACGACCTTGAGAGGCAACGATCAGGTCAATGGTTATCTCCTGCTGGCCACCTCCTGTGACGGTACCTTGGCTACCACGGCCACACCTACAACTGTGCGGGTAGTTTGCAATAACACGTTGACTATTGCGCTGGACGGTTCGGCCAAAGCGATCAAGGTGCCGCACAGCACGCGTTTCGATCCACAGGCAGTTAAAAAGCAACTCGGTATCGCCGTCTCGCAATGGGACAACTTCATGCACCGGATGCGAATGCTATCTGAACGCAAAGTTCAGTGGCATGAAGCCATGGGATTCTTCATGAACGTGCTGTGTGATGCCAATCCGAACATGCCACGACCGGCAGTACTTCCCAACGAGCGGGCGCTACGCAAGGTGCAATGCCTGTATGAAGGTCAGGGCCGCGGGTCAACCCTGGAGTCAGCTCAAGGAACCGCCTGGGGCCTGCTCAACGCCGTGACGGAGTACGTCGACCACGAACGCCGTGCGAGAAGCATCGAGTACCGTATGGACTCTGCCTGGTTCGGGCAAGGAGCACAGCTCAAGCAACGGGCGCTGGAGGCGGCGCTACAACTTGCAGCTTAGGCCTAGTTTTCACTGTCCTCATAAACCCCTTCCCCATTCTGTTCTTCCACTCCCTAAACGCCTGATCAGCTTCGTGCTGGTTGGGCGTTTTTATGCCTCAAGGAAATGATTATGAGCTCTCAATCCCTACTACATCTCAGAACTAAACCCAGTCCTGCCTTACGCTTGGTCGGCACCAAACAACTGCCGCGTGAGGACTGGTTGACCGTGCGCAAGCAAGGCATCGGCAGTTCAGATGCCGCCGCCGCTGTGGGCCTGAACCCTTATAAATCACAGCTGGAACTGTGGATGGAAAAAACCGGGCGTGACACCTTACTAACCATGCTCGATCCGCAGGATGAGGAAAGCCCCGCGTACTGGGGCAACATCCTGGAGCCGATTGTCGCATCCCATTACACCCGGCGCAGCGGTCATCGGGTCCGCCGGGTCAATGCGGTTCTGCAGCATCCTGATCCCAAACTGGCCTGGATGCTGGCCAATATCGACCGTGAGGTTATCGGTGCGTCAGAAGTGCAGATTCTCGAATGCAAAACCGCCGGCATAAACGGCGCACGTCTCTGGAAAGAAGGCGTGCCCGAGTATGTGCAGTTGCAGGTCATTCACCAGTTGGCCGTGACTGGCAAGCAGGCGGCGGATGTGGCGGTACTGCTCGGAGGTCAGCACCTGGAAATCCATCGCATTGAGCGCGATGAGTCACTGATAGCTCGGCTGATCGACCTGGAACGGCTCTTCTGGGATTACGTCGTCAGTGACACCCCACCGCCGGCAGACGGTTCGGCCTCAGCGGAGCAAGCTTTGCGCTGTCTGTATCCGCACGACAATGGACAAACCCTAGACTTTAGCCAGGACACACTGCTCTGCACGGCCTTTACCGAGCTGCAGAACGTCCGCAAGTCGATTGCTCTGCAGGAGGCGCAGGAAGCTCAACTTAAGCAAACACTGCAACAGGCCATAGGCGATGCCAGTCGGGCGACCTTCGCAACCGGCAGCATCACGTGGAAGAAAGCCAAAGACAGCTTGGCTCTGGATATCCCCCGCCTGCTAAAAGAAAAGCCTCATCTGCAAGTTCGCTACTCGACCACCAAAGCCGGTAGTCGACGTTTTCTGCTGGCTTAAACGATCGTTCGCTCCTCCCTTATCCCCGTGCCCTTTCCCTTCAATGCCACCCTGGTCGCTCACGCGGTCTCGGTGGCGTTTTTATTTCAGTGACAGGAGAACTCCCATGCTCAAAGGTTTAGCCATCACACCGCCGGTTTTAGGCCGAATTTCCATCGGCAAAGTCGTCGAAAAGAACGGTAAGCATCTGCCAGAAAAGGACGATCAATTTACCCTCACCTCCCAATTACATAACCGTGACGGCTGGTTGCTGCATCCCCTTAACGAAGAACTGCGCAATGGCAAGGACGGCAAGCTGCGCAGCATTCCGATCCGGCTGCTGTTCAACGAGCCGGACCTCAACTTTCGGGCTGACTACAGCCTGTTCGACCGTAATACTGGCCGGCCGCTGTGCGTCGGCAATGGTGAGACCTGCAAGCGTCTGACCAAGGATGGTATTCAGTCGTTGCCCTGCCTTTCACCGGATGGCTGTTCACTGGCTCAAGGCAATGCCTGCAAACCTTACGGCCGGCTCAACGTTGTGATTGGCGATGACGATCCACTTGGCAGCTTTGTCTTTCGCACCACAGGCTACAACAGCATCCGCACCCTGGCAGCGCGACTGCACTATCTGCAAGCCATCTCCGGCGATCGACTGGCCTGCCTGCCGCTGGAGTTGCGTCTTCGCGGTAAGTCCACTCGCCAAAGCCACGGTGTACCGATTTTCTACGTAGACATCACGGTACGCAGCGGTCTGGGCATGGAAGATGCCTTACTTGCAGCCAAGCAATTGGAGGAGACCCGTCAAGCCGCAGGCTTTGACCAGAGCGCCTTGGATCAAGCGGCACGGCAGGGTTTTAACAATGGGGCCTTTGAGGACACCGTGGAGGACACAGGTGCCATCGTCGAGGAGTTCTTCCCTGTCATTGAAGATCAGCCCAGCCGTATAGAACTCAACCCCCCTCCACCGGCAGCGCCTGCCAAACCCTCACTTGCCCAGAAGCTGGAATCGCGAGCCTCGCAGCACAAAAGCAGGTCTTCGGTTCAGTAGCCATCAACTCTTCTGCGTTCTTCCCTATTCGCTCAGGAATACCCGAATGAAATATCACAAGCTGATAGCCGGTGAAACAATCGGTACCTATGTCATGGAATCCCCGGTTACCGAGGCTGACATCCTGCAGATGGCACAACAATTGGCAATGAGCCGTCTGTCTAAAGGCCGGGCATTAACGGAGCCAAAGCAGGTTTTTAGCCACCTGCAAACACTGCTGCAGTACCACGAGCACGAGGTCTTTGCGCTACTACTGCTCGACAGCAAACATCGAGTGATTGCCTTCAGAGAGCTATTCAGAGGCACACTGGATGGCGCCAGAGTCTACCCGCAAGAAGTGGTCAAGATTGCGTTGGAGCACAATGCGGCAGCGGTGATTTTGGTACATAACCATCCATCCGGCGACCCTGAACCCAGCCAAGCTGATCGCACGCTAACCCAGGCGCTCAAGAACGCCCTCAGCATGATTGGCACCCAGACGTTGGATCACATCGTTGTAGGTCATGAAGGCTGCGTATCGCTGGCTGAACGAGGTTACCTTTAACTCCAATGTACACACCGTCCGATGGACCGCCTTTGGCATTGCCAGGGTGGTCGTCGGCACGGTGTCCTTCTATTTTTTTGTCGTGATTCAGCGTTGCGCTCAGGTTCTGCTGCACCCGAAACCATGGGAACCATCCCCAAAAACCTTCGTGCTCGACTTACACAGGTAGCTCGCACGATGGAAGAAGGCTGCCTGTCCGGCTATCTCGTCGCGATACAAGTGATAGTAAGGATTTTGTGGAATCTCGACCAATCCCCTGACAGCCTCTACTGATAACCCTAAAGCGCTTGCCCACGCTCCTTCCAAGCGATTAAACATGTTGTCTCTGCCTGATTCGAGCTTACCCAGCGCATTGAATGCATCGTAGTTCAGCAAGATCGCAAAGTGATGATGTGGTCGCGCATGCTGCCCTTGTTCCCTAGCCCAGACGTAACGCACCTTGGTGTCGTGAGCGTACTTATTCACAAGTTTCGCCATTTGGCGATTGTGCTTGATTTTGGCTTTAAAGGATTCGATGAAGCGGTCAATAACTTCGTTCGTGAAAGCGTAATCGGGCAATTGATTGTTAGCTGGTAGCCGCAGGTCAAACCTGAATGCGAACACACGAGGGTACTGATTAAGCGCTCGAGATACCGTCTGATGAAGACGGTTTAGGTACTCTTGGATGAAGGGTCCCTTATCCACTTGCACGGTCAGGCCTTGATAAGAACCTTCGTAATGAAGGGTTAAGTTCGTGTTGCCTGGATATCTAGCCATGATTGAGCTCCGAGTATTTAGTTTCATATAGTCAGGCCCGCTAGTACATTTTTACTTACACCTAAGAATTTAGAGCACAGTACTGCTCTGCTTAGAGTGCCTACCTTCCCTCCGACACACCCCTACACCCCTACACCTAACCAGTACAGACAAGCCAAACTCACAATAGAGATACTGTATAAGCATAATACCAATACCGAAACTTTCTGACGGCACGACACTAGATAAAACACCCACAAACCCTGTTAAAAAAGATACATTACAGAGAAACAACAACTCTGGAAAAACACCATGAAGAATAAGTTCCTTCATGGTGTTAACTAGAACCGAGCCAGTGAAATTCACAAAGGCAAACGCAGCAGTTCCTCAAGCATCATTCTTCACCAACTGATCCCGCTCTTTAACTTTACTTAGTATCCAATCGTGAACTTCACTTTCCAGCCAACCTACACAACGGTCCCCCAAGGAAATAGGTTTGGGAAATGAATCTCCCGAAATAAACTTGTAAATCGTAGATCTAGCAAGGCCAGTTAGATCCATGACCTCTTTCAATCGAATTATCCTCATGAACGCATCTCCTGTATTCGTCCAGAGGATTGGCAAGGTCAGTAGAACTTTACTGAGGGCCACGAAACTCCTGTCTACTGGCGAGTCAATGAACCACTCAGAGGCTAGAGAACGGGCATGGTAAGAAGCGACCCTTCCTTGCAATGGGCGGCGGCGTTGACGGATTTTTGAAGACCTTTCGGCAGCCGCCCCTTGTTGACCTCAAGGCGGTTCAGGCCCAGCAGCACTTCAGCGGCTTGTTCACGGGTGCTCAGTTGGGCGAAGTCCATGGTGCTGATGCCTTAAACACCGCATAATTTCGGCCCCATCATCAAAAAACATCTACTATAAATACTCTAGCTAAACACTATAAAACTCATGCAAAATCTCTATGTTTGTGCTATAAATCTACTGAATTTTTTCTAGAAGACTTATAAAATGGCCGTCAGAATCAATGATAATCTTTCTCAGCTCTGGGGAGACAATTTAGTCAATGACCGCAGGGATATTTGGCTATGGAAACGCCTCCAAGAATACGGACTCAATATTGGCCCCCTCGACAGAGCGCCGCGAGAGATGCGCAACATAATCGCAGAGTGCTTGAGCTTAAACCCACACATCGCTGAGACTTTGAAACAACAGGAAGCGGCAAAACTACTTCATCAGGATCACTTCAAGTGGATACATGAGGGCAAACGCCAAATCTCATGGGTAAGTAATCGATTACTTAGCGCTTCAGGACTTATTCCATTCATGATCCCAAAAAACCTACATGGAATAGACAGGCTGTATTACATCGCAGACTGCTGGGAAGCCGACATCACCTACAAGCGTATTGAACTAAAAAACATAGAGGAACTGTGGAGATCACAAAAAAACACTGACAAACCTTTCAGATGGTTTAAAGACGACAACCAAAAAATCTTGCTCGCGTGGGAATGGCTTACAAAGAACACTCAACTCAATCTCTCACGCCCCCCGTTTGAAGACTATGAAGACCTTTTAATATATTTTGATGAAAACTTTATCATCAACGAACAAAGGGAGCTCTACCTTACTAAAATTAAAGCACGATGGAGCCAGCAAAAATACAGAAGCAACCTATTAGGAAAGTCTCAGTACAACTTTATACTTTCCGACAAGGCCATTCGAAGTTTAGACAAAATATGCGAACAACATGAAATCAGTCGTGCTCGAGCAATAGAAATCCTCATAGCGCAAGAAGAGATAAACGCTACGTACATTGCTGAAAAACTGAAAAACTCCAAACTACTCAATCAAGATTAGTGGACTTTGCAGAAATAGATACCTGATAGATCTCCGGTCAAGACCCGACCTCACTCTCGGATTATTTTACGGCCCAGCAGGATCTATCTCAAGAGAGCGATACAATGGCTGCTCTCTATTTACCTGCTCTGCATCGTGCCAATCCATGCTGTGACGCAGCTGTTAAGCAGAGCATATTGTACGGCCTGGGTCCGTCCTCCCGACTGAACTAGTATTGGCTCTCATAACTCACGCAGGCAAAGAAACTAGGCCCAGCGCCAAACCTGGCACATCTTGCACTACAACGTAGTTTCAAACTTCTAACCGGCAATCCAGGCATTGTCGACATCGTTGACGCCAGGACTCACCACGTATTGAATATTTGGCCGCGCAGTCAGCCACTTGCTGACCAGGAAGCCGTAGTAAAGCTCCACTTTGGATGTAGAACCTCCCGGGCTGGATGTAGCGATTGGTTTTGAACAATATAGATCGACACTAAACAATAAAGTTTGTCACGCGAAAACATAGATTGACACAAATCTTAAACCCCCGTATCAACGGGGGTTTTCTCTTTCCAGGCTTTCCCTTTGGTCTGGATTCATCGCTTCAGTTTTCAGCGGGTGTAGTCTAGAAATGCTCTAAATATGGTCGCTATGGTGGTCATGCTCTTCTACGACTCTTTCTCGGCGAGAGGTGAAGTGGTCCGCATCAACATAGGAGGCGTAGGCTGCCAGTAGATCGTTTGGAGTACAGTCATGCTGATGTTCCTGTAGCTCAAGGGGTATGCGGAGCAGAAGTATACAATGAAGCCATCGTCTATTGCGACCCGCTGCCAAGCTCCGCATGAGCTACGTCAGATACAGGCTTATTCAATGGGTATACCTGCGGGCAAGACTTTGTTTTCCACTCGTTATTGTCTAAGCTGGTCTGAGTGCTGAGAGGTGAGTTGGCCAGACGGTTACTGATGGGTAATCTATCAGCAGAAAAAACCGCCACGACCTCCAATGATAATGTTGCTGAAAATAGAGTGAGCTGCTTTTGCGACAGAATTGGCTGATAGCGAAAAATCATGAATCGGTTCGTGGAGGCCAAAAATAATTCATGACATTTTTCTACGAGAACCTACGTTAGGACTAACCTAATTTATCGAAACTCCTGTTATGCAAAAATAACAATGAGGCTAGTCGATGGAAATCTCGCGTTGGGCAATAGTTTGTATTTTATCTGGTTCATTTACTACACCCGCTTTTGCAGCAGACGCACAAAAGATATTCTCCCAGGGTGGGTCTAATCCAGGGGCCATCGCCTGCTCAACCTGTCATGGTGCGGATGGCTTGGGGTTACCCTCTGCGGGTTTTCCACGGATTGCAGGCCTACCAGAGGATTACTTAACGAAGCAAATCTCTGATTTCCGCTCAGGTTCGAGGAGCAATTCCATAATGCTTCCAATCGCTCAGGCATTGAGCGAAGACGAGTCAAAAGCCCTCTCAGTTATGCTCGCGAAGATGCCAAGTCCATCGGTGAAGCTAGTGAATCGTGCGCACGTAGCGATAGGACCAGGGGAAAACCTGGCCTTGAGAGGCGCATGGGAACGAAATATTCCCGAGTGCGTCGCGTGCCATGGTCCAAGTGGTATCGGAGTCGGCGCCACCTTTCCGCCGCTCTCAGGCCAATCTGCTCAATACCTAACATCACAACTTACTGCCTGGCGGCAGAAAACTCGAAAAAATGATCAAGACGATCTCATGGGCCACATTGCGCGCTCGCTCACCGATGCCGAGGTCGAGGCGGTTTCCCAATATTTTGCTGAGCTCAGTAAATAGAGGCCTAGCCATGAAATCCATCATCGCTGCACTTATTACTCTCAATATTATATCAATGGCTTGTGCGACTGAGATTATAGAATCAACCGTACCACCCAAAATGCCGAATCCAACTCAGAGTCAAGCCTCCACATTTCTCCCTCCCGCGGAGGTGACGCTACCTGACAATGCTTTTGGTCGATTAGTCCAGCAAGGCCACGCGATCTTTGTAGATACGAAAGCCAATGCATCCGAGTTCGTAGGAAACGGTTTAAATTGCACCAACTGCCATTTGGAACGGGGAAGAAAAGCTGACTCTGCTCCTCTTTGGGGGGCTTACACAGTGTACCCGGCCTATCGAAAAAAGAACGACAAGGTCAATACCTACGCTGAGCGCTTACAAGGGTGCTTTCAGTTCAGCATGAACGGAAAACCGCCTCCAGCTGACAGTCAAGTCATCTCTGCTCTTACCGCATATTCATATTGGCTCGCAACGGGCGCACCTACAGGGCAAGAGCTGCCTGGACGTTCTTACCCCGAGATTCCTGAACCTACCGGAGGTTTCGATCTCGCTAAGGGAAAGGCAATCTATGCTAGGCAGTGTTCTGTATGCCACGGAGATGAAGGTGAAGGCCAGAAAGCCGGGGGCGACTATGTGTTTCCACCGCTATGGGGTAAAGATTCATTCAACTGGGGGGCGGGGATGCATCGAATCAATACCGCCGCCGGCTTCATAAAGTCGAACATGCCCTTGGGTAAAGGGGGAACGCTTTCCACAGATGAGGCGTGGCACGTTGCGGCCTATATGAACAGCCATGAACGACCAAAAGACCCAAGGATGATTGCCGGCTCTGTCGAGCAGACCAGATTAAAATTTCACGCGAATGATGGGGTCAATCTTTATGGGCAAAAGGTGAACGGAGTGTTAGTCGGCCAAGGTACTGAGTGAGTTCAGTCAGCTTAATGGACGAATCTATGTACACAGCGCAGCAGTCGAGGGTTAACCTACCAGAATGTACGGCCATAGGCGTCAGCTTCGCTCAAGATGGTATGAGCGTAGACTTTCCTCTAACCATAGCCATCGTCTTTACATGACAATCCGGAAGGTCTAGCCGTAGCACGTACCCTACGCAGCGCTGGCTTTGCTCCTGGTCTTGCCTTTCTGATGGCAGCTTCTGGTGGTTTGCTCGAACCGCTCGGTGCATTGCTAGGCGTCGGTTTGTCCAGCGGCTTAGCGGTTGCCTATCCGATAGCGCTGGGCCTAGCCGCTAGTTCCATGCTCTTCGCGGTGTACCATGAAGTTATTCCTGAAACTCACCGTAATGGGCATCAAACCTCCGCAACTATCGGCTTGATGGCCGGTTTGGCACTGATGATGGTATTGGGCACTACTCTCGGGTAATTCTGACTCTACTGATAAGGACACAAACGATGGCTACCAAGAAGGCAAAAACCATGGACATCGGCATCAAAACTGCCGACCGCGGAAAAATCGTCAAGGGCCTGTCCGGCCTGCTGGCTGATAGCTACACGCTCTACTTGATGACCCACAACTTTCACTGGAATGTCACGGGTCCGCAGTTCAATAGTCTGCATCAAATGTTCATGACGCAATACACAGAACAGTGGAACGCCTTGGACATGATCGCCGAACGTATTCGCGCCCTCGGTCACCCTGCGCCAGGAACATATAAGGAGTTCATCAAGCTGGCTTCCATCAAGGAGGTAGAAGGAGTGCCCAAGGCAAATGACATGATTCGCCATCTGGTTGCTGCCCAGGAAGCAACGGCGCGCACCGCTCGCAAGCTTTTCCCCCTAATAACTGCTGCCGATGATCAACCGACCGCCGACCTGCTTACTCAGCGTCTAGAGGTTCATGAAAAGACCGCGTGGATGCTACGCAGCCTACTAGAAGAGTAAGGCAGTGATCGGCTGTGCATTGAGCTAGCGACCAATACGCGCGGCGGTAACCGTGCCCCAGCGGCATACATTGACCTGACCTGACCTGACCTGCATCCGCACTGCAGGCCAGGTTTGGACTAGCGTGTCTCCAGTCCGTCGAGTGGGTTGCACCTCAACTATAGACTGCAGAGCTTTTGCAAATCCCACCATCCGCGTCACACAACGCTGCGAGAAAGCGCTGCGCTGTTCCGCGAAGGTTACCCCGTACAGGACGAGCCATTGAACTCTGTAGCGTTACCCATAGTTTCGGGCAAAATGGCATGCAGCGATTGCACTTCACCGGCAGATCGCGTTCACCCTGACTCGAAGAAAGAGAAATTGAGTGAATACCTGCGGCAACAACCCCCGGACAGTTTCCGCCCTACAAGGAATTGATAAAGGACTGTAAGGCGGCTCGCTGTTCGGCGTCGAAGTCCATAACTGCCTTCCGTGCACCTTCAGCCTCGCCACCGTGCCAGAGAATGGCCTCCAAGCTGCTACGCGCACGACCATCATGGAGGAAGCGGGTATGGCCGCTGACCGTTTCGGTCAGGCCGAGCCCCCACAACGGTGGAGTCCGCCATTCACGGCCATTCGCCAGGAACTCGGGACGATCGTCCGCCAGCCCCTTGCCCATGTCATGCAGAAGAAGGTCGGTATATGGGCGGATAACCTGGCTGACCAGCTCAGGCTCGGCGGCATTAGCCGCGGTGGTAAAACTCGGAATGTGGCAGCGCTGGCAGCCGGCTTCATGGAACAGTCCCTTGCCCTGCAGCACCTGAGGATCATCGAACTTGCGCCGTACTGGCACGCCTAGGTTGCGAGTATAGAACAGCACTTGGGCAAGGATATGGTCGCTGACCTCCGGCTGACCGCCGCTTGGCAGTTGCAGGCAGCCCAGTTGGGCTTCCCCGCAGTTGCTTCCAGCGATCAGGCTGGTCGAAAGTCCGAGGTCGTTGAAAAAGGCGTCAGCGTTCTGCTGATTGATCGATGGTTGCCCAGCCTTCCAACCAAAACGACCAAGGCGGGAGCTCCGGCTGGCATGGTCCCACACTCGGTTGGGGCGGCCAGAAATACCGTCTCTATCAAGATCGTCGGGGTCGGCATTTACCAGAATCGCTGCTTCAGGAACCGCTTCGAGAAGACCGAGGCCGATCATCGGCGGCGCCACACGAGCGGAGAATAGAGTGTCCGGATGTAGGGAGCCGTAGCCCAGCTGGAGGATCTCTAATTCTGGCTTCTGCAGCTCAATACGAGTGCCATCCTTGAGGGTAACTAACTCGCTCGTGTAGTTCACTCGTATCCTGCCTTCAGGTACGGCCCCGGGGATCGCGACGTCCTGCAACTGGCTGCCATAGACCGGCTCGGGGATAACGCCATGGCGTTCGAGCAGGGCTTCTTGGCCTGGCTTAGCGGGGATCGACAGGCGCACGAACATCGACACTGCATTGTCGCTGTCCGACGTTGGCGGGTGGCCGCGGCCATCTTTGATATGACAGCTCTGGCAGGTGTTGGTGTTAAACAGCGGGCCAAGGCCGTCTCGGGCACTGATAGTAGAGGGGGCGATCAACCAGGGGTTACGGAAGAAGCTGTTACCAACGCCAAAGTCCAACCTTCGGCTTGGCGAGAGATTGGCGGAAGGCAGGGAGAAGGCGTTATGGTCGGACTTGGTGACGGTGCCGATACCGGCGGATAGCTGTTCACCCGGCTCGACGGCGGTGAAGCTCTGGGTCTGCTCTTGGTCACAAGCGCTTAGGACCAGACACATAGCAAGCGAAGCGTACAGCCGAGCTGGTAGAACGAGCATGAGTAAAGCTCCTGTTTCCCTACAAAATATGCAACATCATGACGGTGAAAATTATCCGCAAAGGCGCTTACGCGTTTATTTACGATGGTAAACATTAGGGTTTTCTTTTGATGTTCTCCTCAACAGTAGTCTGTGTTGAACTAGAAGTTTGTCGCAGTAACGATTGGCGCCCAAAATAGCCACAAACGAACCACGTCAGAATTTTTGGAAATATTTCTTATGAAGCATCAGCATCACTTATCTGCTCTGACACAAATTCAGCCACTTTAATTTTATAATAATAACTTACGCTCGCCATATATACGCAGGGCGCTTGACTTATCTGGAGTATTATTTTTCATCCCGTTTGGCATCTCCTACTATCAAGTCAATCTGAGGAGCTTTTTTTGGCAGCGTGGCGAAAGAACAACAGTTTTCTGCACAGAAACCAAAACTGGTGATTAAATATTTAAGAGTGAGCGCATGACGCCACTTCGACTCGAATATCGAAATTAGCACTGAACCTAATTAAACATCAGATGTTAATCGAAGGTTGGAAGATGCGGAGCTGAAATTGGTTTTTTCGCACTAACCCAGGCATCAAATCCTCCGGTGATCGATTTAACATTCAGGTAGCCCATTTTTTTCATCGACGCGGCCGCAAGTGCGGCACGGCCACTTGTCTTGCAATAGATTACTACTTTAAGCTCTCTGGAGTTGAGCGTACTATCGTTAGTAAGTTTAAATTCCAGCATACCGCGCGACACGTGTATCGCACCTGAAATATGTCCAGCAGCATATTCATCCGCTTCACGCACATCGATAAGCATATCTGCTTCCTGAATCGCACGATCTGCGTCTTCGATGGCGACCTCATCGATCAGTGCTTTCGCCTCACTTACTAAGTCATGCGCAGTTTTTATCATGATTCTTGACTACTCCAGTTAGTTTGGTTGATTATTTCTATTTGATTTAGTTTTATTGGAAAATCATCTGGGCGTAAATACGCACCAGATGATTAAATAATCTATAGCAATAAACTCCGAAAGGTTATAGTGACTTGGTCGAGTAGTACCAATCAACCGTATCGTACCCTTCGGCGGCACGATTTGCTGCGGCTTCGGCGGTCTTCGGTGGAGGCACAATGACCGGTAAGCCAGGGCACCAGTTTTCGGGCGTTGCAATGCCGTTCGCATCCGATGTTTGCATGGCGGTTAATAGGCGTACGAACTCTTCAATGCTGCGACCATTGCTCATTGGGTAGTAGACCATCGCACGCAAAATGCCATTTGGATCGATGAAGAAGGTAGCACGCACGGCTTGAGTGTCAGCTGCGCCAGGATGGATCATACCGTAGGCTTTAGCAACGTCCATTTTGATATCTTCAATAATCGGGAACGGGATGCTGACGCCAAATTTTTCTTCAATATTGCGCACCCAAGCCAGATGCGAAAATAGGCTATCGATCGAAAGGCCAAGTAACTCACAATCCATTTTGGCAAATTGTGGGGCTGCCTTTGCAAAGCCAATAAACTCTGTAGTGCAGACCGGCGTAAAGTCCGCAGGATGGGAGAACAAGATCAGCCACTTGCCCTTATAGTGGTCTAATGTACGATCTCCATGAGTGGTTCGGACGTTGAAGGCGGGCGCTGGTTCATTGATGCGCGGAAAGCTCGACTGCTGAACGATATCCATTGCGAAAACCTCTTAGGCTTAGTATTGCAATAATGATGATATTCAGAATAAGACACTAAAAATCATCAGTTGGTTTGTCCCCATATGGGAACGGGTAAACCAGTTAAATGCATGTCAAATACTTCTGAAGCTTAAAGCCTGTAAAGCGTTCAGGTTGGACTCCCAATGCCTGGGCTGCTCCCATCAGTATTAATCATATGATCGGCCATTTCTGAGAACATAAGTTGCAGCTTGCTGTTCAACGCTGTGTCATTCACCTGCTCATCAATCGCCTGACGCATGCACAACATCCATTCGTCGCGTTCAACGATACTGACTGCATAGGGCGCATGTCGCATGCGCAGACGCGGGTGGCCGCGCTCCAATTGGAATAACGGCGGGCCGCCGAACCAGCCGCTGAGGAACTTGAATAGACTGTCAGCGCTTTCAGCAAGAGCCGGTGGGTGCATCCGGCGTACTACTCGCGCTTCAGATAGCGTCTCCATCAGCTCGTAAAAGCGGTCAACGAGTTTACGAATGCCTGCCTCACCACCTAGCTGGAGATAGGTACTGACGCTGTCCCTATGCTGCGAACTCAAGAGTTCAGTCATCTCTTCACCCCTCAATTTAGACACTTTACCCACCCAGCAAGCGCAAGTGCTGCAAAGCAGGTCCAGCCTGAGAAAAGCCACCGCCAAGCGAGCGTCCGCGGGACAAAACCCACACCCTTCACAAAGCCTACGCTCATAGCAGCAAACAATGCCGCAGCCAGCACATGGTCAACTTTCCCATCGGCGGCTGCCATCATGGGAGGATAAAGCGTGCAGGCAAGCATGATCGTTACGGCGATAACCAAACTCAGCGGATGAATTCGTGAGGAAGATTGGGTGCTAGCGATATTTGGCATCATGACTGTGCCTCGTCATTGTCACTCAAGGCTCGGCCAGCTTCATTCTCGCCCCACATCGCATTCAATATAGCCAGTAGTAATGCAAAACCGACTCCCAGCATCCAGGCGAAATACCACATGTTTATTACTCCTTTGCCGGCACTAGTAGGCTGAATGTTCGTTGGCTTTGATCTGTGCGACGGTGACTTTGCCCCGCATAACGCGATATGCCCACGAGGTGTAAATCACGATCAGTGGCATGAAGATCAGCGTGGCCCAGAACATGATGGCCAGGCTTAAATGACTGGAGACGCTGTCCCACACAGTAAGGCTTGCGGCAGGCACTGTTGATGACGGCATGATGAATGGAAACATCGACACACCTGCCGTGCTGATGACGGCGATCACCGCAAACGATGAGGCAACAAACGCCGAAAGTGTGCGACGCATCATCAGCAACATGGCGGCACCTGCTGCGCCAACCAACCCCAGTACGGGCAACAGCCACAACAAAGGATAATGACCATAGTTGGCCATCCAGGCGCCCGCTTCGCGCACCACAGACTTGTTGAGAATATCGGGCAGTCCGGCGGTATCAACGACTGACGTGATGCGATAACCGTCTATGGATTGCAACCAGATACCGGCAACGATGAATGAGCACACCAACACAATCGCCGCACCAACTGCGCCTTTGATTGCCCTCGCCTGGATAACACCTTCAGTGCGATGTGCCAGATAGGTACCGCCTTGCAAGGTGATCATTGCACTACTCACCACACCGGTCAGAAGCGCAAAGGGATTCAGCAGTTGCCAGAAACTGCCGGTGTACGTCGATACCAGAAGGTCGTTGAAGTGGAACGGTACACCTTGCAACAGGTTACCGAACGCGATCCCGAATACAATGGGGGGTACGGTCCCACCCACAAAAAGTCCCCAATCCCAAGTGCTGCGCCAAGTGGAATTGTGAATCTTGCTGCGATAGTCAAAACCCACCGGACGGAAGAACAGCGCCCAAAGGACCAGAATCATCGCCCAATAGAATCCGCTGAATGCGGTGGCATATACCACAGGCCACGCCGCGAACAATGCGCCGCCTGCAGTGATGAACCAAACCTGATTCCCATCCCAGTGCGGACCAACGGTGTTGATAACGACGCGCCGCTCCAGGTCATTGCGGCCAACAAAGGGCAGCAGCGTGCCAACCCCCATATCGTGACCATCCATGATGGCGAAGCCGATCAGCAGCACGCCGACCAGAGCCCACCAGATAATTTTCAGTGTGAAGTAATCAAGCATGGTGGAGTTCCTTCAAATGGGCGTCGTGGACATAACGGCCTGTACCGAGGCTGCCAGGACCTTGACGGGCAAACTTGACCATCAGGAACATTTCAACCACCAGCAGCACGGTGTAGAAAACGATGAATCCCGCCAGCGAGCCATAGAGGTTGTTGACGCTAAGCGTGGATACGCTCATGTGGGTCGGCAGGACACCGTAGATGGTCCATGGCTGACGGCCGTATTCAGCGACGAACCAGCCCAGTTCGCAGGCAATCCATGGCGCAGGCAGCATGCAAAGTGCCCAGCGCAGTAACCAGCGGCTTCGCGTGCAGGTCGACTTTAAGGTGCTCCAGAAGGCAAGCCCGAAGAGCATAAGCATGGCAAAACCCAGGCCTACCATGATACGGAACGCCCAGAACATCGGTGTCACGCGCGGTACTGTATCGTTTACGGCCTTTTCGATAATGGCCGGCGTAGCCTGGTTAACATCTTCGACATACTTTTTAAGCAGCAGGCCAAAGCCCAGATCGGATTTGTATTCTTCGAACGTCTGGAAAGCCACCGAATCGCTGCGATTGGCCCTGAGGGCCTCAAGCGCATTGACGGCGGTAATGCCGCGGAGAATGCGAGCACGGTTTTTTTCTTTAATGTCATGGATGCCTGGAATTTGCTTGCTGACTGACCGGGTGCCAATCAAGCCCATCACCCAGGGCACTTCAACTTCCCAGTTATTTTTGGAATCGGCTTCGTTGATGCTAGCTACCAATGTCAGGCCCGCTGGCGCAGGCTTTGTTTCCCACATCGCCTCCATGGCTGCCAGCTTGGTTTGCTGCGCTTCACCCACCGTGTAACCCGACTCATCACCCAACACGATCACGCTCAGCACTGAGGCCAGACCGAAGGCGGCCGCCACCCGGAAGCTGCGTTTGGCAAACTCAACATCACGATTCTTGAGCAAATACCAACTGGAAATCGACAGCACAAACATCGAGCCGGTGACGTAACCGGCGGAGACGGTGTGCACGAACTTGGCCTGCGCCACCGGGTTGAAAACCACCGCCCAGAAATCAACCATCTCCATGCGCATGGTGATGTAGCTGAACTCTGAACCCACCGGATTCTGCATCCATCCATTGGCGATCAAGATCCACAACGCTGAAAGATTTGTCCCAATCGCCATCAGCAGCGTGACCAGCAAGTGGTGCTCTTTCTTCAGACGATCCCAACCAAAGAAAAACAGGCCGATCATGGTCGATTCAAGAAAAAACGCCATCAAGCCTTCGATGGCCAGTGGAGCTCCGAAGATGTCGCCGACGTAGTGCGAGTAATAAGCCCAGTTGGTACCGAACTGAAATTCCAGGGTGATACCCGTCGTCACCCCGAGGGCGAAGTTGATGCCGAACAGCTTGCCCCAGAAGCGCGTCATGTCTTTCCAGATGACATTGCCGGTCATGACATAGACGCTTTCCATGATGACGAGCAGCCACACCATGCCAACCGTGAGCGGTACAAAAAGAAAGTGGTAAAGCGCAGTGGCTGCAAACTGCAGCCGAGACAAATCCACCAGTTGTTCTGAAATCACTTGCTTGCCCCTTGAGTCGAGGTGGGTACACCGAACCTTGCGCCGATGGTGTTCGAGTCGACGCTGACGTGCGAATCCCGGATGAACAGCCACCACAGCACTGTCAGCACAAGTAGCTTGATCACTACTGCCGTGAGCAGATGGCGTCGCAGTCGTTTGTCGGAAATGGTCATGTCTATGCAGTTAGCACATTGCATGCCAAAGGCTAGAAACTCATTTTTATCCATTTAAAACAAGTACTTGGATAATAATCCAGCGGTGCGCGGAGGGGGCAGGTAGGTCAGTGTGCTGCCAATTACTGCCACTCTGGCAGTCATTGGCAGAATTTCGGCGTGGGTGCTGGCTACTAGACCAGCCCCTGCTCTTTCAAGCGCCTGTACAAAGTACGTTCACTAATCCCCATGTGCTTGGCCAGCTCACTGCGGGTACCTTTGAACGTAGCCAGTGCCTGCACCAACGAGCTGCCGTCGAGCGGAGTTGAAGTAGAGGCTTGGGCAGATGCCACCACGGATGCCCGGGGCAAATTTATGGAACGGATCACACCATCGTCAGCGAACAGACTGGCTCTCTCCAGAACATTGCGTAATTCACGAATATTGCCGGGCCAGGAAAACCCCTGCAATTGTGTCAGAGCATCCGCATCTATCGTAAGTCGGCGCTTGCCTGGACCGGCACGTTGCAGAAATGAATTAACAAGCAAACCAATGTCCTCAACCCGGTTGCGCAAGGGAGGTAACTGAATTGGGAAGGTGCTGATGCGGTAGTACAGGTCCTGCCTGAACTCACCTTTCTCCATCATTTTTTCCAATGGTTTATGGGTCGCAGCAATTAACCTGAAGTTAGCGTGAAGGGTCTCTACACTCCCAACACGGCGATAGGTGCCCGATTCGATCAGGCGCAACAGTTTCACCTGCATGGCCAGCGGAACATCTCCAATCTCATCAAGAAACAACGTGCCGCCTTGGGCCGTCTCGACCAAACCAGGCTTGCGCGCAGAGGCGCCGGTGAATGCTCCTTTTTCATGACCGAACAGTTCGCTCTCAAACAACGTTTCGGTCAATCCTGAGCAATCCACGACTACAAATGGTCCAGTGGCCCGCTCGCTGGTTTCATGTACCGCGCGAGCGAACAACTCTTTGCCCGTACCGGACTCGCCTAATAGCAGTACTGGCAGCATTGATGGTGCGACCCGCTGCAACTCAGACAGGGCGAGGTTAAAAGCGGGCGAACAACCCACCAGCCCTTCGTTGCTGGGTCGCGCTGACGCGCTGCGGACCTGTGTGAGACGCTCCACATAGGCGGTAATAACACCGCGCTCATCTAAAATCGGGCGCAATTCAACATCGACATGCTCTGGCCCCCGAGGTGTGTGGTGAATGTGTAAAACACGATCGGGCCCGCGCATTTCCTGCGCTTTTTTCATCGGACAACTCTCTCCTGCCTGATCACAAGGGACATCGTAATGGTGTGAGATTTGATAACACTTATGACCGATAAAGGGTTTGTCAACGCTACCAAACTGCCGCTGATAGGCGGTGTTGGCAGCCAGGATGTTGTAGTCCGGATCAAGCACGATCATCGGCTGTGGTTCGTGCTCAAGGAACGAAACAAGTGACCGGACCTGATCCGGGTGCGGGAGAGAGTTGTTAGCGGGGGGGATGATGGTCTTCATGATAGCTCCTGAGGATCTATCAATCCTGTTATGACACTGCCACTCCTGTCAACTTTCACTGCCAATGGCAGTTCTCTTAGGTCTGCGCATGAAAATCACTGCAGCCAGTAAAAAATTAAATCTAATAAAAACAATTAGTTAAGTAAGTTTTCTCACTTCTTTTCTACTTGGCAGGTTTATTGCTTGTTCAGTCGCTAGTGTGAGCGGCTCGGTACAGCCCCCTAAGGAGACAGGTCATGAGCGTAAAACTTCACGTCGAAGGATTCTTCGATTCTGCTACCAATACCGTCAGCTATCTCGTGCTGGATCAAGCGACCAACCACTGCGCTTTGATTGACAGCGTTCTTGATTACGACCCGAAGTCTGGTCACACCGCCACAACTTCTGCGGACAAGTTGATTGCGAGGGTGAACGAACTCAAAGCGAGGGTCGACTGGATTCTAGAGACCCACGTACATGCAGACCACCTGACGGCAGCGCCATACCTGAAGGAAAAACTCGGTGGAAAAATAGGGATAGGCAGCCAGATTTCAACGGTGCAAGAGGTATTTGGCACGCTTTTCAATACAGGTGGCGATATGGCACGCGATGGAAGCCAGTTCGATCACCTGTTCGTTCATGACGAGCCGTTTGCCATTGGCACACTGCAATGCCAAGCGCTTCATACACCAGGTCATACACCTGCCTGTATGACTTATGTGATAACGGATGGGACCGAAACGAGTGCATTCGTTGGCGATACCTTGTTTATGCCGGACTACGGCACTGCGCGCTGTGACTTTCCCGGCGGCGATGCGCATACCTTGTTCAAGTCAATCAACAAGGTGCTGAGTTTACCTGTCAACACCTTGCTTTATATGTGTCACGACTACCAGCCTGGTGGCCGCGAAGTGCAGTTCGTCAGTACGGTTGCAGACCAACGCGCGCGCAACGTTCATGTGCGCAATGGCATCAGTGAGGAGGAGTTCGTTGCGATGCGAATTAAGCGTGACGCGTCGATGGGCATGCCGACACTGATCCTTCCATCTGTTCAGGTCAACATGCGTGCCGGGCACTTGCCTGAGCCCGAATCGAACGGGACGCGCTATCTGAAAATCCCGCTCGACGTAGCCTGATGCTGCCCTCCCCAAAAACTCATTAGAAAAATACCCATAATGGAGACCCTTATGGAGATTCGCCGCCTTGCACCTGGACTGTCGGTATCAGATCAGATTTTTTCCAACCAATTGGCAGAAATAAAAGACGCCGGTTTTCGCGCCATTGTGTGTAACCGTCCCGATGGCGAAGGCGGCGATCAACCCTTGTTTGCCGAAATCAAACGTGAGGCCCAAGCGGTCGGTATTGAAGCGCACTACCTCCCTGCTGAATCAGGCAAAGTGACTGACGAACAAGTCATTGCATTCGGCAAACTACTTGAAACGCTTCCAAAGCCGGTGTTGGCGTATTGCCGTTCAGGCATGCGTTCGACAACGATGTGGGCACTGTCACAAGCGGGCCAGCAATCCCTGCCACAGATCGTCGAGACGTCAAAAAAAGCCGGCTTCGATATGAAAGGCGTCATTCGCCGGATTGCGAATCAGGGACGCACGCCGGTTGAAGTGGCGGAGGCGCAGCATACCGTAGTCATCATCGGTGGCGGTGCGGCGGGGATCGCGACTGCTTCGAGCTTGCTCGCGCGCGAACCTGGACTCGACATTGCCATAATCGACCCGGCAGATGTGCATTACTATCAGCCAGGCTGGACACTGGTCGGCTGCGGTGTCTTCGATGCACCCCAAACTGCCCATACGATGGGCACGACCATCCCCCGAGGAGTGCACTGGATCAAGTCGGCGGTCGCCGCTTTTGAACCTGAGAGAAATGCTGTCATTCTTGATGGATGCAGAGTCGTCAAATACGAACAACTGATCGTGTGCCCTGGCCTCAAGCTCAATTGGCATGCCATCGAGGGTTTGTCTGACACCTTGGGCCGCAACGGCGTGACTTCAAACTACCTGTACCACCTTGCCCCTTATACGTGGGAAATGGTGCAGCAATTGCGTGGTGGCCGGGCGATTTTCACGCAACCGCCCATGCCGATCAAATGTGCCGGGGCGCCGCAAAAAGCAATGTATCTATCTGCCGATCATTGGAAACGTACCGGTGTATTGGACAAGGTCGAGATCGAGTTTTGCAGCGCCGGCGCGGTGCTGTTCGGAGTTGCCGACTATGTGCCGGCACTGATGGAATACATCAAGGCCTATGGTATTGACCTGAATTTCGGCAACACACTCACTAGCGTGAATGGGCCCGCTCGAACTGCAACGTTCAACTGCGTCAACCCGGATGGCAGCGCCCATCTTGTGACGCGCGACTTCGATATGCTTCATGTGGTGCCTCCGCAGATCGCGCCGGATTTCATTCGGGTCAGCCCTCTCGCTGACTCGGCTGGCTGGATTGATGTCGACCCTGCCACTTTGCGCCATAAAACCTGGGTAAATATTCACGCACTGGGAGACGCTGCCAACTCCAGCAACGCAAAAACCGCGGCAGCAGCACGCATGCAGGCGCCAGTCGTTGCTCATAATGTTTTGGCCTCAATGGGTAAAGCAAAAGGCAGCGCCCATTACAACGGTTATGGCTCCTGCCCGCTGACGGTTGAGCGCGGCAAGATCGTACTGGCTGAGTTCACTTATGGCGGCAAAGTCGCCCCCAGCTTTCCATCCTGGCTGATTGACGGTACCCGTCCATCGAGGTTGGCATGGCTGCTCAAGGAGCGGATTCTTCCACCTCTATATTGGAAAGGAATGCTCAAGGGGCATGAATGGATGGCGAAACCTGAGTTGGCTGACATATGAAATTAGAACTAAAAGCAAGGAGGATCAGATGATTGTTGTCTTACTGCTTGGACTTACCGTTGGAGTCATTCTGGCTCTGACCGGCGCCGGAGGAGGAATACTGGCTGTTCCATTACTGGTATTTGGGGTTGGATTGAGCATGGCCGAGGCAGGGCCGATTGGTTTACTGGCTGTCGGTTTAGCCGCGACCTTGGGTGCCGCGATGGGACTCAAAAACGGCACCGTTCGCTATAAAGCCGCGCTGTTAATTGCAGGTGCTGGGATCGTCTGTTCTCCCCTTGGCCTTTGGCTGGCGCAGCGCACACCTAATCGCCCGTTGACGATCATGTTTGCCTTCGTGCTGATGTACGTTGCGTTTCGGGTCTATCAACGATCGCTCGCCCCCTCCACGGAGTTAAAGGGCAACGTCACATCTAAACCACCACCTTGTCTATTGGACGTCAACCGAGGAAAGCTTAACTGGACTGGCCCTTGCGCGTGGGCACTAACACTTTCCGGCATAGTCGCAGGAGCGCTTTCTGGCTTGCTAGGGGTGGGTGGTGGTTTTGTAATGGTACCGGCGCTCCAGCGATATACCAATTTGACAGCGCAGTCAGTGCTTGCAACGTCTCTTGCCGTTATTGCGTTAGTTTCAATCTCCGGTGTTGCTGCAAGCTCTGCAACAGGGCACCTGCAGTGGGCGATTGCCCTACCGTTCTCGCTTGGAGCATTGGTTGGAATGATTTGTGGGCGCTTGGTTGCTGCCCGGTTAGCGGGTCCACATTTACAAAAAGGATTTGCCGCTGTTTCGGTGATTGTTGCACTGGCTTTGCTTGTAAAAAGTATTTAAAAAACAAGAGCTTACAAAAGCATACGGTTTCACTACCTCTTTAGCACAAAATCGAACGCTGATGCCTCCAAGAGACTTCGATGCTAGTAAAGATGCCCTATCCAACTGTAAATGGTAGCGATGCCGCTGAGGGCGGCGTTACAGGCGCTTGTTAGAAACCTAAAAAAACAGTTGCAAGAAATACATATTATGATAAGGTAAATCTTAGCATCTGGGCCGTAGCAAGTTACTAACTGACTAGAGATGACAACATGAAAGTCCTTCTTGCTTTGCTAGTTTCAATATCTATTCTCTCGGGTTGCACTTTTTTGGAGCGTGCCCAGTTAAAAGGGGAGGCAGATCCTGCTGCCTATGACGCAATTGATCCTAATAAACATTATTTTTCAAAGGATCAATCAATTAATTATCAAGGCTCTTAATTACTAAGTTCCGATATAAAAATATCTGATAGAGAATGCGTCGAAAAAACAAATGTAATAGAAGAGGTGCATCAACATTTTATGCTTGAGATAAATATTGCCCACCTACGAGAAAATGCTGATGCTGCAAGCCAATTTCTGAAAGCCTTGGCCAATTCGGATCGTTTGCTGCTGCTATGTCAGTTGTCCCAAGGCGAGCGTAATGTTAGCGATCTGGAGTTATTGTTGGGGATAAGGCAGCCAACGCTTTCTCAACAACTAGCAGTCCTTCGCCGCGAGGGGTTAGTGGAAACCAGACGTGACGGCAAGCAAGTATTCTATCGCATCGGTAGCCCCGTAGCATTGGCAGTCATACAAACGCTGTATCAACAGTTTTGCGCGGGAGAGGCTGAATGAATGTCGACTGGCTCAACTTCTCTCCCTGGTCATCCCTTGCAGGCGGCGCATTGATTGGCTTGGCGGTTAGTCTATTCGTCGTCGCCAACGGGCGTATCGCAGGCATCAGCGGCCTTATCGGCAGTCTTTTACAACGTGATAGCGAGGGGGGGAGTGAGAAAGCACTTTTTCTCCTGGGCCTACTAATCGCGCCGCTTCTATGGAGCTTGTTCGCCACGCTGCCGCAGATTGAGTTCCAAAGTGGCTGGTTCGGATTGATCGTCGCCGGTTTATTGGTGGGCATCGGCACACGATACGGTTCTGGTTGCACCAGTGGCCACGGGGTGTGCGGCATATCGCGCCTTTCGCCGCGATCAATGGCTGCCACTGTGTGCTTTATGTCCAGTGGTTTTGCCACAGTGTTTGTATTGCGTCATCTTCTGAGGGGGGGGACATGACCAAACTGAGCGCATTCGTTGCAGGTGTGCTGTTCGGCTTGGGTCTGCTTCTGGCAGGCATGGCCAACCCGAGCAAAGTACTCGCTTTCCTGGATCTGACCGGTACCTGGGACCCTTCCTTGGCGTTGGTCATGGTCGGCGCAATCGGCATAGCCATTGGCCCGCTGACCTGGGCACGCCAACAATCCAGTTCGCTGCTGGGAAAGGCAATGCAACTACCGATCAAACGTGAGTTGGACCCGCGCCTGATCGGCGGGAGCCTGTTGTTTGGCATCGGCTGGGGAATAGCGGGCATCTGTCCTGGCCCCGCAGTGGCCATTCTGCTGACAGGGCGCTGGCAGATCATCGTATTCATGTTGGCCATGCTGGCCGGCATGTTGTTGTTTACTGCGCTGGAGACCCGGCGCAACCATTGATCGGGAGATCACCATGAAAGCGAACATTGGAACCATCGATCGTAGCCTGCGCATTGTCGCCGGTCTGCTTCTTATTGGCCTCAGTTTGTCCGGTGTGATCGGCGTTTGGGGCTGGATAGGTTTAGTGCCGCTGGCCACCGGCATTTTCCGATTCTGCCCTGTCTATACATTGCTTGGCATCAAAACCTGTAACCGTTGCTGAGCGACCACCGTTGCACACTGGCGGGCGCCTGAAGGTGCCCGTGGTGGTTTAGATAAGCATTGCTGATCACAGTTCCTTGCCAAATCCCGTTGGTAGATCAGCACTCTACTTCGTATATCGAAAAGAGAATTCCATCATGAAACCCCATGTAGAAGCTTTTTTTGACCCCGCTACCTATACCTACAGCTATGTTGTCAGTGATCCGAATACAGGTCACTGCGCCGTTATCGACTCAGTGCTGGATTACGATCTCGCATCGGGTCGCACGTCTTGCAAAAGCGCGGAACGTCTAATTGCCTACGTGCGGGAGCAAGCCCTTACGGTGGAGTGGTTACTGGAAACCCATGTACATGCCGATCATCTTTCCGCAGCGCAGTATCTAAAGCGCGAGTTGGGCGGCCAACTGGCCATCGGCGAGCAGATCACCGTGGTTCAGAATACTTTTGGTAAGTTGTTCAACGTTGGCAGCGAGTTTGCCACTGATGGTCGTCAATTCGACCGGCTGCTGAAAGACGGTGAGCGCTTTTTGGTCGGAGGGATCGAAGCGCACGCCATCCACACACCAGGACATACACCGGCCTGCATGACCTATCTAATCGGTGATGCTGGTTTTGTCGGCGATACGCTGTTCATGCCTGATTACGGCACTGCCCGATGCGATTTTCCCGGCGGCGATGCGCGAAAACTCTTCCAGTCCATTCAAAAGTTGTTCGAGTTGCCCGACGATACCCGTTTGTTTATGTGCCACGACTACAAGGCACCGGGTCGAGATGACTACCGCAATGAAACCACCATTGCCGAGCAAAGAGCCCATAACGTTCATGCGCATGAGGGCACTGGCGAAGCAGATTTCGTTGCTATGCGCCAAGCACGGGACGCTACGTTGGGCATGCCGACACTTATCCTGCCATCCGTGCAAGTGAACATGCGAGCAGGTAATTTGCCTCCAGCTGAAGGCAATGGCACTTGCTACCTGAAAATTCCACTTAACGTTCTCTGAGTTGCTGTCGTTCATTGATTCACTTAAATAATTGGCATGCACCAATGCCGTCGCCACCTGACAAGAGCAGATGCACGTTTCAGATCGTGCTCTAACACCGCCGCCAAGGCCATTTTTGTTAACGCCAACAGTTCGATCGATTAAAGTACGAGGAGATTGATATGCGGATGGTAACGTTTTTTCTGAGCGGAGCATTGAGTGTTGGAGCCTATGCTGACGATCTCGAAAAGATGACTGCTGAAGGGGCAATTCTTATTCCCCCCTTCCAGCAGCATCTTATGGACACCGTGAAATCAGCTATGCAGACAGGTGGACCAGTCAAAGCCGTTGAGGCTTGCCAGTTGCTCGCACCGCAAATTGCTGATCAGCACAGTCAAACACCGTGGGTTGTGGGCCGCACAGCATTAAAGGTTCGAAATCCGGGTAACGTACCAGATGCTTGGGAAAAGCAGGTTCTTGAGCAATTTGTTAAGCGCGCTGCGGCGGGTGAAGCATTATCTGGTTTAGCGCATTCGGAAATCGTAAAGGGTGAATTCCGTATGATGAAGGCTATCCCTACAGGTGAAGCGTGCTTAGGATGCCATGGCAAGGAGATAAAACCGGAACTGGCTGCTGTAATAGATAGACGCTACCCGCAGGATAAAGCCCGCGGCTTTGCTCTAGGAGAGCTACGTGGTGCGTTTACGCTGCGCCGAGTCATAGTGCCAGAAAATGATTAACGCAGGATCATAAAAAACGCAAATACACCGATTCTGTGTGAGCGGTATTTCTGTTAAACCAATATCCAATCCTGGAGAAATAGGGGGGGCATGCAGCCTATAGCGGCATCGCCTTACCCAACGCGGGAAGCATAGGTAGCCATGAAGCGCTCGGTTTCTCCCACATCGGCACCTACCCCGAGGTTGGGTTAAGCACGACCAATGGCATAAAGGGCTATTGGCGTAAACCGCTTTTTGATGTCACGTAGCCAATAGAAATCATCCCGTTCAGTAAGATAAAGGGAAAGTTGAGAAACAAGGTGTGAGATGACCTAGCTGCTATTCGTCGCCATCAACACCAAGCTGTTTCCTGGGAGCTATGCTTAGGGATAATTCACGATCGAGTCGATTTACCAACCGCCTGGAGGGATGAATGAATTTGGCGGCGTTTACCTCGCTGCTTTCCGCAGGCGAGAAAATAAACGGGTGCTCACTCGCTGACTTAGATGCAGTTGCACTCGCAAATCTGCATTTTCCTTCCCGTGTATATTGCCTTGTTGCTGATTGGGTAATCTTGGACCTTCAAGTTACAACACGTCAACGAACAGCCATCACCGATAGAGGGCTTGTCCCTGTCCTGATTTACGCATTGACCGTTATCCAAGATAGTAAAGGCCGTTTTGCACCTGGTGATTGGGTCAGATCAACGTTGGAGGTTTCCTTCACCCACAACTGCTTATTTGAGACGAAAAATACGGTTTATGTGCTTATGGGAGCCGGCCGTAGGTTGCGCACAGATTTAGACATCGCACTGAGCTTGTGCTGAAGACCGCAGTTTATGCGCTCCCCTTTCATGACTACTTATCTGGCTGTTCGTGTCAAACTATGTTGTGAGCAATCGGGGCCTGTATTTCAATCGCAACCCATTTGGGTCAATCTATGTTTCTGTTGCCTTTACCCCTAATCATCATATAAACCCCGATTTACACGACGGGCTGTGTCAAACTATGTTGTTGATACCCAGCGATCGATCTTGTTGGTGGCCTTGTTATGCACAGTGGCGTCGCTGAACAAGGTCAGCGCCCGGGCCGGGTTGGTCGCATCCTTGTAGACCTGATGCTGCACCACCCACTAGGCGCCGTGTTTGTTGTTGTGGGATTTGAGCCTGTATCGCTCAGCGGCTCCTGTGCCACGTCCGCAGCAAGATAGAAATCGTCAGCCTTGGTGGTACTGTAGTAGCCGCCGACGCGGTATTCGCCGGGCGTTGGAGCAGGAAGTAGTAGAGACCGCCCATTTGCTGTACTCGAAGGCAATAAGGCATGTGCTGACTCGCCAGAGCGAGTGAAGGAATGCACAATCGCCAGCAATGGCCATCAGAAGCCGTTGGCTCCGCTCAAAAGTGAGATCCGACGAACAGCTGTGGAATTGAGCATTGATCGACGTAAAGGTAGGAATTTAAGAAGATTCGCGAATGGTATTCCAAAAGGTATTCCAATAAAAAATTTAACCAAAAATAATCTATAATAATCAACATGTTATAGAATCAATTCAGATTACCCCGGCCCACCAAACGCAAAACAGATCAGGCACTTCGCGAATCTCGCAAGTGCCTTTTTTGTGCCTGAAAACCCTGATTTTGCTGGGTACTGACCACTCAACGCTCCAAATACCGCTCCCCCAGATCCCACCGCGACCGCCAGTGAGCACCGTATTTACGCGCTACCTCCGGCATCCCCCGAATCACCACCACATTCTCCGAATTGGAAACCTCGGCAGACGCCGCATAGTTGAACGACCCCGTCTCGACGGTATGACCATCAACGATGATTGTCTTGTCGTGATGGAGGTGAAACTGGTCGTTGGTGCGCAGTTCGATCCCATTTGAAGTCACGAAGTCCATGGCGGCCTTGCTGGTTTTGCCGAGATTTCGTTTCTTGTCGACCACGATGCGCACCACCACGCCGCGGTTCTTTGCATCCACCAGCGCCTGCGTTATGTCGGTGGCTTGAAAGGCGTAGGCCAGCATCTGGATGCTGTGCTTCGCGCTGCCGATGGTTTCCAGTACCAGTTTTCGCGCCGAGCCTTCCGGAGAAAACCCGACCTCGACGCTCGGCTCGGCATGGGAAAAAACCGGCATGCCGAGCAGTATCGCCAGTGCGATGTTGCGAATGGTGGTCATGGTTAAAGCCCCCCGAGTTGTCTGCTGCTGTGCAAGGCATTGGCTATGTCCAGACGGTATCAGCTTCGCACCAGCATGAAGCGCACTCCCGCCCCAAAACCAGACACCCGTCCCGCCTCCTCGCACAAGAATCTTCTGACACCCCTCCGCGAAGCCCTCTGACACGGGCCTGCGCAAATAATCTGACCACTTGGCCATGTTTTTGCTTTGAAGCTGTTCAAAACAATCACCACCGAGCAGTCCCATGTCCGAATCCCCCCTGCGCCTGGAGTTGCGTGCCATCACCAAGCGCTACCCTGGCACGCTGGCCAACGACCGCATTGATCTGCGTATCGACGCCGGTGAAATCCATGCCTTGCTCGGCGAGAACGGCGCCGGCAAGAGCACGCTGATGAAGATCATCTACGGCGTCACCGCGCCAGACTCCGGCGAGGTGTTCTGGGAGGGCCGGCCGGTTCAGGTCCGTGATCCGGCACAAGCCCGTGGTCTCGGCATCGGCATGGTGTTCCAGCATTTTTCGCTGTTCGAGACGCTGACCGTGGCGGAGAACATCGCCCTGGCGCTGGGTCGCGAAGCCGGTACGCCGAAGCAACTGGCGCCGCGCATCCGTGAGGTGTCGCAACGCTACGGCATGGGCCTGGAGCCTGAACGACTGGTGCACAGCCTGTCGATTGGCGAGCGCCAGCGGGTGGAGATCGTTCGCTGCCTGATGCAGGACATCAAGCTGCTGATCCTCGACGAGCCCACCTCGGTGCTCACCCCGCAAGAGGTCGATGAGCTGTTCATCACCCTGCGCGCCCTCGCCGCCGAGGGCTGCAGCATTCTGTTCATCAGCCATAAGCTCGGCGAAGTCCGCGCCTTGTGCCACAGCGCCACGGTGCTGCGCGGCGGCCGAGTGTCGGGCGACTGCGTGCCCGCCCGCTGCAGCGACCTGGAACTGGCACGGCTGATGGTCGGCGACGCGGAGGGGCTGGAGGCCAGTTACCCGAAGACCGCCGGCGGCCTGCCGCGTCTACGGGTGGACGATCTGAGCTGGCGCAACAAGGATCCATTCGGCACGTCCTTCGAGCACCTGCGCCTGGAAGTGCGCAGCGGCGAGATCGTCGGTATCGCCGGGGTCGCCGGCAATGGCCAGGACGAACTGCTCGCACTGCTCAGCGGCGAGACGCGCCTGCCCGCCAACGAACGCGAGCGCGTCACCCTCGACAACCAGCCGATGGCCAACCTGTACCCGGACGCCCGCCGCGCCCTGGGCCTGGCGTTCGTCCCCGCGGAACGTCTCGGTCACGGCGCCGTGCCGGACATGAGCCTGGCCGACAACGCTCTGCTCACCGCCTTTCAACAAGGGCTGGTCAGCCGCGGCCTGATCCGCTCGGGCAAGGTGCTGGCACTGGCCGAAGAGATCATCCAGCGCTTCGCGGTGAAAACCCCGGACGCCCACACCGCGGCACGCAGTCTGTCCGGTGGCAACCTGCAGAAGTTCATCCTCGGTCGCGAGATCCTGCAGAACCCCAAGTTGCTGGTCGCCGCGCACCCGACCTGGGGCGTCGACGTGGGGGCCGCCGCTGCGATTCACCGCGCGCTGATCGCCCTGCGCGATGCCGGGGCGGCGATCCTGGTGATCTCGGAAGACCTCGACGAGCTATTCCAGATCAGCGACCGGATCGGCGCCCTGTGCAGCGGGCGTCTGTCGCCGCTCAAGGCCACCGCCGACACCCATCCCGTGGAGGTCGGCGGCTGGATGGCCGGCCAGTTCGATGCCCCGCAAGACGCCGCCTGACGAGAGCCCACCATGCTGTTATCCCTCGAACCCCGTACCCAGCAGTCGCGCGCCATGCTTCTGCTTTCGCCGTTGCTCGCCGGGCTGCTGACCCTGATCAGCGGAGCGATCCTGTTCGCCGCGCTGGGTCATGATCCGCTGCAGACGTTCCACACCCTGCTGATCGAGCCAATCAGCGACTTCTACGGCATCTCCGAGTTGCTGCTCAAGGCACTGCCGATTCTGCTCTGCGCCTTCGGCTTGTCCGTGGCATATCAGGCGCGTATCTGGAACATCGGCGCCGAAGGCCAGTTGCTGATGGGCGCGCTGGCCGGCAGTGCGCTGGCCATCCACCTCATCGATTGGCAAAGCCGCTGGGCGCTGCTCTGGGTGCTCGCCGCCGGCAGCCTCGCCGGCGCCTTGTGGGGCGCGCTGGCAGCCTGGCTGCGCACGCGGTTCAACGCCAACGAAATCCTCACCACCATCATGCTCAACTACATCGCCCTGAACCTGCTGCTGTTCTTCGTCCACGGCCCACTCAAGGACCCCGACGGTTTCAGCTTCCCGCAGTCGGCGATGTTCGGTGACGCCAGCCGCCTGCCGGCACTGTTCGAGGACGGCCGCGTGCACATCGGCCTGTACTTCGTGCTGTTGGCGCTGGTCGCGGTGTGGGTGCTGCTGCACAAGAGCTTTCTCGGGTTCCAGATCAAGGTGCTCGGCCTGGACCAGCGCGCTGCCGGTTTCGTCGGTTTCCGCGAGAAGCGCCTGGTGTGGCTGGCCCTGCTGATCAGCGGCGGCCTGGCGGGTTTGGCCGGGGTCAGCGAAGTCACCGGGCCGATTGGCCAACTGGTGCCGCAGGTGTCGCCCGGCTACGGCTACGCGGCGATCACCGTGGCGTTTCTCGGTCGCTTGAATCCGTTCGGCATCCTCGCTGCGGGCCTGCTCATGGCGCTGCTCTACCTCGGCGGCGAGAACGCGCAGATGACCCTCAACCTGCCGCAATCACTGACCGGGCTGTTCCAGGGAATGATGCTGTTCTACCTGCTCGCCTGCGATGTGCTGATCCTCTACACGCCCCGGCTGAAGCTGAACCGACGTCGCCGCGCCGCGCTCGCTGAAACGGCCAGCGCCTGACGCCCCCTCTCACTCTTTCGCTTGGCTGCCGCCGCCTGCGCGCAGCCTGAGGCTTCGACTATGGATCTCGATCTGTTTGGCAACATCCTCTACGCCATGGTGCGCTGCGGCACCCCGCTGCTGCTGGTCGCCCTCGGCGAACTGGTGTGCGAGAAGAGCGGCGTACTCAACCTCGGCCAGGAAGGCATGATGCTGTTCGGCGCGGTGATCGGTTTCATCGCCGCCTTCGCCACCGGCAACCTGTGGCTTGGCGTGCTCATGGCCTGCGTGGCCGGCATGCTGTTGTCGTCGCTGTTCGCCCTGGTGGCGCTCGGCTGTCAGGCCAATCAGGTCGCCACGGGCCTGGCGCTGACCATCTTCGGTGTCGGCCTGTCGTCCTTCGTCGGCGCGGCGTGGGTCGGCAAGCCGCTGACCGGCTTCGAGCCGGTAGCCATCCCGCTGCTGGCCGACCTGCCGATCATCGGCCACATGCTGTTCAACCAGGATGTGCTGGTTTACCTGTCCTTCGTGCTGTTCGGAGTGATCGCCTGGGTCCTGCTGAAAAGCCGCATCGGCCTGATCCTCCAGGCTGTCGGCGAAAACCCCGACGCCGCCAGCGCCATGGGCTTGCCGGTGCTGCGGGTGCGGACCCTGGCGGTGCTGTTCGGTGGGGCCATGGCCGGTCTGGCCGGTGGTTACCTGTCGCTGGCCTACACGCCGATGTGGGCAGAAAACATGACCGCCGGACGCGGCTGGATTGCCCTGGCACTGGTGGTGTTCGCCAGTTGGCGCGTGTTCCGCGTCCTGCTCGGCGCGTACCTGTTCGGCCTGGCCAGCATCCTTCATCTGGTGGCCCAGGGTATCGGTGTCAGCTTCCCGGCCAACCTGCTGGCGATGCTGCCGTATGTGGCGACCATCCTGGTGCTGGTGGTGCTGTCGCGGGATGCGATCAAGACCCGGCTGTATGCGCCGGTTTCCCTGGGGCAGCCGTGGAAGGCGGGGCACTGATGCACCAGCAAAGGGCGACCTTAAAAGCATCACGCACCACCCCAGAACCGATCCGCTACACCCCAATCGCTACACCCCGCAAAAACCCGGTTTTTGCCCGCTTGGTCAGCTTTTTGCAGTAAGGGAAAAGCCCGACACGGCCACTATAAAAGACCTACAGGAGCCAACCCCAGATGCATCAGAAGAAAAGCAAAAACCTGCTACGCACCCTCGCTGCCGCCATCGGCCTGAGCACCGCGCTGTCCGCCTACGCCGCTGATCCACTGAAGGTCGGCTTCGTCTACATCGGCCCGATCGGCGACCACGGCTGGACCTATCAGCACGAGCAGGGCCGCCAGGCGCTGATCAAGCAGTTCGGCGACAAGATCGACACCAGCTTCGTCGAGAATGTGCCGGAAGGCGCCGACGCCGAGCGGGTGATCCGCAACATGGCCAAGGGCGGCTACGACCTGGTGTTCGCCACCTCGTTCGGCTACATGAACCCCACCGCCAAGGTCGCCAAGCAGTTCCCGAAAGTGACCTTCGAACACGCCACCGGCTACAAGCAGGACAAGAACCTCGGCACCTACCTGGCGACGTCCTACGAGGGTCGCTACGTCGGCGGTTTCCTCGCCGCGAAGATGACCAAGAGCAAGAAGATCGGCTACGTCGCCTCCTTCCCGATCCCGGAAGTGCTGCGCGATATCAACGCCATCCAGCTGGCCCTGGACAAGTACAACCCCGGCACCGAAATCAAGGTGGTGTGGGTCAACTCCTGGTTCGATCCGGGCAAGGAAGCCGACGCCGCCAACGCGCTGATCGACCAGGGCGTCGATGTGGTCTTCCAGCACACCGACAGCCCGGCACCGATCCAGACCGCCGAACGCCGCGGTGTCTATGCCGTGGGCTACGCCTCGGACATGGCGCACTTCGGGCCGAAAGCCGTGCTGACCTCCATCGTCAACAACTGGGGCCCGCACTACATCAAGAGCACTCAGGCGGTCATCGACGGTACCTGGAAATCCCAGGATTACTGGGGCGGCCTGGCTGAAGGCACGGTCGAACTGCCGATCAGCGACCTGGTCCCGGCCGACGTGAAAAGCGAAGCCGAGCAGATCATCGCCAGCATCAAGGACGGCTCGTTCCACCCGTTCACCGGCCCGATCCTGGACCAGAGCGGCGCGGTCAAGATCGCCGAGGGCGCCGTGGCCAGCAACGCCGAACTGGCGGGCATGAACTACTACGTCAAAGGCATCGCCGCGCAACTGCCGAAGTAAGCGCCGCTGCAAACGCCGGACGGGAGCGCCAGGCGCTCCCGTCCGTTTCACAACCGCGCCGCGCCTATCGCGCGTCGCCTCAAGGCTGTGCCGCCGTCCCTCCCACCGGAGAACCGCGCACAAGATCGGCCCCGCCGATCTCTTCGCTGCATGGGTACGAGAAGACTCGCAGCACCACGGACCCGCCCACCGACACCGGGGTCCGCACTTCTTGGAGCCAACCATGAACACCCTGCCGATCATCGATATCGCCCCGCTGTACCAGGACGACCCCGCCGCCCGCCAGGCCGTGGCCCGGCAGATCGACGCCGCCTGCCGCCAATGGGGTTTCTACTACATCAAGGGGCACCCGATCCCGGCCACGCGCATCGCCGAACTGAACGCCGCCGCGGTAGATTTCTTCGCCCGCCCGGCGGAAGAAAAACTGCGTATCGACATCACCCGCAGCGCCCACCACCGCGGCTACGGCGCCATCGCCACCGAACAACTCGACCCGAGCCGGCCGAGTGATCTCAAGGAAACCTTCGACATGGGTTTCCACATGAGCGCCGAGCATCCCGACGTGCTCGCGGAAAAACCGCTGCGCGGCCCCAACCGTCACCCGGACATTCCTGGCTGGGAAACGCTGTTGCAACAGCACTACCAGGACATGCACGAACTGTCGCTGACCCTGCTGCGCGCCATGGCCGAGGCGCTGGGCATCGACCAGGACTTCTTCGACCAACGCTTCGCCGACCCGATCAGCGTGTTCCGCATGATCCACTACCCGCCGCGCCAGACCGCCAGCAGCGCCGATCAGCAAGGCGCCGGCGCGCATACGGACTATGGCTGCGTGACCCTGCTCTATCAGGACAATGCCGGTGGTTTACAGGTGCAGAACCTGGCTGGCGAATGGATCGACGCCCCGCCGATCGAGGGCACCTACGTGGTCAACATTGGCGACATGATGGCGCGCTGGAGCAACGACCGTTACACCTCCACTCCGCACCGGGTGATCAGCCCGCTGGGCGTCGATCGCTACTCGATGCCGTTCTTCGCCGAGCCGCACCCGGACACCGAAATCAGTTGCCTGCCCAACTGTTCGGGCAGCGATAACTCGCCCAAGTACCCGCCGGTATCCTGCAGCGCCTACATGCTCTCGCGCTTCGCCGACACCTACGCCTACCGCCGCGAGGAAGCCAAGGCCTGAGCCCCGCGATGGCGCAGCAACGCGCCATCCTGAAGCAACCCCGTCCCGAGCAATAGCGCGCAACCAGGCCGTTGCGCGCTGTTGCGGCAGCGCCAACGCCCCGCTTACCGCCAATAACGAAAAAACACCGGGAAAAACCGTAATTCTGTCCGGCAAGACAGGAATTGGCGCCGTTCTTGCTCTCTCACTCAAAGCCTGACCAACACGACAGGTTCAACGCTTGAACAACACAAAAATCAGGAGCTTTCGATGACTCGCACCACCACTTCCCTGCTGCTGGCGAGCGGTCTGCTGGCAACCGGTCAGGCCATGGCCGGCGACCTTCTGCTGTGGCAGGACAACAGCCTCACCTACCTCAATGGCGTCGACTTCAAGATCGACCCGCCCAAGCAGCAGACCGTGACCTTCGAACACGCCAGCGGCTGGAGCTTCGGTGACCTGTTCGTCTTCGTCGACGGCATCAAATATAACACCGACGCCACCAACGGTGCCGGCGACGGCCACAGCTTCTACGGCGAGATCAGCCCGCGCCTTTCCCTCGGCAAGATCAGCGGCGCCAACCTGTCGTTCGGCCCGATCAAGGACGTGCTGATCGCCGCGACCTACGAGTTCGGCGAAGACGATGTCGACGCCTACCTGATCGGCCCGGCCGTCGACCTGAACATTCCCGGCTTCGATTACTTCCAGCTCAACACCTACCTGCGCACCCCAGATGGCAAGCGCGACGGCAAGAACGTCTGGCAGATCACCCCGGTGTGGAGCTACACCGTTCCGGTCGGCAACTCCAATGTGGTGATCGACGGCTTCATCGACTGGGTCGTCGACAACGACAAGAGCTATCACGCCAACTTCCACTTCAACCCGCAGATCAAATACGACCTGGCCAAGGCCATGGGCTGGGGCGAGAAGTTCTACGTGGGCGTGGAGTACGACTACTGGAGCGACAAGTACGGGATCAGCGACAACAGCTACCTGGGCGAGGAAATCCTCGGCGGCACCAACCAGAGCGCTATCAGCTTGTTGGTCAAGGCGCACTTCTGAGCCCCGGAAAACCGCCCGTGCCTGGCCGGGCGGTTTTCTCGCCGATTCGCCCGTCAGGCGAACTGCGCGATCAGCCAGGCCTTCAACCGCAAGCACGCCGGGTCGTCAGCCTTTTCTTCCTTGACGATCAAATACTGCAACGCCTCACTGAGGGTCAGTTCCTCGGCTACCGGCCGTACCAGACGCCCTTCGCGCACCATATCCCGCACAAGGTGATCCCAGCCCAGCGCCACGCCTTGCCCATCGAGCGCCATCTGCACCACCAGGCCGTAGTCATTGCTAGTGAAGTAATGCGAATGGTCTGAGGCGGCGAGCGGCCAGTCCCGCGCCTGCAAGGCGAACCAGGCATCCCAGTCGACATGCTCGGTCAATTGGGCGCGGCCATAGGGGTTGAGGTCCAGCAGCACGCTGTTACGAATACCCTCCAGCGTTTTCAGCTCGGGATGGGCATTCAGGTAACCGGGCGAACACACCGGATAGACCACCTCGTGAAACAGCGGCGTACGCAGGTAGCCAGGGCGCAGATCGAAAATCTTGGTGACGAAAATATCCGGATCGATTCCCGGCTCTAGCGCCAGGAAATGCTGAGTGGTGATGATGTTCACATCCAGATCGGGATTCGCACTGAAGAAGCTGTGCATCCGGCGTGACAACCAGAGCGTCGACATCGCCGGCGAGCAGCACAGCGTCAAGGTGCGCTTGTCACTCTTCTGCCGCCGAATACGCTCGGTGGCCTGAAAGATATTGAGCAACGACAGTTGCGCCGCATCGAACAACGCCGCACCCGATGGGGTGAGCATCACTTCGCGGCCCGAACGGACGAACAACTCCGTCCCGAGATGGGTTTCCAGTTCGCGAATCTGCCGACTGATCGCAGCCTGGGTGACACACAGCGCTTCGGCGGCACGGGTGAAATTGCGGTACTTGGCCGCGGCCACGAAGGAACGCATGGCCTTGAACGACGGCATGGCAATCAGGGACTGGTCAGGCTGCGAGCGCTTGGTCATAACAAAAAGTGCCTGGTTTCTCGAACAATAAGTCGGTTCAGCGCGGCGGGCCGGGGCCCTACACTGTATCGCCATATGACAATAACAACGAGGACCTGACATGCCGCTGCGCACAGGTCGGGAAGCCTTCCTGCAAGGTACCCGCGCACTGATCCCGCTGATCCCCGGCGTCATTCCCTTTGGCCTGGTCACCGGCGTCATGGCGATCAAGATGGGCATGTCGCCCGGCATGGCCATCGGCATGACCCTGCTGTTCTATTCCGGCTCCGCCCAGATGGTCGCCCTGCAACTTATCCACAATGGCGTGCTGCCGCTGGCCATTGTCGTGACGGCATTGATCATCAACCTGCGCTTCATCATGTACAGCGCCTCGCTCGCTCCGCATCAACACACGCTGCCACGCCGCTGGAAGTGGCCGCTGTCCTACATGCTCTCCGACCAGTCCTACGCACTCTGCACCCTCAAGCTGAGCAGCGGCGAACTCGGCAGGTTCGCTCACCACTACTACGCCGGCACCGCCGTGGCCATGTGGCTGGCGTGGAATCTGTCGGTCATCGCGGGGGTCTACCTGGGCGCGAGCATTCCGGAAAGCTGGTCGCTGGGCTTTGCCATTCCGCTGTCGTTCCTTGCGCTGCTGGTGCCCGGCATACGCAGCCTGCCGAGCCTTGGCGCGGCGATCACCGGCGGCGTGCTCGCGGTGCTGGCGGTGGACCTGCCCTACAACCTCGGACTGGTCACCGCCTCCCTCGGCGGTATCAGTGCCGGCCTGCTGATCGAACGGCTGCGCCGCAAATCACCCGACATGACGCTCCAGGCGAAAGGGGAACATCCATGAGCGACCTGGCGTTGTGGGGATTGTTCGTGGCGGTGGGCGTTGGCACGTTCGCCATGCGCCTGTCGTTCATCGAGCTGTATGGACAACTGCGCATACCGCCGCTGGTGAGCCGGGCGCTGGCCTATGTGCCGGCGAGCGTCCTGGCTGCCCTGGTCCTGCCCGCAGTGATGTACCCCGATGGACACGGCGATTTCGTACTCGCCAACGCGCAAATTCCCGCCGCCATCATCGCCGCCGCCGTGGCCTGGAAAACGCGCAATACCCTGCTGACGCTGGCGGTGGGCATGGGGGCCTTATGGAGTTTCAAGTGGATGCTCGGATAAGCCGCAGCCCGTGACAGGCAAAAAAGGCACCGGTGCGAACCAGTGCCTTTCCGATCAAACAGCCGTAGCGCTCACGCACTCCCGCAGAAACGCATCCAGCTTCGACACGTCACCGGTGTGCGTGCGTGGAGCGCTCATGCTCTCGGCTCGGTGCAGCTCGGTTTCCACCAGATGCTGCAACACCGGGCGAACCGGGCCACACGCGGCCTCACCGACCTGCCGCTTGAGGCGCAGCAGTTCATTGATCTCCGCGCACTGGACCGGGTCATCGAGGGTTGCCGCCAGCAGTTCCTCAAACACCATCGGCGGCACGCCGAGTCCCTGGTCTATCCAGCGCACCGCCAACAGCGGTCGCAGGACGTAGAAGTACTTCTTGTAGCGCACTTCATCGCCGCGCAGAAACGCGCGGTAGTTGTTCCGCGCCATTGCCAGGTAGTGCGCCCGTACCGCCGCCGGCGAATGGAACTCCAGCGCCAGCTCGCGCAGTCGCCTGCTCGCCACATCGTCCTGGCGATAGACCAGTGGCGAGTCCAGCCACTCCAGCAAGGTCGGGTTGGACTTGCGCAACAAGCGCAGGGCCTTGCGCAGTTCCCAGCCACTGAGGTCGAGTTCGTCGGTCAGCGGACGCTCCAGCACATCGCGCGGCTCTTCCACGCGCAAATACCAGTCCGGCTGATGCACATAGACGAAGCGCACATCGTAATCGCTGTCCGGCGACGCGAAGCCCCAGGCGCGGCTGCCGGACTCGCAGGCATACAACACACGCACCTGCTGCTCGCGCTCGACACGCTGCAGTTCTTCCAGCACCCGCTCGCGCATCGCGGCGGACAATGGATGTCGCTCTTCTCTGTTCATTTCGGTGTTCTCCCTACCCCTTCACACACACCACCTGCCGCAGCGTGTGCACCACTTCCACCAGCTCACGCTGGGCATGCATCACCGCGTCGATGTCCTTGTAGGCCATCGGGATCTCGTCGATCACGTCCTTGTCCTTGCGGCATTCGACGTGGGCGGTGGCGCGTTTCTGGTCCTCGACAGTGAACTGCTTCTTCGCCTGGGTCCGGCTCATGGTGCGGCCGGCGCCGTGGCTGCAGGAGCAGAACGCCTCTTCGTTGCCCAACCCGCGGACGATGAAACTCTTCGCACCCATCGAGCCCGGAATGATCCCGAGCTGGCCCTTCTGCGCCGACACCGCGCCCTTGCGGGTCACCAGTATTTCTTCACCAAAGTGCTGCTCTTTCTGCACATAGTTGTGGTGACAGTTCACCGCTTCGAGGTTGGCCTCGAACGGCTTGCGGATCACCTGTCGCGCCGTAGCAATCACCGCCTGCATCATCAGTTCGCGGTTCTGTCGGGCGAAGTCCTGGGCCCAGCCCACCGCCTCGACATAGTCGTCGTAATGCCGGCTGCCTTCCTCGAAATAGGCCAGGCTGCGATCCGGCAAGTTGGCGATGTGCTGACGCATATCCGCCTGCGCCAGCTCGATGAACAGGTTGCCGATGGCATTGCCGACCCCGCGCGAACCGCTGTGCAGCATGAACCAGACCCGATTCACTTCATCCAGGCAGACCTCGATGAAGTGGTTGCCTCCGCCGAGTGTGCCCAGGTGCGCACGGTTGTTGGTCTTCTCCAGCTTCGGGTACTTGTCGGTGATCGCCTTGAAGCGCCCGGCCATCGCCGACCAGGCCTGGTCGGCCGCGTTCGGCACATGCTCCCAGGCGCCCTGGTCGCGGCGCCCGAAGGTCTTGCCGTGGGGCACGGCCTTCTCGATGGCGCTGCGCAGGCCGAACAGGTTATCCGGCAGGTCCGCTGCCACCAGCGAGGTGCGCGCGGCGATCATGCCGCAGCCGATATCCACGCCCACCGCCGCGGGAATGATCGCGCCCTGGGTGGGGATCACGCTGCCAATGGTCGAGCCCTTGCCCAGGTGCACATCCGGCATCACCGCCATGTGTTTGAAGATAAACGGCATGCGCGCCGTGTTCAGCAGTTGCTGGCGCGCATCGGGCTCCAGCGGCACGCCTTCGATCCAGGCTTTCACCGGCTTGCCGTTGGCGACTTCCAGCAGTTGATAGGTTGCGTCTTTCATCATCGTGTTCCGTCATTGCCGGCAGGCCTGGCTCAGGCCTGCTTCAGCGTTACCAATCCATTCAATACCTGATCCAGGCCGCCGAACACCGAAATCCGGTCGATCCGCTCGGCCACCCGCTCCAGGGTTTCCAGCTCCTTGAGGCGCAGCGCGACAGGGTTGTCTTCCATCACCTTCGCCGTGTTCAACAGCGAGCGGGTTGCCGAGGTTTCTTCGCGGCGGCGGATCACGTTGGCCTGGGCCGACTTTTCCGCTTCCACCACCTGGGCCAGCAGGGTCTTCATCTCGCCAGGCAAGATGATGTCACGCACGCCCAACCCGGTGACCTCGATCCCGCTGTCCGCCAACCGCGCCGCGAGGTGGGCGCTCACCGCCTCGTCGATCAGTTGCTTGTTCTCCAGCAACTCGTCGAGGCTACGGGTTCCCACCGCCGCCCGCAGGCCGAATTGCAACTCGCGATACAGGTGTTCCTGCGGCTTGCTCAGTTGCGAGAAAGCCGTCAGTACATCGCCGTAACGCCAGTTGGCAATCAGGTTGAGGCGCAGGCTCACCTTGTCGCGGGTGAGGATTTCCTGGCCACTGACTTCCAGCGCCTGAATCCGGGTGTCGATCAGTTCCACACTAACCTGACGGTTGTAACGCCAGAAACCGTACTGCCCCGCAGGCAGCAGTTCCAGCACCACGCCGTCGATTTTCAGCACGCCGACCTGATACGCCGGCACCTGTACCATCAACACCGCGTCCAGCCCCGCCAGGGTCCGGCCCCGCAGGTTCGACTGACTCAGCCGCGCCACCAGCGCGGCATCCAGCCGGTAATCCTGGCTGAAATCCTGCCGTTCCAGACGCTGTCCGGCCTGGCCTTTCCAATACAACTGGCGACTGCCGGGCGGGAGGATTTCCACCAGCCAGTCCTCTTCGTAACGCAGGCCGACCTCGTCGCTGCCGACATCCATGCGGGTGAAGTACTGCTCCACCAGCGCCGGCTCGGACTGGCGCAGGTAACCGGCCAGACGGTGCTCGAACAGCGGCGCATTGAGGCTGAACGTCTCCACGCTCAGGCGGTTGTGAAAGTCGAAATGGCGGTGGGTGCCCGGCTCCAGGATGGCGAGAAAGTCGCCTTCCGAGTACAGCAGGCCACGTTCGTTCTTCTTCACGGTAAAGCGCTTGAGCATTTTCATAATCTGTTTTCCTTCTCTAATTTCGATCATCCAGGGTGCCGGTGTTCGCCGGCCCGCCGGGTATCGCCGATGAAGCCCGCAAGAGACGCGGCATACGGACATCCTGTCCCTGTGGCCGGATCCTCCAGCCGAAGCCTGTCTTGTCGCGGGCCCGATCAGCGGACCGGGCGGGTCGGCGCTGGCATTGGGTCTGACGTTGCTGGCCACGTGGGCTGACGACGCTTTTCCCACCGCCACACCGGCGGGTATTGCAGTGATGAGTAGCTGCCTTAACAGGGCAGTGTTCGAGCGGGAATCGAACCCGCGACAAGCCATCCGGGATGGCCGCTCTAACCGACTGAGCTATCGAACTGCGAGCAGGAGTCGAACCTGCGGCCGATCACCCGAAGGTGACTGCTCTACCAACTGAGCTATCGCATTGACCCCACTTCGATACAGCGGCATGCCCGACACCGACACCAGGGTGGGCTCGGGCACCGGCGAGGTTGTGAACCTCGACCCGTGGGCTGCATCAGCGATGGTCGAGAAGGATATTGCGAGCGGCGTGCCAGCTTTATTTTTCGCGCCCTAAAAAATTATTAAGTTATTGATTTAAATATCATTTAAATAAATACGTCACACAGAAAGGCCGAAACCAGCGTAGTAAGCAGTAATGTTTTCTTATATTTTGCTATCGCTATTTATCTTTATGGATAACTCATGAAAGCGAAGAAAACAGTCGCCATCGGATTCCTCGGCTCCACCCTCGACCGTGTCGGCAAGGGCGCCGCGCGCTGGTGGAAATGGCGGCCGACCGTGGGGCTGTGCCAGCAAGCGGAACTGCAGGTCGACCGCCTGGAGCTGATCCACGGCATGGACGCCCGCGACACCGGCCTGGCCGAACGCATTGCCGCCGATGTGCGGGAAGTGTCGCCGCAGACCGAAGTCCGCCTGCAACCGATGCGGCTGCGCGACCCGTGGGATTTCGAAGAGGTGTATGGCGCGCTGCATGATTTCGTCAGTGCCTACCCCGTGGACACCGAGCACGAAGACTACGTCGTGCACATCACCACCGGCACCCACGTGGCGCAGATCTGCTGGTTCCTGCTGACCGAAGCGCGTTACCTGCCGGGCCGCCTGGTGCAGACCTCACCCGCGCGGCGCCGGGAAGAAGAACAGAAGCCTGAAGGCCGGGTGGCGATCATCGACCTAGACCTGTCGCGCTACGACCGCATCGCCTCGCGCTTTCGGCGCGAGCACGAAGAAAGCCTGCTGTTTCTCAAGTCCGGCATCGCCACGCGCAACGCCGCGTTCAACCGCTCCATCGAGCAGATCGAGCGGGTCGCCGGACGCTCCCGCGCGCCCATGCTGCTGATCGGCCCGACCGGCGCGGGCAAATCATTCCTGGCCCGGCGCATCTACGAACTCAAACGGGCGCGGCATCAGTTCCAGGGCCGCTTTGTCGAGATCAACTGCGCCACCCTGCGCGGCGATGGCGCGATGTCGGCGCTGTTCGGCCATATCAAAGGCGCCTTCACCGGCGCGCAAAACGCCCGCGAAGGGCTGCTGCGCGCGGCGGACGGCGGCATGCTGTTCCTCGACGAGATCGGTGAACTGGGCGCGGACGAACAAGCCATGCTGCTCAAGGCCATCGAGGAAAAACGCTTCTTCCCGCTGGGTTCCGACCGCGAAGTCAGCAGCGACTTCCAGTTGATCGCCGGCACCCACCGCGACCTGCGCGAGCGGGTTGCCGAAGGCCTGTTCCGCGAAGACCTGTATGCCCGCATCAACCTGTGGACGTTCGAACTGCCGGGGCTCGCGGGCCGGCGCGAAGACATCGAACCGAACATCGACTTCGAGCTGCAACGGCATGCCCAGGAACAGGGCCGACTGGTGCGCTTCAACCTTGAAGCGCGGCGTCACTACCTGGCGTTCGCCCATTCGCCGGAAGCCCGCTGGGCCGGCAACTTCCGCGAACTGTCCGCGTCCATCACGCGCATGGCGACCCTGGCTGACAGCGGCCGGATCGACCAAGCGTTGGTCGAAGAAGAAATCGACCGTTTGCGCCACGCCTGGGGCTCCGCTCCCGCCCGCGAGCCGTTGCGGGACTTGCTGGGGGATGACCTGGACAACCTCGACCTGTTCGATCGCGTGCAGCTGCAGGCGGTGATCGAAGTGTGCCAGCACGCCCGCAGCCTTTCCGAGGCCGGACGGCAGTTGTTCGCCGTCTCACGACAGGCAAAACAGACGCCCAATGATGCGGACCGGTTGCGCAAGTATCTGGGGCGGTTCGGGTTGGTGTGGGATCAGGGGGTGAGGCTGGAGCAGCCATAAGGGGGTTGCCGCTAAAGGCTATCGATTGGCGCGATGCTCAATGCGCCGCAGCAGCAATCCCCGATGCAGGTCACTCTCGACATGCCCACCGCGAAGGCCGAGGAACTCGACCACATAGGCATCGCGGAAAACGTCCATTACGCCGGGATGGGTTAGTGTCACCAGTGGTGTCACTTTTGCCGGTGACAACACGCTGCGTTCGAAAAGGCCGGCCTTGAACGCAACACCACCTGTACGCCTAATGCCAGTCAGTTAAACCAATTGGGGCCGCTTTGCGGCCCTTCGCGAGCAAGCTCGCTCCCACATAACCTGCACCTTGGCCAGGATCCTGTGGGAGCGAGCTTGCTCGCGAAGGGCTGCAAAGCAGCCCCAACATAGGCGCCAAAACGCTAACTGACTGGCATTAACCTGTACGCCTCCCTTTCACACCGGCAACGGCCGATCCCGAATCACCTGCTTCATCACCAGCGTCGAACTCAGCCGCTGCACATTGGGCAGCCGCGCCAGGTGCTCGTCGTAGAGCTGCTGGAAGGCCGGCAGGTCGCGGGTGACGATGCGCAGCAGGTAATCCGGGTCGCCGAACAGGCGCTGTGCTTCGAGGATTTGCGGAATCTCCGGCAGGGCGGCTTCGAAATCCTGGACCGCCTGCTGGTGGCCTTCGCGCAAGGTGACGAAGACGATTGCGGCAAAACTCAAGCCCAGCTCGGTGGGCGACAGGTAGGCGCGGTAGCCCTGGATAACCCCGGACTCTTCCAGTGCCCGCACCCGGCGGTGGCATGGCGACAAGCTCAAGCCGACGCGATCGGCCAGCTCGGTAAGCGATTGCCGACCATCACGTTGCAGCTCGGCAAGAATATTTCGGTCAATGCGGTCCATCTGGAAGGTTCTTCCACTCAACAGGCGAACTGTCAGGATATACGAAAGATAATCCTGGCCGTGCTTCCTTATTCTTCTGGTAACCCGGCGAAGTTCACGGCTCGCCCTTCATATCACAGGAAAAAAGCTGGAGCCTCAAATGACTGTCAGTGTGCTGGCCACGTTCTGGGCGGTGTCGTTGTTGTTCGTGATCACCCCCGGCGTGGACTGGGCTTACGCCATCTCCGCGGGAATTCGCGGGCGCTGGGTGGTGCCGGCGGTGGCGGGCCTGCTCTCCGGGCATTTGCTGGCGACAGTGATCGTCGCGGCGGGGGCCGGCGCCTTGCTGGCGAGCAATCCGCTGGCGCTGTCGGTGATGACCATCGCCGGCGCGCTGTATCTGCTGTGGATGGGCATCAACATGCTGTGGAAACCATCGACACCGCAAGCCGGCGAGCAGAAGGCGGACTCCTGGTCGAGCTGGGCGATCAAGGGCTTTTGCGTCAGCGGGCTGAATCCCAAGGTGTTCCTGCTGTTCCTGGCGTTGCTGCCGCAGTTCACCGATCCCCTGTCCAACTGGCCGCTGCCCGTGCAGATCATCGCCCTCGGCCTGCTGCACGCTGTGAGTTGCGCAATCATTTACTTGATGGTGGGTTTCGGCGCGCGCAGTGTTCTGCAAACCCGCCCTTCAGCAGCGCGAAACGTCAGCCGGCTGTCCGGCGCGGCGATGATCGCCATCGCCGTGGTGCTGTTGTCGGAGCGGCTGATGGGCTGACGCGGTTATGTGGAGGGCACTCAGCCTTCCTTGGACAGCGGCACGTCAGGTCGGGATTTGGGGCCGCTGACGCCCCAGACCAACAGCCCGATGAACGGTACGAATACCACGAAGAGGATCCACATCATCTTGCTTTCGGCCCGCACGGTGCTGCCGATGATGCGCTTGATGGCCCAGATTTCCAGCAGCGCCAGTAGCACCGCCAGGGTGATCCACAAGTAGCCGTGTTCCATAAGACATCTCCCGTTTGGCTGTTCACGTTAGGCGTACCAGACGCGTCGGGGTTCATTCGGATTGTTGCCGGCGCGACTGCACAGCGGCGCGACAAGGTGTTCAAATGCCTTCTTCCCTGTCGCACGGAACCTGCCGATGCCACACCCTGCCGTGATCTTCGATGCCTTTGGCACCCTGCTGCATATCCGCCGCCCCCGGCATCCGTATCGCCGTCTGTTGAAGCTGGGCCAGGCGCAAGGTCGCAAGCCCCAGGCGGATGACACGCGCTGGCTGATGCAGACTCCGTTATCCCTGGAAGAAGCCGCCAACGTCCTCGGGATCGACGTCAGCCGTGAACAACTGAGCGCACTGCAGCAGTTGCTCAGCGATGAGCTGGCCAGCATCGAGGCCTACACCGATGGATTGCAGGCTGTCGCGCTGCTGCAGGATCAAGGCATTCGCGTGGCGGTCTGCTCGAACCTCGCCAGCCCTTACTGCGATGCGGTCCAGCGCCTGTATCCGACGCTGGATGCCTACGCATTCAGTTGCGAATTGGGCGTGATGAAACCGGACGAGGCGATCTACCAGGCCACCTGCGAGCGGCTGGCATCGTCCAGTGAAATCACCTGGATGGTGGGCGACTCTCAGCGTTGCGACCGGGACGGCCCGCGGGCCTTCGGGCTACGCGGGTTCTTCCTGGACCGCCACCACGGCAAGAGTGACTACCGCGAGCTGACCCATTTCGCCCGAGACGTATTGCACGCCCTCGAGCAGGACGCCCGGTAACAGGCACGTCGGCCTGCGCCCGGGCCGGCTGCCTTCAGAAGTTCAGGCAAATCTTGCCGAAGTGCTGGTTGCTCTCCTGATAGCGGAACGCCTCGACAATCTGCTCCAGCTCGAACGCCTTGTCGATCACCGGGCGCAATCCGTTGGCGTCGATGGCGCGGATCATCGCCTGCTGCTGCGCACGACTGCCCACCAGCACACCCTGCAGGCGGATCTGCCGCACCAGCGCCTGGACCAGCGGCAACTGTCCCGCCACCCCGGTGAGGATGCCGATCAGCGAGATATGCCCGCCGATGCGTACGGCGGTCATCGATTGTTCCAGAGTCGCCGGGCCGCCCACTTCGATCACGTGGTCGACGCCGCGGTTGTCAGTCAGCGCCCGCACCGTCTCACCCCAGTTCGGGGTGCTGCGGTAGTTGATGACCTCGTCGGCACCAAGGGCCTTGAGCCGCTCCAGCTTTTCGTCGCTGGACGAGGTGGCGATCACCGTGGCTCCGGCCAGCTTGGCGAACTGCAGGGCGAAGATCGACACCCCGCCCGTGCCTTGCACCAGCACCGTGTCGCCCGGTTTGAGGGAATCATCGGCCATCAGCGCGCGCCAGGCGGTCAGGCCGGCAGTGGTCAGGGTCGAGGCCTCGGCGTGGCTGAAGCCTTTGGGCGCGCGGGTGAACGAGGTCGCCCGTGCCGTCACCACTTCCCGCGCATAGCCGTCGATGCCATCGCCCGGCACCGTGGCGAAACCTTCCACCAGCGGTTCGCCATCCAGCCAGTCGGGGAAGAAGGTACTGACCACCGAATCGCCCACGGCAAACTCGCTGACACCCGCGCCCACCGCGATCACCTCGCCGGCGCCGTCGGCCATGGGAATGCGCGGCGCGGTCGGGCCCCACAGGCCGCTGACCACTGCGAAGTCGTGGTAGTTGAGGGAGTTGGCGTGCAGGCGCACGGTGATCTCGCCCGCTGCCGGGGCGGCGGCGTCGCTGTTGCCGACGCCGACCTTGTCGTAACCGCCGCCGGGTTGAACGTAAATGGCCTTGCTCATGAGTTCTCCTGAATCCAGCCGATGCGAAGGGACAGTCAAGCAGTCTTGGCCCGAGTCCGACCGGGGTCAAGCGCGCCCGCTTGCAGAATCGACCAACAGACCACAATATTGCGACTAATTATCAATTACCTCTCGCCTTCGCCATGTCCACTTCCGAACACGCCGCCCTGCATGCCCTCTACAGCGAACACAATGGCTGGTTGAAAAACTGGCTCCGCGCCCGCCTGGGCAATGCCAGCGATGCCGCCGACCTGGCGCAGGACACCTTCATCCGCGTGCTCAACGCACGCAACGCCCAGACTATCCGCGAGCCGCGCAGTTACCTCGGCTCCATCGCCCACGCCCTGATGATCGACAAATTTCGCCGACGCGCCGTTGAACAGGCGTACCTCGCCGAGCTGGCGGCGCGCCCGGAACGGGTGGTCGAATCGCCGGAAACCCGCGTTCTGATCCTGGAAACCCTGGTGGCGGTGGACACCCTGCTGGACGGCCTCGGCGAGCGCACCCGACGGATTTTCCTCGCGGTGCAGCTCGAAGGTCTGAGCTACAGCGCCGCCGCCGAGCGCGTCGGGGTGTCGCTGAACACCGTGAAGAAACACCTGGCCCGCGCCATGACCCACTGCCTGCTGCTCACGGAAGACTGACATGGCCCCGCCACTGGAACTGCACACCCTCGAAGCCGCCGCCAACTGGTACGTGCGGCTCAACGCAGGGACGCCCAACGATGCCTTGCTCAGTTCCTGGCAGGACTGGCTGGGACAGAACCCGGCCAACGCACGCGCCTGGGCGCGGGTGGAAAAGGTCCAGGCGCAGATGGGTCGATTGCCGGTAGAAGTCGCCTTGCCAACCCTCGCCGGCGTGCGCGCCCGCCGCCGTGCGGTGCTCAAGACCCTGGCGTTGCTATTGGCCGCCGGTGCCAGCGGCTGGATCGTGCAGGACAGCGCTCCCGCCCAGGCCCTGTTTGCCGGCGTGCGCACCGGCAAGGGTGAACGGCGGCGGATCGAACTGGCCGACGGCAGCCAGTTGCAGGTCAACACCGACAGCGCGCTGGACATCGACTACGACGACCAACAGCGCCTGCTGCGCCTGCACCGCGGCGAAATCAGCGTGCAGACCGCCAGCGATCCACGCGGCCGACCGTTCATCGTGCAGACCGCCGAAGGCCGCGTCCGCGCCCTTGGTACCCGATTCTGCGTGCGCAGCGATGATGGCGTCAGCCGGGTCAGCGTGCAGCAACACGCGGTGGAAATCCGCACCCATGGTCAACCGCAACAAGCCTTGCGCCTGGACGCCGGGCAGAGCGTGCGCTTCGACCATCAGTACATGGCCCTGGTCAACGCCGCCGCGCCGGGGGCCGACGCCTGGACCCTGGGCATGCTCACGGTGATCGAATGGCGCCTGGCCGACTTCGTCGCCGAACTACGCCGCTACCGGCCCGGCGTGGTGCGCTGCGCCGAGGCGGTGGCGGACCTGCGCCTGTCCGGCGCCTTCCCCGTCGATGACACCGACACCCTGCTGGAAAACCTCGGTGCGGCGCTGCCGGTCAAGGTGCGTTACCTGACCCGCTACTGGGTCAGCATCGAAGCCGCCTGAAAAATAAATTGGCTGCGGGGGTGGCCATTTTTCGTCGGTAGCACGGCTACGGAATAACGCGGCCTTCAGAGGCGATGCCGGCCCCATCGCGAGCAAGCTCGCTCCTACAGGACTTTGTGCTCGCGATGGGCTTATTGCCCAAACAACCGCCCTCCGCCCCGCCACCCCAAAAGGTATACCGCATGCCCCCGTTCTTCCCGCGAGCGTCCATCCCCCTGGTTCGTGCTGTCCGCCTGGCGCTGTTTGGCCTGCCCATGGTTTCCCTGCCGCTGCTCAGCGCCCTGCCCGGCCAGGCCATGGCACAAAGCGCCAGCCAGCAGTTCCAGGTCGCCGCGGGTCCGCTGGGCACCAGCCTGAGTTTGTTCGCCACCCGCGCCGGGATCACCCTGACGTTCGATGCCCGCCAGACCCAAGGCCGCCAGTCCGCCGCGCTGCAAGGCAACTTCAGCGTCGAAGACGGCCTGGCCCGCTTGCTGGCCGGCAGCGGCCTGCGCGCCCAGCGCCAGAGCAACGGCGGCTATGTGCTGGTCCCCGCCGGTAACGGCAGCGCCGTGGAGTTGGGCGCCACCAGCATCGATGGCCAGTGGCTTGGCGAAACCACCGAGCGCTCCGGCAGCTACACCACCGGCGTGACCCGCACCGCCACCAAACTGCCGCTGTCGATCCGCGAAACACCGCAATCGGTGACCGTGGTCACCCGCCAGCAGATGGACGACCAGGGCGCCAAGAGCATCGCCGATGTACTGCGCAACACCCCCGGCGTCGCCGGCCAGGTCTGGGACAGCGACCGCACCGAGTTCTCCAGCCGTGGCATGGTCATCACCAACTACCAGTACGACGGGGTGAACACCGTTTACGACGGTGTCTACAACGAGGGCGTGACCCAGGTCGACATGGCCACCTACGACCGCGTCGAAGTGCTCAAGGGCGCCACCGGCCTGATGACCGGCTCGGGTGATCCGTCGGCGACCGTCAACCTGATCCGCAAGAAGCCCACCGCGCAATTCCAGGCCTCGCTGACCGGTAGCGCCGGCTCGTGGGACAACTATCGCGGCGAAGGCGACATCTCCGGCCCGCTCAACGACTCGGGCAGCCTGCGCGGCCGCTTCGTCGGCGCCAAACAGGACCGCAAGGGCTACCAGGATCACTACCAGCAGGAAAAAGAAGTCTGGTACGGCATTCTCGAAGCCGACCTCAGCCCCGACACCTTGCTGACCGTCGGCATCGACCAGCAGACCACCACACCTCGCGGTACCTCCTGGACCGGCAACCCGGTGTTCTTCGCCGACGGCGGGCGTACCGATTTCTCACGCTCGTTCAACCCCGGCGCCGATTGGAGCCGCCGCGACTTCCAGAGCCGCACCTACTTCGCCAGCGTGGAACAGGCACTGGCCAACGACTGGACGCTCAAGCTCAGCCTCAACCAGATGCAGTCCGACCACGACACCCGCCTGGCCTCGGCCAGCGGCGGCAACCCGGACCGCGCCACGGGCGACGGCATGTTCTTCTACTGGGGTCGCTGGGAAGGCCATCGCGTGCAGAACAGCGCTGACCTGAGCCTGTCCGGACCGTTCAGCCTGTTCGGCCGCGAGCATGATCTGGTGGTCGGCTTCAACAACTCGACCTCACGCCAGACCGGCGCCACCTACGACACCAGCCTGTTCGCCATGGTCCCCGGGAGCATCTACGACTGGCAGGGCGATATCGACCGTCCGGTATTCCCGAAGAACGGCAAGTACGAGCAGAACAAACGGCAGAACGGCGCCTACATCGCCACCCGCCTGAAGCCGGCGGACGACCTGTCGGTGATCCTCGGCACGCGGGTCAGCAACTTCAAGTACGACGATGACTACAACTACGACGGCCTCAACCCGGTGTTCCAGGACAGCCAGGCCAGTTATGAACAGCATGGCGTGGTCACGCCTTATGCCGGTGTGGTCTACGACCTCGATGACACCTGGTCGGTGTACGCCAGCTACACCTCGATCTACCAGCCGCAGACCAACAAGGACATCAACGGCGCGACCCTCGATCCGGTGGAAGGCGACAGCTACGAGACCGGGCTCAAGGCCGCGTTCCTTGGCGGCAAACTGAACGCCAGCCTGGCGCTGTTCCGCATCGAGCAAGACAACGTCGCCGAGTCGATCGGCACTAACCCTGTGACCAACGAAGGCATCTACAAATCCACCGACGGCGCCACCACCAAAGGGCTGGAGCTGGAAGTGGCCGGCGAGCCGCTGGAGGGCTGGAACATCAGCGCGGGCTACACCTATGCCCGCACCCGCGACGCTGATGAGCAACGCATCTTCGGCTTCCCGATGACCACCACCATGCCTGAGCACCTGGTCCGCCTGTTCACCACCTACCGCCTGCCGGGCGCATTGGAGAAGGTCACCGTGGGTGGCGGGGCGAGCTGGCAGAGCGCGTTCTACGGCAATATCTGGAATCCGGTGCTCAACGACTACAGCCGCATCAAACAGGGTGGCTACACCTTGGTGGACCTGATGAGCCGCTACCAGTACGACGAGCACCTGAGCTTCACGCTCAATGCCAACAACGTGCTGGACAAGCGCTACCTGAGCGGGCTGGGGAACTTCGATACCACCTATTACGGTGAGCCGCGCAATGTGATGGTGACGACGCGCTGGGAGTTCTGAGGCCCCGGGGGCCGCTTTGCGGCCCATCGCTGGCAAGCCAGCTCCCACAGGGTCCGGGGCGCACCTCAGATCCTTGTGGGAGCTGGCTTGCCAGCGATGAGGCCATCAATAACTACAGAATGAAGTGGACAGATCCCGCCGTCAGCCCGCCAACAAACGCTGCAACGCCCGGCAATCCGCCGCATGCCAGTCCGTCAGTTCCGGCCAGGGATTATCCGGCAGGTTCACCAGCACCGTGCGGGTTCCAGCGGCGCGGCCGCAGTCGAGGTCGAAGCGGTAATCACCGACCATCACCATCCGCGCCGGCGCCACATCCCAGGCCTCGGCCAGTTTCAACAAACCGCCCGGATGCGGTTTCGGCGGCGCTTCGTCGCGGCCCAGCACGCTGTCCGCCGCAAAGCAGTCGGCCAGGCCAATCGCTTCCAGCGTCACATGCGCCAGCTCCCGCGCATTGCGGGTCAGGATGCCGAGTTGATAACCGCGCGCCGCCAGGTCCCGCACCAGCTCCACCGCGCCCGCCGCCGGTTTCGACGCAATCGCCAGGTCCCGCTCATGCTCCAGCAACCACGCATGCTTGACCTGGGCTTCCTGCGCCGGCAACGCGGCGAGGTGGGTGAGGATGTCGTCTTCGGGGGGAATGCCCAGCGCTTCGCGGATTGCCGCGAAATCATGCACGGCCACCGTCAGGGTGCCGTCCATGTCGAACACCCAGTGACGAATCTCGGCGAGGCTCATGTCCAGTCCTTGCGGTGGCGAATCAGCCCTTCCTGACACGACGACGCCACCAACTGCCCCGCGCGGTTGAAGATGCTGCCGCGGGAGAAACCACGGGCATTGCCGGCCCACGGGCTGTCCATCGCGTACAGCAACCACTCGTCCGCACGCAGGTTGCCGTGGAACCACAGCGCGTGGTCGAGGCTGGCGATCTGCATGTCCTTGTGCCACACCGATTTGCCGTGGGGCATCAGCGAGGTGGTCAGCAGGCCAAAGTCGGAGGCGTAGGCCAGCATGTACTTGTGCAGGGCCTGGGAGTCGGGAAGCGTGCCGTCGGCGCGGAACCAGACGTACTTCACCGGATCGCCGGGCTTGGGATTGAAGGGGTCTTTCTCGGTGATCGGGCGCACTTCGATGGGCTTGGCGCACAGCAGCTTGTCGTGAATGTGCTCGGGGAGCTGGTCGGCCATGGCCCGGGCCAGTTCCACTTCCGATGGCAGATTTTCCGGGCCGACCACGTCGGGCATCTGGCCCTGGTGCGAGAAGCCTTCTTCGTCGTACTGGAACGAGGCGCTGCAGGTGAAGATCGGGTTGCCCTTCTGGATCGCCGTCACTCGCCGGGTGCTGAAGCTGCCGCCGTCACGCACGCGGTCCACCGAGTAGACCACCGGCATGGTCGCGTCGCCCGGACGCAGGAAATAGCCATGCAGAGAGTGCACGTGGCGCGCCTCTTCGACCGTCTGGCTGGCGGCCGACAGCGACTGGCCGAGCACCTGGCCACCGTAGAGCTGACGAAAGCCCAAGTCCTGGCTACGGCCGCGGAAGAGGTTTTCCTCTATCGCTTCCAGACTCAACAGATCGACCAGATCGTCCAACACGTGGCTCATTCGAGATTCTCCAAAGCAGGGCGCAAGGCGGCAAATGATACAGGATCTGTCATTACTGGCCTGTATGTTCGCTGATTCAGCCGCGCAAGGTGGACCGCCACTGGTCGCGGTCGATGCGGTACAGCACGTGGGGACGCAGCGGATGGCCGGTTTCGACTTTCGGGTGTTCGAAGTCGCCGGCAGGGTCGGCCTGCATGCCGATGGCCTGCATCACCTTCTGCGACGCGAGGTTGTCGCGGCTGGTGAACGACACCACTTCTTCCAGGCCCATCTGGGCAAAGGCGCAACGCAGAGAGGTCCAGGCCGCCTCGCTGGCGAAGCCCAGGCCCCAGTGACGCCGGGCCAGGCGCCAGCCGATTTCCACCGCCGGGGTGAAATCGGCGTCGAAACTGACGTTGGTCAGCCCGGTCATGCCGATGAAGGCGCCCGTATCCTTGCGCTCCAGCGCCCAGAGGCCAAAGCCGTACTCGGCGAAATGCCCGCGGATCCGCCCGATCAGCGCGGCGCTCTCCAGCCGGGTCAGGGGCGCGGGGAAATAGCGCATCACCTGCGGGTCGGCGCACAGGGCAGCGAACTCCTTCAGGTCATCGTCCTGCCACTGACGCAGCAGCAAGCGCGCACTTTCCAGTTCAAGTATGGGGGTCATCAGCGCCTCCAGAATCCACGGCCTCGCATTCTACAGCGTAGGCAGGCAATGCTGGCCCTGCATGGCCATCATCGCCCGGCGCTGGCGCACCTCGCCGGGCAACTGGCAAGATCGGCCGATCTCCACAAGCGGACCCACCATGCGCCTGCCTCTTGTCTATCACGACGACTACAGCCCGGAATTCCCTGCCGAACACCGCTTTCCCATGGACAAGTTCCGCCTGCTGCACGACCACCTGATCGACAGCGGGCTGACCACCGACGCGGCGCTGCTGCGGCCGGAAATCTGCCCCAGCGACATCCTCGCCCTGGCCCATGACCGCAGCTACATCGAACGCTACCTGAACGGCGACCTGTCCCGCGAGGACCAGCGCCGCCTCGGCCTGCCCTGGAGCGAAGCCTTGGCCCGGCGCACCGTGCGCGCAGTGGGCGGCTCCCTGCTGGCGGCGGAACAGGCGCTGCAACACGGCATCGCCTGCCACCTGGCCGGCGGCACCCACCATGCCCATTACGATCATCCGGCCGGCTTCTGTATCTTCAACGACCTGGCGGTGATCAGCCATTACCTGCTGGAGGCCGGCCGGGTTCACCGGGTGTTGATCTTCGACTGCGACGTGCATCAGGGCGACGGCACCGCGCGGATTCTCGAACACACGCCAGACGCCATCACCGTCTCGCTGCACTGCGAGCAGAACTTCCCCGCGCGCAAGGCCCGCAGCGACTGGGACATTCCGCTGCCCCGTGGCATGGGCGACGCCGACTACCTGAAGGTGGTGGACGATGCGCTGAACTACCTGCTGCCGCTCTACCAGCCAGACCTGGTGCTCTACGACGCCGGCGTCGACGTGCACAAGGACGACGCTCTCGGCTACCTGCAACTCACCGACGAAGGCCTGGCCGCGCGGGATACCTGCGTGCTGCGCCACTGCCTGGGCCGCGATATCCCGGTGGTGGGCGTGATCGGCGGCGGCTACAGCAAGGACCGCGAAGCCCTCGCCCGTCGCCACGGCATCCTCCACCACAGCGCGCAACGGGTGCTGGATTACCCACAATGACTGTGGAACCGCTTGTGGATAACCTGAGCGAAAGCCCGTTTGGCCCTTTGAAACCGGGCACGCGCGGCACTTGATCGTTTTTTGTACAGTGCCGCCTGTGACTCACCTCGGGTAGAATGGCCGGCTCTTTTATCCCCAGCCTGCCGCCACCATGACCGATACCCCCGCCACGCCCTCCGCCCACGTTGCCATTATCGGCGGCGGCCCCGCCGGCCTGATGGCGGCGGAAGTCCTCAGTCTGGCCGGGGTTCGGGTCGATCTGTACGACGCCATGCCCTCGGTGGGGCGCAAGTTTCTCCTGGCCGGCGTCGGCGGCATGAACATCACCCATTCCGAGCCCTACCCCGCCTTTATCTCCCGCTACGCCGAGCGCCGCGAAGATATCGCGGCGCTGCTGCAAGGCTTCGACGCCGACGCGCTGCGCGCCTGGATTCACGGCTTGGGCATCGACACCTTCGTCGGCACCTCAGGCCGGGTTTTCCCCAGCGACATGAAAGCCGCGCCCCTGCTACGCGCCTGGCTCAAGCGCCTGCGCGACGCCGGCGTAGTTATCCACACCCGCCATCGCTGGCTGGGCTGGAATGACGATGGCGCGCTGCGGATCGGTTATCCACAGGGCGAACTGGCGGTAAAACCCGACGCGGTGATCCTCGCCCTCGGCGGCGGCAGTTGGGCCCGGCTGGGCTCGGATGGCGCCTGGCTGCCGCTGCTGGCTGAACGGGGTGTGGATATCTCGCCTTTGCAGCCGGCCAACAGCGGTTTCGAAGTGGCAGCGTGGAGCGACCTGCTGAAACAGAAATTCGCCGGCGCACCGTTGAAGAACATCGCCCTCAGCTTGCCCGGCCAGGCGCCACGCCTGGGTGAATTCGTGCTGACCGAAGGCGGCGTCGAAGGCAGCCTGGTGTATGCCTGGTCGGCGCAGGTCCGCGAGACCATCAACCGCGACGGCAGCGCCACCCTGCTACTGGACCTGCTGCCAAACAAGCCTGTGGATAAAATTGCCGCCGCGCTGAGCAAGCCACGTGGGTCGCGCTCCATGGCCAAACATCTGCACGGCCAGTTAGGCCTGGACGGCGTGAAAGCGGCGCTGCTGCGGGAGTTGACCGGGCCGGAGGTGTTCGCTGACCCGCAACGACTGGCGGCGGCGATCAAGGCGTTGCCCATAGTGGTCGTGCGGCCGCGACCGCTGGATGAGGCGATCAGCAGTGCTGGCGGGGTGAAGTTCGAAGCACTGGATCAGGGCTTGATGCTGAAGCAGGTGCCGGGGGTGTTCTGTGCCGGCGAGATGCTGGACTGGGAGGCGCCGACGGGGGGGTATTTGCTGACGGCGTGTTTTGCCAGTGGGCGGGTGGCGGGGTTGGGTGTGCTGGGGTGGCTGGAAAACCGGTGATTTTCGATTGATTGTTCCGGCCTCATCACGGGCAAGACGCGATGAGGCCTGAACGAACTAAGGCTTACGCTTCTTGGGCCCGGTATTGAACGCCGGCACCTTGCGCACCGTCTTCGCCGGCACCGGCGCATCGCCGCTGTCGGTCCAGCGCCCGAGGCTGCCTTTCGCGCCGCTCTGCTTGGGCTTCTTCGGTTTCTTCGGCTTTTTCAGGATCTGCCCACTGGCATCGGTCTCCGGTACCCGGTGATCCGGCTCGAAATCCGGCTCCATATGACGCGGCAAGGTCTTGCGGGTCAGGGTTTCGATTGCCGAAAGCAGTTGCACTTCATCAGCGCAGACCAGAGAAAGCGCTTCGCCGGTATTGCCCTTGCGGCCAGTGCGACCAATGCGGTGGATGTAATCCTCGGCCACGATCGGCAAATCGAAGTTCACCACCAGCGGCAGGTCATCGATATCCAGGCCCCGCGCCGCGACGTCGGTGGCGACCAGAATCTGGGTTTCCCGCGCCTTGAAACTGTCCAGCGCGCGCTGGCGGGTTGCCTGCGGTCGATCACCGTGGATGCCGTCGGCATTGATGCCCAGGCCGACCAGACGCTCGACCAGTTGATCCACACCATTACGGGTCTTGGCGAACACCAGCACCTGGCTCCAGCGCTGCTTGCGTAGCAGGTGGCAGAACAGCTCGGTCTTGCGCTTTTTATCCACAGGCACGATCCACTGCTTCACCGTGCTCGCGGCGACGTTGCGCGGGCTGACTTCGATGCTCAGCGGGTCGTTGAGCATCTGCCCGGCCATCAGGCGGATTTCGTCGGAAAAGGTCGCGGAGAACAGCAGGGTCTGGCGCTTGGCCGGCAGCGCGGCGTAGATCGAACGCAGCTCTTCGGCAAAACCGAGATCAAGCATGCGGTCGGCTTCGTCCAGCACCAGCGCCTGGAGCTGGTTGAACTTCACCGCGTTCTGGCGGAACAGGTCGAGCAGGCGGCCGGGTGTCGCCACCAGCAAGTCGATGCCCTTGCGCAGTTTCATCATCTGCGGGTTGATGCTGACGCCGCCGTATACCGCGTAGGTGCGCAGCGGCAGGTGCTCGGCGTATTCGCTGATGTTGGCGTGAACCTGCTCGGCCAGTTCGCGGGTTGGCACCAGCACCAGGGCGCGGACCGAGTTGCTGGCGACCTGGGCGCCTTCCATCGTCAGGCGCTGCAGCAGCGGCAGGGCAAAACCGGCGGTCTTGCCGGTGCCGGTCTGGGCCGCGGCCATCAGGTCGCGACCGGCCAGCACGGCGGGGATGGCCTCGGCCTGAACCGGTGTCGGGGTGTTGTAGTTCAGGCCTTCGAGGGCGCGCAGCAGCGGTTCGATCAGGCCGAGTTTGGCGAATGTCATGGAAATACCGTCAGGGGATTCGTGCAATGGCGCGAAGTTTACCCTGTTCGGCCGCGGATCACCGAGTTCCGGACATCTCGCCCTTCAACACTTCGGGGGCCGGCGCCGTCACCACCGGTGCCCTGCGCCACTGCGGAATGCCGATCAGCACCACCGCGCCGATGATCACCGCCATCGCCAGGCATTCCTCGGCGCCGATCTGCTCGCCGGCAAAGGCGATGCCCAGCAGCACCGCCACCGCCGGGTTGACGTAGGCGTAGCTGGTGGCCGCCGCCGGGCGCACGTGCTTGAGCAGGTACATGTAGGCGCTGAAGGCCAGGATCGAGCCGAACACCACCAGATAGGCCAGCGCGCCCCAGCCGGCGGCGGTGGGCATCTGGGTCATGCGTTCACCGCTGAACGCGCTCGCCGCCAGCAAGGCCACGCCGCCCACCAGCATTTCTGCGGCACTGGCCATCGGACCTTGGGGCAGCGGCAGGCTCTTGCTCCACACCGAGCCGAACGCCCAGGACGCCGCCGCGAACAGGATCAGCGCCGCACCCAGCGGACTGGCCTGCAGGTTCGAACCGAGGTTGAGCAAGCCAATGCCGAGCAGCCCGAGAAAGATCCCGGCCCATTCCAGACGGGTATTGCGGTGCCCGAAGAACAGTCCGAACAGCAAGGTGAACAGCGGCACCGTGGCCACCGCCAGCGCCGCGACGCCGGAAGCGACGCCCGCGTGCTCGGCCACCGTCACCCCGCCGTTGCCGCAACTGAGCAAAAGCACACCGATCATCCCCGCCGCCTTCCACTGTTGCCAGGTCGGCGCCGGCACCCCGCGCCAGCGCAGGAAACCGTAGAGCAGCGCCCCCGCAACCACGAAGCGCACACCCGCCATCAGCATCGGCGGCCACGACTCGACACCGATGCGAATGGCCAGGTAGGTGGACCCCCAGACCAGATAGAGGGCAAGGAACGCACCGATCAATAACCAGGGAAAACGACGGGAGGCAGGCATGGGGGGCTCGAATTTGAGTTGTTGTGGCGTTAGTTTAGAAAGCTTCAACGGCAAAATTAAGTTTCAAAAAACGCTTATCGAGCACCAGGACTTTCGAAAAAACGGATCTTTCAGGTGTTTCCCTTTGTTTCCACAAGGCCCTTTGCAAACCCCATGGACAAGTACGATCGCATGCTTCTCGCCGCCCTTCTGGAAAACGGCCGCGCCTCTTTCGCCCAACTGGCGCGCACGGTCAATCTCTCGGCACCGGCGGTGGCCGAGCGTGTGGCGAAGCTGGAAGCCAGCGGGGTGATTACCGGTTATCAGGCCAAGGTCGACATGAGCAAGATCGGCCTGCCGATCCAGTGCGTGATCGAACTGCGCCTGGCCAGCCACGGCAATCAGCAGGCGTATGAAGCGCTGACGCAGATTCCCCAACTCACCGAATGCCACCGGGTCACCGGCGATCCCTGCGTGATCATGCAGGCGGCGGTGGGCTCGATGCCGGAGCTGGAAGAGCTGATCAACCGCGTGGCGCAGTTCGGTTTCAGCAAGACCTCGATCATCCTCTCCAGCGCCGTCGAGCGGCGGGTGCCGCTGGGGCAACTGGAGAAAAAGGCTTAGCGGTATTTACTCAAGGCGTCGCGGATTTTCGCGGCGGGGACTTTCTGCAGGCGGCACAGGAATGAGTGAGACAGCTCCTGCACACCGTGGGTCTGGCGTAGCTCGCCGACCAGATGTTGCAGCAGGTTGGCGGCCATCTCGGCGTCGGCCATGGCCCGGTGCGCGGTGCCGGTGTCCGGCAGACCGGCCCAGCGGGTCAGGGTGCCGAGCTTGTGGTTCGGCGCTGCGGGCAGCAGGCGCCGCGACAACAACAGCGAACAGGCGAACGACTGGTTGCGGCTACGACCGATGCGGCTCAGTTCGTAGTCCCAGAACTTCTGGTCGAAAGCGGCGTTGTGCGCCAGCAGCGGCGTGTCGCCGACGAATTCGGCGACTTCGTTCATCACCTGATTGACCGGCGGGGCGCTGCGCAGCATCGCCGTGTTGATCCCGGTCAGCGAGGCAACGAAGGCCGGCACCGGCACGCCGGCATTCATCAGGCTCTGGTAGCGCTCGACGATGCGCCCCTGCTCCAGCATGACCACCGCCACCTCGGTGGCGCGGCAGCTCGCACCGGGGGTGATGCCGGTGGTTTCAAAGTCGATGACAGCGATACGTTCCACGAAAAAACCTCAATGCTTGAGCAAAAGCGCGCCGTCGATGGGCACATAGCGAGTGGCGGCGCGGATCAGCGAATTCGCGGTCAATCCCGGCACGCCGTAGGCCACGGCCTCGACGCCATGGCGCTGAATGATGCGCTCCAGCAGCAGGTCGAAATCGCCGTCGCCGGACGCCAACACCACCTGATCGACCCGGGCGGCGGCGTCCACCACATCCAGGGTGATGCCCACGTCCCAGTCGCCCTTGGCCGAGCCATCGCTGCGCTGGATATAAGGTTTGAGCTTGACGGTGAAACCGAGGTTGCGAAGGATCTGCTGGAATTGCTGCTGCTTGCTGTCGCCACGGTCGATGGCGTAGGCGAAGGCCTCGACGATCTCGCCATCACGGCTGACGTCGGCCCAGAAGGCGGCGTAGTTGAAATGACAACCATAGGCCTGGCGGACGGTGTAGTAGAGGTTCTGGACATCGACGAACAGCGCGATTTTCTTCACTTCCACCTCCTTTCACACCGGGTTTGAGCCAACAAAGGCGCCCAGTATGCCGCCCTTGGAGGGCAATCGCGAGCAAGCTCGCTCCTACGGGTACCTCGTAGGAGCGAGCTTGCTCGCGATCAGACGTAATCGTCGTCAGAGAAGAAGCCGCCACCGTCGTCGTTGTAACCGGTGTCGGTGAAGCCCGCGTCGTTGCCGTTATCGGCGGTATAGCGCTGGTTGTCATCATTCCAGCCGCCGTGATCACTGGTCGGCGCCGGCTCTTCCTTGATGACTTCGACAATCTCTTCCGGCTGCGAATTGTGGTGGAACAGGCTGCTGATGCCTTGCGCCAGCATCACGCCTCCGGCAACGCCGGCCGCAGTCTGCAACGCGCCGCCGAGGAAGCTGCTGGCACCACTGCGGGCCGGAGCCGTCTGGGGCGCTGGCGCAGGTGGCGCGCCCCAGTTGGATTGCGCAGCCGCACCGCCACCGCTGCCCGGCCCATCACGCCAGCCGCCACCACTCGATGGAGCCGGCGCAGCCGCCGGCTGGCTCGGCGCCGGACGGACACCGGAACCGAAGATGCTCGACAGGAAACCACCACTGCTCTGCTGCGCCGGCGCACTCGCGGCGGCGGCCTGGGCCTTTGCCTGGGCCAATTCGGTCTGCAATTGCCGGTTCTGCTCGTCGAGGCGCTTGATCGCGGCCTCCTGGACCAGGATCGCCTGAGCCATGTAGTACGGCGCGGCGGCGTATTGCTGAACAAGGCCCGCGATATGGGCCTGTGCCTGGGCATCCCGCGGTGCGCCTTCGGCCTCGGCCTGACGCAGCCTGGCGAACAGACCATCGATCAGGGTTTGTTCTTCGTGATTCATGACGCGACCTCTCTAGTACGGTTGCAGTGAACATGAAGACAAGCATCGCCAATTCAATGCGACACCGGCATGAAACTTTGTTCAGATTCGGCCCCTGCGCTAAAGTGGCCGCTTGCTTTGGACTTCGAAAACGACCCATGAATCCGCTCAGTGTTTTGCGTGACTCGCTGTATTTCTTCCGCCGCCACCTGATCAGCATCGCCGGCCTGTGCCTGCCGCTGGTGATCATCGAGGCGCTGTGCACTCAACTGCTCTACGGCCAGTTGGGCGATGACGCCTCGCCGGCCTACGGCCTGTTGGTGGGGTTGCTGTTCTACCCGCTGTACAGCGGCGCCCTGATCCTTTACCTCGACGCCCGCAGTGACGGCCACGAGCCGCTCAAGCGCAACCTGCTGGCCCGCGCCCTGCAGTTGTGGCCGTCTTTCGCCCTGCTGGTGCTGCTCAGCTCGCTGCTGATCATGGCGGGCATCTCGCTGTTCATCCTGCCCGGCATCTGGGTGATGACCAACCTGGTGTTCGCCGAGTACCTGCTGGTGTTGCAAGGCCGCGCGCCGATCGCCGCCATGCGCGAGAGCTTCCAGATGGTCAACGGCCACTTCTGGCGGATTCTGGTGTGCATGCTCGGGGTCATGGCGCCGCTGTGGCTGTTCAACGGCCTCACCCTGGCGCTGCTGCCCGAGCAGGTCAGCCCGGTGCTGGAGCTGTTGGTGAATGTGGTCAACAGCTTCGTGCAACTGTTCAGCACGGTGGTGCTGTTCCGTCTGTTCATGCTGATAAGCGAGTCCACCCCGGCGCGTTCCTGAGCCCCGGGGCTATGCTCAATCGTCACTCCCGACCTTGCCGAGCCCGATGACCCGACTACTGCGCAACACCCTGCTGATACTGCTGTTGATTGCCGTCCTGCTATGGCTGCTGGCCTGGCAGGCGAGTTGGCGACCGGAGCCGGAAGAAGCGCTGCCGGTGGCTTGCACCGCTCCGGCCAAGCCGCTGGCGCCGGGTCAGCAGCTCAAGGTGATGAGCTGGAACGTGCAGTACCTGGCGGGCAAGCGCTATGTGTTCTGGTATGACGAGGCCAAGGGCAGCGACCGCCGTCCTACCGAACAGGACCTGGCCGTCAACCTCGATGAAGTGGCGCGGGTGATCCGCGCCGAGCAGCCGGACATCGTCCTGCTCCAGGAGCTGGACAACAACGCCAAGGCCAGCGACTACCAGGACCAGTTGGCGCTGTTGCGCGAACGCCTCGCCGACCTCTACCCCTGCGCCGTCCAGGCGTACCAGTGGAAAGCCGAATTCGTCCCCGACTGGCATATCGCCGGCAGCGTGGGCCGCACCCTCGCCACCCTCAGCCGCTACCCGATCCAGCAGGCGCAGCGGATCCAGCTGCCGCTGGCGTCCGACAACCTCCTCAGCCGTTTGCTCCAGCCGCAACAGGCGGTGCTGGTGAGTTACCTGCCGCTGCGCGAGGGCGGTCAGTTGGCGGTGCTCAACACCCAACTGGCGCCGCATGAACCGGGTAGCGATGTGCAGGCGCGCCAGATCGCCGAACTGGAGCGATTGCTCGACCAGTTCGAACGCCAGGGCACGCCATGGTTGATCGGTGGGGATTTCAATCTGCTGCCGCTGGGGCAGTACCGGCGATTGAAGCCGGAACAGCGCCAGTTCTATTCGGCGGACAGTGAACTGCATGTGCTGTGGGACAAATACCCGATGATCCCCGGCAATGCCGAAGCCACCGGCGCCGAGCGTTCGGCATGGCTGACCCACTTCCCCAATGACCCGCAACTGGACGGGCCGGACCGGACGCTGGATTACCTGCTCCACAGCCCGAAACTGCGGCGGGTGAGTGCGCAGGTGTTGCAGCAGGACACGTTGGAGATCTCCGATCATTTACCGGTGACGGCGCGGCTGTTGTTGCCGATGCCGCCGGAGCAGTGATCCTTCGCAACGGTTCGGCGCGATAGCGTCGAACCGTCGCGACCTGCGGACCTAAACCAGCCTCAATATTGCTGCTGCCCCGGCACCCAGTTGGTCCCCGCCAACGGCACCCGCGCCATCGCCGCCGCTTCCACCGTCAGCGCCACCAGATCCTCGGGATCAAGGTTGTGCAGGTGCGACTTGCCGCACGCCCGCGCCATGGTCTGCGCCTCCAGCACCAGCACCCGCAGGTAATTCGCCAAACGACGCCCCGCCTCCACCGGATCAAGACGCTTGGACAGTTCCGGGTCCTGGGTGGTGATGCCTGCCGGGTCGCGGCCGTTCTGCCAGTCGTCGTAGTAACCCGCCGCCGAACCGATTTTCTTCAGTTCTTCATCCAGCCGCGGATGGTTGTCGCCCAGCGCCACCAGCGCCGCAGTGCCAATCGCCACCGCATCCGCGCCCAGGGCCATGGCCTTGGCCACGTCGGCGCCATTGCGGATACCGCCGGAGACGATCAACTGAACCTTGCGGTGCATGCCCATCTCCTGCAGCGCCTGGACCGCCTGCGGAATGGCCGGAAGAATCGGAATGCCGACGTGTTCGATAAACACTTCCTGAGTCGCTGCGGTGCCGCCTTGCATGCCGTCGAGGACGATCACATCAGCACCGGCCTTCACCGCCAGCTTGACGTCGTAGTACGGGCGGCTGGCGCCGATCTTCACGTAGATCGGTTTTTCCCAGTCGGTGATTTCCCGCAGTTCGGCGATCTTGATCGCCAGGTCGTCCGGGCCGGTCCAGTCCGGATGACGGCAGGCGCTGCGCTGATCGACGCCGATCGGCAAGGTACGCATGCCGGCCACACGCTCGGTGACTTTCATCCCCAGCAGCATGCCGCCGCCGCCCGGCTTGGCGCCCTGGCCAAGAACGATTTCGATGGCGTCGGCCTTGCGCAGGTCATCCGGGTTCATGCCATAGCGCGACGGCAAATATTGATAAACCAGGTGCTGCGACTGGCCGCGCTCTTCCGGGGTCATGCCGCCGTCACCGGTGGTGGTGCTGGTGCCGGCGATGGTGGCGCCACGACCCAGGGCTTCCTTGGCATTGGCCGACAGCGCGCCGAAGCTCATGCCGGCGATGGTCACCGGGATTTTCAGGTGGATCGGTTTCTTCGCGAAGCGGGTGCCGAGCACGACGTCGGTGCCGCATTTCTCGCGGTAGCCTTCCAGCGGATAACGCGACACCGAGGCGCCGAGCAGCAGCAGGTCGTCGAAGTGCGGCAGCTTGCGCTTGGTGCCGCCACCGCGGATGTCATAGATGCCGGTCTCGGCGGCGCGCTGGATTTCCTGGATGGTCAGGCGGTCGAAGGTCGCGGACTCGCGCAGCACAGGGGTGTTTTTTTCGCTCATGGGAATACTCCTTGCCGCGGATCAGTAGGCGGATGCGTTATCGACTTTGAAGTTGTACAGCTCACGCGCCGAGCCGTAGCGCTTGAAGCTGGCCGGGTCTTCGGCGAAGCCGGCGCGGTTGAGCAGTTCTGCCAGTTCGCTCAGGTGCTCGGCGCGCATCTCTTTCTCGATGCAGTCCGAGCCCAGCGACTTGACCGTGCCCTTTACGTAGATGCGCGTCTCGTAAAGCGAATCGCCAAGCGCGTCGCCGGCATCACCGCACACCACCAGGCGCCCGGCCTGGGCCATGAAGCAGCTCATGTGGCCGATGCTGCCGCCGACCACGATGTCGACACCCTTCATGGAAATCCCGCAGCGTGCGCCGGCATCGCCCTCGATCACCAGCAGCCCGCCATGGGCGGTGGCGCCGGCGGCCTGGGAGGCGCTGCCTTTGACCCGTACCGAGCCGGACATCATGTTCTCCGCAACGCCGACACCGACGTTGCCATGCACGGTGATGCAGGCTTTCTGGTTCATGCCGGCGCAGTAATAACCGGCGTGGCCCTGGATATCGATGCTCACGGCCTGATTCAGGCCCACCGCCAGGTTGTGCTTGCCGTCCGGGTGGCTGACCAGCCACTCGCGGTCTTGCACGTCGCCGTGCAGGGTCTGGTTCAGTTCACGCACCGTGGCGCTGGAAAGGTCGATGGTTTTCATGTGCGGGGCTCCTCAGGCACGTTCCCAGATGTACATGGTGGCGGGTTCGGGCTCCCAGACTTTCGCCTTGTCGATGCCCGGCAGGCTGGCCAGCGCCTGGTATTCGGAGGCCATGGCGACGTAATCCTCGGTCTCGGCGAGGATCGCCGGCTTGCAGGCGATCGGGTCGCGGATCACGGCAAAGCCGTTGCGGGTGCCGATGGCGAAGGTGAAGAAGCCGTCCAGGTCTTCCAGGGATTTATCCAGCGCCTCTTTCAGGCTGTCGCCCTGACGCAGGCGCCAGGTCAGGTAGCCGGCGGCCACTTCGGTGTCGTTGTCGGTTTCGAAGGTGATGCCTTCGCGCTTGAGTTCCTGGCGCAGGCGGAAATGATTGGACAGCGAGCCGTTGTGCACCAGACACAGGTCGGCGCCGGTGGAGAACGGGTGGCTGCCTTCCATGGTCACGGCGCTTTCGGTAGCCATGCGGGTGTGGCCGATGATGTGGCTGCCTTTCATCCCTTTGAGGCCGAAGCGCTCGGAGATTTCCCGCGGCAGGCCCATGCCCTTGAGGATTTCGATGCTCTGGCCGGCGCTCATGATGCGCACGTCCGGGGCCAGCTCAGCGAGGGCCGCGCGTACCGGCTCCTCTGCGCTGTGGGCCTTGAGCACAGCGGCGCTGGCGTTCTGGAACCAGTCCAGCGAGCAGCCGAGGCGGCCTTCCAGCTCGCCCATCAGGTGTTTCCAGTCGTAGCCGAGATCAGTGGCCTGGAGGGTCAGCTTCACCCAGCCGTCGGCGACTTCATCACCGTAGATGGCGAAGCCGGCACTGTCCGGGCCGCGGTCGGTCATGGCTTCGAGCATGGGTTCGAACAGTTTGCCGAGCTGGCCTTCAAGCTCGGGCTTCTTCAGGTAAAGACCTACGATTCCGCACATAAGCGCCTCACTTTGTTCGGCAGCAAGCGACAAGCGGCAAGCTGCAAGTTGTCCGTGTAGAACGGGAATAAGGTGTGCGCCGCAAACTGCCCTTTCTTGCAGCTCGCAGCTTGAAACTTGCAGCTTCAAAAGAATTCGGTGTAACGCTGGATCTCCCAGTCAGAGACGTGGCGGCTGTACTCCACCCATTCCATGCGCTTCTGGCGGATGAATTCGTCGACGATCTCCGGGCCCAGCACCTCGCGGAACAGCGGGTTGGCGGCCAGAGCGTCGGTGGCTTCCTTGAGCGATTGCGGCAGGGTCTTGATGCCGCGGGCGGCGATTTCTTCGAGGCTGAGGTTGTAGAGGTTCTCGTTGCACACGAAGTCCGGTTCCAACTGACGCTCGATGCCGTCGAGGCCGGCGGCGATGATCGCGGCGGTCACCAGGTACGGGTTGCAGCCGGCATCCGGCAGGCGGAATTCGAGGCGGCCATACGGCACGCGAACCATCGCCGAACGGTTGTTGGAGCCGAAGGCGATGAACGCCGGGGCCCAGGTCGAGCCAGACAGCGAGCGGCCGACGACCAGGCGCTTGTAGGAGTTCACCGTCGGCGCGGCGAAGGCGCACAGCGCCGGACCGTGGGCCAGCAGGCCGGCGGCGAAGTGATAGGCCATTTTCGACAGGCCCATGCCACTCGGATCGCTCGGGTCGTGGAACAGGTTCTTGTTGGTCGCGCTGGCGATCGACAGGTGGAAGTGCATGCCGTTGCCGGCGCGCTTCGGGTCGGGCTTGGGCATGAACGAGCAGATCATGCCCATGTCGTTGGCGATCTCGCCGGCGGCCATGCGGAAGAAGGTGAAGCGGTCCGCCGACTCCATGGCGTCGCTGTAGGTGTAATTGATCTCGAACTGGCCGTTGGCGTCTTCGTGGTCGATCTGATAGATCTCGAAGCCCACCGGCTGCAGCGCTTCGGTCAGACGTTCGAGGAATTCACGGGAACGCGACAGGCCCTTGTAGTCGTAGCAAGGCTTGTCGAGGTTGTCGGAGACGTCCACCAGTTGCAGCTTGCCGCCCGCGTCACGGCGGAACAGGCTGAATTCCGGTTCCAGGCCGGTGTTGAGGGTCCAGCCCTTGTCGGCCAGGCGCTGCACCTGCTGTTGCAGCACGTAGCGAGTGTCGTAGGGCCAGGGCTGGCCATTGACGTGACCGATGCAGACGATCCGACCGTAGCCCGGCTGCCACGGCACCGGCACCAGCGTGGACAGATCACCCCGGGCCATGAAGTCCGGGCCGTGGGGTTCCATGCCCATGCCGCAGATCGCGAAACCGGCGAACCCGGCACCGTCCTCGGCCACCGCCTTGAGCCCGTTGACCGGGACGGATTTGGTCTTCGCGGCGCCATGGATATCGACGAACTGGGCCAGCACGTACTTGATGCCGTGCTGTTCGATGATGCGCTGCGTTTCAACTGGCAACATGATTCTTCACTCCTGGAAAAGGGCAAGGCGTTCGATAGAAGGCAGGCGAACAAGGACGGAACGCGCCAGCACCTGTGCCCGAAGAAGCGAAACCCGCGGTGGGAAGCTGGCTGTGATCATGTGAATTCCAATCAGGAAAGTTAGTTTCCCTACAGGAATGCAATGCGCTTGCCAGTTTTTCAGCGACCGGAAGAAATGGCCCCGGCGTTGCACCGGTCTGCTGTTTATATGGGAAACTCTCTTTCACCCGAGGAAAGTCCCGGCGCCCGAACCAGGCGCCGGATTGTTTTTTGCACTTTCTCAGTGCGAATTTAAGTTTCCTGAACCGAAAACAAGCAGGATTGACCGACCGTGAATACCGAGACCCCGCCTCGCCTTCGCCTGGAGCAGTACCTGGGCATGCAGATCCGCCGCGAGCGCCAGGCCCAGGAGTTGAAACTGGCCGATGTGGCGCGCATCGCCGGGATCAGCCAGGGCATGCTGAGCAAGATCGAGAACGCTCAGGTGTCCACCAGCCTGGATATCCTCAGCCGCCTGTGCGACGTGCTGGGCATGCCGATGTCGAAGTTGTTCAGCCAATATGACCAGCCGGACGGCAACGCCATCCTGGTCAAGGCCGGCGAAGGCATGGAAGTGGTGCGCCGCGGCACCGAGAAAGGCCACACCTATCACCTGCTCAACCACACCCGTGGGCCGAAGAAGAATTTCGAGGCGTACATGGTGAGCATGGATGACGCCAGCGAAGAGTTCCCCACCTTCGCCCACCCCGGCACCGAGTTCCTGCACCTGCTGGAAGGTGAGCTGGTGTACCGGCATGGCAACCAGCTCTATCACATGCAGGCCGGCGACAGCCTGACCTTCGATGGTGATGTGCCGCATGGGCCGGAGAAGCTGGTGCAGGTGCCGATTCGGTTGTTGTCGGTGATGAACTACGGCAACGACTGAGGTCTTGTGGTGGTGTTGAAGGCCTCATCGCTGGCAAGCCAGCTCCCACAGACCTTGTGGGAGCTGGCTTGCCAGCGATGAGGCCCTACAGAACAACCTGATCCCCAGCCAGTAAGTTTCCTCCCAAGATAAAAATTTTCCCCACAGGCTAGACCTGCACCTTCCTTTCGCCTATAAAAGCGCAAAAGGAATATTTTATTCCCACCAATAAATAATCTTCACCGATAAAACGTCGCTTCACCGCTGAAATTTCCGCCTTGCGAGAGCTGCCGCCACTCCACCCGAGGACCTGAAATGCAACACGCCACCAGCCACTACATCCTCAAGATCAGTTGTCCGGCCACGTCCGGCATCGTCGCGGCGGTCACCACTTACCTGGCGGAAAAAGGCTGCTACATCAGCGAAATGTCGCAGTTCGACGACGAGACCAGCGGACGTTTCTTCATGCGTGCGGTGTTCCGTTTCAACGATCACTACGAAGGCGACATCGACGAGGTCGAGCAAGGTTTCGACCCGGTGGCCCAGCGCCTCGACATGCAGTGGAGCCTGCACGGCAGTTCACAACCGATGCGCGTGCTGCTGATGGTCAGCAAATACGACCACTGCCTCGCCGACCTGCTCTACCGCCACCACAAGGGCGAGATGGACATGCAGATCACCGCCATCGTCTCCAACCACCTCGACCTGCGCCCCATGGCCGAACGCGAGGGCATCCGCTTCATCTACCTGCCAGTGACCCGGGACACCAAGTCGCAACAGGAAGCGGCGCTGCTGCAGATCGTCGAAGAAACCGGCACCGAACTGGTGGTGCTCGCCCGCTACATGCAGATCCTCTCCGATGACCTGTGCAAACAGCTTGCCGGCCGCGCCATCAACATCCACCACTCGTTCCTGCCCGGCTTCAAGGGCGCCAAGCCGTACCACCAGGCCTACGCCCGCGGCGTGAAGCTGATCGGCGCCACCGCGCACTACGTGACGTCCGACCTCGACGAAGGCCCGATCATCGAGCAGGAAGTGCAGCGCGTGGACCACAGCTACCTGTCCGACGACCTGGTCAACGTAGGCCGTGATACCGAAACCGTGGCCCTGTCCAAGGCGGTGAAATACCACCTGGAGCACCGGGTCTTCCTCAACGACGACCGCACGGTGATCTTCCGGTGAACACGCACATATCCCCCAAAATCATCGACGGCAAAGCCGCCGCCGCCCGCGTCCTCGCCGAGGTGAAAAGCCAGGTGCAGGCGCTGAACGCCGAAGGTATCGCCCCCGCGCTGGCGGTGGTGCTGGTCGGCCAGGATCCGGCCAGTCAGGTCTATGTGCGCAACAAGGTGCTACGCGCCGAGGAATGCGGCATTCGTTCGCTGGAACACAAGCTGCCGGCGGACACCGCTGAGTCCGCGCTGCTGGCGCTGATTGCGCAGTTGAATGCCGACCGCGACGTGCACGGCATCCTCGTGCAGTTGCCGCTGCCGGGGCATATCGATGAAACCCGCGTGCTGCAGGCCATCGACCCGCTGAAGGACGTCGACGGTTTTCACGCCGAGAACGTCGGCGGCCTCAGCCAGGGCCGCGACGTGCTCACGCCCTGCACCCCCGCTGGCTGCATGCGCTTGCTGCAGGACACCTGCGGCGACCTTGCCGGCCAGCATGCGGTGGTAATCGGTCGCTCCAATATCGTCGGCAAGCCGATGGCCGCGCTGCTGCTCAAGGCGCACTGCACGGTGACCGTGGTCCACTCGCGCAGCGCCAACCTCAAAGAGCTTTGCCGCCAGGCCGACATCGTCGTCGCCGCCGTCGGCCGCCCGCGCCTGGTGGACGCCGACTGGCTCAAGCCCGGCGCAGTGGTGATCGATGTGGGCATCAACCGCATCACCGAAAACGAGCGCTCGCGGCTGGTGGGCGATGTCGATTTCGACAGCGCCCTGTCCACGGTCTCGGCCATCACTCCCGTGCCCGGTGGCGTCGGCCCGATGACCATCGCCTTCCTGATGAAAAACACCCTGACCGCCGCCCGCCTGCAACAGCTGACGTCGGTCACTTTCGCTGAGCATCCGGAGGCCGCATGCCCTTCAATCTCCTGAAATACGGCCTGAGCTCCGAGTACCCGGCAGAAGTCGATCTGCCGCCACCGACCGAGCTGAAAGCCTCCTACGACGTGGTCATCATCGGTGCTGGCGGCCATGGTCTGGCGATCGCCTATTACCTGGCGAAGTACCACGGCATCACCAATGTCGCGGTGCTGGAAAAGTCCTACCTCGGCGGCGGCAATACCGCACGCAACACCGCGGTGATCCGCTCCAACTACCTGACCAGCGAAGGCGTGCGCTTCTACATTGAGTCGGTGAAGATGTTCCAGGAGCTCTCCAACGAGTTCGACTTCAACATCATGTATTCCGAGCGCGGCCAGCTCACCCTGGCCCACACCGACGCCACGGTACGCGCCTTCCGCCAGCGCGCCGAAGTGAACAAGCACTTCGGTGGCCGCACCGAGATGCTCGACCGCCAGCAGATCCGCGAACTGGTGCCGACCCTCAACCTCGACCCCGGCCACCTGCCGGTCATCGCCGGGCTCTGGCACATCGACGGCGCTACCGCGCGCCACGACGCCGTGGCCTGGGGCTACGCCAAGCAGGCGGCCAAGCGCGGGGTGGAAATCCACCAGCTCACCGAAGTGCAGGACCTGGTCATCGAGCACGGCCGCATCACCGCAGTGAAGACCAACCGCGGCACCGTGAAGTGCGGCTGCGCCGTGCAAGCCATCGCCGGCGCCAGCTCGCTGATGCTGCAGAAGGCCGGGATTCGCGCGCCGATCCACACCTACCCGTTGCAGGCCATGGTCACCCAGCCGTTCAAGCCGTTCCTCGACCCGCTGGTGAGTTCGTCCGCCCTGCACTGCTACGTGCAACAGACCAGCCGTGGCGAGATCGTCTTCGGCGGCGGCTCCGATCCGTACCCGCTGTACAACACCCGCTCGACCCTGGACCTCAAGGAAAGCCTGCTGGCCCACGCCATCGAGATGTTCCCGTTCATGGCCAACGCCAAGTTGATGCGGCAGTGGGCCGGGATCACCGACATGACCCCGGACTACAGCCCGATCATGGGCCTGTCGCCGGTGCAGAACTATTACCTCGATGCCGGCTGGGGCACCTGGGGCTTCAAGGCGACGCCGATCTGCGGCAAGACCATGGCCGAACTGGTGGCCAGCGGCGGCCGCGTGCCGGAGCTGATCAAGCCGTTCGCCCTGGAGCGCTTCAGCACCTTCCAGCAGGTCAACGAAATGGGCGCCACCGCGGCCAGCCACTAAAGGGGAACGTCATGAAAATCATGCACTGCCCGCTCAACGGGCCGAGAAACATCAGCGAGTTCACCTACGGTGGCGAGTTCAAGGCGATGCCCGACCCGGCCACCTGCAGTGACACCGAGTGGGCCGACTACGTGTTCAACAGCGACAACCTCGCCGGCGTCGTCCGCGAGTGGTGGCTGCACAACGCCTCCAGCTACTGGTTCCTCGCCGAGCGCCACACCGTCACCGACCAGATCATTCGCACCTTCGACGCGAAGGAAATCTTCACCCAGCGGGTCGACTTCGCCCCGCGCACCGAGGAGATCGCCGGATGAACCGCCTCCCCGCTCCGATGGGCCTGCTGATCGACCGCCAGCAGCCGCTGCGTTTCAGTTTCGACGGTACCGATTACCAGGGCTTCGCCGGTGACAGCATCGCCAGCGCCTTGGTCGCCAATGGCCGCTGGCTGCTCTCGCGCTCGTTCAAATACCACCGCCCGCGCGGCCCGCTGACCATGGCCGGACAAGACGCCAATACCCTGGTGCAACTGCCGGACGAACCGAACGTGCTGGCCGATGCGCACGCCATCGACGCCGGCATGACCGTCACCGGGCAGAACTTCAACGGCTCGCTGGACAGCGACAAGGACGCCTGGCTCGGCAAGTTCTCACGCTTCATGCCCGTGGGTTTCTACTACCGCTCGTTCTACAAACCCAAGGGGATGTGGAAAGTCTGGGAGCCGCTGATCCGCAAGAAAGCCGGTCTCGGCGTGCTCGACCTGAACTTCAAGCCGCAGTACTACGACAAGGCGTACCTGTTTGTTGATGTCGCCATCATCGGCGCCGGCCCCGCCGGCCTCAGCGCCGCCCTCACCGCCGCCAACGCCGGCGCGCGGGTGCTGCTGGTGGAACAGCAGGCGCTGCTCGGCGGCTCGCTGACCTACGCCCGCTTCGACGCCGAAGGCCAGCGTGCACACACCCTGCGCCGCGAACTGGTGGACGCGGTGCAAGGCCACGCCAACATCCAGGTGCTGGCCCAGGCCACCTGCAACGCCTGGTTCACCGACAACTACCTGCCGGTGATCCAGGGCCGGCGCATGTACAAAGTGCGGGCGAAGCAGTGCATCGTCGCCGCCGGCTCCTTCGACCAGCCGGTGGTGTTCCGTAACAACGATCTGCCGGGCGTGATGCTCGCCAGCGCCGCGCAACGGTTGATGAAGCTGTACGCGGTGAAACCGGGCAACTGCGCTGTAGTACTGGCCGGCAACGACGACGGCTACCTCGCCGCCCTCGACCTCGCCGAACAGGGCGTGAAGGTCGCGGCGCTGGTGGATATGCGCCAGCAGCCCGCCGACGGGGCGCTGAAAGTCGCTCTGGAGAAACAGGGCATCCCCGTGCATGTCGGCAGTACCGTATACGAAGCGCTGCACGATAAAGGCATGCGCCACGTCAGCGGCGTCGACATCCGCCGCATCACCGCCCAAGGCCAAGTGGCCGAACAGGGCCTGACGCTGGACTGCGACCTGCTGTGCATGTCCGCCGGCTACATGCCGGTCTATCAGTTGCTGTGCCAGGCCGGCGGCAAACTGGCCTACGACGAACAACGCGCCGAGTTCGCCATCAGCGGCCTGCCGGACGGCCTGACCGTCGCAGGCTCAGTGAACGGTCGCCATCAACTGGACAACGTGCTGCTGGACGGCAGCCGGGTTGCCGCCGCCGCCGTGCAGGCGCTGGGACTGGCGCCGGGCATCGGTGACGTCACCTTCGCCGGTGAGGCGCGGGTCAATTTCGACTGGCCGATCTTCGCCCATCCCAAGGGCAAGGATTTCGTCGATTTCGACGAAGACCTGCAAGTGCGCGATATCGTCAACGCCACTCGCAGCGGCTACCGCGACGTGCAACTGGTCAAGCGCTTCTCCACGGTCGGCATGGGCCCGTCCCAGGGCCGTCACTCGGCGCTGCCCACCGCACGGCTGGTGGCCCAGGCAACCAAACGCAGCATCAGCGAAACCGGGGTGACCACCGCCCGTCCGCCGTTCGAAGCGGAAAAACTCGCCCACGTCGCTGGTCGCGCGTTCGACCCGTATCGGCAGACCGCCATGCACAGCCGCCATGTCGCCGCCGGCGCCAAGCTGATGCCCGCCGGCATCTGGCAGCGCCCGGCTTATTACGGGCAAGCCGGCGAACGCGAGCGCTGCATGCAGGACGAAGTTCGCCAGGTGCGCGAGAAGGTCGGCCTGATCGACGTCTCGACCCTCGGCGGCCTCGACGTGCGCGGCGCGGATGCCGCCGAGTTGCTGGAGCGCATGTACACCATGCCCTTCAAGAAACAGCCGGTCGGCCGCACCCGCTACGGCCTGATGACCAACGAGCATGGCGTGGTAATCGACGACGGCGTTATCGCGCGTATGGCCGAGAATCACTTCTACGTCACCGCCACCACCAGCGGCGTCGACCGCATCTACCAGCAGATGCTCAAGTGGAATGCGCAATGGCGCCTGGACGTGGACATCACCAACGTCACCGCCGCCCTCGCCGCAGTGAACGTGGCGGGGCCGCTGTCGCGCAAGGTGCTGGAGAAAGTCTGCACCGATGTCGATCTGTCCGCCGAAGGCTTCCCTTATCTCGCGGTGCGCACCGGTAGCGTGGCGGGGATTGCGGCGCGGCTGATGCGCGTCGGTTTCGTCGGTGAACTGGGCTACGAAATCCATGTGCCGGCACGCCATGGCGGCAAGCTCTGGGACGCGCTGATGGAAGCGGGCGCCGCGTTCGGCATTCGTCCGTTCGGTGTGGAAAGCCAGCGCTTGCTGCGCCTGGAAAAAGGCCACGTGATCATCAGCCAGGACACCGACGGCATGACCCACCCCGGCGAGATCGACATGCAGTGGGCGATCGGCCGCAAGAAGCCATTCTTCGTCGGCAAGCGTTCGATCGAGATCCTCGAACGCCAGCCGCTCAAGCGCAAACTGGTGGGCTTCAGCCTGCCCAAGGGCAGCAGCCAGCCGCTGGAAGGTCATCTGGTGCTCAGCGGTCCGGACATCAGCGGCAACGTCACCTCCTGCGAGTACTCCGCGACGCTCGGCCAGATCATTGGCCTGGCCTACGCCGGCGCCGACCAGGCCGAACCGGGCATGCGGATTCCGATCCGCGTCGAAGGCGGCGAAGTGGTCCAGGCCACCGTGGTGAAACTGCCATTCTACGACCCCGCCAACCAGCGCCAGGAGCTCTGAGCCATGACCAGCCTCAACCCTATCGAGCGCTGCGCGCTCATCGACCTGACCGACCTGCCGCGAGTGGGCTTTCGCGGCGCCGATGCCGCCGCCTGGCTGCAACAGCGCGGCTACGAACTGCCGCCGGCGCCCAACCAGGCCGTGTTTCTCGCCGACGGCACGCTGGTGGCGCGGCTGTCGCAGACCGAGTATCTGCTGCTGGGCAGCCTGGTGGATCGCGGCGACCGCATTGCCGCCGAAGAAGCTGGCTGGCAGTTCAGCGAGCAGCGCAATTATCTGCTGCCGCGCCAGGACAGCCACGCATGGGTGCAGTTGTCCGGGCAGCATGTGGCCGACGTGATGGCCAAGCTGTGCGGCGTCGACCTGCGCAGCGAAGCCTTCCCTGTGGGCAGCGTGGCGCAGACTTCGGTGGCGCGGCTCAATGCCATTGTGATCAATGCCGGGAATGCGGAGTTGGCGCGGTTTCACATTCTTTTTGATCGGGCTTCGTTGGCGTATTTCCAGGATGCGCTGCTGGATGCGATGGGCGAGTTTGGTGGGTTGCCGGTGAGTATCGATAACTTGCTCGGCTGATTTGTTGGCTTTGATGGTCCTATCGATGCGTGGGTATCTACACATCTTTCGGTTATGTGGTGGCTGGAAGGCGTTTGTCAAAAGACCGAGTAATGCCCACCAGGCGCATGCCAGAAGTTTTCTAGCGCTCTCAAGACCGAGCGCCGCCCGCGCGGCGCATCGCGAGCAAGCTCGCTCCTACATCGGTTGCAACGCGCCATGGCCTGACGGAGAGGTGTTGCCCGCCCTTGGCGTTTGGCGATGAATCGCTGGGAGGCTGTTGAAGTCGACTCAATACCGCGTCGTACAAACAAGGCGTTCAACTATGGCCTGATAGGCATAGGTACGTTGCAACCGATGTAGGAGCGAGCTTGCTCGCGATGCGCCGCGCGGGCGGCGCTCGATCTTGAGAGCGCTGAAAAATTGTCGGCTAGCGAATAGTCGCCGCTACCCGGTCTCCTGACTGGCGCCTCATAGGCTTCATACAGTTATGAGATGTGTAGATACCCATGCAGCGATGAGGCCCCCACAAGACCACCAGAATGACCGCCATCGAACCCACCAACTACCACGTCCCCGCCCCGCATCGCGGTCTCTCCAACGCGACATCGTCGCCCGCCGCGCAAGAGGCGTTTCTACAAGCGCTGCTGACGGCGAGCGAAGAGATTTCGGCGGCGTTGGGCTTCAGTAAGTGAGGGTTTCCCGCGAGAAGAACCCCACGTCAAAAACCGTTTCGCGTTGACAATTATCATGCTCGATCACGCCCCCTGAGGCCTACACTCGCCGACGAATACCCCAATCTGGAGCTTTCATGCCCCGCTTTCGGAACAACGTCCGGTAATGTCCAACGCCCTCGATTTTTTCTGGCGGCTGATTCCGCTGCTTGCCGTGCTGGTGCTGCCCATCACCCAGGCCACCGAGCGCGAACGCCTGGTCTTGGCCGGGCCTCCGGCGTCTGTGTCGTACCCGCTGATCCACATGATCGAAAGCGGCGCGCTCGGCGATGTTGCCCGTCACGTCGAGTTTGTCCCCTGGACCAATCCCGATCAGTTGCGTGCATTGGTCATGCAGGGCCAGATCGACTTCATCGCCGCGCCCACCAATGTCGCCGCCAACCTGTACAACCGCGAGGTGCCGATCACCCTGCTCAACGTCGCCACCTGGGGCGCGCTGTGGATGGTGTCCCGCGAGCCGGGCCTGAAGACGCTGGCCGACTTCAAGGGCAAGGAAATCGCCCTGCCGTTTCGCGCGGACATGCCGGACATCGTTTTCAGCTTTCTCGCCGAGCGACAGGGGCTCGACCCGCACAAGGACTTCCGCCTGCGCTACACCGCAACGCCCATGGACGCGGTGCAGTTGCTGGTGATGCGTCGTGTCGACCACGCGTTGCTCGCAGAGCCCGCGGTGTCGATGGTGCTACGCAAGACCCGCTCTTTTCCCGTCTCGCTGGTGGCGCCGGAGATGTTCCGCAGCGTCGATCTGCAGGCGCAGTGGGGCGAGTTGACCGCAGGACCTGCGCGCATCCCGCAAGCCGGCCTGGCCGCACTCGGCAATGCGCGGCAAGACCCGGCGCTGCTGGCGCGCATTGAACAGGCGTACGAGCAATCCGCCTCCTGGTGCTTCGACAACGCCGCTGACTGCGGTGCGATGGTCGCCAGGCGAATCACATTGCTGACCCCCGAGGCGATTGCCGACTCACTGCAGGCCCAGCCTCGCTACCTCGCCAGCGCCGCCCAGGCGAAAGACGAACTGGAAGCCTTTTTCCAACTACTGCTGGAGCGCCAGCCCGCTACCCTTGGCGGCAAGCTGCCCGACGCAGGGTTCTATGGGGGAGCGGCCGCCGCGCCGTAGATGAAGAGCCTCCTGACCACCGCGCTGGCCCTGTTGCGAGCCACCCTGACCTACTTGTGGAGCGGCTGGGGCGCGCTCGCCAGCCTGCTGCTGTTCTGCGCCGCCTGGGAGTTTGCCGGTCGGCTCTACGGGCCGCTCGTGCTGCCGGGCCCGCAAGCCACCCTGGAGCAACTGGGGCGGATGTACGGGTCCGGCGAGATTCTGCCGGCACTCACCGTTTCCAGTCGTCGCACCTTCTACGGCCTGGGTATCGCTCTGTTTGCGGGCAGTGCCTTCGGGTTGCTGGCAGGCCGCTCGATGACCACCGCCATGCTCGCCCGGCCGTTGGTCACGCTGCTGCTGGGCATGCCACCAATCGCCTGGCTGGTGCTGGCCATGCTCTGGTTCGGCATGAGCGACGCGACGCCGGTATTCACCGTGTTCATCGCCTGTTTTCCGATTGTGTTCGCCGGCGCCATGCAAGGCGGGCGAACCCTCGACAACCAGTTGCACAAGGTCGCCCGCGCCTACCGTTTGCCGTGGCACGTGATGCTGACCGATCTGTATTTTCCCCATGTCATGTCCTACCTGCTGCCAGCCTGGATCACCGCACTCGGCACCTCGTGGAAGGTGGTGGTGATGGCCGAATTGCTGAGTACGATTGACGGTGTCGGCGCAGCCCTCGCGGTGTCCCGCGCGCAACTGGATACCGCGACCTCGCTGGCATGGGTCGTCACCGTGCTGGCGGTGCTGCTGGCAACCGAATACCTCCTGCTGGAGCCACTCAAGCGTCACGTCGAACGCTGGCGGGTGGAGCCGAACTCATGAACGCATTGCACATCCGCCACCTGACCCACCGTTACGGCGCCACCGAGGTACTGTGGGATGTCGGCTTCGACCTCTACACCGGCGAATGCCTGGCGCTGGTCGGACCGTCGGGCTGCGGCAAGAGCACGCTCTTGCAGGTGGTGGCAGGACTCATCACGCCCACGGAAATCGTCATGCAGTGCGACTTCCGCGGCATCGGCTCTGTCTTCCAGCACCCTGCGTTGATGCCTTGGCTGAACGCCCGGGACAACATCGCCCTCGGCCTCAAGGGCCTGGGCGTGCCGCGCAAGGCCCGCCGCCAGCAGGCAGGTGCCATTGCCCTGCGCCTGGGCCTTGGCGACGCGGACATGGACAAGTATCCCCATGAGCTTTCCGGCGGCATGCAGAGCCGGGTGTCGCTCGGCCGGGCGCTGGCGCTGTCGCCTGATCTGCTGCTACTGGACGAACCCTTCTCGGCCCTCGATATCGGCCTGAAGCTGGAGCTGTACAAACTCCTGCGTGAACAGGTGCTGCAACGTGGCAGCACGGTGCTGATGATCACTCACGACTTGATGGAAGCGGTGCGCCTCGCCGACCGCATTCTGCTGATGATTCCCGCGCCGGGCCGGGTGGTGCATGAGTTCGCCCTGGACCTGCCGCAAGCACAGCGCAGCGAAGCCTGGATTCACCGCAGCACCGCCGAGTTGATGGACACCCGCGAAGTACGCATCGCATTTGGTCTGGACAAGGGTGAGCTGGACATAGCGCCCGCCGTTCATGGGCAGGGTCACGGACGCCACACGGGATGCCAGATATGAGCCTGCAAACACGCCTGGCACCGCTGATGATCTGCGGTTTCCGTCCTTTCTTCGTGCTCTGCGCCGCCAGCGCCAGCGGCCTGATGCTGTTGTGGCTGCTGCTTATGAACGGCGCCGGCGGCAATTGGCAACCGCCGGGCGGCCTGGTGCTCTGGCATGCCCACGAATTGCTGTTCGGGTTCACCGCTGCCGCCATCGCCGGCTTCGCCTTGACCGCCGTTCCCGAGTTCACCGACAGCGGCGAAATCAAAGGCCGGCCCCTGGCGAGGCTGGTCTTGTTGTGGGTGCTGGCACGGCTGGCTTATCCCCTCGCCGCATGGCTGCCCGAGCCGCTGGCCCTGTGGCCGGCCGCCTTGTGCAACCTGGCATTCTGGACGGTGCTGCTGATGCAGCTCGGGCCAAGACTGTGGCGTGACCCCACGCGCCAGCACCTGAGCTTCGCCTGGGTAATCGGCGCACTGGCGCTGTTGCAGCTCGGATTTTTCAGCACGCCCTTCAGTAGCCTCGACCCGGTGGCCTGGCTGCGGGCCGCGACCGGAGCACTGATGGTGCTGATCGTGGTCGCCACCAGCCGCATCTCCATGAGCGTGGTCAATGGCCGTATCGAAGAGGGCCGGCCCGGTGCTCCTGCCCCCACCAACCGCTATCTTGCCCGTCCGCCGCGGCGTCATCTGGCGACGTTCTGCATCGCCGTGTGCAGCGCCAGCGAATTCGCCCTCGGCGCCGATCCGGTCACCGGCTGGACCGCGCTCGCCGCGGCGGCGGCCATGCTCAACCTGCTCAACGACTGGCATGTCGGCCGTCCGCTGCTCAATCGCTGGGCGCTGATGCTCTACGCCGGTTATTGGCTGATCGCCCTAGGCTATGGCGTGATGGGCGCGGCATGGCTGGGCGCGCCCTTCGGGGCATCGGTGGGACGCCATGTGCTGACCGGTGGCGCGCTGTCACTGACCACGCTGGTAGTCATGGCGATGGTCAGCCGCATTCATGCCGGGCTGTGGCTCGACCGCCGCGCGTGGGTGCCGCTGTGCGCTGCGCTGCTGCTGGCCGCCACCCTGCTGCGCGCGGTATCAGGCTTGCCGCTGGCGGGCGCGGCGACGGCGCTTTTGCTCAATCTGTCGGGAATACTCTGGGCCGCCTGTTTCACGGTGTACCTGAGTTGCTCCTGGCGCGTCCTCAGCGGCCCGCGCGAGGACGGCCAGGAAGGCTGCGCGCCGCCGCGTACCGAGCAACCGTGAGGCGCCGGCGGCAGAAGATCATCGGCGTGAGTTACTTGCCCAGGGTACGTTTGGCGTAGTTGCAACAATCGAACAGGCTGCTGCCGAGATGATCCATCGGCTCGGCCTGATCGAACGCGGCGTTGAGCGGCGGCAGCTCCACCGACTGGCATAACCCGTCCACATCCAGCAACACCAGTTCGGCATTGCGTCCGCCAATGAAGCCGGCACGACGAAACGCGCTCAGTTGCCGCGAGAAGGTTTCCGGTGTGATGTTCAGTTGCCTCGCCAGCACGCTATGGCTGGCCGGCAAGGTCAGCCAGGCGCTGCGCTGCTGAAGGTACAAGTCCATCAGGTAGGCCACCAGGCGCTGGGCGGCGTTGCCGATGGTCAGCAGGTCGATACGGTTGAGGGACTGCGAGATGCGCACCGCCATGCCTTCGAGCATGGCCATGGCAAAGTCCGGCGACGTGCGGCACAAGTCCAGCAGACGCGCCCGGGGCAGGCGATACAGCGAGGATTCGACACTGGCCCGCGCCGACAACGGATACCGGCACGGCTCGACGAACATGGCCGTCTCGGCCAGCAGGTCGCCCGCTTCCATGCTGCGGAAAATCTTGTGTTCGCCGGTGTAGCTGGGTCGGTACAGCTCGACATTCCCCGACTGCACAAGAAAGAAATACGCCGCCTTGTCGCCCAGGCGGAACAGGTGCTGGCCACTGTCCAGGCGTATCAGCGATACGTCTTCGAGCAGGGAATCCAACCGGTCCCGCCCCACTTTCGAAAACACCGGGGAGCGGGCAAGCATCTGGAGAAGCGCTGGCGCCTTCATGGCTTATTCACGCCGTGCAAAGAGCGACACACGCCGGCAGCCTCATGGCTGCGGCGATCATTGCCAATACCGTCCATGGAGTCGCTCGTGCATGCCTGCTCGCTAATAAGAAGCATTATCAAAGGCGGCATCCTACATCAATTCATCTTGTCGGGGCGTGGGAAATATCACTCGGCTTGCAGGCGGCCCTCAGAAATCCTTGCGTAGCATCAGGCTCACTTCCGTTTGGTGATAACCGAAGGCCCATTCCAGGTTGCTCTCGTTGATGCTGTGGCGTACCCGTAGCTCGGGCGTGAGCCCTGCGAGTTTCCAGCCACTGGCGCCGGCACTGAGGATATAGACCTGCTGCCGGTCCTCGCGGCGGGCGCCGAGAAAGCCGTCATAGGCCTCGTTGCGGCTGTCGCGGTAAATGCCCAGCGCGTTCAGGTAAAGGCCCGGCTCGCCGTCGAACAGGTGATACATCCCCACCCTTGCCGACCAGTCGCGACTGCTGGCCGCATCCACTTCATAGCGCTTGCGGCTGAGGTTGACGCCGCCGTAGAGGCTGGTGGCGGGCGTGGCCATGAAGGAGGCGAACACGCCCCACTGGTACTGCTCGTAATTGGCGCCGGTGCGCAGGCCCTGGCTGCTGTAGTGGTAGCGCTTGGCATCGAGGTTGGTGCCAAGTTGCCAGCGCTGGTCCAGTGCCCGGCGCCATTCCAGTTGCAGACCGTGGGCCAGGTAGTCGCTGTGGCGGTTGCGGTAGTAATGCTCCAGGTAGGGCGTGACCGACAGGCTGTCGCGGGCATTGAGGTATTGGTAGCCGGCCTGCAGCAGCGAGAGGTTGTTGCTGTAGTCGCGGATCGAAGCACTCGAGGTGTCGTCGGTGCGGGAGAAGTAGTTGCCGTAGCTGAGCGGGCGCAGTTGCAGGTTATGGTTGCCGGACAGGTTGATGCGCTGCTGCAGCGACACTTCGTAGTTGACCATCTGCGACCCCATCGCCTCGGGCATCACCCGTTCGAACAGGCAAACACCGAGCATGGCGAGGTAGCTTTCGCAGCGCCGATAGCCATTGGCCTGGTTGATGTTGTCGTTGTAGCCCCAGCCCAGCGCCCCGCTGCCGTGCCAGTCGGCGCGGCTGTCGAGCGCCTGGCGGTATTGTTCTACGAGCGCCAGCGCGTGAGGCGGCAGGCCCGCGCCGAGCAAGTGATCGAAGCCTTCGCGGGCATTGCTGTCCTGATTGTCTTCGAACCACAACCGGGCCAGTTCCAGGCGAATGCGCACATCGTCCGGCTCGGCTTCACGGGCCGCCTGCATCCGTTGCAGGGCGCGCGGGTAATCGCCCTGAAAGCGCGCCAGCAGGCTCTCGGCCATCGCCACCAGTGCCGGTCGATGACCGGGCAACGCGCGGTAGCGGGCAATGAATTCGGGCAACCGGGTCCACTGGTTGCTGTTGATCGCTATATAAATGGCGGGCTCCAGCGCCTGGTCCTGAACCTGATAGACCTGCCCCTCATACAGCAACGTCCCTGGCGTCGGCGCGAGCTCTTGCTCGGCCTGGGCTTTCTGTTCGGTAGCGCGGCGGGTCTGGTCCTGCAGGAAGCGGGTGTCATCGTCATCGGCTTGGGCGACGGCTGATACGCAGCACGCCAGCAGCAACCCGATGGCTGGAAAACGCAAGAACATGGGAAACATCCGGGCAGAAGACGCAGAAAAGGGAGGGGGCCGGCGAACCGGCCCCTTGAGCGTTACTGCCGTGCGCCGCCAAAGGCGACGTCGTCCTGCGCGCCCACACCGCCGGTGTGGATACCCGCCAGGGCATTGGCGTTGTTATAGAACTGGCCGCTGATGACCGTGCCTTTGGAGAACGACCCCGTGCTCTGGATCTGCGTGCCGGTGAAGTCCAGCGCGGTCGACCCGGCACGGGCGAGGCTGCCGGACAGTTGGTTGTTGCTGCCATTGGCGACGTAGTTGGCAGTCAGCACGCCGGTGTAGACATTGGGAGCTTCCGGGTTGTGCTGATTGATGCCGACCACGTTGTACTGGGCGTTGACCAGCGTAGGCATGCTGGTGGTGGGGTTCTCGCCGCTGAACCAGACGGTGCGGTCGGCGCTGCTCATGTTCAGGTCGGTGCTGGCCAGCGCGGCATAGTTGGCGCCCTTGGGTGCCCACTCGCCGAAGTACACCGCCGAACCTTCCACCTTGCCGATCACCAGTCCGCCGAAATCAGGCATGAACGGCAGCGGCGGCACGATCATCTGGCGCACGCTGTTGATGGTGGTGGTGTCGCCGTTGTAGCTGACGTTGTTCTTCCAGACCTGCGCGACCTTGGTATCTCCCAGCACGATGCCGGCGAGGAAGTTGACGTCCTGGCCCTTGAGGTAAGTCTTGCCGTTGGATTCAGCGCCACGGGCAATGGCGTTGTTGGACTGGGCAACCGGCCCTCCGGCGATGTCGATCACGGTCGAGGAGCCAGCGAACGACAGACCGGCGTTGTTGCTGCCGAACAGGTTCGACTGGCCTGGGGCGACCTTGGCCGGTGCGGACGAGCCGCCCGCCACGGTGGCAGCCATGGCGCCAGTGGCGGACAGGGTCATGATGATGGCGATTGCCAGTGCGTGCTTTTGCATAGCCTTACTCCTTCAAGGTGGGTACAGCGAAATGACCGGCTCCAGGCGGAACCGGTGAAACCCGAAACAGCGTCAGAAGCGCAGACGCAGCCCTGCGGTCAGGGTGCGTCCCGGCCCCGGCACCGGAATTTTCGACATGGGGTCCATGTAATAGCGGTCGGTCAGGTTGGTGAGGCCCAGGCTCACATCGAGGTTTTCCTGGACCTCGACGCGGGCATAGACGTCGTGCAGCAGCACCGAATGCCAGTACATCTGCGACATGCTGTTCTGCTGCCAGATGTCCTTGCCGTAGGAGCTGCTCAGCAGGTCGTCGAGGTCATCGTTCTCGGCCTTGGCGTGGTAGACGCCGCGCCAGCCCAGCTCGACCCGGTCGTTGAACAGGCGAGTGCCCAGTTCGGCGTTGATCGAGTACTTGGGTTGCAGGCTGGTGGCCGTGAGGGTGTCGGCGAAGCCGCCGGTCATGCACTCGGGCATGCGGTTGTGATAGACGTCCAGACCGTAGGCGTAATCCTTGTCGCAGAGCTTCTGGTCGAGGCGGTAAGTGGCGCCCAGACTGCCGTAGTAACGGCCGCTGTCGAAGCGCGACTGGAACTCGATGCCACTGGTTTCCTTGCGGTCGAACTGGATGATCGCCAGGCTCGAATCGCGCTCGATGAAATCCTTGATCTCGGTGTTGAAGTAACTCAGGCGCGCATCGGCCATCTGCAGGCCAGGGAAGAACTGGGTGAGGTCATGGCCGTAGCCGACTTCCCAGTTGGTGCTGCGCTCGGGCTTGCTGGCGCCGTCGACACTAAGCGCACCGACGCCATCCATGCCCACCGAGGTGGACGCAATCTCGAAGATGCTGGGGAAACGGGTGGTCTGGGCGTACCGCAGGAACACCGTGCCATGCTCGGTCACCCGCGCGGTGGCGGAGAACACTGGCGACCAGGCTTCGCCGGACTGCTTCTCGGGCTCGGCCCAGGCCTGATCCGCCGCGATGTCCGCGTAAATCGCCTTGCCTTGCAAGCCTGTGCTGCCGGTATCCCGTTGCTTGACGGCGATTTCGCCAGTCAACCCTTGTGGGTTGGTCACCGTGGCGCCCGAATTGATCGGATCGTCAGCTAACGGACTTTGTGAAGACTGCACCTTGCCGTCGACCACCGGCACCACCACGGTCTGCTTCCAGTAATAGGCACCTGTCGCGCCATCACGGAACATGTCCCGACCGTTGCGCCATTGGTTCAGCGCGTCCTGGGCGGCAGTGGACGCGGCCAGGTTGGGGGTGGTGATGCCATTGTGCATCGCCAGGAAATCCTCCGGGGTCAAGCGGCCCGCAGCCTCCACCGAGGAGGAGAACAACTGCTGGTAGGTGCTCTCTTCGCGGTCGCTCATCAACTCGCCGTATTGCAGTTCGACACCCACCTTGCGCTTGACCGCCTCGGCGCTGGCGACCTTCTGCCGCCGACGCTGGGCCAGGCCCTCGTCGTAGGCCGAGTAGCGGTGATAGCGGGTACCGGCAGTCAGGGTCAGCCAGGGCATCGGCTGCCACTCGAAGTTGAACATGCCCGAATATTCATCTCGATCACCCGAGCGCGGCCCGTAGTTGGCAGTCGAGTAGTGGAAGTTCGCGCCGCCCACACCGATGCCACCGGTGAGGTTCACGTCCGCCACACGCTCGTCGAGCTTCTCGTGCTGGAAGGCGCCGCCCACGGTCAGGCGCAAGGTGTCGGACAGCAGCATCAGGTTGCTGATATCGAAGCCGGTCCGGTCATGGTTGGTCCACTGCGAACTGCCGGCGAAGATGCGCCCGTCGTGGTCTGGCTGAACCGGCGCGGTGCCGCCCATGTTGGGGTTCAGCGCCGGGTTGGTGAAACAGGTGAAGCCCATTGCGCCGCTGGGCAGGCCCGATGCCCAGTTCGGTCCGCGACAGGCATCCCAGTCGCCCTTGAGGGTGTTGTAGGCCTTCAGCGCCGAGCTGTCGTTGATGTAGTAGGCGCCGCCGCCGGTCTGGTGACGCACGCCATCGGTCTTGGTCATCCACAGGCTGCTTTGCAGGTCGATCCAGGGCGAGCCCTCGGGCTTCCACTCATGACTGAGCTTGTAGGTGTCGAGGCGCAATTCCGAACGCGGGAACTCCGCGACGAGCTGGTCGTAGCGCCCCTGCTTCGCCAACTCCTCGGCGATGCCCAGCATGGCGACGGCCTGGCCCGGGCTGGTTTCAGCGAACTCCAGGTCCGAGCGCATGAAGCTCCAGCCCAGCTTGTGATCGTTGGGCAGGTACCAGTTGTTTTTCACCAGCGTCGTTTCACTGTTGCTGGAGGTGCTGAGCACTTCGTTGCCGGGGTGGTAGAGCCTGGTGAGGTTCGGGTAATAGGCCGAGGTGTCGCGAGCGTAGGCGTCGTTGCGGCTGTACTCGCCAGCACCGTGGTTGCCGGCGAAGTAGTTGCCTTTTTCCCGCTGGCTGTAGGACAGCAACAGATCAGTGACGTCGTTGCGCGCCGCGATGGCGAACATCTCGGCGTGATCATCGAAGTTGAACTGGTCGTTGTGGCCCTTGGTGCGCGGGACCGGCTGCGGGATGTTGACGTTGTTGTCCGCCCCCAGGGTCGCGCCGGGGATGCTGCGATAGTCCTGGCCGAAATAGCTATTGGCATCCACCTGCGGCTTGATGCTGTTGCCGGAAGACTCGGTCGTGAACTCGATACCGAAGCTGTCGCCTTCGGGGATGATGTCCGCCGCCTCGATCGTGCGTACGTTCACCGAACCGCCGACACCGCTCCTCACATCACGGCTCAGCGAGGGCCCCTTCTCCACCGAGATGCTGCGGAACATCGCGGGATCGACGTAGTTGCGGTTGCCGGCGCCGTAGACCTGCAACCAGACGTTGGTGGACTGTTCGGTGCCATCGACGGTCAATGGTACCCGGCCTTCACCGGACAGGCCGCGAATGTTGGGCGTGATCGCACTGCCGTTGCGCGAGTCCATGCTGTAGACGCCGTTCATGCCCTTGAACACGTCGCCCGGATTGGTCGTCTGGAAGCGCTCCAGCTCTTCGCGGCCGATGTACAGGTTGGTGACATTGTCTTGATAGACCTTGTCACGGCCGTCGGCGTCCTTGTCGGCGACGGCATTCACCGTGCTGTGAGGCAATTGCAGCCCTTGCTCTTTCTTTTCAGTCTTCACCACTTCGGTGGCGGCAACCTCGTCGCTCAACGGACTGGCCGCCAGCATGAGCGGGCTCAGCGCAGAAAAGCCCGATATCAACAACGCCAGTTTCGTTGGCTTGAACAGCATTTCATCCCTCCCCCAGAGCACTGCGAAGGGTCAAGTCGCCGGGTGGCGATAACCCTCAAATGAGAATCGTTATTCTTATCGTTGGGAGGGCTAAACGCCGATGACAATTGTCAAGGCGTTGGCGAGATGGCTGGGAAACTGGGAAATGGAGGAAGGGAGGCGAGGTGTCACGCCGGGCGGCGAGATATCAGTCCAGGTTGCGCCACGCACAACAAACAGGGCATTTCAGCAATCGCCCATTGCGCAACTGCAATGTTGTTTCGCTTATCGCACCCTCCCCCGGCTGCTAGCCTAGGCCGCTGACACGGACTCATCACCGGCAGGTATCGCCACCCCCAGGCTTCTCGCGTGCAACCGTATAAAAAATATAACGGGACTCAGATGACCACTAACAACCACAACATGGCAGCCCGTGGCGAAGAACAACTTCGTCGTGTCCTGGGACTGCCGGCGCTCGTATTCTTCGGACTGGTCTATATGGTGCCCCTGACCATATTCACCACCTACGGCATCGTGACCGAAACCACCGGTGGCAGAACCGCAGGCGCCTATCTGGTGACCCTCGCCGCCATGCTCTTCACCGCCGCGTCCTACGGCATCATGGTTCGTCGCTTTCCCGTAGCGGGTTCGGCTTACTCCTACACCAATATCGCTTTCGGCTCGAATGTCGGCTTCCTCGCCGGCTGGTCGCTGCTGCTCGATTACCTGTTCATCCCGATGATCAACTACCTGTTGATCGGGCTGTTCCTGAACATCGCCTTCCCCGCCATTCCGGCCTGGGTTTTCGTCCTGGTGTCCATCGCTCTGGTAACCGTGCTCAACGTCCTCGGGATCCGCTCGGTCGCCAAGGCGAGCAACCTGATCGTCGGCGCGCAGGTGATTTTCATCGTGGTGTTCGTGGCCCTGTCCTGTAACTCACTGGGCAATGCCGGACCTGTCGATTACCTCTCGCCGCTGCTGGGCGACGGCAGCAAGCCCGGCTTCAACCCGCTGATGGCTGGCGCCGCGATCCTGTGCCTGTCGTTCCTGGGCTTCGACGCCGTGTCCACCCTCGCCGAGGAAACCCGTGACGCCCGCCGCACCGTGCCGCGCGCGATCATGCTGACCACCCTGGCGGCGGGCGTGCTGTTCACCGTGCTGGCCTACCTGAGTCAGTTGGCGATCCCGGGCAGCCACTTCGAAAACGCCGACACTGCCGCCAATGAAGTGATGTTCACGGTCGGCGGCCAATTCCTCGCCAACTTCTTCACTGCGGCCTTCGTGGCCGGCAGCCTGGGTTCGGCACTGGCCTCGCAAGCGGCCGTCTCGCGGATCATCTACAGCATGGGCCGCGACAAGCTGCTGTCCGAGCGCTGCTTCGGCACCCTGTCGGCGCGCTTCGGCACCCCGGTCAACGCAACCCTGCTGGTGTCGCTGATTTCGCTGGTGGCGCTGGTCATCGACCTGGGAACGCTGGCATCGCTGATCAGCTTCGGCGCACTGGTGGCCTTCTCGGCGGTGAACATGGCCGTGCTGCGCACCCACCTGTTCGCCAAAGGCCAGCCGAAAAACCTGCTGCTGCACGGCGTGGTGCCGCTGATCGGCCTGGCCCTGACACTGTGGCTATGGACCAGCCTGTCCGCCCTGACCCTGAGCATCGGCCTGGCCTGGTTCGGCGTCGGCGTGGTCTACCTGCTGGTGCTGACCAGCGGCTTCCGGCGGAATGTGCAGGTTGCGGACTTCTCCGAGGCTGGCTGAGAGCCCTCCCAAACCTGAGTGCGCTTAGCGGTGCACTCAGGTCCCCCGCGGCTTCGCCCGCGCCGTCGCTTCGGCCACCAGCGGGTCATCCGGCCAGTAGTGCTTCGGATAGCGTCCCTTCAAATCCTTCTTCACTTCGGCGTAGGTGCTGCGCCAGAAGTTCGCCAGGTCCTGGGTAACCTGCACCGGCCGTCGTGCCGGTGAGAGCAGGTGCAGTAAGACCTTCTGCCGGCCCTGGGCGATACGCGGCGTGTCGGCCAGGCCGAACAGTTCCTGCATGCGGACCGCCAGCACCGGCGGGTGCTCGCTGTAGTCGATGCGGATGTTCGAGCCCGATGGCACGTTGATGTGCACCGGCGCCCATTCGTCCAGGCGCTGCGGCAGCGGCCACGGCAGCAGATTGCGCAGGATCGAGGAGAGGTCGAGCTGGGCGAAATGGCTCAGGCGGGTGACTTTGCCCAGGTACGGCTGCAGCCATTCCGGAAGGGTCGCCAGCAAGGCTTCATCGCTCAGATCCGGCCATTCGCTTTGCCCGCCAGCGGCAAGGTCGAGCTGGCGCAGCAGCGCCACCCGCGCCTGCCACTGACGCAGTTCCGGGGTCCACGACAGCAGCGCCAGGCCCTTGCGGCGCACCAGGTCGAGCAAGGCGCGGGCACGGGCGTCGGCGTCCAGGCCGGTCAGCGGCTCGCGGCTGAGCACCAGTTCGCCGAGCTTGCGCTGGCGCTCGGCGCGCAGGACATTTTCCTTTTCATCCCACTCCAGTTGCTCGACCACGCTGACCTGCTCGGCGAGCACGTCATCGAACAGTGCCGGATCAAGCTCGGCGGCCAGGTAGATGCGCTCTTCGCGCTGGCCCTGACGACTGCCGAGGTCGGCGACCACCAGCCAGGGCTCTTTCATCAAGGCATCGGCCTCGCCAAACTGCGCGGCGCGACCATTGGCCAGCCGGTACTCGGCGCCGCCCGCGCGGCGCTGCTGGGCCACCCGGTCCGGATAGGCCAGCGCCAGCAGTGCGCCGAGCCAACGCGGGTGATCCGGGTCGGCGACGGCGGCGCCGGGCTTGTTGCGCAGAAAACCGCGGTATTGCCGCGACAACTGCCGCGCCCGCTGCACGCCGCCCTGGCCGCCACGGTTGGCGCGGGTTTCGCCGCTGAGCAGACTCAAGCGGCTATGCAGATCGGCGCCAGCACCGCGAAGAATATCGCGCTCGCCGAGCAAGGCGGCGACATCACAGGCCATCACGGTCAGCCCCAGGTCCTGGCCGCGCAGCAGCAGGTGGGCGATACGCGGATGGGCCGGCAGTTCGGCCATCGCCTGGCCGTGCGCGGTGAGGCCGAGGCGTTCGGCGGTCAGCGCACCGAGGCGCAAGAGCAGATCCTGGGCCTGGGCGTACGCGGCGGCGGGCGGCACATCGAGCCAGCGCAATTGCGTCGGGATCACGCCCCAGCGGCTGAGTTGCAGGGCCAGCCCGGAGAGGTCGGCCTGGATGATTTCCGCAGTGCCGTAGGCCGCCAGTTGCTCGTGCTGGGCCTCGGACCAGAGCCGGTAACACACGCCTGGTTCCAGACGCCCGGCGCGACCCGCACGCTGGGTCGCGCTGGCACGGGAAATACGCTGAGTATCGAGGCGGGTCATGCCACTGCCGGGGTCGAAACGTGGCACTCGCGCCAACCCGGCATCCACCACCACCCGCACGCCGTCGATGGTCAGGCTGGTCTCGGCGATATTGGTCGCCAGCACTACCTTTCGCGTGCCCGCCGGGGCCGGCTCAATGGCGGCGCGTTGGGCGGACAGGTCGAGTTCACCATGCAGCGGGCACAGCAGCACGCCGGCGCGGCCATCCAGTGCGTCCTGCAAGGACTGATGCACGCGGCGAATCTCGGCCTGACCCGGGAGGAACACCAGCAGGCTGCCGCTTTCGTCGTCCAGCGCCTGCAGCACCGTGTCCACCACCCGTGGCTCGATGTACTCGCCGGGCTGGAACGGCCGGCTCCAGCGCATTTGCACCGGGAACATGCGGCCTTCGCTGCTGATCACCGGGGCATCGTCCAGCAGCGCCGACAGGCGTTCGCCCTCCAGCGTCGCGGACATCAGCAGGATTTTCAGCGGCGAATCATCACGCAGCAGTTCGCGGCCATTGAGGCTCAGGGCCAGGGCGAGGTCGGCGTCGAGGCTGCGTTCGTGGTACTCGTCGAAGATCAGCAGGCCGACGCCATCCAGCGCCGGATCGTCCTGCAGACGGCGGGTGAGGATGCCCTCGGTGACCACTTCGATACGCGTGCGCGGGCCGACCTTGCTGTCCAGACGGATGCGATAACCGACCGTCTCGCCCACCTTTTCGCCCAGTTCGCTGGCCAGCCGCTCGGCGGCGGCGCGGGCGGCCAGGCGCCGTGGTTCGAGCATCAGGATGGTCTGCCCGGCCAGCCACGGCTCGTTCAGCAGCGCCAGCGGTACGCGGGTGGTCTTGCCGGCGCCAGGCGGTGCTTCGAGCACGGCTTCGTGGCGTTGCGCCAAGGCTTCGCGCAGCGCTGGCAGAACGGCATCAATCGGTAAGGAAATCATGGTAGCCCTCAAACAATGGGGCGAGTATAACGGCGAACCCAGCCTGCCCTATCATGGTCTTATCCCCTGAAGCCGGCCTTTTGCCGGTATCGTTGCGGCTTTCATTGCGGAGACTCTCAATGCGTATTTCTTCCCGTGTCACTGGTGGCGCCCTGATCGCGGCCTTGCTGACTCAGCTCACGGCCTGCGGCACCCTGTTCTACCCCGACCGTCGCGGCCAGATCGAAGGCAAGATCGACCCGGTGATCGTCGCTCTCGACGCGGTCGGCATCCTTTTCTATGTGATCCCAGGCCTGATCGCCTTCGGCATCGACTTCGCCAGCGGCGCGATCTACCTGCCGGGCGGCAGCACCGCGCAAATCTCGCCAGAGAAGCTCAACGAAGCCATTGGCGCTGACGGCAAAGTGGACAACACCCGTCTGCAAGCCATTATCGAAAGCGAACTGGGCCAACGTCTGCCGCTGAACGATCCACGCCTGATCCAGCACAAGGGCAGCACCGAACAACTGGCGATGTACGGCCTGGTTCCTGCCGCCTGACATGACCACCACCTCCGCCGAGCACGCTCGCCTGCTGCGCCTCGCCACCCGCGCTTCGCTGGCGGTGGCGTGCATCCTGATCGTCAGCAAGGCGATCGCCTGGTGGCTCAGTGGCTCGGTCAGCCTGCTGGCCGGCCTGACCGACTCGCTGCTCGACGGCGCCGCGTCCTTTCTCAATCTGATCGCAGTGCATTACGCGCTGCGCCCCGCCGATGAAGATCACCGTTACGGGCACGGCAAGGCCGAAGCGCTGGCGGGCATGGCGCAGGCGCTGTTCATCAGTGTCAGTGCGGTGCTGATCGCGTTTCAGGCCGTGGAGCGGTTGCAGAACCCGCAGCCGCTGGGCAATGCCGGGCTGGGCGTGGCGGTGATGGTGTTGTCGCTGGTGCTCACCGTGGCGCTGCTGATGGTGCAAGCGCGGGTGATCCGCATCACCGGCTCCACAGCCGTGCGGGCTGATTCGCTGCACTACCGCTCCGACCTGCTGCTCAACGGCAGCATCCTCGTCGCCCTGTTGCTGGCAGCGTTTGGCTGGCCGCAACTGGATGCATTTTTCGGTTTGGGGATTGCGGTCTACATCCTCTGGAGCGCACTGACCATTGCTCGCGAAAGCTTTGCCACGCTGATGGATGAGGAGTTACCGGCGGATGTCAGCGAGCGGATGCTCGGTCTGGTGTGTGCGGTGCCGGGCGTAGTCGGTGCGCATGACCTGCGCACGCGGGTTTCGGGGAGTCGCTGGTTCGTGCAAGTGCATCTGGAACTGCCTGGGGCGCTGCCGCTGACCCAGGCGCACGGGTTGTGCGAGGACGCGGCAGCGGCGATCACACGGGAGTATCCGCGGGCTGAGGTGTTGGTGCATGCGGATCCCGTTTAGGGGTGATTTTTAGGGCCCCATCGCTGCGGTTCGGCGCCCCGACAAGCCAGCTCCCACAGGGTTCGCGGTGCATACAATACTCTGTGGGAGCCGGCTTGCCGGCGATGAGGCCACAAGATCAGTTGACGCTATACCCCCGCCCCGCCATGCAAGCCCCCATCGCCCGCCGATAGGTGTCCGCCACCTGCACCGGTGGCGCCTGGTTGGCGTAGGCCGGGTCGAAACCACTCTGCTCCACCGCCCAGCGATGGCATTGATAACGGTCCTGTTCGACCTGCTGCGGCGGCTGGCCCTGCATCGGGTAAGCAACCACGTCATACCCGCTGCCCTGCACCGGCACCGGCTGCTGAACCTGCGGCGGATTGACCACCACGTACTCGCGACTGTCGTTCTGATACTGGTAATAGGTGTCCGCCACCAGGAAGAACAGCGCCCCGCCGATCCACATCTCGCGGGCGTAATCCGGCAGGTAAGTCACTCGCACGCCGTAAGGCGGAGTCACCACCACATAACCGCCGCCATGCGGGCGATACCAGTAGCCGCCAGAGAAGAAGTAGTCCTGGCCGCGATACGGCACCCGCGAGAAACGATCAGGGAAACGATCGATGGTGTGCCCCGGCCGGTATTGCGGTCCCGGTCCCCAGCCATTGCCATGCCCGTCGGGACGGCCCGACCAGTTCGGCTGCGGTGGGCGTTGGCCGCCCTGGTTGCCCTGCCAGTTCGGGTTGCCATCGTTGCGCCGGGGGATGTCCTGGTAATGGCCCTGCCGCGGCTGCTGGGTCTGTCGCACTTCGTCCGGCCGCTGGCCCAGCGGCGATCCCTGTTGGCGCTGCTCGCCACCGCGGGATTCCGAAGGTCCGCAGTGATCCCGCTCGTCATCGGCATGGACGCCCAGGCTCAGGCAGAGCACGCCGACACCCACCAACGGCCAGATACGCAAGGTCATGCTGTTCCTCTTTCATCGTAGGAAATGATCACAGCGCCACTCTAGCAGGCGCAGTTCCGGTCGCCAGATGAAATCTCGGACATTAAAAAAGGGCGACCGTTGGGTCGCCCTTTGAGAATTTTGTCCTGGCTCGGCGCTTGTGACGCCGGCTCACCTCACACCTGTCTTGTGGACCGTGTGTAGCCCGGGGGCCAAGCACAACCCTGTGGGATTGCTGGCCGCGACTGTCCTGATTGAGTCAGTCGCCGTGGACGTGTGTCCGGGCAGTGATTCTGGAAACAATCATAGGAAAATAGAGGTGACAGAGGATTGCGAAGATTGCGAAAAAAAACACCACTTGCGCAATTTTTTACTAAATATTAATAATTGTCAGCAATTCAAACAGAAAAGGCCTGATCGATGAGCAAGCTGGACCGCTATGACCTGAGCATTCTCGCCGAATTGCAGCGCGACGCGCGCATCTCCAACCAGGAACTGGCCGAGCGCATCGGGCTGTCGCCCTCGCCCTGCTCGCGACGGGTCAAGCAACTGGAAGACGACGGCTTCATCTCCCGCCAGGTGGCGCTGCTGGACCGCAAGAAGCTCGGCCTGAGCCTGACCGCCTACGTGCTGATCGGCATGGACCGACACACACCCGAGCGTTTCGAAACCTTCGAAGCGGCGATCCGCAACCTGCCCCAGGTGCTGGAATGCAGCCTGGTCACCGGGATGGACGCCGACTACCAGCTCAAGGTGGTGGTGCCGGACATGGATCATTACCAGAAACTGCTGCTCGGTCACCTGACCCGCATCGAGGGCGTGACTAGCGTTCGCTCAAGCTTTGTCCTGAATCAAGTGTTGGCCAGTACGGAGCTGCCGCTGACGCACCTGCGTTAGTCAGTCCCGAGGGTGAGGCGTATACTTGCGCGCCTCACGCCGCCGGAGAAAATCGATGGATCCTGTGTTGTTCGAAGAGTGGATGATGACCATCCTCGTCACCATCCTGATTGGTTTCATGGGCTTCATCGTCTGGGACCTGGCAAAGAAGTCCAAGGCCGGCAAACTCGGCACGTTCATCCTCTTCTTCGCGCTCGGCCTGGGTGTCCTCGCCTTCGTCATCAAGAGCGTGGTGATCACCTGGATCGAGCTTCATCAATAAGCCTCAGCGCTTCGCAGGCACTTCCTTCCACTGGCCCGGCTCAAGCCCGTCCACAGTCCAGTCGCCGATCCTGACCCGCACCAGACGCAGGGTCGGCAGCCCCACCGCCGCGGTCATTCGTCGCACCTGGCGGTTACGCCCCTCCTTGATGATCAACTCCAGCCAACTGGTCGGCACGCTCTTGCGAAACCGCACCGGCGGATTGCGTGGCCAGAGTTCCGGCTCTTGCAGTTGCCGGGCCTGGGCCGGCAGGGTCATGCCGTCGTTCAATTCGACGCCGTCGCGCAGGCGCTGGATCTGCTCTTCGTTCGGTTCGCCTTCCACCTGCACCCAATAGGTTTTCGGCAGCTTGTGCTTCGGGTCGGCGATGCGCGCCTGCAACTGACCGTCGTTGGTCAGCAGCAGCAGGCCTTCACTGTCGCGGTCGAGGCGGCCGGCGGGATAGACGCCGGGCACCGCGATGAAATCCTTGAGGGTCGCCCGCCCCTCGCCGTCGCTGAACTGGGTTAGCACGTCGAAGGGTTTGTTGAACAGCAGCAACCGCGGCTCGGCCGGCGGCGCCTTGGGCGGGCGTCGCGGACCGGCGGGTTTTGCCGCGGGGCGGCGCGGCGTGGAGCGTGGTGGTAACGGCATGGGGCCTCAGCGGAACGGCGGCTCGTCAAAACTGCGCAGTTTACGCGAGTGCAGCGAGTTCAGTTCGGTGCGCAGCAGGTCGAGGGCGGCGATGCCGATCTTCAGGTGCTGGCTGACGGCACGGTTGTAGAAGGCGTTGGCCGCACCCGGCAGCTTGATCTCGCTGTGCAGCGGCTTGTCCGAGACGCACAGCAACGTGCCGTAAGGCACCCGCAGGCGATAACCCTGGGCCGCGATGGTACCGCTTTCCATGTCCACCGCCACAGCGCGCGACAGGTTGATCAACGGTCGCTCCTGGGCCCAGCGCAGTTCCCAGTTGCGGTCGTCGTAGGTCAGCACGGTGCCGGTGCGCAGGCGTTTCTTCAGCTCGTCGCCACGCTCGCCAGTCACTTGCGCCGCCGCTTCCTGCAAGGCCATCTGCACTTCGGCCAGGGCCGGGATCGGGATGTTCGGCGGCACCACGCGGTCGAGAATGCCGTCGCGCCGCATGTAGGCGTGGGCCAGCACATAGTCGCCGATGGTCTGCGACTGCCGCAGGCCGCCGCAGTGGCCGATCATCAACCAGCAGTGCGGACGCAGCACCGCCAGGTGGTCGGTGATGTTCTTGGCGTTGGACGGGCCGACGCCAATGTTGACCAGGGTGACACCATCGCCATCGGCGGCGATCAGGTGATACGCCGGCATTTGGTAACGGTGCCAGACCACGCCGGCCACCAGCGCCTGGGCCTCGCCGTTGTCCATGGCCTTTTCGATGATGACGTTGCCCGGCAGGACCATGCGCACGAAACGCGGGTCGTCGCGCAGTTGCTCAAGGCCATGGCTGATGAACTGGTCGACATAGCGGTGGTAGTTGGTCAGCAGGATCCACGGCTGCACATGACGCCAGTCGCTGCCGGTGTAATGCACCAGGCGGCGCAGCGAGAAGTCCACCCGCGCGGCGTCGAACAGCGCCAGCGGCAGGGTCTCGGCGCTGCCCCAGTCGTACAGGCCGTCGGCGATGCCGTCGGTGGCGGCGGACAGGTCGGTGCTCGGGAACACCCGCGCCAGCGCCGCAGCAGTAATGCCGGTGCCCGCCAGTTCATCGCCCTGCTCGACGACATAGGGGTAAGGAATGTTCTGTTCGCTGACGCCCACTTCGACCGTCACGGTGAAGTCCTGCATCAGCGGGCGCAGTTGTTCCAGCAGGTAGCCGCGGAACGCCGCAGGATGGGTGACGGTGACGCTGTAGGTGCCCGGCAGCTGGACCTTGGCGTAGGCCCGGGTGGTGGCGGCAACTTCACCGTTGTAGTGATAGGTCAGGCGCAGTTCGGGATAGCGGAACAGCGCACGCTCGTCCGCATCCGGCTCGGTGCGGTCCTTCAGGTAGCGCTTGAGCGCCTGGCTCAGGGCGGTAGTCGCGTTTTCGTGCAGGGCCGCCAGACGATCGACGGCTTGCTCGGCGGTTTCTACGACAACGAAGGCTTCATCAAAACGGCTCACTGGTTACTTCCTGTCTGACATGCAGGTTTCCATCTTGCCTACATCCGCGGCCAAAGGCACGCCCGTTCAGAGCGGCCAGGCCGGCGTGGACCGTTGCACCAGCGCGGCGACATCCACGCCACGCGGCAAGGTGCCATAGACCCGACCGCCGCCGCTGAGGCGGCTGGCCATAAAGGCGTCGCTCACCGTGGCGTTGCCCGCCTCCAGCAGCAGCTTGGCCTGCAGGCCGACGGCGATCTCTTCGACCAGTTGCCGGGCGCGGTACTGGATATCGCCAGTGTCGGCGAACGCCGCCTTGAGGTTGCCGATATGCGCGGCCAGGCGCGGGTCACCGTGGCCATCGCCGAGTTCGGCGAACAGGCTGTCGAGCACGCCCGGCTCCTTGGATAACGCCCGCAGCACATCCAGGCACTGAACGTTGCCCGAGCCCTCCCAGGTGGAGTTCACCGGCGCTTCGCGGTACAGCCGCGGAAGAATGCTGTCTTCGACATAACCGGCGCCGCCCATGCACTCGGCGGCCTCGTTGATCATGGCCGGGGCGCGTTTGCAGATCCAATACTTGCCCACCGCCGTCACCAGCCGGGCGAAGCGGGCCTGGTGCGGATCGTCGAGATGGTCAAGGGCGTGGCCCATGCGCAGGCTCAGGGCCAGCGCCGCTTCGCTTTCCAGCGCCAGGTCTGCCAGCACGTTCTGCATCAGCGGCTGTTCCGCCAACAGCCGGCCGCTGACCTGACGGTGGGCGCAGTGGTGGGCCGCCTGGGTCAGGGCCTGACGCATCAACGCGCTGGAGCCGACCATGCAATCGAAGCGGGTCATCGCCACCATCTCGATGATGGTCGGCACGCCGCGGCCTTCTTCGCCGATCATCCATGCCAGAGCGCCGCGGAACTCCACTTCGCTGGACGCGTTGGACCAGTTGCCGAGCTTGTTCTTCAGGCGTTGCACGTAGAACTCGTTGCGCCGGTCGTCGGGCCGATGGCGCGGCAACAGGAAACAGCTCAGGCCCTTTTCGGTCTGCGCCAGGGTGAGGAAGGCGTCGCACATCGGCGCCGAACAGAACCACTTGTGACCGACCAGTTCGTAGGCCTGGCCCGGCCCCGGCGAACCCACCGGGTACGCCCGGGTGGTGTTGGCCCGCACGTCGGTGCCGCCCTGTTTCTCGGTCATCGCCATGCCAAGGGTGACCCCGGATTTGTGCCGGTCGCCGACATTGCGCGGGTCGTACTCGGTGGCCAGCACCTTGGGCAGCCAGTATTGCGCCAGTTCCGGCTGCAATTTCAGCGCCGGCACTGCGGCGAAGGTCATGGTCAGCGGGCAGCCACTGCCGGCTTCGGCCTGGCTGTGCAGGTAGGTCATGGCGGCGCGGGCAACATGGGCGCCTTCCCGCGGATCGGTCCAGGGCAATGACGGCAGGCCGTGCTCGACGGCCGTGCGCATCAACTGGTGATAGGCCGGATGAAACTCCACCAGATCGATCCGATGACCGTAGCGGTCGTGGCTGACGAACTGCGGTTTGTTCTGGTTGGCGAGAAAACCCGCCTCCATCAATGGACCGCCGGCAAGGGCACCGTAGGCATCGATCCGCGACTCGGCCCAACCGGCCCCGAACCTGCGACTCCACTCCTGCAAGGGCAGGTCGAGGCGGTAGAGGTTGGCGCCATCGAGGGACGGCGGCTGGTTGGTGACTTCGTGGGTTTCAGCGTACTGATGCAGGTTCATGCGGGGCTCCTGATCGTATGAGGCGTGTCTGATAAATCCAGTGAATCACGCCCCGAGCCCGGGTCAAAGTGACATAACCGCCACACTAGCCGCGATATGACACCTGCCCCTGGGCATCGCCCGGCGCCGTTGCCAGGGTCACCGCTACACCAAGTTCGAAGCGGCTGCCTTCGCCCGGTACCGAGCTGTGCTGCAAGCGCGCGTCGATCAGTGCGGCCAGCTTCCGGCAGATCGCCAGGCCAATGCCGAGGCCGCCGTATTCACGGCTCATCGAACCATCGACCTGGAAGAAGCGCTGGTACAGCAGGGTGTCGTCCAGCGCGGCGAAGCCGATTCCGCTGTCGCGCACTACGAAACTCAAATGCAGCGACGGCCCCTGCGCCCTGACACCTCGCACCTGCAGGCTGACACCACCGCGGTGGGTGAATTTGAGGGCGTTGTCGAGCAGGTGACCAAGGCACAGAGCCAGCTTGTGCCGGTCGCCGACGATCCGGTCCGGGAGTTCTTCCGCCACGTCCAGGTTCAACAGCAAGCCCTTGTCCAGGGCGCTCGGGTGGAACCGCCCACCCAGCTCATGCAACAGGCCACGCAGGCTGAACGGCTCGTTGCGAGCGGCCAGCCGGCCGGCCTGCAATTCAGTGAGGACAAGGATGTCATCGACCATGCGCATCATGTTCTGCGCAGCAACACTGGCGGTGTGCTGGTAGTGGCCCAGCTCGGCTTCCAGCGGCAGCGTCTGCATCAGTTCCAGCGAGCCGATCACGCCGTTCATCGGAGTGCGCAGTTCGTGGGTCACTGTGGCGAGGAATTGGTCCTTGAGGCGGTTGCTGTGGGCCAGTTGCTGGTTCATTTGCTCCAGCGCATGGCCGGCTTCGCGCAGGGTTCGCGCCTGTTCATCGCGCATGCCGTTGATCCGGTCGGCCAGGGCTAGCGACAGCAGGCCGACCTCCAGCGCCGCGCCAATCTGGCTCGCGTACATGGTGAGGAAGACGTTGGGCAGGTAGCCCAGCACCATCAGCGTGTTGACCAGACCACCGAGCAGAAACGCCGACCAGGCGATGATGAAGTAGCGCGCTACCCGCATGCCCCGCCGCCAGGCGAACACGCCGGCGGCAAAGATGCACAGGGTGAAGGCCAGCGCCAGCGCGGTGGCCAGGCGCAAAGCGAGGCCGTAGCTGGACGCCAGCGACATCAGCATCACCAGCGCCGAACAGATCACCAGCCCCAGCAGCAGACGGTCGAAGGCCCGGCTGTGGCGGGACATCTGCAGGAAACTGCGGGCGAACTGACAACCGAACAGGCCGGCAGCACCGATGAACAGCGGCGTCGCGGCATTCGCCCACCACGGGCTGTCCGGCCAGAAATAGGCCACGGCCGCGCCATTGACGGACAACTGGTAGAGGCCGAACGAGGCGATATAAAGGATGTACCAGAGGTAACTGGTGTCGCGCACGCTGACGTAGATGAACAGGTTGTAGACCAGCATCCCCAGCAGCACGCCGTAGATCAGCCCAAGCACATAGATTTTCGCCGGCAGGGCTTCCACATAGGCCTGGCTGGACCAGAGCGTCAGCGGCGCCTGCACCGAGCCTTCGCTGTGCAGGCGCAGATAGACGGTCAGCGACTGATTCGGCTGCACGGGCAATTCGAACAGGAAGTTGCTTTGGGCGATCTGCCGACTGGCATACGGCAGCGCATCGCCGGTGCGCTGGGCCAGGCGATAGACGCCGCCTGCGTCCGGCAGATACAGCTCAAGGTGATCCAGCGGCGGGTAGGCGAGTTCGAGCAGCCAGGCGCGCGGCGCGGCCTGGGGCATGGCGTTGTAGTGGAGGTCGATTTTCAGCCAGAACGCGGACGTGGAATAACCGGCGTTGAGCACATCAGCCTGGTGCGGCTGGAAGTGGGTGACAAAGGATGGCGCACTGACCTGGGCGATGGAGGCACTGCCGTCGTGGTCTTCGAACACCTGCATGACGTGGCCCAGGGGCAGGCTTCGGGTCGAGTCGTCGAACGCCACGGCATCGGCCAGCAACGGAAGCCAGCCCAGTAGAACGATCAGCAAATAGCGCATACAGCCCCAGCAAGGCCTGCACGGTCGCGTCGTGATGCCTCCTGTCCGTTTGAGACGACGAAATCCGGCAGTGCCTGATGTCAATTTCGAAGCGCGCAAGTATAGCCGCTCGGCGCTGCCAGCAACCACGGCGAATTTCAAACCAGCCGCTCTGGCACGGCCTATACAGCCATAAAACAAAATATTTCTGACCGCTCGATCAAAAAACTCGCACGCGCCAGCAAACCCGCTAAAAGAGTTTGGTGGTAAGCTCGCGCACCATGAATATCTACAGCTCCCGCCCCGTTGTCCTCTGTCTCTCCGGCCACGACCCCAGTGGCGGCGCCGGCTTGCAGGCAGATATCGAAGCCCTGATCGCGCAAGGCTGTCACGCCGCCCCGGCCGTGACCGCACTGACCGTGCAGAATACCGTCAATGTCCAGGACTTCCGCGTGCTCGACCGCGAGTGGGTACTGGCCCAGGCCAACATCGTCCTGACCGATTCCGAGGTCGCCGCCGTCAAGCTCGGCATGCTCGGCTCGCTGGAGATGGTCGAGACCGTGGTCGAGCTGCTCAGCGCGCATCCGCACCTGCCGGTGGTCTGCGACCCGGTGCTGCGCGCCGGCGGCGGCGGTCGGCTGGGCAAGGACGAAGTCGGCTACGCGATCCGCGAACGCCTGCTGCCGCTGGCGACCATCGCCACGCCGAACCTGCCGGAAGCGCGCATCCTCGCCGAACTGCCCGAGGGCACGGCCGACGAATGCGCGGAAAAACTCCTGCCGTTCGTCAAACACCTGCTGATCACCGGCGGCCACGGCGAAGAAACCGAAATCCATAACCGCCTTTACAGCCGCGACGGCGAGCAATCCACCTGGACCTGCCAGCGCCTGCCCGGCAGCTACCACGGCTCCGGCTGCACCCTGGCCAGTGCCCTCGCCGGCCGTCTGGCCCTCGGCGAGCAACTGCCGAGTGCAGTACGCTCGGCGCTGGATTACACCTGGCGGACCCTGCGCGACGCCGAACAACTGGGCAAGGGCCAGTTCGTGCCCCGCCGCCTGCCGCTGGATTTCTGCTCCTGAAACACTGAATTGCTGTGAGGCGCCTGTAATGAAGCTACGCGGTTTGTATGCCATCACCGACAGCCAGTTGCTGGCCGGCCGGTTTCTGCCTTATGTCGAAGCCGCGCTGGAAGGCGGGGTGACCCTGCTGCAATACCGCGACAAGAGCGACAACCAGGCGCAACGGTTGCGCGATGCCGAAGCCCTGCGCGACCTCTGTGAGCGCTACAAGACCCAGTTGATCATCAACGACGACGCCGAGCTGGCCGCGCGCCTGGGCGTCGGCGTGCACCTGGGGCAGACCGACGGCCCGTTGACGCCGGCGCGGACCCTGCTCGGGCGCCAGGCAATCATCGGTTCCACCTGCCACGCCCAGCTCGACCTGGCCGAACAGGCCGCCCGCGAAGGCGCCAGCTATGTCGCCTTCGGCCGCTTCTTCAATTCGGTGACCAAGCCCGGCGCGCCGGCCGCCAACGTCGAATTGCTGGAACAGGCCCGCACACGGATCAAACTGCCGATCGCGGTCATCGGCGGCATCACCCTGGAGAACGCCGCGCCGCTGGTCGAGCACGGTGCCGACCTGCTGGCGGTGATCCACGGTCTGTTCGGTGCCGACAGCACGCAGGAAGTCACCCGCCGCGCCCGTGCCTTCAACGCCCTCTTTACCCGTATCTGATTTGCGAGAGACCACCATGTCCCGTTCCGAAATCCTGTTCGCCAACGCCCAGAAACACATCCCCGGCGGCGTCAACTCGCCGGTCCGTGCCTTCCGCAGCGTCGGCGGCACCCCGTTGTTCTTCAAACACGCCGAAGGCGCCTACGTCACCGACGAAGACGACAAGCGTTATGTCGACTACGTCGGCTCGTGGGGCCCGATGATCCTCGGCCACAGCCACCCGGACGTGCTGGCTTCGGTGCGCAAGCAACTGGAACACGGCCTGTCCTACGGCGCACCGACCGCGATGGAAACCGAGATGGCCGATCTGGTCTGCTCGCTGGTGCCATCGATGGAAATGGTGCGCATGGTCAGCTCCGGCACCGAAGCGACCATGAGTGCTATCCGCCTGGCCCGTGGTTTCACCGGTCGCGACAGCATCATCAAGTTCGAGGGCTGCTACCACGGTCACTCCGACAGCCTGCTGGTGAAAGCCGGCTCCGGCCTGCTGACCCAGGGCGTGCCAAGCTCGGCCGGCGTGCCGGCGGACTTCGCCAAACACACCCTGACCCTGCCGTTCAACGACATCGACGCGGTGGCCAAGATGCTCGGTGAAGTCGGCCAGGACGTGGCGTGCATCATCGTCGAGCCGGTAGCCGGCAACATGAACTGCGTGCCGCCGGCACCGGGTTTCCTCGAAGGCCTGCGCAGCCTGTGCGACCAGCACGGCGTGGTGCTGATCTTCGACGAAGTGATGACCGGTTTCCGTGTCGCCCTCGGCGGCGCCCAGGCGCACTACGGCGTGACCCCGGACCTGTCGACCTTCGGCAAGATCGTCGGCGGCGGCATGCCGGTCGGCTGCTTCGGTGGCAAGCGCCACATCATGGAACAGATCGCCCCGCTGGGCCCGGTCTACCAGGCCGGCACCCTGTCCGGTAACCCGCTGGCCATGGCCGCCGGTCTGACCACCCTGAAGCTGATCAGCCGTCCGGGCTTCCACGACGAACTGAGCGCCTTCACCAGCCGCCTGCTGGACGGCCTGCAACAGCGCGCCGACGCGGCGGGCGTACCGTTCGTCACCACGCAGGCGGGCGGCATGTTCGGCCTGTACTTCACCGGAGCCGACGATATCGTCACCTTCGACGATGTGATGGGCAGCGACACCGATCGCTTCAAGCGCTTCTTCCACCTGATGCTGGAAGGCGGCGTGTACCTGGCGCCAAGCGCGTTCGAAGCGGGCTTCACCTCGATCGCCCACGGCGAAACAGAGCTGAAGATCACCCTCGATGCCGCCGAGCGGGCCTTCGCCAGCCTGAAATAAACAGCGGGCAAACATAACGAGGGCGAAAGTCTTGAAGCCAATAGCTTGTAAGACTTTCGCCCCTGTTTATTAAGAATTAACCAAACTCGTGGCCGTTAATTCCGTCTCATTAACAGAAATTCTGGTAAAGACTTTGTAAGGTTGGCGCTGCTTATCCCATAATGTGCCACCAGACACACTTTGGCCGCAGCTTTGCAGAGGTAAGTCGATCACCATGAACCGCGCCGGCCGCGCCCTCGTCCTGGGCTGCCTGTTGCTACTTCAGCCCCTGCTGGCCATGGCAGGCGGTAACTCGTTGCTGATCCCCACCACGGGCCGCTGCACCCTCAACACGTCCCCCGAAGAGCTCGCCGACGCCGTGACTCGCTGCAAGCAGTCCGCGCAATCCGGTGATGCCCAGGCGCAATACGAACTGGGTGAGTTCTATCACGATGGCAAGAACACTCCGCGTGATCTCAATCAGGCTCTGAATTACTTCGAGCAGGCCTCGCTGCAAGGTCATGCCGATGCGCAACTGCAACTGGGCACGATGTTCTTCCGCGGCGAGGGCGTCCCTGCCAACAACGTCCAGGCATATATCGTGCTGAAGATGGCGGCGGTCAACGGCGCCGAGGATGCGCTGGACCTGGCCGACCAGGTGGCGGCGCAGATGCAGCGTGATGAACTGGAAGTCGCTACCCAGGTGCTCGGACAGATCTTCCGCAAGTATTTGCTGGAGCTGCAGACCGTCGACGGTCGCACGCCCTTCTCGCCACTGCCCTGATCCGGGCTTGTTTTTCCGGCTTACTTATCCGAGATAGGCATCGGGAACGGCATCACATTGCTGACGCCCTTGGCCTCACTGATCTTCGGCGTACCCAGGCGCTCGACTTCATCGATCCGCACGATCGAATGCATCGGCACGAAGCTGCGGGTAACACCTTCGAACTGCGCCTTGAGCTTCTCTTCGCTGGGATCGACCACCACCTGGGTGCGCTCGCCGAACACGAATTCCTCTATTTCAAGAAAACCCCACAGATCACTCTGGTAGATCTGCTTGGCATACATCTCGAATACCTGACCCTGATTGAGAAAGATCACTTTGTAGATGGGGGCTTCACGCTTGGTCATTTTCGGCAGGAAAGATCGGAATCAAAGAGGGCGCGAACTATAGCACAGGCCCTTGAGACCACGGCCCAAGGAACAGTCCGCCACCGGTCCTGTACTTTACGATTCGCGAGCGGGCCAAGGATCGCGCCTCGTCGCAACTGCGCGCGGAGAATAACCGTATCGTCAACTTGCGCTGCGACAATCCAAAGCGGATCGGCCAATTCATCGGCATTCATGGCGACGACGCGCGTCCTCATTCACTGTGCGGCTTGCGGGTACAGTGAATGGCCACGGTGCCGGACGTGGACAAACCCGCCACCCATTGATCGTTTCAGCGCTTTCGCAGGCTCGCGGCTGGGGTTATCCTTCACCACATATTTCTTGCCCAAGGGCGGCTTAAAACAACCTTGAACGCACCCATCGAACCCCATCGTTTCATCCTCGAGCCCTTCGAAGCTCACCGTTTCGCCAACCTGTGCGGCCAGTTCGACGAGCACCTGCGCCTGATCGAACAACGCCTGGCCATCGAAATCCGCAATCGCGGCAACCAGTTCGAATTGATTGGCGAGCCCAAGGTCACCTCTTCCGCCGAGCAACTGCTGCGCCGTCTCTACCGCGAGACCAAGGCCACTGAACTGTCGCCGGAAATGGTCCATCTGTACCTCCAGGAATCCACCGTTGAAACGCTGGAAAACCCGGCCATCAACGAAGTCAGCGTCTCGCTGCGCACGCGCAAGGGCACCATCCGTCCGCGCGGGCTGAACCAGCAACGCTACGTCAAGGAAATCCTCGGCAACGACATCAACTTCGGCATCGGCCCGGCCGGTACCGGCAAGACCTACCTCGCGGTAGCCTGCGCCGTGGACGCGCTCGAGCGCGAACAGGTGCGACGCATCCTGCTGGTGCGCCCGGCGGTAGAGGCGGGTGAAAAACTCGGCTTCCTGCCCGGCGACCTGGCCCAGAAGATCGACCCGTACCTGCGACCGCTGTACGACGCCCTGTATGAAATGTTCGGCTTCGAGCACGTGACCAAGCTCATCGAGCGCCAGGTCATCGAAATCGCCCCGCTGGCCTACATGCGCGGCCGCACGCTGAACAACAGCTTCATCATTCTCGACGAGAGCCAGAACACCACCGTCGAGCAGATGAAGATGTTCCTGACCCGCATCGGCTTCGGCTCCACCGCCGTGATCACCGGTGACATCACCCAGGTCGACCTGCCGCGTGGCACCAAGTCGGGCCTGGCCCATGTCATCGAGGTGCTCAAAGGCGTGCCGGGCATCACCTTCACCCATTTCCAGCCCAAGGACGTGGTGCGCCATCCACTGGTGCAACGCATCGTCGAAGCCTACGAGCGCTTCGAAGACCAGCAGGCCAAGGATGAAGGCAAACCGCGCAATGCTTGAACTGGACCTGCAACGGGCGACCGAAGCGGCCGCCCCCGATGACGCCCTGTTCCGCCGCTGGTGCGAACTGGCCCTGCGCCAGCGCACTGCCGACTCGGAAATGACCATCCGTCTGGTGGACGAAGCTGAAGCCCGCGAACTGAATCACACGTACAGGCACAAGGACTACGCCACCAACGTCCTGTCCTTCCCCGCCGACGTCCCCGACGACATGCTCGATATCCCGCTGCTGGGCGATCTGGTGATCTGCGTGGCGGTGGTCGAGCGCGAAGCCGCCGAGCAAGGAAAGTCCCTTGAAGCCCACTGGGCGCACCTAGTCATCCATGGGTGCCTGCACCTGCTGGGCTACGACCACATCGACGACGATGAGGCCGAGGAAATGGAAGCACTGGAACGAACGTTGCTAGCAGAACTGGGTCATCCGGACCCTTATGCCGACGACGAAGACGACACCTCTCACACTGATATCTGCAAGGATCACGAGTAACCGCCATGAGCGAAGATCGATCGAGCAACGGGCAAAAGTCCTGGCTGGGCAAACTGACCCAGGCTTTTGCCCATGAGCCGAAAAACCGCCAGGAGCTCCTTGAGCTGCTGCGCGAAGCCCACCAGAACAAGCTGCTCGACAGCGAAGCGCTGACCATCGTCGAAGGCGCCATTCAGGTCGCCGACCTGCAGGTGCGCGACATCATGGTGCCGCGCTCGCAGATGATCAGCATCAAATCGTCGCAGTCGCCCCGCGAGTTCCTCCCGGCGATCATCGACGCCGCGCACTCGCGCTATCCGGTGGTTGGCGAAAGCCACGACGATGTCCTCGGCGTCCTGCTCGCCAAGGACCTGTTGCCGCTGATCCTCAAGGAGAACGGCGACAGCTTCAACATCAAGGACCTGCTGCGCCCGGCCACCTTTGTGCCCGAGTCCAAGCGCCTGAACGTCCTGCTGCGCGAGTTCCGCGCCAACCATAACCACATGGCCATCGTCATTGACGAATACGGCGGCGTGGCGGGTCTGGTGACCATCGAGGACGTGCTGGAGCAGATCGTCGGCGATATCGAGGACGAGCACGATGTCGAGGAAGACAGTTACATCAAACCGCTGCCCAGTGGCGACTTCCTGATCAAGGCGCTGACCCCGATCGAGAACTTCAACGAGTTCTTCGACAGCGAGTTCTCCGACGATGAGTTCGACACCGTCGGTGGCCTGGTCATGAGCGCGTTCGGGCACCTGCCCAAGCGCAACGAAACCACTGAAATCGGGCCGTATCGCTTCCGTATCCTCAACGCTGACAGCCGCCGGATACACCTGCTGCGCCTGACTCCCGTCACCCGTTAAGGACCACCATGCGTTGGATCACCCGCCCCGGCTGGCCCGGTAACCTGCTGGCCGTGGCGGCCGGCGCCCTGACTCCGCTGGCGCTCGCGCCCTTTGATATCTGGCCGCTGGCCTTGCTGTCGCTGGGTCTTTTCTACCTCGGCCTGCGCGAGTTGAGCCCGCGCCAGGCGCTGGGTCGCGGCTGGTGCTACGGCTTCGGCCTGTTCGCCGCCGGCACCTGGTGGATCTACGTCAGTATCCACACCTACGGTGGCGCCTCGGCGCTGCTGGCCGGCGGGCTGATGCTCGCGTTCTTCGCCTCCATCGCCTGGTTCTTCGCCCTGCCCGCCTGGCTCTGGGCGCGCTGGCTGCGGCGAAACGAAGCGCCACTGGCCGACGCCCTGGGCTTTGCCGCCCTGTGGCTGGGCCAGGAAGCCTTCCGCGGCTGGTTCCTGACCGGTTTCCCCTGGCTCTACGCCGGTTACAGCCAGCTTGACGGCCCGCTCGCCGGACTCGCGCCGGTGGGCGGCATGTGGCTGGTGTCCTTCACGCTGGCATTGACCGCCGCGCTGCTGTGCAACCTGCGTCTTCTGCGCCAGCGCAAAGCCTTCCTCGCGGCCGGCATCGCCTTGCTGGTCGGCCCGTGGGCCATCGGCCTGGGGCTCAAGGGGCATGCCTGGACCGTGCCGTCCGGCGATCCCCTGAAGGTCGCGGCCATCCAGGGCAACATCGAACAAAGCCTGAAATGGGAACCCAACCAGTTGCGCAGTCAACTGGAGCTGTACCGCGACATGAGCTTCGCCAGCAAGCCGGTCGACCTGATCGTCTGGCCGGAAACCGCAGTGCCGGTGTTCAAGGACTCGGTGCAAGGCTATCTGGACATGATGAGCGGCTTCGCCGGAGATCGGCATTCGGCGCTGATCACCGGGGTTCCGGTGCGGCAGATCGAGCACGACCAGCGGCGCTACTACAACGGCATCACCGCGATCGGCGAAGGTGACGGCACCTACCTGAAACAGAAGCTGGTGCCCTTCGGCGAATATGTACCGCTGCAAGACCTGCTGCGCGGGGTGATCGAGTTCTTCGACCTGCCCATGTCCGACTTCGCCCGCGGCCCGGCCGACCAGCCGCTGCTGCAGGCCAAGGGTTACCAACTTGCGCCGTTCATCTGCTACGAAGTGGTCTACCCGGAACTGGCCGCGAGCCTCGCCGCACGCAGCGATATCCTCCTGACCATCAGCAATGACACCTGGTTCGGCAAGTCCATCGGCCCGCTGCAGCACCTGCAGATGGCGCAGATGCGCGCCCTTGAGGCCGGGCGCTGGATGATCCGTTCGACCAACAACGGCGTTACCGGCCTGATTGACCCGTTCGGGCGGATCACCGCGCAGATTCCGCAGTTCGAACGCGCCATCCTCTACGGCGAAGTGGTGCCGATGCAGCAACTGACGCCTTACCTGCAATGGCGCTCGTGGCCGCTGGTGATCCTCTGCACGCTGTTGCTGGGCTGGGCATTGCTGACCAGCCGGATCGCCAAGACGGTCTGAGCCTCAGTAGAAAAGTCGGTATCCGACAAGGCCAACTGCTTCGTTGAACAGTTGGCCGCTTTGCCACATCACCTTGCTGTGCGGCAGCCAACCGCCGAACGGGTAGCCGTGATCAATGCCCATGAAGCCCACGGGCGCCGGCACCACGTCAAAGCCAGCCCGCTGGAAACTCCAGACCGACCGCTGCATGTGCCAGGCCTGCGTCACTACCACGACCCGCTTGACCCCTTGCGGCAACAGCATCGCGGCGCTCAGCTCGGCATTTTCCCAGGTGGTGCGGCTCTCTTCTTCAAGCCAGCGCACCGACACTCCGAAATCCCGCTGCATCGAATCGGCCATCAGCCGTGCTTCGCTGGGCGGCGATCCGTAGTGCAGACCGCCCGTGGCCAGTACCGGCAGGCCGGACGCCTTGGCCAGTTGTGCGGCGTAGCGCATGCGTTCGAGGGCCACGCCCGTTGGCTGGTCTTGCGAGCCCCAGGCCGGGTCGCCGCGCTCGCGCCCTGAGCCGAGGACAACGATGGCATCAGCACGCTCGGCCAGCGTTGCCCACTGATCCATGCGCAGCGCCGGCACCGTTTCGATCTGGCTGGCCACATGCTGCATCACCACCGGAAGGCTCATCGCCAGCAGACCGCCGAATCCCGCGACGAAACACAAACGCGCCGTGCGCGGCCACGACCTGCGCAGCCACCAGCCGGCGATCAGCAGCACGAAGAAAATGCCCGGCGGCATCAACCATTGTTTGATGAAGAAACGAAACGGCATCGGGCATCTCCCTGAAATGCGCGAAGCATAAGCTTTGTACGAAATGTATTCGAGCGAAGGCCAGGCAAGGCGAAAATAGGCGAGGAACGGCCGGGGTCGCGCTCGACGTTGACTGGTTGTAAATGAGCATTCCGACCGGGCTCGCGCACGAGCCTATTTTCAACGCAGCCTGGCCGAGTTCGGATGCATTTCGTGCAGAGCGTAAGAGAAATCGGCGCCTGGAAACATTAACCAGGCGCCGTATCGGAGAAAAGAATGTTGCGGTGGCGCACTCCAGACTGCGCCGTGACAGGTCGAACGTTATTTGCGTTGCAGCGCTCGGGATTTGAGCGCTGCGGTGGAACGTGCCTTGTCCTTGAGCCAGATGACCCGACCCGAAGGGGGCGCTTCCATTGAGGGTACAACGCCGGAAACTTTTTGCCCGCGTGCCGGCGCGGACTCGAGATAGGCTTTGATAACGTCGAACTCGGCGCTGCTCAAACCACGCAGTTCCAGTTCGTCGGGCATTTCATCGCGTAATCGAACCGAGGTCCGGGCCACATCCAGGGCCAGTCCCAGACGGTCGATCAGTCGTTCGTAAAGCTCCGGCTTCAATGCTTGTAGCTGCGAATCTCCCATCCGTTCACCTCATCGAAGATAAAATTCATCTCCCCCAGACATGAGCTTAGCGTCACCGGCAAAAGCGGCTGGACGCCGCGACCAACGGCCCTGGCGCCGGCCCGCGATGCAATCAGGGTTTCCCACGACCGTTGGGGGTCATGTATGCTACGGCGTTCACTCTTGACACCGGATTACCGGGCACAAACGGTTTTCAACCGGCCTGGATAAGGTCTCCCATTTCTCAGCGCAAAGTAGCCATGCACGAACACTATCAGCCCCGCGAAATCGAAGCCGCCGCCCAGTCCTACTGGGACGAGCACAAGTCTTTTGAAGTCAGTGAACAGCCAGGCAAGGACACTTACTACTGCCTGTCGATGTTCCCGTACCCGAGCGGCAAGCTACACATGGGGCACGTGCGCAACTACACCATCGGCGACGTGATCGCGCGCTACCAGCGCATGCTCGGCAAGAACGTCCTGCAGCCGATGGGCTGGGACGCCTTCGGCATGCCGGCAGAAAACGCCGCGATGAAAAACAACGTCGCGCCGGCCAAGTGGACCTACGAAAACATCGACTACATGAAGACCCAGCTCAAGAGCCTGGGCCTGGCCATCGACTGGTCGCGTGAAGTCACCACCTGCAAGCCGGACTACTACCGCTGGGAGCAGTGGCTGTTCACCCGCCTGTTCGAAAAAGGCGTGATCTACCGCAAGAACGGTACCGTGAACTGGGACCCGGCCGATCAGACCGTACTGGCCAACGAGCAAGTCATCGACGGCCGTGGCTGGCGTTCGGGCGCGCTGATCGAGAAGCGCGAAATCCCGATGTACTACTTCAAGATCACCGACTACGCCGACGAACTGCTGGAAAGCCTCGACGATCTGCCGGGCTGGCCTGAGCAGGTCAAGACCATGCAGCGCAACTGGATCGGCAAGTCCCGCGGCATGGAAGTGCAGTTCCCCTATGACGAGGCGAGCATCGGCGAAGCCGGCGCGCTGAAAGTCTTCACGACCCGCCCCGACACCCTGATGGGCGCGACCTACGTCGCCGTCGCCGCGGAGCACCCGCTGGCCACCCTCGCAGCTCAAGGCAACCCGGAGCTTCAAGCGTTCATCGACGAATGCAAGAGCGGTAGCGTCGCCGAAGCCGACATCGCCACCCAGGAAAAGAAAGGCGTGGCCACCTCGTTGTTGGTCCGCCATCCACTGACCGGCGAAAAACTGCCGGTGTGGGTCGCCAACTACGTGCTTATGCACTACGGCGACGGCGCGGTCATGGCTGTACCGGCTCACGACGAACGCGACTTCGAATTCGCCACCAAGTACCAACTGCCGATCAAGGCTGTGGTCCGCACCAGTGCCGGTGATGAAGTCGGCAGCGAATGGCAGGCCGCCTACGGCGAGCATGGCCAGCTGATCAACTCCGGCGAATTCGACGGCCTGGACTTCGCCGGCGCCTTCGACGCCATCGAAGCCGCGCTGATCCGCAAGGAGTCGGGCAAGTCTCGCACCCAGTTCCGCCTGCGCGACTGGGGCATCAGCCGCCAGCGCTACTGGGGCTGCCCGATCCCGATCATCCATTGCCCGTCCTGCGGCGATGTGCCGGTGCCGGAAGACCAGTTGCCGGTCACCCTGCCGGAGAACGTGGTGCCGGATGGCGCCGGTTCGCCACTGGCGCGCATGCCCGAGTTCTACGAGTGCACCTGCCCGAAATGCGGCACTGCGGCCAAGCGTGAAACCGACACCATGGACACCTTCGTCGAGTCGTCCTGGTACTTCGCCCGCTACGCGTCGCCGAACTACGAAGGTGGCCTGGTCGATCCGAAAGCGGCCAACCACTGGTTGCCGGTCGACCAGTACATCGGCGGCATCGAACACGCGATCCTGCACCTGCTCTACGCGCGCTTCTTCCACAAGCTGATGCGCGACGAAGGTCTGGTCAGTTCCAGCGAGCCGTTCAAGAACCTGCTGACCCAGGGCATGGTGGTCGCCGAGACCTACTACCGCGTTGCCAGCAATGGCGGCAAGGACTGGTTCAACCCGGCCGACGTCGAGCTCGAGCGCGATGCCAAAGCCAAGATCATCGCCGCACGCCTGAAGACCGACGGCCTGCCGGTGGAAATCGGCGGCACCGAGAAGATGTCCAAGTCCAAGAACAACGGCGTTGACCCGCAGTCGATGATCGATGCCTACGGCGCCGACACCTGCCGCCTGTTCATGATGTTCGCCTCGCCGCCTGACATGAGCCTGGAATGGTCCGACTCCGGCGTCGAGGGTGCCAGCCGCTTCCTGCGCCGTGTCTGGCGCCTGGCTCAAGCGCACGTCGCCCAGGGACTGCCGGCCAAGGCCGACCTGAGCAGCCTGAGCGACGCGCAGAAAGCCGTGCGTCGCGCCACGCACTCGGCGATTCGCCAGGCCAGCATCGATGTCGGCCAGCACCACAAATTCAACACGGCCATCGCCCAGGTGATGACCCTGATGAACGTGCTGGAAAAGGCCGCGCAAGACAGCGAGCTGGACCGCGCGCTGATCCAGGAAGGTCTGGAAGCCGTGACCCTGATTCTCGCGCCGATCACCCCGCACATCAGCCATGGCCTGTGGCAGAGCCTCGGCCATAGCGGCCCGGCGATCAATGCCGGCTGGCCAGCCGTGGACGAAAGCGCCCTGGTGCAGGACAGCCTCCAACTGGTCATCCAGGTCAACGGCAAGCTGCGCGGGCAGATCGAAATGCCTGCCGCCGCCAGCCGCGAGGACGTCGAAGCCGCCGCACGCAGCAACGAAAACGTGCTGCGCTTCACTGAAGGCCTGACGATCCGCAAGGTCATCGTGGTGCCCGGCAAGCTGGTCAACATCGTCGCCAACTGACAGGACCGGGCGCCCCGGCGGGCGCCCGCACAGACAAGGCCCACAAGGTTTCAAGGGAGCAACAAGATGATCAAACGCAATTTGTTGGTAATAGGCCTGGCGGTAATGCTCAGCGCCTGCGGTTTCCAACTGCGTGGTACCGGGACCAACGAGCTGGCCATCAAGGAACTGGATGTGAGCGCCCGTAACGCTTACGGCGAAACGGTCACTCAACTGCGCGACGTGCTGAAGAACAGTGGCGTCAACGTTCATGCTGGCGCGCCGTTCAAACTGGTACTGACCAACGAAATCGAAAACCAGCGCGCCGCCAGCTACGCCGGCTCCGCACGCTCGGTGGAATACGAGCTGAGCACCGAACTGTCCTACGAGATCCAGGGCCAGAACAACACGCAGTTGCTTGCCGACAAGCTGGAAGTCCGCAAGATCTACGTGCATGACGGCAACAACATCACTGGCTCCGGCCAGGAAGCCGGCCAGATCCGCAAGGAAATGCGTCGCGACCTGGTACAGAACATGGTGCTGCGCCTGCAACTGCTGACCCCGGCCCAGCTCGACGAGCTGCAAGCCAAGGCCGACGAACGCGCCCGGGCAGAAGCCGAGGCACTGGAAGCGGCCCGCCGCGCCCAGGCAGCCCAACCCCAGCAATCGCCGCTGGAAATCCCGGCCCGCTGAGGCTGAACGGGGCGCTTCGGCGCCCCGACTTCTTTTATGAAACTTGCTCCCGCCCAGCTCAACAAGCACCTGCAAGGCGCACTCGCCCCGGTTTATGTGGTCAGCGGCGATGATCCGCTGCTGTGCCAGGAAGCCGCCGACGCCATTCGCCTGGCTGCGCGCCAGCAGGGCTTCGATGAGCGTCAGGTATTCAGCGCCGATGCCAACTTCGACTGGGGCACCCTGCTCCAGGCAGGTGCCAGCCTCTCGCTGTTCGCTCAGAAACGCGTGCTGGAACTGCGCCTGCCCTCCGGCAAACCCGGCGACAAGGGCGCTGCGGCGCTGATCGAATATTGCTCACGCCCCGCCGAAGACACCCTTCTGCTGATCAGCCTGCCCAAGCTCGACGGCAGTGCGCAGAAAACCAAGTGGGGCAAGGCGCTGGTCGAGGGACCACAGGTACAGTTCCTCCAGATCTGGCCGGTCGACACCCAGCAACTGCCGCAATGGATCAACCAGCGCCTGGCCCAGGCCGGGTTGGCGGCGCAGCGTGATGCGGTGGAACTGATTGCCGCACGGGTCGAAGGCAACTTGCTGGCCGCCGCCCAGGAAATCGAAAAGCTCAAGCTGCTCGCCGACGGCAACACCATCACCGTGGAAACGGTACAGGGTGCGGTCGCCGACAGCGCGCGCTTCGACGTCTTTGGCCTGGTCGACGCCATTCTCAATGGCGAAGCCGCCCACGCGCTGCGCATGCTCGAAGGCCTGCGCGGCGAAGGCGTCGAGCCGCCGGTGATTCTCTGGGCCCTGGCCCGGGAACTGCGGGTACTCACCGGTCTGGCCCAGCAGTACAGCCAGGGCGTGCCACTGGACAAAGCCTTCAGCCAGGCTCGTCCGCCGGTCTGGGACAAGCGCAAGCCACTGATGAGCAAGGCACTGCAACGCCATTCAGCGCAGCGCTGGGGCCAACTGCTGTTTGACGCCCAGCGCATCGACGCGCAAATCAAGGGCCAGGCCCAAGGCTCGCCATGGACCAGCCTGACCCGCCTTTCGCTGCTGATGGCCGGGCAGCGCCTGAGCCTGCCGGCGGAATAACTGCCAGGATCGTGACCGACGGCCTTGCGACCGACGCGTGACAGCCCTATAGTTCGCGCCGAATCCACCCAGGCAGGACCTCCTCCATGAGCAAGAAACCGGCAAAATCCCGGCCGAACAAGGCCAAATCCATCATTGCCCAACCCCTGTTCCGCAGCCGCCAGGAACAACCGGAAAAGGGCAAAGGCAGCTACCGCCGCGAAGCCTTCCAATCGAGAGATTGGGAGGCTTCTTGCTTTAAGGCCGCATGAAGGCAGGAAATCCACAGGCATGATATGGTCGTCACCTGACCCGTATTACCTGGATTTGTGCATGCCCTTCCGCCTTTCCCGTCGCTGGCAACTCCGCCATCTGACCGCTGCTTTCAGCCTCATCCTGCTCGTTGCCTGCGCCGAGCACCCGACCGCCGCCGATGCCCTGCCCATCGCGCCAGTCCAGCCGGCCCCGGTTCTTGTCCAGCCCACGCCATCCGCCGATATCGAAGTCCAGCCGCAGCAAACGTTCGCCGAGTGGCAAGTCAGTTTCCGTCAGCAGGCGCTGCAGGCCGGCGTATCGCCAAGCCTGTTCGACCGCGCCTTTGCCGGCATCACCCCGGACATGGATGTGATCAAGGCCGACCGTAGCCAGCCGGAGTTCAGCCGCCCGGTATGGGAATACCTTGATGGTGCGCTGTCGCCGCTACGGGTGCGCAACGGCAAGGCATTGCTGACGCAGAACAGCGAACTGCTGAGCCGCATCGAACAACGCTACGGTGTGGAACGCAATGTGCTGGTGTCCGTCTGGGGCATGGAAAGCAATTTCGGCCAGTTCCAGGGCAACAAATCGGTGATCCGTTCCCTCGCGACCCTGGCCTATGAAGGCCGTCGCCCGGCGTTCGCCCAGGCGCAGCTGCTAGCAGCGCTGAAGATCCTGCAGAACGGCGATATCGCTCCCGAAGCCATGCGCGGCTCCTGGGCCGGCGCCATGGGCCAGACACAGTTCATCCCCACCACCTACGACACCCATGCCGTGGACTTCGACGGTGATGGCCGCCGCGACATCTGGAACAGTTCCGCCGACGCCCTTGCCTCAACCGCCCACTACCTGCAAAGCTCAGGCTGGAAACGTGGTGAGCCTTGGGGCTTCGAGGTCGAGCTGGCACCGGGCTTCGACTATTGGCTGGCTGACGGCACCCAACGCAAAACCGTTGCCGAGTGGCTGCGCCTGGGTCTGAAACTGCCAGCCGGTGCTCGCGTTCCGGCCGGCAGCGAGCAACTCTCCGCCGCCCTGATATTGCCTGCGGGCTACCGTGGTCCGGCGTTCCTGGTGCTCGACAACTTCCGCGCGATCCTCAAGTACAACAACTCGTCGTCTTACGCCTTGGCCGTCAGCCTGCTGAACGAGCGCTTCGACGGCGCCGGTTACATCCGCGGTGCCTGGCCCAAGGACGATCTGCCGTTGAGCCGCAGCGAGCGCATCGAGCTGCAGGACCGGCTCAATGCCACCGGGCATGAGGCCGGCACGGCGGACGGCATCATCGGCGCCAATACCCGCAAAGCGATTCGCAATGCCCAACAGACCTTGGGCTGGCCGGCGGACGGGTATCCGACACACAAGTTGCTGGATAGCCTGCGCGCGCGCTGACGCACGCGCGAGCTGCAAGTTTCGAGCTGCAAGCGACAAGCAGAAGCAGCTCGCGGCACTACGCCCATCCTCTTGCAGCTTGAGGCTTGTAACTTGAAACTAAAAAGCCCCCGCACCTTCTCAGGTGCGGGGGCTTTTTTACAGGCCGGGATCAGAGCTTGATCTTGGCCTCATGCGCCTGCTGGTCGGCGTGGTACGAGGAACGTACCAGCGGACCGGAAGCGACGTTCTTGAAGCCCATCTTGTAACCTTCCTCGGCGAACCAGGCGAAGGTGTCCGGGTGGACGAAGCGCTGCACCGGCAGGTGGCTACGGGACGGTTGCAGGTACTGGCCGAGGGTCAGCATGTCGATGTTGTGCTCGCGCATGCGGTGCATGACTTCGATCACTTCGTCATCGGTCTCGCCCAGGCCAAGCATCAGGCCAGACTTGGTCGGTACGTGCGGCACCAGTTCCTTGAACTTCTCCAGCAGGGTCAGCGACCACTGGTAGTCCGAGCCCGGACGCGCGGCCTTGTACAGACGCGGCACGGTTTCCAGGTTGTGGTTGAACACATCCGGCGGCTCCTGGGCGGTGATCGCCAGGGCCACATCCATACGACCACGGTAGTCCGGAACGAGGGTTTCCAGTTGGACACCCGGGGACAGTGCGCGAATCTCGCGGATGCAATCGGCGAAGTGCTGGGCACCGCCATCACGCAGGTCGTCACGGTCCACCGAGGTGATGACCACGTACTTCAGGCGCAGGTCGGCGATGGCTACCGCCAGGTTCTTCGGCTCGTCGGCGTCCAGCGCCTTGGGGCGGCCATGGCCGACGTCGCAGAACGGGCAGCGACGGGTGCAGATGTCACCCATGATCATGAAGGTCGCGGTACCGCCGGAGAAGCACTCGCCCAGGTTCGGGCAGGATGCCTCTTCGCAAACGCTGTGCAGCTTGTGTTTGCGCAGCAGTTGCTTGATGCGATCGATCTCCGGAGAAATCGGGATGCGCACGCGGATCCAGTCGGGTTTCTTCGGCAGTTCGTCAGTGGGGATGATCTTTACCGGGATACGCGCAACCTTCTCGGCGCCACGCAGTTTCACACCGGCTTCAACCTTCGGCCGAGGGGCCGGGGTCACGGTGCTTTGCACCAGTTCTTGCACAATAGTCATTTTCAGTCGATTCCGCCCGCAAGGGTCGTCTGCTCAGCATAATCGAGGTGCTTGACCAGCTGTCCGCGCAGCCTTGCCCTGACCTCGGAGAGTTCGATCGGGCCTGCCTGGTCGCGTAGCTGGGTCATTGCCAGCCCGGCATACCCGCAGGGATTAATTCGGCGGAATGGCGCAAGGTCCATGTCCACATTCAAGGCAAGGCCATGGAAAGAGCAGCCATTGCGGATTCGCAGGCCGAGGGACGCGATCTTCGCGCCATCGACATAAACACCCGGCGCATCGGGCTTGGCCGCAGCCTCGACACCGTAGCTGGCGAGCAACTCGACCAGGCAGCGCTCGATACGCGTCACCAGATCGCGAACACCAAAGCCCAGACGACGCACGTCGAGCAGGAGGTAGGCCACCAGTTGACCTGGGCCGTGGTAGGTCACCTGGCCACCGCGATCGGTCTGAACCACCGGGATATCGCCCGGTACCAGCAAGTGCTCGGCCTTGCCGGCCTGGCCCTGGGTGAAGACCGACGGGTGCTCGACCAGCCAGACTTCGTCGCCGCTACCCGGCTGACGCTGGTCGGTGAACCGGCGCATGGCTTCCAGCACCGGTTCGTAAGGCAGCAGGCCGAGGTCGCGAAAGCCGAGGCTGGCGGACATCAAAGCACCATTTTTACGATACCGGTGGCACGCAGGGCACTGTTGATGTCGTGCAATTGGTCTTCACCGGTAGCGATGATGTGCAGTTGCACGGTGGTGTATTTGCCTTCCTTGCTCTGGCGCTCAGCAAGCGTGGTCATATCGACCTCGGCGTATTTCTTGAGAACTTCGATCACGGTGTCCTTGAAGTGGACCACGGTGTCGCCAATTACCTTGATCGGGTAATCCGCGCAGGGGAATTCGATTTTTGGCGCTTTGACGTCAGCTTGAGTCATGGCAGTACCGGCCTCGTAAGCCGTGGCAACAACAATGCCCCTGCATGGTGGCAGGGGCATGGCAGGTCACGATATCAGTTGAACAACCCGTAGAAGAACAGACGAATGCTATCCCACACCCGGCGGAAGAAACCACCTTCCTCGACGCCGTCCAGCGCGATCAGGTCGGCGCTGTGAACAACGTTGTCATCCAGTTTGACTTCGACTTTACCGATCACGTCACCTTTGGCGATCGGTGCAACCAGTTGCGGGTTCATGGTCATGCTGGCGGCCAGTTTCTTCAATTGGCCTTTAGGCAACGTCATGGTCAGATCTTCGGCCAGACCGGCCTTGATCTGGCTGCTGGTGCCCTTCCAGACCTGGGCCTGAGCCAGCTCGGTGCCTTTCTGGTAGAAGGTCTGGGTTTCGAAGAAGCGGAAACCATAGGTCAGCAGCTTCTGGGTCTCGGCGGCGCGGGACTGTTCGCTGTTGGTACCGAATACCACGGCGATCAGGCGCATGCCGTCACGAACGGCGGACGACACCATGCAGTAGCCGGCTTCGTCGGTGTGGCCGGTCTTCAGGCCATCGACGGTCTTGTCACGCCACAGCAGCAGGTTGCGGTTGGGCTGCTTGATGTTGTTCCAGAAGAACTCTTTCTGCGAGTAGATCGCGTAGTGAGCCGGGTCTTCGTGGATGATCGCGCGAGCCAGCACGGCCATGTCGTGCGCCGAGGAGTAATGCTCCGGGTGCGGCAGGCCAGTCGGGTTCATGAAGTGGCTGTTGCTCATGCCGAGGTCGCCGGCGGTCTTGTTCATCATGTCGGCGAAGGCGTCTTCGCTGCCGGCGATGTGCTCGGCCAGCGCCACGCTGGCATCGTTACCCGACTGGATGATGATCCCGTGCAGCAGATCGCTGACGGTGACCTGGGTGCCGACCTTGATGAACATCCGCGAACCACCGGTGCGCCAGGCGTTTTCGCTGACGGTTACCGGGTCGCTCTCGCCGATCTGCCCGCGACGGATATCCAGGGTCGCGATGTAGGCGGTCATCAACTTGGTCAGGCTCGCCGGAGGCAGACGCTGGTCGCCATTGTTCTCGACCAGGATGTTGCCGCTGGAGGCTTCCATGAGCACGTAGGACTTGGCTGCCAGTTGCGGCGGCGACGGCATCATCTGCTCTGCCGCAAACGCGGCAGGGGTGATCATCAGCGGAACAAGCAGGCAAAGGCGTTTGGCAAAGGTGGTGATGTTCATCCGTCTCTCGAAATGGCTTATGGGCTCATGCCCTGAAGGGCAAAGTTACAAAAGGCGCTGCGACAAACCGCCGCGCCTGCGAGCAAAACCGCCATTGTACATGGCTGTTCGGCCCGGCTACATGACAAACCGACCAGTCCCCCCGGTCAGTCCGCCGTGACTACTTTCGCCTGTCCCAGGTTGGCCAGGCGTACGCTGTCCTGCGTCTGCTGGACCTCGCCCTGACTGCGGATCGGCCCCAGGCGCACGCGGTGCAGGGTCTGCTGGTTGCGCACGATGGAACTGATGAATACCGGCGCGCTGACCATGCCGCTCAACTTGGAGCGTAGCAACTCGGCGGCGTCCGGGTTGGCGAATGCGCCAACCTGCAGGAACGTGCCGCCATTGGCCGGCACGCTGTTGCTGGCGACCTGCACCGGCAGGACTGCTGCCGCGTGCTGCTGTGGCGGTGGCGTCCACTGTTCGACGGTGCCGGTGCTGGCCGCAATCGGCTTGGCCTGGGCCACTTGCGGCTGGTCGAGTACCAACGGCGCCGGACGACCCTTCTGGGCCCACCATTGCTGAGGATCAATGCCCTCGACGCGAACCCGCGCGGTGCCGGTTTCGGCGTAACCGAGCTTCTTCGCCGCCGCATAGGACAGGTCGATGATCCGGTCGGAATAGAACGGGCCGCGGTCGTTTACCCGCAGGATCACGCTGCGGTTGTTGTCCAGGTTGGTCACCTTGACGTAGGCCGGCAGCGGCAGGGTCTTGTGCGCCGCAGTCATGGCATAGAGGTCATAGACCTCGCCGTTGGCGGTGTTCTGCCCGTGGAACTTGGTGCCGTACCAGGACGCGGTGCCCTGGGCGACATAGTTGCGCGAGTCGGGGATCGGGAAGTAGGTCTTGCCCAGTACGGTGTAAGGGTTGGCCTTGTAGTTACCGGTGTGCACGGTTGGCGTGGCATCCGGGATCTTCGAGACATCGACGTCCCACCACGGCGCGCCGTCCTTGTGGGCCCGGTTGATGTCCAGCCCGGGCTTGGCGCGTACCACATTGCCGCTGCTGCTCTGGGTCGGGCGGCTGGAAGAACAACTGACCAGCACCAGGCCGAGAGCCGCGCAGCCCAGCAGTTTCAGCGATGTAGCAGAGAACAGTATGCGCATTACCGGGCGCCCCTTGCCTGAACCAGCAGGTCTGAAAGTTGATGTACCGCCATGGCGTACATCACGCTGCGGTTATAGCGCGTGATCGCGTAGAAGTTCTTCAGGCCAAGCCAGTACTCGGGGCCGTTTTCGCCTTCAAGCCGGAAAGCGGTGACCGGCAGATCATCGCGCAGCGCATCATGACTCGACCAGCCCAATGCCCGCAACTCCCCCACCGTCTTGACTGGCTCGATGCCCGGGCTCAGGCCTTCGTCGACACGTTCGCCACGGACCATGGCACGACTGACCACCGGTTCGCCGGCAACCCAACCGTGACGCTTGAAGTAGCTGGCGACGCTGCCGATGGCGTCGTCGGGGTTGTTCCAGATGTTGATGTGGCCGTCGCCGTCGAAGTCCACGGCGTAGGCGCGGAAGCTGCTCGGCATGAACTGCGGCAGCCCCATGGCACCGGCGTAGGAGCCCTTGAGGGTCAGCGGATCAATCTGCTCTTCGCGAGCCAGCAGCAGGAATTCACGCAGTTCCTTGCGGAAGAACGGGGCCCGCTGCGGGTAATCGAAGGCCAGGGTCGACAGCGCGTCGATGACCCGGTAGTTGCCGGTATTGCGGCCAAAGAAGGTCTCGACGCCGATGATCGAGACGATCACCTGGGCCGGTACGCCATATTCCTGCTCGGCGCGGGCCAGAGCGGCCTCGTGCTGGCGCCAGAAGTCCACGCCACGGGCGATGCGCGCGTCAGTGAGGAACATCGGCCGGTATTCTTTCCACGGTTTGACCCGCTCTGCGGGACGGGAAATCGCGTCGAGGATCGCCTGCTTGCGCTGGACATCGCGGAACACGCCCATCAACTGCTCACCGGCGAACCCGTAGTCACGGGTCATCTCGCCGACGAATTCGGCGACCTGGGGGGATCCATCGTAGTCGCCGGCGCTGGCCTGCTGCACGCCGCCGAACAGCCCGATAAGGCCCGCCAGAGGTACACAACGGGCCATCCAGCCACGCATTGCTTGCATCAAGAAATTCACCTTACTCAAACCTGCGCGATCCATTTGCGGTGGGTATGGATCGACATGAGAACGCCAAACGCTGACAGCAGCGTCACCAGCGAAGTTCCACCATAACTAATGAAGGGCAGCGGCACGCCCACGACGGGCAGCAACCCGCTGACCATGCCGATATTGACGAAGACATACACGAAGAAGGTCATGGTCAGGCTGCCGGCCAGCAACTTGCCAAACAGGGTCTGGGCCTGGGCGGTGATCACCAGCCCGCGGCCGATCAGCAGCAAATAGATCAGCAACAGCGCGCAAATGCCCACCAGGCCGAACTCTTCGCCGAGCACGGCGATGATGAAGTCGGTGTGGCTTTCCGGGAGGAAGTCCAGGTGCGACTGGGTGCCCAGCAGCCAACCTTTGCCGAATACGCCACCGGAACCGATCGCCGCCTTCGACTGGATGATGTTCCAGCCGGTGCCCAGCGGGTCGCTTTCCGGGTCGAGGAAGGTCAGTACCCGTTGCTTCTGGTAGTCATGCATGACGAAGAACCACATCGCCACAGCCACTGGCACGGCCGCCGCCAGCACGCTGATGATCCAGCGCCAGCGCAGCCCGCCCATGAACAGCACGAACGCACCGGACGCGAGGATCAACAGCGCGGTGCCGAGGTCCGGCTGGCGAACGATGAGGATGAACGGCAGGCCGATCAGCACCAGGCTGATCATTACGTGTTTCAGGTGCGGCGGCAGCGTGCGCTTGGCCAGGTACCAGGCGATGGTCGCCGGCATGATGATCTTCATGAATTCCGACGGCTGGAAACGAATCACCCCGGGGATGTTGATCCAGCGCGTCGCGCCCATGGCGTTGTGGCCCATGACGTCCACCACCACCAGCAGGATCACCCCGAACACGTAGGCCAACGGCACCCAGCGCGCCATGAAGCGCGGTTCGAGCTGGGCAATGACGAACATCGAGACCAGGCCGATACCGAACGACGAGGCTTGCTTGAGCAGCAGGTCCCAGTTCTTGCCGCTGGCCGAATAGAGGACGAACAGGCTGCCGGCCGCGAGGGTCAGCAGCAGGATCAGCAAAGGGCCGTCGACATGGATGCGCTGCAGGAAGCTGGCGCGACGACGCATCACGTCCTCGCTGGAGAGCATGCGATCGAAATTACTCTTCACGGGGCCGGTTCCTGGGCAACGGTGGCGGAGGGGTCAGCGTATTCGGGTTTGAGACGGCCATGTTCGTCCAGCAGCCAGGCGTCCATCACCTGACGCAGCACCGGCGCGGCGACACCCGAGCCGGACTCGCCGTTCTCGACCATCACCGAGATGACGATGCGCGGATCTTCGGCCGGAGCAAAACCGACGAACAGGGCGTGGTCGCGATGGCGTTCCTGGACCTTGTTGCGGTCGTATTTCTCGCCCTGCTTGATCGCCACGACCTGGGCCGTACCACTCTTGCCGGCAATCCGGTACTGGGCGCCGACAGCGGCTTTGCGCGCGGTGCCGCGGGCGCCGTGCATCACCTGTTCCATGCCGTGGGTGACCTTGGCCCAGTCGGACTTGTCACGCAGGACGATGTCTTCCATCGGGTTCGGATCGACCGGCGGCTGGCCTTCGATGGTCTTGGCCAGGTGCGGGCGGATCCACTTGCCCTTGCTGGCGATCAGCGAAATGGCCTGAGCCAGTTGCAGCGGCGTGGCCTGCATGTAGCCCTGGCCGATCCCGAGAATCAGCGTCTCGCCGGGGAACCAGGCCTGGCGGCGGGTGGCGCGTTTCCACTCGCGGGACGGCATCAGCCCCGGCGATTCCTCGAACATGTCCAGCGCGACCTTCTGGCCGATGCCGAAGCGGTTCATGTAGCTGGACAGCTTGTCGATGCCCATCTTGTGCGCGAGGTCGTAGAAGTAGGTGTCGTTGGACCGCATGATTGCCGTGTCGAGGTCGACCCAGCCGTCACCGGTGCGGTTCCAGTTGCGGTATTTGTGATCGTAATTGGGCAGTTGGTAGTAGCCCGGGTCGAACACCCGCGTCGAGGCGTTGACCACCCCGGAATCGAGGCCGGCGACGGCAACGGCGGGCTTGATGGTCGAGCCCGGAGGATAGAGCCCGCGCAGCACGCGGTTGAACAACGGCCGGTCGATCGAGTCACGCAGCTCGGCGTAGGCCTTGAAACTGATGCCGGTGACGAACAGGTTCGGGTCGAAGCTCGGCTGGCTGACCATCGCCAGCACTTCGCCGGTTTTCGGGTCGAGGGCCACGATGGCGCCACGACGTCCGCCCAATGCGGCTTCGGCAGCTTCCTGCAGCTTGATGTCGAGGCTCAGGACGATGTCCTTGCCGGGAATCGGGTCAGTCCGCTTGAGCACCCGCAACACTCGGCCGCGGGCGTTGGTCTCGACTTCCTCGTAACCCACCTGGCCGTGCAACTCGGGCTCGTAGAAGCGCTCGATGCCGGTCTTGCCGATATGGTGGGTGCCGCTGTAGTTGACCGGATCGAGGACCTTCGCCTCTTTCTCGTTGATCCGTCCGACATAGCCGACCGAATGGGCGAAATGCGCCCCCTGTGGGTAATGCCGCACCAACTGCGCCACCACTTCCACACCGGGCAGGCGGAACTGGTTCACCGCAACCCGAGCGATCTGCTCCTCGGTCAGCTCGAACAGGATCGGCACCGGTTCGAATGGCCGACGCCCCTGTTTCATGCGCTTCTCGAACAGCGCGCGGTCATCCGGGGTCAGCTCCAGCACCTCGACGATGACGTCGAGGACTGCCTGCCAGTCGCCGGAACGCTCCCGGGTCATGCTCAGGCTGAAGCTGGGACGGTTGTCGGCGATGATCACGCCATTGCGGTCGAAGATCAGCCCGCGGGTCGGCGGAATCGGCTGCACATGCACCCGATTGTTCTCCGACAGCGTGGAGTGATACTCGTACTGGATCACCTGCAGGTAATACAGGCGGGCGATCAGCACGCAGATCAGCAGAAGGATCGCCACTGCACCGACCACGACGCGGCTACGCACCAGACGGGCGTCTTTCTCGTGATCCTTGAGGCGAATCGGCTGCGACATTGAAAAGGCTTACAGGCTTATTTGTGGTAAGGGTGCCCGGACAAAACAGTCCAGGCGCGATAAATCTGTTCGCCAATCAGTATCCGTACCAATGGGTGTGGCAGGGTCAGCGGAGACAGCGACCAACGCTGCTCGCTGCGCGCACAGACTTCCGGCGCCAGCCCTTCGGGGCCACCGACCATCAGGTTGACGGTACGCGAATCCAACCGCCAGCGGTCGAGCTCGACCGCCAGTTGCTCAGTGCTCCAGGGCTTGCCATGGACCTCCAGGGTGACAATCCGTTCCCCTGGCTGGACCTTGGCGAGCATGGCCTCGCCCTCCTGACGAATCAGGCGAGCGACGTCGGCATTCTTGCCCCGGGTGTTCAGCGGAATTTCCACCAGTTCCAGGGACAGCTCGGACGGCAGGCGCTTGGCATATTCATGCCAGCCTTCCTCGACCCACTTGGGCATGCGCGAGCCGACCGCGATCAGGCGCAGACGCATGACGCTTCCTTATTCCCGGTCTTTGAGCTTGTCGGAATAGTCGTGGACGTTTTCCGGACTGTGGTGCTTGCCATCGGCAGCGCGGCTTTGCTCGGCGCCAGCCCACAGACGCTCCAGATCGTAGAACTGGCGCGCGGCGGCGGTCATCATGTGGACGATGACATCGTTCAGGTCCAGCAGGACCCAGTCGCTGTCACCCTTGCCTTCTTCGCCCAGCGGCATGACGCCCTTGGTCTTGACGAACTCGCGAACCTTTTCTGCCATCGCGTTGATCTGGCGATTGGAGGTACCGGTGGCGATGATCATGTAGTCGGTCAGGCTGTGCTTGTCGTGCACGTCGATGACCTGGATATCCTGGGCCTTGACGTCTTCCAGGGCCGATTTGGTCAACTGGACCAGCTCTTCGCCGGTGATTTTCTGCTTGGTCATAAAAAACTCGTTCAACTCATTGAATGAGGCGCCCGCGGGGCGCCTGCAGTTCTACGCACGGTAAAGGCCGTGCGTTTCGATATAGGCCAGTACTGCGTCCGGCACCAGGAACCTCACCGACTTGCCGCTGGCCAGCAGCTGTCGGATTTGCGTGGCGGACACCGAAAGTGGTGTCTGCCAAACGAACGAAATGTTCCCCGCCGGGCCGGACATGGCGGTGGGATCGCTCTCCGAGCGCGCAGCCAGCAGGTTGCGCAACTCGTCAGGGGGCTCGACATCGGCATCCGGGCGTTGCAGCACCAGGATGTGACAATGTCGCAACAATTCTTCCCAGCGATGCCAGCCGGGCAGGCCGCAAAAGGCATCCCAGCCCAGCAGCAGGAACAACTGGTCGTCGGCGCCCAACTCGGCGCGCATCGACTCCAGGGTGTCGATGGTGTACGACGGCTTGTCGCGGGCCAGCTCACGGGCATCCACGCTCAGCCGGTCAACACCTTCGACGGCGCAGCTGACCATCGCCAGACGGTCCTGCGGCACCACATGCGGCGTATCGCGGTGCGGAGGCCGGGCGTTGGGCAGCAGGCGCACCTCGTCGAGCCCCATCAGCTCGACCACTTCCAGCGCACTGCGCAGGTGGCCGATGTGCACGGGGTCAAAGGTGCCGCCAAGCACGCCGATACGCCGGACCGCCTGGGCCTTGCTCAACTCAGCAGGACTCCTGTCCACGCAACTGGCCGTCACCGACGACCACGTATTTCTCGCACGTCAGGCCTTCCAGCCCGACCGGGCCGCGAGCGTGCAGCTTGTCGGTGGAAATGCCGATTTCCGCCCCCAGACCGTATTCGAAGCCATCGGCGAAGCAGGTCGGGGTGTTGATCATCACCGACGCCGAATCCACTTCGGCCACGAAACGCCGGGCCTGGCCCTGGTGTTCGGTGACGATGGAGTCAGTGTGGTGAGAACCATAGTGATTGATGTGTTCGATGGCCGCCTCGACACCGTCGACGATGCGGATCGACAGGATCGCCGCCAGGTACTCGGTGTGCCAGTCTTCCTCGGTCGCCGCGACGGCCTCGATGATCTGCCGGGTACGCTCGCAACCGCGCAGTTCGACGCCTTTTTCCCGGAACTGGCGGGCCATTTCCGGCAGGAACTCGGCTGCGACGGTAGCATCCACCAGCAGGGTTTCCATGGCACCACAGATGCCGTAGCGGTAGGTCTTGGCGTTGAAGGCGATGCGCCGGGCCTTGTCCAGTTCGGCATGCTCGCCGACATAAACGTGGCAAATGCCATCGAGGTGCTTGATGACTGGCACCCGGGCATCGCGGCTGATGCGCTCGATCAGGCCCTTGCCGCCACGGGGAACGATGACGTCGACGAATTCCGGCATGGTAATGAGCGCGCCCACCGCCTCGCGGTCGGTGACTTCCACCACCTGGACCACTGCCGGCGGCAGGCCAGCCTCGGCCAGGCCGCGCTGGATACAGGCGGCGATGGCGCGGTTGGAGTGAATCGCCTCGGAACCGCCGCGCAGGATGGTGGCGTTACCCGACTTCAGGCACAGACTGGCGGCGTCGATGGTCACGTTCGGCCGCGACTCGTAGATGATCCCGATCACACCCAGCGGCACCCGCATCTTGCCGACCTGAATGCCCGATGGCCGATAGCTCATGTCGCGGATCGCCCCGACCGGGTCCGGCAAAGTGGCCACCTGACGCAGACCGACGATCATGCCGTCGATGCGTGCCGGGGTCAGCGCCAGACGATCGAGCATGGCCGGTTCCAGGCCATTGGCCCGGCCGGCGGCCAGATCGAGTTCATTGGCAGCGGACAGTTCGGTGCGAGCCGCGTCCAGCGCGTTGGCGGCAGCGTGCAGGGCGCGGTTCTTCTGCGCGGTGCTGGCACGGCCGATCACGCGGGACGCCTCACGGGCGGCGCGACCCAGGCGGGTCATGTAGTCAAGAACGGACTCAGTCATGGGGCTCAGTGTCTTGGCGGAGGGGAAAATCGGACGAGTATAACTGCGACAGGGTTATACGCCCAGCGGTGACAGGCGGATGGTAGGACGTGAGTCACAGGAATATGGCCCTTCCTCAAATCCGCGTAGGAGCGAGCTTGCTCGCGAAGGGGGGAGCGCAGCCGCCACAGACAGGCTGATAGCGTCTCTCCCGTTCAGCTTCGATAAAGGAAGAAGTTGCTATCATCGGCACTTCGTCCCCCTGCCCAAAACCACCATGTCCCAGCCAGCGCCCTGCCCGCCCCGTGCCTTGCCCGACGCCTTTTTCGACCGCGACGCCCAGGTCCTCGCCAAGGACCTGCTGGGCAAAGTGATCCGCCATCGCCACGGCCCCTACTGGCTGTCGGCGCGGATCATCGAGACCGAGGCCTATTACCTCGACGAAAAAGGCAGTCACGCCTCGCTCGGCTATACCGAGAAACGCAAGGCGCTGTTCCTCGATGGCGGGCATATCTACATGTACTACGCGCGCGGCGGCGATTCGCTCAACTTCAGCGCCCAAGGGCCGGGAAACGCCGTACTGATCAAATCCGCCTTCCCGTGGGTCGATGCCGTCTCCGACAGCAACGCCCTGGCACAAATGCAGGTCAACAACCCGGACGCCAGCGGCGGGGTCCGCCCGATCGAGCGGCTCTGCAACGGGCAAACCCTGCTGTGCAAAGCCCTTGGCCTGAAAGTGCCGACCTGGGACGCCAAGCGCTTCGATCCAGAACGACTGTTTGTCGAGGACTGTGGAATCATCGTGCAACACATTATCCAGGCCAGCCGGCTGGGCATCCCCAAGGGCCGCGACGAACATCTGCCGCTTCGTTTCGTCGACGCCGAATACGCTCGTCACTGCACGCGGAACCCGCTGCGCCGCGGCCAAGTCGAAGGCCGCGACTTCTCTCTACTGACACAAGGAAACTGACACGATGGGCCCATGGCTCGACAGCCTGACCGGCTGGCTGACCGCGAACCCGCAATGGCTGGGCGTCGCGATTTTTCTGGTGGCCTGCATCGAATGCCTGGCCATCGCCGGGATCATCGTGCCCGGCACTGTCCTGTTGTTCGCGGTCGCCGTGCTGGCCGGCAGCGGCGCACTATCCCTGAGCGAAACCCTGCTGCTGGGCTTTCTCGGCGGATTGCTGGGTGATGCCATCTCCTACACCTTAGGGCGACGCTTCCACCAGAACATCCGGCGCTTGCCGCTGCTGCGCCATCACCCGGAATGGATTGGCAGCGCCGAAACCTACTTCCAGCGTTATGGCATCGCCAGTCTTCTGGTGGGCCGCTTCATTGGTCCGTTGCGACCGATGTTGCCGATGGTCGCCGGCATGTTCGACATGCCGTTGCCGCGCTTCATCGCTGTCAGCCTGATTGCCGGCGCTGGCTGGGCGGTGGCCTATCTGCTGCCGGGTTGGGCTACCGGCGCGGCCATGCGCCTGCCATTGCCCGAGGGTTTCTGGACCCAGGCCGGCGTGGTCGCTGCGGGTTTGGCTGTGTTGATCGGAGTGAGCATCAACAGCAGCCTGCGCGCGCAGCCTCGCGGCACACGGCTGATCGCCGCGGTCAGTCTGGTCATGCTGGTGGCGCTGTTCATTGGCTTCCCGCACCTGAGCCAGTTCGATCAGGGCCTGATGACGCTGATCCAGGAGCACCGCAGCCATGTCCTGGACGGCAGCATCGTGCTGATCACCCGCCTCGGCGACTTCCGCACCCAGTTCATCGTCGCCGGCGTACTGGTGGTGATGTTGCTGCTGGCGCGACAATGGCGCCCGGCGATCTTCGCCTGCACCACCCTGCTGGGCACGGCCCTCGCCAACTCCGCCACCAAGTGGTTCTTCGCCCGCGCCCGTCCGGAAGTGCTGACCGATCCGCTGACCACCTACAGCATGCCGAGCGGTCACAGTTCCGCTTCGTTCGCCTTCTTCCTGACCCTCGCCGTGCTGGCCGGCCGCAGCCAGCCACCGCGGATGCGCCTGACCTGGATTCTGCTGGGCTGCCTGCCAGCGCTGTCGATCGCGGTGTCGCGCGTCTATCTCGGTGTGCACTGGCCCACCGACATTCTCGCCGGTGGTCTGCTCGCCTGCTGCGTTTGCGCCATCAGTCTGGCACTGGTCCAGTACCGCCAGCCGCTTACGGCCATGCCGCTGCGGGTCTGGTGGCTGATTCTGCCGGCGTGCGTTGGCGTGCTGGCGTTTTTCGCCCTGCACGCGCTACCGCACGCTCTGCTGCGTTATCAGTACTGAGGGTCAGGCGAAGAGTTCGCCCTGGATGCGGTCGAGCAGCGACTGGATAGCTACCAGGCGCTGGGTAGGAGAGTCGATGGCGAGAAGCTTGAGCTTGTCCTCGTCATCGAACGGCAGCAGGTAGGCCAGTTGATTGGCCAGGGCCTGCTTGCCGGTGACCCGGCTGGCCATATCCAGGCCTGAAACCATCGGGTGTTCGGCCAACGCCATGAGCAGCGCCAGCAGGTCGTCATCCTCGTCGTCCAGCGGCGGGTCGTCCTGCTCATCCAGCCAGCGCACGTCAGCCACCAGCAGGTTGTCCTTGCGCACTTCGAAGTCATCGACCATGAAACGCCGTTCGCCCTTGACGCGAATGCCCAGCAGGCCGTTGTCCTGCTGCTGGAAATCCTCGATCAGTGCCTGGCAGCCGATGCCGGCGAACGACTCCGGCGCCTTGCCGACCTGCTCGCCCTCAAGGATGCACACCACGCCAAAGCCGCCGCCCTGCTTCATGCAGCGGCCGATCATGTCCAGGTAACGCGCCTCGAAAATCTGCAAGTCCAGGTTGCAACCGGGAAACAGCACGGTGTTGAGGGTAAACAAGGGCAACGTCATTACAGGTCCTCAGGCTACCAGGCTGACCGCCAACGGCAGGAACACCGCGGTAGCCACACCCATCAAGCTCATGGCCAGGGCTGCGAACGCCCCGCACTCTTCACTTTCCTGCAGCGCCACCGAGGTGCCCACGGCGTGCGCCGTCAGGCCCAGCGCCATGCCCCGGGCCTCGGGGCTGTTCACACCCAGCAGCGACAACAGTGCCGGGCCGAAAATCGCCCCGATCACGCCGGTGATCAGCACGAATACCGCAGCCAGCGCAGCGACACCACCGATCTGCTCGGCCACCAGCATGGCGATCGGCGAGGTCACCGACTTCGGCGCGAGGGTCATCAGGATCATGTGCTCGGCACCGAACCACCAGCCCAGCAACAGGCAGATAGCGGTAGCAAACACACCTCCGACTATCAGCGTAGTAAAGGTCGGCCAGAACAGTTGGCGGATCCGCCGCAGGTTCAGATAGAGCGGCACGGCCAGGGCGACCGTGGCGGGCCCCAGCAGGATGTTCATGATTTCAGTGCTCTTGCGGTACTCGGCGTAGGTCAGGCCGCAACTGAGCAACACCCCGATCACCACCAGCATCGAAACCAGCACCGGCTGGAGAAACAGCCAGCGGGTCTTTTCATACGCGGCGATCACCAGTTGGTAGGCGCCCAGGGTGATACCGATGCCGAACAGCGGATGGTGGATAACGGCCTGCACCGCACCTTGCCAGTCGATACTCATGGGCGATCCTCGCGACGGGCCTGTCGGGCGATCATTTTTTGCATCAGCACGCCACAGAAGGCCATGGCCAGAATCAGCGACAGCACCAGCGCGCCGGCAATCGCCCAGAAGTCGGCGACGATGTCAGCGGCATAGACCATCACCCCCACGGCTGGCGGCACCAGCAGTAGCGGCAGATAGCGCAGCAGACTGGAAGCCGCCTCACTCAGCGGCTCGCCGACTTCGCCCCGCACCATCAGGAAGATCAGCAGCAACACCAGGCCGATGATCGGCCCAGGAAGAATGGGTACAAACAGGTGATTGATCGCTGTACCGAGCAACTGGAACAGCACGAGCCACGTCAAACCGCGCAACAACATTGCCTATCTCCCTCAAACCTGGCGGCCATTATAAGCACGCTAACGACCGGTCTATACCCCGACATTCGCCCGGGTCATGCCTACTTGACCGGGCCAGTGGAGCGTGCTGATCTTAAGCATTCGTATCTGCCTTAGTCATAAGAAATTCAAAGACAGTCAGGAGAGTCGCAATGCCCTATGTACCCGTTGCAGAGCTGCCGCAGTACGTTGGAAAGGAACTCGGACGTTCCGAATGGCTGAAGATCGATCAAGAGCGCATCAACCTGTTCGCCGAGGCCACCGGCGACTTCCAGTTCATTCACGTGGACCCGGCGAAGGCGGCAAAAACGCCATTTGGCAGCACCATCGCCCACGGCTTCCTCACCCTTTCGCTGATTCCCAAGCTGATGGAAGACATCCTGGTCCTGCCCGTGGGCCTGAAGATGGTCGTCAACTACGGCCTGGACAGCGTGCGCTTCATCCAGCCGGTCAAGGTCGACTCGAACGTCCGCCTCGCGGTGAGCCTCACCGAGGTCACCGAGAAGAAACCCGGCCAGTGGCTGCTCAAGGCCACCGCGACCCTGGAAATCGAAGGTGAAGAAAAACCGGCCTACATCGCCGAGCCCCTTTCCCTCGCGTTCGTCTGACGCCCGCTGGTGAAACGGCCTAGCCGCCGTTTCACCAGAACCCTGGTTCTGCGGCATACTCGGGGCTTCAAACGCCCGGACCCTGCCATGCGCCCACTCGTTCCACTTGCCCTGATTCTGCTGCTCGCCGCCTGTGGCGATGGCGAACCGCTGTCGCCGCCCGACGCCCGTCTGCCCGATGGCGGTCGTTACCGGGGCGAGGTGGTGGACGGCCTGCTGCAGGGCGAAGGTCGCGTCGACTACCCCAACGGCAGTTGGTACGCCGGGCACTTCAGCAACGGCCAGTGGCATGGCCAGGGCGAATGGCACGGCAGCAACGGCGAGGTCTATGTCGGCCAGTTCCAGCAGGGACTGTTCCACGGCCAAGGCAAGCTCACCACCCCGACCAGCAGCTACAGCGGCGGCTTCAAACTCGGCCGGCGCGACGGCGAAGGCACCCTGCGCGAAGGCGGCCAGCATTACCGCGGCCAGTTCAAGGACGACCAGTACAGCGGCGCCGGCGAGTTGGTGCTGGCCGATGGCAGCCAGTATCAGGGACAGTTCGCCAAGGGCAAGCCCAATGGCGAAGGCGTTCGCAGCGACGCCAGCGGCAATCAGTTCAGCGGCCACTTCGTCGATGGCCTGCTCAAAGGCACCGGCACCTTCAACAGCGCCGAGGGCGATCAGTACATCGGCGAGTTCAAGGCCAATCGCCTGGAAGGCCGCGGCCGCTACGAGAATTCCGACGGCGACGTGTGGATCGGCGAGTTCAAGGACGGCGCGCTCACCGGCAAGGGCGAATTGTTCGCCGTTGACGGCAGTCATTACAAAGGCGGCTTCCGCGACTGGCGTTTCTCCGGCAAGGGCCGCCTGCAACTGGCCGATGGCAGCGTCTACAGCGGTGGTTTCGAAAACGACAGCTATCAGGGCAGCGGGCGCCTGGTCCTGCCTGGCGGTCGGGTCGAGGCCGGTCACTGGATCAACGGACTGCGAGTGCGCGACGAGCAGGGCCGGCTGTTGCCCGACCCGCTCGAACAAGCCTTGCTCAACCAGGGCAGTCTGCTGGAACAGGCCCTGGGGCAAATACCGCCCTCCACCGGCGATATCGAACTTTACAGCCTGACCCTCGCGGGCGACGGTAACCAGAGCGTGTTCCTGCGCGAAGCCGACTACGTCAGCGAGATGCTCAAGACCCGTTTCGGCGCCGTTGGCCAGGTCAGCCTGGTCAATCACCGCGACCACCTCGCCGACCGGCCCATGGCCACCCGCGAGACCCTCACCCGCGCCGCCAAGCGCCTGGCCGAGCGCAGCGGCCCGGAAGACCTGGTATTCGTCTACCTCACCACCCACGGCAGCCACGAGCATGAACTGGTGCTCGACCAGCCACGGCTGCAACTGGCCGACCTCCCCGCCGACGAACTGGCCGCCGCCCTCGCGCCGCTCAAGGAACGCGACAAGATCATTGTCATCTCCGCCTGCTATTCAGGTGGCTACATCGAACCGCTCAAGGATGATCGGACCCTGATCATGACCGCCTCGCGGGCCGATCGGGTGTCCTTCGGCTGTTCCGAAGAGGCGGACTTCACCTACTTCGGTGACGCGCTGTTCGCCCAGGCCCTGAACCAGACCGACGATCTGCAACAAGCATTCGAACTTGCCCGCGCCCATGTGGACCAACGGGAACAAGCCGAAGGCTTCGAAGCGTCCGAACCGCAGATATGGGCGCCCAAAGGCGTCCTGGCACATTGGCAAAAACTGCGTCAGCAACAAGCGCGAAAAGCGCTGCAAAGTGCCACTGCGGTCGAGGAAAAAAGTACGGCCAGCCACTAAGCTGACTGTATCAAGGGAGAAACATCATGTACTTGACGCCGCAGCACATCCTGCTTGCCGGGGCTACCGGCCTTACCGGTGAACACCTGCTCGATCGCCTCCTCAACGAGCCGACCATCAGCCGCGTGCTTGCTCCAACTCGCCGGCCACTGGCCGAGCATCCGCATCTTGAAAACCCGGTCGGGGACCCGGCGGTTTTTCTCCCGCAATTGAGTGGTCGTGTCGATATCGCGTTCTGCTGCCTGGGCACCACCATCAAGCAGGCCGGGTCGGAAACGGCGTTCCGCGCCGTCGACCTGGACATGGTCGTGGCCTTCAGCAAACGTGCCCGGGAAATGGGCGCGCGGCACTTGCTGGTGGTCAGCGCGATCGGCGCCGACGCGAAATCGTCGGTGTTCTACAACCGGGTCAAAGGCGAGATGGAAGAAGCGCTGAAGGCCCAGGATTGGCCACAGCTGACCATCGCCCGACCGTCGCTGCTGCTGGGCGAGCGCATCGAACCGCGCCTGGCCGAACAGGTTGCCGGCACGCTGTCGAAGCTGATTCCAGGCAAGTATCACGGTATCGAGGCTTGCCAGCTGGCGCGGGCGCTGTGGCGGCTGGCGCTGGAGGAACAGGACGGGATTCGGGTGGTGGAATCCGATGAGCTGAGGAAGCTGGGGAAATAAGGTTAGGAATGTGGGAGCGAGCTTGCTCACTCCCACAAGTGCTACAACCCGCCGCTGGCCTGGAACCCAACCCCGAGGACCGTCAGCACCGACAACGGCAAGAACAGCGTATCCAGCACCATACTCCCCGGCAGATCCAGCCCCGGGTACTTCGGCGCCTCAGCGCCAAAGCGGTCCTCGGCGCAACAACCACCCTGCAACGCATACAGGTCCAGTCGCGTCCCGGAATACACCACCGGCGCGCCCGGTTTTGCAGCATCCAGCGTGCGAACCGTGGCGCAGCCACTGAGGGTCAGTGCCATCAGCAATCCCGCCAGCAGGCCCTTCACTCTTCCCCGCCGAAATGATGCTCGCCCCAACGCGGCAGCATGTCCTGGGGAATGTTCAGCAGATTGAGAATTCGCGCCACAACGAAGTCCACCAGGTCATCGATGGTTTGCGGCTGGTGGTAGAACCCCGGTGCCGCCGGCAGGATCACCGCGCCCATCTGCGACAGCTTGAGCATGTTTTCCAGATGGATGGTGGAAAACGGCGCCTCTCGCGGCACCAGGATCAACTGGCGGCGCTCTTTCAGGGTAACGTCCGCCGCGCGCTCGATCAGGTTGTTGCAGGCTCCGGTGGCGATCGCCGACAGGGTGCCGGTGGAACACGGCACCACCACCATCGCCGCCGGTGCGCCGGAGCCGGAAGCCACGGGCGACATCCAGTCTTCCTTGCCATAGACGCGAATCTGCCCGGCCGCAGCGCCGGTGTATTCGGTCAGGAACGCCTGCATCGCCTGGGGCTTGGGCGGCAGCACCACGTCGGTTTCGGTGGACATCACCAACTGCGCCGCCTTGGAAATCAGGAAGTGCACCTCGCGATCTTCGCGCACCAGGCAGTCCAGCAGGCGCAGGCCATATTGCGCCCCAGAGGCGCCAGTCATCGCCAGGGTGATGCGTTCCGGCCCGTTCACCGCAGTGCCTCGGCCAGTTTGCCGTGCAGGCCGCCGAAGCCGCCGTTGCTCATGATCACCACCTGGGTGCCGGCGCGGGCCTGGCTTTTGACCCGTTCGATGATGGCCTCGAGGCTGTCGGCGACAATGGCCGGCACCGCGCACTGAGCGGCGGTCGCCGCCAGGTCCCAGCCGAGGTTCGGCGGGGCGTACCAGATCACCTGGTCGGCATCGCGCACGCTTTCCGGCAGGCCATCACGGTGGGCACCGAGTTTCATCGAGTTGGAGCGTGGTTCGATCACCGCGATCACCGGTGCATCGCCAACACGCTTGCGCAGGCCGTCGAGGGTGGTGGCGATGGCGGTCGGGTGGTGGGCGAAGTCGTCGTAGATGGTGACGCCGTTGACCTCGGCGACCTTCTCCATCCGCCGCTTGACGCTCTTGAACGCGCTCAGCGCAGCGATGCCCATGGCCGGGACGACGCCAACGTGGCGGGCCGCAGCCAGGGTCGCCAGGGCGTTGGCAACGTTGTGCTGCCCGGTCAGTTCCCACTCCACCACGCCTTGCACGTCGCCGTCGAAGCTCACTTCGAAGCGCGAACCGTCATCGCTGAGCAGGCGCACCTGCCATTGGCCGCCAACGCCGGTGGTCTGCACCGGGGTCCAGCAGCCCGTCTCGATCACCCGCTTCAACGCGGGCTCGGTGGTGGGGTGGACGATCAGGCCTTCGCTCGGAATGGTGCGCACCAAATGGTGGAACTGCCGCTCGATTGCCGCGAGATCAGGGAAGATATCCGCGTGATCGAACTCAAGGTTGTTGAGGATCGCGGTGCGCGGGCGGTAGTGAACGAATTTCGAACGCTTGTCGAAGAAGGCGCTGTCGTATTCATCCGCCTCGACCACGAAGAACGGCGTGCCGCCCAGGCGTGCCGACACCGAGAAGTTCTGCGGCACACCGCCGATCAGGAAGCCCGGGCTCATGCCGGCATGTTCCAGCACCCAGGCCAGCATGCTGCTGGTGGTGGTCTTGCCGTGGGTGCCGGCGACCGCCAGGACCCAGCGCCCCTGCAGGACATGGTCGGCCAGCCACTGCGGGCCGGACACATAAGGCAGGCCCTTGTTCAGCACATATTCCACCGCCGGGTTACCCCGCGACAGCGCGTTGCCGATCACCACCAGGTCAGGCGCGGGATCCAGTTGCGCGGCGTCATAGCCCTGGGTCAGTTCGATGCCCTGGGCTTCGAGCTGGGTACTCATGGGCGGATAGACGTTGGCGTCGGAACCGGTGACGCGGTGGCCGAGCTCCTTGGCCAGAACCGCCAGCGAGCCCATGAAAGTGCCACAGATACCAAGAATATGAATGTGCATGGTCAACCTCGGAAAACGTGCTGGCAGGGTAGCTTAGGGTTGGAAAAATCTCACCCTGTGTTTCGCTCAGGCACCCCGGGAAAGACCGTGTTTGCGCAGTTTCCGATACAACGTGTTACGACTGACCCCGAGCTGCGCCGCCACCTGGGTCATGTGCCAGCGCTTCTGCTCCAGTGCCGCCAGCAAAGCCTGGCGCTCGGCGTCGTCCAGCGGCGCCCGGGGGTTATCCACAGGCGCGTTGACCACGGCTTTCAATGGCGCGGCGTTGCGCACCAGCGGCGGCAGATCGAGCACGCCGATACGCCCGTCTTCGCAGAGCGCCACCAGAGTCCGCAGCACGTTGCGCAATTGGCGCACGTTGCCCGGCCAGGAGAAATCCAGCAGCAGACGGCGCGCGGCCGGGTCCAGTTGCACGGTTTGTCGCCCGGCTTCCTCGGCGAGGATGAAGTCGAGCAACTGGCCCTTGTCGCTGCGCTCGCGCAACGCCGGCAGGGCGATTTCCAGGCCGTTGAGGCGGTAATAAAGGTCTTCGCGGAAACTGCCATCTTCGACCCGGCTCAGCAGATCGCGGTGCGTGGCGCTGATGATGCGCACGTCCACCGCCTGCGGCTCGCCACCGATGGGCACCACCTGGCGCTCTTCGAGCACCCGCAGCAGGCGGGTCTGCAAGGCCAGCGGCATGTCGCCGATCTCGTCCAGCAGCAACGTGCCGCCATCGGCCTGCTGCAGCTTGCCGCGCATGCCTTCCTTGCGCGCACCGGTAAAGCTGCCGCCGCGATAACCGAACAACTCGCTTTCGATCAGGCTTTCCGGAATCGACGCACAGTTGAGCGCGACAAACGCCTTGCCCGCGCGCTGACTGGCCTGGTGCACGGCCTTGGCGAACGCCTCCTTGCCGGAGCCGGTCTCGCCGTTGAGCAGCAACGGCACATCACGCTCGAATACCCGCAGCGCCCGACGAAAATCGTTCTGCAGGGCCGGGTCGAGCAAACAGATATCCGCAGGTTTGCTCGGTGCCGGCACGCGCACCGGCGCAATCGGCTGGGCCAGCGCCCGGACCTGTCCGCGCAGGCTGGCGAACAGCAACCGTCCATCACGGGTACGCAGCGGCCAACTGGTGCTGGCCATCGCGGTGGCGCGACCCAGCAACTCGTCGAGGCGGCAGTCGAAGAACATCTCCACCGGCTTGCCCAGCAGGCCGCCACGGACATTGCCCAACAGGTTCAGCCCGCTCTGGTTGACCGCCTGGATCCGCCCTTCGCCGTCGAAGGCCAGCAGCCCTTCGCTGAACAGCCCAACGGATTCAGCCTGCAGGTGAAAGCGCAGCAACCAGTGGTTTTCGAAACAGCGCAGGAAATAACAGCTCTCGATCATCTTCGCCGAGAGATTGACCAGGGCCATGGTGTGGAACTGGCTCTGCCGCGAGACCTCCGCCCGCGCCGAGGACACGTCCAGCACCGCCAGCAGCTCACCGTGCGGGTCGAAGACCGGGCTCGCCGAGCAGGTCAGGCCGGTGTGGCGCCCGCGAAAATGTTCTTCCTGATGGATCGTCAGCGCCTGGCGTTCCACCAGGCAGGTGCCGATGCCATTGGTGCCTTCGCGGGCCTCGCTCCAGTCGGCCCCCAGCCACAGCCCGGCGCGCTCGAAAATGCGCCGCTCGGTGGGTGCGGTCACGCAATTGAGGATCACCCCGCGGGCATCCGTCAGCAGGACCGCATGGCCGGCGCCGGAAAGCTGCTGGTGCAGGCTGTTCATCTCGCTGTCGGCGATGCGCAGCACTTGATGCAGGCGATCACGGCTTTCCATGACCCGCTCGTGTTCGAGCACGGTGGGGGCCATGGCGAGGGCCGGATCGAGGTGGTAATCCTCCAGGCAGCGCAGCCAGGAGCGGGCGATCGAAGGATCGCTGCCCGGTCCCTGCAAACCGCCTTTGCCTTGGGTCACCGTAAGCACTTGCCGGGCGTGCCGGCTCAGATGATTGCCCTGCACTTTTATTGTTCTCCGCGGGTGAGAGAAACCCAGCATCCTCCTCGCACTGGTGCTTTGCAATGGCGCCTTGACCACCGGGTCGCCGGCTGTACCGCCAGCGGTACAAAGTGTCACCCAGGCTGTACCGAAGGTGTCGCAGCCTGCGCCGAAACCCTCGGCAAAACTGCGACAAGTCATTGATCCGACGTGGCCTCCGGGCACTGGCCCGACCTTTGCTCTACGCTTGGAATCCTCCCCAACAAAACACATAAGCCAGGAGAGACACCATGCGTTACGCACATCCAGGTACCGAAGGCGCAAAGGTTTCGTTCAAGAGCCGCTACGGTAACTTCATCAATGGCGAGTTCGTGGCTCCGGTCAAAGGCGAGTACTTCACCAACACCTCGCCGGTGAATGGCCAACCCATCGCCGAATTCCCCCGCTCCACTGCCGAAGACATCGATAAAGCCCTGGACGCCGCCCACGCCGCCGCCGACGCGTGGGGCCGCACCTCGGTCCAGGACCGCTCCAACGTCCTGCTGAAAATCGCCGACCGCATCGAGCAGAACCTCGAAGTCCTGGCCATCACCGAAACCTGGGACAACGGCAAGGCCGTCCGTGAAACCCTGAATGCCGACATCCCGCTGGCGGTCGATCACTTCCGCTACTTCGCTGGCTGCATCCGCGCCCAGGAAGGCGGCGCCGCAGAGATCAACGAAGGCACCGTGGCCTATCACATCCACGAGCCGCTGGGCGTGGTCGGACAGATCATCCCGTGGAACTTCCCGATCCTGATGGCCGCCTGGAAACTCGCCCCGGCGCTGGCCGCCGGCAACTGCGTGGTACTCAAACCGGCCGAGCAGACGCCGCTGGGCATCACCGTGCTGGTGGAACTGATCGCTGACCTGCTGCCGCCAGGCGTGCTCAACGTGGTGCAAGGCTACGGCCGCGAAGCTGGTGAAGCGCTGGCCACCAGCAAGCGTATCGCCAAGATCGCCTTCACCGGCTCGACCCCAGTCGGCTCGCACATCATGAAATGCGCCGCCGAAAACATCATTCCGTCCACCGTCGAGCTGGGCGGCAAGTCGCCGAATATCTACTTCGAAGACATCATGCAGGCCGAACCGTCCTTCATCGAGAAAGCTGCCGAGGGCCTGGTGCTGGCGTTCTTCAACCAGGGCGAAGTCTGCACCTGCCCATCCCGCGCACTGGTGCAGGAATCCATCTATCCGAAGTTCATGGAAGTGGTGATGGAGAAGGTGAAGAAGATCAAACGCGGCGACCCGCTGGACACCGACACCATGGTCGGCGCCCAGGCCTCGCAGCAGCAGTTCGACAAGATCCTGTCGTACCTGGAAATCGCCGAGCAGGAAGGTGCCGAACTGCTCACCGGCGGCAAGGTGGAAAAACTCGAAGGCGACCTGTCGACCGGCTATTACATCCAGCCGACCCTGCTCAAGGGCAACAACCGCATGCGCGTGTTCCAGGAAGAAATCTTCGGCCCGGTGGTCAGCGTCACCACCTTCAAGGACGAAGCCGAAGCCCTGGCGATCGCCAACGACACCGAGTTCGGCCTGGGTGCCGGCGTCTGGACCCGCGACATCAACCGCGCCTACCGCATGGGCCGCGGGATCAAGGCCGGCCGCGTGTGGACCAACTGCTACCACCTGTATCCGGCGCATGCCGCGTTCGGTGGCTACAAGAAGTCCGGCGTTGGCCGTGAAACCCACAAGATGATGCTCGATCACTATCAGCAGACCAAAAACCTGCTGGTGAGCTACGACATCAATCCATTGGGCTTCTTCTAAACCTGCCATCGCGAGCAAGCTCGCTCCTACAGAAAAAACGCGCCGTCCCCGTAGGAGCGAGCTCGCTCGCGATGGGCTGCAAAGCAGCCCCAAAAACCAGAGCAACCCCTCTGGCCCGCTTCATGCACCGCATTCACCACTCAAAAAAAACAACAGGTGACTTCATGCCAAGCGATCACTCCGCCGGGACACCGGCAGGTTCTTCCGTCGACTTCGAAAAGGTCGGCTCCGACTATTTCCAACAACGTGAACTGAAAAAAGGCGCCGCCGGCTGGGTCCTGCTGGTCGGCCTCGGTGTGGCCTACGTGATTTCCGGCGACTACGCCGGCTGGAACTTCGGCCTGGCCCAAGGCGGCTGGGGCGGGATGTTCCTCGCCACGCTGCTGATGGCCACGATGTACCTGTGCATGTGCTTCTCGCTGGCCGAGCTGTCCTCGATGATCCCCACCGCCGGCGGTGGCTATGGCTTCGCCCGCAGTGCCTTCGGCCCCTGGGGCGGATTTCTCACCGGCACCGCGATCCTCATCGAATACGCCATCGCCCCGGCGGCGATCGCCGTGTTCATCGGCGCCTACTGCCAGTCGCTGTTCGGCATCGGCGGCTGGATCATCTATCTGGTGTTCTACATCATCTTCATCGGCATCCACATCTTCGGAGTCGGTGAAGCGCTGAAGCTGATGTTCGTCATCACTGCGGTGGCGGCCATTGCCCTGGCGGTGTTCCTGATCGCGATGGTGCCGCACTTCGAGACGAAGAACCTGTTCGACATTCTCCCGACCCAGGCGGTCGGCGCCAGCGAGTTCCTGCCCTTCGGCTACGTCGGGGTGTGGGCGGCAATTCCCTACGCGATCTGGTTCTTCCTCGCCGTCGAAGGCGTGCCGCTGGCGGCCGAGGAAACCAAGAACCCCCGTCGCGACCTGCCGCGCGGCCTGATCGGCGCCATGTTGGTGCTGCTCGCCTTCGCCCTGCTGATCCTGATCATCGGCCCGGGCGCTGCTGGCGCCGAAGCGCTGAAAAGCTCCGGCAACCCGCTGGTCGAAGCCCTGGCCAAGGCCTACGGCGGCTCCACCTGGATGGGCAGCTTCGTCAACCTGGTGGGCCTGGCTGGCCTGATCGCCAGCTTTTTCTCGATCATCTACGCCTATTCGCGGCAGATCTTTGCGCTCTCACGCGCCGGCTACCTGCCGCGCGTGCTGTCGCAGACCAACAAGAGCAAAGCCCCGGTACTGGCGCTGATCATCCCCGGCATCATCGGCTTTGGCCTGTCGCTGACCGGCCAGGGTGACCTGCTGATCCTGGTGGCAGTGTTCGGCGCTACGCTGTCCTATGTGTTGATGATGGCGGCGCACATCACCCTGCGTATTCGTCGCCCCAAAATGGAGCGTCCGTATCGCACACCGGGCGGCATCTTCACCTCCGGCGTGGCTCTGGTGCTGGCCTGCCTGGCCGTGGTGGCGGGCTTTCTGGTGGATCCGCGGGTGGTGATCGGTGCCGCGATCATCTATGGCATCTTGATTGCGTACTTCGCCCTGTACAGCCGCCATCACCTGGTGGCCGGCACGCCGGAAGAAGAGTTCGCCGCAATCCAGAAGGCCGAAGAAGCCTTGCACTGACCGCCTCACCGCGCCGCCGGCCGGCCCGGCGGCGCTCTGGAGATTCCGAATGGCAAGTTTCGTACACACGGCAGGCAACCAGACCTACCGTTTCGACAGCCTCAAAGAGGTCATGGCCAAAGCCAGCCCGGCCCGTTCCGGCGATTTCCTCGCTGGGGTCGCCGCCAGCAACGACGGCGAACGGGTCGCCGCGCAAATGGCCCTGGCCGATATTCCCCTCAGTCATTTCCTCAATGAAGCGCTGATTCCTTACGAGGAGGACGAAGTCACCCGGCTGATCATCGACACCCATGACAAACAGGCCTTCGCGGCGGTCAGCCACCTGACCGTCGGTGGCCTGCGCGACTGGCTGCTCGGCGATCAGGCCGACGAAAACAGCCTACGCGCCCTGGCACCGGGTCTGACGCCGGAGATGGCGGCGGCGGTATCGAAAATCATGCGGGTGCAGGACCTGGTGCTGGTGGCACAGAAGATCCGCGTGGTCACGCGCTTTCGCGGCACCATGGGCCTGCGCGGCCGACTTTCGACCCGACTGCAGCCCAACCACCCCACCGACGAACCGGCGGGCATCGCCGCAAGCATTCTCGACGGCCTGCTCTACGGCAACGGCGACGCCATGATCGGCATCAACCCGGCCACCGACAGCATCGCCTCGATCTGTGCGCTACTGGAAATGCTCGACGCGATCATCCAGCGCTACGACATCCCCACCCAGGCCTGCGTGCTGACCCACGTCACCACCTCCATCGAGGCGATCAACCGAGGCGTGCCGCTGGACCTGGTGTTCCAGTCCATCGCCGGCACCGAGGCGGCCAACGCCAGTTTCGGCATCAACCTCAATGTGCTGAAGGAAGGCTACGAGGCCGGCCTGAGCCTGAACCGCGGCACCCTCGGGCAGAACCTGATGTATTTCGAGACCGGGCAAGGCAGCGCGCTGTCGGCCAACGCCCACTTCGGCGTCGACCAGCAGACCTGCGAAACCCGCGCCTACGCCGTGGCCCGGCACTTCAAGCCATTTCTGGTCAACACCGTGGTCGGCTTCATCGGTCCCGAGTACCTGTACAACGGCAAGCAGATCATCCGCGCCGGCCTCGAAGACCACTTCTGCGGCAAGTTGCTGGGCGTGCCCATGGGCTGCGACATCTGCTACACCAACCACGCCGAAGCCGACCAGGACGACATGGACATGCTCCTGACCCTGCTCGGCGTCGCCGGGATCAACTTCATCATGGGCATCCCCGGCTCCGACGACATCATGCTCAACTACCAGACCACCTCCTTCCACGACGCCCTCTACGCTCGCCAGACCCTGGGCCTGAAGCCGGCGCCGGAGTTCGAGGCCTGGCTGGCGCGCATGGGCATCTTCACCCAGGCCGACGGCCGCGTGCGCTTCGGCGACAACCTGCCACCGGCCTTCCGTCAGGCCCTGGCGCAACTGGGATAAGCGAGCGACCTCATGGACAAGCAACCGACGCCCACCGACAACCCCTGGCTGGAACTGCGCCGCCTGACACCGGCGCGTATTGCCCTCGGCCGTTCCGGCACCAGCCTGCCGACCCAGGCGCAACTGGACTTCCAGTTCGCCCACGCCCAGGCCCGCGACGCCGTGCACCTGCCCTTCGACCATGTCGGCCTGCGCGAGCAACTGCAGGCCCGTGGCCGCGACAGCCTGCTGCTGCGCAGCGCCGCCAACGACCGCCATCACTACCTGCAGCGCCCGGACCTCGGTCGGCGCCTGCATGAAGACTCTGCACAGGTGTTGCGCGAGCATGCCTTGGGCAATCCTGGCGGCGTGGACCTGGCCATTATCGTCGCCGACGGCCTGTCGGCATTGGCCGTGCACCGCCACACCCTGCCGTTTCTCAATCGCCTTGAAGAACAGACCGCCGCCGATGGCTGGTCCACCGCGCCAGTGCTGCTGGTGGAACAGGGCCGGGTCGCCGTCGCCGATGAAATCGGTGAACTGCTGGGGGCGCGCATGACCGTGATCCTGATTGGCGAACGCCCCGGTCTCAGCTCGCCGGACAGCCTGGGGCTGTATTTCACCTACAACCCGAAAGTCGGGCTGACCGATGCCTACCGCAACTGCATCTCCAACGTTCGCCTGGAAGGCCTGAGTTACGGCATGGCCGCGCACCGTCTGGTCTACCTGATGCGCGAAGCCTGTCGCAGACAGCTTTCCGGGGTGAACCTCAAGGACGAAGCGCAGGTCCAGACCCTTGACTCGGAAACGGACGTGCAACAAAACGGAAACTTCCTGCTTGGAAAACCCTGAATGGCGGCCGCTTTTTCGACGATTGCGATTTTTTTCCGCTTTAGGCAGCATCTGGGGCGACGGCTGCCCGAGATTCGCCGCCATTCCCTTCGAAACACGAGGCCTGCTTATGCGAATCATCCAAGCAACCCTTGAGCACCTGGACCTGCTTGCCCCGCTGTTCGTGAAGTACCGCGAGTTCTATGGGCAACTGCCCTACCCGGACTCGTCCCGCGCTTTCCTGGAAAAACGCCTGGAACGCGGCGAATCGATCATCTACCTGGCGCTGCCGGATGATGACGACAGCAAGCTGATGGGCTTCTGCCAGCTCTATCCGAGTTTTTCCTCGCTGTCGCTGAAACGCGTGTGGATCCTCAACGACATCTACGTCGCCGAAGACTCCCGGCGCATGCTGGTGGCTGACCACCTCATGCGCGAAGCCAAACGCATGGCCAAGGAAACCAACGCCGTGCGCATGCGGGTATCCACCAGCAGCGACAACAAAGTGGCGATGCAGACCTACGAGTCCATCGGTTTTCGCGAGGACAGCGAGTTCAAGAACTACGTTTTGCCGCTCAACTGACGACAACACGACCACTGTGGGAGCGCCGCCCGGCCAACTCCCACGGTGGTTTGCCGCTTAGCACATTCAGCTACAAACTGCGTAAGCAGAAATCTCTCGTCGCCGTATAATGGCGCCCTTCGTATTGTGTGAATTATTACCCCTCCTTGTGGGGTAACTTTGCGCTCCTCGCACTGCCAGCCAACGTATTGAACACAGGTGTCGTACATGGATTTCAACCCGCTGGACCTCATTCTGCATCTCGACGCTTACCTCGATTTGCTGGTCAACAACTATGGTCCATGGATCTACGCCATCCTCTTCCTGGTGATCTTCTGCGAAACCGGCCTGGTGGTGATGCCGTTCCTGCCGGGCGACTCCCTGCTGTTCATCGCCGGCGCCGTAGCTGCAGGCGGCGCCATGGACCCTGTACTGCTTGGCGGCCTGCTGATGATCGCGGCCATCCTCGGCGACAGCACCAACTATGTGATCGGGCGAACAGCCGGGGAACGCTTGTTCAGCAACCCGAACTCGAAAATCTTCCGCCGCGACTACCTGCAGCAAACCCACGACTTCTATGAGCGCCACGGTGGCAAGACCGTGACCCTCGCACGCTTCCTGCCGATCCTGCGGACTTTCGCACCGTTCGTCGCCGGCCTGGCGAAAATGCCTTATCCACGCTTCTTCGGCTTCAGTGTCGCCGGCACCATCCTCTGGGTAGGCGGCCTGGTGACCCTCGGCTATTTCTTCGGCAACGTGCCATTCATCAAGCAGAACCTGTCGCTGATGATCGTCGCCATCATTCTGCTGTCGCTGGTGCCAGTGATCATCGGAGTGGTCCGCGGCCGCATGAACCGCGGTCCGGCCAAGGCGCACTGATCCGCCGACATGTGGAGCCTGAGCGACTGGCGTCGCCGCCGGACCCTGGCCCGGCACCCGATTGATCCACAACTGTGGCAGCAGGTGCGCGAGCGCCTGCCGATTCTCGACGGCCTGAACGACGAGGAAGACCAGTGGCTGCGCGAGGCCTGCATCCTGTTTCTGCGGGACAAGCACCTCACCACGCTGCCGGGCGTCGAGCTGAACGACGGCGAGCGGCTGTTCCTCGCCGCTCAGGCACAGTTGCCGTTGCTGCACCTGGGACCGCTGAACTGGTACCAGGGCTTTCACGAAATCATTCTTTACCCGGATGACTTCCTCAGCCCCCAGCGTCACCGCGACAGCAGTGGCATCGAGCATGAATGGGACGCCGAACACAGCGGCGAGGCCTGGCAGCAAGGGCCGGTGATCATGGCCTGGCCCGGCGTGCAGGCCAGCGGCGTGTGGGAAGGCTACAACCTGGTCATCCACGAGCTGTCGCACAAGCTGGACATGCTCAACGGCGACGCCAACGGCCTGCCGCCGCTGCACGGCGACATGCGCGTCAGCGACTGGGCTGAGGCCATGCAACACGCCTATGACGACCTCAACCGCCAGCTCGACCGCAACCCCGAAGCCGAGACCGCCATCGACCCCTACGCGGCGGAAAACCCCGCCGAATTCTTCGCCGTGACCAGCGAATACTTCTTCAGCGCTCCCGATCTGCTGATGCAGGCGTACCCTGCGGTTTATGCGCAACTTCGCGGCTTTTATCGCCAGGATCCCCTGGCGCGCCTTCAGCAACTCCAGCTCAGCCACCCGCAGTACAAAGATGCGGTGGAGTGAATCGGTCAAGCATCGGGGCGGGCATGGCAAGCGTTTCCGAATGTGCCTATAATCGCGGCCAATTTTTGGTCAAACACGGGGGCAACGCCCAATGAGCTACAGCAAGATTCCAGCTGGCAAAGACCTGCCGAACGACATCTACGTCGCCATCGAGATCCCGGCCAACCACGCGCCGATCAAATACGAGATCGACAAGGACAGCGACTGCCTGTTCGTTGACCGTTTCATGGCCACCCCGATGTTCTACCCGGCCAACTACGGTTTCATCCCGAACACCCTGGCCGATGACGGTGATCCCCTGGACGTGCTGGTCGTGACCCCTTACCCGGTTGCTCCAGGTTCGGTTATCCGCGCCCGTCCGGTCGGCATCCTGAACATGACCGACGACGGCGGCGGCGACGCCAAAGTCATCGCCGTACCGCACGACAAGCTGTCGCAGCTGTACGTCGACATCAAGGAATACACCGACCTGCCAGCCCTGCTGCTGGAACAGATCAAGCACTTCTTCGAGAACTACAAAGATCTGGAGAAAGGCAAGTGGGTCAAGATCGATGGCTGGGGCAACGCTGACGCTGCCCGCGCCGAGATCACCAAAGCAGTTGCCGCCTACAAAGGCTAAGCACCTCGCTTGACGAAAAAGCCCCGCACTTGCGGGGCTTTTTCATGGGTGTGTGGAAAGTGAGCCGCGGAGAGCTAGCGACAATTCCTACGTAGACATAGGCAATTACTGTAATTCCGACCATCAACATGCCGAAATATCTCAACCCAATGTTTATAGGAAGCCTTGTCCCTGCGCTCTAGAATCAGTCCCCATGAATACATCCGGTGATCGACTGAAGGCACTGCTGAACGAGTGCAACCTGAGCGCTTCGGACTTCGCAGCCCAGCGCAAGGTGACCCCTCAACACGTGAACAACTGGTTCCATCGCGGTGTGCCCCAGGCTCGGCTCGATGAAATCGCCGAACTGCTGTGTGTACGCAGCAAATGGCTGCGCACGGGCGAAGGCCCCAAGCACATCAGCCCATTACCGCGAATACACCGCCCTCGTACTCAGCCCAGAAACGAGGCGCCGGACCACAGTGCGCTCACCACCCATGGCGACAGCGATGCGCGCTTGCCCTTTCACAACCTGCGCAACCGTCAGCTTGAACCCATCGATGGCCGCTACCTGCGCCTGCCGCGCCAGGCCCTCGACCGTCTTGGCGTAGACCCGGCCCAAGCGCTATGCCTGAGCATGCCGGACTACAACATGATGCCGCTGATCCCCTTTGGCGCCCCGCTGGCCATCGACTGCAGCCTGACCCGAGTGGTTGAAGGGGAGTTGTACGCGGTCCTGCACAACGGACGCTTGCGTATCCATGGTCTGAGCAAACGCACCAACGGCGCCCTGCGCTTGCACAGCCACGACAGCGAAGGGTTTCCCTGCGAAAGCTACAGCGTCAGCCAGGCCCGCAGCCAGCAACTGGAGATTCTTGGCTGGGTGTTCTGGTGGGCCCAATACCGCAGCGAAAGGCCGGACTGAAGCACAAAAGCGTGCATTTTCTGCTGGGCATTGCGACCCATTCCCAGTATGCTACGGCCCACCTCCACCCTGGCTGCCGCTTGCATGCCATGGGCGGGCGAGGCCTCACACAGCCCTCGCCTATCGACACCTCGTGTCGACCAACGATTTGAAGGCGGTTGCGGCTTACCAAAAGTCAGCCAAGACTGTCCCCGAGAAGCCGGCCACAAGCCGGCTTTTTAATGTCTTTTTGAAAGCCACCCTCATCTACTGAAAATCGCGAGAGCCTTGCTAGATCAAGGGTTTAAGCCTACTTTTATTCCCGTGACTTCCGTTTTCATCCATCGTCTTCCACAGCCAAGTGGGGGATCAAGTGGGGGACCAGAGGGCCGAAAAGATGGGCAAGCTGACCGCAAAGTATGTCGAAAACGTGACCGAGCCAGGCACCTACGAAGACGGTGAAGGGCTGCGCCTTATCGTCAAAGCTACAGGGCGAAAAAACTGGGTGCTGCGGTTTCAGCTACACGGCAAACGACGGGAGATGGGATTGGGTGGCTACCCCCAGCTCGATTTAAAAATGGCCCGCGCGGCCGCTTATGAAAACAAAGCCCAGATCTTCAAAGGCACTGACCCACTCGCAAAACGACAGGCTGAACAAGCCGCTCAACGGGAAGCTGAACGCCGAGAACAGGCGCAGCTGATTACCTTTGAGAAATTGGCCACCGACTATCGAGATGTCCATGGTTCGAGCTGGTCGGAGAAATGGCGTAAGGGCTGGCTGCGGAAACTAGAGCTCTATGCCTTCCCTACAATAGGGAAGCTGTCAGCTGACCAGATCGAGACCAAACATCTGATCAAGGCCCTGCAGCCACTATGGTCAACCAAAACGCGGACGGCCGACGAAGTACGTGGGCAAATCGAACAAATCCTAGACGCCGCCGGAGCCCGAGGTCTCAGAACCGGAGAGAATCCTGCTCGTTGGCGCGGCCATCTGGAAAACCTGCTCAGCCGGCAAGAGAAGAAGAAAGCTCGCAAACGCCAGCATCATCCAGCGCTGAAATGGCAGGACCTGCCGAAGCTCATGGAAGCCTTACGCAAGGACTCCAACCACGTGTCTGTCGCGGCCCAGTTACTGATTCTAACCGGCGCTCGCTCGCATATGGTCCGATTCGCACGCTGGGATGAGTTTGACTTGAAGTCGGGTCGATGGTCCTTGCCTGATGAGCGCATGAAAACCCGGCAAGCGTTCGCGATCCCCTTGGCCCCAGAGGTGGTCTCACTTCTGAAGGGCCTTCCGAAAATCAACGCGAGAAGTCCCTACGTTTTCCCTGGCCACGGCCGAAGCGGCGTGATGCACGCTAATGGAATTCGCAATCTGCTACATGCACTGGGTTATGAGCACATCACTCGTCATGGTTTCCGCTCAACCTTTCGAGATTGGGCAGGTGAAAAGACTCATTTCCCGAGAGATATCTGCGAGCTCGCGCTGGCCCACGACGAGCGCGGGGAAACCGAAAGCGCATACTCTCGATCAGACTTTTTTGATAAGCGACGGGAGCTGATGCACGCGTGGGCCATCTACGCTACATCCACACCTGAACACGCGGATGAGGCCCTACGCGATACATCGGGGGAATGATGAGGCTGCGACCGCTGAATGCATCGGACTTTGGGGCGCATCTATCAAGGAGACAATCCCGCAACTGCGGCGAAATCAACATCGGTGTAGGACCACGAGATCTATGGTTATCGACTTTAAAAAGCCAGGTCCCTTTAAGCAGGGATGCGTAGCCTCCCTGCTTAAAGGGACCTCACTTAAAAAATCTAAAGCCCACGCAACTGTCTGTGGAAAATCACTGATTTCCACCGGTGGATAATTTCATCCACCGCCGCAGAACTCCCGAAAATTCGAGCCTTGACCCGAATTATCCACAGGCGTAGAAAAGATCTGGCAAAGTGCTGTCGTTGACAGCAACCCAGGTAGCCAGAACCTTTAAGGCTACGCCACACCGTGGTGGTTCTCCCAAAGTGCGATTAGCGTCCGGCGGCTCGCACGCTCACAGCGATGTGATGGATGCCGACTTTTATCAGTGTGCCCACTGCGGCAACTCATCCCCTTTCATAGCTGCCCTGCAGCAACCTATCCGCTTGACCATTTCATGCGCCAACCTGCGCCCGTCTCTTTCTTCCGGAAAGAGACGGGCGCTCGTACCGCTGCTGCAGCCCAACTCGTACAAGGCTTTGCGACATTCCCCCTCGTGACAATCGGCGTGACAAACACCGAAGTCACCAGCAACAGCGATGCAGATGATGGTGCCGCAGCCCACGGGATGGACTGCACCTGACTGACAGTCGGGCATGCCCCGGTCAATGCTTCATTGCCTTCACCCGACTCAGGATCTCGCGGCGTTGGTCTCGTCAGCCAATGCAGCCTTCAGCCGCCCACTTCCTCGGAAGTGCTCAGGAGGCCAGATCATGAGATGCCCAAGCTCCCGGTCGTAAAGAGCCGTCAGTCCCGCGTTAGTGGACAACCCTCACAGGCCGCAGGGGCCTTGATCCCTGATAACACTCAACATTCTGGGCGGGATGACGTGAGGAAAGCTTCAAGGGTTTGGTTTCGAGTGCAGTTCGATCATGGCACTGGTAGGTAAACGGGATGGGCGGAACTTTGGCTACGGCAGGCAACTTGGTTATTCCCACCACAAGCGTTGCGGGACATGTTTGGCGGCGGCCATTACGGCACGGTCAAAGCGCACAGTGATCGCCAGCAGGCGTTTGTGCGCTGGTGTCGGTCGGAGGATGGAGCAGGGTTTAACGATGCGCGACAAATTGATCAGCAGACCTTGTTGGACTACGCCGGACATCTGCGCCAACAAATTGAACAAGGTGAGCTGGCCATCGCCTCTGCGCAGAACGCCTGAGCAGCGTCAACCGCACCCTTGCTGTGCTGCGTGATGATCAGTACGTCAGGATCGCTAGTCCGAGGCAGGCGTTAGGACTGCAGCACTCGACGGTGCGCACCCGCGCGCTGGATGGCCAAGACCGCCAACTGGTGCGGCGAGTGGTGGAGGGACTTGTCAAACAACAAACGACTGGGTGACCGCGATTGTCCTGTTGACCCGAGCAACCAGAATTCGCCTGCGCGTAGCGATCCTGGCTGACCTGCCACGATTACTACGCGAAGCCGAACACTTAGGCATCATCAACATACAAGACGGCACCAAAGGCGGCCGCTCAGGGGCTTCAGCGCCGCGATGGGTCGTGGCAAATGAAGAGGTGAAGGGGCACTGATGTTTGTTCGTAATGCGTCGCCGACCGCCGGCCGCTACTTGCTGGGCCGAGACGAAAGCTACGCTGCGGTCCTGCAACAGACCGTGCTCCCCGCCCGAGGAATACTGCATGACCAAGGACTGAAGGGCTTTCATGAACTGTGGGCGGCCTACGCCTGCGAGCGTTACGAGCAGCTGACTGGTCACACCGCCACAGCACAAATACTTAACATTACACTAAAAATTATTTAGTCATCCCAAGGACAGCCTTGACACTATCTATTCGCTTCTTTGGAAATATCCAGCCCTTTAACGAACCATTCCATTTACCACCAAGCTCGACAAACTTGTCCTTATAAGAGGTTGTATTTCCTTTTACCAAAATTGCTTTTTCACTGTAATCGATAATTACTGGAGCAACGGTGAAATCGCCGACCGAAGTCGGTGTTACCTTAGGTAGCTCGACAACATTTGAACCTGCATTAGTACGCGGCGGTGGAATATCGCTCTCCTCAAATTGCCCAATAATGAGAGACAAGTGATCTTTAATTTTCGCATTAAGTTCATCAACGGATGCATAATCACCAATCAGTCCGTTTCTCATACACTCCTCTTTGAACTCGCAAAGCTCCTCGAACTGCTTTGCATTTTTTTTGTATTCATTCGGAGTCATAGGCTTGTTTGAAAAATAAACAATGACAGGTTTGCCCATTTGCATAAAAGTCTGAATTTCTTCGACCGTACCACTCTTGGCCTCTCCAGTCGGGCTACCTAGCCTTAAGCCAAATATCGCGATAAGGATATCTGACCCTATGACTATTTGTTTATTTATAAGCTCCTGAGGACGCCCTCCCATAATTGGGACAGTATCCGTCTCCCACTTGGTAGGTAAAAACACTGTTTTCTTATCAAATGAGTTTTTAACATTCCACTCATTTAGTGCCAATGGAATGGCTTTACGCTCTTCAGCAACATCGGATGGAGAACCAATCAACACTCTGTAAACTTTTGCGGGATATGACATTTCTGACTCCAAAGACAAGTTTAAAACTTTATTTTCTAAGAAAATTTTCATCAGCAAAAAAACACTCACTGAAGTCCCTCTTACTGCGTAACTCTCTCACCCACTGATCAGGCTCTAAAACACCCACAACACTTAATTAACTCAATATCGCTTTTCGCAAATAACTATACAGAAACAAAAACCTTTAAATCAACATCATTACTATTTGCTGTGGATATCCAACTCTGGATTAGCTGATAGGCTTGGAGCGATTCCTGACTACCATTGTGACCTTTATTCAACTGGTTCTCAAAATGGGTAGCCGAAAAGCTATTTGCGGAAACTATCCAAACTTCTTTTTGCACACGACTTGATCTGCGCCGTTGAGCCACAATTTCCCAAGCCTGCTCAACTGCTCGCTCACGAGCTTCTTGATTAGGAGCTGAAAAGCGCACACCACGTAGAAGCCTGATCCGTTCCGTCATTTGTTGTGGAGCATTTCGCGTCGGCCAACTTGATGCCAAAATATTCCAGTTAGCAGCTTTGAGGTTTTTGTTACGAGTTATCAGCATTTCAATGTTCTTGATAGCCTGCCCTCCCACCTCTGCTAATGCACCGGCTGAGGAGTGAGGCTTTACTTTGGCGCTGCCGCACTTAACGTGAACGTAAATAAGTTTACTTACCGATGAAAGTATAAAATCTGCTGGCTCGGTATCCATATCCGTACAAAAAACAAGATCGACATCCGGAATATACTTATGAAAAGGGCCAAGCTGGGATCGAGTTGGATTGGGTTGTGAATTGTATTTTAGCTTATCAAGCAAATGAAACAAAGAACCCTCATTAAACTCTTCATTGACTACTTGAATAACTTTTTTCTCATCCTTATTGAGCTCCACATAACCTTTCTCATCAAGCAATGGACTGAGTAACTCCGGCAACCCAATGACTATATTTTCAAGACTTGAGCTCGCAATTCGAAAATCACCTTCAACTGGAAGTTTTAGCTCGTAGAACTTCCCTTGGGAATAACTAACCCCATCCTCTAGAAGAATTTTATGTAAGTGCTCAAAGAGAAATGGGAAAAGGTCTACATATTGCTCGCCGTCTCCGTATACATCGCACAAAAAATTGCTTTCTGATTCAAAGATCACGAATGGACTTTGATCACAAAGTGAAATATTTATTTTTAGCTTTGGAGAATTTGGATCTAAAATCACTCCACCGCTATTCTCTAGGTACACAAAACTATTATCTATAGCAGCTTTGTGCCCATCAATGAGGATTTGTACGGGCTGAGGCAAATCGCTAAAATCAAATATTACACTTTCAATTTTCAGGTTAAGATCAACGGGAATAGGCTTCGCAAATGAATGCAAGAGATTACTACTTATAATCTTATCGACAGAAATGGTCGCTTCCATATTTTGCAGCCATTGATCTAGCTCATCCAACATATATTGACCATCTTTTTGATCGGATATTCTTCCAGAATCGATACCTATATAGTAGCTGCTCTGTTTTGCGCCTAAATGATCAAGATTGTCACACTTCAAAGTCGCGACACGATAGGAGGAATTCCGCTGAAGATCAGCTATATTTTCAAGATTGCGGCCTTTCATCGAAACACTTTCTGGCCGTTTAGTGGTCGTTCCAACTGACCTACTACTTGCTTCCTTAGTTACGGCCGAAGCCCCTAGAGCCATTACATTTAATAGTTTATCTTGTCCGATGGGGCTTCCTATGCACATTTCCGCATCATAGTTAAATCTGCGTCCTCTACTGTCATAGATAGCAACGACGTTTGGTTGAAGTTTCTTCAGGAGAGTAACCTCTAATGACGGCTCAAAGAAAAACTCATCTTTTAAAAACCTAGATCTATTAAAGGCTATTGAAACAACTATATTTATACCACCTGCAACCTCAAAGTGCTTAGCTAACTCCCCCGCTTGGTTGCTTCGCCAGTACAGAAGATCGGTCGCAGCTTGAATATCAAAATTATCGAGAGTATTAAGAAAGCAGATAGATGCGGTTGGTATTATCAATGAGCTTTCAGGATTGAAAGAATTTATATCAAATTTTTTTAGAAACCTATTACCGTAATAACTAGCATCAGGAAACGAATTAAGATATATCTCGATCAGCTTATTTACATCTAAAGATGATATAAATTTACGTGCCGCTGCGGGTGTGCTTAGTGACTTATCAAAGTACCTATAGTTACCCCACATCCTTTCGTTAGCGTTTACATTACATTCAATCACTATCGGATTAATATCCTGATAAAGCCTTACGATTCGCCCAACTGTTTGTACTAGTTCACGTCCTGAATTTACTGCATAGGTGAGAATCAGCAGCTTTGCCTGAGGAATATCAACCCCTTCATCGAGTTTACGCTGATGTATTATTACTTGATATTCAGAGTCGCGAAGATTTGCAGGCACATCAACCTTTACATTCTGCCTTGGGTCGCGAACATACTGCTCATGCACCGCTAGAATGGAGAACTTTTCATTCAAAAGTTCATAATAGTATTCGATATCTCCGAATTCTTTACACTTCACTATACATTTCGCGCTAGGATAGTCTTGTAAGAACATCGTTATGCTTTTAATTAACTCGTCACCTTCTGCCAAGCAGAAGACGGGCTCCATCAATATTTTTTGTTCCAGCGCCTCTTCAAATGTATAGATGTAACTGGAGCTATCATCAACGTCAAACTGGAACAAATCATTCCGATACGGAGTAGCTGTAATTACAATCTTATGTGCTCCAGCGTCACGAACTAGACCTTTCCAGATTGGAGAGGGTTCGGAGTGACCTTCATCCACTATAATCAAGTCAATTTCTTTCTTAATCCTGGCAAGCTGCTCGGGCGTAAAACTTACGAGCTTTTGAAAAGTTGATACGTAAACTCCAGGAGCGCTTGTATCATTGACATCTTCGTAAACCTCTTTCTTAGCCCCTTCATAACCCGGAACTAGCGCCTCAAAAAAACCCCCACTAATTTCTTTTATCAACTGGTCGCATACAGCTCTGCGATGACATAAAACCAATACTCTAGGTTGCGGTGATGTATGTGCCACTACAGCTATTACACCAGACTTTCCGGCTCCGGTTGGCAAGCTGATTAGGCAAGATTTTGAGCCTAGCGTCTCCACCGGTCTCTTAATATAGGTGAGAGCTGTCTCTACACTTCGCTTTTGACATTCCCTCAATTCGCTCCACAATTCCGCATTCAGTGGAAAGCCACAAATTTTAATGCTCACATATACCTCCCTGTACGTTAAAACTTATATTTTACAAAGGCAGATTTCTGCTTTTATGAAATTAATTTTCTAAGCATGCCAAGGATAGCATAATGCCACCCTCGATGAGAGCGGCCACTTGTAAACTGCGCATCTTATTCGTGCTCTGCTCTGAGTGGCGTGAGCTCTTTTGAAAACAGTCGTTGATAGTTTCGGCGGCAAAAAAATACCCGTCTGAATTTTAAATTTTCACTTGATCTTGACGTAGAGAAAAACTGGCTCAAATTTCACTTAGCAGTGTTGAACACGGGCGCTCTTCAAACTCACTGTGGCGAGAGCCAGACTGCTCGGGTCTTACCAACCGCACCGGTCGATTGCGGCCTGTCGCCGTTAGTCATTTCAAGCAAAATCCTCGTAGCAAACGAACGAGTCGAGGAAAATCAGCGAAAAATCTGCCACAAAAAAGGAAAGCTCTTACAATCTCGATCTGGATTTCTGAACCAGCTGTTCGGCCACCTTAACTGCTGGCACCAAGAGGCGAGTCTGTGAGCAAGGTAGATGGAACACCCGAGCAGTTGGTCGACGTGAAAAATCTTGAAACATCGCTGCAACGCTTTGCGGATGATCGCGACTGGCAGCAGTTTCACTCACCCAAGAACCTCCTCATGGCACTCACAGGTGAGGTAGGCGAACTCTGCGAAATTTTCCAATGGATGAGCGAGGCCGATTCAACGGGTGCAGCCAAGCGTCCCGAAACCGCTCAAGCCGTGAAGGACGAACTGGCTGACGTGCTCATGTACTTGGTCCGCTTGGCAAGTGTGCTGGGCGTCGATCTCAACGAAGCGGTGACAAGCAAACTCGCCCTGAATGGGCAGAAATACCCTGTCGACAAAGCTAAAAGCACCAGCAAAAAGTACGACCAACTCTGACCCATTGGGCTCTAAGGACCACTCGTGATCGTTTACGCTGCGACCAAACAGCAATTCCTCAAAGACAGCGATAACGACGATATTGAAGATGTGATCCTCAGGCACTTCAAAGAAGCCACCGGTAAGAAGGTAGGCGCATCGGAGATCAGATCCTGGCAGGGTTCACTGACTTATATGGCCAAGGTACTTCGAGACGACGGCCTGCCCAACGATGCCGGCCTGGCCATCGAGTTGCACATCCCACAATCATCGAAACGAATCGACTTTTTGCTGACAGGTCGCGATGAGAATCAGGCCAAAAACGCGGTACTGATCGAGCTGAAGCAATGGAGCAAGGCAAGCGCAACCACCAAGGACGCTATTGTCGAAACGGCGCTGGGTGGTGGCCTTGTTGAGACCATTCATCCGTCCTACCAAGTCTGGTCGTATGCCGCGCTGCTGGAGGGCTTCAACGAAGCCGTCTACGACAAAAGCATAGAAGTACGCCCCTGTGCCTACCTCCATAACTATGTCAGCGACGGCATCATCAACTCAGCACACTACGAAGCCTATACCAGCAAAGCCCCCTTGTTCCTCAAAGGCCCCGAAGAGCTTGCAAAGCTGCGAAGTTTCCTCAAGAAGCACATCATTCATGGCGATAACAAGGAGGTGCTTTACGAACTCGCCAACGGGAAGATTCGCCCGTCCAAAGCGCTGGCTGATGCGCTGAGCGGACTAATGAAAGGCAAGCCTGAGTTCGTATTGATTGATGATCAAAAGGCAATCTTCGAGTCGGCGCTCGCAGCGGCAAGTGAGGCCTCTATCGAAGTGCCAAAGGTGCTAATCATCGAGGGCGGTCCGGGAACCGGAAAAACCGTATTGGCAATCAACTTACTGGTAAGACTCACCGCCTTGAAGCTGTTGAGCAAATACGTCTCGAAAAATGCTGCGCCACGCAAGGTATACGAGAGCAAATTGGTTGGTACTGTCAAACGTAGCCACTTCTCCAATTTCTTTTCCGGATCGGGGGCGTTTATCGAAACCGAGTCCAATACGTATGACGCACTTATCGTTGACGAAGCCCACAGGCTCAATGAGAAAAGCGGGCTTTATGGAAACCTGGGAGAAAACCAAATCAAGGAGCTGATCGAGTCAGCAAAATGCTCGATTTTCTTCATCGACGAAGACCAGCGCGTGACCTTGAACGACATTGGTAGCAAGCAGGCTATCCGCGCCTTTGCCAAAGCCAAAGGCGCAACCGTGGAGGAATACATACTTTCTTCCCAGTTCCGTTGCAGTGGTTCTGATGGTTACCTGGCGTGGTTGGATGACGTATTGGGGATTCACGCGACAGCCAACCCGCTCCTCAATACCAGCGAGTATGAGTTCAAGGTGTTCGACTCCCCCCAGGTGATGCACGCGGCTATTGAGCAGAAAAACCACGGAAACAAGGCTCGCGTTGTCGCGGGTTACTGCTGGCCTTGGCTCAGCAAGAAAGACTCCAAGGCCGCTGACATCGTTATCGGCGATGACTACGCACGCCAATGGAACCTGGATCAGGATGGCAGTTTGTGGATCATCGCGGAAAACTCCATTGAGCAGGTCGGCTGTATCCACACCTGCCAAGGGCTGGAAGTGGATTATATTGGTGTGATAATCGGACCGGATTTGATCGTGCGTGACGGGCAGGTGATGACGTCGCCGCTTGAGCGAGACAAACACGACAAATCGATTCGTGGCTGGAAAAAGTTGATGAAGGAGCAACCTGCTCTGGCACAGCAGGAGACAGACCTGATCATCAAAAACACGTATCGAACACTGATGACCCGTGGGATGAAAGGCTGCTACCTGTACTGTACCGATCAGGAGACCGCGCAATACTTTGAGAGCCGACTTGCCGGGTACAGCAAGGACTGATGCCCCCGCGGGTTGGATGTCACTATTCGGAGTTCAGTCCCACAAAAAACCGTAGGCTGAACCACAAAAAAAGCCGGTAAAATGCCGTGCAAAAACCACAAAAAAGTGGGGGAACAAATGGGGGACCAGAGCGCTTTTTAGAACACCTAAATCATTTTTTTTCAAAAACATAGATCAATTAAAAGCTAACCACAAGCCGGCTTTTTAATTCCCCCCGCCCTGCCCCAACAACTCCCGCCGCCGCCGCTCCAAATTCGCCTGCCGCTTGGCAATATCCGCCGCCAGAATCGCCAGTCGTCGTTCGCCTTCGGCGATGGCCTCATCCTTTGACGGATAGAGCTCGCTGATCGGGTAGTTGTGCCCGGTTTCCGTGCGGTCGTAGGCGCTGCCGTAGATACCGCCAGCCACCAGTTCGACCTTCACGACCTGAAATGTGCGAGTCAGTCGCCAGGCGACGTAAGGGTATGTGCGTTGCTGCATCGGGGAGATCCTGCTGCTCGATCAGACTGCGGTGGCCACCGCCGGCAAAAGGTACGCCCTTCGTTATATAGAATTCAATACAGCGTACTCGCGCCGGCGCTGTATATTTTTGTATATTCCGAATCCCGACTCCAACGCGGGCCTCTCGCCGGACTTGGGCACAACAAGGAATTCGCGATGTACATCATGCCGTTCGACCCCCGCCTCGATACGCCGCGGGGCGCCAGAAAACCTCGGCCCCGCACCGACGACGCACCAGATTCGGTGTGCCGGACCATTCTCGACGCGGCGAGCGAAGCCTTTGCCGAGAAGGGCTACGCCGCCACGACCGTTGCGACCATCGCGCAACGGGCCGGGTTGCCCAAATCCAACGTGCACTACTACTTCAAGTCCAAGGAAAACATCTACGCCAAAGTGCTGGAGGACATCGCGCCCTCGTACCTGAGCGCCTGCATGCCGTCCCTGGACGACAATGAGACGCCGATCGAAGCGCTGACCCAGACGCTGATCCGCATGATCCGTCTGTTCGAGCGCCAGCCCTGCGCTTCGAAAGTGTTCATGGCTGAACTGCGTGAAGGTGCCCGCCGCCTGCCCCGTGAGTTTTTCGCCCGCTGGACGGCGCAGACCCAGCAAAGCCTTGCCGGTATTCGCCAGTGGGTCGATCGCGGCCTGCTGGCGCCCATCGATCCGGAACACGCGCTGCTGACCATCTGGGCCATCGCGCAATCCTGCGTCAGCCGTGGCTGGCAACTTCCCGGCCTGCGTAGCGAAGCAATGGACTACGACATCGCAGTCAGCAACGCCGCACGGCTGTTGCTCAGCGGTCTCGCACCGGGAGGTCGCGCAGCCCTTCGCTGAGAAGGGCTGCTGGGGCCCATTTCAGACGGCAGTCAGGTGCTCGTAGAGAATCGTCGCACCCACCAGCATCAATACGACACCGCCAACAATCTCCGCACGTTTGCCCACCACCGAACCGAGCACACGGCCGAGCATCACACCGAGGGTGACCATGACGCAGGTGGCCAGGCCGATGCATGCGGCGGCAACCAGGATGTTGACGTTGACGAACGCCAGGCCTACGCCGACCGCCATCGCATCGATGCTGGTGGCGAATGCGGTCACGGCGAGGATGAAGAAGGAATGCTGGCTGGTTTTTTCTTCGGCTTCGTCTTCGTCCTTGAGGCCGTTCCAGATCATGTGCAGACCCAGTACCAGCAACAAGCCGAAAGCAATCCAGTGATCCCAGCTCTCGACGAACTGGACGGCAACCTGGCCGATGCCCCAGCCGACGATCGGCGTAATGGCTTCGATCACGCCGAAGATCAGACCGGTGCGCAGAGCCTCGGTGAAACGCGGTTTATGCAGGCTGGAGCCTTTGCCTATCGCTGCCGCAAAGGCATCGGTCGACATGGCGAGCGCGAGGAAGAAGAGGGAAATGGGATTCACGGTTACAGTCCAGTCGGGCTATGAGTCAACGACACAACCACACGCCCGACTTCAGGCATGGATGCATCGTTGGTCTCGCCAACCAGAAAGGTGTTCACGCCACGGCTGCTGCCGAGAATGTTGACGTGAACGCTCACTGACCGGGGTCAGGAGCAGGCTACTCCCCAACAAGGGCGGCCACTATAGTGGCAAAAACGTGAAAAAAACATCAAGCGCTGTCAGTTTCTTCCCACGGACACCTGACCCTCTTCCGATAAGCACAGGCCCGTAAAGGGCCGCAGCGCGGCCCCAGGTCAACGCGGGATCAGAGATTCTCGTCGAGGAAGTTCACCACGGTGCCCATGCACGCCACTCGCTCCTCCACATGGGGCATGTGGCTGGAGTTCTCGAAAATTGCACTCTGGATACCCGGAATCAGATCGAGGAATGGCTGGATCACCCGTGGCGTGGCCTCGTCATAGCGACCCGAAATCAGCAGGCAGGGCGCGTTGATCTCAGGCAGGTAGTTGGCGATGGTCCAGTCTTTGGTGCTGCCGGTGATGGTGAACTCATTCGGGCCGGTCATCGCGTGGTACACGGTCGGATCCGCGTCGACCTGGGCAAAGGTGCGCTCGACCTCTTCCGGCCATGGGCTGAGGCGGCATACGTGCTTGTTGTAGAAGAAGCGGGTCGCCGCCAGGTAATCAGCGGCGAGGTAATCACCCGTCGCCTCATGCTTGAGCAAGGTAGCCTGAACGTCCTCGGGCAATTCTCCACGCAGGCGATTGGCTTCTTCCATCCAGGTGCCCATGTCGACCGGCGAGTTGGCGATTATCAGGCAGCGCAGGCCGGCCGGCCTTCTCGCCGCATGAACACTGCCGAGCATACCGCCCCAGGATTGGCCGAGCAGCGCGTAGCGCTCGCTGATGCCGAGGTGCTCCAGCAGGTTGTCGAGCTCTTCGAGAAACAGGCTCACCGTCCAGAACGACGGCGGCATATCGGGCAGGTGCGTCGAATGGCCGTTGCCCAATTGGTCATAGTGGATGACCGGATACCCGCCGGCAGCGACATCCTTGTAAGCGTCGACGTAGTCATAGGTGCAGCCTGGCCCGCCGTGGAGGATGACCAAAGGAGTGCGACCGTTTTCGAGGTCACCGGTAATGCGGTACCAGGTCTGGTGGCTGCCAAACGGGGCAAAACCTTCACGCGATTTGATGAGTTCCATTTCATCCGGCTCCGTGCGAATTGTGGCACTCACCATAGCGGCTGCCGCGTCAGCGCATAACTAGAGAATTCTCTAGGTTTTCGGGATTTTTCCGGCAGCTAACCCTCCAATAGCCGGTAATGCACGGCACGGGCCACCGCCTGGACCCGATTTTTTGCACCCAGCTTGTGCATCGCCGAGGTCAAATGCAGGGAAATCGTGGCCAGTGAGCGGTTCAATTGCTCGGCGATCTGCGCGGCGGTCAGGCCGTCGGCGGCCCAACGCAGGCATTCACGCTCACGCCGGGTCAGGCGAACGGTCTGCACCGCAGCTTCTTTGCCCAGCAAGGGATACGCCGCCTCCTGAAAGGCATGGGCGATCAGGCCAAACTCGGCAAGGCTGTGGCGCGCTTCCTCCAGGTCGCTGTCGCGGACCTCGGAACGCAGCGCAGTCATGGTCGCCAGCCCGCCACGCGGCATGTGGATGGGCACGGTAACGCCGCAGGTGAGTTGGGCATCTCTCAGGTAACTGGCCACCGGGGCGTGGCGCCGGTCGATGTGCTGCTGCAGGACCGTCTTTCGCTTCGCCTCATAGGACCAGACGAACGGCGCGATGGCGGAAAGGGCAAGGTGCTGGACCGGATCGATCTGGTAGAAGCCTGAAACCCAGAGGTCTTCCCAGTCTTTCGGTGTATGACGTACGCGCACGACGGCGGGGGTGATCAGTTCGCCGACATGATCCAGCGGAACCGCACTGTAGTCATACACCAGCGTATCGAAGCCGAGCTGCGTCGCCATGTCGGCAACGCTGTCTATCTGTTCGTCCAGGCTCCTGCCAGACAACAGACGGGTATTGAGGTCAGCCAGCTTGGCCTGCATTCCTTGCACTCCCTGTTTGTATACCCCTGTTGGATTTCCATCTTGAAGTCCGGCAAGTAGAATGCCACGGCTCGGCGCGGGACTGCCAGATGAAACCTATAAGAAATACTAGCTTGTAGGCGGCGCATTCTCCTGCGCAGGGTATAGCTGTAAGCCATTGCCAACAGGAGAGTAGCGATGTGGCGTGAGATGCAACCGGACCAGCAGTTCAACCTATCGGTCGATGGCCACAATCTCGTGGTGTACAGCTATGGCGAAGGCGAAGAGGTGCTGCTGTGCCTCAACGGCGGGCCCGGCCTGCCCTGCGACTATCTTCGCGATGCCCATTCCTGGCTCAAGGACAAAGGCCTGCGGGTCGTGGCGTTCGACCAACTGGGCACCGGCGCCTCCGACCGGCCCGACGATCCTTCCCTGTGGGACATCACCCGCTACGTCGCCGAAGTCGAAACAGTGCGCGAAAGCCTCGGCCTGGGCCGCGTGCACATGCTCGGCCATTCCTGGGGCGGCTGGCTGGCGATCGAATACGCCATCCATCACCCGCAGGCGCTGAAATCCCTGATTCTGGAAAACACCGTCGGCGACATCCCGCACCTGTCCAGCGAGCTGGACCGCCTGCGCAACGCCCTCGGCAGCGAAACCGTGGCGATGATGCAGCGCTACGAAGCCATCGGTAACCTCGATCATCCCCAGTACCAGGCCGCCATCACCCTGCTCAACTACCGCCATGTCTGCCGTCTGGAAGAATGGCCGGCGCCGGTCCAGCGGTCGCTGGGCGACTGGAACATGGGGCCGTATGTCGCCATGCAGGGGCCCAACGAGTTCCTCTATACCGGCAACCTCAAGGACTGGAATCGCCTGAAGGAAATGGCCGACTTCCGCATGCCGGTGCTGATCACCACCGGCCAGCACGACGAACTCACCCCCGCCTGCGCCCTGCGCATGAAACTCGCCCTCAACAACGCGGCCGAGCTGCACGTGTTCCCCAACAGCAGCCACATGCCGTTCTACGAAGAACCCCAGGCCTATTTCCCGGTGTTGCTGGATTTCCTGCAACGTCACCGGGGCTGATCGATGAATCTGGCGCGCTACCGGTTTGTCCTGACCCGTCCGTTGCAACTGCTGCCCGTGCTGCTCGGTATCAGCCTCATCACCTTCGTGCTGGTCCGCTCGATTCCCGGCGACCCGGCGCGGGCGCTGCTCGGCGCCCGCAGCACGCCGGACGCGATCCAGAAGATCCGCGCCCAGTACGCGCTGGACGAGCCGATCTGGACGCAATACCTGTACTTCCTGAAAAACCTGCTCAACGGCGACCTCGGCCAGTCCCTGCTGTACAAGATCGACGCGCTGAAGCTGATCACCACGCGCATCGAGCCGACCCTGATGCTGGTGTTCGGCAGCGTGCTGCTGGCGCTGATCATCGCCGTGCCGCTGGCCACCATCGCCGCACGCAACAAGGGCGGCTGGGCCGACAACCTGATTCGCCTGTTCACCACCGCAGGCCTCGGCCTGCCGGCGTTCTGGCTGGGGCTGATGCTGATTCTGCTGTTCAGCGTGCACTGGGGGCTGTTTCCGGTGTCCGGCTATGGCCGCACCTGGGACGACAAACTGCACCACCTGGTGCTGCCCTGCCTGACCATCGCTTTGGCGCTGTCCGCCGTGCTGGTGCGCAACCTGCGCGCCAGCATGCTGCTGGAAATGCAGGCTGATCACGTCACCGCCGCCCGCGCCCGCGGCCTCTCGGAAAACGCGGTGTTTCGCCGCCACGTCCTGCCCAATTCCATGGTGCCCACGGTCAACCTGCTGGCGGTCAACATCGGCTGGCTGATCAGCGGCACGGTGGTGATCGAAAGCCTGTTTTCCCTGCCCGGCATCGGCCAGTTGCTGGTCCGCGGGATCTTCACCCGCGACTACATGGTGGTTCAGGGCGTGGCGATGGTGCTGGCCTGCGCCACGGTGGCGGTCAACTTCATCGCCGACGTGGTGACCACCGCCATCGACCCGCGGGTGACGATCCAATGAGCGGCAGCCCGAGCGTCGCCGTCCCCGCTCGCTGGCGCCTGCGCTGGCAGCTCGGCAATGGCCGCCTGACCTTGTATTTCGGCCTCGCCATCGTGCTCGGCTGGATCCTGCTGGCGCTGTTCGCGCCCTGGGTCGCGCCCTACGACCCGTTGCTGCAGAACGGCGACATGCGCCTTGCCGCGCCGAGCCTGGCGTACCCCTTTGGCACCGACAACTTCGGCCGCGACATCCTTTCCCGGGTGATCTGGGGCGCACGCATCGACCTGCAGATGGCGTTGATCGGGGTGATCTTCCCGTTCCTGCTCGGCACCTGCATCGGCGCCATCTCCGGTTATGTCGGCGGGCGCCTGGACGCGCTGTGCATGCGCCTGATCGATATCGTTCTGGCCTTCCCTTTTCTGGTGCTGATGCTGGCGATCATGGCCATTCTCGGCCCGGGGCTGAGCAGCTTTTATATCGCCATGGCGCTGGTCGGCTGGGTGTCCTACGCGCGACTGATCCGCTCGCAGATCCTCGTGCTCAAGGAAAGTGACTTTGCCCTGGCGGCCAAGAGCCTGGGTTTCAGCCACCGGCGCATCCTGTTCGGCCACCTGATGCCCAACGCCCTGTTCAGCTCGGTGGTGTTCTGCATGTCCGACGCCGTGCTGGTGCTGCTCAATGGCGCGGCGGTCAGCTACCTCGGCCTCGGCGTGCAACCGCCCACCGCCGAATGGGGCACGATGGTTGCGGAAGGACAGAGCTTCATCACCAGCGCCTGGTGGATCTGCACCTTCCCGGGCCTGGCCGTGGTGACCCTGGCCATGGGCTTCAGCCTGTTGGCCGACGGGGTCGCCGAACGTCTGGGAGACCGTTCATGAGCACACCGCTGCTTCAGGTCGAAGACCTCAGCGTGATCGCCCGCCTTGAGGGGCGCGATGTCGCGGTGGTCGATCGGCTGTCGTTCAGCCTCGGCGAAGGCGAGATTCTTGGTCTGGTGGGCGAAAGCGGCTCGGGCAAGACCATGGCCTGCCGCGGCCTGATGCGCCTGCTGCCGTCGCCGAAGCTGCGGGTCGAAGGCAAGGCCGTGCACCTGGCCGGAAACAACCTGCTGCACCTGGACGAGGCCGGCATGCGCCGCATGCGCGGGCGCGAGTTGGGGATGATTTTCCAGAACCCCAGCAGCCACCTCGACCCGCTGATGCGCATCGGCGAGCAGATCGCCGAAGGCATCCGCCTGCACCAGGGCGCCTCGCGCAGCGAAGCGCGAGCGCAGGCCATCGACGTGCTGCGCCAGGTCGGCATTCCCGATCCGCAGTCGCGGGTCGATAACTACCCGCACGAATTCTCCGGCGGCATGCGCCAGCGGGCGATGATCGCCGTGGCCTTGGGCTGCAACCCGAAAGTGCTGATCGCCGACGAGCCGACCACTGCGCTGGACGTAACGGTGCAGGCGCAGATCCTCCGCCTGCTGCTGGAACTGCGCGACAGCCGCGGCTTGTCGATCATCCTCATCAGCCACGACCTCGGCGTGGTGGCGCAGACCTGCGACAGCATCGCCGTGATGTACGCCGGCCGCCTCTGCGAACTCGGCAGCAAGCAAGACCTCCTGGCAAACCCGCAACATCCGTACAGCGCCGGCCTGCTCGCCTGCCACCCGGCGGCGCAGAGCACTCATCGGCTGATGAACACCATTCCCGGGCAACCGCCCTTGCTCGACGCCATGCCCCAGGGCTGTCGTTTCGGCCCGCGTTGCGCACACGCCGCGCCTACCTGCCGCGAGCAGTTGCCGGAGCTGCGGGAAACCACGCCCGGCCACCGCCTCGCCTGCCACACGCCGCTGTTTGCCGGAGATGTGTCATGACCACGCTGTTGCAGGTCAAGGACCTGCAGGTGCAGTTTCCCGCTGCGGGCAGTGGCCTGTTCGGCTTGCGCCCGCGCAAGGTCAGCGCGGTCAACGGCGCTTCGCTGGAGCTGAGGGCCGGCGAAACCCTCGGACTGGTCGGCGAGTCCGGCTGCGGCAAAAGCACCCTGGCCCGCGCCATCCTGCACCTGAACCAGACGGCCGGCGGGCAGATTCTCTTCGACGGCATCGACATGGCCCACGGCAGCAAGGCCGACATCGCACGCCTGCGCCATGAAACCGCGATGATTTTCCAGGACCCGTACACCGCCCTGAACCCGCGCCAGAGCATCGGCCAGATTCTCGCCGAAGTGCTGCGGGTGCAGCGCAAAGTGCCGGCGCAGCAGGTCGAGGCGCGAGTGGCCGAACTGCTGAATCTGGTCGGCCTGCGCCCGGAACTGGCCGATCGCAAGCCGCGCTCGCTCAGTGGCGGCCAGTGCCAGCGGGTCGGTATCGCCCGGGCGCTGGCCATCGAGCCGCGGCTGATCGTCGCCGACGAATGCGTCGCCGCGCTGGACGTGTCGATCCAGGGCCAGATCATCAACCTGCTGCTGGAGCTGCGCGAACGCATGGACCTCGCGCTGCTGTTCATCACCCACGACCTGACCGTGGTGCGCCGGCTGTGCGACCGGGTGGCGGTGATGTACCTCGGGCGCATCGTCGAGGAAGGTCCGGTCCGCGACGTCTTCGAAGCGCCGCGTCACCCGTATACCGCCGCGCTGATGCAGTCGATCGCTGATATCGACCCGGCGCGCCGCCTGCCCGAGCAACCACTGCCGGGCGAACCGCCGAGCCCGCTGCACCTGCCGTCGGGCTGCGCGTTCCATCCGCGTTGCCGACACGCCCTGCCGGTATGCCGCGAAACCTCTCCACCCACCCATTCGCTGGGCGCACGGCGCTACACCTGCGTCCACCCGGAGCCGTTGTACTGAAGAAATACACCTCATCATCAAAAGGAGCTTGAGCATGAAACCCGGAGCACTGAAGTTACTCACCGCAGCATTGCTGGCCGCCAGCGCCCTGACCAGTGGCCTGGCCCACGCGGCGGGGGTATTGACCATCGGCTGCCGTGAGGAAAGCACCACCTTCGATCCGATCCGAAGCGCGCAGAACCGCGACAGTTGGGTCTTCGCCAACGTCTACGACGTGCTGATCCGGGTGGACAACAGCGGCACCAAGCTGATCCCGGGGCTGGCGGAAAGCTGGAAGGTCTCCGATGACGGCCTGACCTACACCTTCAAGATCCGCGATGCCAAGTTCTCCGACGGCTCGCCCCTCACCGCCAGCGATGCCGCCTTCTCACTGCTGCGCATCCGCGACAACCCCGCTTCGCTGTGGGCCGACTCCTACAAAATCATCGACAAAGCCGAAACGCCGGATGACCGCACCCTGGTCGTGACCCTGAAGAACAAGTCGGTGCCGTTCCTCGCGCAACTGGGCACCGCCAACGTCTCGATCCTGTCGAAGAAAGCCATGGACAAGATCGGCGAGGAAGCCTACGCCCAGGACCCGGTGACCTCCGGTGCGTTCAAGGTCAAGGAATGGCTGCGTGGCGACCGGGTGATCCTGGAAAAGAACCCCAACTACTGGGAAGCCGACAAGGTCAGCCTGGATGGCGTGGAGTGGATTTCCATCCCCGACGACAACACCCGCATGCTCAAGGTGCAGGCCGGTGAGCTGGACACGGCGATCTTCGTGCCGTTCTCCCGCGTCGACGCGTTGCAGAAAGACCCGAACCTGAACATCCACGTCGACCCGTCGACCCGTGAAGATCACCTGCTGATCAACCACTCGAAAGGCCTGCTGGGCAAAACCGAAGTGCGCGAAGCGATCGACCTGGCGATCGACAAGAAAGCCCTGGTCAGCACCGTGACCTTCGGCCATGGCGAAGTGGCGTATTCCTACATTCCGAAGGGCGCGCTGTACCACAACGCCAACAACCTGCAACGCCCGTACGACCCGGCCAAGGCGCGCGAGCTGCTGAAAAAGGCCGGCGCCGAAGGGCTGAAGGTCAACTACGTGGTCAACGCCGGCAACGAGGCCGACGAGCAGATCGCCGTGCTGGTGCAGAAGCAACTGGCGGACGTCGGCATCACCGCCACCCTGCAGAAGGTCGACCCGACCGCGAGCTGGCAGATGCTGGTGGACGGCGACTACGACCTGTCGGTGATGTACTGGACCAACGACGTGCTCGACCCGGACCAGAAGAGCACCTTCGTACTGGGTGATGACACCAACCAGAACTACATGACCCGCTACAAGAACGAGAAGGTCAAGGACCTGGTCGCTGCGGCGCGGGTCGAGACTGATCCGGTCAAGCGTGGGCAGATGTATCAGGAACTGCAGAAACTGGCGAAACAGGACGTGCACTGGATCGACCTGTACTACAGCCCGTACATCAACATCTCACGCAGCAATATCCAGAACTTCCTGCAGAACCCGTTGGGGCGGTTCACCCTGGAAGAGACGGTGAAGCTGGAGCCTGGGGTTAAAACGGCGAAGAACTGAGACAGGGCCTCATGGCTGCATGACGGCCATGAGGCGCCAGTCCGAAGATCGGGTAGCGGCTACCAGGTGCTAGCCGACAGTTTTTCAGCGTGCTTGGGATCGAGCGCCGCGCGGGCGGCGCATCGCGACGGTTCGGCGCCCCGACGAGCTCGCTCCTACATCGGTTGCAACGTGCCATGGCTTTTGAGAGTTGGGTTGCCAGCCCTTGGCGCCTGGCGAAGAATCGCTGGGAAGCTGTTGAGGTCGACTCGATACCGCGCCGTACAAACAAGGCGCCAACCATGGCCTGACAGACATAGGTACGTTGCAAACCACTGTAGGAGCGAGCTTGCTCGCGATGCGCCGCCCGGGCGGCGCTCGATCTGAAGGACGCTGGAAAGCTTACGACATGCACCTGATAGCCATTGCCCGGCTTTATGACAAGCGCCTTCCAATCACCACATGATCGAAAGATGCGAGCCAGCGATGCTTCACCTCACCCCAAGCTGCCCCCGCAAGAACCCATACAACCCGCCCGCACTGCGCCGATACCCTTCGGTGCTCAGGTGAATCAGATCGCCCCGTGCCAATCCGCTCGCCTGCCACTGCAGGATCGAGCACTCGCCGCCCATGAACGCCTGCCAATCCCAGAACAACGCCCCGGACGCCTTCGCCACGTCCCGCTGAATGCCGATGATCGCCGGCAGCGGCCCCGGCATCCGCGCCGCGCAGCCCTGGGCATTGCGCTGTTTGATGGAGTCCGGCGGACCGACCAGCAGCAACACCGCCCGCGGCATCTGCCGGCGCAGTTCGGCGAGGGTGTGGGTCAGTTGCTGGCGGTACTGGTCCAGGTCCAGCCGAGGGTCGAAGGCCTCGTTGGTGCCGTAGGCCAGAATCACCAGATCCGGCCGCAGCGCCTTGAGGCTCTCCTGCCAGCCGGCCTGCCACTTGTTCATCACTTCCAGTTGCGCGCCATTGATACCCAGCGCGGACAGGGTCACGCCAGCATTCTTCTGCCCCTGGATATACCAGCCGCCCAGCGCCTCACCCGCCGGCGCCTCGACGGACAGCTCCAACGGCAGCCGAGCGTTGTTCAGCACCGGACTGAAGCGCCATTGCCCGCCAGTGGCGGCGAGCATCAGGCGACGATCCGGGTTGATGCCGTCGCGGGCATTCAGGCTGGCATGTTGTTGCGCCTGGTACAGCGCCGAGACCCGGTAACGCTTGTCGTCCGGCTGGCGCGCCTCGATGCGCACCGTGGCCTTCGACGCCTGGGGCAGCGACAGGTAACCGCCCAGCGGAAACTGCTCACTGTGCTGGTTGCGCGCTGACACCAGTTGCCACTGCGACTCGGCCGCCTTGAGCACCACCTGCTCGTAACGGGTGCCGGGCACCGGTGTCGCCGCCACCAGGCCAATCCCGCCATCGCCGTACTCGGCCTGGAACAAGCGGCGCAGCTCGCCACTGAAGATATCGGCGGCCGTGTGCGAGTCGCCGAACTGGACGATGTTCACCGGCGCCCGCGCGGCGGAACGCAGCTTGCCGGCCAGCGCACCGAGGTTGCCATCGCGGCTGACCGGCGCGGCGCGCGGTACGTCCACCGCCGCCTTCGGGCTGCAACCCGGCAACAGACAACTGAGCACGAGCAAGGCGAAAAAACAGGGGGCTCGGCGCATCTCAATGTCCCGTCACGGTGGGGCCGGGAAACGCGATCAGCGACAACACCTGGTTGGCGATCAGCTTCTGCCCGGGAATGGTGAAGTGAATCCCGTCGTCAGCGCGAGTGCGGAGCTGGCCGCCCTGGCTGTTCTGCACGGTATAGGAAAATTCGTCAGCCCTGTAACCCAGCACGGCGTTGGCCGAAACATAGTGCTGGCGGTGCTGCAGCGCCTGCTGCCGGTACAGGCCGCTGAGATAGCTCATCGCCGTGGACAACCGCGCCTGTTGCATGTTTGGCGGACCGACCCAGATCACTTGCACGCCATGGGCCTGGGCCTGCTCGAACATCGTGTCGATGCGCTGGCGGTAGGCCTGCTCCCAGGGCGCCGTCCTGAAACGCAGGAACGGCTTGCCCTTGCCTTGCGGCATGTCCCACGGATCGTTGGGACCGAGGAACACCACCATCAGACGAATCTTCGGACGCTCCTTCAAGGTCCGGCTCACCGTCTGCGGCCAGTTGAAGAAGCCCGGATATGCAAGACCAGTACTCTGCCGGCTGAGGTTGACGCTACGAATGCCGTAGCGCTTGAGCAGGGTGTTGGACAGGTGCGGCGCCACGCCCTGCATCATCGAGTCACCCACCAGAAACACCTCATCACCGCTGCTCAGGGTGACGACCGGCGATGCTGTCGGCACGGGCATCACGGACACTGGCATTACGGGCGGCGCCTTCACAGCTGGCGGCGCAACTGCGGCGGCGACCACCGGCCTGGCTTTTGCCGGTGGCGGTACGGGTGGCGGCGCAGGCGTGGGCTTCGGGGCTGTCGTCGCGATGTCCACGGTCACCACCGGCATGTTCGGCGGCAGTTCGACCACCACTGGCGCTTCCACCACGGGCGCTGACGGTGCTGACGGGGCCTCGGCCAGTTGCTCGCGGAGGCTGTCGACAAAGCGCTCGCGGGCGTCGGCCAACGCCTGATTCAGGTTACCGCCCAGGCGCCACAACGTGCTTTGCCCAACACCGGGCAGCTCACAGCTCTGATGGTATTTCTGCTGGCAATACAGGGCGATGGACTGCTGGTTCAGCCAGACCAGCAGCACGCTGGTCAACAACAGCGCATACAGCACCCGGGCCGCGCCCAGTTGCGTGTTGAACAGGTGTCGAATATCAGAAGCCGGCATAGATGAACCCCGGCACACCCGATGGCGCGGCGAAGATGACCAGCGCGAGGAACAGCGCCAGCGGCAGCGGATAGAACTGCCACGGCAAGCGGCTGCTGGCGGCGAAGCCCCGGCGCATCAGCAGCAGCGCCTGTGGATAAATCGCCAGCGCGGCAATGCAGGCCAGCAACAGCGCCCCGGTAGCGCCGGACAAACCGGCGACGGACAGCCCGCCGATGCCGGCGAGCATATCCAGCGCGCCATCCAGGCTGGTGCTGCGGAAGAAGATCCAGGCGAACGCCACGTAGTGAAACGTCAGCAGCCGCGCCAGCAAATCCGCGCCCGGCCAGCGCGGCAGCCAGTGACTCGAAAGCTTGTACACCGCCAGCCCGACGCCGTGCAGCGCGCCCCACACCAGAAAGTTCACGCTCGCGCCATGCCAGAGCCCGGAGATCAGCATGGCCAGGAACATGTTCAGGGTGGCGAACCAGGCGCCGTGACGGTTGCCGCCCAGCGGGATATAGATGTAGTCACGGATGAAGGTGGACAGGCTGATATGCCAGCGGCTCCAGAACTCCCGCAGGTTGCGCGCGGCATACGGCGCATCGAAGTTGACCGGCAGACGAAAACCCAGCAGCAGGGCGATGCCGGTGACCAGATGGGTGTAGCCGCTGAAGTTGAGATAGATCTGCACGCTGTAGCCATACACCGCCAGCAGGATGCGCTCGGCAGAGAAGTTGCCCGGCGTCTCGAACACCGGGTCCACCCACTCGCTGGCCAGCCAGCCGCTGAGCAGGAACACCTTGGCCACCGCCAGGGCGATCAGCCCGAGGGCACGCTGCGGTTCCAGCAACTGGCGCATCTGTGGTGGACGAATCTGCGGCAACAGGTGCGTGGCGCGATTGACCGGCCCGGCCACCAGGCTGGGGAAGAACGCCAGGTACAGCGCAAGGTCTGGCAGCGGAGCAGGCGCCAGCTCGCGGCGGTTGATCGACACCAGATAACTGACCGAATGGAAGGCATAGAAGGAAAAGCCGATCGGCACCAGCAACTGCAACACCGGCAGCGAGACGCTCAGGCCAAGTCCCGTCAGCGCAGCCTGCACGCCACCGACGAAGAATTCCTGATACTTGAACCAATAGAAGCCGCCAAGCACCAGCACCAGGAGCAACAGCGTATTGAAACTACGCCCCGGATAACGCCCCGCCAGGCGCCCGAGCAACCACACCGCCGCCGTGTACCCCAGCAGCACATAGAGGGCCCACGGGCTGAAACTGAAGACCAGGCCGTAGCTGGCCGCCAGCAACACGGCGTTCTGCAACCGGAGATTCCAGCACAGGCTCCAGTACAGGGCGAAGAACAGAATGAAGGCGAGACCGAACTCGATCGAAAGAAAGCTCACAACGTAGTCCATTACGCAACGACGGGAAGGGCGCGGACACGACAGGAACGTCTGGGCGCAGAGCGGCGGCGATTATGGCAGAGAGCCACAAGCCCCCACAACGCAGCGAACGGTGTTCGAATACGACAAAAGAAGCGCCCCCTGATTTGCCCCCACTGCCCTGCTCTGCTAGTGTCGCGCCGTTCCGACAGCCACCGAGACAGCCGCCATGGCCCGAAAAAAAGCCGCCATCGATTTCGAGCAATCCCTCGCTGACCTGCAAGCCCTGGTCGAGCGTCTGGAGAACGGCGAACTGTCGCTGGAAGACTCGTTGACCGCCTTCGAGCAAGGCATCCGCCTGACCCGTGACTGCCAGGGCGCCCTGACCCAGGCCGAGCAGAAAGTGCAGATCCTGCTGGAGCGCGACGGCGAACTCGCCGCGGAGCCCTTCGACGCGGAACAAGAACAATGATCAAGGCGTACCAGGACAGTTGCCAGGCCCGTGTCGATGGCGCATTGGAGCATCTGTTCCAACCACCTTCGGTCGAACTGACCCGCCTCTACGAAGCCATGCGCTACAGCGTGATGAACGGCGGCAAGCGGGTCCGCCCGCTGCTCGCCTACGCCGCCTGCGAAGCGCTGGGCGGCGCGGCCGAACAGGCCAACGGCGCGGCCTGCGCGGTTGAACTGATCCACGCCTACTCCCTGGTCCACGACGACCTGCCGGCCATGGACGACGACGACCTGCGCCGTGGCCAGCCGACCACCCACAAAGCCTTCGACGAAGCCTGCGCGATCCTCGCTGGCGACGGCCTGCAGAGCCTGGCCTTCAGCGCCCTGCTCGACCCGCGCCTGAGCCCGCAGAGCGATGCCATCCGCATCGCCATGGTGCAGACCCTGGCCAGCGCCGCAGGCCCTGCCGGTATGGTCGGCGGCCAGGCCATCGATCTCGGCTCGGTGGGCTTGAAACTCGACCAGACCGCCCTCGAATTCATGCACCGGCACAAGACCGGCGCGCTGATCGAAGCCAGCGTGCGCGTCGGCGCACTGGCCAGCAACCGCGCTGGCGAAGCTGAACTGCAGGCCCTGCAACAGTATGCCCAGGCCATCGGCCTGGCCTTCCAGGTTCAGGACGATATCCTCGACGTCGAAAGCGATACCGAGACCCTCGGCAAGCGCCAGGGCGCCGATATCGCCCGTGACAAACCGACCTACCCGGCCCTGCTCGGCCTCGACGCGGCCAAGGCCTACGCCCTGGAACTGCGCGACCAGGCCCTCGACGCCTTGCGGCCGTTTGACGCAGCCGCCGAGCCGCTGCGGGCGCTGGCGCGGTATATCGTCGAACGACGTAACTGACGCGCTGAGCCAATCGCCGGCAACGCCGGCTCCCACAGGTATCGCGTACACCGCTGAACCCTGTGGGAGCTGGCGTTGCCAGCGATGAGGCCCTCGCGCCCAACCGAACACTACACCTGGCCCGCTGAATGGGCAGTCACTCCCCAATGGGGTAAACTTCCGCGTCTTCAAACCTATAACGACTCGCCTGATGCCCACGACGTTTCAAGAGATCCCCCGCGAACGCCCGGTCACGCCGCTGCTTGACCGTGCCGATACGCCAGCCGGCCTGCGTCGTCTGGCCGAAGCCGACCTGGAGAACCTGGCTGACGAACTGCGTCAGGAGTTGCTCTATACCGTTGGTCAGACCGGTGGGCACTTCGGTGCCGGCCTGGGCGTCATCGAGCTGACGGTTGCCCTGCACTACGTCTTCGATACCCCGGACGACCGCCTGGTGTGGGACGTCGGGCACCAGGCTTATCCGCACAAGATCCTCACCGGCCGCCGCCAGCGCATGAACACCCTGCGCCAGAAAGACGGCATCGCCGCCTTCCCGCGCCGCAGTGAAAGCGAGTACGACACCTTCGGCGTCGGTCACTCCAGCACCTCGATCAGCGCTGCGCTGGGCATGGCCATCGCCGCCCGCCTGCGCAACGAGTCGCGCAAGTCCATCGCGGTGATCGGCGACGGCGCCCTGACCGCCGGCATGGCCTTCGAGGCGTTGAACCACGCCCAGGAAGTCAACGCCGACATGCTGGTGATCCTCAACGACAACGACATGTCGATCTCGCGCAACGTCGGCGGGCTGTCCAACTACCTGGCCAAGATCCTCTCCAGCCGTACTTACGCGAGCATGCGCGAAGGCAGCAAGAAAGTGCTGTCGCGCCTGCCCGGCGCCTGGGAAATCGCCCGCCGCACCGAAGAATACGCCAAGGGCATGCTGGTCCCCGGCACCCTGTTCGAAGAGCTGGGCTGGAACTACATCGGCCCGATCGACGGCCACGACCTGCCGACCCTGATCGCCACCCTGCGCAACATGCGCGACCTCAAGGGCCCGCAGTTCCTGCACGTGGTGACCAAGAAGGGCAAGGGCTTCGCCCCGGCCGAGGTCGATCCGATCGGCTACCACGCCATCACCAAGCTGGAACCCGCCGACAAACCGGCCGCGCCGAAAAAGGCTGGTGGTCCGAAGTACTCGGCGGTGTTCGGTCAGTGGCTGTGCGACATGGCCGCCGCCGACGAGCGCCTGGTGGGCATTACCCCGGCGATGAAGGAAGGCTCCGACCTGGTGGCCTTCAGCGAACGTTATCCACAGCGCTACTTCGACGTCGCGATCGCCGAACAACACGCCGTGACCCTGGCCGCAGGCATGGCCTGCGAGGGCTCCAAGCCGGTGGTGGCGATCTACTCGACGTTCCTCCAGCGCGCCTACGACCAGTTGATTCACGACGTCGCGGTGCAGAACCTCGACGTGCTGTTCGCCATCGACCGCGCCGGTCTGGTGGGCGAAGACGGCCCGACCCACGCCGGCAGCTACGACCTGTCCTTCCTGCGGTGCATCCCCGGCATGCTGGTGATGACCCCGAGCGACGAAAACGAGCTGCGCCGCATGCTCAACACCGGCCACCTCTACAACGGCCCGGCGGCGGTGCGCTATCCACGCGGCAGCGGCCCCAACGCCACCATCGAGAACAGCCTCGAACCGCTGGAAATCGGCAAGGGCGTAATTCGCCGCCAGGGCAGCAAAGTCGCCCTGCTGGTGTTCGGCGTGCAGTTGGCCGAAGCCCTGAAGGTCGGCGAAACCCTCGATGCCACCGTGGTCGACATGCGCTTTGTCAAACCGCTGGATGAAGCACTGGTGCTGGAACTGGCCGCCGGCCACGACCTGCTGGTGACCCTCGAAGAGAACGCCATCATGGGTGGCGCCGGTGCTGCGGTCAGCGAATTCCTTGCCCGCGAAGCCGTGCTCAAGCCGGTGCTGCATCTGGGCTTGCCGGACATTTATGTCGAGCACGCCAAGCCGGCGCAGATGCTTGCCGAATGCGGGCTGGATGAGGCCGGAATCGAAGATGCGGTGCGCCAGCGTCTGCAACGGCTGGGCCTTTAAGGGCCTCATCGCCGGCAACGCCGGCTCCCACAGGTTTTGCGAACGCCGCCGAACCCTGGGAGCCGGCGTTGTCGGGACGCCGAATCGCGGCGACAGCAATAGAACTGCCAAATGAAAATCCCCCGCCTTGCACCACTTCTGCTCTGCCTCCCCACCCCGCTCCTCGCCGAACCGCTGAACCGCGACGCCGCCCTGCAACTCCCTGACGTGGTCATCAGCGCCAACCGCCAGGTCGAGGACCGCAGCCAGTCCGCCAGCGCCAGCACGGTCTTCACCCGCGACGACATCGAGCGCTTGCAGCCCAGCAACGTCACCGACCTGCTGACCCGCGTTCCCGGCGTGCAAGTCGCCCGCACCGGTGGCCGCGGCAGCCTGCCGGGGATCTTCATTCGCGGCACCAAGTCGGCCCAGAGCCTGGTGCTGGTAGACGGTCAGCGCATCGCCAACACCTCGTCCGGCGACAGCGGCCTGCAATACCTGGATATCGGCCAGATCGAGCGGGTGGAAGTGCTGCGCGGCTCGCGTTCGGCGATCTACGGCAGCGACGCCATGGGCGGGGTGATCCAGATCTTTACCCGCCGCGGCAACGAGCAGAACCTGCACGCCAATATGCGCCTGGCCGTCGGCAGCCAGCAGACCGTCCAGCGCAGCCTCGGCCTATCCGGCGGCGATGAGCGTACCCGCTTCAGCCTCGGCGCTAGCCTGGATGAAAGCGCCGGCATCAACGACACCCGGCAGTCCTACGCGAGCGACAACGACCACGATGCCTACCGCAACCGCTCCGTCAGCCTGAGCCTGTCGCACCAGCTCGGCGAGAACCTCGAAGTCGGCGCCAACCTGCTGGACAGCCGTGGTCGACGGGAATTCGACAACCCCTTCGGGCGCTACATCGAGGAAACCGGCGCAGTCGTGCCGCAGGCTCCGTACAGCGATTTCACCGTCAGCAGCGCCGGCACCTGGCTCGCCGCCCAGATCACCGAGCAATGGCACAGCCGCGTGGACCTGGCCCACAGCGAAAACCGCGACCGCAGCCGCGACAAACTCAGCAGCCAGTCCGACGTGCTCAACACCTACCGCGACGCCATCACCTGGCAGAACGACCTGAGCCTCAACGACCGGCACAGCCTGATGCTCGGCGGCGACGCCTATGTCGATCGCCTGCACGCCAACGTGAACTTCGCCGAAGACAGCCGCTGGAACCGCGCGGCTTTCGTCCAGCACCGCTACCAAGGCGAACACTTCTCGACGGAACTGGGCCTGCGCCGCGACCACAACCAGCAGTTCGGCGGGCAGAACACCTGGAGCGCCAGCCTGACGCTACCGGTAAACGTCGATAACGATGTGCTGCTGTCCTACAGCGAAGGCTTCCGCGCACCGACCTTCAACGACTTGTATTACCCAGGCTTCGGCAACCCGAACCTCAAGCCGGAACGCTCGAAAAGCTACGAGCTGCAATGGCGCAGTCGGTTGAGCGAGGACAGCCGCCTGGAAACCTCGCTGTACCGCACCGACCTGCGCGACGCGATCATCTTTCGCGACATTCCCTACAACGTCAGCCAGGCGCGGATCATCGGTTTCGAAGCTGCGCTGAAGCAGGACTGGGACGGCTGGCAGAGCCAGTTGGCCGTGGCCCTGATGGACCCGCGCGACCGCGACAGCGGCCACACCCTGGAGCGCCGTACGCGACGCACCCTGAGCCTGGATCTGGACCGGCAGTTCGACCGTCTTGGCCTCGGCGCATCCTGGCAGGCGGTGAGCAGCAGCTACGCCGACGACAAGAACCAGCGCCAGCTCGGCGGCTACGGCCTGCTGGGTGCGCGGGCCAGTTGGCGGCTGACGCCGGAGATTCGTCTGGAACTGAAGGCCGACAACCTGCTGAACAAGGACTACGCCCGCGCCCAGTACAACCACCTCGGCACGGACTACGGCTATCGCGAGGAAGGCCGAACCTGGCTGCTGGCGATCAACTGGACGCCGGCGCTGTAGCCAGCGTTCGGCACAGCTTCGCCGTGGCTTCGATCATCTGACCACTGGGGCGCTCCAGGCCCTTGTCCGGCACCCGCAGCAACTGTCCGGCGCGAACCGCCGAGAGCTGCGACCAGCTTTTCCAGGCGGTCAATTGCGCCGCGTCACTGGCAAGGATCACCTGCGGATCGCGCAACAACACGCTTTCGATACTGACCTGCGGGGCCGGCAGTTGCAGGTCGTCGAACACATTGCGTGCACCACAGACCTTCAAGGCATCGCTGATGATTTGCCCGGCACCCACGGTGTACAGCGGCTTGTCCCAGACCTGGTAGAACACTCGCAATGGTTGTTCGCGACGGTACTGAACGCGCAGCGCCTGTAGCCGGTCGCGCAATTGACTGGCGTATCGACGGGCAACGTCGGCCCGGCCCAGCCGCTCGCCGATGGCTTCGATCTGCGCGATCAGGCTGTCGAGGTCGTGGGGTTCGGCGGTGTACAGCGGGATGCCAAGGCGCTCGAGCTGGGCGCGTTGGGCCGGTGGCACGCTGGCGGGCCAGAGCAGGATGAGGTCGGGCTTGAGGCTGAGCAGGCGTTCCAGGTCGAGTTGCCCGTAACGCCCCACCGAAGGAACCTGCGCCAGGGCCGCCGGGCGTTCGCCGGCATTGAGCACGCCCACCAGCAGATCGGCGGCCTGCAGTTCAACGACGATTTCCGTCAGCGAGGGCGCCAGGCTGACCACCCGTGGCGCGGCTGCCAGTGGCCAGGCGAACACCAGCGCCACCAGCAACAAAAGCGCGCGCATCAGGCGAGTTGGCGAGGAATACGGTAGAGGTAGAGGATGACCACGCTCGAGATCGCCAACAGAATCTGCGGCACCGCCTCCAGACCCACCAGCACCGACAGCGCGGCGATCCACGCCGGCAGGCAGGCGAACAGCATGCCCAGGCGTCGCACCCGCGCCAGTTCGATCCAGGCGGCGGGTTCTTCTTCGGTGTTGAGGGCTTTGCCGGTGGCGATCAGCGCGTGCTTGTAGACAGTGAAGCGCGGCAGGGTCAGGAACATCGACGCCACGCCGGCAATGAACATCGGCATGGCCAGGACCGGGATGACCGGCTCACTGCCACCGAACGCCCAGGAGAACACCAGCAGCGGCGCCAGCGCCACCGCCAGGTACTGCAACCAGGCGATGGTCAGGCGACGACGAACCTGGCTGCGGGTCACGCCCGGCCGGCCTCACCCTGGTGCTCGTTGCCCATCATGTGGCCGAGCTTGCCGGCCTTGGTGGCCAGGTAGTGTTTGTTGTGCGGGTTGTGGCCGGTGTGCAGCGGCACACGCTCGGCGACCACGATACCCATGTCGGTCAGTGCCTTGACCTTGCGCGGGTTGTTGGTCATCAAGCGCAACGAGGTGATGCCCAGGTGCTCCAGCATTGGCCGGCACATGGCGTAGTCACGCAGGTCAGCGGCAAAGCCCAGACGCTCATTGGCCTCGACAGTGTCGGCGCCGCCGTCCTGCAACTCGTACGCGCGAATCTTGTTCAGCAGACCAATGCCACGGCCTTCCTGGCGAAGATAAAGCAACGCGCCACGCCCTTCCCGGGCGATGGCCTGCAGGGCCGCTTCGAGCTGGGAACCACAATCGCACCGCTGGCTGAACAAGGCATCACCGGTCAGGCATTCGGAATGCAGGCGACCCAGCACCGGCTGGCCATCGGCGATATCGCCGAGGCTGAGCACGACGTGCTCGCGGCCAGTGGCTTCGTCGAGAAAGCCGTGCATGGTGAAAGTCGCGAAAGGAGTAGGCAGCTTGGAAGCAGCAACAAAAACGACGGGCACCTTGTGCTCCTGAATATGCATGAAAATTGACGTGGGCCGATTGTAACAGCAGCTTGCCGCACCTGCTTATGCTGAATTACTGGGCCAACAGATCGAAAAGTTCGATACCAAGCCGCCGCGCCATTGCCCCAAAGCCCCTACTTGCCCGACTGATCGAACGGGTATGGCTGCTTCCAGCGCTGGAAAATCGGCTTCAGTTCGCCGCTTGGCACCAGCACGTCCATGCGCTTGTCGAACAGCTCGCGCAGCGCCCGGCCCTCGGGCGTGTTGCCAAATGCCAGGTACAACGGCAGTTCTGCCACATGGGTGCTGCGGAATTGATCCGGGTGCTCGGCATGGCTGCGCACGTATTCCACTTCGGTCTGCGCATCGATATAGAAATCCACCCGCTCGCGCTCCAGCATCGGCAGGATGCCGTCGCGGCGCTGCACTTCGCGGTAATTACCGGTGATGTTGGGCAGGTAGTTCTGATAGTCGTAGCCGCGGACCCAGGACAGGCGGAACTGGCCGAGGGTTTCCAGGGTAGGCCGCGGATGGGTGGCCAGGCCCAGCGCATAGATATGGTCGGAATCGAAATTCCAGCGCGGGTAGAGGTTGTCGTCGTTTTCGGCGGCGTAGGAACCCACCCAGGCGTCCGCCTCTCCGCGTTTGACCAGGCCGACGGCGCGGGTGTACGGCGCGCTGAGCACCGTCACCTTGACCCCGGCAGGCTCGAAGACCTTGCGCAGGACATCCCAGGCCAGGCCGCTGCCGTCGGCGTTGGTGTAATCCAGCCAGCTCTCACTGGCCAGGCGAACCTGCGGCGGCAGCCCTTCGGCAGCAGCGATTCCCTGCATTCCCGCCGCCATGACCAACATCAGCAGCCATTGTCGCCATCCACGCATTGCCGACTCCCTTTAAACCAGACTCCATACCAACACTTGCATCGCCAGCCAGGCGAACACCCCGGCCAGCACATCATCGAGCATGATGCCGACACCGCCGTGCACATGCCGATCGATCCAGCGGATGGGCCAAGGCTTGAGGATGTCGAAAAAGCGGAACATCAGAAAACCTGCCAACAACCATAGCCAACCCTCGGGCACCAGCCAGAGGGTGATCCACATGCCAACCATCTCGTCCCAGACGATGCCTTCATGGTCGTGCACGCCCAAGTCATCGGCGACCTTGCCGCACAGCCAGAAGCCGAACAGCATGGTCAGCCCGAGCATCAGCCAGTAGCCCCAGTCCGGCAGCATCTGCCACAACGGGACGAATGGCAGCGCTACGAGCGAACCCCAGGTGCCCGGGGCTTTGGGCAGCGTGCCAGAGCCGAAGCCGAACGCGAGGAAATGCCAGGGGTTGCGCCAGACCGATGGCGGAACGTTTTCCGCTGGCACCTGATTGGGGTGGTCGGTCACGGTGTCTCCCTGAAATGTTGATACCCGCGCACAGCCGGGGTGATGTCATTGCCTACGGCGTCGTGCAGGCTGACGCCGCTGCCCACCTCCACGCGGCCGACCACGTGCACCGGCCAGCCGGCATCCCGCAGCCCGGCCAGTTCGGTGGGCGGTAGGGTGAAGGCGATCACGTAGTCATCGCCGCCGGTCAGCGCCGCCTGACGGGCCTGATCCAGGCAGAGGAAACCCAACAGCGCCCGACTCAGCGGCAGCCGCTCCAGTTCCAGACGCAGGGCCACGTTCGAAGCCGTGGCGATATGCCCGCAGTCAGCCAGCAGTCCGTCGGAAATATCCAGCGCCGCCGTGGCCTTGTTCCGCAGTGCCTGACCCAGCGCCAATTGCGGCGAAGGCGACCAATAGTGGGACAACAGCGGCTCGGCCAGGGTTGCATCGGCCTGACGCTCGCCCAGCACCAGCGGCAGCGCGCCTGCGGCATTGCCCAGCTCACCACCGACGCAGACCAGATCGCCCGCCCGGGCGCCGCCACGGGTCAGCGCCTGTCCCACGGGAACACGACCGAACACGGTCATGGTCAGGCTCAGCGGGCCGCGCGTGGTGTCGCCACCGATCAGAGTCAGTCCGCACTGGCTGGCCATCCGGTTCAAACCGTGGGCGTAAGCCAGCAACCAGTCGGGACTGACGTCCGGCACGGTCAAGGCAAGGGTAAAGGCAAGCGGGGTAGCGCCCATCGCAGCCAGGTCGCTGGCCGCTACTGCCAGCGAGCGCTGACCGAGCAGGAAAGGGTCGCTGACGGCGGGGAAATGCACCCCGGCCACCAGCGTATCGGTGGAGATTGCCAACTGTTCGCCGGGAGCCGGCGCCAGCAGCGCGCAATCGTCACCGATACCAAGGGCGATGCCTTCGCCACCCTGCGCACAGGGCGCGGCAGCGAAGTACTGGCGGATCAGCTCGAACTCACCCATGGTCAGGCAGCGCCGGGATCAGCGCTTGAACGCCTTCACTTCGGCTTCGCGAAGCCGTGGCGCGAGCTTGTCGAGCACGCCGTTGACGAACTTGTGGCCATCGGTGGAACCGAAGACCTTGGCCAGCTCGATACCTTCGTTGATGACAACGCGGTACGGCACGTCAACGCGCTTGAGCAGTTCCCAGGTAGACAGACGAAGGACCGCGAGTTCGACCGGGTCGAGCTCTTCCAGGGCCATGTCCAGGCAAGGGGTGAGCGCAGTGTCGATTTCGGTCTTGCTTGCCGGAACCCCGTGCAGGATCTCCCGGAAGTAAGCGCCATCGACATCGCTGAAATCGTTATCGACCCGGAACTGCGCTTCGACCTCGTTCAGCGAATGCTTTGCAATGTGCCACTGATACAGCGCCTGGGTCGCGAGCTTGCGGGCTTCACGACGCTTGGCACTTTTCGACGGCTTGCCTGCATCAGCGGGCTGCGGGTCGCGCGGGTTGAAACGATCGCTTTCGTCGCTAATCACTTGGCCTCCAACTGCGCCAGCAGACTGACCATTTCCAGAGCGGACAGGGCAGCTTCAGCGCCCTTGTTGCCGGCCTTGGTGCCGGAACGCTCGATGGCCTGTTCGATCGAATCGACGGTCAGGACACCGAAAGCAACCGGTACGCCGAACTCCATGGACACCTGGGCCAGGCCCTTGGTGCATTCGCCCGCAACGTATTCGAAGTGCGGGGTACCGCCACGGATCACCGCACCCAGGGCGATGATTGCCGAGTATTCACCCTGTTGGGCGACTTTCTGTGCAACCAGCGGGATTTCGAACGCGCCAGGAGCACGGATGACAACGATGTCGCTTTCGCTCACGCCATGACGAACCAGGGCGTCAACGGCACCGCTCACCAGGCTTTCGACGACGAAGCTGTTGAAGCGGCCAACCACCAAAGCATAGCGACCTTTGGGGGCAATGAAGGTACCTTCGATGGTCTTCAGGGACATTGCGGGATTCTCATCTTAAAGAGCCAGGCCGCAAAAACGCGGCCTGTGGGAGTTTTGGTCACGAAAAGAGAGCGGTCAAATACCGCGGGCTCATTCGGAGGGCACGTATTCTACAACTTCCAGATCGAATCCGGATATCGCGTTGAACTTCATCGGCGAACTCATCAGGCGCATCTTGCGCACACCGAGGTCACGAAGGATCTGCGAACCGGCGCCGACGGTGCTGTAGGTGGTCGGCGTCTTGGTCTGGGCATCGCCCGCGCTTTCGCGGATGTGCGCCAGCAGGACGTCGCCGTCCAGCGGATGACCCAGCAGCAACACCACACCGCTGCCGGCATCGGCCACGGCGCTCATCGCCGCGCGCAGGCTCCAGCGGCCTGGCTGTTTGACGAGCAGCAAATCGCGCAGCGGGTCCATGTTGTGCACGCGGACCAGCGTCGGCTCTTCGGCGCAGATCTTGCCGAGGGTCAGGGCCATGTGCACGTCGCCTTCCACGGAGTCGCGGTAGGTGACCAGGTTGAAGCTGCCCAGCTCGCTGTCCAGCGGCTGTTCGGCGATGCGCTGGATGGTGCGCTCGTGGATCATGCGGTAGTGGATCAGGTCGGCGATGGTGCCGATTTTGATGCCGTGCTCGGCGGCGAACACTTCCAGCTCCGGGCGACGGGACATGGTGCCGTCGTCGTTCATCACTTCGCAGATCACACCGCTCGGCTCGAAACCGGCCATGCGCGCCAGGTCGCAGGCGGCTTCGGTGTGGCCGGCGCGGGCCAGGGTGCCACCCGGCTGAGCCATCAGCGGGAAGATGTGGCCGGGGCTGACGATGTCTTCAGCCTTGGCATCCTTGGCGGCGGCAGCCTGTACGGTGCGGGCGCGGTCGGCGGCGGAAATGCCGGTGGTCACGCCTTCGGCAGCTTCGATGGACACGGTGAACTTGGTGCCGAAGCCGGAACCGTTGCGCGGGGCCATCAGCGGCAGCTTCAGGGTTTCGCAGCGCTCGCGGGTCATCGGCATGCAGATCAGGCCACGAGCGTGCTTGGCCATGAAGTTGATGTGCTCAGGCAGGCAGCACTCGGCCGCCATGATGATGTCGCCTTCGTTTTCGCGGTCTTCGTCATCCATGAGGATGACCATTTTGCCCTGGCGGATGTCTTCGACCAGTTCTTCGATGGTGTTGAGCGCCACGCGGCACCCCCTTCTAATCAGGATTTCAGGTAGCCGTTGGCGGCCAGGAAGCTTTCGGTGATTCCGCTGCCTTTGCTCGGCTCGGCGGCTTTGTCGCCCAGGAGCAGGCGCTCCAGGTAACGGGCCAGCAGATCGACTTCGAGGTTGATCCGGCGCCCGGGGCGGTAGTCGGCCATGATGGTCTCGGCCAGCGTATGCGGGACGATGGTCAGCTCGAACTCGGCGCCATCGACCTGGTTGACCGTCAGGCTGGTGCCGTCGACGGTGATCGAACCCTTGTGGGCGATGTACTTGGCCAGTTCCTTCGGTGCGCGCAGGCGGAACTGGATGGCGCGGGCGTTATCGGCGCGCGAGATGACTTCGCCGACGCCGTCGACGTGGCCGCTGACCAGATGGCCACCCAGGCGGGTGGTCGGCGTCAGGGCCTTTTCCAGGTTGACCCGGCTGCCGCTCTTGAGGTCGTCGAAAGCGGTGCAGTCGAGGGTCTCGCGGCTGACGTCAGCCCAGAAGCCGTCGCCCGGCAGCTCGACCGCGGTCAGGCAGACGCCGTTGACCGCGATGCTGTCGCCCAGCTTCACGTCGCTCAGATCGAGCTTGCCGGTTTCGACATAGACCCGCACGTCGCCGCCCTTGGGGGTGATGGAACGGATGCTGCCGATGGATTCGATGATGCCGGTAAACATTGAGTCCTCCTCGAGAACAGGCCACGCCGGGGGCGCAAGCCGCGAATTATACGCCTGGGGCGGGCACAGGGATGGCAGTGACTCGCCAGTCATCGCCTACCGCGCGCATGTCAGTGATTTTCAGTGCCGGGGCGTCGCTCATCCGCGCCAGCGGCCAGTCGAGCAGCGGCCGGGCAGTGGAGCCGAGAAACTTGCCGGCGATGAACAGTTGGTATTCGTCCACCAGGCCGAGCCGGGCGAAGGCACCAGCGAGGCCGGGGCCAGCTTCCACCAGCACTTCGTTGACGCCACGCCGGGCCAGCTCGACGAGCAACTGGCGCAGATCGACCTGGCCGTCGGCACCGGGCAAACGCAGCAGCTCCTGGCCGCTGACGGCGTAACGCGGGTCGTCTTCGGCGGCGGTGGCCACCAGCGCCGGACCGGCCTGGTAGAACGGTGCATCCAGCGGCAGGCGCAGGCGCCCGTCGATCAGCACGCGCAGCGGCGGACGGCTCAGCGCGAGGGCGGCGGTGTCAGCCTCAAGGCCCAGCTCCGCGCCGCGCACGGTCATTCGCGCGTTGTCCGCCAGCACGCTGCTGGCGCTGCTCAATACCACGCTGGAGCGGGCGCGCAAGCGTTGCACCGCCGAACGCGCTGCCGGGCCGGTGATCCACTGGCTTTCGCCGCTGGCCATGGCGGTGCGTCCGTCCAGGCTCATCGCCAGCTTTACCCGCACATACGGCAGGCCGTGTTCCATGCGCTTGAGAAAACCGGGGTTCAGCGCCCGCGCTTCGGCTTCGAGCACGCCACTGGCGACTTCGATGCCGGCGTCGGCGAGGCGCTTGAGGCCGTTGCCGGAGACTTGCGGATTGGGGTCTTGCATGGCCGCGACAACCCGGGCAACACCGGCCTTGACCAGCGCTTCGGCGCAAGGCGGGGTCCGGCCGTGATGGCTGCACGGTTCCAGAGTGACGTAGGCACAGGCGCCGCGAGCCAGCTCGCCGGCCTGGCGCAGGGCGTGGACTTCAGCGTGGGGCTCGCCGGCGCGCACGTGCCAACCTTCGCCGACTACCTCGCCGTCGCGGACGATGACGCAGCCAACCCGCGGGTTCGGGTGCGTCGAATACAGGCCCTTGCGCGCCAGCTCAAGGGCGCGGGCCATGTAGTGAGCGTCGAGCACGGCGCGTTCTGTGGACATGTTCACTCTTTGGAAGGCTCGCGGGCCAGGCGGTCGATTTCTTCGCGGAATTCGTTGAGGTCCTGGAAGCGCCGGTACACGGAAGCGAAACGGATGTAGGCGACTTCGTCGAGTTTCTGCAGCTCGGTCATCACCAGCTCACCGACCACCAGCGACTTGACCTCACGCTCGCCCTTGGCACGCAGCTTGTGCTTGATGTGGGCCAGCGCGGCTTCCAGGCGCTCGACACTGACCGGGCGCTTTTCCAGCGCGCGCTGCATGCCGGCGCGGAGTTTTTCTTCGTCGAAGGGCTGACGGCTGCCGTCCTGCTTGATCAAGCGAGGCAGTACCAGCTCGGCGGTTTCGAAGGTGGTGAATCGCTCACCGCAGGCCACGCATTCGCGGCGGCGGCGCACTTGCTCGCCCTCGGCGACCAGTCGCGAGTCGATGACTTTGGTGTCGTTGGCACCGCAGAAGGGACAGTGCATGGTGGCAGGCAACAAAAAAAGGGAGGGCCATGGTAGCGCATCCGACTGGCAAGACAAGCCAAAGGGGTTACCATCCAGTGAGGAAATACGCCCCCGAAGGAAAAACACCATGTCGTTTCGAGCGCTCGCCGTGCTCGGCTTCGCTACCCTGCTGGCTGCCTGCAGCAGCGAAGCCCCCAAACCCGTACCACCGCAGCCACCGGCCAATCCGGTCGCCAAACACGTTCACGTACCGACGCCGCTGCCCGCCTACCAGCGCGAGCTGAGCGGCAGTTTCAGCAACATCCCCCGCGGTGCCGAAGTTGAGGTCGCCTTGCTGGTGATCGACGAACGCGGTCGCCCGCAGCGCCTGTTGGCCAGCGACACCCTGGACGGCACCGGCCAGGCCCTGCCGTTCCAACTGCGCTTCAACCCTGAAGTCTTCCCCAATGGTGCCCGCGTGGAACTACGCGCCCGCGCCAGCCAGTCCGGCCAGTTGATCCTGCACCTCAAACCACTGTCGGTGACCCGCGCCGAAACCCAGGCCCTCGGCGCCCTGCAACTGGAAAAGGCGCCGTAAATGGCGCCTGTTCACCTGCAGCAGGCGTTGAGTGAGTTGCTGGGCGACGCCCGCCTTGTCGCCAGCGACCTGCCGGACTGCCCGCTGAAACTCTGGCTGATCGACGCCGACAATATGGACCGCGCCTTCAGCCCCGACGAAACCCGCCGCATCCTTGAAGACCCGCCCTACTGGAGCTTCTGCTGGGCCAGCGGCCTGGCCATGGCCCGCTATCTGGCCGAGCGTCCGGAGTGGGTCGAGGGCAAGCGGGTGCTGGATTTCGGCGCCGGTTCCGGCATCGCCGGGATCGCCGCGAAGAAGGCCGGTGCGCTGGAAGTGGTCGCCTGCGACCTCGATCCGCTGGCGCTGCACGCCAGCCGCGCCAACGCCGCGCTCAACGGTGTGGAACTGAGTTACTCCAGCGACTTCTTCGCAGAGGACGACCGCTTCGACCTGATCCTGGTCGCCGACGTGCTTTACGACCGCGCCAACCTGCCGCTGCTAGACCAGTTCCTCAGCCGTGGCCGCCAGGCGCTGGTGGCGGACTCACGGGTGCGCGACTTCCGTCATCCGCTGTACCGGCAACTGGAGACGCTGCACGCACTGACGCTGCCGGACCTGGCCGAGCCCCATGAGTTTCGCCAGGTCAGCCTGTACCACGCCAGCCGCTGAATCCGTATAGTTGGCGCCATACATGCGTTCGCGAGAGTCGAGATGAGTCAGGACAACCCGTACATATTCGATACCACCGTCGCCAACTTCGATCAGGTGGTGATCGCCAACTCGCACCACAAGCCGGTGCTGGTGGATTTCTGGGCCGACTGGTGTGCGCCGTGCAAGGCGATGATGCCGGTGCTGGCGAAGATCACCGAGGAGTACCAGGGCGAACTGCTGCTGGCCAAGGTCAACTGCGACGTGGAGCAGGACATCGTCGCCCGCTTCGGCATCCGCAGCCTGCCGACCGTGGTGCTGTTCAAGGACGGCCAGCCGGTGGACGGCTTCGCTGGCGCCCAGCCTGAGTCGGCCATCCGCGCCCTGCTCGAACCCCATGTGCAAATGCCGCCGCCGGCTGCCGCCGATCCGCTGGAGCTGGCCCAGGCGCTGTTTGCCGACGGTCGCTACAGCGAGGCTGAAGCCACCCTCAAGACCCTGTTGAGCGAAGACAACAGCAACGCCGGCGCGCTGATTCTCTATGGTCGCTGCCTGGCCGAGCGTGGTGAGCTGGGTGAAGCGCAAACGGTGCTGGACGCAGTCAAGAGCGATGAGCACAAGGCCGCGCTGGCCGGTGCCAAAGCGCAACTGACGTTCCTGCGCCAGGCGCAGAGCCTGCCGGAAGTGGCAGACCTGAAAACCCGTCTGGCGCAGAACGCCGAAGACGATGAAGCAGCGTATCAACTGACCATCCAGCAGTTGTCGCGCCAGCAGTACGAAGCAGCGCTGGAAGGCTTGCTGAAACTGTTCAAGCGTAACCGCGGCTATGACAATGGCGTGGCGCACAAGACCTTGCTGCAAGTGTTCGACCTGCTGGGCAATGACCATCCGCTGGTGGGCGTTTACCGTCGCAAGTTGTTTGCTGCCTTGTATTGATCGTTAGAGCCTCATCGCCGGCAAGCCGGCTCCCACAGGGATCGCATGCACTACGCACCTTGTGGGAGCTGCCTTGTCGGGGCGCCGAACCGCAGCGATGAGGCCCTGAAGATCAATCATCCAACCCAGTGATACACCGGCGCATCCGCCCCGCTCTCCACCTTCACCTCACTGCTGTGCCGCAACCGCACCAGCAGCCGCTTGCCCGCTCCGGTACTGCCGGACAGCCCTTCCAGTTGCTCCAGCAATGCCGGCCCGTCCAGCGAACCCGCCTTGCGTAATAGTTCCTTCGCCGCCAGCCACTGCGCATCATCACCCCTCGGCTGCGCCATCGGCGCGGCAGCATTCACCGGCGCCTCGGCCGTCTCCACCACTCGCCCAGCCAGCATGGCCCACTCCGCCGGGTCCAGTTCGAGGGTCAAATCCACCGGCCATTCGCCGATGTGTCCGCGAATTCGCACGTTTCCATCCTCCACACGTCAAGGTCGCCATGCTCCCACGCTCATGAAGGATCGCCAAGGACCCTAGCAACTCGCACTTAACTTGTTATAACATTTCAAAACTTTTCCAAGCCCGCTCCGGAGTCCCGCCATGCGTCGCCTGTTGCTTGCCTTGCCTTTCGCCCTGCTGCCCCTGGCCGTGATGGCCCATGACGACCACGATCACGAGCATGACCACGCTCACGGCAGCCTCGGCGCCCACGAACATGGTGTCGCCCACCTCAACGCGGTACTCGACGGCAACGTCCTTGAACTTGAGCTGGAAAGCCCGGCGATGAACCTGGTGGGCTTCGAGCACGCCGCCGTCAGCGATGCCGACAAAGCCAAGGTCGCCGCAGTCCGCGCGCAGCTTGAACAACCCTTGAAGCTGTTCGGCCTGACCGCCACCGGCAACTGCAAGGAAAGCGACGAAGAACTGGAAAGCCCGCTGTTCGGCGACAAGCCGGCCAAGGATGACGATGGTGACGGCGACGAACACGGCCACAGCGACATCCACGCGCACTACCGCCTGGAATGCGCCAACCCCGAGAAGCTCAAGGCGCTCGACCTGGGCCCGCTGTTCAAGACCTTCCCCGCCACCCAGAAAATCCAGCTACAACTGATCGGACCGAATGGCCAGCAAGGCGTGGAAGTCACGCCCGGCAATGCCACGATCAACTTCTAAATCACCTTTTGCCAGTGAAGCGCCCGGGGTAACCCGGGCGTCCATTTATGAGCCAGGCACTGATTGAACTGACCGACCTGGGCTTCGCCTGGCCGGGACACCCGCCTCTGCTGGACATTCCGGCGCTGCGCCTCGAAGCCGGCGAATCACTGTTTCTCAAGGGCCCCAGCGGCAGTGGCAAGACCACCCTGCTGGGCCTGCTCGGCGGCGTGCAGAAGGCCGACCGCGGCAGCATCCGCCTGCTCGGCCAGGACCTGAGTGAACTGAGCCAGAGCGCCCGCGACCGTTTCCGCGTCGACCACACCGGCTACATCTTCCAGCAGTTCAACCTGCTGCCGTTTCTCTCGGTGCGCGAGAACGTCGAACTGCCCTGCCGCTTCTCCAAGGCCCGCGCCGAGCGCGCCACGCAACGCTTCGGCAGCATCGCCGAGGCCGCCGCCGAACTGCTCGCGCACCTGGGCCTGAAAGACCCGGCGCTGCTTGCCCGCCGCGCCGACAGCCTGTCGATCGGCCAACAGCAACGCGTCGCCGCAGCCCGTGCACTGATCGGCCAGCCGGAATTGGTGATCGCCGACGAACCGACCTCGGCACTCGACGCCGACACCCGCGAAGCCTTTATCCGCCTGCTCTTCGCCGAATGTCGCGACGCCGGTTCCAGCCTGCTGTTCGTCAGCCACGACCAGAGCCTGGCGCCACTGTTTGACCGCCAGTTATCCCTCGCCGAACTCAACCGCGCGGCGCAGCCTGCCAGCGATACGGAGGCCTGATGTACCTGCTTCGTCTTGCCCTGGCCAGCCTGGCCAACCGCCGTTTCACCGCTTTTCTCACTGCCTTCGCCATCGCCTTGTCGGTGTGCTTGCTGCTGGCCGTCGAGCGCGTTCGCACCGAGGCCCGCGCCAGCTTCGCCAGCACCATCAGCGGCACCGACCTGATTGTCGGCGCCCGCTCCGGCTCGGTGAACCTGCTGCTTTATTCGGTGTTCCGCATCGGCAACGCCACCAACAACATCCGCTGGGACAGTTTCGAGCACTACGCCAATGATCGTCGGGTGAAGTGGGCGATCCCGATTTCCCTCGGCGACTCGCACCGCGGCTATCGCGTAATGGGCACCACCGACGCCTACTTCGCCCATTACCAGTACGGCCGTAAACAAAACCTGCAGCTAGCCCAGGGCCGCGCCTTCGCCAGCGACCCGTTCGAGGTGGTGCTCGGCGCCGAAGTGGCCGAGGCCCTGCACTACTCGCTTGGTGACAAGCTGGTGCTGGCCCACGGCGTCGCCGCCATCAGCCTGGTCAAGCACGACGACAAGCCGTTCACCGTGGTCGGCATTTTGCAACGCACCGGCACCCCGGTAGACCGCACGTTGCACATCAGCCTCGGCGGCATGGAAGCCATCCACATCGACTGGCACAACGGCATGCCGGCCCGCGGTGCCGGGCGGGTCAGCGCCGACCAGGCGCGCAACATGGACCTGACGCCTACGGCGATCACCGCCTTTATGCTCGGGCTGAACAGCAAGGTCGCGACCTTCTCGCTGCAACGGGAAATCAACGAATTCCGCAGCGAACCACTACAGGCGATTCTTCCCGGCGTGGCCCTGCAAGAGTTGTGGAGCCTGATGGGGACGGCGGAACAGGCGTTGTTCGTGGTCTCGCTGTTCGTCGTGCTGACCGGGCTGATCGGCATGCTCACCGCCATCCTCACCAGCCTCAACGAACGCCGCCGGGAAATGGCGATCCTGCGCTCGGTGGGCGCCCGCCCCTGGCATATCGGCGGCCTGCTTGTGCTTGAGGCGTTCGCCCTGGCGCTGGCCGGGATCGGCGCCGGGCTGGGCTTGCTGTACGCGGGTATCGCCGTCGCGCAGGGTTACGTGCAGGCCAACTATGGTTTATACCTGCCGCTGGCCTGGCCCAGCAGCCACGAATGGCTGTTGCTCGGCATCATCCTCGGCGCCGCGTTGCTGATGGGCAGCATCCCTGCCTGGCGGGCCTATCGACAGTCACTGGCCGACGGCCTGTCCATCCATCTTTGAGTAACCCTGCAATGCGTCGTGTCCTGCTGCTCCTGCTGTTGATCGCCGCGCCCGTCTGGGCGAGCGAGCCGCGTACCCTGGAATGGCCGCAACTGATTCCGCCAGGTGCGCCGGTGATCACGCCGCAGTTGGCGCCGCTGCACAACCTCTCGCAACTCTCGCAGTTGGGCGATGCGCTGGCCGCCGAAGCGGCGCCAGCGGCTCGTCAGGAGGTGCCGGACGCGCCGGTGGTCAAGGAACTGGACGGCCAGCAGATCAAGCTGCCGGGCTATATCGTGCCGCTGGAAGTCAGCGAGGAAGGTCGCACCACGGAGTTTCTCCTGGTGCCGTATTACGGCGCCTGCATTCATGTGCCACCGCCGCCGTCGAACCAGATCGTGCACGTGTTCAGCGAGATCGGCATCAAGGTCGAGGAGCTGTACCAGCCGTACTGGATCGAAGGACCGATGCGCGTCCAGTCGTCGGCCAGTGAGCTGGCCGAGGCGGGTTACCAGATGGAGGCCGAGAAAATCTACGCCTACGAACTACAATGAATGCCCGCACCCAGGCGCCTTCGCTTTCATTGAGCTGAATCAAAATTCTCGAGACGGTAGCTCCTTAACATTGGGACCAATGAATCCTAATGTCCCCCCGGAGCTTCCATGAACAAGTCTTTGCTCGGCGCCTCACTCGTTGCCCTCGCGCTTGTAGCACCTGCTGCCCACGCCTACCAGGCCGGTGATTTCATCCTGCGCGCCGGTGCCGTCACCACCGCGCCAAACGAAGACAGCGGCGAGCTGAAGTTCGACGGCGTCAAAGCTTCCGGCACCAAAGCGACCCTGACCAGCGACACCCAACTGGGCCTGGCTTTCGCCTACATGCTGACCGACCACTTCGGCCTGGAGCTGCTGGCAGCCACCCCGTTCCAGCATGAAGTTGGCGTGAAAGGCCTGGGCGGCCTGGATGGCAAGGTTGCCGACATCAAGCAACTGCCACCGACCCTGTCGCTGCAGTACTACCCGATGGAAGCCAGCTCGAAATTCCAGCCGTACGCCGGTATCGGTGTGAACTACACCCTGTTCTTCGACGAAGAACTGACCAGCGACCGCAAGGCCCAGGGCTTCAGCGACATGAAGCTGAAGAACTCGGTAGGCCTGGCTGGCCAACTGGGCATGGACTACCTGGTCAACGACCACCTGCTGGTCAACGCCGCGATCTGGTATGTCGACATCAACACCGAAGCCACCATCGACGGCCCAAGCGCTCTGTCGATCGGCAAGACCAAGGTCGACGTAGAAGTCGATCCATGGGTCTACATGGTTGGCCTGGGTTACAAGTTCTAAAGATTCGAAAACAATTGGGGCCGCAAAGCGGCCCCAGTTATTTCTAAGAACTCAGCGCCCCAACAACCGGGCCAGCCCCTCAGCCAGCGGCGTCACCACCGGAAACGCGAAACGCGCCAGCAAGCGCTGATTGTCCGCCCGCGAATGGCGGATATCACCACTGCGCGCCGGCCCATAGCTGACATCGGGTAACCCGCCCAGCACCGTGCGCAGCGCCTCCAGCAACTGATTCAGCGAAGTCGCCTGGTTCAGGCCGATATTCACCGCGCCCTCTTCCACCTGCGCCATCTCCAGCGCCTGCACCATCACCGACACCAGGTCGCCGACATACAAAAAGTCGCGGGTCTGCTCGCCATCACCGAACACGGTAATCGGCCTGCCGCTCACGGCGCGCTCGCAGAAGATGCTGATTACTCCGGAGTACGGCGAAGACGGATCCTGACGCGGCCCGAAGATGTTGAAGAAGCGGAACACCACCGGCTCCAGACCGTGCTGGCGACGATAGAAATCCAGGTACTGCTCGCCGGCCAGCTTGTCCACCGCATAGGGGGTCAGCGGCGCCTTGGGAGTATCTTCGGCGATGGACTGGCCTTCGCCGTTGTTGCCGTAGACCGCAGCGCTGGAGGCAAACACCACACGGCGGATGCCGTTCAGGCGCATGGCCTCGCAGACATTCAGGGTGCCGATGAAGTTGCTCTGGTGAGTCCTGACCGGGTCTTCCACCGAGGCCTGCACCGAGGCCACCGCTGCCAGGTGCACCACCGCACGGCAACCGGCGGCAGCCTGGTTGACCAAGGCGGCATCGGCGACGTCGCCTTCGATCAGTTGCAGGTTCGGGTGACCCAGTTGCAGGTTGTCGCGCCTGCCGGTGGAGAGGTCGTCCAGCACGCGCACGGCATAGCCTTTTTCCAGCAGCGCGTCACACAGGTGCGAACCGATGAAGCCGGCGCCACCGGTAATCAGAATAGGGGCATCAGCCATGACGGTAGAATCGATCCAGTAGGGTCGGCAGGCCGGAGCGCCAGGCGCGCGGCTTGATGCCGAAAGTGTGGAGAATTTTCTTGCAGGCGAGCACCGCATGTTGCGGTTCTTCGCTGGCGTCGGAACGCGCGGCGTGGGCCTGAGGGGTGGGGCTCTCGACCGCCAGCGTGCGCAATTGCGAGGCTTCGCCGAGGATCGCCTGGCCCAGCGCCAGCGGCGTGGTCGCCTCGTTGCCGGCGTAGTGGTAAGTGCCCCACAACGGCGCTGCGCAATCGAGCTGCTTGAGCACCGAGAGAATCACCCGGGCGGCGTCGTCCACCGGGGTCGGATTGCCGCGACGGTCGTCGGCCAGCAGGAGCTCCTGTGCCTGTTCGGCACGGGTCAGGAAGCGGCCGAGAACACCGTCGATGCTGTCGTCGAGTACCCAGCCGAAACGCAGCAACACATGCTGCGGGCAGGTGGCGCGCACACTCTGCTCAATGCGCCACAGCGCCTGGCCACGCAGGCCCAGCGGCACAGGCTCATCCTTCTCGCTGTAGGCGGTGGCGCGCGAGCCATCGAACACCCGGTAGCTGGAAGGCTGGACGAGGATGATGTTGTGGTGCTGACACAGCTCGGCGAGGCGCTCGACCGAGCGCTCCTGCGCGGCTAGCCGCTGCTCGCTGACCGACTCCGCCTGGAACCAGTCGAAGTAGTAGGCCAGGTTGACCAGCGCGTCCGGGCGGGTGTCGTCGAGTAACTGGGTCAGGCTGGCGGTGTCCCAGCCCTGCTCTGGCGGACGCGGCGCGAGAAAGCCGATGTCCTCCTCGGCCCCGAGACGAATCAGCGCTTGCCCAAGGGCATTTCCACCACCCAACAGCATCAGGCGCATTCGCATAACGTTTGGCAGGTCCGCTCAGGTTGATTGAAAAAGAAAGCGCGTAGTTTGCGGCTTCCGCCAAGGGAAGTCCAACCCGCCCCGAGACACAGTGTGTTTAACGACAGGCGCAATAGGCCAGCTTTCCCACACGAATAAATAAGAATTAGCTTACAAATCCAAAAGAACCTACTGACTTCTACGGTTGAAGAAACCGCCTTCAATTAGCGCTAACCGGTTACCTGTCCTGCCGTCAGGAGCCACTCGGGGCGTGGAATGCCCTAAACCCCGCCAGATCGCTAAGGAAGGTTTCTCCATGCAGGACTCCGAAGTCGCCACCCTCTACTTCGATGACGACCAGCTCGACCAACTGCACAAAGCCAGCCAGGACCTCGCCAACCACGGCGGCCCGCAGGTACTCGGCGCCGCGCTCAAGGCCCGGCTCTGGGCCCGCTTGCTGGAGACGAGCCTGAGCCCGCTGCAGCAGGCCATCATCAACCTGTTCGCCGATGGCCGGTTGTCAGTGCTGCTGTTTTCCCGTTTGCTGCCACCGCGCAACGATGAATTGCCCGAGCACTTGCCCGCGCTCGCGACCCTGGAACGGGACTACCCGTGCCTTTATCTCGCCTCGCGCAATCAGGTACTGCTGGAGCTGGTCCACTACCGTGCCTTCGCTTTCGATATCGACAACGACGGCAAACACGTGCGGCTGGTGGGCAATTTCAAGGGTGGTGGCCAGCAACCGCGCCCCGATGAAAATCCCTACGAGACCGTGGAACTCAGTTCCCACGCCGGCCTGCGCCTCGGGCCGCACACCGAGGCGCCGTACCATTGCTCGGTAGTGGCGCGCGACGGCCATTCGCCCGCGCCTTCAGCGTTGATCCTGAGTGCCCGCTGGAACCCGGCGAACGAGTACACCCAGATTGTTCCGCTGCGCAGCGTCATCGAAGGGCTGGGCAGCCTGGAAGTGTTGGCCCTGGCCTCCAACTCCTTCGATTTCACCCGCAGCGAGTGCTTCGTCGACGGCCGCGGCGACGCCGGCCACGCCACCTCCATCGTCCAGTTCGATGAGCAGGGCGGATTCAGCGTGCGCTACAACGCTTACCGTTTTTCCGTCAACGAGCAGGCCAGCGACGCCGCGGCACGGGCGTTCGATGCCTTCAAGGCGCGCCTGGCGCAGACCCCGCCGCTGGAGTTCGTGTTGCAGCCGGACAGCGTTTTGCTGGTCAACAACAGCCGCGCGCTGCATGGCCGCGAGTTGCTGCAAGACAACCGCCGCCTGCTGGTGCGGCTGTTCGGCTATTCACGTTTCGCCCGCCCCCTGGTCATCAAGGAAGACCCGCTGCTGGTTCGCGGCTGAATGCTCTGGAGTTCCTCGCTCATGCTCGAAGTCGATCTGACGCTGTTGCTCGCCCTCTCCGGCCTCGCCCTGCTGGCCGGATTCTTCGATGCCATCGCCGGTGGCGGCGGGCTGATTACCCTGCCCATGCTGTTCCTCGTTGGCATCGATCCGCTGGCGGCCCTGGCCACCAACAAGTTCCAGGCCGCCAGTGCCACCGTCTCGGCCACCGTCGCCTTCTCCCGCCGTGGCATGCTCGACTGGCGCAGCGGCTGGCCGATGGCGCTGATGGCCTTTGCCGGCGGGGCATTGGGCGCGCTGTCGGTCAGCCTGGTGCCGAAAGACCTGCTGCAAGCCTGCGTGCCGGTGCTGCTGGTGGTGGTTGCCGCCTGGTTCGCCTTCAGCCCTCGGCTGGACGATCAGCAGATGCGCACGCCGCGCATCTCCATCAGTCTGTTCTGCCTGCTGATCGCCCCGCTGATCGGCTTCTATGACGGCGTGTTCGGCCCCGGAGTCGGCTCATTTTTCATGCTGGCGTTCATGCTGCTGCTCGGCCAGGGCATGCTGCGCGCGGTGGGCAACAGCAAACTGTTGAACGCCGCGTGCAACCTCGGCGCCCTGTCGGTGTTCGCCTCGACTGGCACCATTCTCTGGCCGCTGGCCCTGGCCATGGCGATCTGCGCCATGTTCGGCGCGCAACTCGGGGCGCGCTGCGCGGTGTACTTCGGGCCGCGATTGATCCGCCCACTAGTGGTCTTCGTCTGCTGTGTGATGGCGATGAAGTTGTTCCTTGATGCCAGCAACCCGCTGGGAGAATGGGTCGCGCAGCAATGGCGGTGACGCTTACTCGATCTCGAACAGACCGTTGCTGATCGGCCCGGCGGTCAGCCGTTCGCGCACATCGTCGTCGATGCGCGGGTCGTCCGGGCGATACAGCTTCACCTGGCGATAGGCGTTGATGCGGTTGATCTCCGGGCCCAGGTATTCCCAGACCACCCGGGTGCAGGCCGGGGTGCGGCGGTCGCCGCTGGAAACACCGGTCTTGAGACCGTTGAGGCGGGTGATACGGCTCTTGAAGCTGGGAATCAGGATGGTCTGGCTCATCTCGTTGACGGTCAGCGACTCGTAATCCAGCAGAAACAGCCGATCCTGCAACTGGAACGCGGCGCCCAGGTAACGGCAACGCACCCAGTCCTCGGCCTGCACGTCAGTGCTGCTGGAACGCTCCTGGCGCTCTTGGCGTTCAAACAGGAAATTGCCGTTCTCCTCGCGCAAATGCACCAGCGACAGCAGGACATTTCCCGGCACTGACATGCAGTTGGAGTATTCGAAGTAGTAACCGCAGTAGCGCGACAGGTTGCCGCTGTGCTCGCGCAACGGGCGCAGCAGCTCCAGCAGCGGATCGTTTTCGGTCGGCACGTTAAGGCTGCTGCTACGCGCACCGATCAGGCGGGCGAACTGCTCCGGCGGCAGGCACAACTCGTAATCCTCGACACCGAAAAAATCGCCGATGCGCTTGAGGTTGTAGGCCGTCGGCTGGCTCTGGCCGCTCAGGTACTTGTTGAATTGCGCCCGGTTGATCGAGAGCTGCCGGCAAACCTCGGAAATAGAGCGGTAGTGGCTGCACGCCAGCTTGAGGTTGGGGCCAAGGTGTTCACTCATGGGGACTTCCAGTTTGATGCGATAGACGCGAGTTTAGCATCAAGTCGCATCAATTGAGAGCAACTGGCGAAATTGTAACCGCCAGTGTCATAGCCAAACATGCGCCCCATGGACCAGCGCGTCGACGCCGGCCTATCTGTCTTTCATGCAAAGAATAAGAATCCGAGGTCACCTCCATGCTCGAAGCGCTCAACGATTTCCTCTCGGGGAAACTCCTCATCGTGCTTATCGTCGGACTGGGCAGCTATTTCACCCTCCGCTCCCGTTTCGTCCAATTCCGCCATTTCGGCCACATGTTCAGTGTGTTCAAGGAATCGCTGCACGGCCAGGCTGGCCAACTGAGCTCGTTCCAGGCGCTGATGCTGAGCCTGGCCGGTCGTGTCGGTGCCGGTAACATCGCCGGTGTCGGTATCGCCGTCACCCTGGGCGGCCCTGGCGCCGTGTTCTGGATGTGGGTTACCGCGCTGGTCGGCATGTCCAGCAGCTTCTTCGAATGCACCCTGGCCCAGGTCTACAAGCGCGCCGATGGCGATGGCCTGTACCGCGGTGGCCCGGCGTACTACATTCAGCACGGCCTGAAGCTGAAAAGCATGGCGGTGGTGTTCTCGATCCTGCTGCTGGTGACCTACGGCTTCGCCTTCAACGGCCTGCAGTCCTACACCGTCACCCACTCGCTGCAGAACGCCTTCGGCTTCGATCCAAGCCACACCGGCATCGCCCTCGCCGTGCTGCTGGCCATCGTGTTCATCGGCGGCATCAAGCGTATCGCTGCGGTGTCCGACCTGCTGGTTCCGGTGAAGACCCTGGCCTACATCGGTGTCACCCTGTACGTGATCGGCACCCAGATCGACCACGTTCCGGCGATGCTGGAAACCATCTTCAAAAGTGCCTTCGGCCTTGATCCAGCCTTTGCCGGCCTGCTCGGCAGCGCCATCGTCATGGGTGTGAAGCGTGGCGTGTTCGCCAACGAAGCCGGCCTGGGCAGTGCGCCAAACGTCGCCGCCGTAGCCGCCGTGAAACACCCGGGTGCCCAAGGCGTGGTCCAGGCGTTCAGCGTGTTCCTCGACACCTTCGTCATCTGCACCTGCACCGCGCTGCTGATCCTGCTGTCGGGCTTCTACACCCCGGGCTTCGAAGGTGACGGCATCGTCCTGACCCAGAACTCCCTGGCGGCGGTGGTGGGTGACTGGGGCCGTGTGTTCGTCAGCGTCGCGCTGTCGCTGTTCGTCTTCACCTGCATCCTCTACAACTACTATCTGGGCGAAACCAGCCTGCAGTTCCTGACCCGCAACCGCGTGGTGCTGATGGCCTACCGTGGTCTGGTCCTGGCGCTGATCGTCTGGGGCTCGGTACAGAACCTGTCCACCGTGTTCGCCTTCGCCGACATCACCATGACCTGCCTGGCCTTCGTCAACCTGATCGCCCTGACCCTGCTGTTCAAGATCGGCCTGCGGGTAATGCGCGACTACGACGAGCAGCGCAAGGCCGGCATCAAGCAGCCGGTGTTCGACTCGGCGAAGTTCGCTGACCTGGACCTGGACCGTGCTGCCTGGCCGAGCGTTACCAAGACCGAAGCCGAGACCGACCGTGCTGTCTCGGTAGGCGACGCGCAAACCCAGCGCTAAGTCCTCCTGGCTGTCGCTCCACAAGAGAGCCGCCCCTTCGCGGGCGGCTTTTTTTTGCCCAGATTTTTCTTTTCATGCTCCGGAATACGCTTATGCGCGCAGTAAAGAACCTCCTCGTCCTCTACACCGGCGGCACCATCGGCATGCTGGAAACCCCTCAGGGCCTGGCACCGGCGGGTGGCTTCGAGGCGCGCATGCGTGCCTGGCTTGAACAGCATCCCGAGACGCCGAGCCCGCACTGGACATTGCGCGAAATGGCGCCGCTGCTCGACAGCGCCAACATGCAGCAAGCGAACTGGCTGGCGATGCGGGATGCCATCGTCGAGGCGGTGAAACAGGATGGCCACGATGGCGTCCTGCTGCTGCACGGCACCGACACCCTGGCCTACAGCGCCGCGGCGCTGTCGTTCTTGCTGCTCGGACTGGAGGTGCCGGTGGTGCTGACCGGCTCGATGCTGCCGGCCGGCGCACCGGACAGCGATGCCTGGGACAACCTCGGCGGCGCCTTGGCGTTGTTCTCTGCGGGCGTGGAGAGCGGTGTGCAATTGTTCTTCGCCGGCAAGCTGTTGCCCGGCGTGCACGCCAGCAAATTGCGCAGCGAAGCCTTCGATGCGTTCGCCGCCCTGCCGCGTCATCGCGAGGGCGAGCACTCGGCTGATGTGCCTGCGGTGCTGAGCTACTGCCAACCGCGCGTCGCCGTGAACCTCGCGGTGGTGCCGGTGTATCCAGGCCTGCAGGCGGCGCACATCGAAGCGCTGCTGAACACCGGCGTGAAGGGGTTGCTGCTGGAGTGCTACGGCAGCGGCACCGGTCCGTCGGATGACGAGGCGTTGCTCGATGTCCTGCGCAAAGCAGGCGAGCAAGGTGTACTGGTCGCGGCAATCAGTCAGTGCGCAGAAGGCAGCGTGGTGTTCGACACCTACGCTGCCGGCAGTCGGCTGCGGGATACCGGACTGGTTTCAGCCGGTGGCATGACCCGCGAGGCGGCGCTGGGCAAGCTGTTCGGCCTGCTCGGCGCCGGGCTGGACCTGGCCACGGCGCGGCATTGGTTCGAGCTGGACCTGTGCGGCGAGCGCGCCTGATTCCCAGACGTGCGCGACGGTTCGGCACGCCGAACCGTCGCGTTCAGTCAGAAACCATCACCACAGCGCAATCGTGTAATCCACATTCACCCGCAGTTCATTGCCGTCCCTGAAGGTCGCCGCCGGGGCGAAGTCATTGCGGTACCAGGCATGCCGCACCCGCAACCCCACCCCCTTGAAGGTTCCGGACTGCAGCACGTAGGAGACTTCGACATCAGTCTCCCGCTCGTGCCGGTCATCACCGCCCAGTGCGGTCGGCAGGCTGATGTTGCTGCCATCGATATAGCGCAGCATGCCTTTCAGGCCCGGCACGCCTAACCCGCCGAAATCATAGTCGTACTTCACCTGCCAACTGCGCTCATCCGCGTTGATGAACTCCGAACTCAGTGAGCCTTCGGTAATCACCAGGGGCTCGGTGCCCGCTACATAAGGCATGGCGCTGTCGCCACTGAGGTGCATGTAACCGGCACCAAAGGTGTGGGCGCCCAGCGCATAGCTGAACATCGCCGCCAGATTGCGGTTATCCACACGCCCCGCCTTGGCTGCACCGTCCTCGCCAGCCATGAAATAACGCACGTCACTCTTCAGCTTGCCGGCGCCCACCGGCGTCACGTGCTCGAAGCCGACGAAGTCCTTGCGATACAGATCCTGCAAGGCTGCGTGGTAGTACTTCAGGGTCAGCGCATCAGACCAGCGCCAATCCGCGCCGAGAAACAGGAACTGGTCCGACTCGGCCTTGCCGTTGAAGCGGCCATTGGGCGCGGCGACGGTGAATTTCTGATAATTGCTGGAATCCCGCTGGTTCATCCGGTCGAGCCAGCCGGCGTGCAGGGTGAAGCCGTCGATGTCCTCGGAGCGCAGGTAGGTACCGCGCAGGGTCTGCGGCAACAGGCGGCTGGGGCTGGCGAACATCACCGGCAACAAAGTGCTGATGGTGCCGGCCTGCAACTCGGTCTTCGAGACTTTCATCTTGGCGGTGAGGCCGAGCTCCGAATAGTTGTCGTCGGGCTCGCGGGTCACCGGGTCGTAGGGCAGTAAACCGGTGCCGGTGCGGTCAGGCGAGGAATCCAGCTTGATCCCCAGCATGCCCTGGGCATTGAGCCCGAAGCCCACCGGGCCTTCGGTGAACCCCGAGTTGAAGCGGACGATAAAACCCTGGGCCCACTCGCGCGCGGCGGACTGGGCCGACGTGCCTTTGTAGTCGCGGTCGAAGTAGTAGTTGCGGGCGGTCAGGCTGGCTTTGCTGTCATCGATGAAACCTGCGGCGCAGGCGTTGGAAATCAGGACGAACGGCAACCACAGGCCGAACGCCCGAAGCAGAAATGCAGGCATGGTCATTCACTTTATTGTTGTTGTAAGCGAACCCGCGCCAGCGACCTGGCGCGAGAAATGGAGTGAGGGAATCAGTCGGCCTGTCGGCTGCGTTGCGACAGACAGAACATCGCTGCCGCGGCGAGCACGATGCCCGGCGCCGAGGCCAGCATCACCCCCGCCGTGCCGGTGCCCAGCGCCAGCATCTTGCCAGCGATCAGCGGACCGCTCATGGCGCCGAGCCGCCCCACCGCGACCGCCGAACCCACGCCAGTGGCGCGCATGCGGGTCGGATAGAACAGCGGCGTAAAGGCATAGAGCACGCCTTGCCCACCCGTGGCGAACAGCCCGGCGACGAAGCCGGCCATCAGCATGCCGGGCAAAGTATTGGCCAGACCCAGCGCCGCCAGCGAACAGAGGATGCCGACATAAATCAGCACCGCCATGGCCCAGGCCGGCAGACGGTCCATCAGTGCGCCCAGCGCCAGGGTGCCCACCGCCGCGCCCAGTTGCAGCGCCAGCATCACCCAACTGGCCTGACGCGAATCGAAGCCTTGGGCGACCAGCAGGCTCGGCAGCCAGTTGACCAGGATGTAGACCACCATGAGGGTGAAGAAATAGCTCAGCCACAACAGCAATGTGGCCGGCGCCGCGCCGTTGCGAAACAGGCCGTGCCAGACGCCATGCTCCTCGGCACTGACCGTCTCGGACTGCCGGGCCTGGAACTGCGCCGACTCCGGCAGGTAGCGTCCGAGCAGCGGCACGATCAGCAGCGGTACCAGGCCGCCGACGTAGAACACCACTTTCCAGCCGCCAGAAAAACCGATGATGCCGATGACCGCAGCCAGTGCCGCGCCCAGCGGCACGCCGCAATACATCATGCTCACCGCCGTGCCGCGCAGGCGTGGGCCGGCGGCTTCGGACGTGAGTGCGATGAGGTTGGGCAGTGCGGCACCGAGGCCGATGCCCGTCAGGCAGCGAGCGGCCACCAGGCTATGGAAATCCCAGGCCACGGCGGTGGCCAGCGAGAACAGGCCGAACAGCGCCACGGCGGACATCAGCACCCGCTTGCGGCCAATCCGGTCGGCGAGCCAGCCGCCGACGAAAGCGCCAGGCAACAGGCCGAGAATCCCGGCACTGAATACCCAGCCCATCTGCATCTTGTCCAGCCCGAAGGCCGCGGCCATGCCTTGTGCGGCGATGCCGGCGGCCTGCAGATCGAGGCCTTCCATCAATGCCACCAGAAAGCACAGGGCGATGGTGGTAGCGAGTTGCACGCGGTTTGTTGCGGTTATCCCGGTCATGGGATGTACCTCGATTTATTGTTGTAGAGGTCTTTGTTTTTGGCCTGAATGAGGGCCTTCGCGACAGTTCGGCGCTCCGACAAGCTCGCGCCTACAGGCTTTCGCTGAGTTTGTAGGAGCGAGCTTGCTCGCGATGAACCCTAACGCCGACTCAACAGATCCAACGCCACATCCACAATCATGTCCTCCTGCCCTCCCACCATCCGCCGCTTGCCCAGCTCCACCAGAATGTCCACCGTCTTCAACCCATACCGCGCCGCCGCGATTTCCGCATGACGCAGGAAGCTCGAATAAACCCCCGCATACCCCAGCGCCAGCGACTCCCGATCCACGCGCACCGGTCGATCCTGCAACGGCCGCACAATGTCGTCCGCCGCATCCATCAAGGTGTAAAGGTCAGTGCCATGGTTCCAGCCCAGACGTTCGGCAGCCGCGATAAACACCTCCAGCGGCGCATTACCCGCGCCCGCACCCATGCCCGCGAGGCTGGCGTCGATCCGATCACAGCCCTCTTCCACCGCCGCAATCGAGTTGGCAACGCCAAGGCTCAGGTTGTGATGCGCATGCATGCCGGTCTGGGTTTCCGGGTTCAGCACCGCCTTGAACGCCCGCATCCGATCGCGGATGTCCTGCATGTTCATCGCGCCACCCGAGTCAGCCATGTAGATGCACTGCGCGCCGTAGCTCTCCATCAACTTGCCCTGCGCCGCCAACTGCTCGGCCGGGACCATGTGGCTCATCATCAGGAAGCCGACGGTGTCCATGCCCAGCTCGCGGGCGTATTCGATGTGCTGTTTCGAGACGTCCGCTTCGGTGCAATGGGTGGCGACGCGGACCACACGGGCGCCGGCGTCATAAGCAGCTTTCAAGTCATGGACCGTGCCGATCCCCGGCAACAGCAGCGTGGCGATCTTGGCGTGGCTGACCACATCCGCCACCGCCTCGATGTACTCAAGATCAGTGTGCCGGCCAAAGCCATAGTTGAAGCTGGAACCCTGCAGACCATCGCCATGAGCGACTTCGATGGAATCGACCTTGGCCTTGTCCAGCGCCCGGGCGATATCCCGGGCGTTATCGAGGGTGTACTGATGGCGCACTGCATGA
>NZ_QKVL01000030.1 GCF_003231275.1 Pseudomonas huaxiensis
ATTCCTCGCTCAGCCTTCCCAAGCCTGCCCACCGGTGGACTGGTTCACCAGCTTCGCCTCGCGAAACAACGCATCCCGGTCTTCCGGCGAATTCAGCCGGCCCAGGTCGGTGACGGTGGTCATGCAGCACACGATCTCGCCCTGCGCATCGAACACCGGCGCAGCCTGGCCGGTGACGTTGGACAGCAAGTGGCTGGTCAGCTCGGCCCAGCGACTATCGCGCACTTCATCCAGCACGGCCTTGCTCGGCGGCGTGCCACGGAAATGCGCAGGCTGCTGCTTGCGCGCGGCGTCGATGGTGGACTTGGGCAGGAACGCCTGGAACACCAACCCACAGGCGGTGTTGTCCAGCGGCAGGATGTCGCCCAGCGCCAGCGGGTTCACCGAGAAATACGCGCTGCGGTACCAGCGCACCAGGGTCGGACCCCGCTCGGTCCAGATCGCCACCCCGCCACTGGCCGCCTGGTGGTGAGCCAGGGCCTTCATGTGTTGCGCAGCAATTTCCACCGCATCCACACGCTTGAGCGCGGCAATGCCGATGCTCAGCGCCGCCGGGCCGAGGTCGTAAAGACCGGTGGCCGGGTCCTGCCGGGCCAGCCCTTCCTTGACCAGGCTCTGCAGGTAACGGTGCGCGCTGGAGCCACCGGTGCCAGTGAGCCGGGCGACTTCGCCGAGGGCCAGTTCGCGCTCGGCACTGGCCAGCACATTGAGAAAGCGCGTGGCGATCGCCACCGACTGGATGGTGCCGGAGCGCTTTTCATTCTGGGGCGCATCGTCCAGTACGGACTCGTCTGACTTCAAATGTCCTCTCCTCGCCGCTGTCTCGCGGCTGTTTCTCAACAGGCTGGGGTGCAGCGCCGCAGGCGGGTGGCGGCGCGACGCATGATACCGATTTTGCGGGCCGGCACATCAGGCAACGCGGCGCAGAGCCCTGCGTGGGGCCGCGAACGAGCTTATCCGATCCCGGCATAAACCACATTGTGGAATCAATTCTTTATTGAGGAACGTAATAGCCACATGCTACGATCCGCTAAAGCTTAATCATTCTCATTTGGAGTATCCCTTGAAGGCCTATTCACCCCTCACCCTCGCCCGCGGTTTCAGTGTTCTGACTCTCTCGACGCTGTTGGGCGCCACGGCGGCCATGGCCCAGGAAACGGCCGCCAGCACCAGCGCCGGCAGCGTCACTTTCGAACCCATCGTCATCACCGGGGAAAAGATCGAACGGGAACTGAAGAACACCGCGTCGTCGGTGACGGTGAAGACCGGGCGCGAGATCGACAAGGAAAAGACCGGCAGCTCCACCGTCACCGAAGTGCTCAATGACGTGCCCAACGTGATCTACACCGACAGCGTCGGCGCGCCGGTGATTCGCGGCATGGACAGCCAGGGCCCGAACAACGGCCAGAACGTGTTCTGGGGCGGCACCGTGCCACGGGCCACCATCAACCTCGACGGCCATTACCTGAACTACAACGAGATGTACTTCGGCGCGACCTCGGTCTGGGATCTGGACAGCATCGAAGTGTTCCGCGGCCCGCAGACCACCTCCCAGGGCGCCAACGCCATCGCCGGCGCGATCATCGTCAACACCAAGGACCCAAGCTTCACCCCGGAAGCGGCCTACCAGGCCGAAGTCGGCAACTACGATTCCCACCGCACCTCGCTGGCCGTCTCCGGCCCGCTGCTGGAAAACGAACTGGCCGCGCGCCTGGCGGTGGACCACTCGGCCCGTGACACCGTCATTGACTACACCAGCAGCGCCTTCCAGAAAGGCAAGGCCGATAAGAACTTCAGCTCGCTCAACGCCCGCGCCAAGCTGCTCTGGCTGCCCAGCGCGCTGCCCGGCCTGGAAGCCAAGTACACCTTCTCCCACGGCGATTCCAACCGCCCCAGCCAGGAAGCCGCCGCGGCGCCGTACCACAAGCTCAAGCACCCGACCACGACCATGCCGAGCTGGGAGCAGTCGACCAATACCAGCGTGCTGGACGTGAGCTACGACTTCGACAACGGTTTCAAGCTGCTCAACCAGGCGCAGTACTCGCTGTCCCACGTGCAGCGCTACACCGGCATCCCCGGCAGCGGCGACGCCGATATCCAGCAGAAGAACCTGTCCAACGAAACCCGTCTGAGCTTCGGCGACCAGGACAGCAGCGTCAGCGGCGCCACCGGGGTCTACGTGGCGCGCACCAAGTCCGATGAAATGCTGCTGTTGAGCGGTCTCTCGACCTTCGACGACACCAAGGAAAACCTCGGCGTGTTCGGCGAACTGAGCTGGCGCCTGGACGACCGCTGGACCCTGGGCACCGGCCTGCGTTACCAGGAAGACCGCATCGAACGCGAAGGCCGCTCGGTTCTCGCGCCGACCGCGCTGGACTACCAGAAGACCTTCTCCGCGCTGCTGCCGAAAGTCTCCCTGGCCTATGCCCTGACCCCGGACTGGACCGTCGGCGGCATGCTCAGCCGCGGCTACAACCCGGGCGGCGTGGCGCTGAACCTGACCACCCGCAACTGGACCGCGTTCAAGGACGAATCGGTGTGGAACTACGAGTTGTTCAGCCGCGCCAGCCTGCTGGATAACCGCCTGCAACTGAGCGGCAACCTGTTCTACATGGACCACAAGGACGCCCAGTACAACATCCCGGTGGTGATCTCCACCGGCGTGTCGCAGTCCTACACCATCAACGCCGAAAAAGCCCACGCCTACGGCCTGGAACTGAGCGCCGACTACCGCGTGCTGGACAACCTGACCCTCAAGGCCAGCGCCGGCACCCTGCGCACCCGCATCGACAAGATCTCCGCCAACAACAGCTACGAAGCCAACGAGTTCGCCCGCTCGCCGGGCTACACCCTGAGCTTCGGACCGAGCTGGGACATCACCGACAAGTGGAACGTCTCGGCGCAGGTACGACGGATCGACGGGTACTATTCCGACACCGCCAACACCAAGAGCTACGCCACGGACGCCTATACCCTGGCCGATGCGCGGATGAGCTTTCAGTTCAGCAAAGCGGTTGAGTTGTATGGGTACGTGAAGAACGTCTTCGATGACCGCACCGCGATCTACATGCAGCAGAACCGCGGCATCGGCGGCACCGAAGCGAGCATGACCACGCCGCGGATGTTCGGGATGGGGGTCAAGGGTTCGTTCTGATCGTCATTGCCATCGGGGACCGCGTTGCGGTCCTTCGCGACGCTGGCCCAAAACAATCCGCCTCCACAGGAACCCGTGATGACCCAACGCAAACTCCATATCGGCCTGTCCCTGGCCCCCACCTGGCTCAGCGGTGACGGCTGGCGCCAGGACAACAGCAATATAGAAGGCGTCTTCAGCGCCGATTTCGCCATCGACCTGGCCCGCCGCGCCGAAGCCGTACACCTGGACTTCGTGTTTCGCCCGGATGTCAGTTGCCTGACCACCGAGATAATGGAAACCGCCCCCGGCTTCGCCAGCCTCGACCCAACCGTCCTGCTCGCCGCCGTCGCCCAGGCCACGTCGCGTATCGGCCTGGTATCGACGGTGTCGACCACCTTCTACCCGCCCTATGTGGTCGCCCGGCAACTGCAATCGTTGCACTGGGTCAGCAACGGCCGCGCCGGCTGGAACATCGTCACTGCCCTGCAAGGCCACGAGAATTTCGGCCTGGCGCAGATGCCCGGCGCCGAAGAACGCTACCAGCGTGCCGGCGAATTCACCGAGCTGGTACAGGCGCTGTGGCGCAGCTTCCCCCATGAAGCGCTGAAGATCGACCGCGCCGCTGGCCGCTACGCCGACACTGCGCAGATCCGCCCCATCAGTCATGAGGGCGAGCACTTCAAGGTCAAGGGGCCGCTCAATGTGCCGGCCTTCCCCGCTGCGCGGATTCCGTTCGTTCAGGCCGGCGCATCGGAATCGGGCCGCGACTTCGCCGCCTCGGTGGCCGACCTGGTGTTCGCCCCGACCCCGGACAAGGAAGCCGCCCTCGAACTGCGCCGCGACCTGTCCCAGCGCGCCGAACGCCATGGCCGCTCGCCCGCAGACATCCGGCTGCTACCGGGCCTGAGCCTGTACCTCGCGGCGACCCGCGAAGAAGCCCGGACGCTGTTCATGCAGACCCACGCCCGTCTCGATCGCGGGCGCAAATTCGCCTCGATCAAGGAAATGACCGGACTGGACCTCAGCGACTGGCCGCAGGACCGCCCGGTCACCCGCGACGACCTGCCACCGCCGCTGGCGAAAACCAGCAGCCGCACCCACACCAACCTGCTACGCCGGTTGATCGAGCGCGAATCGCTGACGGTGAATGAGTTGTTGTTGCGCCCGGAAGTGATCTCCGCCGCGCACTGGCAGGTGGTCGGCACCGTCGACGATGCCGTCGAGCAGATCGCCGAATGGGCCGAGGCCGGGGCCATGGATGGTTTTATCGCCGCGCCGGGCGGCTCGGTGGAGTCGGTGCACCTGTTCCTCGATGAGGTGGTGCCGAAGCTGGTGAAGGCGGGATTGTTCCGCGAGCGCTACAGCGGCTCGACGTTCATCGAGCACCTGACCGAATACTGAAACCGCTCGTCCTTGGGGCTGCCGAACGGCAGCCCCGAAGACGTTTTCAGCGACGCAGTTCCTCGATGCTGATCTCGCGCATGCGGAACTTCTGGATCTTGCCCGTCACCGTCATCGGGAACTCCTCGACGAAGCGGAAGAAACGCGGCGTCTTGAAGTGGGCAATGCGGCTCTTGCACCAGGCCTGCAACTCCACATCGGTCGCGCTGTGACCGGGGTGGAACTTGATCCAGGCGACGATCTCCTCACCGTAGCGGTCATCCGGAATGCCGATGACCTGCACGTCCGCTACCGCAGGGTGGGTGAAGAAGAACTCTTCCAGCTCGCGCGGATAAATGTTCTCGCCGCCGCGAATGATCATGTCCTTGTTGCGCCCGGCAATGCACACGTAGCCCTGCTCGTCCATGCTCGCCAGGTCGCCGGTGTGCATCCAGCCCGCCGGGTCGATGGCTTCGGCGGTGGCCGCCGGGTTGCCCCAATAGCCGAGCATCACGCTGTAGCCACGGGTGCACAGTTCGCCGATCTGCCCGCGCGGCACCACGCAGCCGTGCTCGTCGATGATCTTGCTCTCCAGTTGCGGCTGGGTGCGGCCCACGGTGGTCACCCGCAGTTCCAGCTCGTCATCCGGGCCGGTCTGCAGCGACACCGGGCTGGTCTCGGTCATGCCGTAGGCGATCTGTACTTCGCTCATGTTCAGTTCGCTGATGACGTGGCGCATCACCTCGATCGGGCAGGTGGCGCCAGCCATGATCCCGGTGCGCAGGCTCGACAGGTCGAATTCCCGGCGCTGCGGCTGGTCCAGCAAGGCAATGAACATGGTCGGCACGCCGTACAACACGGTGGCGCGCTCAGCGGCAACGCCTTGCAGGGTCAGCAGCGGATCGAAGGCATCGTTGGGGTAGATCATGGTGGTGCCGTGGGTCATGCAGCCCAGGTTGCCCATGACCATGCCGAAGCAGTGGTACAGCGGCACCGGAATCACCATGCGGTCCTGCTCGGTGAGCCCCAGGCTTTCGCCGACCATATAGCCGTTGTTGAGGATGTTGTAGTGGCTGAGGGTCGCGCCCTTGGGGAAGCCGGTGGTGCCGGAGGTGTACTGGATGTTTACCGCCTGGTCGAATTGCAGGCTGCGCTGCCGGGCCTGGAAGTCTTCCTCGCTGACCTGCGCGGCCAGTTCCGCCAGAGCTCCCCATCGCAGGAAGCCCGCAGGCGGCTCGTCCGCCAGACTGACCAGCCCGCGCAAGTCCGGCAGGCGCTCGCTGTTGAACTGGCCAGGCACCGCGCGCGGCAGCTCCGGCAGCAGTTCGCCGAGCATGCCGTGGTAATCCGAACTCTTGAACGCCCCCGCGCTGATCAGCCACTGGCAACCGGACTGTTTAAGCACGTATTCCAGCTCGCTGGTGCGGTAGGCGGGGTTGATGTTGACCAGGATGATCCCGGCCTTGGCGCTGGCGAACTGGGCGATGCACCACTGCGCGCAGTTGGGTGCCCAGATGCCCAGGCGGTCGCCGGTCTTCAGGCCCAGGGCCATGAACGCCCGGGCATGCAGGTCGACGCTGGCGGCAAGATCCGCCCAGGTGTAGCGCAGGTGCTGGTGACGAACCACGAGGGCTTCGCGGTCGGCGAAACGTGACACCGTATGGTCGAATGCCTGGCCGATGGTCATGGCCAGCAAGGCTTTGTCCTGACGACCCTGGGTGTAGCTCGGTTGATTCATGGCGATCCCTTTTTGTGTTTGTTCTGGGAACTGATCGGGGCGCGGACTACTCTGGCGCAAATTAACGTTAACGTAAAGGTCATGGTGATGATTGACAGTAAAGGGACTCAGGTTTACGTTAACGTAAAGGTGACGAACCCGATCACACCCCTCACAAGAACTAACAACAGAAGGTGCCAGAGCATGCGTTATCCCTCCCTGAACTTCGCCCTCGGCGAAACCGTCGACATGCTGCGTGACCAGGTACAGGCCTTCGTCGCTAATGAACTGGCGCCCCGTGCCGCACAGATCGACCACGACAACCTGTTCCCCGCCGACATGTGGCGCAAGTTCGGCGACATGGGCCTCTTGGGCGTGACGGTCAGCGAAGAATACGGCGGCGCCGGCCTGGGCTACCTGGCCCACGTGGTGACCATGGAAGAAATCAGCCGCGGCTCGGCCTCGGTCGCCCTCTCCTACGGCGCCCACTCCAACCTCTGCGTCAACCAGATCAACCGCAACGGCACTCACGAGCAGAAAACCAAGTACCTGCCCAAGCTGATCAGTGGCGAGCACATCGGTGCCCTGGCCATGAGCGAACCCAACGCCGGGTCCGACGTGGTGTCGATGAAGCTGCGCGCCGAGAAACGCGGCGACCGTTACGTCCTCAACGGCAGCAAGACCTGGATCACCAACGGCCCCGACGCCAACACCTATGTGATCTACGCCAAGACCGACCTGGAAAAGGGTGCCCATGGCATCACCGCCTTTATTGTCGAGCGTGACTGGGCCGGCTTCAGCCGCAGCAACAAGTTCGACAAGCTGGGCATGCGCGGCTCCAACACCTGCGAGCTGTTCTTCGACAACGTCGAAGTGCCGGAAGAAAACATCCTCGGCGCGCTGAATGGCGGCGTGAAAGTCCTGATGAGCGGCCTCGACTACGAGCGTGTGGTCCTCTCCGGCGGCCCGACCGGTATCATGCAGTCGTGCATGGACCTGGTGGTGCCGTATATCCACGACCGCAAGCAGTTCGGCCAGAGCATCGGCGAGTTCCAGTTGATCCAGGGCAAGATCGCCGACATGTACACCCAGCTCAACGCCAGCCGCGCCTATCTGTACGCGGTGGCCCAGGCCTGCGACCGCGGCGAGACCACCCGCAAGGACGCCGCCGGGGTGATTCTCTACACCGCCGAACGCGCCACCCAGATGGCCCTCGAAGCGATCCAGATCCTCGGCGGCAATGGCTACATCAACGAGTTCCCGGCAGGCCGTCTGCTGCGTGACGCCAAGCTGTACGAAATCGGCGCCGGCACCAGCGAAATCCGCCGCATGCTGATCGGTCGCGAACTGTTCAACGAGACGCGCTAGGGGCAGCCGCAAGTTTCTAGCGGCAAGCTGCAAGTAAAAGCAGCTTGCCTCCCGTACCCTTCTTGCAGCTTGAAGCTTGCCGCTTGAAGCTGCCAAGGACCTCCGATGATTCTGAAGTCTCAGTTGAACCCCCGCGCCCCAGAGTTCGCCATCAACAGCGCCGCCATGCTGGAGCAGGTCAATGCGCTGCGCACGTTGCTCGCCCAGGTCCATCAGGGCGGCGGCGCCAAGGCCCAGGAACGCCACACCTCGCGCGGCAAATTGCTGCCCCGCGAGCGTATCGACCGCCTGCTCGATCCGGGCTCCCCCTTCCTGGAAATCGGCCAGTTGGCCGCCCATGAGGTGTACGGCGAAGACGTCCCGGCCGCCGGGGTGATCGCCGGCATCGGTCGGGTGGAAGGCGTGGAGTGCATGATCGTGGCGAACGACGCCACGGTGAAAGGCGGCTCCTACTATCCGCTGACCGTGAAAAAACACCTGCGCGCCCAGGCCATTGCCCAACAGAACCGACTGCCCTGCCTGTATCTGGTGGACTCCGGCGGCGCCAACCTGCCGCGCCAGGATGAAGTGTTCCCCGACCGCGAGCACTTTGGCCGGATCTTCTTCAACCAGGCCAACATGAGCGCCCTGGGCATCCCGCAGATCGCCGTGGTGATGGGCTCGTGCACCGCCGGCGGCGCCTATGTGCCGGCGATGTCCGACGAGACCATCATGGTCCGCCAGCAAGCCACCATCTTCCTCGCCGGCCCACCGCTGGTGAAAGCCGCCACCGGTGAAGTGGTCAGCGCCGAAGACCTCGGCGGCGCTGACGTGCACTGCAAGACCAGCGGCGTCGCCGACCACTACGCCGACAACGACGAGCACGCCCTGGCCATCGCCCGCCGCTGCGTGGCCAACCTCAACTGGCACAAACAGGGCGAGCTGCAACTGCGCACGCCGATCGCTCCGCAGTACGCTGCCGACGAGTTGTACGGCGTGGTCCCGGCCGACGCCAAGCAACCGTTCGACGTGCGCGAAATCATCGCCCGGCTGGTGGACGGTTCGGTGTTCGATGAATTCAAGGCACTGTTCGGCACCACCCTGGTCTGCGGCTTCGCCCACCTGCACGGCTACCCCATCGCCATCCTCGCCAACAACGGCATCCTCTTCGCCGAAGCCGCGCAGAAAGGCGCGCACTTCATCGAACTGGCCTGCCAGCGCGGCATCCCGCTGCTGTTCCTGCAGAACATCACCGGTTTCATGGTCGGTCAGAAATACGAAGCCGGCGGCATCGCCAAGCACGGCGCCAAGCTGGTCACCGCGGTGGCCTGCGCCAAAGTACCGAAGTTCACCGTGATCATCGGCGGCAGTTTCGGCGCCGGCAACTACGGCATGTGCGGCCGCGCCTACGACCCGCGCTTCCTGTGGATGTGGCCCAACGCGCGGATTGGCGTGATGGGCGCCGAACAGGCCGCCGGCGTGCTGGCCCAGGTCAAGCGTGAACAAAGCGAGCGCAGCGGCCAGCCGTTCAGCGCCGACGACGAAGCACGCCTGAAACAACCGATCCTCGATCAGTACGAGCACCAGGGCCACCCCTACTACTCCAGCGCCCGGCTCTGGGACGACGGCGTCATCGACCCGGCGCAGACCCGCGACATCCTCGGCCTGGCCCTGTCCGCCGCGCTCAACGCGCCGATCGAATCCACCCGCTTCGGCATTTTCCGGATGTGACCGATGACCGACTTCAGCACCCTCGAACTGATCAAGGATCCCCGCGGCTTCGCCACCCTGTGGCTGAGCCGGGAAGACAAGAACAACGCGTTCAACGCGCAGATGATCCGCGAACTGATCATCGCCATCGACCAGCTCGCGACCGACACCAGCCTGCGCTTCGTCGTGCTGCGCGGCCGTGGCCGGCACTTCAGCGCCGGCGCCGACCTGGCCTGGATGCAGCAGAGCGCGGCACTCGACTACCAGAGCAACCTTGACGACTCCCGCGAACTGGCGGAACTGATGTACAACCTGGCGAGGCTCAAGCTGCCGACCCTGGCGGTGGTTCAGGGCGCAGCCTTCGGTGGTGCAGTGGGACTGATCAGTTGCTGTGACATGGCCATCGGTGCCGACGATGCGCAACTGTGCCTCTCGGAAGTGCGCATCGGCCTCGCGCCTGCGGTGATCAGCCCGTTCGTGGTCCAGGCCATGGGCGAGCGCGCCGCGCGCCGCTACGCTCTCACCGCCGAGCGCTTCAGCGGCATCCGCGCTCGTGAGCTGGGCCTGCTGGCGGAAAGCTACCCGGCAGCGGAACTGGACGCTCGGGTCGAAGACTGGGTCGCCAACCTGCTGCTCAACAGCCCGCAAGCCATGCGCGCCAGCAAGGAGTTGCTGCGTGAAGTCGGCTCCGGCGAACTGACCCCATCCCTGCGCCGCTACTGCGAGAACGCCATCGCCCGCATCCGCGTCAGCCCCGAAGGACAGGAAGGCCTGCGCGCCTTCCTGGAAAAACGCACGCCAGCCTGGCAGGCCGAACCGACCCACAAGGAGCCACGCCCATGAGCCGTCCCGAGCTGACCACCCTGCTGGTCGCCAACCGTGGCGAGATCGCCTGCCGGGTAATGCGCACCGCCAAGTCCCTGGGTTTGACCACCGTCGCCGTGCACAGCGCGGTCGACCGCGAAGCGCGCCACAGCCGCGAGGCCGACATCCGCGTTGACCTGGGCGGCAGCAAAGCGGCGGAAAGCTACCTGGTCATCGACAAACTGATCGCTGCGGCCAAGGCCAGCGGCGCCCAGGCGATCCACCCCGGCTATGGTTTCCTCTCGGAAAACGCCGGTTTCGCCAAGGCCATCGAACAGGCCGGGCTGATCTTCCTCGGCCCACCGGCCAGCGCCATCGAGGCGATGGGCAGCAAATCTGCGGCCAAGGCGCTGATGGAAACCGCCGGCGTGCCTCTGGTGCCCGGCTACCACGGCGAAGCCCAGGACCTGGAAACCTTCCGCGCCGCCGCCGAGCACATCGGCTACCCGGTGCTGCTCAAGGCCACGGCCGGCGGCGGCGGCAAGGGCATGAAAGTCGTCGAACAGGAAAGCCAACTGGCCGAAGCCCTGGCCTCGGCCCAGCGGGAAGCGTTGTCGTCGTTCGGCGATGCGCGGATGCTGGTCGAGAAGTACGTGCTCAAGCCGCGTCACGTGGAAATCCAGGTGTTCGCCGACCAGCACGGCAACTGCCTGTACCTCAATGAGCGTGACTGCTCGATCCAGCGCCGCCACCAGAAAGTGGTCGAGGAAGCGCCGGCCCCGGGGCTGAGCGTGGAACTGCGTCGGGCCATGGGCGAAGCAGCGGTCTGCGCGGCCCAGGCCATCGGCTATGTTGGCGCTGGCACCGTGGAGTTCCTGCTGGACGCACGCGGCGAATTCTTCTTTATGGAGATGAACACCCGCCTGCAGGTGGAACACCCGGTCACCGAAGCTATCACCGGCCTTGATCTGGTCGCCTGGCAGATCCGCGTTGCCCGCGGCGAGGCGCTGCCGATCAGCCAGGAACAGGTGCCACTCATTGGCCACGCCATCGAAGTGCGGCTGTACGCGGAAGACCCGGCCAACGATTTCCTGCCGGCCACCGGCACCCTGGCGCTGTACCGCGAAAGCGCACCGGGTGCGGGGCGCCGGGTGGACAGCGGGGTTAGCGAGGGTGATCAGGTTTCGTCGTTCTACGACCCGATGCTGGGCAAGCTGATCGCCTGGGGCGAAGACCGCGAACAAGCTCGCCTGCGCTTGCTGGCGATGCTCGATGAGTTCGCCATTGGTGGGGTGAAGGCCAACATCACCTTCCTGCGGCGCATCCTCGCCCATCCAGCGTTCGCCGCTGCCGAACTGGATACCGGCTTCATCCCGCGTTACCACGATGACCTGCTGCCGACCCCGGGCGCGCTGCCCACGAGCTTTTGGCAGGCGGCAGCGGAAGGCTTCCTGCAGAGCATGCCGAACAGCGTGCGCGGCGATGATCCACATTCGCCATGGTCCTCCCGCCAGGGCTTGCGTGCCGGGGTTCCGGCGCATATCAGCCTGCACTTGAGCTGCAATGGCGAGCAGCAGGCGCTGAGCCTCGACCGCCAGGCCGCGTCCACCTTCCAGCTCGATGGCGAACAACTGCGGGTCGATAACGATGGGCTACGCCGTCAGCACCTGGCGATCCGTCGTGGCGATGCCCTGTACCTGCGCTGGAACGGCGAGTTGCACACGGTCACCGCCTACGACCCGATTGCTGAAGCCGAGGCCAGCCACACTCATCAAGGCGGCCTGACAGCGCCGATGAATGGCAGCATCGTGCGGGTATTGGTGGAACCGGGTCAGGTGGTGGAAGCCGGCACGCAACTGGTGGTGCTGGAAGCCATGAAGATGGAACACAGCATCCGCGCGCCGCATGCGGGTACCGTGGCAGCACTGTATTGCCAGGAAGGCGAGATGGTCAGTGAAGGCAGCGTGCTGGTAGCGCTGGAGGAAGTCGCAGGCTGACGGGCCCGCCGGCAACAACGGCGCCCTCGCCCAAGGCGGGTGGCGCCGTTGTGTTTTTCAGGATCAGAGCTTGAGGCTGGCGCGTACCACTACGCCGACCAGCTCGCAGTCGTCGCTGCAGAGCATCATCGGGTAAGTCGGATTCAGCGGCTTGAGAAAGCGTTGCCCGCCTTCCTGCACCAGTTGGCGGAAGATCGCATGCGGACTGTCCGGCAGATGGGCGATCACCAGCTTGCCCACCTGCACCTCGACGCCGCTGTCCACCAGGATCAGCATGCCCGCCGCGATGCTCATGCCCGACGGCGCCGTCATCGCGTCGCCTTCGACTTGCAGCCAGTAGGCCTCGCCCAACGCCCTGTATTCGGTGACTTCACCGCTGTCGGTCGCCGCATCGTCCCCTTCCAATGACCCCAGCCGCTGCCAATCCGACAGCGGATAGCGGTATGTCGCGGGCAAGTCATAGGAGGCCGCTTCTTCAGCGAGGTAGGTGGCGCCCATTTCCATTTCGAGTTCGAGCGCTACCAACATCTTGTTCATGCGTTCGAGAGAGATGCGCCGCTTGCCACGTAACCAGTGGCCAACGGCACCCTGGGTGACCCCGAGGCGCTCGGCGAGCTGTTCTTGCGTGAGGTTCAGTACACGCATTCTGGTCTTGACCAGATCAATCCATTTTTCCATCGCAGGCACGATACGGACTGTCTCTGGCCGCTCAATACACAAATTGTAGTATTTAAAATCCTGATAAAAATACAATGAGTACTATATTGCGATTTACCACCCTACTCTCAAGGAAAGATCACCCCATGAGTGCGCCCTCTCTCACCTATCTGGACAGCGAGGCAGCGCGCCGCGCCCTCGATTTCTACCTGAATCCCGAGCCGCAGCCCGCGACAGAACTGAATGACATGCAACTGGTGGTAGCCCGCCATGACCTGTCACCAGAAGCGGCCAGTGAACAGGCGACCTGGCTACTGCGCTGCGCCTCGACCAGCGCTTCGGACGCCGCCCCGCGCCTGCAAGGCAAGGCCCGGGAACAAATGCTCACGGTGATGCACCTGGTCAATCTCGCGCGCACGATGCTGGAACACAGCCTGAGTCAGGCCGCTAGGAATGAGGAGTGCGAGGCGCAAGCGCCATGCTGAGAGAAGGAGAAAACAACGGGAAAGGCCCGTAAAGCCTGGGGGATGCAAACGGGGAGAAAGAATTTCGCAGGATTACAGAAAATTCATTTGACTTGAAAATGAGAACGATTATTATTGCTCACAACTGGTCGCGAGACCGGTTGGATAAACTGAAAGCCCTTAGGTCGGACTCTCAGATTATCTCCTCATCAGGCTAATCACGGTTTTTGACCCGGCTTTTTGCCGGGTCTTTTTTTTGGCTCTTCAGGCTAATGAAGGCGGTGTGTTACTGAATGTGGCGATGATATCAAAGGAATGTCTCAGGATGTAACCCCGAAGCCGCGCTTTGCGGAATTTAGCACTTGAGAATCAATCTCGTTACGATTAAGCTCGTACCCGCGTCAAGGACGATGCCCCCATCCCCGCCTCCTCCGTTTTTCCAGCAAGGAGCTTGAATATGACCCGTCTGTTGCTGCCTCTGGACCATCACGCCGAGTGTGCCGATCCCGCGGAACTGGCGTTGCTGCACTGCCTGAAAAAGCTGCCACGCCGGGTACAGCAGGTGTTCTTGCTGAACCGCCTCGATCAACTTTCCTACGCTGATATTGCCCGTCGCCTGGACCTCTCCGACACCAGCGTCGAACGGCACATGAACCAGGTCCTGCAATGCACCCTGCCCGCGCCTTGCGCCATCGCCCGCAGCGCAGGCCAGTGGTACGTGCGTTTGCAGAGCCCGCAGGTCACCGCCAGCGAGCGCATCGACTTCCGCCGCTGGCTTGACGCCGCGCCGGAGCACCTGGCCGCCTTCCATGCCACCGAACTGCGCTGGCGCACCCTGCTCGCCCCTGCCCGTCTGCTGGGCGAAAACCAGTGGTACCGGCAAGGTCGCGCAGCGTTTTCCCTCGGCGGTTGCACCGTGGCCATGAGTCTGGGACTGGCCGCACTGCTGGCGTTGGGTTTCTGGTCCTGATCCGGGTTGTGTAGAGTAATGGGCCTCCATGACTCTACACAGGAACCTGGCAATGACTGCACTGAGCATCGACTGCGACTTCGATTCCGGCAATATCCTGGTACGGGATGCCAGCAATCCCTTGCAGGTCCGCCTGGCGATCCGTAACGACACCAGCAGCGCGCATTTCCAGTGGTTCCACTTCAAGGCCAGCGGCCTGACGCCAGGACAGTCCCACACGTTCGTCCTGGAGAACGCTGGCGAGTCCTCCTACAACAAAGCCTGGGACGGCTATCAGGCCGTCGCTTCGTATGACCAGCAGAACTGGTTCCGCGTCCCGTCACACTTCGACGGCAAGGCCCTGCACTTCAGCCTGCAGGCGAGCGAACCCCAGGCCTGGTTCGCCTACTTCGAGCCCTACTCCCGCGCCCGGCATAACCAATTGATCGAACGCGCCACCCGCCTGGCCAACGTCACGCTGCTGGCCACCGGCCGCAGCGTCGAAGGCCGTGACATTCCATTGCTGCGGGCCGGTGACGGCGCCGCCGGCAAGCGCAAGGTGTGGATCATCGCGCAGCAGCATCCGGGCGAACACATGGCCGAATGGTTCATGGAGGGCGTCATCGAGCGTCTGGAGCGTAACGACGCCACGCTGCAAGCCCTGCTGGCCGCCGCCGACCTCTACCTGATCCCGAACATGAACCCCGATGGCGCCTTCCACGGCCACTTGCGCACCAACGCCAAGGGCCGTGACCTCAACCGTGCCTGGCAGGACGCCAGCATCGAGCAGACCCCGGAAGTGCTGTTCGCCCAGCAGCAAATGAAGCTGCTGGGTGTCGACCTGTTCCTTGATGTGCACGGTGACGAAGAAATTCCCCACGTCTTCACCGCTGCCTGCGAAGGCAATCCCGGCTACACCCCGCGCATCGCCGCGCTGGAGTCGCGTTTCCGCCAAACCTTGTGTGGGCTGACCCGCGACTTCCAGGACGTCCACGGCTACCCGCGCAGCGCCCCCGGCGAGGCCAACCTGACCCTGGCCTGCAACGCCGTTGGCCAGGCCCATGATTGCCTGTCGCTGACCCTGGAGATGCCGTTCAAGGACCACGACGACGCACCGGATGCGCTGACCGGCTGGTCGGGCAAGCGCTCACGCGAGCTGGCAAGCTCGGTGCTGGACTGCATCGGGGAACTGGTTGGCGAGTTGCGCTGATTCAGCCCCCCGACGACCGACTCCCGGGTTCTCTGGCCAACCACGGAGCCTGAACTGGACAAGGGCTGCCCTCGCAACCTGGCAACCCTTACCTCACGCCCTGCGCGATGCTGTAGTGAAAGGTGTTTTTCACGTCGGGCACTTCCACCGCCCGGCCATCGACCAGCCGGGGCTGATACTTGAACGTCCTCGCCGCCTGCAGCGACGGCTGGGCGAACCACGGGTGGCAACCCTCCAGCACGCGCGGATCGCGAACCCGGCCCTGGGTGTCGACGGTGTAGCTGACCGTGCAATCGCCCTGCACGCCTTTGTCCAGCGCCCGCTGCGGGTAGTCCGGGGCCTGTTTGCTGATGGGCAGGTACTGTGAACTGGTAGCCGCGGCGCGGGCGCGTTCGTCAGCGGCACGCCGTTCTGCGGCCAGGCGCTGGGTCTCTCGCGCCTCGGCGGCTTCTCGCGCCGCTTGCTCCTGTTGCACTCGCGCCTGTTCCTCACGTTGCCGGGTTTCGTCACGACGACGTTGCTGCTCGGCGGCGCGTTCCTGGCGGCGCACTTCGGCGTCGCGCTGCTGCTCGCGTTTGAAGGCCAGTTCGGCCGCACTGGGCGGCACCGGCGCTGGCGGCGTCAGCACTTGCGGCGGCGGAGGCGGCTCGATCGCGGCGACGGGCTCGGCCACGGCCACTGCTGGCGTCACCGGCTCAACCGGCGCGGACGGCGGCAGGCTGACCAGTTGGGTGGTGATCACCGCAACCACTGGCGTCGGCAAGCGCGGCGTGTAGTCATGCCCCAGCAAGACCACTGCCAGCGCCGCATGCAGGGCAACGGCAATGCCCGCGGCGCCGACATGGCCGCGCCAGCGCGGCAGGTTGAAAGACGGCGCGCTGACCGGCAGCGCAAGGCTCAGGCTGCTCATGCTCAAGGCTCCTCGGTGATCAGCCCGAGGCTGGTCACACCCCCGCGCTGCAATTCGGCAATGCCCGCCACCACCCGGCCATAGTCGGCGCCATGGTCGGCGCGCACATAAACCTGAGTATCGCCGCGCACGGCGATGATCTGGCCGACCTTGTCGCGCATTTCCTCAAGGCTCACGGCGCTGTCGCTCTGGCCCTCGATCTTCAGGTCGGGGCCAATGTTCCAGTAGAAGCTGCCGTCGTTTTTCACCGAAAGGGTCAGCACTTGCCGCTCGCTGTCGGCCGGCAGCGCCTGGGCGGCGACCTTGGGCAGGTCGAGCTTGACGCCCTGCACCAGCATCGGCGCGGTGACCATGAAAATCACCAGCAGAACCAGCATCACGTCGATATAGGGCACTACGTTCATTTCCGCCTTGGCGGCGTGTTTGCGCTGGGGTTTGACCAACATGGGTACGCTCCTTTCAGGCCACCGCGGCGATGTTCGCAGTGCAGTGCAGGCGTTTGTGCAAGCGCGCCTGCAATTCGTTGGCAAAGCTGTACTGACGCGCGCTGAGGGTCTGGCCGCGTGCGCTGAAGCGGTTGTAGGCCATCACCGCCGGAATCGCCGCGAACAGGCCGATGGCGGTAGCGATCAGTGCCTCGGCAATGCCTGGCGCCACGGTGTTGAGGGTCGCCTGCTGCACCTGGGACAGGCCGAGAAAGGCATTCATGATTCCCCACACAGTACCGAACAGGCCGATATAAGGGCTCACCGAGCCGACCGTGGCGAGAAACGCCAGGCCTTTGTCGAGGCGCTCGTCCTGCTCGGCAAGCGCCACGTACAGGCTGCGTTCAACCCCTTCGAGCACGCTGTCGCTGGCGATCTGCGGCTGGCGCTGCAATTGCGAGAAGGCCTGGTAGCCATCGACGAAGATCCGCTGCAAAGGCGTTTCCTCTTCGCCATCGCTGCCCTTGGTCTGGCTTTCGCGGTACAGCAGGGCCAGGTCGCCGCTGGCGCGGAAACGCTGGAGAAACGCGTCGGACTGCCGCTCGCTGCGGCGCAGGCTGAGCCCGCGCTGGACGATCAGGTACCAGCTCAGCAACGAGGCCAGCACCAGGCACAGCATCACGGCCTGCACCACCAGGCTGGCGTCGCTGACCAGGCCCCAGATGCTCATGTGTTCGGTTGCAACTTGCATGTCTTGCTCCTTGGCCCCGCGTCGGCAGGGCGATCACTCGATTTGATGTCCGGCGCGTTACCGGCTGATGACAGTCGCTCAGTCGAGCTTCAGGGCCTCGGCGACCTGGCTCCAGCCGATGTACTTGAAGTTCTGCCGCCCCTCGGGCATGCGCTTGCGTCCGTCCTGCACCACCAGCAGGCCCTGGCTCCAGGCGCCGCCGAGGTTGGCCGAGGTCAGATCAAGGCCGTCGGTCTGTGAAGCGCCATCGATGCCGAGACCGGCATTGAGGCCAATGCTGAAAGCCCCGCGCAGGCGGTACGGCGGACTGGCTTCGAGCACCACATAGCGGTCGTTGCCCTGGCTGGAAATCACCAGGTAGTCACGCTGCTTGCCCTGATAGAAGCCCAGGCCTTCGATATCGGCCTTGATCGGGCCGCCAACGCCAATCACTTTCTCCAGCGTGGCGGGCGCGTCGGCGCGGGCGTCCAGGGCCCAGACTGCCTTGTCTTCTTCGCCGATAAACAGGCGCTGACCACGGTCGTCGGCGACACAGCCTTCCGGTTGCGAAGCCGTGGCAAAACGGCGCACCAGTTCGCCGCGCAGCTCGCCCGCCGGGGCGCTCAGGCGGTACTGGAGGAAGCTGCCGTCCTTGTCGTTGGCGATGGCGTACAGAGCGCCGCCGCTGTCCTTGAACATGCACAGGCCGTAGATTTCCTTGAGCGGCGTGGCGACCTCGCCGAGCACGCTGACCTCGCCGGTCTTCGGCGCGATGGCGAAGACGTGCAGGCTGTTGTTGTCGCGATTGCTGGCCACCGCCAGATCGACCTCGCGGTCCCCCAGATGGAAGCCGTTACGCACATCGACGTTGTTTACCCGACCGATACGCAGGTCCTGCAATTGCCGGCCTTGCAGGTCATAGACCAGCAGCCCGCCCTTCTTGTCGGTGCCCAGCACCCGGCTGCGCGCCGGATCGGCGGCGTTGACCCAGATCGCCGGATCGTCGGCGGCGTCGCCAAAGCTCGGTACCGGCTCGGTCTGCACCTGCGCCGGCAATACCGGGATGGCCGGCGCGGACGTAACAGCCGGCAGGGTCCAGTCAAGGCGCGCACGGCGTTGGCCTTCGTCATCGACGATCAGCAGTTCCAGGCCCTTGGCGTCAGGACGCACGCTCAGTTGCTCGGGGTCTTTCAGTTCCGCCAGCGGCAGCACCGCGTCGGCCTGCCAGGTGATGCCAGTCTGGCGGTACAGGTGCAGGGTCGCGCTCACCGGGTCCAGCGCCAGCAGGCCGCCCGGCACCAGGGCCATGCCGGCGCTGCGTTTGCCGATCCCGCCGAAAGGCGCGCGCAGGTCTACCGGACGGCGCTGCAACGGCGCTTCGGCGGCGGCGCCATAGCGCCACAGGCCGAGGTTTTCTTCGTTGACGTAGAGGCTGTCGCTGGCGTCGTCGCTCTGGCAGTACTCGCTCAGCGGCGGCAGGCTCAGGCCACGCACGCGCTGCGCGGCCACCAGCGGCTGGTCATCACTCGCCACCAGCCACTGCTCGCCGACGCCCTCGGCACCGAGGAGGAAGACGAAGCTGTTGCGCGCGCTGTCGCGGTACAGACACAGCCCCTCGATGGCGAAATCGCGCTTGGGCAGGTACAGCGGCGTGCTCCAGCCCTTGTCGCGTTGAAGCCGGACCAGCAACGCCTGCTGGCGTTTGCTGTCGAAGCTGGCGACCAGCAGGCCGTTGTCGACCAGACGCTGATCAAGTCCCTTGAAGCGGCCTTCCAGTTGGCTCAGCACCTGGCCGTCGGCCTTGAGCAATTGCAGGCCGTGCTTGCCGGCCACAAGGCGGTCGGCACCGGGCCAGAACCCATCGTTGGCCAGCAGCCGGGCATTTTCCGGACTGCCGGGCAGGCGCTCGCCGAAGGTCAGCGCGGGTTGCGCCGAGGCCTGAGCCACGGCCATGGCGAGCACCAGGCCACTCAGCAGGGTGTAGGGTCGTGCGTTGAACATGTGCGGTTCTCATGGGCAGCCCGCGCCTTCGCCCGCCAGGGCAAGGGCGCGGGCGAAGCGGTCAGAAGTGGGTCAGGGTCAGGCCGAGCTTGTAGGTCGGGCCGTACTCTTCGTACTGGGAGTTGAACGAGCGGCGTCCGGTGTAGGTGTAGTAGGACTCGTCGGTGATGTTCTGCGCTTCGAAGGTCAGTTGCAGGTCCGGGGTGATGAAGTAGCCGGCCTTGAAGTCGACGAACAATTGGTCATCGGCATACAGGTCGTGGGCCTTGTCATCCGCAGCAGCCACTTCGGCCAGGAAGCTGGATTTGTAGTTGGCCGCGAGGCGCAGGCTGAGTTTTTCGTCTTCCCAGCCGAGGGTCAGGTTGCCGACGGTGTTGGACTGGTTCGGCAGGTCGATGCGCCGGGTCAGGCCCTGGCCCTCAATCTCGGCGCGGGACTTGCTCAGGGTCAGGTTGCTGCCCAGCAGCAGGCCGTTCCACGGCGCTGGCAGCCAGTCGAACTTCTGCGAGTAGGCCAGCTCAAGGCCGTAGAGTTTTGCGCTCTGGCCGTTGGCGAAGGTCTTGGCTTCGTCGAAGTCGACCCATTCGCCGCTGCCGGCAAGGTCGGTGCTGTAGACGAAGTTGTCGATGTCTTTGTAGAACACATACGCCGAGAGCACGCCGGCGCGGCCCAGGTAATGCTCGATGCCGAGGTCGAGGTTCATCGACTCCAGCGGCTTGAGGTCCGGGTTGCCGAAGCTCGCCTCGCCTTCGCTGTCATCGATCATGAAGCCCGGCGCCAACTGGCCGAAGGTCGGGCGCACCACACTGTGGGTCCAGGCCGCGCGCAACTGGGTCTGCGGGGTGAACTGGTAGCGGGCGTGCAGGCCCGGCAGCCAGTGGTCGTAGCGCTTGCGGCTTTGCGTCGGGCTGTATTCGCCGTCGCGCAGGCCGGTGCCCTTGGCCTCGAACTCGGTGCCTTCGTAGCGAACCCCGGCAATGAAGCGCCAGGCGTCCACATCGAGGGTGTTCATCAGGTAGGCGGCGTTGATGTCTTCGCTCATCTGGAAATCGTTGATGCGCGATTCCTCTTCGTCGTAGAAGGCGTTGCGGTCGAGGCCACCGATCAAGCCCTTGATCGCGCCCGCGCTGATGCCGTTGCCGAAGTTGCCGAGGGCGTAATCGACCTTGCCGCTCTGGAAGCCGTCGAGGCTGAGGTCGTCGAAGTCGTCGTAGACCCAGACGTCGGTGTCGCTGCGTTTGTCGCGGCGGCTGGCCTTGGCGCCGAACTTGACCTGGGCGCTGTTGCCGCTCAGTTCGTAGTCGCGGGCGAGGTCCAGGCGGATGTTCTTTTCCTCGTCGCTGGAGTTGGCCTTTTCCCACTCCACCTTGTCCAGGGTGAACGCCTGCGGGTCGTAGAACGCCGAACCGGTGCTCAGGCGCGGTTTGCGCGTGCCGTCGAAGCCGACGTCGGCGAAGTCGCCCTCGAACTTGGCGTTGGCAATGCCGCCCGGATCGTTCTCGCTGGACTTGCTGTAGCCGACCTGGCCGCTGAGGGTCCAGGCGTCGATCAGGCGTTCGCCGCCGAACACGTAGGACTGGATTTCCTGGGTGTCTTCGCGGGATTTCAGCGAACGCCAGCCTTCGCCATCGCCGCGCTCGCCGGACAGTTGCGGGTCTTCGAACTCAATGCCGGCGGCGTTGCGCGTCTCGGTGTCCTTGAAGCGGCTGTAGAGGGTGCGCAGGTAATAGCTGGAGAAATCGTCCGGGCGGTAATCGAAGTTGAGCCCGGCACCGGTGCGCTCGCGGCGGATGCGGTAGTCACGCTGCTCGGCTTCTTCCAGGCGCGGTTGGCCGTCTTCGAAATCCCAGGCGCCGCCGGTTTCGACGTTGTCCGAGCCGAAATCGCGCTGCTGCCAACTGAAGGCTGCAGCCACGCCGAAGTTATCGACGCCGTCGCCAAGGCTGAATTTGTTGCTGAAGGCGCCGGAGAATTTCGGGCTGTCCTGGCTGGTGTTCTTGTCGTGGCTGGCTTCGCCGCTGAGGGTGTAGAACAGCCCCGGATGGTCGTAGGCCGAGAGGCTTTCCACTTCGATGGTGCCGCCGAGCGAGTTGGCGTCCATGTCCGGGGTCAGGGTCTTGACCACCGACAGCGACTGCACCAGCTCGGTGGGCAGGACGTCCAGCGCCACGGCGCGGCGATCGCCTTCCGGAGCCGGCAGCAAGGTGCCGTTGATGGTCACGCTGTTGAGGTCGGGCCCGATGCCCCGCACGCTGACGAAGCGGCCTTCGCCCTGGTCGCGCTCCACTGACAGGCCGGGAATGCGCTGCAAGGCTTCGGCGGCGTTGTCGTCGGGCAACTGGCCGACGGCGTCGGCGTGGACCACGCTGCGCACGGTGTCGGAGGCTTTTTGCTCCTTGAGCGCCTGGTCCATGCTGGCGGCCTGACCGACCACGTTGACGTGCTCGACCTTGTCGTCGGCGAAGGCCGGCAGGCTGGCGCCGATGGCCAGGCTCAACAGGCTGATCTTGAATCGCCGACGGTTGTCTGCGGGCTTGACGGTAACCACGATAACGCTCCCCCTGAAGTCCATCCGCCACGTCGGGGCGGAAACTGCAGGGCACGCTAGGGGTGGTGTGTGGCAGATCTGTGACAGGGATTTTTGTGCGGGCTGAATCGGATCGTTTTCACCGGGTTTTCAAGGAAATCTGGGCTGAAATGACCTCCTTTGGCTTTGGGGCCTCATCGCTGGCAAGCCAGCTCCCACAGGGTCCGGGCGTGCACAAGACCCTGTGGGAGCTGGCTTGCCAGCGATGAGGCCCTCAAAAAACCAACAGAATTTTCACATTTGCCACCACCCAAATAGACCCCCTCCCCTGTAACCCAACCGTCATTCGCCTTTGTTTCCTTGGCCGCCACTACCCATCAATCAAGGATCTTTCATGTCCCGCTTGAGCCTGCTGGCCCTCGCCCTCGCCGCCTGCCTCGGCCACGCCGTTGCCGAGCCGTTGCCCCACTCCCCCGGCGCGCCCTACGCCGCCAGCGGCCTGGCCGATCGCATCGTGCTGACCCCGGGCGCCAACCCGGCGCGGGAAATGGCCGTGACCTTCCGCACCAACACCCGCCAGGACGCCAGCCAACTGCAACTGGCCCCGGCCCTGGACGGTCCGCAACTGGAGAAACGCGCGCGCCTGCTGGAAGGCAGCAGCCAGGCGCTGGACACCGAGAACGGCGCGGCGCTCTATCACCAGATTCGCCTGAGCGACCTGCAACCGGACAGCGCCTACGTCTACCGGGTCAAGGGCGCCGAGGGCTGGAGCGAGTGGCTGCAGTTCCGCACCGCGGCCGAAGGCTTCAAGCCGTTCCGCTTCATCTACCTCGGCGACACCCAGAACGACATCCTCTCCATCGCCTCGCGCAGCATCCGTCAGGCCCTGCACGCCACTGCCAGCCCGGCGCTGGTGGTGCATGCCGGCGACCTCACCTCCCAGCGTGACGACCTGGTGCATGACGACGAATGGGGCGAATGGAACCAGGCCGGCGGCTTCCACTACGCCGGCGTGCCGCAAGTGGTCGCCGCCGGTAACCACGAATACCTCGACAGCCTCAACCCCGACGGCAGCGAAAGCCGCACCCTCGGTCCGCACTGGGCAAAACAGTTCGCCGTGCCGGACAACGGCGTCAGCGGGCTGAAGAGCACCACCTACGTCACCGACTACCAGGGTGTGCGCTTTATCGTCCTCGACGGCACCGCCGCCCTCGACCTGAACACCCTCGACCAGCAGAGCCAGTGGCTGGAACAACGCCTCAAGGAAAGCAAGGCGCGCTGGAAGGTGGTGGTGACCCATCAGCCGATCTTCACCTGCGCCCGGCCGCAAGATACCGAACCGCTGAAAGCCGCATGGAAACCCCTGTTCGAACGCTATTCGGTGGACTTGGTGCTGCAAGGTCACGACCACTGCTACAGCCGCCTGAGCAACGAAAACGGTCGCGCTGCGGCAAAACAGGCGCAGGCCGCCGGCAAGGTGCAGGGACCGGTGTACATGGTCTCGGTGGCCGGCTCGAAGATGTACGGCGTCAACGACCGCGCGCGTAAACAGCCGGACCGCAGCGCCGAGGAAACCCAGCTCTACCAGACCGTCGAAGTCGGCGCCTCGCGCCTGGAAGTGCGCAGCTTCACCGCCAGCGGGCGGCTGTATGACGCCTTCGACCTGACCCGCGACAAGCAGGGCCGCAACCGCCTGAGCGAGCCGGCCAAACAACTGCCAGCGGAGCGCTTCTGCAACGGCGCACAAGGCCCGGACCAATTGCCGTGCAAGTCGCGGGACAAGAGTCTGTAACAGCGTTGTGATATCGGTCGGGCACGCTGGGCGGGCCCGGCCCGGAGACGTTCATGAAATCACTGCTGAAACTGCACACCCTCACCTTCGTCGGCCTCGCCGTCGCGGCCAACCTCGGCCTGCAGCTTTACCTGGCCTTCGGCGAGGTAAAACCGTGGGAGCAGATCAACTGGATGGACGTGATCGGCGAAGGCGGCTCGGGGCTGATCTGGCTGATCTGGCTGGTGATGCTGATGCGCAGCCGCCCCGCCGGGCGGGTCACCCGCATGCTCGCCGTGGGCATGGCTTGCGTATGTTTTTCCTGGTGGATGGACGTGCTCGACGAATTCATCCGCCTGGCGCCCGGCGCGGTCTGGGACAACTGGCTGGAAACCGCGCCGATGCCCGTGGGCCTGGTGCTGGTGACCTTCGGCATCTATCACCTGCACCAGGAACAACAGGCGATCAACGCGCAGATGCGCAAGCGCGAGGGGCTGTTTCGCGAGCACCTGCTGTTCGACAAACTCACCCCGCTGGGCGGCGCCCAATATCTGCGCCAGCACGTGCAAAGGGCACTGGAACAGGCCAGCCACGAGCAACAACCGTTGTCGCTGGTGGTGCTGGATATCGACGATTTCAGCGCAGTGAATCTGCTCCACGGCGAGGCAGAGGGTGATCACCTGCTGCAAGTGCTGGCGCAACTGCTGCTGCTCAACCTGCGCCAGCAGGACGTGCTGTGCCGCCTGGCTGGCGACCGTTTCGTGGTGGTCATGCCCAACACCGGTGAAACCCAGGCGCGCTGGCTGGCCGATGAGCTGCAACAGGCGGTGGCAAGCCTGGCGCACAAGACCCGCCGCCACGGCGAGCGCCTGCACCTGCGCGCCAGCGTGGCGGTGGCGATGGCCTATGAGGACGACGTCGAAAGCCTGCTCAAACGGGTCAACCTGGGCATTGCCAAAGCCAAGCGGCAGACGCCGCGCAAGGGGGCGGCATGACCGGCTACGAGCGTGACCAGCGCTTTATCATCGGGCACTTCCAGCCTGCGGCGCTGATCGACCTGGCGCTATCCCGGGGCATCGACAGCCACCGCCTGCTGCGCGGTTGCGAAGTGTTCTACGAGGACATCAGCCAGGGCCGGGCGAAGTTCAGCCAGGAGCAATTCCTGACCCTGATCGACAACGCCCGGCGCCTGCTGGATGCCGACGACAGCGCCTTCCTGTTCGGCCAGCGCCTGCTTCCCGGGCATTACGGCGAAGCCAGCCAGACCTTGTTGCACGCCGGCAACCTGTACCAGGCGCTGGAAAACCTCTGCGAATTCCACAGCCTGCTCAGTCCGTTGCTGACGCCACGGCTATTGCTGGAAGAACACTACCTGCACCTGTACTGGCAGGACGGTTGCGGTGCCGGCAACCAAGGGCAGTTTCTCGGCGAAGCCTGCCTGAGCGCGGTGCTGGCGATGAGTCGGCGGCTGACCGGCGAGCACCTGCCGTGGCGCATCCAGTGCGCCTGGAGCGAACCGCGACATATCGAGCAGTACTGGGTGTACCTGGGGGAAGAGGTGCGTTTCGATGCGCAACTGACGTTGCTGTCACTGCCGCGCGAATACCTGCATCGGCCACTGCCCGACGTCGCCACCACCCCGGGGTTGGTGGCGCGTCAAGCCTGCCTGGAACAACTGGCTGCGCTGGAGGGCGGCGCGAGCTTTCTCGACCGCCTGTACGATCACCTGCACAGCCACATTCATGAACCGATCAACCTTGATCGCGTAGCGGCTGCGTTTGGCATGAGCCCGACCACTCTGAAGCGCAAACTGCACAAGCACGGCACCCACTTCCAGCAGCAACTGGACCTGGTGCGCCGGCATGTGGCGCTGTACCTGTACCAGATGAAGGGCTACACCAACGAAGAGGTGTGCAACTACCTGAGGTTCAGCGACACCACCAATTTCCGCCGCTCGTTCAAGCGCTGGACGGGATTGACGCCGAGTGGGTTGGCGCGGTGGTTTGGGTAGCCGAGGTGTCTTATCGCGAGCAAGCTCGCTCCTACAGTTCCATTTAAAGACCCATGGCACCGAAAAACTGTAGGCGCGAGCTTGCTCGCGATGCCCCTTACCCCTCAATCACCAGTCATACGTCATCTGCACCGAAGCCACCCGCTCCTGCCCGTAGTAGCAGCCGAACGCGTAGTTGCAGTCCGACACATACTCCCGGTCAAACAGGTTCTGCACGTTCAAGCTGGCCTGCAAACCGCGCAGGCTCGGGTCGAAGCGGCTCAGGTCGTAGCGCACGGTGGCGTCGTATACCACATAGGCCGGGACGTCGAAGGAGTTCGCCGAATCGCCCGGCTTGCGCCCGGTGTAGCGCGCACCCGCACCCACGGTCAGGCCGTCGACGCCGACGCCGGTGAAGTGGTAATCCGCCCACAGGCTCGCCGATACCGGTGCCTGGGACTCGTTGCGGTTGCCTTGATCACCGTAGGTGCTCTTGGTGTAGAACGAGTCGATGTAGGTCGCCGCCGCCAGCAGGTCGATATTCTCGATGCTGGATTTCACTTCCAGCTCTACCCCGCGTGAACGCACCTCGCCACTCTGCGCCTGGTACTGCGGGTACTCGGTGTCGCCGGTGAGCACGTTCTTCTGCTTGACCTGGAACACCGACGCGGTGATCAGGGTCTTCTCCAGCGGCTGGTATTTCAGCCCTACTTCGTACTGCTCGCCCTCAGTCGGTTCGAAGGCTTTGCCACCACGCTCTGGCGCGGCGGTGCCGATGGTCGGCAGGAAGGATTGCGAGTAGCTGACATAAGGCGCCAGGCCGAACTCGGTGACGTAGGTCAGGCCGACACGCCCGGTGAATTTGTTGTCACGCTGCGAGGCGATGGAGTGGGCCAGCAGGTCCTTGTTGTCGATCTCGGCCCAGTCCTGGCGACCGCCCACAGTCAGGATCCACTGGTCGAGGCGGATCTGGTCCTGGAAGTACAGGCCAGTCTGGCGCACGGTGTTGTCCCATTTGGTGTCGAGCACCGGAGTGACGCTGGAGCTGTCGAAGTTGTTCTTGCCGTAGAGGTTCACCGGCAACACGTTGTAGGCGTTGTAGCCATCGTACTCACGGGTGAAGTGACGGTAGTCGACGCCGGTCAGGGTCGTGTGCTGCAAGGCACCGGTGGCGAATTTGTACTCCAGGTTGTTATCGACCGTGTAGGCGATGTTGTGCTGGCGCCAGTCGAGCTTGACCCGGTTGGCCTGGGTGTAGTCGGTCACGTTGTTGGCGTCAGTGACGAAACTGCGCAGGTAGAAGCCCTTGTAGCGGTCGCGCACGTCGGTATAGCGGGCGGTGGAACGAAAGCTCAGGTCGTCGCTGAAGGCGTGGCTGAAGTCATAGCCGGCGATGTACTGGTTGCGCTTGTAGTCGTTGTAGTGCGAGTCGCCAGAGAAGAAATTGCGGTCGATGCGCTCGCCATTCGGGCCGCGATCAAGGGAGCCGATACGCGGCAGCGACTGGTAGTCGGTCAGGCCGTCATCGCGCTGGATCTGCGCCAGCAGCGTCAGCGAGGTGCTGTCATTCGGCGTCCAGGTCAGACTCGGCGCCAGCAGCAGGCGTTCACTGTGAGTGTGGTCAACCTGATCGTTGCCTTTGCTGCTGACCCCGATCAGCCGATAGCTGAAGGCGCCCTGCTCGTCCAGCGGACCGCTGCTGTCGAAGGCACCGTTGACCCGGTTGTAGCTGCCAGCACCGAGCTTGATCTGATTGCGCGCTTCGCGGGTCGGGCGCTTGGACACCAGGTTGATCAGGCCACCCGGCTGGTTCTGGCCGAACAGCACCGAGGATGGGCCCTTGAGCACTTCAATGCGCTCCAGGGTGTACGGATCGATCTGCGGCGCGCCACCCAGGCTGCCGGCATACGGCACATAGGCGCCGTCGAAGTACAGTGGGGTCGGCGCGAAGCCACGGCTGGTGATTTCATCAGCAATCGAGTTGCGGTCAGTGAAGCCGCCGGTGCTCAGGCCCGGGGTGTAGCGCAGGGCCTGGGTCAGGTTGCGTGCGCCCTGGTTCTGCACCTGCTCGGCGGTGACCACGTTGATCGCCTGGGGGATTTCCAGGATCGGCGTGTCGGTCTTGGTGGCGGTGGCGCTACGGGTGGCGACATAGCCGTCCACCGGGCCCCAGGCCGATTCGACCGCGGTACTGTTGATACTGGTGCTGTCCAGTTGCAGGGAACCGTCGCTGACCGCTGGCAACAGTGAGTAGCTGCCGTTGGCCTGACGCACCACTTGCAGGCGACTGCCCGCCAGCAACTGGCGCAGACCGGCGTCGACGCCGTAGCGACCGCGCAGGCCCGGCGATTTCAGCCCGCGGGCGTGGGCCGGGTCGAAGGACACGGTGACGCCAGCGGTGGCGGCAAATTGAGTCAGCGCGGCGTCCAGCTGCCCGGCCGGAATATCGAAGGCGGCTTCGGCGCGGCTTTCAGCCATGGCCGGCGCAGCGCCCACCAGCATCACGGCTGGCGTCGCCAATGCGGCGCCCAGCAGCGCGCCATGAATGGCTCGGCTCAGCGCGGAAGTTTTCGGTACAGCGGACATGCGGTCAGTGGAACGGGACATGCGGTTTCCTTTCGCCCTGTGGCAGTGATGAACGGCGTCTCTGTGGCGCCTCTACCTACAAGTCGAAGCTGGATGAGAATCGATAACCCCTGATCGCAATTTTTTTGAAAGAAAATTCAGGCCGCCTCGACCCGGGTCCAGAACCGGCTGAAACGGCGGATACGCACCGGCAAGGTGGTAGTCAGGTTATCAAGGACGATATCGGTATCCGCCAGGTGGAAGGCCCCGGAAATACGCAAGTCGCCAATCGCCTCGGTGCAACCCAGATGCCCCGGTCGATAGCGCTGCAACTCGGTGATGAAGTCGCCCAACCGCCAGTCGTTGGCAACCAGCATGCCGCGGGTCCAGGCGTCGGCCTGGGACGGAGCCGGTTGCAGATCCCCTATTTGCGCGGCGCTGAAGCTGAGTTGCTGACCCGCCTCCACCCGCACCGCGACCTGCGCATCGGCGCAACGCACTTCCACCGCGTGCTCCAGCACACAGACCCGCGTGCGCTCACCCTCGCGGCGGACAATGAACCGCGTGCCCAACGCCCGCACGCTGCCCTGCGCGGTGTGTACGATGAACGGCCGCGACAGCGCATCGCGCGCGGTCTCGACCAGAATTTCGCCGTCCAGCAGGTTCACCTGACGGACCTGCGCGCTGTAGCGGATATCCACTGCGCTGGCGGTGTTGAGCTGCAACTGGCTGCCGTCGTCCAGACGCAGCGAACGACGTTCGCCGGTGCCGGTGCGCTGGTCGGCCAGCAACGTCTGCATCGGCGTGCTGCGCCAGGCCAGGCTACCCGCGCCGCCCGCGACCAGCAGAATCGACAGGACCTTGAGCACCTCACGGCGCCTGGCCCTGGCGCCCGCCAGCGTGGTCCGGGCCAGTTGCGGCGAAACCTGCTCGAACTTGCCTTGCAGACGCCCCAGCCGTTCCCACGCCTGCTGATGCAGCGGGTCGCTGAGCAGCCAGTGCTGGTGCGCGGCACGGGTCGCCGCGTCCGGCTCGCAACGCAATTCCACATACCAGTGGGCGGCAGCTTCGAGGATGTTGCGCTCCAGCACGGCGGCCATGGCCTACTCCTCCACCAGCAGCAGGCAATGGGTCAGGGCGCGCACCGCGTGTTTCTTCACCGTGGTCACCGAGAGGTCCTGGCGGCGGGCGATCTCGACGTAGCTCAGGCCGTCGAGCTGGGCCATCAGGAATATTTCGCGGGTGCGGGCACCGAGACCGTCGAGCAGACGGTCGATGTCCATCAGCGTCTCGATGATCTGCAGGCGGGTTTCCGGCGAGATATCCACCGGCTCCGGGCGCGCCGCCAGGGCATCGAGGTACGCCTGCTCCAGCGCACGACGACGGAACATGTCGATCATCAGGCTGCGCGCCACCGTGCTCAGGTACGCCCGCGGCTCGCGCAGGTCGGCGGCCTTGCGCAAGGTGAGCACACGCATGAAGGTGTCCTGGGCCAGGTCCGCCGCGTGGTCGACACAGCCCAGCCGGTTGCGCAGCCAGCCGCAGAGCCAAGAATGATGATCCTCGTACAGCGAGTGCACGGCTTTTTGCAGCGAGAGGTCGACGGAAGACATGGCAGGAAACCAGGCGGTAACAAGTGGTAATGAATCTCATTTAACAGGAATGATATTACCCTTGGCAACCCTGGTGTCATTCCTCGCTTGCGCCGACCGGTCAGCCTCACCCGACGCGCTACCCCAGTTTTTTTAAGGCCTGAGAGCACATATTTACTAATTTATCCCGCGCCCGGTGTAAGCGAGCGCCGGGTTTGGCACCGTGGCGCACAGGGTTTGGCACCGACGCCACTCAATGAACACTGTGTGGCCTGCCGTCTAGCCACCAGAAACCCAGGCGGGCGCTCGCGGCCTACCAGCCTCATCAGGAAATTGATCAGACTGAGGCCAGTCCCGCAGCGAACGCATATACCCAAGCAACTCCCTGAACTGGTCCTCAGTCAGGGTCGCGCTGTCTCCCGAGTCATGCTGATCACGATGTCGATCACGTAGCCAGGTAACAGCGATGAGTGCGCCATCTCGCCAGCTCCGTTCGCGTGCGGCAGCTTGATCCTCAGTCAATTGCGCTGAGTCATCCGCCACCGGGAGGCCATCAGGACCAGGAACAATCCGCTTGCCTTCGGACATCGATTTTATAAGTTCTGCGTGCCGCTTCAGGCTGATTTCCACAGCGTCGACCGGAATATCGGTATGAACCTTAGTCAAATAAAAGCCACGCGCGCTTGGGCTGTAGAGCATGATTAGTTTCCGATGGCGAAGAAGTTAATGTATGAACTTGGAGAACTCGTTGCTGTATAGGCGTCTTGCCTATTCGCCTTAAAACCGACCAACGTCTGATCGCCAATCTGAGGAATAATGCTGTTATCGGTCCTAGCCCCTACATAACCCCAAGAAACCTGCAAGGTTTTTACTGCATTCGGAAATGCGATTGGAAAAGTCACATCGTGCGCCATATCAGGATTAGGAGTTGCAACCGTTCCCCATTGGAAGATCAAACTTCCAAGCCAGCTTGGAAAAACAACATAATTGCTTGACCAGATAAAACCGGCACGCAGTCGCACCCCTAATGTCGCCGGAGTCACGAAAGTATTATCTTCTACTGCCGAGTCGACCGCCGACTGAGTTGCGACGCGAGCAATACCGGCCACACTTGCTGTTGCCTGCACAATTTTTGCCGCTATTGCCTGAAATACCCGAAGCGCTGTCATCGGCTTTGTCGTTTCCGTGCCCTGCTCAGCCTCGCTTTGACTTGCAACTGTGATGCCGTATCCGGAAAGCGTTGTGGACTTATCGGCCTTTGCGTTTATCTCCGGGCCACCGGCAATAAGGACTGCCGCCGCATTCCATGCAAGCTTGCCGGATGAATTCATACCCAGCGCGCCCTCCGCAACACCGCTCCAATGGAAAAGAATCCTTGGAGCATATGAGTAGTCTACAACTGAAGCACCGGCAAGCTGAACTTCGCGGATCATTAGTGCGCCGCCGGTCCCCGAGCCAGACTCACCGCCTGTCGTATTCGTATATAGAGCAGGACGCTGATCACTAGGCCCACCAACACGCAAAGCGTCTGCGATACCATAACCGGCCAATGTTGTGGACTTTGAAGCTTTCCCGGTTAGTAAACTATCGGCTTCCGCTTTAGTGTACGCATTTGAAATACCATAACCGGCCAATGTTGTAGACTTCGAGGACTTCCCAACTAGTAAGTTATCGACTTCCGCTCTCGTATAAGCATCCAAAATACCATAGCCGCTCAGTGTCGCTGCGCTATATGCAACCTTACTCAGCAAACCAGCCACCTCAATTTTGGTGTGGGCATCAGTAATCCCATAGCCTGCCAGCGTACTGGATTTGTTCGCCTTGCTGGTTATTTCTGAGCCGCCCTCAAGAAGGATTGCAGTCCCGCTCCACATTGGTTTGCCCGCAGAAGTCATGCCGAGCGAACCCTCTGAAACTCCACCCCAATGAAATAATATACGCGGAGCGTACGGGTAATTTGTCTTTGCCCCCCTTACCAACTGGACCTCACGAATGACTAAGGCGCCGCCTGAGCCTTCACTTGCATCCCCACCGGTTATATCAGCGTAAAGCTCAGGCCGCTGATTACTTGGACTGCCGACATGCAGGCCATCAGTAACCCCATAGCCAGACAATGTAGTAGGTCGATTCTTCAACTTCTCAAAGTCAGAAGAAGACGCCACAAGTTTCGAGACAGCCTCGCCAAGTTGCGTATCATCTTTTGCGTCAGGCTGAATTCCTGCCAACTCAATAACATTAATAAGTTCGCGCTGGACTGAATTAAGCCAAGCAGCCTTAATGTGAGTTGCAGGAACTCCACCAGCCGAATGGCCTTCAGTGAACTCGCCAGCCGGATCTGCGGTGTTAGTACTATCGGCAATTTTCTGCATCAATTAGCTCCGTAGCTAAAAACAATGGTGGTATGGGCAGGTCGCATAGACTCCATCCGACACTCCAGAAGCTCGTTACCCCAAACTGCTAAAGCCTCACCGGCAGCGGCGCTTCCCGCCCTAGCAACAAACACACCGACCGCCTCGGCGTTGATCATCCAAGACGACGTCCAACTGTCGCCGTTCACGGCATCACCCGCCACGGCGACTCCCGCACGTGCAGGTCGAAACTCCGTAATTGAGATGTTGTAACCAAGGCTCGCAGCCAACTGAATAAAGAAGCCACGCGACTGTCCGCCCGGAGACTGCAACTTCGCAATTACGGCGGCAATTCGCTGCCCTACGGTGTGCCCCTCATTGACAACACACGGATCAGGAAGGCCCAGCACACGCTCCCAGTCGGCTAAAGCCTCAGCCGACTCGGGCCAGACTCTGCTGTAAAGCAGATCTCCGCTAAGTTGAGCCCCCTCCAGCGCGCGGGCATCAGCAGCGAGCAAGCTAGATAGCACCGGGGCGGCACCGTCATAAGCCTCTGGTGGAAGCAACAGGCGTAATTGCGTCGCCAGGCTGCTCACGACATCAGCCCCAGAGTGATGGTGCCGGGCCTGATCCAACCAATAACGCCGGCCACATCTGTCGCAGGCACATTCTCCGTAGGTGTCAGAACCTCGTAATCTGTCACGCCGGCAATGTTGCCCAAAATTGTGCCGATTCGGTTGCGCCTCAGAAGTTCATCCGGTGCTAACGCGCCCAACTCTTCGTTGTAAGCAACCTGAGCGGCTTTCTGAACGTCGTCGAACTTGTAGCCGCTGGCCAGCTCAACATTTGCTGTCGCCGTAACGGTTCGAATGAGCGGCGGATATACAAACACCTCCGCCGTAACCGGACGCATATAACCGATATACGCCTCACAAGCAGCTATCACCTCATCAGAGGGAGCACCACTTTCACCAGTAATAACCACATCTACAGTATTTGGCCCTCGGCGCTTAGCCAAGACTTTCGCTGAAGCCACGCCATCGACTTCTAGCGCCCATCGTTTGTAGTCGTACTCCGCACCGCCTGCGGGAGGGGTGCGCAGCAAGTCAAGCAATCGAGCCAGCACCGATGCCGGAGACTCGATATTGCTACCCCCAGTAAATGCCTCGGTAATGGTCGCAATCGCATCAATGCCCAGCGGCGGGCTTGTCAGCATGGCCGACCCAGCCATGCCGTTCATGCCAACACCGACCGACTGTGCGATTGCTGACACTGTAACCGTGCCTGCCTCGCCAATTGTCGCTGCCTCGGTGACGACCATCAGTGCACCACTGGCAACATGTTTGAGAGTGCTGCCGGCAATAAGGGGCACTCCTGAGGTGCCCGTGATCTGCACAACGCCAGTGGCTGCAACGGCCGCGCGCTGGCGTATGTTGCGAGTCCCGGCGTGATGCAACAGCTCCGCCTCATCGGCGGTGTCGGGGAATATCTGCCGATATAGCCACGCCTGGTGCTGGTAGAGGCCCTCAATTGCCGCCGACACAGCGGCACTGCGGATGAAGTTATCGGAGTCGCTACCGATATCGGCGTCCGGCAGAAGACTGCGGATATCTCGCAAAATGCCGTCGCGGATGCTTTCGTAAGCCGGGGGGTGGAATGGCATCAAATAACCCTGACGTTATGCGTGAACGTTTCAATACGTCCATCTGCCTGGATGGCCTCGACTGACAATCGCAACCAACCGTCATGGCGCTGTTCGGTGCCGACGTCGATCTGAGTGGCCCGGCCATCATCAAGCAGGGGTTTGAGGGCATCCCGCGCGTACTGCTCGGCGAGCCGTCCAACGCGGGGTTTGTCTTTTTCTCGACGCAAGGTGTAGAGCAGAGAGCCCAACGAAGGGTCAGCCCAGTAGCTACCCAGTGGGGTCACCAATCGGAGATAAATGGCGTTGGCCAGCGTGTTGATACGCTGCCCGGTTAAGTCGCCAGTTGCGGGGTTTATGCCTGTGTCCATGCTCGGCAATTTGGCTTACGTCGACAGGAAAGAGTATTTCCCGTCGACGTAAGCGAGTCGGTCAGCCTTTACTGAACTGGGCTCGGATTTGGGCTGTTGCCATGGACATGAGCGTTGTATAGGTCACGGTCTGCCTGCATCGTCCGAACCCTGTCTTTGACCTCGCCTGTGGCGTCGACCAGCGGCGTATCCAGAACGACTTTCGTTGACGCCCGAATCACCAGCGTTTCGGTCTCAACTTCGATCAGACGCCCGCGTTTCATGTGAATGAAGTCACCCTCATCGGTGTACAGGGCCACTTCTCCATCCTTGATCTGGATGCGGTATCGACCGTCGCCGCTTGCCACGACTACAGCATGCTTTGAGTTACCCCCAACCGGGATAACGATGTACTCCGCGCCGGGCAGCGGGCCAGAGGCAAAACCGTACTGCTGCATCAGTTCGCCGCTAACGCTTTCCCCCGCAAGACCCTCCATTTCCACACCGATCTGCGCACCGCCATGGCTGTTGCGAGCAGCGATTGCGCGGAAAGCCTGGCGTATGCCTTGCTGTGCATTGCGGGCCTGCGTTTGCATCGTACGAATGAGGCTCATAGCTTGTGTAGCTCCTGGATGAAGGCCGCGTCAGCGTCGCCCTTGCGCTTCTTCTGTTTCTTGCTCTTGTTGCCGTCCAGCACCCACATTTTGTCTTCACGCAAACGCAGCTCGGTAATAGCGCCCTCACGGCGCGTGACGCGCAACGTGCGAGACATCAAGAAGTAGGTGGCATCAAGGCCGTGAAGCTCGCTACGCACGATGATCCGCTGACCCGGCGTCCACACCTCGCCAAAGAAGCGGTCTGTCCGGTGGCCCTGAACCACCGCACGAATCTCCAGCCCTTCCAGCCGACTGTCCGCGAGCAACTTGCGAGCACGCGCCGTACTCATGTCCTGGTTCTCGCATGAGCTGTCTACTACGACCTTGGGACGGAAGATCCCCCGACTTGCAAGCACGTCGTCTTTCACAACGGTTTTCAGCTTGGATCGGGTCGTGTCGTATCCATCGCCGTCGTACTGTCCGTGCTGCCCCAGGACAGTGACCTGGCTGAAGCGGCCCGGCATGGACCGGCGCAGCGACAACCGCTCCACGTTGTTGCCTTGACCATCCTCACGAAGGATCAGCTCGGCAACGGGCGGAGCGCTGTAGTTGGGCCCACCAACAACCAAGCGTCCGTCGGGCTCCATCCAGGGCCAAAGTCCATTCGCCTCGGCAGCCTGCAACAAGACCTCCCACGCGCTCTGACCGGGTTCAACCTGGATTCGCTTGCGGCTACCTGCCTTGGTCGCACGAATCTCAACTTGCGTGATGCCAAGAGGTCGCACGACCTGCTCGATGACATCAGCCAGGCCGACTTCCCGCATCGCGACAAATGGCGTCGAGCAGTCGACCAGGACGGACGCATGGTCTCGCCCATTGATCCTGATGGTTCGGCCCTGCCGGGAGATATCAAGCTCGACCTCATCCACTACGCCCGTCAGGATGCGGTCATTCCCGAGGCTTAACGTGCAAGGGGCGCCCTCTCTCAACTGTGCTGGGAGAGCCACCGTATCCTGCGTGAACAGCTCAAGCTGGAAGGCGTCAGCAGGGGTCAGCAGGTCACTTTCAACAGACCAGCCGTCCCAGTGCTCATGGGCGTGACCACCGATTGCCAATCGAATCTGTTCCTCAACGGGTGTAAACACGCAGCACCTCCCCAGCATTGATCGCATACGGCGTGCGCAATCCCGGATTCAGTCGCAATAGCTCAGCCGCTCGGCTGTGATCGCCGTACCAGTGGTGCGCCAACAACCGCAGGTTCGTCTCCCCAGCCACTTGGCGCTCCACCAGCGGCGGTCGTAATTGCAGCACCTGACGGCCCGCCGCCTGCACAATCCCGGCAATCGCCCGCAACGGCTCAATGACGTGCAGCGCCTCTTCAACGCCTAGCAACTGGCGGTGCAACTGGATCGCTGCGTCGGTCAAAGAACGTGTGCTTGATACGACTGATTGCAGTTGCTCCGGCGTCAATGTCGGCTTTTGCCGCTGCTCATCGAGCAATACGATCACTGCCGACGCCTGGGCCAATGCGGCTTCTGTCACCACAAGCATCACCAGACTCCAGGCGACTGCGGCGGTCGGGGAAAGCATCGATTCCGAGCCAAATACCAGCCCACCCACTGGCACGCTGGCCAGTAGCGCGGCAGCCGGCGCAAGCCCAAGCTGAGCTTGAGACAGCAAAGTGGTGCCGGTCCGTGCTGGTTGCGCCTCGATGGCCTCGGCACCAGGGAACGTCAGGAGAAGGTTTCCGCCCGCGACGAGCCGCTGGTTAATCAGATTCAGCGCTGCCGTGTTCTGCTCAAGCACGCTGCCCGAACTGGACATATCTACCGCATCAGTGACGGTAGTGATGGCGAACGCGCTGTTCCCAGAGGTGCTGGTGACACTTGGATCGATGTGTGCTGATATCGCCGCCCGGATCTCTGTAGGCGTCCGGGCCAGATCCAAGAGTGGATCGAACTGCGATCCAGCGCTCCTGCCGAACAAGCTCGCAAGCCCCGCTATAACGCCGAGTATCTGACTGCGGAACTGCTGAAGCCGCAGAGCGATGCCGGGCAAGCCAAGCAGATTCTCCAGCAAGCCAATCCAGCCGCCGCCAATGAGCTGCTGAACCTCGGCGATGAGGGCGTCGATCTGGCCTATCAGATCCAGCAAGCCGTCTTGCCAGCGGCGCCCCTGATCCTCAGTCAGCACACCTTCATCGACAAACTCAAACTGCCGTGCAAAGAACGGCTCCGAAGGTGTCCGCTCGACGAACTGGAGGTCAACTTGCGCGTAGTCCGGGCGCTCGGCGGAATGGTCAACTTTCCAGTTCCGTGCGAGAACATCAACTCGTCCGTAGATAGGGTGAATCAGTTCGCCAGCGCCCCGAACATCGAGCGCCGCAAGGAGATTCTGTAGGCTGATCTCGTAGTTGGTGCCATACAGCACGACGGTCATAGAGAACTCTCGTGCCTTGCGGCCCATATCCTCCACGTCATCCCCGTCACGATATGGCACACCGTGCTGAGCCAGCTCCCGAGTCGCACCCAGGCTCTCAGTCATCACTTCCAGTGGCACGCCTCGAAACGAGGCGTCCAGTAAAGTCTCACTCCAGCTCATTAGCCGCGCCTCGCCTGGATGCCAACCCGTCGTTCAACTTCGGCAAATACATTGTCACTGTCGCTTCGGATCTCGATCACCAACGGCTGCCCTACCAGTTGCCCCATTTGGCTGATCTGCTGCCGCAAGACCTCTGATAAGGCACGGTACATTTCAGCATCTCCACCGCCACCGACTTGGCTAAGTGCAGGCGAGGCAGATGCAGGGGGGATTGGCCCGAAGCTGTTCAATATCTGACTGGCCCACTCCGCCAAAGGAGCGACGGGCGGTGACGAACCAGGCGGCAACATGCTCGCCGCGTTCGCCGACGAACTGCTGGCGGCGTTGGTTGGAGTCATTGGAGTCACGCCAACCGTATTGCGACCAGGGCCTGCCTCACGCAGCAAATCAAGCCCTTGAGCGGGCTTAGTCAAACCCGCCAAGGCAACGTTTCGAGCCCAATCACTGGCCACCCCGAGCTTCACACCGGAGGGCGTCATACCAGTTTCCTGTTTAGCCAGAGTCCGCGCCTGCTCAGTAATCCAGCTACCTTCAGCCTCAGGGTAGGCTTTCTTCAGTTCGATTCTGTTGCGGTAGTAAGCGGTTAACCAAGCACGCTGGTTAGCATCGTGGATCTTCGAATTCTCGGCGTGGCGCAACTGAGTTTCGTCACTACTGTCGGTCGCCCCGCTGATCGAGACCGCCGTAGCTGCGAGCGAGAGCCAACTACTGAGATCGGGCTTTGAATCATCTTCCGACTTGTCGGAACTATCTTTGTCAGGCGACCCGCCAGCTTGAGCCCAGTTCGTCACGAATACTGGAGTAACACCTGCGGCCTCTTCCAGCACCCTGCCCATCGCGATGTTCTTCAGCACCTCTGGGCCACCCATCAGCTTCTTCAGTAGAGCACTTCCACCAGCCATAGCGCCTCGGCCTGCGATGTAACCGCCAATACCTGTTGCCAAACCCGCTCCGAGCATTTGCTCACCCGACAGCTCCAGGTCGTTGAGCATGTAGTTACCCATGCCTGCAAGCTCTTTGTTAATCGGCTGCGCCATGCGGTCGATGGCGGCACCGAGAGTCGCCTTCATGCGGCTTGCTGTGCCAGTGGCACTCCCAACATTGTCGGCGAGGTCCTTTTCAAAAACCGGCTTGGCGCCTGAGATGGTTTTCGTACTTTCCGCGTACTTCTCAAGGCGGTCGCCGGTCAGGAAGGCTTTGATACCTTTCTGCGTGTCCTGGTCCATTTTGCCAAAGGCTACGTCCATGAACCGAGCGCGATCCTTATCGGTTTTCAACGCCTTGTATTTGCGCTGAAGATCTAGGAACACATCCTTGGTATCGCGCTGACTCTTGTCCTTATTGAAGAACTCAACGCCCGTGGCCTTAGTAACTTCCTTCCGGTAGTTGCCGTTGTTGAAGGCGCGCAAGGTGGACTGCGCGAGTGTCCCGAGCCGGTCAGGCTCCAGCTCGATCAGCGACAGAGTCTCGACGAAAGACAGCGCTTGGGCCATGTCCATGCCAGCGGACTTGGCGTCCTGGCCGATCTTCGGGAAGATGCTCGATAGGTTCTCCAGCTCGGCGTTGCCGAGTCGACCCGCCACGGTCATCTTCTGCAAGATATCCAGCGCGGCGCCCGGCTTGGAAAGATCAATGTCGAAGGCACTCGCCCCCGTCACCAAGGCCTTTGCAAGAGTCCCGCTGTCGGCTCCGGTAACAGCAGTTGCCTGTGCAATGGCGTCAGTACTTGGCCTGGCCTGGTCATACGACAGGCCGCTGGCAATCAGTGTGTCGAAACCGGTCTGCACCTGCTCACGCTCCACGCCGTACTTCTGAGCAAGCTGCCATTGCCCGCCCCGCCATTCATCACGCTGCGCAACCGTCAGATCAGCCGTCTGCTGGGTTCGGATCAACTGACGGTCCAGCGCGGCGCTATTCTTCAATCCGGCCACCACGCCTACCCCGACGCCCAGGCCCGCCAACTGCCCCTGCGCACTGCTACCGGCATGCTTGATCCGCTCAAACTCAGAGCGCACTCCAGCGGCAATGGCTTTCATGCCGCGCAGGTTGCGACCGCCGTTCTGAGCCATGCGCCGAAACGCCTGCTCGGTACGGTCGACACTCTGCCGGAGCGGATCGACGCCTTGCCGCTCGGCGCCGTTGAGTTCGGCCTTCGCATCTCGCGCCGCCTTTCTGGCTGCGCTCGACATCACCTTGAATTCTGCCGCCGTTTTCGTCAGAACGAATTGAGTGCCTGTGCCGGCCTTGGCCGCTTCACGCATCGACTCGCGCACTACCCGGTAACTTGTCGCACCAGAAGCTCCGACTTTTCGGAATTCCCCAGAGGTCTTTCCGCTTTCCTGATTCAGTACCCGACTGGCGTTTGCCGTCTCGCGCACTGCCTCACGAACAACCTTGTAGCTGGCCGCTCCGGTCGTGCCGATTCGCGTCATAGCGGCTGAGACTTTCCAGCTCTCATCCGCGAGCGACCTAGCGCCCTGCTTGCCCGCGCTGTGCAAGTCGCGATTCAGTTGCCCGATTTCGCGTCGGCTGTCGCCGGCATGGGCCTGGATGCGCAACGCTACGCGCAAATCTGACATGACCTACTCCGTCTTACAGATAGAAGAAAGGCCCGTTACCGAGCCTTTGAGTTACTGCTTGAGCTTGCCGGTACGCTTGCTGACGTACCGAACGCCCCTGGCTTTGCCTACCATCACATCCAACCTGGCCTCGACTTCATGCCGGGTCATGCTGCGGATCTCGTCTAGCCGGAAGCCGGCTCTGACGAGATGCTGTTCGATGCGGCGCCAGGCGTGCTGGCCGCGCTCTGCGGCTTCAGCTTTTTTTCAAGAGCAATGTCCGCATCAGCGATTACCGCCAAATCGGACTCCAGCAGCTCGGCACGCAGTAACTCAGTGGTCAAATGCTGCGGCTCGATGTCACCGAGCCGAAGGATCTGCCGACGAAACACTTCCAGCGTGATCAGTTGCAGCGGACCTTCGGGGTGCAGCTCTTGCGCGGCGATCAGGTCGCCAGTTACACCGGCACGCAGCACGAACTCTTTGTGCCGCACGCCCGCGAAATACACGCCTACAGGCAGCTCACCGGTAATCGTCAGGGCATCCCAACGTTTGTTCAGGTCTGTCATGGCTTACTCCTGGTAGTAGTTCAGTGCGGCAATGGTCAGATCGCGAGTGGCTTCGCCCTCAACCTGGTACTTGCTGCCGAGTTCGATCAGGCTGCAACCAGTCCAGGACTCACGCTTGCCGCCGCCGTCCTGAGGGAAGATGGTCAGCTTGGCATCCATCAGCGCACGCCAGTCCGGCTCACCAGTCTTGGGAATGGCGACGGAGATCTTCAGCTCGTACTCTTCGATGCCCTTGGCCGTGCCAGTGGCCCGGCCCGAGCGGTTCATGGTCTTGACCACCTTGCGACCGGTCTTCAAGGACGGCTCGACGCTGGTCACTTCGTATTCGCTCCCGTTGATTTCGAGAACAATCATTCCGACAAATTTGTCAGTCATAGGGTTTGCTCCTTAAAGCAGCAGATCGATGCGGCCTGCAAATACGTGCAGGCCATTGACGACGTCGGAGGGGATCGCCGCGTTGAGGCGGTTCACGTCCTGACCAGAGCGCTCGACAATCAGCGCGTCAGCATTGGCGTCCACCTCTTCCAGGATCTCCAGCTCTTCGCATTTTTTGAGCACGTCCAGCAGCTCACCGCGTACCGCGTCCGCCGTCCTGCTGCTCAGCTTCGAACGTGGAAAGCGCAGGCGAATACGCTCACGGCAAGCCTGGCGCACGTAGTACAGGGTTCGGATGCTGGTCAGATCGAGCAGAGAAACGTCAGTCGCACCGGCTGCGCTCTTGGTGTAGGTGGTGATTGCCCGGACGATCTGGATGACATCCCCGGCGGCGACTTCCAGCGGTGTGATGCCGTTCGCCAGGCAGGTTTCCTGCTCGACTCGACCGAGCCGACTGGCTACCGGTGGCACGGCAATCCCGGCCAGTGCCAGGGTGTTCAGCGGACGCGCCGGATCTTCTTCGGATGCGATTACAGCAGCGTAGGCAGCCGCGACCTGGCGCGGGCTGGACGAAGTGCCCGGCAGCAGCGCGACCGTGATCGCTCCAGCATTTAGACTTGCAGCAAGAGCGGTGGCAGCCGACAGGGTGCTGGTTACAGCGCCAACACCGACAAGCGACTGTTGCTCAATGGAGCTGGTCCACGTCGCGATGTGAGTACGCAGGGCTGTCATGGCTGCCTGGCTGAACCAGGCTGGCACGATGATCGTAAAGCCGCCCATTGCGGTCGATGCCAAAGCCTCGGCAATGTCCGGCTCGGTCTCACCAGTGACGGTCACGCCGACGCAGGAGATCGCAACGTAGCGATAGGCCGCGATGGCCGCTGCAACCATTACCCCCGCGACAGGACCAAACAGCGCCTTGGCCTCAACGGCGCTGTATACCTGCTGGGGAGCGTTGGCCGAGGCGGTCGCGGCACCATCGAGCGGAACGACGAGGCAGATATGTTGTGCGTTAGTCGGCAGCGTCCTGACCGCCAGACTTGTATTGAACTCGAAGTAAGCACCAGGCTTGCGGATGCTTCCCGGGATAGTGTCGAACTGAATGGTCATGCTTGGACCTCGTTTTTAGCGGCCTGTTTGGCACCGCCCTTGGTTTTCACCCGCTTCAATTCGCCGGCAGTGATTCGGCGCAGGTAGTAAGCGATTTCCTGCACGTCCACCGGTTCGGCGGGTGCCGGCCTGATGAACTCTTCGCCATCCTTGGCGGTGCCTGGCATCACGGGTACGGGGTGTTGCGTTGCAATCACCAACATCTACTGATCTCCCAAATCAACTGAATCGGTCACGGTGGGGGCGGGATTGCCCGCCGGAACGTGGTAGGCCAGGTCCACGCCTTCAAGCCATGGCAGCTCACCCTCAGGGACGTCCCAGTCCATCTCGACAGCGAACGATTGACCGAGCACCGACAGGTGGCCGCTCTGAAACTTCCCGTTGATCAGGTTGGCGAACTCGGTCGGCCTCATCTGCGCACCGTCCGGCTTGTGCTGCCAGTTCGTCAGCAGCCTCATGCAGCTTTCCCAGATCCAGTAGCTGCCGGGATCGCTCGCGACAGAGCCGGAGCCGCGTCGAGTCTCACGCTCGCCGCGCACGGACGTGCTTGATATCACCAGGCGAAACACAACCGAGGCGGTGTAGCGGCGGTGAGACCTCGGCTTGAACACCACTTTCGGGGTGGTGATCAGCACGCTCGGCGTGTTCTTCAGCAAGTCGACAAGAAGATCATCGTCGCTGAGTTCACCGCCGTAGCTGTCGATGTGCAGCCGGCGTAGCTGGCTCTTCAGCTCGCCGAGGCGGGCTTGAATGGCATCCTCAAGTTCGCCGAGCATCAGAGCCCCCGCATTGTGGTGCGGCTGAACAGGCGCGGGTTGTGGCTGATCTGCAAACCGGACTGGCCCGACTCCGCCGCACCACGTCGCTCGTCTTCGGCGGCCAGGTTCTCCAGCCGCTTGATGATGTCGCGGTAGCGCAGGCGCACGGCGGACTCAGCGTTGGCCTTCTCGCCGTACAGGTGAAAGCGGGTCAGCTCCGGCAGGTCGTCAGCCACCCAGTCCGGGGCGTCCTGCCCCGGCTGGCGGTAGCGAAGGTAGAACTGAATCTCGCTGCGAGCGCGGGTGGCCGCATCAGCGATGCGAGCCAGGGCAGCAACAGCAGACGCCACATCCTCGGCGTCCCAACTGTCCAGCGGATCACCCTTGGCGGCAGCTTCCAGCAGCTCGCCTTCAATCGTCCGGTTGATCTCAGGGACCGCGAGGTCCGCCATCTCCTTGGCACCGAAGCGGGTGATCAGCGCAATCGCGCTCGGCAACGAGAGGTTCATTCACTGGCCCCTTTCTTCTCAGCGTCGCGCCTGCCGCCTCGTTTCACAGACCCTGCGTCAGGACCAGTTGCCGGAGGTACTGGCGATACCGACGGCGAAGGCGACGGCGCTTCAGGACCGCCGGGATTGTCGAGCGTCGATTGGCTTGCATCGCTACGGGTCTCCTTCAGGCATTGACCGATGATCTCTGCCAGCACTTCTTCCTTGATACTGATGACGCCTTCGCCCGGCGCGGCAGGTTCCAGTAATCCAGCGGCATCGAGCACCAAGGTTGGCACTTTCGCCTGATGTTCCAGGATGGCGGTCAGTGTCGACATGGCGCTATTCAAGCCTGCGCGCTCGCTCCCCAGGTCATGCTCCAGTTGAGCGATGGTGTCGCCCAACTCCTGGATCAACTGGTCGTCCTGACCAGAAGACAGGTCATTCCCAACGACGTCGGTAACGAGCAGGTTCGGCTCCTGGCGGAACTGTTCCAACTGGTCCTCAGTGAAATAGCCCGTCGGGTAGTAGGTGCCTTTGGCTCGGTGCGCGATGCCTCCACGACGGAAGCCATCCACCACCGCTTTAATATGGACGCCCATGCTTTAGGCCCCCGTGCCGGTCGAGCCGTAGGCCAATTGCCAGAACCCATAACCGCCAGCCGCACGCGCCTCGGCGCCGAACTTGTACTTCTTGCGGTTGAAGACGTCGTCGGCCTCGGGATCGGTCTGCTGCACGAACACAGGCGCCTTGCGTTCCTGGTAGATGAACGGAAGTACAGGTTTGGTGGTGTCCAGAAGGAACCAGGCAGTTCGGGAAGTGAGACGAGGCTCGACCACCACCTCTGCGGCACCCTTGTAGGGGTTCGCCTGACCGTCCTCCAGCTTCTCCGAGTTCATCATTCGGCGGGCCGTGTCTCGCAACGCAGGCGGCACCAGGAGCACGTTGGGCATGACGCTGATGGGCCGGCCATCCTCGTCTTTGAACTCCTGCATGATGGTGCAGGCAGCACCGAAGCTTTCCTCAGCATGGGCCAGAGTCGCCACCGACAAAGGCTTAGTGCCCATGTTGCTGACACTTCGACCGGCAACCGGGTGGTCGGTATCGAAGAAATACTGACCGTCGTAGCAGCGACTGGCAAAGGCGCCATTCACCAGTTCGTAAACGATCTCGTCGGGCAGTTGCTTCGCGGAGTGACCTGCCATCTTGGCTTGGGGCTCGTAGATGCCCAACTGATCGTCTTCAATGTGGTTGCGGTCCACCTCGACGGTAGCTTCGAAGTCTTCGTTCACCACGGTATAGGTGTAGGCTTGGAGATTCTTGACGTGCTTGTCACCAATCCAACGACGCATCCGGGGGAACGCCGACAACCAGGCATACAGGTTACTGCCGGTGCTCGATGGCACCTTCATGGCGACTTTTTGCCAACTGCTCGGCGCCGATGCAAAGGCGTTGTTGAACAGGGTTTTCATGGCGACGAAAGCCGCTTGGATGGAACTCTTATTGACCAACATGCGCAGTGCGCTCCTTTGTAGAGAAGTTACTCGACCCAGACACCGTCGGAGTCGATGGCGACCACCAGCCCGGACGCAGAGCGAGTGCCGCCGCCGTCGGTCGCGCTGACAGTGGCGTCGTCGACGACGTAGGCGCGCTTGAGCAAGTGCGCTTGGCTGATGCTCCCGTCGTTGTCCCACTTGAACGCGGCGCCCCGACTGATCTCGACGGTTGCGGCCCCATCGCTGCCAGCGGTGTTGTCCACCGACTCTTCGGCACGACCTACGTAGGTGAGACCCGTGGCGGTCTTGCCGGGGATTGCCAACGCGGCTGCCGAAAGAACCACTTGGGAGCCGGCATGGATGTGAACACCAGCCCCCACGCGGATAACCAGAGTTTTCGCATCCCGCTTCGGGGTATTGCGATCAGAGATCAAGGCCACGATCAGCCCTCGCTTTTCAGGGTTTTGGCGAATTCCGCCGGGTCGATGCCGAACTGAGCGCACACAGCTTGTTGCTCGGCGTTCAATGCAGTGGATGTGCCGTCAGGTTTGCGCTCACTGAGATTGGAAGGGTCAGCAACGGTCGGCGCGGCCTTCACGAACTCGCGAAAGCGGTCAAGGCCGGATTGCTCAGAACAGGCAGCGCGGTGGTAGTCGGCGGTTGCCGGGGTGATCTTGCCGGCCTTCAAGGCCGCGTCGATTTCGGTGTCCACGACTGACTTGTGCTCATCGGCCTTGCGGGTAGCCAGTGCCTGTTCGGCGTTGGTGGCACGCGAAACAGCCTGGTCGTAGTCACCGCGTGGCACGAACTTGTCCAGGCTGGGCTGTTCGTTGTTGCGAGCCGTGGCGGTGGCCTTCAGTTGAGTGACGGCGGCGACGGCCTGGTCATCGGTGGCGGCTGCGTCAAGACCGAGCAGCGCCGCGAGTGCGAGTGGGATAGCCACTTTTTGAGTCTCCGGGTTTTCGTGATTGAGGGCGGTTAGAACGAGGTTCGGCTTGTTGGTCAGGCCAGCGCTGACCATGCGAAGGATCCGGCGGTATTCGTCGTCGTAGTCGAATACGGGAGAGACAAAGCGATACTCGCGGGCGGCAACCTGCTCACCAGCGCGAGGCGTCCAGGACACATGGCCCCACAGCGCGTCGGCGCGGATCTCCAGCTTGTCGATCCAGGCAGCAGCCGGAGCCGGCATGCCTTGAGGGGCAACAACCTCGGTGGCGTGTTCCCAGTCGATGACCATGTCAATGGCGCGGGCCGTGAACGCGGCCAGGACCAATTGTTGAGCCAGTTCGTCAAACAGCCAGGTGCGTCCATCCCGACCAGTGACAGCCGGTCCGGCGGGAATCAGTTCGATCCATTCGGGCGCCTGGCCGTCGGTCGATGGCAGCGCAGAGAGGTCGGTGTTCAGTGCGAGAAGTGTTTTCATGCCGCCATCTTGGGCGGCACGTTGAGGGGAGTGTTTTTAAGCTCGACGCAAGAAGTGGTCGATTGAGGGAGGGACTAATTGAGGACTGGGAATGCTACCCGGAATCAAGAGCCGATCTGGGCAGATTACTCAGCTTTCCCGACTTTCTTAGAATTTGACCCGCAGCCGGGAGACGCTTAGGGGTCAGGAACAAAATCTAACGCAGGTCTAACGCTATTCCGGGCCGACTTTGAGCCGGATGTACCTCCCAGCCCCGACGACGCGCTTAAAACGGCTCTCTGCTAACGCTCGTTTTTTACCCCTTCAGGTAGTTCCCGACGATCTCCAGCACCTCAGTTTCGTCCTCAGCGGACAATCCGAGGTATGGGCGTGCCTTCATCTGGGTTGACCTGGCTCCGTGCGTGACCCACTGAGAGAAGTTCGACTGCCTCTTTTTAACGAAGCGGTTGCCCACCACGCCGCCTTTCTCTTTGAAGTAGACCTGCTGTGAACGAGCTGCGTGCTCGATCTTGCCGCCGAACTGGTGGATGGCACCGTAAGGTCGGTCAGTACCGAACTGGAGTTCGTCACCGGCAACCTGATGGCGAAGCGTGTCGAGCAGCGCACCAGACTCACGCAAGGTCTTGTTGCCTTTCTTCCGCGCCAGGGTGCGCGGTGACAGCGGTGCCCAAGGCGAACCATCTGGCCCCACCTGGCGACGAGCGCGGCTATCGGTGGACTGGTGCAGGTACTCGGCAATGTCGTTGAGGGGAACACGCATTGAGCCCAGGCGCTCGGCCAATTCCTCCAGCGCCTTGCCGACCGTTGACACGTCGACGGTTACATCAAGCATTGCTCCGGCCACTGATGCCTCCTACTATCTATATACGTTCATTGGCTGAGCAGCCCCCGCCGGGGCCTCCAAGCCTACAGCCAGGATGTGAACCCGTGCGGCGGCGCGGGTTTTTTATTGCCCGCTTTCCGGGCGGCGGTACAGACGTACGCCAAGCCGTAGTTGCTCCAGGTACTCTGGATTGTCCGCGTCCGGGGCGAATGTGGTGATGCCGTCCCAGCCATCAGAGCCCACCTCAAACACTGCCAACGCTGGCACGGCCTCACCGTCCACCTGGAAGCGGCTGATGTAGCGACGACGCACCACGGCCTTGTTCTGCGCGTACTGCCATTCCAGCCTCACCCACACTTCGTCCGGGTCAATGAGCGCATCAGCGAGCAACAGCAGCTCGCGCGCGTGACCGCGCTTACTGACCTTCAGAGCGCCGGTTTTGGCATTGGTGAACAGGTCGCGACCGACCACCACGCCATCCCCCACCTTGTCGCGGAAGACGACAGGCTTCGCCTCGGTGGCCCCGAATTCGCCCAGGAAGCGGCCCACGTACTCCTGATCTGTCAGCCCAGTTGGCAACAGTCTGTCGGCGCTCGCTTGGCGAGGCGCAGGCAGCGGGCCAGCCGGCTGACGGTTCGGCAGCCCCGCGCCTTGCACCGAGCTGGTACGGCCGCCGGGCTCCGGCAATGGGTCGTAAGCACGGAGAGGCGGCACCGCCGATGTGAGCCGGGATTGACCAGGCGCGTACTCAAAGCCCGGATCAATGCCCACCGGCACGCGCACGGTGCGCGGCCCATTGGGGCTGTTCACGCCGATGGTCCGGTCTTCGTACTCGACTGCCGGCGCTGGGCCAACCTTCAGCCCCTGCCGCTCAACGTCCCGCTCGCTGAGCATGAACTTCTTGCACTTGCAGCCCCAGCCGTTCTGCGGGGTGTGCGTCGACCACCAGGCATCGTCGAGAGGAAGCACCGTTCCATCCCACGCCAGGTGCTTTGGACGCGGGTTAGCACTGTCACCGTGGCGATACAGGCCATATGGACGCGCCTTACGTAGTTCAGGATCGGCCATCTGAGCTTCGCGGCCAGCGTTGTAGGACTGCCGCAGGTTCGTTTCAAAGATCGTCCGGGTCCGCCATCCGCGACCGCCGTTGTACTCCCAGCCGTGCTGGCTGACGATCTTGTCGAAGTCGGTACGGAACTGCTCCAGGGTGCGGCCATTGGTGATGGCTTTCTCTACGGCGCCGCGCATGTCGGCCAATAGGTCGCGCCTGGTCGTGCCGGCGACGACGAACGCCCAGTCATGTTCTGCCGCATAGATGTCAGTCCAGGCACGGGTCGGCAGGTTGGTCTTGCCCTTGAAATAGTCAATCTGCTCTTGAAACGACAGAGAACCATGCGCTGCACTCATAGAGTTCCTCTAATTGAAAGGGTTAATTGAACCGGGCAATATCTCGTTACTGACCACATGGAGCTGGGTATGGAACCTGACAGAGTTAAGTTGTTACTGGATAAGGAATGGACGCTAGAGGACTTGGCGGTCGTCAGCAAAAACTACAACCAGCTTTATGCGTTCGCATATTCACTGTTGCCGCACCTATCAGCCTATCGCCAGCAACAGGTAATGACGGCCTATGCAAATCTGCCATGGCGAGGCGGGTACAGCACGGTTAACTTTTTCCATCACGTCTTCCGCCACATTCCATTTGATCACCAACCCCAGGTCACCCGAATCACCTACGCTTCGCCCGGCTTTATCGAGCTGGCAGCTATACTTGCTGTGTGCGTTACGGTCTCCAAAATAGTGACGACGGTTGCCAACTCAATCAAAACCGCAAATGACACATACACCTACATTCGCAAGAGCATGCAGGAACGCAAGCTAAGTCAAATCCGCGCAGACCTAGAGGAGGCAGAACTACAAGTACGCACGTTTGAGTTCTGTGAAAAGTCATCTAATGACATGATGCGCATCATGGGCCTGTCCCCTGAAGAGGCTGCTATTTTGGACCAAAGGTCCAAAGGAAATAGGCTGATGAAGCTAAAGCTGCTGATGTCCGTTTACCGAAGAGTTCAGCCGCTGGCCGAGAAGCAAGCTCAAGGCAAGCTCAATGTCCAGGCACCTCTTCCACCTGCGCCCCCACCTCCAACCCCACCGCCGTCTGACTGGCGCGACCCGCTGATCTAAAGCCCTCTGAGCACATCGAAGCGTCCCGCCAGGCTGGCCGAGGTCATTCCCTCGGCCATTGCCAAAGCGAACTGATCAGCGCTCATCTCTGGATACGCTTCAATAAGCCGGTCACGAAATTCATCCAGGCTCGCCACCGAATCCAGCAATTCACGAATCGCACCAACCATGTCGTCCATGGCTGCTGCGCTCGCGCTCGCCAATGTCTTGACCTGGTTATCCACGATGTCGGGAACCGCCCCTGCAGGCGAGCGTTGCTGTTCGCGGTTGGTCGCGGTCGTCACTCCCGGAGCAGCAGGGGTGTCGGGCTTGCCAAGAATTTCGGCGCCCTCTGCCGGCTCAGGGAGACCGAACTTGTCCCGGACTACCGATTGCTCGACCCGCAGTCCTAGCGGCACGAACGCCGACAGTGCGCTGATCAATAGCTCAAGGTTTTCCGGCTGCGGAACGTCGATGATCAGGCGCGGATAGGGTCGCCCTGGTGCAAAGTTCAAGTCACAGAAAGGCCGGACGAACATGCGATTGAGCGTGTTCGACTCTGCCTTGGCATCGGCTTCAAGCAGATCCAGGCGCACTTCGTTGTGAACCTTGGCTTGAGCCATGGATGACCCATCGTCGGCGCTCATTGTCTGCCCAACAATGGCCTTGGACATCTGCTTATCCCACCACTCGGCCAGCCCTTTGAAGAACTCGCCAGCGCCGGCCACGTTTGCGGCCTGAGTGAAGTCGATCCGCATCGAGTCCGGGATAACGGCAGCAGCATCACTGCCCAGGTTCGCCACTGCCGACATCAGGATGCCGATGTCTTCCTTGCTCGCATTCGGCCCATAGCGACCCACCCGCATCGGGATGCCGTAGATGTCGGCAAACCCCATCCAATCTTTCCAGGTCCACGCCTTGCACATGTAGCCAACCGCCGCGAGTCGGGCCAGGCCACCCCGGATCGGCAAGCCAGTGCGCAGGCGGGGGCGATGCACGATGAACTTGTACGGAGCCAAAGGCAGACCATTGACCACGTCCGATTCGTCGAGCAGGCGCAGTTCCTGCCCGGTTTCCCGGTCGTACATAAAGAAGCGTGGGTCACGCCATTCAAAGCGTTCGGGTATCCACGTCTTGCCGCTTCGGTCCCAGATGATCTCTGCCACCGAGTAGCCTTTGCCCAGGGCGTCGGTCAGGTCCGTTTGCAACTCGCCAAACTCCGGCGACCCGACGGCCTCACGCAAAGCGTCGGCCCGGCGAACGTCTTCGACTTCGTCGGTCGCGGCTTCTATGCGGATGTTCAGCCCGGCCAAGGCGAGCTTGCGCGTACCCAGAACAGAGGCGTAATGCAGGTCACGCTCTTCCATTTCTTCAGCGAGTGTCAGGTAGTCGCGGGCATCACCTTCTGCGGCTGCTTGGAGCAAGACCGCAAGCCGGCCAGGTGTCAGCCCACCAGCCACCGAAGGGTGCCAAACCTGCCGCACACCCGTAACACGCGGTGCAGCGACATCCTCAGTGAGCTGATCGTATTCAATGGGGCGACCGTACTTATCGACGATAGGTGAACGAGCCATTACCAGATGCCTTTTCCAGATCGCCAGCCGGCGCCGAGCTTGACCTGACGATCATGCTGGGCCGAGGGCTGGACGCGGTGGTATTCGAAAATTTCAACGTCTTGGCGACTGGCGAAGTCGGCTAGAACCAGTGCGACGCCGGCGTCACCGTGGCGCTTGTCGCCGCCTTTCTCTGAGGTACGCTTCTCGGGAATGCGCGCCACGCCTTTCACGACCCGGAAAGCGCGGACATCCCCCGTCACGTCCTTGTCCGCAGGGATACCGCTGAGGGTGTCATCTTCCAGCGCGGCCTTGAGGGGCGGCATGTTGTCCCGATACCAACCCTCGGTGAACATGACCCGCTCAATGCGGTTGAACCCATACTTCACGGCGGCAGCCTCGGCTATCTGGGAGCCGTTACCCCGAGCGTCATGTGCGCCTTTAAGGAAGTTGGGCAGACGGTCGACCACAAAAAAAAGGATCTGCTCCTGCTGTGCGAACGGCACGTTGCGCAGCTCGACCACGAAGGGAGCCCGCTTGCGTAGATTCTGCTCCTTGAGCAGGGGCCAGAGAACCGAAAGGTCGCCAGAGCGGCCAAAGTCCAGCCCGTAAAAGGATTGAACTCCCACCGGGATAGCCGCAAGCAACGGCAGCAACTCCCGCTCGCACCACTCCAGCGTCTCGGCCAAGCGCAGGTGCTCTGCCGTCGTTTCGTACCCTTGGGGGCACTTGAGTCGAACGACCGGCACGTCTCGACTGGTGCGGCTTTCGATCAGGGCAAGTGAGAAATAGGCACCGCCGCCCTGGCTTGGGATGCAGTCCAGTTCTTCATTCGCCGCATCACCATAGAAGTCGTAGACATCCTGAACCCATGCATCACGCTCGGCCTCTATGAAGGGAATCCCTTTGCGCATGCACACGCGGTCATAGAGCCCGTCTTCCACGGCCTCGCGGAATGTGCAGCGGAATAGCTCCCCCTTGCGCTTACCTGAACGGATTTCTTCAATCAGTTCATTGAAGGCGTTCTCCGTACCGTCGTGCGTGCTGATGACGTGCACTTCACCGCCCCAGATCAGCAGCGCAAGAGCGGCCTTCAGCAACTCAGCAAGATCCTGGTGGAATGCCGCCTCGTCGATGACCACCACACCCTGACGACCGCGAAGGTTGCTAGGTCGGCTAGTCAGCGCAACGATCCGGTGCCCACTGGGGAACACGATGGTGTAGGTCTTGATGTGCTTGTCAGGATCTTCGTCCGGCCAGATGCCTTCCTCGATCTCGCCAGCCGCGTAGTTGAACGCACGAGCCCACATCGCACATGCCTGGATGTACTCAACCGTCATGTCCTGGTTGTAGCCCAGGTAGTACACCGTCTGCCCACCGGCCTTTTTCTCCGACGCCGCGACCAGCACGTTGTCGGCTGCCTCCGCCCACGTCAGTCCAATCCGGCGCGACTTTTCCGCGACTTTCAGCGGGGCGCGGATACCGATCCAATCCTTCTGGTAGCCGAGCAAAACGGATGGTACGTCGACGACCTCGCCCACGCTGACGATATCAGCGAGCGGTGAGCGCGGGTGTGGTGCGGCGTTGCGCGATAGTGCTGTCATGAGGCGACACCAAGAATCTCGCGCCGGATCTCCGCAACGGTCGCAGCGTTGAGCCCACCTTTCTTGGCGATCTTCTCGATCTGATTCGCCGCGGCTTCTGCCTTGGCCCGGACTTCGGTCTTCCATTTCGCCTGGACGACAGAAGCCCGGCCCAGTTCGGCAACGGCCTTAGCCACCTTCGGCAGGTCCATCTTCCCGTCAGCCGCCATCAGCAGCTTGAACAAATGCTCCTGGACAAGTCGCATCAGCGCTTCGTTGACGGCGCCTTCGTCGTCGGGCGCGGCCTGGACGACAGCCTTGGCCTGCTCGCTGGACATCCTCAGCGCAGCCAGCTTGTCTTCGAACTCGCTGCCGTAGCGGTGCAATGCGCTCTTGCCGATTGAATACCCGCGCTCCGCCAGCTCGGCGGCAAGCACCTCATAACCGCTAAAGTTGGATTCGACCAGGTACTGGTCCAACCAGGCTTTCACCTCGGACGGCAGCGCCGCGACTTTGCTACGTGGGGGCATGGGTCAGGACCAATACTTTTCAGGGCGTGCAATGCCGGGGTTACACGGAATGGTGTACTCCGCAATGTCTACGCCGTAGTGCGTCAGGCCGCAGATCCAAACGCCATTGGGTTGCTTGACGAGCGTCACCAGGGAACGGTCGGAGAGGTAGTCCAGTTCGCGGCGCAGTTCCATCGCGGTCGCATCCGGGTAAATGCCCTGAATAGTGGACAGCACGACGGCTTCATGCGGGTCCACGGGACGGCTGGTATTGAGAGTCAGGAGGATGTACCAGCGCAGGGATTCGCGCCGGGCTTTCGCTGGGTCAATCATTGACGTGCTCCTTTGAGCTGTACGTTTTCAAGCTTGAGAGCCAGCGCATCGAGCTTGGCTTCAATCACTGTCTGGTTGCGCACGAAGTCCTCTCGGCGCACGTAATGAAGCGGCATCTCACCGCGCAGGCGCTCCAGGCCGATCTCTACCTGACGAAGCCGGTCTGAATCTTTGGCGAGTTCTTCGAAGCGGCTATCCATCGACTCAAAGCGTTGATCGAGGCGGCGCTCGATAGCGGCAACTACCAGTTTGAGCAGGCCAAAGAACGCGCCTAGCAGTGCGATGCCGGTACTAACCAGTTGCCAAAGCGGCACTTCGATAGTGGTCATCGGCCACCCATCCGCTCGACGTGCTGCTTGCAGGGCACGCAGAGCACCACCCCAGGCACGGCCACCCGGCGCGCTTCAGGGATCGCTTCGCCGCAATACTCGCAATGAGTTGCCGACACACCAGAGCCGCAGGCTTGCGCTGCCAGTTGCGTAGCAATCGCCTGCTCAAGAAACATTTCCTCCACCTCGGAGGCCATGTCAGTTATGTCCATTGTTCGAATTCCATTTGATCAGGTCGTTGAGCTGCGCACGGCAAGTCGAGTAGCGCTCGCTGTTGCGAACGTGGTTGGTGAGCAGATCAGCGCGGGTGATACCGGCAATCAGATCGTCAGAGCTTCCGGCTCCGGCGCTGGCCGCATCAGCTCCGCCGGAGGCAGTGCGGGCGGAAGGCACTGCGACTGCTGAGGTTGTGCCAAAGAGGGCGCTGTTCCACACGCGGACAAAGCCAGCAGTGAAAGCAGCGGGAGGCAGCGGCTCAAGTTGCGCATCCAAGGCGCGGCGATAGAGGCTTGTGACACGTTGAACATCTCCGGTGAGTTTGTCGGTGACGGCGCGCAGCTCGTCTTTTTTGGCAGCGAGTTCCGCTGCCAACTGGATGCCACGCGCCTGCTCGGCGACCAGCTTGTCTGCCTCGACCTGGAGCGCTGTGGCTACCCGCTCTGCGGCCTGGCGCTTTTCAACTTCGTGGGCCAAGGACAGTTGAGCCAACGCCTTATCGCCGCCAGCTTTCGCGGCGGCGAAACCGGCGTCGTAACCAGCGCTGTGATTGATGACCAGTCCGGCGACTGCCAGGCCAAGAGCGAGCAGCCAGCCAAGCACGGGTTTCAGAGCGCTCATGAGCACACCCCCGAACCCCAGCCAGCCGCGATGTACTCAGACTCAAAGCGCTTGAGGATCAACCGGGGATAGCCCCGGTTCTCTGTGAATGCAGCAGCCGAGCGGCCCGCGTTGAACCGCTCGATAGATCCGAACCAGGCCAGCGGATCGGCGCCCTTTGCCGACGCCAACTTGCGGTCGCGGATCAGCCAGCCCAGGCCGCCGTTGTAGGAGGACAGGACCATTGCGGTTTGCTCGCAGAGGTTGCGCGCCTTGATTCGGTCAGCCAGCCAGCGGTCGTAACTGACCAAGGCCATCAAGGACCAGGAAGGGTTGTAGGGCTCGACCTTGCCCAGTGTTTTCGGGAACAACTGAGCGAGCCAGGTGGCGGTAGATGGCATCACCTGGCCCAAGCCTTGCGCCCCGACCGGGGATTTCGCGTTGAACTTCCAGCGGGATTCCTGGTGGACCTGTGCAGCGAAGGTCGCCACCGGCGCATCCAGACCCCACTCCGCATGGGCGATGCGCGTCAGCTCGCGGCGGTATTGCTCTGCGTCAGCAGGAACAGCCGCCTGTACGGCCTTCGGGCAGGAGAGAATCAACACCATAGGGATGGCAAACAGCAACACCAGAGGGGTTAATGAATTGCGCATGGTCAAAGCCCCAGTGTCAGGCCGAGCACGCAGGCCAGCACGATGATTGCTCGACGCAGCCCAGCCCAGGGCTGATGGGCAGCGCGGGTCTGATCTGGTCGTGCATATGGGAACAGGGCGCGGTCGATCCAGTAGCCGAGCACGGCGCCGCCGGTAACCAGCGCGGCCTTGTACAGCACAACTGCAATCTTGGTTGGGGCGATCAGATAGAGCGCGATCAACAGGAGAACAGTGATCAACGCCCAGAAGGTCAGGCGCGGCGCCTTTGGCCGGTGATTGCGCAGACGAGTGCGAAAGTTGTTCATTGATGAACTTCCTTGGTGGGGTTCAGGGTTGAGCGAATGTCGGCAAGAGAGCGGGCGGCAACGACGGGATTACCCCGAACATGTACCGGGGCGCGTTGCTCTTGCCTGGGATGGCTGGGTCTGGTGGAGTAATCGCGAGCGGCTTGACGCTGGTATGCGGCGAACCGCGAGATGACGTATGTGCGCCATTCCTTCGGGCAATCGTCGATCAGTTGTTTACGCGCCACGGCACAGCGCTCGTCGATGACGCGCTGTGCGTACTCCGCTGATTTAGGCTCGTGCTCAAACATGGTCGAATCTGCCAGGAGGGTTGGACCTGGCTAGATTCGCGCGCTACTGGGAGGGGCTGTATTTCTTGCGCGCGCAAGAAAAACCCCGCTCGGGGCGGGGTCTGGGAAGGGTTCGGCTAGTGCAGCCTGGGCGGGATGTCGGCGAACCCGAACAGGTCTGGTTCTGACTTACGGTGTAGCTCGCGCTGTCGCGCAATGATGTCATAGACCGCCTGGCTTGAAAGGTTGAACTTGCGGGCCAACTCGTCTGGACGTCGATTCTGCTCACGCCACTCTCGAAAAATTTCCGCATCGCGCAGCGCCCGACGCAGGGGATCACCGCGAGGAACGTACACAACCGCACCTCCCATGGTTTTGCAGATCGCATACACGACAGCGCGGGCGATCTGCGGAACCTGATCCAGCCTATCTGGCAGCACCTCGCGCAACTTTATTTCAGCGAGGGTAGCCATTTCATGGATCGTGCCTTCCCATTTGGCCAGAACTACCGGGTCTTTCATATGCGCGAGCACTTTACCCGGCTCCAGCTTGTCGATTTCGCCGCTGTCGAACAGCTCTCCATTACTCATGCTGCCTCCCATGCCGTTTGGCGTCATAGGCCAGAGCAGCAACAACACCGCGCAGTTGCTCCGGGTTGAGCCAGTCCAGCTTCTCTATTTTGTATAAGCGTTTGGCGATCCCGTCCGCGTACTCCCACGGCCTACCAGCCGCCGCCAACTGGGCTTCGATTTTGCCGACGAGCTTTTCCCGACCTGCCGCCGGTCTCGGCTTGGCTGTGCTGCGCTTCGGCTGGAAGCCCAGGCGCTCCAGTTCTTGCAGCACCTTCGCAGCTTCAAGCGGACTCAAGTCCTTGGCAGAGGTCTTGCCCACGATCCGGCTCAGCAAAGCCCTGTAGGTATCGTCGTCTAGGCCGAGGTCTTTCTTCGCAATGTGGATCTTGCTCAGTTGCTGGTTGCGCCGGTTCATGATGTCCCCAGTGCCAGCGTCGCCGTGCTGGTCATGCCGTGGTTAAGGCGCACGTCTGATGCAGCAAGCAGGCCGTGCATTGAGTCGCTGAGCGCTCGCAGACCGAAGCGCTGGCGTGTAGTCGCGGTCCGGTCACGCGGTGTTTTGTCGACCAACTGCGGGTAGTGATGGGTAAGATACAGCTCAACTGCCGGCGAAAGACTCCCGTTGGCGAAGGTCATGACCTGTTCATAAACAGCACTTACCCACGCCTCGCAGAACACGTCGCCGCGACGGATCTTCGTTGCCAGCTTGCAGTTCTTCAGCTTGGTAAGCGTGAAGTCTCGCCGCGCCTGTCGCACCTGGCGCAGTAGCACGGTCATGGTGTAGCTCGCGACCTCCGCGATTTCACCGATGAAGTTCCAACGCCCGGCGCCCATTGCAAACAACACCTTGCAGGCGTACGCCTTTGCCACTGTGTTAGCCAACTGGCTTTCCCATTTCGATGGCGTCTGCTTGGCACCCGCGATGGCGGCACTTTCCTCCACGCCTGACATGTCGACGTCGGCCTGGCCGACGCCGTACTCACGCATCAGTGCTTGGGCCTGCCGCATTGCCGCTGCCGCTTCGTGCGGGTTGTCGCTCATCGCCAACCGGAGACATTTCTTGATCTTGTCCAGGGCCTTCTTACGGTCCATGTGTGTTCCTGCCAAATTACGCCGCAACGCGGCTTAGAAGTCCTTACCCAACGGTCTCGATGTCGAGTTATTGCGGCATGATCCCGCCCTTGAAAGCCATGTCACGGCGCCTTCCAGAACAGCAAGTGGGGACAGGAGTTTCGCCAGGGCACTCCCGCAGGACAGGCTCCAAGGTTTCCTTGCCGCAGATACGGCAGAGATATTTGAAGTGGGTTGGAATGCTCTGCTTGACCACTTGCACCTGTTCAGGCGGTCGACGGTCTTGATTCTTGGGCTCATTTTCAGACTGCTGCATATCGCTTCCTCGGCTGCTCGTCAGTACCCGGCCACCATGGCGGGCAGACCGCCCCGGTTTCCCGAGGCGGTTTCGCTTTAGTGGATGGTCGGTTTTGTCTGCAACAGTTCCAGGGTCGCTTTGCAGACCTCACAGTCACAGCCCGGCATGGGCGAGCTGATGGGCAGAGCAATGCGCCCAAGCAACCTGGCGCCATTCACCATGGCGTCCACGACGCGGCCCGCAGGGCTGCTGTGCAAATCGCTGTGGTTGTCGATGCTGATGGAAACAGTGCCTTCGTTGTCGTCTACGGTGATGTTGAACTTGGCCATCGGACTACTCTTTCAATTCGGGGAATGGGTGGTGGGGGATCAGTGCAGCGTCGACGGCGCCTGATCGGCGACGAAGATGCTGGCGATGTCGAGCGGGATTGGTGCGTACTGATCCGATGTCCCGATTCGCTCATAGACCCGGATGTAGCTCTTCGAGCCCACCACCTGGACGGCATCACTGATGGCCTGCATTGCGCGTTGCCACCGCTCGTCTTGGATCTCAAGGCGACGCAGACCGAGCACGCGGCCTGTGCTGATTTCGCCGGCCTTGTCGGCGCGGAATGCCTCGTTGACCAGGACACGCACTTCGCTGCGCGCATCCTGAGTCCACTCAATCGCGCATTCGTCGATCAGCGCACGGGCGGCCTGTAGGCGCTCGTCGAATTTGATCGAGTCCTGTACCGCGTGGATGATCTTGAAGCGCCCGTCAAACGACAGGAGCGTGACGTTCCCTTTCTTGCCGCCGATGGTCGCGCCGTACTGCTCGGCGGACATCTCAACGAAAGCCTTGATGTCACCGAAAGCCGCGACTTTGAACTGCGACAGCGCTGCCGATACTGCCTTGGCGCGGTTGACCAGTTCGCTGACCAGTTCGTCGCGGGCCAGGTCGATTGGCTTAATCATGTCGACCGGGACCAGGTGCCCCTTCGCGTCTTTGCGGAATCCTTCTGGGATGTTGTTCATTAACTCTGTTCCATGTTTGTCTGTTGAATGGCCTGGCCTTGCAACGTCGCAACTGCCTTCATGGCCCGCTTTTTTGAGTCTTCTATCTGCTCATCCGATTTGAGCGAGGCACCTGGATTCGCCCGGCGCTTCATAGCCCCCATGAGCTGGTCCAGGGCCGCATTCCCGGTCTGCAACTGTTTGTCGGTTCGCTTCGGCTTCGGGATCTGCACCGGCAACTCTGCGCCCGGCATGGCACGCAGTAGCTGAGCCGGAGCGGGCCAGCGCTCGCAGGTAGCGAACAGCGTTTCGAACCCCTTGCGAATGCGGGGACCGTCGACGTGCTCTTCCCGTTTGCTACCTTTGCTGAGCGCGACAAGCCAGACATCGAGCGTCATGGTGATTGCGTCAGCCGCTGGGGCGCCGTCCAGGCGCAATGCGACCAAGCCCATCAGGCCGCTCGCGAGTTCGCGCTCTAGCCACTTCTCAACCACGAATCCTTGCCTCCAGCGCGCTCATGGCCGACACGGTCTGACTTTCCTTCCGTGGCGATACCGACACGCTGCGTCCTTCTGGTGCCAAAGCCAGCGCGCTACTGCTCGCACCGGGCTGGTATTGCGTCATGACCTGATACAGCCAGCCATGCCCCTTGAGTGGTGTGACCAACTTCCCGTTCTCGCGGGCTGTAAGGGTCTGCTCGATGGCCCACAACCAGCACTCGGGCGGGGCCTCATAGACTTGGCGGTCGCGCTCGATGCGCTGGGCCTGGACATTGGGCAGCAGCTCGCCGAGCAGCTTCGCAACGCGGTCCATAGTCAGCTCGCGGGTTTCCGGTCGGAACAGACCGAGGTAACGCACCAGGGCGTGACCGAGCGGGCCGGACATCTTGAAGGCGATGCCCAGCGCCTCGCGGGCGCCGTCGTGCGCAATCAGCGCGTCCAGGGACAGGGTGGTCCCGCAGTTCGGGCAACGGGTACGCATCAATGGAACCCCGCCCAGCGGACTTTGAGACGACCGCCGCAGGCCGAGGCAATCGGCGCAGGGTGGCTGCGAAACCACTCGATCTGCTCGACCGTCCACTCACCGTCCTCCCCGCAGGGGGGCATAAGACGGTCGTAGGCTTCAACCGCCTCGCGAAACCATTCAGCGACTTCATGGCTGGGGAACGACCGGATCGGCGTGCCGTCTCCAGCTTCCACGACCCACGCCTCTTTCGTGACCCCGCTCACGCGACCTACAGACTGTTCCGACGCGAAGGAACTGAACGAAACATTTGCGGTCGCATCAAACGGAAAGTTGCGACCGTGATGCCGAATGGCAGAAAGAAGGCGATCCAACTGATCAGCCTGGTGGCCTGCTGACTGGTACGTCAGTGCGAAGCCAACGCACCGTCCGGCGAAGTGCAGTTGAATCAGCGCCGAGCCCCTTACATGAATCTGAATTTCCTTAGTGAGTTGCTGCATTTCCGTTGCCTCCACAGTTCGGATTGAAGGGGCATTGCTGACATGCCCGCCAGTGCTGCATTGCCATGGGGTTGTGAGTCGGTGCGGAGCGCTGATAAAAGCCTTGGCACTGCTCGACCGTCAGGGCTTCCCCAACGGCCATGCACTCGATACGGCCAAGCACTTCCATCACGCGGCGCTCAACGCTGGCGGTGCTCGGGCTTGAATACTTGTTCGCAAGGATCAGGCTGACCGTCGTGCGGCTCATACCGATACGCTTGCTTGCACGGGTTCGGTCTGTCGCACCCGCCTCAGCGGCGAGCAGGCGGACGAACAAGGGCGGCTCAGCGCCCCACGCGGAGATATCCACTCGGGTCATTGCAGACCTCCAGACTCTCCCGGTTCAGCCAGCTCAAGGCGCGTCCGCTCAACCAGATCAGCAGGGGGCTTCGCTTTTCTTGCAGCAACGTCCATCCACTCAGCCAGAAGATCGCGGCTGCGGATCAGAGCAATTCCCGGCTCCACCAAACTCCGATCCGCATCGATAGAGCCAGTCGTCTTCACGAATACCAACTTGCTCAGATTCGGGTCATAGACTTGGAGAGAGTCCAACTGTCGAATCTCGGGCGGACGAGGGCCGGTGTTCTTCCCGCTGACCAGGCGGTAGGTGTGGGAGACCTTGCCTTCTGTTTCGCTTTTCTCCAGATACCCCGCTTCCGCCAACGCATTCAGGTACTTGCGAATCTTATGCGGAGCTAATGAGGCGTCACCTACAGCGGCAGTTTGTCGGACGTCCTCAACACTTAGCTCACCGCCCAAGATTCGTAGAGTCCGCCAAATATTTTCGGCAGCAAGATGAAAGTGCGTGCGAAGCCCATTGCTATCCAAGCGGGGATGCTCGACCCCTTCATCATGGACAAGCGCGAATACTCGACCCACTTTGCCCTCAGGCGTATCAATCACCTGGATGATTCCCGCCTTGGTCAGCGCGTGGAAATAGCGATTGATAACCCTAGGCACTTGACCACTTCGCCTTGCAATGTCGTTAATCGAGAAGCCAGGAGCAAGCAGCCGTATTGACTCCCAGATACGTTGCTTTGGATCTTTCGAACCCAGTGCAACAAGGCTGGATCTGCGACCGGCCATTAGCTCGCCCTCCTGATAGGAGCTTCGCCGGTAAACCAACCACGCTTACCCCAAGTCGCAAGATCAATGCGCTCAAACATGTTGACCGAAGCTTCACTTTGCACGCGGTGCAAGTTCACTGCTGCTCGACGCAGGCAACCCCGAGTCTCCTTGGCAAGATCTTCAAGCAGGTCATCCGCAAGGTTTAGCTCTGGGTAGTTCGCCTCTGCGAATTTCCTCAAGTCAATGGAAGTGGCTGGCTGTGCTGGCACCCATTCGAGCACGCGATTGTGCAGGCGCTCCAGCTTCGCTAGTGAGCTTGGAACCCGCTCCTCACCAATCAGAACAATGGTTCCTTGGCTCGCGTTATAGAGATCGGTGAGCAGGTTTGCGATGGATTTGTCCAGCATGTACTGAACGTCATCGACAATCAGAGGGCGCATTGAACGCGAGAGTTGCTCTGCGACCTGATCAAGCATGACGCTCAACGACCCACCAGGGACGATTGCCATGTCCTTCAGGATCGCGAGAAGGAATGCCTTTTTAGACCACGTATCACGACATTCCACGTAATAGGCGCGGTGCAGGTTCGCAGCGTAGGACGCTGCAACACTTTTCCCAAACCCACTCGGACCGTACATAACGACCAACCCGGGAAGGCCCACAGGGCGTGCCTGAGCACGCTTCATAGCTCCACCCAACAAACCAACATTTGTCAGAGCGACGATTTTAGTTACACTCACTTTGCTTACTCCTGTAAACGGCGTGTTGGCGCACGCCGGCTGTCACGAATGCGGGCTGGTTATCAGCCCGCGTACTTTTCAAATCCATCCATCAGTTCACGCTGGTAAATAAGATCTGGATGGGTCGAATAGACCTTCCACCAGCGCGCCTCATCCAGTTCCAGCACCTCTCCCGACGCTTGCTTTTGGTCCAAGACCATCCACAGCCGATACCGCTCCACATCATTCGCAGGGATCACAAAGACCTCGCGTGTGGACTGCATCTCCTCAGCAAACTCCAACGCCGCCGCAAGCTCGATAGTGGAGAGATGGGCTGACGGCGCTGTCGCGGGGGCGATCATGTCTACGCGATGACCGGTGAGCGTTTCCAGCTTATCCACAGCACGCTTGTATTGGCCTTGCTGCCTCTTTTCACGCGCAATTTCCACCATGGTTAGTGGCATGTAATCGGTGCTGTTTCCATCGAGCTTGGCCGCGCCGATCAATTCACCATTCGACGTATAAGCCCAGACTTGGCTAGCATCTCTAACGTCGTATGCAATGCGTATTTCTTGGCCATGAAAGGCCTTTAGATCCGCCATAAAATAGGTATTACCTGCCCATGCAATCTCACCACGCCTAGTAGTTCTGGCGACTTGCGGACGTATGAGCGAATCCACTAGCGCAGTTGAAGCGCACATTGGCTCCCAACCTTCGGCAATAGCTGTTTGCCAAGCCTCGTTGGGCGTCATATGACGGAGGAGACCACTTTCTGTGTCGCGAACCTTCGTTAACCCTCGATGCGGCGTGCTGTTGTAGTCGGCGATTTCCTGCTCTATGCCAGCCATGAACAAACCGAATTCAGGGATAAGTTGAGATTTACCGGTCTGACGTAACTGCCTGCGGCCGATACGATGCACTTTTGTGCCCGCGTGTTTATCCATGTCGGCGCCGATATAGGAAGTGAGCTTTTTTGCAGCACGTACCCATATAGTCTGGTGCCCCCGCTCCGAAAGTCCGCGAGCCTGGCTGTTATATGGCAATGAGTGGGTCATCGTCCCCCCCAACCGATCCACAACCTCACGAACTGTGTCGTTGGCGAAGCCCGACCCGTTGTCGACGTAGAAGATCGAAAACATACACTCGCGAATTGCATCCCGCAGTGCATCTAGAACACCGATAGCCGACTCAGCTTCCCCTACTGAAACCCCAACCACGCGCCGTGTTGCAACGTCAAGAACAGTAGTTATTTCAGGACGGTAAGGTTTGCCAGTAAGGGGGTTGATAACCTCTGCATCAAACTTGTGACCATCTGCGGTATATACGTCACCTGGATACAGGTTTTTTGTAGAGCGGCGGGTGAACGGTTTAAGCGCCTTTAGCTCTTGTGAACTCATACGTCCTACGTTCAATGCGTCAGGCGACAATTTCTTCAGAAAGCGTTGAACCGCATGAATGCTCGGTAAATCTCCCTGCCACTTGACCGAGAACTCAGAGTAGCTGGCTGCAACACTTGGCTTCGTGGGCCGCTGATAACAACGCAAGAACAATCCAGCCCAATCGGGAACATCTAAGTTCGCCCGCTGACGCAATGGGGCTAGAGCCAGTTCGTTTCGGTTAGCTGTGCGCCAAGTTGAAAGCCAGCGCTTGAGGGTGCGTTCCGATAAACCACGCCCTTCGGTTTTACGGTCGTTTGCAAGCTCTACCCGCTGTTGGAGATATGGAGATAGCTGACCGCCCTGGGCATGCTTAACCAGTGTGTCTATTGCCGCATTCTGCGAAACAACCCCCATCAGGCGCTCGACTTCACGACAGAACGCCAATCGAGCGAGCATGACCGAGCGCTGTTTATCATTCAGGCGCGAGGACGAGCCGGTACATTTCTCGTCTTGGCACGGGCCGCTTATAGCCAGCGACTGAGAGTCACCGTCCGATTCAGCGACAGACTTTGACAAGATTGCAGCCTGAGTCTCCGGCGGCAAATCGACGAGGCAATACTCGGTCGCCTTGGAGCCTGCCCGCTTCCGGCCTTGCCAGTCAGCCTTAGCTCTTATCTGGATGGCTCTTTCGGTGCCGGGCATGCCTGGCAATCCCGCAAGTTCGCGGGCGGTAAACCAGCCAAGTTGATTGTTCATCTATCCGAACCTGTTATGTGTTCTTGGTAATAAGCGTTAGACTTCTAGCCGTTTTCCGAAGGCGTCTAGTTACGCGGGCTTCGTTGGCGGCTAGGGTTGCCATCGCTGTTCCAACGGTCAGGCCAAATTTGTTCCGGCTTGAGGCCGATGGCTTTGGCGATTGCCGCCTCCATCCTTGGATAAGGACCGCGCTTCACGTTGTGAAGGGCGTTGCGTTCGACGCCCAGTTGTCTCGCGAGCGCAGACAAAGAGGTGCCGTGGGCGCGGAGCTGGAACTTGATCCACTCCCACCGCATAGCCGGGTCCTTCGGAATTCCGTTAGCTGGTTTCATTTTCTGTTTCCGTGGCCACTGAAAAAGGTGGTTTTTTTGGGGGTTCTAACGTTCCCTTGTGAATAAGCTAGCCGTTTTCGGAAAGCCATACAACAGAAAACAGAAGATTCGTTTACGGTTTTTGGCATTGCCTTACCAGAAAACGACGTAAACCCCTGATCCTTCAACAGTTTTTCGGAAAGCGAAATTTCGGATTGCCCGACAAACGGCATTTCGCTTTCCCACCACTGGAAAACGAAATGTCCGAGACAGATACCCAGGCATTCGCCAAGGCATTGGGAGAGCGCATCAGGACGTGTGCCGGCATAGCGGGGAGCGGCGAAGAGCTGTCCCGCAGAACAGGCATCCCCAGGAGCACGCTGGAGTCTTACCTGAACGGCGAGAGCGAACCTAAGGTTTCGCGTCTTTTGTCTATTGCGCACGCCGTAGAGGCTGACATTGAGTGGCTTGTTACGGGCCAGGCCCGGCAGGTAGCAGCCGACACACCTGCCGAAGACGAGGTCTACGCATACATACCTCTCTATGACGCCTGCATCAGCCAAGGGCACGGCGCATGGACTGAGGGAGCGAGAGTGCTAACGAAGCTAGCCTTTACGCGGTACAGCCTGCGTAAGAAGGGGCTGGCACCAGAAATGCTGGCGGCGGTACGAGTGGATGGAGACTCTAACGAACCGATCCTCGGTGACGGGGATACGGTGATGGTCGACTTGAGCCGAAACGTGCTCCAGGGCGAAGCGTTTTACGTGATTCGTCTGGACGACCTGCTATACGCCAAGCGCCTACAGCGCCTCTTCGACGGGGGCGTCAAGATCATCAGCGCTAACCCCGCCTATGACCCAATGATAGTTCCACCAGACCGGTTGAACACCCTACATATCATTGGCCGGGTCGTTTGGGCTGGCGGCTGGATGATCTAACCGCTAGATGCCAAAGGGCCCGCTAAATGCGGGCCCTTTGCGTTCAATCCTGAATTTATCGTTTGGCGGTCCTTTGGCACCGTTGGGTTCCGCCTCGGCCACTTGAACCCCAGTCTTTCCTAGGTCGTCCGGCCTCTTCCCACTTCTTCCCCCCTCATTTCGTTTAGTGCCATAGACAACACCTCCTCACACCCGGCACCGCTCAAGATCCGCTCCAACAAGAAAAGGCACCGGCCTCGCCGATGCCAACCGAAGTACCGCAGCGTACTCATCCTTGCCTTGGAGTCCGTCATGACCAACGCAGCGTCACCCGCACCGCTTATCGAAAAACACACGATCGGCTACGTGCCGCCCGAAGATCGCCATGGAAAGGTCCGGGATCTGTTCACCCTCTGGTTCGGCGGCAATATCGCCCCGCTGCCGATCGTCACCGGGGCCCTTGGGGTCCAGTTGTTTCATCTGAATCTGGTCTGGGGCATCGTCGCCATCCTCGTCGGCCACCTGGTCGGCGGCGTGCTGATGGCCCTGCACTCGGCACAGGGCCCGCAGATGGGCATTCCGCAAATGATCCAGAGCCGCGCCCAGTTCGGCTCGCTCGGCGCCCTGCTGGTGGTGGTGATCGCCGGGGTGATGTACATCGGCTTCTTCGCCTCCAACATCGTCCTCGCCGGCAAGTCGCTGCATGGCGTGGTGGACAGCGTGCCGGTACCGGTGGGCATCGTCATCGGCGCCCTCGGTTCGGGGATCATCGGCATCATCGGCTACCGCTTCATCCATGTGCTCAACCGCATCGGCACCTGGGTGCTGGGCATCGGCATCGTGCTGGGCTTCGGCTACATCCTCACGCACATCCAGACCGACGATTTCCTCACCCGCGGCGGTTTCAACCTCTCCGGCTGGCTGGCCACGGTGTCCCTGGCGGCGCTCTGGCAGATCGCCTTCGCACCCTATGTTTCAGACTATTCGCGCTACCTGCCGGCCGACGTGCCAGTGGCGGCGACGTTCTGGACCACCTATCTGGGGTCGGCGCTGGGTTCGAGCCTGTCATTCGTGTTTGGCGCAGTGGCCGTGCTGGCGACCCCGGCGGGCATGGACACCATGGACGCAGTCAAACTCGCCACCGGCGCTATCGGGCCGCTGATGCTGGTCTTGTTCCTGCTCAGCGTGATCAGCCACAACGCCCTCAACCTGTACGGCGCGGTGCTGTCGCTGATTACTCTGGTGCAAACCTTCGCCTGGCGCTGGATTCCCACTGCCAAGAGCCGTGCGGTGCTGTCGGTGATCGTGTTGCTCGGTTGCAGCATCGTCGCGGTGTTCGCCTCGAAAGACTTCATCGGCCACTTCGTCGACATGGTGCTGGTGCTACTGGTGGTTCTGGTGCCGTGGACGGCGATCAACCTGATCGACTTCTACGCGATCCACAAAGGTGACTACGACATCCAGTCGATCTTCAAGGTCGATGGCGGTATCTACGGCCGCTACAACCCGCAGGCGCTGCTGGCCTACGCGATCGGCATCGCGGTGCAGATTCCGTTCATGAACACGCCGCTGTATGTCGGGCCGGTGTCGGCGCACATCAACGGCGCTGATCTGTCATGGCTGGTAGGGTTGGCGGTGACTTCGCCGTTGTATTACTGGCTGGCGAACCGCGACAGCGCTTATCGGCGTCGCCAGGTGAGTGCGAAGCTGGTGGCTGGGGTTTGAGGTCGCCGTCAGGTGGTCAAGGCACCCGCTCTCTGTGATGGAGGGCGGGTGTTTTTTATGGGGCGGCCTTCGCAACGGTTCGCGCCCTGAAAAGCTCGCGTCTACAGCGCCACCAGGAGGCCTGGTTGCATCGCTGTTCGCAGGATCCGGAACACAGCGGCGGGCTATCGCCCCCGCTTCAACAACACTATAAAAAACACACCCCCCAGCGCCGCCGTCGCCACACCAATCGGCAAATCCTCAGGTGCAATCAGCGTTCTGGCCGCCACATCGACCCACACCAGAAACACCGCGCCCAAGGCCGCACTGACCGGTAGCAGCCGACGGTTCTCCGCGCCCACCAGGCGGCGCGCCATGTGCGGCACCATCAACCCGACAAAGCCAATGGCCCCCGACAACGAAACCAGCACCCCGGTCAGCAAGGACGTGCACAGAAACACCTGAATACGCAGACGCCGCCCGCTGAAGCCCAGACTGATGGCGGTCTGTTCACCACTCATCAGCGCATTGAGCCCGCGAGCCATCACCCACAGCGCCAGCATGCAAGCCGCCACGCACAACGCCGGCAACCAGATCACCTCCCAGCGCGCCGAGCCCAGGCCGCCGAGCATCCAGAACACCACCGACGCCGCGGCATGCTGCTCGCCGGTGAACAGCAGCAGGTTCACCCCCGCCATCAGCACGAACGATACCGCCACACCGGCGAGCAACAGCCGGTCGCTTTCGAGGCGCCCGTCCCGTCGGGCCACCGCCAGCACCAGCAGCATGCTGCCCGCAGCGCCGATGAACGCCGCCAGCGGCAGGCTGAAGATGCCGATGAATTCGCCGAGGTAAAGGATCACCAATACCGCGCCCAGCGCCGCGCCGGAGCTGACGCCGAGCAGGTGCGGATCCGCCAGCGGATTGCGGGTTACCGCCTGCAACGCGGTGCCGACCAACGCGAGGCCCGCGCCGACCAGCGCACCAAGCAGCACCCGGGGCGCGCGGATCAGCCAGACGATATGTTCCTGTCCCGCACTCCAGTTCGCCGGCAGTTCAAGCCCGGCCTGCCGGCCGATGATCCCCCAGACAGTGCTCAGCGGAATCACCGCGGGCCCGAACGCCAGCGCGACCACGCACGACAGCAGAATGACCAGCAGCAAGGTCGCGAGCAGCCCGCGATAAGCGGCATGGCTTCGGATCAGCATCAGTGCGATTCCTGTGCGAACAGCCGTGGGTGCAGGCCCGCGGCGAGTTTTTCGATGGCGATGGCGTTCTCCACCGACGGCGTGACTTCCAGATAGGTCAGCACCACAAAACGCTGCTCACGAACGGCCCGCACCGTTTGCAGCGCTGGATGGCGCAACAGGAAATCACGTTTCTGCTGCCAGCTCAGCGGGCCATAGTCGACGATCGCGATGACCTCCGGGTCGCGCTCCACCACGCTTTCCCAGTTCACCTGGGTCCAGCTGGCAGCGACGTCATCCATGATGTTGTGCCCGCCGGCAGCATCGATCAGCGCCTGGGGCATGCCGAGGCGGCCCGAGGTGGTAGGCCGGTCTTCGCCGCTGTCGTAGAGGAATACCCGCGGTGCTTCCGGCGCCTGCCGGACCGTGTTGCCGACCGCGTCGATGCGTGCGCGCATCTGGCCGACCAGCGCCTGGGCCCGGTCTTCGACGGAGAAGATCCGCCCCAGGTTCGTCAGGTCGCGGTACACGTCATCCAGGCTGGCGCGCGGCTGTTTCATGACCCATGAGCAGGATTCGCTGAGTTCATAGACAGGAATGCCGAACGCTGCCAGGGACGTCGGGGTCAGCGGGCCACCGATGCGCATGCCGTAGTTCCAGCCGGCGAAGAACAGGTCCGCGTCTACCGCCAGCAGCGTTTCAACGGACGGATAACGGCTGGCAAGCTGCGGCACACCTTGCAGCGCCTCGCTGATCCAGGGATCGCGGTGCTTGGTGGCGGTGAAACCGGTGTAGCCGGCCAGGCGCTCGCGCACGCCCAGGTGCAGGAGCATGCCCGTCATATTCACATCGTGAACGACGACCCGTTGCGGCGCCTTGTTCAGGGTGACGTCACGCTCGCAACTGCGGACAGTGAGTGGGTAATCGCTGGCCAGCGACGGCGCCGCCGCCAACGCCAGCATCAGGCCGGCAAGTAACCGATAGTTCATGGTTGAGTGATCCAGGTGATACGTGGATAGGCGTGCAGCGGGTGGCTGTCGACCAGCGCCCGCACCCCGAAAACGTGGTGCAGAAGCTCACTGGTCAGGACCTCGGCCGGCGTTCCGCTGGCGACGATGCGGCCCTCGGCGATGACGCAAAGCCGGTCGCAAAACGCCGCCGCCAGGTTCAGGTCATGAAAACTGGCGAGGACGCTCAGGTCGAGGCTGCGCAGATGGCCCAGGAGTTCGAGCTGATAACGCGGGTCGAGGTGGTTGGTCGGTTCGTCGAGAATCAACAGGCCAGGCTGTTGCACCAAGGCCCGGGCCAGCAGCACGCGCTGTTTTTCGCCACCGGACAGGCTGGCGAAACTGCGCAGCGCGCACGCCGTGAGCCCTACCCGTTCCAGCGCCTGTGCTACCTGCGCGGCATCGTCCGCACTGTCGCCATCGAACAGGCCTTGATGCGGGGTACGACCCATGGCCACGACGTCCGCAACAGTCAGGCCGAATTCCTGGGGAAACTCCTGCAGCACCACGGCAATGCGCTGTGCGCACCAGCGCGGGGTGCGCCGCCACAGGTTCTCGCCGTCCAGCGTCACGCTGCCCATGGCCGGTTCATAGGCACGGTAGGCGCAGCGCAACAGGCTGGTCTTGCCGCTGCCGTTAGGACCGATCAGGCCGACGAATTCGCCCTTGCCGACCTGCAGGTGGATATCCCGCAGCAGCCAGAGCGGATTGCGGTCACGGCCGGGGGCGGCCCAGGCCAGCCCCTCGATACTGAGTGAGGACATTCAGTCTCCGTGCGCCCCCGTCGGGGGCGCGGCAGTCAGAAGGTGTAGTCAGCCGTGACGAAGAACGACCTCGGCTCGCCCAGGTACCACTGCCGACCGTTGTTGCCGGTGGTGGTCGCGTACTGACGATCGAACAGGTTGTTCAGTTGCAGACCGAGGGTCAGGTCCGGCTGGATGTGCCAGTCGACGTTGGCATCGACCACGGTGTAGCTGGGGGCTTCGATCGTGTTGGCGTTGTCGCCATAACGGCTGTCCACGTAGCGCGCACCCGCCCCCGCGCTGAAGCGCTCGGCGAAGTCCTTGCTCAGCCACAGGTTGGCGGAACGACGTGGCACGTTGACCGGCTGGTTGCCTTTGAAGTCGTTGCCGCCACTGGCGAATTCGTCGTACTCGGCGCGAACCCAGGCGGCGTTGGCCGAAAGCTGCACGTCGTACGGCAGGCGCAGTTCCAGGGTGGCTTCAATGCCGTCGGAGGACTGCTGGCCAATCTGCTGCTGGATCGTCGGGTTGAGCGGATCGGTGCTCAGCAGCTTCTTCTTGACGATGTGATACGCGGCCAGGGTCCATTCGCCACGGCCATCGAGCAACTGCTGCTTGATGCCCACTTCAGTCTGTTTCGCGGTGCTGAGGTCCCATTGCTGTTGCGCGGTCGAGAGGGTCAGCAGGTTGCTGACGCCTTCGGTGCTGGTCGCGTATTGGCCGTACAGCGACAGGTCCTCGGTGACCGCGAACACCAGCCCGGCGCGCCAGTTACCACCGGACAGGCTGCGATCGCTGCGGGTATCGGTCGCCACATCGGTACGATCGAGGTGGACCTGATCGCGGCGCACGCCGGTGATCAGCGACAGCTGCTCGGTGAGCTGGGTACGGTTCTCGGCGAACAGCGAGAACTGCTTCGCCTGGTTGGCGTCGCGGGAGCGATACGGGTCGGTGCTGACGTAGCCGCCGCCACCCGAGCCGGCCAGCGGCACGGTGTCGCTGTAGACGTTGCCGAAGTCATGCTTGCGCACGAAGCGGATCGAGTTGTAGTCCGCGCCAACCACGGTGCGGCTGTCCAGCCCGAACAGCGAATGCTGCAGGGTGAAGGTCTGGCGATCGCCCACCTGCTCCTGGGTCTGTTTGATGCTGATGAAGCTGTCGCGGCGCACGAGGTCGCCCGGCAGCCAGGTGTAGGTCTCGGCATTGCGCCAGCGGCGCTGGGCCTTGAGGAAGTACAACTGGTTGCTGGCGCTGAGGTTGTCGTTGATCGTCCAGTCAGTGACCAGCCGGGTGGACTGGTCGTTGTAGTGATCGGTCGCATCCTCGACGTTGTAGTTGTGGTCACGCAGCGACTCGCGAAAATGCCCGTCCACCAGCGGCGTGCCGAAGTAGCGCTGCGGCTCCTGGTCGCTGTAGTCGTGGCTGAAGGTGAAGCTCAGGTCATCGGTGGCCTGCCAGCGCAGCGCGCCGCTGAGGGCGATGCTTTGCGAATCGCCGCGATCGACCCAGCCGTTACTCGCCTGCTGATTCAGGTTGAAGCGGTAGCTGAGGGTGTCGGTCAGCGAGCCGCCGCTGTCCAGCGCGGCCTGGCGTTTGTCATCCGAGCCATAGCCCAGGCGCAGGTGATTGCGGATCTCGCCCTCGAACGGCTTCTTCGGCACCACGTTGATCACCGCACCGGTGGCGCCTTCGCCGTAGAGCACAGAAGCCGGGCCGCGCAGCACATCGATGCGCTCCACCGCCCAGGTGTCCACCGGGAAGGTGACGGTGCCGGCGCCGACATACAGGCGGGTGCCGTCATACAACTGCATGGTCGAGCTGTGGCCGGTGAAGCCGCGGGCCGACAGCGCGGTGCCGCCGTTGCCGGGGCTGCCCATGAAGGTGACACCCGGGGAGCGGGTCACGGCGTCCTGCACGGTGGCGTTGTTGCGCTTGAGGATCTGCTCGGCGCTGATGCTGGTCACACTGGCCGGGGTTTCCAGCGGCGTCAGCCCCAGGCGCGAGCCGCTGGTGCTCGCGGTATGCAGGTCAGGCTGGGGATTCTGCTCGGCGACCTCGTTGATGGAAGTGGCCGGCAAGGACAGGGCTTTGTCGTCTTCGGCCGCATGCGCCGGGAGGGACAGAAACACGCAAGGTGCGAGGCTGGCACACAGCAGCGTGCCCGAGAAGGAATTGAACAGGAAGTTACGGGACATGTCGTTCCACTTGAAGCAGGAATGAAAGAATCCCGGAGGGAACAACGCATAGGGAATCGCGGGCGCGACAGCCCACGGAAACCGGCCTGCGCCCGCCCACCGCGGGTTTGCCAAACAATGCTTCAGGCCGGTCTCCGGGCTCGCGAGGGTCATGAAACATTCACCTTCCCATGCACGGGGCACAGTGGCGTATCGAATGTTTCGCTCGCATACCGTTGCGGGGGCAGCGCCGGACTGATCAGCAAAGTGACGAACCGGCTTCCCGTTTCACCCCATACACGACGGTATGGGACACCTGAAACAGGCGCGCATCTGACCATCAAAGTGTTGGAAGGTCAACGACATAGGTGTTGGTGGCAGGGCCCAGGACTGCATGGGCATCTATACATCTCACCGGCAAACATACTGGTTTGACGCGGAACCTGTGGGAGCGGTCGTTAGCCGCGATGGGCCGCAACGCGGCCCCAAAACCATCCCCCACGAGGTGGCTGTCTATGTCCGGCATTTCTTTCGACGTTCAGGATCCCTGAATATGAGATCCCAACCCGCCAGAAACAGGGTGCTGGATGGATTTAGGGCCGCGTTGCGGCCCATCGCGGCTAACGGCCGCTCCCACAGGATCGCAAGTGGCTGAAGGTTTGCGATTGCCTGCAAGAGGTGCAGATACCAGGCCCCAGGACCGGCAATCACCGACACAACAACTCAGCCCAGTTCGTTGATGCACACCACTTTCGGCTGCGTCATGTCTTCATAGGCGAAGCGCACCCCTTCCCGTCCGAGACTGCCGTATTTGAAGCCGCCGAATGGCATGGCGTCGAAGCGGTAGTCGGACGAGTCGTTGATCATCACGCCACCGGCCTCGATGCGCCGCGCCAGCTTCAGCGCGGTCGACAGGTCGCGGGTGAACACGCCGGCGTGCAGGCTGTATTCCGGCGCGTTGGCCAGGGCGACGGCGTCGTCGAGGTGGTCGAACGGTTCGAGGATCACCACCGGCGCGAACACTTCCTGCTGCCAGATCCGGCTGCCGTGGCTGACCTGTTCCAGCACGGTCGGTGCGTACAGCGCGCCCTCGCGGCGGTGACCACAAAGCACCCTGGCGCCGTCCGCCACGGCGTCCTCGACCAGTTGTTCGGTGCGGCAAGCCGCCTGCTCGGTGACCATCGGCCCGACATCCGTTTCGCGAAGCGAAGGGTCGCCCAGCTTCAAGGCCCGCGACTGCGCCACGAACTGTTCGCGGAACGCCGGGTAAATCGCGCGGTGCACCAGGATGCGCTGGGTGCCAATGCAGTTCTGCCCGGCGGCCCAGAAGGCACCCGAAACGCAGGACTCCACGGTCGGCCCGAGGTCGCAGTCTTCCAGCACCAGCACCGGCGCGTTGCCGCCCAGGTCCATCGCCAGCTTTTTCAGCCCGGCGCTGCGGGCGATGGATTCGCCGGTGGCAAAGCCGCCGGTGAAGGAAATCATCCGTACCTCGCGCAGTTCGACCAGCGCCCGGCCCAGTTCCACACCGCCGGTGGCCGTGATCACCACGCTGTCCGGGAGCCCGGCCTGGATCAGGCAGTCCACCAGTTTCAATGCCGACAACGGCGCCAGCTCGGACGGTTTGAGGATCACCGCGTTACCACCGGCAATCGCCGGGCCCAGCTTGTGCGCCACCAGATTCAGCGGGTCGTTGTAAGGCGTGATCGCGACGATCAGCCCGAGTGGCTCGCGGGTAAACCAGCCCTGGCGGGACTCCGAGCCCTCATACGCGTCGAACGGCAACACTTCTCCGGCATTGCGCCGCGCTTCTTCGGCGGACAGTTTCAACGTGTTCACACAGCGTTTCACTTCCTTCTCGGCCTGGCGCAGGGTTTTCCCGGCCTCGGCCACGATCAGGCTGGCGAACGCCGCGGCGTCGGCTTCCACGAGTCGTGCGGCCTCCTCGAGAATCCGCGCACGGCGGTGCCGCGGCAGCGCTGCGCTGTCGATGACACCCGCCCGCGCCCGCGCCAACAGGCCCGGCACCGCTGCGGCGTCGAGGTTGGGCACGCGACCGACCACACGGCCATCGAACGGGCTGAACACCTCGATATGGCTTGGGGCTACGGATTGAACACTGGTCATGCGAGATACGCTCATGAAAGGCTCCCGTTACTGTCGGTCGGTGGTGTGCAGGGCGATGATGTCGGAGAGCAAGGCAAACGCCGTCTCGATCCGGCCTGCGCCCGGCCCGGACACTGTGACGGCGCCGAGCAGTTCGGTGTTGAACGAGATCGCGTTGACCGCGCCGGAGATGCCGGCCAGCGGGTGCTCGACCGGCAACAAACGCGCTTCGACGCTGGCGGAGACCGAACCGTCAGTTGCCTTGCTGGCGGCGCCGATCAGTTTCCAGCACTGCCCGGTGGCCTGCGCCTTGACGATATCCGCCGCGCTGATGCCGCTGATGCCCGAACAGGCGACATCGCTGACACTCAACCGCGCGTCCAGCAGTTCGTTGGCGAGGATCACCACTTTCAGGCGCACGTCATGGCCTTCGACATCTGCGGTCGGGTCGGCTTCGGCGTAGCCCAGTTGTTGCGCCTGGGCCACCGCATCGCTGAACGCCAGGCCTTCCTTCATCCGCGTCAGCACATAGTTGGAGGTGCCGTTGAGGATGCCCTCGAAACCTTGAATTTCCGCACCGGCCAGGGCCTGTCGGGCCAGACGGATCACCGGCGTGCCGCTCATCACCGAGCCTTCGTATTCGAACGCCAGACCCTTGCGACGGGCCAGCGCCTTGAGCTCGGCGCCATGCAGGGCAATCGGGCCCTTGTTGGTGGTGACCACATGAATGCCGCTTTCCAGCGCCCAGCGGCAGAAGGTCGCTGCCGGCTCGCCGTCGACCGGGTTGGTGAAGGTTGCCTCGGCAATGATGTCGGCGCCGGACTGCTTGATCACCGTTTCATTGAAGGCCTCGGCGGTACCGCCGGCGATCCGTGCCAGCGCGCCCTTTTCAGCAGGCAGCGCGACCAGTTCGGCGGCGTCCAGGCCGTTGCGGTTGACCACCGAGCCGAGAAACAGGTCGGTGACGCCGACGATCTTCAGGCTGAAACCGAGGGCCGCCTTCCAGGTGGCATTACGTTCTGCGATCAACTGGGCCAGGCCACGGTTCACACCACCGAAGCCGACCAGGGCAATGTTGTATTCAGTCACGAAGGCATTCCTCTTTGCTGTTGTTTGATGGCATCAGCGTACGAGTCAGGCCAGGGCACTTGAATACGGCAAAACGCTGTATTTGTTGAGCGATTTGCGCAGTGGAAAGAAATGGTGGGGCGATGATTTTTGGGCTTGGGTGCCGTGGGCTTATCCATTCGATGCTGCGGCGCTGCCGGCCCCTTCCGCCTCTACGGCGGGTCCATTTTGTCTCTACAGTCTTGGCAAAATAGACGAAAACCGCTCGCTCCTGCATCCGGCCCTACGCTGCGCTCCGGGTCCCCTCGCTCCGGTGTCTTGCGGGGCCACGCGGCCTACGACTTGCAAGCAAGTCTACATCTCGCGTCTTCGGCTGCGCCGAAGGGTGCTGCGCACCTGCCCCTTCAGACACCTCCGCTCGGCCTCCTGACGTCGCACCTTGTGGCGTCTGAACTTGCGTGCATGAAGAGCAGAAGCAAGATCAATAGCAAAAAAGAGCAAATCGGTGGTTTCGCCAGATCGTGATTTCGAAGATCCGTCATCACAGGCGCCGCCCGTAACTTCGCGACTTCAGGAGGCCGAGCGGAGGTGCCTGTAGGGGCAGGTGCGTAGCACCCTTCGGCGTTAGCCGAAGACGCGAGATGTAGACTCGCGAAGCGAGTCGTAGGCCGCGTGGCCCCGAAAGGCACCGGAGGGAGGGAACCCGGAGCGCAGCGTAGGGCCGGATGTGGGAGCGAGCGGTTTTGCCTACTTTTTCCAAGAAAAAAGTAGGACGCCGTAAAGGCGGAAGGGGCCGGCAGC
>NZ_QKVL01000031.1 GCF_003231275.1 Pseudomonas huaxiensis
GCCAGCGCCCGCCGCGATCAGCGCATGGCCAAGGCGGTTGGCAGCGGCGTTGAGTTCGGCGTAGGTGTCCTGACGCTCCAGGCACGAGACGGCAATACGCTCTGGATGCGCGGCCACTCGCTCTTCAAACAGCGCCACATAACTGCGTTCCAGCGGGTAATCATGAGCGCTCTGATTGCAGCCCTGCACCAGGAATTCACGCTCGGCCTCGCCCAGCAACGGCAGCTCGGCCATATCGCCATGGAAGCCTTCCACCAGCGCCAGCAGCAGGCGCTTGAACTCGGCGAGCATGCCGGTGACGGTGGATTCATCGAAGTAACGCTGGTCGTAGGACAGGTGCAGGCCAAGGTCGTCGCCCGGGTAGCAGACGGCGGTCAGCGGGTAGTTGGTGTGGGTCCGGCCCGAGTCCGAGGTGGCATTGAGGCTTTGCGCACGGTCCAGCACCGAGACTTCCACCGGGGCATTCTCGAACACGAACAGGCTGTCGAACAGCGGCATGCCCTTGGGCAGTTCGCTGTTTTCCTGGATGTTCACCAGCGGCAGGTATTCGTACTCGCGCAGTTCCATGTTGCTGTCCAGCAGGCCGGTCAGCCACTGGCGCACGCTCTGGCGCTGGCCGTCGCGCGGCAGGCCGACGCGCAGGGCAATGGTGTTGATGAACAGGCCGACGGTGCGCTGCATCTGCGGCATGTCCACCGGACGCCCGGCCACGGTGACGCCGAACAGCACGTCACGGTCGCCGCTCATGCGCCGCAGGGTCAGGGCCCACGCCGCCTGGGCGAAGGTGTTGACGGTCAGTTGATGCTGCTGCGCCAACTCGCGCAGGCGGGCGCCGTCTTTCACCTCGAGGCGGGTGTAGACGTCGCCGACGATCATGCCGCCATGCTCGCTGGCATGTTCGCGCAGATAAGGCCGGTCGCTCGGGATCGGCGTCGGCCGCTCGAAGCCGCGCAGGTTGTCGCGCCACCAGTTGCGCGCCTGCTCCAGGCCACGCTGTTGCAGCCAGCCGATGTAGTCGCGGTAGCGCGGCGGCGGCGACAGTTGTGCCTCGCGGCCCTCGCCGAGGGCCATGTAGATATCGAAGAAGTCGTTCATCAGCAGCGAACGGCACCAGGCATCGATCAGGATGTGGTGGTTGCTCATCATGAACCAGTAGTTCGCCTCGCCGACGCGGATCAGGCGCAGGTGGAACGGCGCCTGGTGCAGCAGATCGAAACCGGCCTCGCGCTCGCGCTTGTGCAGCGCTTGCAGACGCGGCTCCTGCTCATCCGCCGGCACGTCGCGCCAGTCGAGGTATTCGACGGCGGTATCGCCCGCCTTGTGGATAACCTGCAGCATGGTCTGCCCGACATCCCAGCAGAACGACGCGCGCAGCGCTTCATGACGGGCCACCACAGCCTGCCAGGCCTGGGCGAAACGCTCGGGGTCGAGGGCGCTGTTGATGCGGTAGCGGTCCTGCATGTAGTACAGGCCGGTGCCCGGTTCCAGCAGGGTGTGCAGGAGCATGCCCTCCTGCATCGGGGTCAGCGGGTAGACGTCCTCGATCCGCGCCGCCGGCACCGGCAGTGCGTCGAGTTGCACCTGGGTCAGACTGGCCAGCGGGAAGTCCGACGGTGTCAGGCCGCCATTGCCCGCGGTGACGCAGTGCTCGACCAGTGCCTGCAACTGCGCAAGGTAGGCGTTGGCCAGCGTGTCGATGGCCGCGCTTGAGTGGCGCTCGCCACTGAAGGTCCAGCGCAGCACCAATTCGCCGGCATAGACCTGGGCATCGATGCTCAGTTCGTTGGGCAGCGGCGCGTGCGGGTCATGGGCGGTGCCGGCGGACTCCTCCAGCGGACGGAACAGCGCGTCGCTGGCAAAGCTCTGGTCGAACTGGCCGAGGTAGTTGAAGGTGACCGGCGCCAGCGGCAGCGCCTGCATCGCCGCACGACTGGCGTCGTCGCCGAGATAGCGCAGCACGCCGTAGCCGAGGCCTTTGTGCGGCACCTGGCGCAGTTGTTCCTTGATCGCCTTGATCGACGCGGCGGCGTCGTTCGTCACCGGGGTCAGGCGCAGCGGGTAGGCACTGGTGAACCAGCCGACACTGCGGGTCAGGTCGATCTCGTCGAACAAGGTTTCGCGGCCATGGCCTTCAAGCTGGACCAGCGCAGACGCCTGTCCGGTCCACTGGCACAGCACGCGGGCCAGGGCGGTCAGCAGCAGGTCGTTGATCTGCGTGCGGTACGCCGCCGGGGCGTCTTGCAGTAGCTGACGAGTGCGCTGGGCGTCCAGGCGCACGCTGACGGTGGCGGCGTGCAGGTTCTGCTGGCCGCCGTTGAGGTCGGTGCCCGGCAGTTGCAGGGCGGCGCCCGCCAGTTGCGCTTGCCACCAGTCGCGTTCTTCGCGCAGCGATTCGCTCGCCGCGTAGGTGTGCAGGCGTGCCGCCCAGTCGCGCATCGCGCTGGTCTTGGCCGGCAGTTGCACGGCATCGCCGACCTGCAATTGGCGGTAGGCGGTTTGCAGGTCTTCCAGCAAGACACGCCAGGACACGCCGTCCACCACCAGGTGATGGATGGCCAGCAGCAGGCGCTGCTGGCCTTGCGGGCCGTCCACCAGCAAGGCACGCAGCAGCGGGCCGTGCACAAGGTCGAGGCTGCGCTGGGTGTCGTCGAACAGTGCCGCGCACTGGGCCATGTCGGTGACTTGCGCCACCCGCAACAGGCTATCGCCGGTGCTCTCGCTGAACTGCGCCTGCCACTGCCCGTCACGCTCGCTGAAGCGCAGGCGCAGGGCGTCGTGTTGGTGCTGCACCGCGTTCAGCGCCTGTTCCAGCAGCGAGGCCTGCAGGGTGAGGGTCGGCTCCAGCAGTACCGCCTGGTTCCAGTGCTGACGGTTGGCGATCGGAGTCTCGAAGAACCAGTGCTGGATCGGCGTCAGGCCCGAGGTGCCGCTGAGCAGGCCCTGTTCGGCGCTGACCAGTTCTTGCGTGGTGGCCACCGCCGCGAGGCTCTGCACGGTCTGGTGCTGGAACAGGTCGCGGGGGCTGAAGTGGATGCCGGCCGCACGGGCACGGCTGACCACCTGGATCGACAGGATCGAGTCGCCGCCCAGTTCGAAGAAGTTGTCGTTGAGGCCGACCTGGGCGACGTTGAGGACTTCGCCCCAGATCCGCGCCAGGGTCAGTTCCAGCTCGCTGCTCGGCGCCACATAGTGCTGGCGGTTCAGCTCCGGATCCGGCGCCGGCAAGGCGCGGCGGTCGAGCTTGCCGTTGGCGGTCAGCGGCATGGCGTCCAGCAGGATCAGGTGGGTCGGCACCATGTAGTCCGGCAGTTGCGCCTTGAGGGCCGCTTTGAGCGCTTCGCGCAGATGCGCCTGTTGCGCCTCGTCTTGATTGGCCACATCGCTGACCAGATAACCGGCCAATTGCTTGCCCGCCGGCGTTTCCAGCGCCAGCACCACCGCTTCGCGAATGGCCGGGTGGTCCAGCAGACGGGTTTCGATTTCGCCCAGTTCGATACGGAAGCCGCGGATTTTCACCTGATGGTCAACCCGGCCGATGTATTCGACCTGACCGTCGGCACGCTGGCGCACCAGGTCGCCGGTGCGGTACAGACGGCCGCCATTGCTGGCGAACGGATCGGCGACAAAACGCTCGGCGGTCAGCCCCGCCCGTTCGTGGTAACCGACCGCGAGACCGGCGCCGCCAACATACAGCTCACCGGTGGCGCCTTGCGGCACCAGCGCCAGGTCAGTGTCGAGGATATACGCCACCCGCGCGCCCACCACGCTGCCGATCGGCACACTGGCCTGGCCCTCGTCCAGCTCGGCCGGCGACAGGCAGGCCAGCGGCATGACCACGGTCTCGGTCGGGCCGTAGGCGTTGAAGAACAGCGCCGGCGCGAAGGCCGCGCGAATCCGTTGCAGGTGCTCGCCGGTCAGCGCTTCGCCACCGGTGATGCACATGCGTACCGGCAGGCGTTGTTGCTGGGTCGCCAGCCACTGCGCCAACTGGCTGCCGTAGCTCGGCGTGAAGCCGAGAATGGTCACGCCCTGCTCGCGGATCAGCGTGCAGATTTCCTCGGCGTCCCACTGACCCTGGGCACGCAGCACCAGCCGCGAACCGGTCAGCAAGGGCACCAGCAGGCGCTCGGTGGCGGCGTCGAAGTTGATCGAATAGAAATGCAGTTCGCAGTCGTCCGGGCGCATATCGAAGCGCTTGATCACCGCCTGGCAGTGCATGGCAATTTCGCCATGGCTGACCACCACGCCTTTCGGCAGGCCGGTGGAACCGGAGGTGTAGATCAGGTACGCCTGATGCTGCGGCAGGCTGATGAACGGCGGTTCGCTCTGCGGGTAGCCGGCCAGTTTCGGCAGGTCGTCTTCCAGGCTCCAGCGCGCCACGCCGTCGGGCAGTTCGCCGAGGGCGTCGAGCAGCGCCGCGTTGCTGAGCAGCAGGCGCACGCCGCTGTCCTTGATCATGTATTGCAGGCGTTCCAGCGGGTATTCCGGGTCCAGCGGCACATAGGCGCCGCCGGCCTTGAGGATCGCCAGCAGGCCGATGACCATTTCCAGCGAACGCTCCAGCGCCAGGCCGACCCGCACCTGCGGGCCGACGCCACGCTCGCGGAGCATCCAGGCCAGGCGGTTGACCTGGGCGTCCAGCTCGCCGTAGCTGAGGGTCTGGCCACGGAAGGTCAGCGCGCCGGCGTTAGGGTTGGCGTGCACGCGCTGGCTGAACAGGCTGTGGATGCATTGGTCCAGACGCTGCTCGCCCGGCTCGGCAGCGAGACTGTCGATCAGGCCCTGGCGCTCGCTGTCATCCAGCAGCGGTAGTTCGCCGAGGCGCTGTTGCGGGTTGTCCAGCAGCGCTTGCAGCAGGTTGCGCCAGTGGCCGGCCATGCGAGCGATGCGCGGCTCATCGAACAGGTCGGTGCTGTAGGTCAGGCAGCAACCCAGGCGGTGATCCAGTTCGGTGACTTCCAGGTTGAGGTCGAACTTGGTCGCTCGGGCATCGTTGACCAGGTATTCGACGGTCATGCCCGCCAGCTCGCGGCTTTGCTGGAATTCCCAGCGCTGCACGTTGCACATCACCTGGAACAACGGGTTCCAGGCGGCGCTACGCGGCGGTTGCAGGGCTTCCACCAGATGGTCGAACGGCAGGTCCTGGTGCGACTGGCCTTCGATCACGGTGTGGCGGACCTGTTCGAACAGCTCGCCGACGCTCATCTGCCCGTCGAGTTGCACGCGCAGCACCTGGGTGTTGAGGAAGGCGCCGATCAGCCCTTCGCTTTCCGGGCGGATACGGTTGGCCACCGGCGCGCCGATGCGCAGGTCGGTCTGGCCGCTGTAGCGGTAGAGCAGCACCGCCAGGGCGGCGGTCATGGTCATGAACAGGGTCAGGCCATTCTTGGCATTGAAGGCGCGCACGCGGCCGGCCAGGTCATCGGCGAGGTCGAAGCGGAACAGCTCGCCCTGGTGACTCTGCACCGCCGGACGCGGACGGTCGCCGGGCAATTCCAGCAGCGGATGTTCCTTGCCCAGTTGCGCGGTCCAGTAATCCAGTTGGCGCTGGCGCTCGCCGGATTCCAGCCACTGGCGCTGCCACACGCTGTAGTCGAGATACTGCACCGCCAGCGGTTCCAGCGGCGACGGCTTGCCGTCGAGGAAGGCTTCGTAGAGCAGGCCCAGTTCGCGGGCAAAGATGTCCATCGCCCAGCCTTCGGTGACGATGTGGTGCAGGGTCAGGACGAAGTAGTGTTCCTGCTCGCCAGCCTTGACCAGGCAGGCGCGCAGCAGCGGGCCGGTTTCCAGGTCGAACGGTGTGTGCGCTTCGCTGTCGGCGAAGGCTTGCAGACGCACCTGGCGCTCGGCAGCGGGCAGTGCCGAGATATCCAGCCATTGCATGGCCACGCCGGTCTCTTCCGAGACCTTCTGGCAGGCCACGCCGTTGACGCTCGGGAAGGTGGTGCGCAGGGTTTCGTGGCGCAGGATCAGCGCCTGCAATGCGGCCTCGAAGCAGCCGATATCGAACGCGCCACTCAGACGCGCCATGCCGCCGACGTTGTACGCCGGGCTGTCCGGCTCCATCTGCCAGAGGAACCACATGCGCTGTTGCGAGTAGGACAGCGGCACCGTCTGGCGGCGATCGACCTGGCCGATCGGCTGCTGGCTGTTGCGCTCGCCGGCGGCGTGCAGGGCCGCGACACGGGCGGCGAAATCGCCCAGTTCGCGGTGCTCGAACAGCACCCGCAACGGCAGCTCGACGTCGCAGCTCTGACGCACGCGGGAAATGATCTGGGTCGCCAGCAGCGAGTGGCCGCCCAGTTCGAAGAAGTCATCGGCAAGGCCGATGCGCGGCACGCCCAGCACGTCGCGCCAGATCGCGGCGATGCGCTGTTCCAGCTCGGTTTGCGGCTCGATGTGCTCGCGGGATTGCCATTGCGGTTCTGGCAGCGCACGACGGTCCAGCTTGCCGCTCGGGCCGAGGGGCATGGCGTCGAGGCGCATCAGTTGCGCCGGCACCATGTATTCCGGTAGTTCCAGCGCCAGCTCGGCCTTGAGTCGCGCCACTTGCGCGGCCTCGCCCTCCTCGCTCGCCTCGGCGGTGAAGTAGCCCACCAGTTGCGGGCCGGCGACGGTTTCGCGAACCAGCACCGCCGCCTGTCCAACGCCTTCCAGCGCCAGCAAGCGCGCTTCGATTTCCTGCGGTTCGACGCGGAAGCCGCGCAGCTTTACCTGATGGTCGAGGCGACCGAAGTATTCCAGCGCGCCATCGGCGGCCCAGCGCACGCGGTCGCCGGTGCGGTACAGACGAGCGCCCGGCTCACCGGCAGCGTCCGGCACGAAGCGTTCGGCGGTCAGCCCGGCACGGCCCAGATAACCGCGAGCCAGACCGATGCCGCCGATGCACAGCTCACCGGCGACGCCTTCCGGCTGGGCATTCAGCTCACCATCCAGCACGCGGCAGATCACGTTGCCCAGCGGGCGGCCAATCGGCGAACGCGCGCCATCGCTGGTCTGGCAGTGCCAGTGAGTGACGTTGATCGCGGTTTCGGTCGGGCCGTAACGGTTGTGCAATTGCGCGTTGGGCAGTTGCGCCAGGACGCGGTTGCGCAGCTCGGCGGGCAGCGCCTCACCACCGGAGAACACCCGGCGCAGGCTGTCGCAGCCGGCGGTCAGCGGCTCGTCGATAAACAGTTGCAGCAGCGGCGGCACGAAGTGCAGCGTGGTCACGCCATGCTGCCGGACCAGTTGGGCGATGCGGTGCGGATCGCGGTGTTCGCCGGGGCCGGCGATGACCAGCGTGCAGCCGGTGATCAGCGGCCAGAAGCACTCCCACACCGACACGTCGAAGCTGATCGGCGCCTTCTGCATCAGCACGTCGGCATCGTTCAACTGGTAGGTGGCCTGCATCCATTGCAGGCGCTCGGCCAGGGCCGCGTGAGTGTTGCCAACCCCTTTCGGCTGGCCAGTGGAACCGGAGGTGTAGATCACGTAGGCGAGGTTGTCGCCATGCAGGTGCAGGCCCGGTGCGTGGCTCGGCCAGTTGTCCAGTTTGAGGGTGTCGAGGGCGATGGCGCTGACGCCTTCAGCGCTCGGCATGTCGCCGAGCAGATGGCTCTGGGTCAGCAGCAGCGACACGCCGCTGTCGGCCAGCATGTAGGCCAGGCGCTCGCTCGGGTAATCCGGGTCCAGCGGCACATAGGCGCCACCGGCCTTGATGATCGCCAGCAGGCCGACCAGCAGTTGCGGCGAACGCTCCACGGCGATCGCCACTTTCACATCCGGGCCGACGCCCTTGTCGCGCAGGTAGTTGGCCAGGCGGTTGGCCTGAACGTGCAGGCCGGCAAAGTCGAGGCTGCCGCCGTCCCACACCAGCGCGGTACGCTCGGGGCTGCGCAGGGCCTGTTCATTGAGCAGTTCCGGCAGCCAGCGGCTGGCCGCAGTGCAAGGCGCGACGCTCCAGTCTTGCTGACGGGCCACTTCGGCGGCGTCCAGCAGTTGCAGGTCACCGAGGGCGATATCGGCGTCGGCGCTGACTTGGGTCAGCAGGCGCACGTAATGCGCGGCGAGGCGGACGATGGTCGCGCGCTCGAACAGTTCGTCGGCGTAGTCGAACGACAGGCTGATGCGCCCGTTGCGGTCCTCTTCACTGTGCAGTTGCAGGTCGAACTTGGCTTCGCGGCTGTGCCACGGCAACTCGTCGGCGAGCAGGCCCGGCAGGCGGCGCAAGGCGCTCAGGTCGCGCTGCTGGTGGTTGAACATGACCTGGAACAGACCCTGTTCGCGGGCCTGGGGAAAGGCCTCGACCAATTGGTCGAAGGGCAGGTCCTGATTGGCCTGGGCTTCCAGCGCGGTCTGTCGGGTGCGGGCCAGCAGTTGCGCGAATGGCAGGCGTGCTTCCAGCTCGGCGCGCAGCACCAGGGTGTTGATGAAGAAGCCGATCAGGCCCTGGGTTTCCAGGCGCGGACGGTTGGCGCCAGGGACGCCGATGCGGATGTCGGTCTGGCCGCTGTAGCGGTGCAGCAAGCTCTGGAAGCCGGCCAGCAACAGCATGAACGGCGTCGATTGATTGCGTTGTGCCGCGTCTTTCAGCGCGCTGCTCAACTCGGCGCTCAGACGCAGGCTGTAACGCGCGGCGCTGTGTTGCTGGCGGGCGGAACGCGGATGGTCGGTGGCGAGACTCAGGCTCGGCTGCTCGTCACCCAACTGCGCTTTCCAGTAATCCAGTTGGCGCTGGGCTTCACCGCGAGCCAGCCACTCGCGCTGCCACTGACCGTAGTCGGCGTAACGCACCGGCAGCGGCTCCAGCAGCAGCGGCTGGTCTTGCACGGCGGCGGCATAGAGGCGCGAGAACTCGTCGATCAACACGTTCAGCGACCAGCCGTCAGCGATGATGTGGTGCATGGTCACTAGCAGTTGATGCTCCTGCTCGTCCAGGCACACCAGTTGCACCCGCAGCAGCGGGCCGTTTTCCAGATCGAACGGCAGGCACGCCTGTTCCTCACGAATCGCCAGGGCGCGGGAGCGGCGCTCATCGTCTTCAAGTTCGCTGAGGTCAATACGCGAGATTGCCAGCGGGCTGGCGGCGTCGATCCGCTGCAAGGCCACGCCGTCGTCTTCGTAGAAGCGCGTGCGCAGCGATTCGTGGCGCTCTACCAAGTGCTGGAAGGCGCTGCGCAGGGCGTTTTCGTCCAATTCGCCACGCAGGTTCAGGCCCGCAGGGATGTTGTAGGCGCTGCTTTGCGGGTCGAGTTGCCAGGTGAACCACAGGCGGTTCTGTGCCAGGGATTGCGGCAGCCCTTCGTCGCCGGCCAGGCGGGCGATGCCGTCCTGGGTTTGGGCTCCGGACTGCACGCCTTCAATGGCGGCAACGAAACCTTCGAGGGTCGGCGCTTCAAACAGCAGGCGCAGGTTCAACTCGATGCCCAGCGCTTCACGCAGGCTGGCGACCACTTGTGTCGCCACGATGGAGTTGCCGCCCAACAGGAAGAAGTGATCGTCGGCAGCGAGGTCTTCGACCTGCAGGTGCTCGCGCCAGGTGCGCGCCACCAGTTCCTGCAGATTGGACTGGGCCAACACCGCGTCACTGGCCTTGGTCGCGCCCGCTTGCTGCGGGAACACCGCGTAGCTGTCGAGGCTGCCATCGGCCAGGCGGGTGCGGCAGGCGGAGCGTTGCAGCTTGCCGCTGGAGGTCTTCGGCAAGGCGCCGGGATTGAGCAGCACCACCACGCTCGGGGCTTGCTGGAAGGCGTCGGCCACGGCATGGCGCAGGCGCTTGATCAACTCGTCGGCAGGTACGCTTTTCTGCACGGCGCGGCCGATTTCGGCGGCGATGCCGATACCCTCGACACCGTCCTGGGTGACCGCGAAGGCGGCGATGCGGCTCTTGCGCACCACGTCCACTTCACGCTCGATGGTCTGTTCGATGTCCTGTGGATAAATGTTCTGGCCGCGGACGATCAGCATGTCTTTCAGGCGACCGGTGATGTACAGCTCGCCGTCGCGGATGAAGCCCAGGTCACCGGTGCGCAGCCAGGTCTGGCCGGCATGCTGGACGAAGGTCTTGGCCGTGGCCTCGGGGTTGCGCCAGTAGCCGTGGGCAATGCTCGGGCCGCAGGCCCAGACTTCGCCGACCTGGTTTTCGCCCAGTTCCGCCAGGCTTTGTGAATCGGCGATCAGCACGCCGTGTTCCGGCTGGCTGGTGCCGCAGCTCATCACCGGGCTGCCCTGCCCCGGCTCGGCGGTATTGCGCGCCAGCGCCTGCTCGTCCAGACGCAGGTGCGGAATGCCCTGGCCACGCTTGCCGCCCGCGACGAACAGGGTCGCCTCGGCCAGGCCATAGGAAGCGAAGAAGCTGCTGGCGTTGAAACCGCAGCCGGCGAACTTCTCGGCGAACGCGTCAAGGCTGTCCAGGCGGATCGGCTCGGAGCCGGAATAGGCCACACGCCAGCCACTCAGGTCGAGCCGGGCCAGCGCCGAATCGCTGACCCGTGCGGCGCAGAGCTGGTAGGCGAAGTCCGGGCCGCCGCTGATGGTGCCCTTGTAGTCGCTGATCGCTTCCAGCCAGCGCAGTGGCCGGCTCAGGAAGTACGCCGGGGCCATCAGCACGCACGGCACGCCGCTGAAGATCGGTTGCAACAGGCCGCCGATCAGGCCCATGTCGTGGTACAGCGGCAGCCAGCTGACGATTACGTCGTCCGGGTTGATGTCGATGCCAAAGCCATGGCGGATCAGTTTTTCGTTGGCCACCAGATTGCCGTGGCTGACCTGCACGCCCTTGGGCAGCGCGGTGGAACCCGAGGTGTATTGCAGGAACGCGATGTGCTCGCCGGTCAGTTCCGGTGCTTGCCAGGCATCAGCCGGCGCGCTGTCCAGGGTATCGACGCAGAGCAGCGTCGGAGCGCCGTCGGCGGCCAGTTCTGCTACTTCCAACAGGCTCTCGCGCAGGGCCGAGGCAGTCAGCACCAGGCTCGGCTCGGCGTCGGCGATGATCGACAGCAGGCGCTCCTGGTGATGCCGGCGATTGGACTCCGGCGGATAGGCCGGCACCGCGATCACGCCGGCGTACAGGCAGCCGTAGAACGCCGCGACGTAGTCCGGGCCACTGGGAAACAGCAGGATCGCCCGGTCACCCAGCGTGGCCTGGGACTGCAGGGCCGCAGCGATGGTCCGCGCACGCAGGTCCAGGTCACGGTAGGTCAGCACGAGGCCCTGGTCCTTTTCGTCGGAAAGAAACCGCAGCGCCAGTTTGTCCGGCGTCTGTGCGGCGCGACGTTGAAGGGACTGAGCCAGGGTGGCTGGGAGTTCAAACGCATCCATGATGGGTTCCTGCTAGATTCGGCTTGGCAAAAAAGGGGTCGGGGTATCGAAAAGAAAACGCGCCTGCGGCGGCCGGCGCGTGTGCAGCAGTGCGGCTCAACCGGCCGCGCGGGCGGGTTGCAGGGCCTTGCGGTTGCGCCAGCGCGCCAGATGCTGGTCGGCGTAGCGGCGCAACTGGCGCAGGAGGTGGGCCTGTTCGTCGATCAGGTAGAAGTGATGACCTTCGAACATGTCGAGGGAGAAACCGGTGCTGGTCTCCTCCTGCCAGTCGAGCAGTTCCTCGACCTTGACCGTGTCGCGCTTGCCGCCAAACACATGGATCGGCACTGCCAGCGGCTCGCGCCGGCCATAGGCGAAGCTGCCGCAGAGCAGGAAATCGGCGCGCAGGATCGGCAGGATCAGTTCGAGCAGTTCTTCGTTGGCGATCACGCTTTCGCTGGTGCCGCCCAACTCACGCAGGCGGGCGATCAGTTCGGCGTCGCTTTTCTCGATGGCGTATTCACTGACATCGCGCCGGGCCGGACCTGCCGTGGCCGAGGCGAACAGCGCCAGCGGCGCCGGCAGGCCGCGCTGGCGCAGGACGTGGGTCAGCTCGAAGGCCAGCAGGCCGCCGAGGCTATGGCCGAACAACGCGTAGGGACGGTCCAGCTCGACGGCGATTTCATCGGCCAGATGATTGGCGAGCGCCACCATGTCGGTCTGCAGCGGCTCGTCCATGCGCATGCCACGCCCCGGCAGCTCCAGCGGGCGCACCCGCAGCCAGGCCGGAAGCTTCTGCCGCCAGGGGCTGTAGCACATGGCGCTGGCGCCGGAATAAGGCAGGCAGAACAGAGTCAGGCCGGGTGCTTCGCGATCGATGCCCATTTATCGTTTTCCTGTGGATGCACGCCCCGGCCATGACAACGGCCGGGCTTGTCTCCAAAAAGAACGGATGGGGGGTGGAAATAATTAGTCGCAACTGGGGGGCGTATTGCAGGGGCTACGCCGTGGGTTGACGCGGAACCTGTAGGAGCGGCTGTTAGCCGCGATGGGGGCGGCATTGGCGCTGAAAAATGAAACAACAGAAACGAAAAAAGCGACCCTAAGGTCGCTTTCTTCGTTGCTTCGAGGAGTTCAAGGGCCTCGAGGCGAGTATGGCGCAGCGGACGGGACTCGAACCCGCGACCCCCGGCGTGACAGGCCGGTATTCTAACCGACTGAACTACCGCTGCGTATCTCACAGACTTTCGTCCGTTTGAAACTGGGATCTGGCCTGAAGGCTTCGAGACCTTCGGACCTCAAACCGGCGGTTAAACCGATCTGGAGAAAAATGGCGCAGCGGACGGGACTCGAACCCGCGACCCCCGGCGTGACAGGCCGGTATTCTAACCGACTGAACTACCGCTGCGCAGTGTGGACTTGCGTCCTGTTCCTCTCTGGTAGATCGCTTCTTTCGAATCGACCCGGGCCAGGAACATCTCAGGAAGTGGTGGGTGATGACGGGATCGAACCGCCGACCCTCTGCTTGTAAGGCAGATGCTCTCCCGGCTGAGCTAATCACCCAATTCGTAACCTGTGTTGCCTTGTTACGTTTGCTTCGCTGAGGCCGCGAAATTTACGCAGGTGCCGAACCTAAGTCAATACCCCCATTGAAGTTTTTTTCAAAAAAGACATTTTCAGCTTCAAGCTTCTAGCCGCAAGAAGAAGCAAAAGCAAAACACACCGCGTACTTCTTGCCGCTTGCCGCTTGCAACTCGAAACTTGCTACTAGCAATAAATCATTTTCTTGGTCATGCCGCCGTCGACGACGAACTCCTGACCGGTGATGAACCCCGCGTTCTTCGACAACAGCCACGAGACCATCGACGCCACATCTTCCACGGTCCCTACCCGGCCCGCTGGATGCTGGGCATGGTCGGCCTCGCTCAAGGGCTCGGCACGACGCACGGAAGGGTCACGGGCATCGATCCAGCCAGGGCTGACGGCGTTGACGCGAATCTCCGGGCCCAGGCTCATGGCCAGCGCATGGGTCAGCGCCAGCAGCCCGCCCTTGCTCGCGGCATAGGCCTCGGTATCGGGTTCGGACTGGCCCGCGCGGGTCGACACCAGATTGACGATGGCCCCGCAATGAGCGCGCAGATACGGCGCGCAGTGCTTGGCCAGCAACATCGGGCCGCCCAGGTTGACCGCCAGGACGCGATTCCAGTGATGGAGGCTGAGGCTTTCGAGGGTGGTGTTGTGCGGATCGGCGATCGCCGCGTTGCACACCAGTGCATCGAGGCGGCCGAACTGGCCGAGCACTTCGGCAACGCCGACGGTGACCTGGTTTTCGTCGGCGACATCCATGCCGACGAACCAGGCATTGTCGCCCAGCACCTTGGCGACCTTGGCCCCGCGCACGCGGTCAAGGTCGGTCAGGACAACCTGCCAGCCTTCGGCGATCAACCACGCGGCGATGCCCAGGCCGATGCCGCGAGCGGCACCGGTGACCAGCGCCACGCGGCCATTATGGCTGCTCTCGGCAACCGACCAGTCGATCACAGTGCAGCCAGTCCGCGGGCGAGGTCAGCCTTGAGGTCGGCCACGTCTTCCAGACCCACGGCGACGCGGATCAGGCTGTCGCGGATACCGGCGGCCTCACGTTCCTGCGGCGACAGACGGCCGTGGGAGGTGGTGCCCGGGTGGGTGATGGTGGTCTTGCTGTCACCGAGGTTGGCGGTGATCGAGATCAACCGGGTAGCGTCGATGAAGCGCCATGCGCCCGCCTTGCCGTCCTTGACCTCGAAGCTCACTACCGCACCGAAGCCGGTCATCTGGCGCTTGGCCAGCTCGTGCTGCGGATGGCTTTCCAGCCCGGCGTAGTGAACCTTCTCGATGCCGTCCTGCTGCTCCAGCCACTCGGCCAGGGCCTGGGCGTTGGCACAGTGGGCGCGCATGCGCAGGCTCAGGGTTTCGAGGCCCTTGAGGAAGATCCAGGCGTTGAACGGACTCAGCGACGGACCCGCGGTGCGCAGGAAGCCCACCACTTCTTTCATCTGCTCGCTGCGACCGGCAACCACGCCGCCCATGCAACGGCCCTGGCCGTCGATGAACTTGGTCGCCGAGTGCACGACGATGTCTGCGCCCAGCTTCAACGGCTGTTGCAGCGCCGGGGTGCTGAAGCAGTTGTCCACCACCAGCATGGCGCCCTTGGCGTGGGCAACCTCGGCCAACGCAGCGATATCCACTAGTTCGGCCAGCGGGTTGGACGGCGATTCGACGAACAGCAACTTGGTGTTCGCCTTGATCGCCTGTTCCCAGGCAGACAGGTCCGCCAGCGGCACGTAGTCGACCTGCACGCCGAAGCGCTTGAAGTACTTCTCGAACAGGCTGATGGTCGAACCGAACACGCTCTGCGAGACCAGCACATGGTCACCGGCGCTGCACAGCGCCATTACCGTGGACAGGATCGCGGCCATGCCGGTGGAGGTGGCGACCGCCTGCTCGGCGCTTTCCAGAGCGGCGATGCGCTCCTCGAAGGCCCGGACGGTCGGGTTGGTGTAACGCGAATAGACGTTGCCTGGAACATCGCCGGCGAACCGCGCCGCGGCATCGGCCGCGGTACGGAACACGTAGCTGGATGTGAAGAACAGCGGATCGCTGTGCTCACCTTCCGGCGTGCGATGCTGGCCGGCGCGTACCGCCAGCGTATCGAAAGCGACCCCTTCGAGGTCGCTGTCCAGGCGCCCGGCATCCCATTCCTGTGTCATGCCGTTGCTCCCTATATCAGTTGTTGTAGAGGTCGATGATCGCGCTGACCGCCTGGGTCTTGACCTTGGCCAGGTCGTTGCGGGCCTGCTCGATCTTGTCCAGGTAGGCCTGGTCGACGTCGCCGGTGACGTACTGGCCGTCGAATACCGCGCAGTCGAAGTGCTCGATCTTGATCTTGCCGCCGCCAACCGCTTCGATCAGGTCAGGCAGGTCCTGGTAGACCAGCCAGTCGGCGCCGATCAGATCGGCGACATCCTGAGTGCTGCGATTGTGAGCGATCAGCTCGTGGGCGCTCGGCATGTCGATGCCGTAGACGTTGGGGAAACGCACGGCCGGGGCAGCGGAACAGAAGTACACGTTCTTCGCGCCGGCTTCGCGGGCCATCTGGATGATCTGCTTGCAGGTGGTGCCGCGCACGATGGAGTCGTCCACCAGCATCACGTTCTTGCCACGGAATTCGAGTTCGATGGCGTTGAGCTTCTGGCGCACGGATTTTTTCCGCGCGGCCTGGCCCGGCATGATGAAGGTACGGCCGATGTAGCGGTTCTTGACGAAGCCTTCGCGGAACTTGACGCCCAGGTGGTTGGCCAGCTCGAGAGCGGCGGTACGGCTGGTGTCGGGAATCGGGATGACCACATCGATGTCGTGGTCCGGACGCTCGCGCTGGATCTTCTCGGCCAGCTTCTCGCCCATGCGCAGACGCGCCTTGTACACCGACACACCGTCGATGATCGAGTCAGGACGAGCCAGGTAGACGTGTTCGAAGATGCACGGGGAGAGTTTCGGATTGGTCGCGCACTGACGGGTGTGCAGCTTGCCGTCTTCGGTGATGTACACCGCTTCGCCCGGTGCCAGGTCGCGGATCAGGGTGAAGCCGAGCACGTCCAGGGAGACGCTCTCGGAAGCGATCATGTACTCGACGCCTTCGTCGGTGTGACGCTGGCCGAAGACGATCGGGCGGATACCGTTCGGGTCGCGGAAGCCGACGATGCCGTAACCGGTGATCATCGCCACTACGGCGTAACCGCCGACGCAACGGTTGTGCACGTCGGTGACGGCGGCGAACACGTCTTCTTCGGTCGGCTGCAGCTTGCCACGCACCGCCAGTTCATGGGCGAAGACGTTGAGCAGGACTTCCGAATCGGAGTTGGTGTTGACGTGACGCAGGTCCGACTCGTAGATCTCCTTGGCCAACTGTTCAACGTTGGTCAGGTTGCCGTTGTGCGCCAGGGTGATCCCGTATGGCGAGTTGACATAGAACGGCTGGGCCTCGGCCGAGGTCGAGCTGCCCGCAGTTGGATAGCGTACATGGCCAATGCCCATGTGACCGACCAGGCGCTGCATATGGCGCTGCTGGAAGACGTCACGGACAAGACCGTTGTCCTTGCGCAGGAATAACCGGCCATCATGGCTGGTAACAATACCGGCAGCGTCCTGGCCGCGGTGCTGGAGGACCGTTAGCGCGTCATACAGCGCCTGATTGACGTTCGACTTACCGACGATACCGACGATGCCACACATGCGACGCAACCCCTACTTAATGAAACTGGACTGAACAGCACTCAAGGCGTTTTAGGGCCCAGGAGCTGCTCCTTGAACGGGAGATCAGCCGGTGCGCTGATCCCGCTGGCTAGCCACTGGCTGGTCAACCCCAGAATGAGGTTCTTCGACCAGTCAGCCACCAATAGAAATTGGGGCAAGAGCCGCGACTCTTGCCACCACGAATCCTGTTGTACCGGTCCCAGGCTCAGCAGCCCGACCGCTACCACCACCAGCAAGGCTCCCCGCGCGGCGCCAAAGGCCATGCCGAGGAAGCGATCGGTCCCGGACAAGCCGGTGACGCGAATCAGTTCGCCGATGAGAAAATTGATCATCGCCCCCACCAGCAGGGTGGCGACGAAAATAATCGCGCATCCGGCAATCACACGGGCGGAAGGCGTCTGGATATAGCTTTCGAGGTACTGCGACGCGGCGCCCCCGAACATCCAGGCGACGGCGCCGGCGATGATCCAGGTGAGCAGTGACAAGGCTTCCTTGACGAAGCCGCGCTTGAGACTGATCAGTGAAGAGATGGCGACGATCGCGAGAATCGCCCAGTCGACCCAGGTAAATGCCACGGTGCGGCCTGCAAACAGTTGAGGCGGCGCATTTTACCAGAGCGGCGGGCCGGGGGTAAGCGGTGATTTACCGTCCGGACAGGGCCGGACGGCGGAGTTCAGCTTCGTTCTGGCTGGAAGCGCACCACGAAACCCTTGAGTTTCTGCTGGCGACTGATGACATCACGCAGGCGCTCGGCTTCGGCACGCTCGATCACCGGCCCGACGAAGACCCGGTTCATCCCGTCGGACGAGCGGATATAAGCGTTATAGCCCTGGCTACGCAGGGTTTTCTGCAGGGTGTCGGCGCCGGCACGGCTGGACAGGCTGGCCAGTTGCACCGACCAGCTGACCGGCAAACCATTGCCGTCGACCTTGTTGGTCGACGCCGGCGCCTGGGCGGCCGGCTTGGCCGGGGTTGGCGCCGTAGCGACGGTTGGCGCGGGCGTTGCTGCCGGCTTGCTGGCCGGAGCCGGCGCCGCTGGCTTGGCCGGGGGTTCCGGCGCGGGTGCCACGGCCACTGCTGACGAAGGCGCTGGCGCGATCGGCGTGGAAGGCGGCGTCTGCGGCTGGGCCGCGACGCTGCTGTCCGGGATCACCTGCGGCTCCGGAACCTGCACCGGTTCGACCTGAACCTGCGGCAAGGCCGGTACCGCCGGGGCTTCCGGCGCTTCGACACGAACCTGGCGCAACTCGTCTTCCTTGGTGAACAGCATCGGCAGGAAAATCACCGCCAGTGCCACCAGCACCAGCGCGCCGACCATCCGTTGCTTGATGACTTTATCCAGCCCCGCCATTGGCCCCTTCCCCCTGGGTCTGCCGGCTCAGCCACTGCAGGGCCTCGCCAACACAGAAAAATGATCCGAACAGCAGGATTTCATCATCCGCTGTCGCCTGCGCACACTGCCCTTCCAGAGCCTGTGCAACGCTGGAGTAAGACTGCACCGAAGCGCCAAGGTTCTCCAGTGCTGCCTGCAACTGCGCCGCCGAACGGCTGCGCGGTGTATCCAGGGCGGTCACCGCCCAGTGCGCGACCTGACGGGACAGCGGCTGGATCACACCCGGCAGGTCCTTGTCGGCCAGCAGGCCGAACACCGCCAGGCGCTGGCCCGCCACCGGCCGCGAGGCCAGGCGTTCAGCCAGGTATTCCGCGGCATGCGGGTTGTGCCCGACATCCAGCAGGATATTCAGCTGCTTGCCCTGCCAGACAAACTGGCGACGGTCGAGGCGGCCGACGATACGGGCATCGACCAACGCCTGGGCGATCTGTCCGGCATCCCATGGCAGGTCGAGCAGCAGATAGGCCTGCAAGGCGAGCGCGGCGTTTTCCATCGGCAAATCGAGCAACGGCAGATCGCGCAGCTCGACCACCTCGCCACGGGCGTCAACGCCCCGCCACTGCCAGTTCTGGTCAGTGTTGGCCAGATCGAAGTCACGGCCGCGCAGGAAGAACGGGCAACCCAGCTCGCGAACCTTGTCCAGCAACGGCTGCGGCGGATTGAGATCACCGCACAGCGCGGGCTTTCCCTGGCGGAAGATGCCGGCTTTCTCGAAGGCCACCGATTCGCGGGTGTCGCCCAGCCAGTCGGCATGGTCGACGCCGATGCTGGTGACCACGGCGAGGTCGGCGTCGATCAGGTTGACCGCATCCAGCCGCCCGCCCAGACCAACTTCCAGGACCACCGCGTCCAGCGCCGAACGGCTGAACAGCCAGAACGCCGCCAGGGTGCCCATCTCGAAGTAGGTCAGGGAGATTTCGCCGCGAGCGGCTTGCACCGCGGCGAAGGCTTCGCAGAGTTGCTCGTCGCTGGCTTCGAGGCCATCGATCTGTACCCGCTCGTTGTAACGCAGCAGGTGCGGCGAGCTGTAGACGCCGACCTTCAGCCCCTGCGCCTTGAGCAGCGCGGCGATGAAGGCGCAGGTGGAACCCTTGCCATTGGTGCCGGTAACGGTCACCACCCGAGGCGCTGGTTTGCCCAGCCCGAGCCGTGCTGCAACCTGCTGGGAACGTTCAAGGCCCATGTCGATGGCCGACGGGTGCAACTGCTCGAGATAGGCGAGCCAGTCGCCAAGGGTACGTTGGGTCATACGGTGGCAGGCGCCGGTGGCACGACAACCGCGTCCATCGCCGAAGGAACGAATTTCGGCGTCGGCAGGCCCATCATCTGCGCCAGCAGGTTACCCAGGCGCGGACGCAGTTCCTGACGGTGAACGATCATGTCGATGGCGCCGTGCTCCAGCAGGAACTCGCTGCGCTGGAAGCCTTCCGGCAGTTTTTCGCGCACGGTCTGCTCGATGACGCGCGGGCCGGCAAAGCCGATCAGGGCTTTCGGCTCACCGACGATAACGTCGCCGAGCATCGCCAGGCTGGCAGAAACGCCGCCGTAGACCGGGTCGGTCAGAACGGAGATGAACGGGATGCCTTCTTCACGCAGGCGCGCCAGGGCGGCGGAGGTCTTGGCCATCTGCATCAGGGAGATCAGCGCTTCCTGCATGCGTGCACCGCCGGAAGCGGAGAAGCAGACCATCGGGCAGCGGTTTTCCAGCGCGTAGTTGGCGGCGCGGACAAAGCGCTCACCGACGATGGCACCCATCGAGCCGCCCATGAAGGAGAACTCGAAGGCGCTGACCACGATCGGCATGCCCAGCAGGGTACCGCTCATGGAAATCAGGGCGTCTTTTTCGCCGGTCTGCTTCTGTGCGGCAACCAGGCGGTCCTTGTACTTCTTGCCGTCGCGGAACTTCAGGCGGTCGACCGGCTCCAGGTCAGCGCCCAGCTCGTTACGGCCTTCCGGATCGAGGAAGATGTTCAGGCGCGCGCGGGCGCCGATACGCATGTGGTGGTTGCACTTGGGGCAGACGTCCAGGGTCTTTTCCAGTTCCGGACGATACAGCACGGCTTCGCAGGACGGGCACTTGTGCCACAGGCCTTCGGGAACCGAACTCTTCTTCACCTCGGAACGCATGATCGATGGGATCAGTTTGTCTACTAACCAGTTGCTCATGCTTTATTTCTCCAGTAGCGGCGGCCGGCAGGCAATGGGTGCCGGGTCGCGCGTATGCCCTTGAGCTTCAATTCGTGTATGTCGCGAAGATCAGCCGCATCCGGTGGCGCGCATTCAGCGCAAGCCCTTTCGAAGTGCGACTCATCGTCAACCTGTATGGGCGATGCCAACGGCACCGACCGACAATTTCGACCGGCCCGCGGGCCTGGCCAGGCAGCAATGGGCTGCGAAAGCTATGGACGATGCGGCACCGATAGCCGTCACATCCAAGCGCCTCAACCGCGGCGCACCGCATTGATGAACGCTTCGATGCGCGCTGCATCCTTGATGCCCTTGGACTGCTCTACCCCGCCACTGACGTCCACCGCATAAGGCCGGACCTGAGCGATGGCCGCAGCGACGTTGTCCGGGGATAGCCCACCGGCGAGGATGATCGGCTTGCTCAGGCGATCCGGCACCAGCGACCAGTCGAAGGCTTCACCCGTCCCGCCGGGCACGCCGGCCACGTAGGTGTCGAGGAGAATGCCGCTGGCCTTGGCGTACAGCTTGCAGCTCGCCTCCAGGTCATCACCGGGGCGGACCCGCAGCGCCTTGATCCAGGGACGGTTGTAGCCCTCGCAATCGGCCGGGGTTTCATCGCCGTGGAATTGCAGCAGGTCCAACGGTACGGCTTCGAGGATTTCGCTCAGTTCGCAGCGGCTGGCGTTGACGAACAGGCCCACGGTGGTTACGAACGGCGGCAAGGCGGCGATGATTTCCCGCGCTTGCTGCACGCTCACCGCGCGCGGGCTCTTGGCGTAGAACACCAGGCCAATGGCGTCAGCCCCCGCTTCGGCTGCGGCCAGCGCGTCTTCCACGCGAGTAATACCGCAGATCTTGCTGCGAACGGCAGACATAGCCAGCGAACCTCGACTGATCCCGAAAGCCCCGGATGTTAGCAAATGACCGCCGGGTCGTCAGCCGCCAGTGACTCGAAACCCGTGAGGAAATGCGGACCAATGAAACGCACAGGCAAAGCGAACTCTTCCGGGTACTCGACCTGCACCAGATACAGGCCGAACGGATGCGCTGTGACGCCACCAGCACGCCGGTCGAGGCTGGTCAGCACCTGCCCCGCCCACTCCGGCGAACGCTCGCCGGCACCGATGGCCATCAGTACGCCAGCGATGTTGCGCACCATGTGATGGAGAAACGCACTGGCGCGCAGATCCAGCACGATCATCTTGCCGTGGCGGGTAACGCGCAGGTGGTGAAGGGTCTTGATCGGCGACTTGGCCTGGCATTGGCCGGCGCGGAAGGCACTGAAATCGTGGGTGCCGACCAATTGAGCGGCGGCTTCGGCCATACGCTCGACATCCAGCGGCCGATGGTTCCAGGTGACCTGATCACCCAGGTGCGCCGGGCGAATATCGTCGTTATAGATGACGTAGCGATAGCGCCGCGCACACGCCTTGTAGCGGGCATGGAAATGCGCCGGCATCTCCTTCGCCCAGGAAACGCTGACGTCATGGGGCAGGTTGATATTGGCGCCCATGGTCCAGGCCCTGGAACTGCGCACCGCGCGGGTGTCGAAATGCACCACCTGACCGCAGGCGTGCACGCCGGCATCGGTGCGCCCGGCGCAATGCAGCGCCACCGGCGAATCGGCCACCCTCGACAGCGCTTCTTCAAGGGTCTGCTGAACACTCACAGCATTGCTTTGGCGCTGCCAGCCACGATAGCGGGAGCCTTTGTATTCCACGCCCAGGGCGATTCTGAAAAAGCCTTCGGCCGCCATTTCGGCGGCCGAGTTGTCGATGATTTCCAAGGGGATAAAGCCTGTCGATTTACACAATGGCGGGAATTATAACGACAACGGCAGCCACCCGGGCTGCCGTTGGACTTTCGAGGCGGACGGTCAGACCAGTTTCGAAAGCAGCTCGTTGGCTTCGAGACGCTGGGCCTGGTCACCCTCCTTGTTGACCTCGTGGAGGATGTCGCGGGCGCCGTCATGGTCCCCCATGTCGATGTAGGCACGGGCGAGATCAAGCTTGGTCGCCACTTCGTCTGCCCCGGACAGGTAGTCGAATTCCGCATCCTCCGGCAACGCCGCTGCATCTTCAGCGGTGAAATGCGGCTCGAGTGGCGGCTGCTCCAAGCTCTGCGACAGCTTGTCGAGCTCGGCGTTGACGTCATCCAGTTCCGCAGCAAAGTTCTTCGCCGCCGCATCCGACTCGCCCGGCAGGGACAGGTCGAAGTCCTCCGGCAAATCGAGATCCGGCAGGTCGGCTTCCAGGCCCAGGTCGTTATCGAATGCCGCCAGTTCCGCCTCGATGTCCAGCGGTGGCCTGGCTTGAGGCGCAGTCGCCGGGGCGTCGTCGGTAACGTCCAGATCGAAGTCGGCCAGAGCGTCCGGCTGGGTCGCCAATGCCTTGTCGGCATCTTCGAACAGGGCGTCGAAGTCCATGTCGTCAAGTGCCGCGGAGGCTACCGGCTCGGCTTGTGGTTCGGGTTGCTGCTCTGGCTGCACCTGGGCAGCGGTGTGTTCCTGCAACAGGCTGTCGAAGTCCAGGTCGTCCAGCGCCGGTGCAGGCTCCGGCTCGACTTGCGCTTCAGGCTGCGCCTGGGCGGCGGTGTGTTCCTGCAGCAGGCTGTCGAAATCCAGATCGTCCAGCGCTGGAGCAGGCTCGGGCTCGACTTGCGCTTCGGGCTGCGCCTGGGCGGCGGTGTGTTCCTGCAGCAGGCTGTCGAAATCCAGGTCATCCAGCGCCGGAGCGACTTCAGGCTCTGGCTCCGGCTCTGGAGCTGCCTGTGCCGCAGTCTGCTCTTGCAGCAGCGTGTCGAAATCCAGGTCATCCAGATCAGCAACAGGCTCAGGTTCGGCTTGTGGTGCTGGTGCCGATGCCGGCTGAGCTTCGGGGTTGTCTTGCAGCAGGGTATCGAAGTCCAGATCGTCGAGGGACGGCTCCGGTGCAGCGGCTTCGCTGGCCTTGACCGCGGCGATATCCGCTGGCGTTTCCAGTTCCAGCCCGTCCAGATCGTCCAGGCTCAGGTCAAAGGCGCTGTCCAGTTCGTCATCGCCGGGCAGGTCGGCTTCCGGTTTTGGCTCTTCGGACAACAGCCCCTGAACGAACTCTTCGTCCAGTGCCGTTGCCGCTACCGCACCGGCAGCCACCAGTGTGACCATCGCCGGATATTGGCTCTTGAGACCGTCGACGGCGGCGAGGTTCTGCGGGTTGGCCTGCAGCTGCCGCTCCTGACCGACAAAGGCGTCGCGGTCACCCTGACGGGCATAGACATCCATCAGCTTCAGGCGCAGATCGCTACGCTGCGGCGCCTTCTCAACTGCAGGCTCCAGCAGGTTGGCGGCGTGGTTCAGGCGGCCGTTGGCGATGCTCTCATCGACTTCCGCCAGCAGTGGGTCGACCGCGGGTTCGGCGACCGGCGCCACACGCGGCTCACTGACTTGCTCGGCGGCAGTCGCCGCGGCGGCGGAGGCTGCGACCACGGCAGGGGCCAGCTTGACGGTCGGCGGAGCCATGTCCAGGCCTTCGAAGCTGCTCGATGGCAGTTCCAGGTCCGGACCGAGTTCGGTTTCCTCGGCCAGCGCGCGCGCCATGCGCAGGTGTTTTTCCGCTTCCTGTTGGGCCTTGCGCTTGCGCGCCATCAGCAACAGGAGCAGCAGCAAAGCCAGGAGTGCAGAACCGGCAATCAGCGCCAGCAGCAGCGGGTTGCCGAGAATGCTGTCCAGGCCACTATCGTTGTTTTCCGGGGCGACTTCGGTAGCGGCCGCATCGACAGGCGCGGTATCGACCGCAGCAGGCGCCGGTGCTACCACCGGTTCAGCCGGGGCCGGTTGCAACTGGGCGTCGATAACCGGCGCAGTCGCGACCGGAGCTTCTGCCGGAGCCGGAGCCGGAGCTGGCACGGGAATGCCACTCTGGGCTTCGAGGCGGGCCAGTTGGTCGTTTTTCAGTTCGATCAGCCGCTGCAGTTTGTCCAGTTGGCTCTGCAGATCGGTCATGCGGCTTTTCAGCTCGTCGCCTTCGCGGCGGCTGGCGTCGAGGTTTTCCTGGGTCGTCGCCAGTTTGTCGCTCAATGCCTTGTCACCGGCAGCACCCTTGCCTGCGGGAGCGACCAGCTTGAGGTTGTCCTGCTCGGCAACACGTGCCGGCGCGGGCTGCGCCGTATTGCGCCGGGTGGCATCCAGTTGCCGCGCCTGCGGCCCAAGACGACGACCCTGACGCCAGGCGGCGTACTGCTCGTTGACTTCTTTTACCGCCTGGCCCTGCGGAATGTTCTGGATCTGTTGCTGGTCCGGCATACGCAGGACCTGGCCGGTCTTGAGCTGGTTGATGTTGCCGTTGATGAAGGCATCCGGGTTGAGCGCCTGGATCGCCAGCATGGTCTGGTGCACCGAGCCACCCTGACGCGCGCGCGAGGCGATTTCCCACAAGGTGTCGCGGCGCATGGTGGTGTAGTTGCCCGGCGCGCTGACCGCCGGGGTTACGCCGGCGGCCTTGGCGGCTTCGGGGGAAAACTTGGATGGGTCGATCAGTACGCTGTAGTCGCGCAGCAGACGGCCTTGGGGCCACAGCACCTGGACCAGGAATTTGACCATCGGCTCTGGCAGTGGCTGGCTGGAGGTCACTTTCAGGACACTCTTGCCCGCCGGATTGATCACCGGGGTGAAGGTCAGGTCATTGAGGAAGGTCTGGCGTGCAACGCCCGCCTTGCTGAATTCTTCTGCCGGCGCCAGGCTCGGCTTGACTTCGGCGGCAGTGAGGTCACGTACATCGAGCAGTTCGATCTCGGCGTCCAACGGCTGGTTCTGCGCCGACTTGAGGGTCAATTCGCCCAACCCGAGGGCATGCGCCATACCGGAAGACAGCGCCGACGCTGCGGCTATTGCTAACACCAGTTTGCGAATTCGAAGCATGACCTCATCCTTTGTTTGAAACTTCCCCGGGCACCGAGAAGAAGTGAAGAACCGCCTTGAGGCTTGGTACCGACATGACCACTGCCATGTTCGAACTGTTGGTAAATGCCGGAGCAAAGTTATTTCCGGCATTTAACGCTCAGTGTGCAAAGTGTCGCCAAGTATCTTTTACACAAGGTCTTTTATCAACAATTCAGCCACCTGTACGGCGTTCAAACCCGCGCCTTTGCGCACGTTATCGGTCGTCAGCCAGAGATTGAGTTGTTGTGCCTCGTCGATACCGCTGCGAACGCGGCCCACATACACCACATCCTGGCCTACTGCATCACCCACCGGCGTCGGATAATCCCCCGCCTCCACCAGTTCGATACTTTCAGCCGCTTCCAGCGCCCTATTCACGGCAGGCAGATCCACCGCCTCGCGCGTGTTCAAGGTCACAGTGTAGCTATCGCCGAAAAACACCGGGACTTGAATGCAGGTTACTGAAATGCTGAGTAAAGGCAGGTCCAGTAATTCGCGCAACTCGCGCACCAGACGACGCTCCAGCAGGCCATGACCCTGCTCATCACTGGCACCGACCTGAGGCAGCAGATTGAAGGCTACTTGCCGATCGAAGAAGCGCGGCTCCAGTGGGCGGGCATTGAGCAACTCGGCGGTTTGCCGGGCCAGTTCGCTGACAGCTTCGCGGCCTTGGGCGGAGATGGCCTGGCAGGCGGTGACGTGCACACGCTCCAGGCTGATCAGGTTTTTCAACGGCGCCAGCACCACGGCCAGGGCTACCGCAGCGGAACTCGGGCTGTGCAATTGCAGCGGTGCTTTCAAGTTGTCCAGCACCTGCGGGTTGGCTTCCGGCACTATGGCCGGGGCTTGATCGGCAGGCAGCGCGCCGGTGAGGTCGATCACCGCGCAACCGGCAGCTTGCGCACGCGGCGCGAAGCTCAGAGTGACGGCCGGGCCGGCAGCGAAGAAGGCCAGGCGGACCTTGCTGAAATCGAAGTCATCGACATCGCGGGTACGCAGGTTCTTGCCGCGAAAAGCCACGGAACTGCCGGCCGATTCGTTGCTCGCCAACAGGTACAGGGTGCCCACCGGGAAGTCGCGTTCTTCGAGGATCTGCACAAGGGTTTCACCGACGGTGCCGGTGGCGCCGATGACGGCGATATCGATGGGCTGGGTCATTTGGGGTCTCTCTGGCCGGTTGGGTTGCCGTGCTACCTATCGCGAGGAAGCTCGCTCCTACGAGTTCGCGGAACTTCTGTAGGAGCGAGCTTGCTCGCGAAAGGCTGCAAAAGCAGTCCCGGATTATGCGGGAGCGGCACTTTACTTGGATTCGATCCCACAAAAAACAAAAAACCCGCGCTGTCTCCAGCGCGGGTTTCGACTTTACCGCGAAGCGATCAACGCTCCAGCAGGATCCGCAGCATGCGGCGCAGCGGCTCGGCCGCGCCCCACAGCAGTTGGTCGCCTACGGTGAAGGCGCCCAGGTACTGCGAACCCATGTTCAGCTTGCGCAGACGACCGACCGGGATGTTCAGGGTGCCGGTAACGTTGGTCGGAGTCAGCTCTTGCATGCTGATCTCGCGCTGGTTCGGCACCAGTTTCACCCAAGGGTTGTGCTGGCTGATCATGCCTTCGATGTCGGCGAGCGGCACATCCTTGTTCAGCTTGATGGTCAGCGCCTGGCTGTGGCAACGCATGGCGCCGATGCGCACGCAGATGCCATCGACCGGGATCGGGCTCTTGAAGCGACCGAGGATCTTGTTGGTCTCGGCCTGGGCCTTCCACTCTTCACGGCTCTGACCGTTCGGCAGTTCCTTGTCGATCCAGGGAATCAGGCTGCCGGCCAGCGGTACACCGAAGTTCTCGGTCGGGTAGCTGTCGCTGCGCATGGCTTCGGCGACCTTGCGGTCGATGTCGAGGATAGCGCTGGCCGGGTTGGCCAGTTCATCGGCAACGGCCGCGTTGGTAGCGCCCATCTGGCGGATCAGCTCACGCATGTTCTGCGCGCCGGCGCCGGAAGCCGCCTGATACGTCATGGCGCTCATCCACTCGACCAGGCCGGCTTCGAACAAGCCGCCCAGACCCATCAGCATCAGGCTGACGGTGCAGTTGCCACCGATGTAGTTCTTGGTGCCGGCGTCCAGTTGCTGGTCGATGACCTTGCGGTTGACCGGATCCAGCACGATGACCGCGTCATCCTGCATGCGCAGGGACGAAGCGGCGTCGATCCAGTAACCCTGCCAGCCGGCTTCACGCAGCTTCGGGAAAACCTCGTTGGTGTAGTCGCCACCCTGACAGGTCAGGATCACATCCAGGGTCTTGAGCTCGTCGATGCTGTAGGCATCCTTCAGCGGAGCAATGTCCTTGCCCACTGCCGGGCCTTGGCCACCGACGTTGGAAGTGGTGAAGAACACCGGCTCGATAAGATCGAAATCCTGCTCTTCAAGCATCCGCTGCATGAGCACGGAACCGACCATTCCACGCCAACCGATCAGACCTACACGTTTCATCGCAACTACACCTTCGCTAAAAGTGGGCCGCTGTCTTGGTTGTGATTTCGACAGCGGGCCAGAGAGATTACAGATTCCGCAGCGCTGCGACTACTGCGTCGCCCATTTCCTGCGTCCCCACCTTGCTGCAACCGTCCGACCAGATGTCGCCGGTACGCAGCCCTTGATCCAGCACGAGGCTGACAGCCTTCTCGATCGCCTCGGCGGCAGCCTGCTGGTTGAAGCTGTAACGCAGCATCATCGACACCGAAAGGATGGTCGCCAGCGGGTTGGCAATGCCTTGGCCGGCGATGTCCGGGGCCGAACCGTGGCAAGGCTCGTACATGCCCTTGTTCTCGGCATCCAGCGACGCCGACGGCAGCATGCCGATGGAGCCGGTGAGCATGGATGCTTCATCCGACAGGATGTCGCCAAACATGTTGTCGGTAACCATCACGTCGAATTGCTTCGGCGCGCGCACCAGTTGCATCGCGGCGTTGTCGACGTACATGTGGCTCAGTTCGACGTCCGGGTAATCCTTGGCCACTTCCTCGACCACTTCACGCCACAGTTGGCTGGACGCCAGCACGTTGGCCTTGTCCACCGAGCAGAGTTTCTTGCCGCGCACGCGGGCCATGTCGAAGCCGACACGGGCGATACGGCGGATTTCACTCTCGCTGTACGGCAGGGTGTCGTAGGACTGGCGCTCGCCGCCTTCCAGCTCGCGGGTGCCGCGCGGTGCACCGAAGTAGATGCCGCCGGTCAGTTCGCGAACGATCAGGATGTCCAGGCCGGAAACGATTTCACGCTTCAGCGAGGAGGCATCGGCCAATTGCGGGTAGAGGATCGCCGGACGCAGGTTGGCGAACAGGCCCAGTTGCGAACGGATCTTCAGCAGGCCGCGCTCAGGACGGATGTCACGCTCGATCTTGTCCCATTTCGGGCCACCCACGGCGCCCAGCAGCACGGCATCGGCCTTGCGCGCACGCTCCAGGGTTTCGTCGGCCAGCGGCACGCCGTGCTTGTCGATGGCAGCGCCGCCGATCACGTCGTGCTCGAGGCTGAAGCCGAGCTGGAACTTGTCGTTGGCCAGTTCCAGCACCTTGACGGCCTCGGCCATGATTTCCGGACCAATGCCATCACCCGGGAGAATCAGAATCTGCTTGCTCATGCTTTCCTCTATTCAATTCAAGCGGTGCGCCCACGTGGCGCGCCGGAAAATTCAGTGTGATTTCAGCGCTCGGCCCACAACACCAGAACATCGGTGCTGAAAGAGCCGTCGGCCTCGATCTGGTAATACTGCCGCACTTCTTCACCCATGGCCTGCTGCAATTGGAGGATGGCGGCGCGCATCGGCTCGGGGGTGCGCATCCGCTCGACCCAGGAGGCCCACTCCAGACGCAGGCCCTGGCGGGTGTGACTGCGGACGAACAGCCCGGCCTCGCTGACCTGGCGCAGCCACTCGGCGGCGGAATAATCGCGCACATGGCTGGTATCGCGCAGCACTTCAACGCTTTGCAGGTAAGTGTCCAGCAGCGGGCTGCCCGGCGACATCACATCGATGAAGGCCGCCACGCCGCCCGGCTTGAGCACCCGGCGAACTTCACGCAGGGCCAGGCCCAGGTCGCTCCAGTGATGCGCCGAGTAACGGCTGAAGACGAAATCGAACGAAGCATCGGCGAACGGCAGGCGCTCGGCGGCACCGCGTTCTGTGGCGATATTGCCGAAGCCGCGCTCGGCGGCACTGGCGGCGACCACATCGAGCATCTGCTGCGACAGGTCGTAGGCCACCACTTCGGCGACCAGCGGAGCCACATGGAAACTCACATGGCCGGCGCCGCAGCCGAGGTCGAGAACACGGGCGTTTTCATGCCCGGCCAGCGCGGCCTGGAGCAAGGCAAACTCGGTGCCCTGAGCATGTACGGCACTGCTCAGGTAGGCGCTGGCCTGTTCGCCGAACTGGCGCTGGACAACGTCCTTGTGGCTGCTGCTGGTCATCTTCTGTCTCCGAAGGCCGCCATCGCTGGCAAGCCCGCTCCCACACAGTCTGCGGTACGCACAAGAACCTGTGGGAGCCGGCGTGCCGGCGATAGGGCTAATACATTACTGGGCGTCGCGGAACAACCACGGCTGGCTGGCACGATGCCTGGTTTCAAAGGCCGCAATGGCATCGCCGTCCTGCAGGGTCAGGCCAATATCGTCCAGACCGTTGAGCAGGCAGTGCTTGCGGAACGCATCGATCTCGAAGCTGAGCACTTTGCCATCCGGACGGGTGACGGTCTGTGCCTGCAGGTCGATGCTCAGTTGATAACCCGGATCAGCTTCCACTTGCTTGAACAGCTCATCGACTTCTTCGTCGCTGAGGATGATCGGCAACAGGCCGTTCTTGAAGCTGTTGTTGAAGAAGATGTCGGCGTAGCTCGGCGCGATGATGCTGCGGAAACCGTACTCTTCCAGCGCCCACGGGGCGTGCTCGCGGCTCGAACCGCAACCGAAGTTCTCGCGGGCCAGCAACACGCTGGCGCCTTGATAACGGTCGTGGTTGAGAACGAAGTCGCGGTTGACCGGACGCTTGCTGTTGTCCTGGTACGGCTGGCCGACATCCAGGTAACGCCACTCGTCGAACAGGTTCGGGCCGAAACCGGTGCGCTTGATCGACTTCAGGAATTGCTTGGGAATGATCTGGTCGGTGTCGACGTTGGCACGGTCGAGCGGAGCGACAAGGCCGGTGTGTTGGGTAAAGGCTTTCATGCTGCGCTCCCTTGGATCAACTCGCGTACATCGATGAAACGGCCGGTAACGGCGGCGGCGGCGGCCATGGCCGGGCTCACCAGGTGGGTACGACCACCGGCGCCCTGACGGCCTTCGAAGTTCCGGTTGGAGGTGGACGCGCAATGCTCGCCGCTCTCCAGGCGGTCCGGGTTCATCGCCAGGCACATCGAGCAGCCCGGTTCACGCCATTCGAAGCCGGCTTCGAGGAAGATCTTGTCCAGGCCTTCCCGCTCGGCCTGCGCTTTCACCAGGCCAGAGCCCGGCACCACGATGGCCTGCTTGATGGTCGCGGCGACCTTGCGGCCCTTGGCGATTTCCGCGGCGGCGCGCAGGTCTTCGATGCGCGAGTTGGTGCAGGAACCGATAAAGACGCGGTCGAGCTGGATGTCGGTGATCGCCTGGTTGGCGTTCAGGCCCATGTACTTCAAGGCGCGCTCGATGGAGCCACGCTTGACCAGATCGCTCTCGGCGGCCGGATCCGGCACGCGCTGATCGACGGCCAGTACCATTTCCGGCGAGGTGCCCCAGCTGACCTGCGGCTTGATTTCGGCGGCGTCCAGTTCAACCACGGTGTCGAACACGGCGTCGGCGTCGGAGACCAGGTCTTTCCAGGTTTCCACCGCCAGATCCCACTGCTCGCCTTTCGGCGCGTAAGGGCGGCCCTTGACGTAGTCGACGGTCTTGGCGTCGGTGGCCACCAGGCCAACGCGGGCGCCGGCTTCGATGGACATGTTACAGATGGTCATGCGGCCTTCGACGGACAGGTCGCGGATGGCGCTGCCGGCGAATTCCATGGCATGGCCGTTGCCGCCGGCGGTGCCGATCTTGCCGATCACGGCGAGAACGATGTCCTTGGCGGTCACGCCGAACTGCAACTGGCCTTCGACGCGCACCAGCATGTTCTTCATTTTCTTGGCGACCAGGCACTGGGTGGCCAGCACGTGCTCCACTTCGGAGGTACCGATACCATGGGCCAGCGCGCCGAAAGCGCCGTGGGTAGAGGTGTGCGAGTCACCGCAGACCACGGTCATGCCCGGCAAGGTGGCGCCCTGCTCCGGGCTGATGACGTGGACGATGCCCTGACGCACATCATTCATCTTGAATTCGGTAATGCCATACTCGTCACAGTTTTCATCCAGGGTCTGCACCTGCAGGCGAGACACCTGGTCGGCGATGGCCTCGATCCCGCCCTTGCGCTCAGGCGTGGTCGGTACGTTGTGGTCCGGAGTGGCGATGTTGGCATCGATACGCCAAGGTTTGCGATCTGCCAGACGCAGGCCTTCGAAGGCTTGCGGCGAGGTCACTTCATGGATGATGTGACGGTCGATGTAGATCAGCGCCGAACCATCGTCGCGCTGTTTGACCAAATGCGAATCCCAGAGCTTGTCGTAGAGCGTTTTGCCGGCCATCAGGCTTTCCTCATCAGCGTCTTTCTATGCCAATAACCACTTGGCTTGTACGGCTGATGCTATGGCGTTAGATTGAATAACTCAAATTCATAATTTTTATGCTTTGGATAACCAAAGGGAATCTGAAAACGTGGATCTGGCAAACCTCAATGCTTTTATCGCCATCGCCGAGACTGGCAGCTTCTCCGGGGCCGGAGAACGGCTGCATCTGACCCAGCCCGCCATCAGCAAACGCATCGCCGGCCTCGAACAACAACTCGACGTACGGCTGTTCGATCGCCTCGGCCGCGAGGTCAGCTTGACCGAGGCAGGGCGCGCGTTGCTGCCGCGCGCCTATCAGATTCTCAACGTGCTGGACGACACCCGTCGCGCCCTGACCAACCTCACCGGCGAAGTCAGCGGCCGACTGACTCTGGCCACCAGCCATCACATCGGCCTGCACCGTTTGCCGCCCTTGTTGCGGACGTTCACCCGGCAATACCCGGCCGTCGCCCTGGACATCCAGTTCCTCGATTCGGAAGTAGCCTACGAAGAAATCCTCCATGGTCGCGCTGAAATCGCCGTCATTACCCTGGCGCCAGAACCTCACAGCCTGGTCCGCGCCGTGTCGGTGTGGGATGACCCGCTGGATTTCGTGGTGGCGCCGGAGCATCCGCTGGCCTGCAAAGACGTGGTCAGCCTCGCCGATATTGCCCACCACCCGGCGGTTTTTCCCGGCGGAAACACCTTTACCCACCATATCGTCCAGCGTTTGTTCGAAGCACAAGGGCTGGTGCCGAACATCGCCATGAGCACCAACTATCTGGAAACCATAAAGATGATGGTTTCCATCGGCCTCGCCTGGAGCGTGCTGCCGCGAACAATGCTCGATGAGCAGGTAGTTCCCGTCACTCTTCCGGGCATTCAGCTGTCTCGCCAGCTAGGCTACATTCTGCACACGGAACGAACGTTATCGAACGCAGCCAGAGCCTTTATGGCACTGCTCGACAGCCAAGCGAGACAACCCTGAGGCCGCCGGTAGCCCTGGAAGGCCTGTACCAAGGAAGCGTATCCGCCAAAGGTCTGGTATCGATGTCCAAATCACACCGCTTTCCGCACCTGCCGCGCATCCACGCGGCGGATCCCCAGGAGTCCGAGCAGACCTGGGAAAATGCACCGCAATTGCTGGCTGCCCTTAATGGCGCTCGCCTCGGTGCCTGGTTCTGGGATGTCGAGACCGGCAAGATCAGTTGGTCCCGGGGCACCCAGGCCCTGTTCGGCTACGATCCGGACGTGCCGCTGCCCAAGGACCTGGACTATCTCGACCTGCTGCCCAGCGAAGACCGCGCCCACACACTGCAGGCCTTCCACTCGGTACTGGCCGGGGAGCCGCTGGAGCAGGCGATGCGCCACCGCATTCGCTGGCCCGACGGCAGCCTGCACTGGCTGGAAATCAACGGCAGCCTGAGCAAGGACAAGAACGGTCGACCGCAGATGATCGGCGTCATCCGCGAAATCACCCGCCAACGCGAGCGCGAGGCGGCGCTGATCAATTCGGAAAAGCGCTTTGCCACGCTGTTCCAGCTCAGCCCCAATGTGGTGCTGCTGAGCCGTCGGTCCGACGGGCTGATTCATGAGGTCAACCAGCATTTCGAGAAAACCCTGGGCTGGCCGGCGCAAGAGGTCATCGGCAAGACCACCATCGAGCTGGGCCTGTGGGCCCATGCCCCGCAGCGCTACCAGGTGCTGGAGGCAACCCGCGACAATAATGGCCCGGTGATTCTCGAGGTGCAGTTCTGCGCCAGCAGCGGGCAGATTCATGACGGCATCCTCTGTACCCAGACCATCGAGCTGGAGGGCGTGGCCTACCTGCTCAGCACCTTTATCGATACCAGCGAGCGCAAACGCGCCGAACAAGCCCTCAAGGACAGCCAGGAACGCCTGGACCTGGCCCTCGACTCGGCGCAACTGGGCACCTGGGACTGGCATATCCCCAGCGGCATGCTCTATGGCTCGGCCCGCGCCGCACAATTGCACGGGCTGGATCCCGTGCCGTTCCATGAGTCTTTCGAAGCGTTTTTCGATGGTGTACCAGAGGCCGAGCGTAGCAGCATGCGCCAGGCCTACCGCAGCCTGCGCGAAGGACCGGCGGGCAACTATCAGATCACCTACCGTATCCAACTGGAAAACGGCAGCTCGCGCTTCCTCGAAAGCCGCGCCCGCCTTTACCGCGACGAGCAAGGTAACCCGTTGCGCATGGCCGGCACCTTGCTGGACATCACCGAACAGGTCGAGCGCGAGCAGCGCCTGATCAGTTCGGAAGAGAAATTCGCCGGCCTGTTCCAGGTCAGCCCCGACCCGATTTGCGTCACCCGCCAGGACAACGGCCAGTTCATCGAGGTCAACCCGGCCTTCACCCAGACCTTCGGCTGGACCGCCGAACAGGTGCTGGGGCGCAATGCCGCAGAAATCGGCCTGTGGGCCGAGTCGGCCGAACGTGCCAAACGAATCGAACAGGTGATCCGCGACCAGGCGCTGAACAATGTCGCCGTGGTGGTCAACCACAAGGACGGGCATCCGCTGACCTGCGTGATCTCCAGCCGCCTGATCAAGGTAGAGGAGCAGACCTGCAGCGTCACCACCCTGCGCGACATCACCCAGCAACAGCGCGCTGAAGCGGCGCTCAAGGCCAGCGAAGAGAAATTCGCCAAGGCCTTTCATTCCAGCCCCGACGCCATCACCATCAGTGAGCGCGACACCGGGCGCTATGTCGAAGTCAACGACGGTTTCTGCCGGCTGACCGGCTACAGCGCCAGCGAAGTGCTTGGGCGCAGCGCCAACGAAGTAGGCGTCTGGGCCGATGACAAACAGCACACGATGCTGGTGGCCGAAGTACAGGAGCGCGGCCGGGTCAATCACCGCGAGATGCTCGGGCGCAGCAAGCGCGGCGAACTGTTGACCCTGGAAGTCTCGGTCGAGCCGATCACCCTCAATGAAACCGACTGCCTGCTGCTGACCGCCCGCGACGTCAGCCAGTTGAAGAACGCCCAGGCCCAGATCCGCCACCTGGCCTATCACGACCCACTGACCAACCTGCCCAACCGCGCATTGCTGATGGACCGCCTGAGCCAGCAGATCGCCCTGCTCAAGCGCCACAACCTGCGCGGCGCGCTGCTGTTCCTCGACCTCGACCACTTCAAGCACATCAACGATTCGCTGGGCCATCCGGTGGGCGACACGGTGTTGAAGATCATCACCGCGCGCCTCGAAGCCAGCGTGCGCATGGAAGACACCGTGGCGCGCCTTGGCGGCGACGAGTTCGTGGTACTGCTCAGCGGCCTGGAAGGCACCCGCGAGGAAGTCACGGACAAGGTGCGCGAACTGGCCGACACCCTGCGCGAGTTGCTCGCCGAACCGATGTCGCTGGACGGCCAGCGCCTGCAGGTGACACCGAGCATCGGCGTGGCGCTGATTCCCGACCATGGCTCGACCCCGGCCGACCTGCTCAAACGTGCCGACATCGCGCTATACCGGGCCAAAGACTCCGGCCGCAACACCACGCAACTATTCCACACCACCATGCAGAAGGCTGCCAGCGAGCGCCTGCGCATGGAAAGCGACCTGCGCATGGCGCTGACCCGCGGCGAGCTGGCGCTGCATTTCCAGCCCCAGGTGGATGCCCGCGACAACCGCATCGTCGGCGCCGAAGTGCTGCTGCGCTGGCACCATCCGCTGCTCGGCCAACAACAGCCCAGCCAGTTCATCCAGGTGCTGGAAGAAAGCGGCATGATCCTCGAAGTCGGCAACTGGATCCTCGATGAAGCCTGCGACGCCTGCTCACGCATGCTCCAGGACCACCTGATCGAAGCCGAGGATTTCAGCCTGTGCGTGAACATCAGCCCGCGACAGTTCCGCCAGAACGACTTCGTCGAGCGGGTTTGCCGCAGTCTCGACGACTATCGCCTGCCCTACCACATGCTCAAGCTGGAGATCACCGAAGGCATCGTCATCCAGAATCTGGAAGACACCATCAGCAAGATGCGTGAGCTGAAAGCACTGGGAGTGAGCTTCGCCATGGACGACTTCGGTACCGGCTATTCCTCGCTGACGTACCTCAAGCGCCTGCCGGTGGACACGCTGAAGATCGACCAGTCGTTTGTGCGCGATGCCCCGGTGGATTCCAACGACGCGGAAATCGTCCGCGCCATTGTCGCCATGGCCCGTAGCCTGGAGCTGACGGTGATCGCTGAAGGGGTGGAATTGTCCGAGCAACTGGACTTTCTGCTGCGCCAGGGCTGCTTCCTGTATCAGGGCTACCTGCACAGCCGGCCGCTGCCCCTCAGCGCGTTTCGCGCGATACTGCTGGAGACGCCGGCGGACTACTGAACAGCAGCTACAAGAGAATAGGTAAACGGCAGTTGCAAGAGAATTAGTGAGTGATCAACGCTCTTTCTTACAGCTTGAAACTTGCAACTTGAGGCTAAAAAAAACGGGCGCCTTCAAGGCGCCCGTTTTTTTTGATGCAGTTAGTTCAGAGCAGGCTTGTCCCCGTTGATCGGGATACGTTTGGCCTTGGCTTCTTCCGGCACGACCCGCAGCAGGTCGACGCTGAGCAGCCCGTTGGCCAGTGCCGCCGACTTGACCTCGATATGGTCAGCCAGACGGAACGACAGCTTGAACGCACGTTGGGCAATGCCCTGGTGCAGGTAGGTGACGCTTTCGTTGCTGCTGTCGCGTTTGCCGCCAGTAACGGTCAGCACGCCTTTCTCCACTTGCAGGTCAAGGTCCTGCTCCTGGAAGCCAGCTGCGGCAACAACGATTCGATAGTGGTCATCGCCATGTTTTTCGACGTTGTAGGGTGGGTAGCTGCTACCCGACTCATTACGCGCCGCAGATTCGAACAGGTCATTGAAACGGTCGAAACCAACGGAATGGCGGAACAGTGGCGCCAGAGAAAAAGCGGTAGTCATGGTACATCTCCTGAAATATCAGCGAGTTGGGATTGACGCGACCCGACTTCGGCATCGCGTACTCCCTAGATAGGGACCACCAGAATTATTTCAAGCGCTGTCGAGAAAATTTTCCTACGCCGCGGCGACGGGCGGTGGCACATTAATCAGCAGGCCGACCCGATCACAGTCGGTCTCGCGACGCAGCTCGTTGAACAGTGCGACCGCTTCGGGATAAGTCCGGGTCAGCATCGCCACCCACTGTTTGAGACGGCCCGGCGCCTGGCGAGGAGTCATCTCTTCGCGAACCCGCAGCCAGAACACCTGGATCAGCGGCAACAGCGACTGCCAGTCCAGCGGCTGGAAATCCACGCCATCGCGCACCGCAGCGATCTGCCGGGCCAGGTCGGGCCGTGACACCAGGCCACGGCCTAGCATGATGTCCTTCACCCCACTGATCTCGCGGCAGCGCCGCCAGTCGTCCAGGGTCCAGACCTCACCGTTGGCAAACACCGGCACCTTGACCACGTCCTGCACCTTCGCCACCCATTCCCAATGGGCCGGCGGCTTGTAGCCCTCGACCTTGGTCCGCGCATGCACCACCAGATGCGCCGAACCACCGTCGGCCAGGGCCCGGCCGCAGTCCAGCGCGCCGTCCGGGCTCTCGAAGCCCAGGCGCATCTTTGAGGTCACCGGAATATGCGCCGGCACCGCCTTGCGCACCTCGCTAACGATCCGGAACAGCAATTCCGGCTCCTTGAGCAACACCGCCCCACCGCGAGACTTGTTCACCGTCTTGGCCGGGCAGCCGAAGTTCAGGTCAATCACCGGCGCGCCCAGCTCGCAGGCCAGTGCGGCGTTGTCCGCCAGGCAAACCGGATCTGAGCCGAGCAATTGCACACGCATCGGCACCCCTGCGGCTGTCCGCGCCCCTTGCTCCAGCTCCGGTGCCATTTTGTGGAACGTGGCAGCGGGCAGCACCCGGTCGCAAACGCGAATGAACTCGGTGACACACCAATCGATACCGCCGACCCGGGTCAGAACGTCGCGCAGGATGTTGTCGACCAGCCCCTCCATCGGGGCCAGGGCAATTTGCATGGGGGAAGACCTCGGAAAAATTGCGCACATAGTAAACGGGGATTGGGCAAATGGAAGGGCCGCGGGTCTGGGGTAGACGCTTGGTCGAAAAGGGCTGCGTCTTACAGGCCTCGAGGAAAGGGCCTGCGTGACGCCAGCGCTTTCTTGTTTGAGAGTTTCAGGTGCCCGAATCAGCGGGCAATCCTTCCCTATCTGGAGATATCAAAAATGTTCACGTTCTTTGAGCCGCTTGCTCGCCGCAACCCTCAACGCGCCGCACAACAAGGAACGGGACATGCACATCAAAAAGAGCAATTACGACATTCTCAACTTCGACCATGAGCGGCGAAGGGTGGAAACCGTGAAGCAGCAACCCGTTTCTTCGCTCGCCAGCGACGTGCACGGCCCGCTTGAAGGCTATGGAAACACCCTCGAACACCCTGGCCTTTTCCGGCGAATACGATCAGCGCTTTCACGCTGGCTCAAACCAGCCGCTTCTCCATGAACACCCGATTGAAGCCGTGTTCGGCGCCCCGGTGAGTCTCGCGATAGCCCAACCGCTCATACAGCACCACATTCGCCTGCATCGCGGCGTTGGTGTAGAGCCGGATCAGGGAGAAACCGGCTTCCAGGGCGCGGGCCTCGGCGAAGTCGATCAGCCGGCGGCCATGACCCTGGCCCTGGAAGGCAGGATTGACCGCTACGTTGGAGAGCAGCATTGCTTCCGCCTCATGAGACAGCACGAGGATTGCGCAGACATCACCGCCCTGCTCCAGCAGCCAGACCTGCTGCTGACGGATCAGGTCATCGTAATCGTCATCCAGCGGACCGGGGCGCACGCCGATACTGGCGACGTAAGGCAGATAGGCCGCGTCCACGACGCCGCGAACCGCAACGCCGTCCGCTGCTTCAGCCAGGCGAATCACGTCGGGTTGCTCAGCAGCGCCTGGCCGTAGCCCTCGAGGAATTCAGGTGGCATGCGCTTGGGTCGCCCTGTGGACAACTCGATGCAGACGAAGGTGGTTTGCGCGCGAAGCAGCGTGACGCCGTCGCTGGGGCGAACCAGCTGGAAGCGTCGGGTCATCTTCAGGCGCTGATCCCAGTCGACGATCCAGGTCGCCAACTGCAATTCGTCGTCTTCGTAGGCGCTGGCCAGGTAGTCGATCTCGTGACGGACCACCGCCATGGCCCGGTCCAGCCGGCGGTACTCCGCCAGGTCCAGACCGAGGCGCTGCGAATGACGCCAGGCGCAGCGCTCCAGCCAGGTGACGTAGACGGCATTGTTGGCATGCCCCAGTCCGTCGATATCCTCGGCACCGACGCGAAGGTCGATGACGAATGGCGTTGCCAGATCCCAGCTCATGCCCGCTCCCGTATGTGATGAACGGGCAGAGTGTAACGGATGCTTACGCCGATTGGCGCAGCGGCATGTCACTTCGCTTGAGCAGATCAAGGACGCCGGAAACCACTCGTGGATCGGCCAATACGCGCTGATGACCGCCTTGCTCCAGCATCAGCAAGCGACTGTCGAACCAGGCGTCGTGGATCACCTGGGCTTCGCTGGCCGGGACCAGCCGGTCGTCCTCGGCATGCACAATCAGGCCCGGCACGTCCAGTTGGTAACCACTGACATCAAGCTTCGCCACCGGCAAACCGACATCTCGTTCCACCTTGCGAATAAAGGCTGCCCGCGCTCGCGGCGGCAGGTTCAGGTGCCGGGCGAAACCGCGCAGTACGCCCAGCAACCGCGCCGGCCCGGCGATACTGACCACCGCTTCGGCACGCAGGCCCAGTTGCATCGCCAAAAGCACACTGGCGGCGCCCATGGAGTGACCGATCACCGCCTTGAGCGGCGGCAATTCCGCTGCGGCCTCCAGCACGGCGCGGGCAAACAGGCCGACATGCGCCTCGTCACCCGGCGAGCGGCCATGGGCCGGACCGTCCAGCGCGACGACGGTGTAACCGGCGTCCACCAGGGTTTCGATGATCTTGGCGAATTGGGTCGGACGCCCTTCCCAGCCGTGCATCAACAGGACGGTCGGTCCTTGGCCCCAGCGCAATGCCGACAGGCCGAAACGTAGAGTGATGCGCTCAGCCCGCTCCAGCACGGGCAACTCCCAGTCCCGCGGTGGGCGGGTGTAGGGCGTCAAGAAGGCGCGGTGCATCTTGCTGGCGATATGCCCAGGGACCAGACGCCCCAGGGTGCCGTTCACGCCGCGAATCCAGCTCAAGGTATTCATCGCTTTGCTCCAGAGGGGTCGCTCAAATCACCGCCGTTTTGGCGGCACGCAGGATGCGATCGGACAGATCGCTGGTGCCCAGGGCTCGCGCCAGGGCCAGGCCGCCAACCATCAACGCGATGTCGGCGAGGAATTTGTCAGCCTCATCGGGGCTGTCGACCAGTTGCGCAGTCATCATCTCGATGTGTTCGGCGAGTACGTCGCGGAAGGCATCGGGCAGTCGGGTCATCTCACTCAGGGACGTAGGCAGCGGGCAGGCATCCACGGTGGAATCACGGTGCTTGCGCGACAGATAGAACGCGGCCACCAGCGCCCGCCGGGCTTGGCCATCCAACGCCGGATCAACCTGGGACAACAAGGCGCGACGCTCGCAGAGCAACTGGCTGAAGGCTTCGAGCATCAAGGCTTCCTTGCTGTCGAAGTGGGCGTAGAAACCACCAACGGTCAGACCGGCAGCACCCATCACCTGATTGACGCTGGGATCGGCGGGCCCCTGCTGGATCAGCGCGTGACGCGCGGCATCGAGGATGCGTTCGCGGGTCTTGGCTTTCTTGTCGTTCATGGTTCGCCTCCAAAATATTATGGTTGAAATATTATGCTCATAATATTTAAAAGCAAGCCTTTTGCCCCGCCGCTTGTCGCGCACGGGGCAAAAACTTTTTCGAGGGAAAAAACAAAAGGCTCATTCAATAAGCGAATGAGCCTTGAAATCCCGCAAAGCGGGTAAAATGGCGTCCCCTAGGGGACTCGAACCCCTGTTACCGCCGTGAAAGGGCGGTGTCCTAGGCCACTAGACGAAGGGGACTTTAAACCTTCGTAAAGATCCGTTTTCACGAATCCTGGCTGAATTGGTGGAGCTAAGCGGGATCGAACCGCTGACCTCCTGCATGCCATGCAGGCGCTCTCCCAGCTGAGCTATAGCCCCAGATTTATAGCCTCGCGGCCCAGCGATCTCTTTCAACATCGCTTGTGTAAAACTGGCGTCCCCTAGGGGACTCGAACCCCTGTTACCGCCGTGAAAGGGCGGTGTCCTAGGCCACTAGACGAAGGGGACGCAACCCTTCTACCATCGACCGGCTCTTCGAACCGATCATGCCGGCAGTCGCTGGAATTGACTGCCAAGCTGGAAATTGGTGGAGCTAAGCGGGATCGAACCGCTGACCTCCTGCATGCCATGCAGGCGCTCTCCCAGCTGAGCTATAGCCCCACAATGTCGCTTTGAACTGAATCGCTTGGCTGGGTGCTTCGCGTTTCGTTTTCGTTCATCGCTGTGGACGGGGCGCATATTAAGTTCGGATCAAAGACCTGTCAAATATATTTTCAATAAAATTCAAAAACTTTTTCCTAGATAACAATCACTTACCTTCCTCGAACGGAAAAAGTCCCGTGTTTTCGGGGGAATGGCACTGCGCGCCAGGGCGCAAAGCATCGCGGGGCGAACCCGCTTCCCCGGCGATACACCGGTGAAAGCAGGTTCGCCCCGCGAAAAAAGGATGCGGCAGCGGTCAGGCGATAGTGCCCAGCAGCTTCTCCCATTCCTTGTTTTCTTTCTTCGAAACGCCGCCCAGCAGCTCCAGGGCCTGGCGCAGGCGATAGCGCGTCAGGTCAGGGCCGAGGATCTCCATGGCGTCGAGCACCGAAACCGAACTGGCCTGGCCGGTGATCGCGGCAAACATCAGCGGCATCGCGTCGCGCAGTTTCAGCTCCAGGGCTTCGACCACCGCCTGGATGCAGCCGGTGATCCGGTCTTTTTCCCACTGACGCAGGCTTTCCAGCTTCCACAGGATCAGTTGCAGAACCTGGCGCACCTGGTCCGGCGACAGCTTCTTGTGCTCGAACAGCTTGGCATCGAGACGCAACGCGCCTTCGAAGAAGAAACCGCCCAGCGGTGCGACCTGGCTGAACGTTTCCACCCTGCCCTGCACGTGCGGCGCGATCTTCATCATGTAGTCGCTGTTGAACGCCCACTTCTGCACCCGCGCGGCGAACTCTTCCACCGGCAGGTCGCGCAGCCATTGGCCGTTGAGCCAGGACAGCTTCTCGATATCGAAGATCGGTCCGCCCAGCGATACCCGTGACAGGTCGAAGTGCTCGACCATTTCGCTCAGGGAGAACTTCTCGCGCTCGTCGGGCATCGACCAGCCCATGCGGCCCAGGTAGTTGAGCATGGCTTCCGGCATGAAGCCCATGCGCTCGTAGAAGGTGACCGAGGTCGGGTTCTTGCGCTTGGACAGCTTGCTCTTGTCCGGGTTACGCAGCAGCGGCATGTAGCACAGCTTGGGCTGTTCCCAACCGAAGTACTCGTACAGCTTGATCAGCTTGGGCGCCGACGGCAGCCACTCTTCGCCACGCAGGACGTGGGTGATGCCCATCAGATGGTCGTCGACCACGTTCGCCAGGAAGTAGGTCGGCAGGCCGTCGGTCTTCATCAGCACTTGCATGTCCATGCGATCCCACGGGATCTCGACGTCACCACGAAGCATGTCCGGAACCACGCAGACGCCTTCACTCGGCACCTTCATGCGGATCACGTGTGGCTCGCCGGCCGCCAGGCGGCGCTGGACTTCTTCCTGAGACAGCAGCAGCGCGCGACCGTCGTAGCGCGGGGTCTCGCCGCGGGCCGTCTGCTCGGCGCGCATCTGGTCCAGCTCTTCAGCGGTGCAGAAGCACGGGAACGCGTGCCCCAGGTCGACCAGTTGCTGGGCGTACTGCTTGTAGATATCGCCCCGCTCGCTCTGCCGGTACGGGCCATGCGGGCCACCGACGTCCGGGCCTTCGCTCCACTCGATGCCCAACCAGCGCAGCGCGTCGAAAATCTGTTGTTCGGATTCGCGGGTCGAACGCAGTTGGTCGGTATCTTCGATACGCAGGATGAACTCGCCGCCGTGCTGCTTGGCAAAGCAGTAGTTGAACAGGGCGATGTAAGCGGTGCCGACGTGGGGATCGCCAGTCGGCGAAGGCGCGATGCGCGTGCGAACGGTGGTCATGAGAGTCTCGAACAAGAGATGAAACAAAGCCGGGATGTTAACAGGGAGCAGGCGCCGGGCTCCAGTAATGGGCGTGATCGCCACTTGTGCGGCTGGATCCAAAACTTGTTAAATTTGCTTACATTTTCGGAACGATCGTCCCCATGCCAGCTCAACTCAAGCGCCGCCTGCTGATTTTTCTTCTTCTGGTCCTGCTGATTTCCCTCGCGTTCTTCGCCCAGTGGTATTTCAAAGGCCGCTTCTACGAAAGCACTGACAACGCCTATGTCCAGGGCGAGATCACCCGGGTCTCCAGTCAGCTCGGTGCCCGTATCGACAGCGTCCTGGTGCAGGACAACCAGCACGTGAACAAGGGCGACCTCTTGGTTCGCCTGGAAGGCGACGATTTCCAGTTTGCCGTCGAGCGCGCCCGCGCCACCCTCGCCACCCGCGAGGCCGAACGCCTGCAAGCCGACAGCCGGCTGACCCAGCAATCCAGCCTGATCGCCGCCGGCCAGGCCCAGGTCTCCGCCAACCAGGCCACCCTGGGCCGCACGCAACTGGACTTGAACCGCGCCCAGGCCCTGCGCAAGCCGGGCTTCGTTTCCGAGGAGCGAGTGACTACTCTTTCCGCCGAAAGCAACGTCGCCCGCTCCCAGGTGAGCAAGGCCCAGGCCGATCTGCAGGGCCAGCGCCAGCAGGTCAGCGCACTGGAAGCCGAACTCAAGCGCCTCGATGCGCAGATCGCCACCGCCCGCACCGACCTGGCCCAGGCCGAACTGAACCTGACCCGCAGCGAAATCCACGCGCCCATCAGCGGCATGGTCGGCCAGCGTTCCGCCCGCGACGGCCAGTACGTGCAGGCCGGCGCCTACCTGCTATCGATCGTTCCCGACGAAGACATCTGGGTCCAGGCCAACTTCAAAGAGACCCAGATCGGCAGGATGCAGCCCGGCCTGCGTGCCGAACTGGTGTTCGACAGCTACCCGGACACGCCGATCGAAGGCCGCGTGGACAGCCTGTTCGCCGCTTCCGGCGCGCAGTTCAGCCTGCTGCCGCCGGACAACGCCACCGGTAACTTCACCAAAGTCGTACAGCGTATTCCGGTAAAGCTGACCTTCGCCGCCGACAACCCGTTGCATGGCCGTATCCGTCCCGGCATGTCGGTCACCGCCACCGTCGACCTGCGCAGCGATGGCCGGTGATCAACTGATCCGTCCCGTCGGCGAACCGAGCCGGCGCGACTGGATTGCCGTGATGAGCGTGATGCTCGGTGCCTTCATGGCGGTGCTGGACATCCAGATCACCAACTCGTCGCTCAAGGATATCCAGGGCGCGCTGTCAGCGACGCTGGAAGAAGGCTCGTGGATTTCAACCTCGTACCTTGTAGCCGAAATCATCATGATTCCGCTCACGGCCTGGCTGGTGCAGTTGCTCTCGGCCCGGCGACTCGCGGTGTGGGTGTCCCTCGGCTTCCTCGCTTCCTCGCTGTTGTGCTCGATGGCCTGGAACCTCGAGAGCATGATCATCTTCCGCGCCATGCAGGGCTTTACCGGCGGGGCATTGATCCCGCTGGCCTTCACCCTGACCCTGATCAAGCTGCCCGAGCACCATCGCGCCAAGGGCATGGCGATGTTTGCCATGACCGCGACCTTCGCGCCCTCGATCGGGCCGACCCTGGGAGGTTGGCTGACAGAAAACTGGGGCTGGGAGTACATCTTCTACATCAACATCCCACCCGGCCTGATCATGATCGCCGGCTTGCTCTATGGCCTGGAAAAGAAGGAAGCCCACTGGGAGCTGCTGAAAAGCACCGATTACGCCGGCATCGTCACTCTCGGCGTGGGCCTGGGTTGCCTGCAGGTGTTTCTTGAAGAAGGGCACCGCAAGGACTGGCTGGAGTCGAGCCTGATCGTCGGCCTGGGCAGCATCGCGGTGGTCAGTCTGATCACCTTCGTGATCCTGCAGTTGTCCAAGCCGAACCCGCTGATCAACCTGCGAATCCTCAAGAACCGCAACTTCGGCCTGTCGAGCATTGCCAGCCTGGGGATGGGCGTGGGGCTGTATGGCTCGATCTATCTACTGCCCCTGTATCTGGCGCAGATCCAGAACTACAACGCGCTGCAGATCGGCGAAGTGATCATGTGGATGGGCATCCCGCAGTTATTCCTGATTCCGCTGGTGCCGCAATTGATGAAGGTGATTTCGCCGAAGATCCTCTGCGCCCTGGGCTTTGGGCTCTTTGGCTTGGCCAGTTTCAGCTCCGGGGTGCTCAATCCGGATTTCGCCGGCAGCCAGTTCAACCATATCCAGATCATCCGCGCCCTTGGCCAACCGATGATCATGGTGACCATCTCGCTGATTGCCACGGCGTATATCCAGCCGCAGGACGCCGGCTCGGCGTCGAGCCTGTTCAACATCCTGCGCAACCTGGGCGGCGCCATCGGCATCGCTCTGCTGGCAACCTTGCTGGACGCCCGGGCCAAGACCTATTTCGACTATTTGCGGGAATCGGTGGTGCCGACCAACCCGCAAGTCGCGGAACGGCTGGCATTGCTGACGGAGAAGCTGGGCAGCGAGACTGCTGCACTGGGCAAGCTGAGCGAAATCGTTCATCAGCAGGCGCTGATCATGGCCTACAACGATGCCTTCCATTTCGTTGGGATCGGTCTGGCGATCAGCATGGTGGCGGTCGTATTGACCCGGAAATTGCCGCAGGGCTTGAAGGCCGGAGAAGCGCACTGAGCTGATCGCTGGCAAGCGGAGCACCGCTTGGCCAGCGACTTGGCCGTCATGAGCGACAGAACCATCACACGGTAAGCAAGCGCTCACGCAACTGGGTGATCTCATCACGCATTTGCGCCGCCGCCTCGAACTCCAGGTCCCGTGCCAACTGATACATCTTCTCTTCAAGCTGCTTGATTCGCTTGGCGATCTCGCCCGGCGAACGCAGCTCGGCTTCGTAGCGAGCGCTCTCCTCCGCGGCCTTGGCCATGCCTTTGCGCTTCTTGCTGCGCGAGCCCGGCACATTGGCGCCTTCGAGGATGTCAGTGATGTCCTTGACCACGCCTTTGGGCACGATGCCGTTGGCCAGGTTGAAGGCGACCTGCTTCTCGCGGCGGCGCTCGGTTTCATCGATCGCGCGCTGCATCGAGCCGGTCATCCGGTCGGCGTACAGAATCGCCCGGCCATTGAGGTTACGCGCCGCCCGGCCGATGGTCTGGATCAGCGAGCGCTCGGACCGCAGGAAACCCTCTTTGTCGGCGTCAAGGATCGCCACCAGCGACACTTCCGGCATGTCCAGGCCCTCACGCAGCAGGTTGATCCCCACCAGCACATCGAAGGTGCCGAGGCGCAGGTCGCGGATGATTTCGACGCGCTCCACCGTATCGATATCCGAGTGCAGGTAGCGCACCCGCACATCGTGGTCGGCCAGGTAGTCGGTCAAGTCCTCGGCCATGCGCTTGGTCAGGGTGGTGACCAGCACACGCTCTTCCACGGCCACGCGCTTGCGGATCTCCGACAGCAGATCGTCGACCTGGGTCAGCGCCGGGCGAATTTCCACCTGCGGGTCGACCAGGCCGGTCGGCCGCACCACCTGCTCCACCACCCGGCCGGCATGCTCGGCCTCGTAAACACCGGGCGTAGCGGAAACAAAGATGGTCTGTGGACTGACGCTCTCCCACTCGTCGAAACGCATGGGCCGGTTGTCCAGCGCCGACGGCAGGCGGAAGCCGTACTCCACCAAGGTTTCCTTGCGCGAGCGGTCGCCTTTGTACATCGCCCCGACCTGCGGAACGCTGACATGGGATTCGTCGATCACCAGCAGCGCATCGGGCGGCAGATAGTCGTAGAGGGTTGGCGGCGGCGCCCCGGCCGGACGCCCGGAAAGGTAGCGCGAGTAGTTTTCGATGCCGTTGCAGTAGCCCAACTCGAGGATCATCTCCAGGTCGAAACGGGTCCGCTGTTCCAGGCGCTGGGCTTCCACCAGCTTGTTGGACTTGTGCAGGTATTCCAGGCGGTCCTTGAGTTCTTCCTTGATCCCCTCCACCGCACCGAGCAGGGTTTCCCGCGGAGTGACGTAGTGGCTTTTCGGGTAGAAGGTGAATCGCGCCAGCTTGCGAATCACCTCGCCGGTCAACGGATCGAAGGCGGAGAGGCTTTCCACTTCATCGTCGAACAGCTCGATGCGGATCGCCTCCAGGTCGGATTCGGCGGGATACACATCGATCACATCGCCGCGAACCCGGAAGGTCGCACGGGCAAAATCCATCTCGTTGCGGGTGTATTGCAGGTCGGCCAGACGGCGCAACAGGGCACGCTGGTCGAGTTTGTCGCCACGGTCCACGTGCAGGACCATCTTCAGGTAGGTTTCCGGGCTGCCCAGACCGTAGATACAGGAAACGGTGGTGACGATGATCGCATCGCGCCGCTCCAGCAACGCCTTGGTCGCCGATAGTCGCATCTGCTCGATGTGATCGTTGATCGAGGCGTCCTTCTCGATGAAGGTGTCGGACGACGGTACGTAGGCTTCCGGCTGGTAGTAGTCGTAGTAGGAGACGAAATACTCGACCGAGTTGTTCGGGAAGAACGCCTTGAACTCGCCGTAGAGCTGCGCTGCCAGGGTCTTGTTCGGCGCCAGCACCAGGGTCGGGCGCTGCACCTGAGCGATCACGTTGGCGATGCTGAAGGTCTTGCCCGAACCGGTCACACCCAGCAGGGTCTGGTGCGCCAGCCCGGCTTCGATGCCCTCGACCATCAGGCGGATGGCTTCCGGCTGGTCGCCGGCCGGCTGGAAACGGGTGACGAGCTGAAACTCGGACATGACGAACCCCTGGTTAAGTGCGAATACAGGTACCTGTATTTTTAGACAGTACTTATACCCAATTGAAGGCGCCCTACGCCAGTTTCAACCCAGCGCGCAGTGCATTTCCTACTGTTGACTGAAGGATTCGACTAACGGTCGAAAAATATTCCCACAAACAGCAGGAAAAGCTGCGGCAGACTGTCGCCGTGACCGGTCGGTATCACTATACTGACTCCCCGTTTGTGCACCGCTCTAGTGCATTCGGCTGGAGCGTGCAAACCCTACTCACCCTCCAATTCAGAGCCAAGGTAATAATGAGCCTGTTTTCCGCTGTCGAGCTGGCACCACGCGATCCCATTCTGGGCCTCAACGAAGCATTCAACGCCGATCCACGTACCAACAAGGTCAACTTGGGCGTAGGCGTCTACTGCAACGAAGAAGGACGCATCCCACTGCTGCGTGCGGTCATCGAAGCCGAAACCCAACGTGCTGCACAGCACGCTTCCCGCGGCTACCTGCCAATCGACGGTATCGCTGCCTACGACCAGGCTGTTCAGAAACTGCTGTTCGGTGCCGAGTCTCCATTGCTGGCCGAAGGCCGTGTGGTGACCGTTCAAGCCGTCGGTGGTACTGGTGCGCTGAAAATTGGTGCCGACTTCCTCAAGCAGCTGTCGCCGAACGCCGTCGTCGCCATCAGCGACCCGAGCTGGGAAAACCACCGCGCCCTGTTCGAAACCGCTGGTTTCCCGGTGCAGAACTATCGCTACTACGACGCGCCGAGCAACGACGTCAACCGCTCCGGCATGCTGGAAGACCTGAACGAACTGCCAGCCGGTTCGATCATCGTCCTGCACGCCTGCTGCCATAACCCGACCGGTGTGGACCTGAGCCTGGCGGACTGGAAAAACGTCCTGGAAGTCATCAAGGCCAAAGGGCACGTTCCGTTCCTGGACATGGCTTACCAAGGCTTCGGCGACGGCATTGCCGAAGACGCCTTCGCGGTACGCCTGTTTGCAGAGTCGGGCCTGGACTTCTTCGTTTCCAGCTCGTTCTCCAAGTCGTTCTCGCTGTATGGCGAGCGTGTCGGTGCCCTGTCGATCGTCACCAGCGCCAAGGAAGAAAGCACTCGCGTGCTGTCCCAGGTCAAACGCGTGATCCGCACCACCTACTCCAACCCGCCAACGCACGGTGCCAGCATCGTCGCCGCGGTACTGAACAGCGCCGAGCTGCGTCAGATGTGGGAAACCGAGCTGGGTGAAATGCGCGGCCGCATCCACGGCATGCGCAAGCAGATGGTCGAACTGCTGGCTGAATACGGCGCCAAGCGTGACTTCAGCTTCGTCGGTCGCCAACGCGGCATGTTCTCCTACTCTGGCCTGAGCGTTGAGCAGGTTACCCGTCTGAAGGACGAGTACGGCATCTACGCACTGGACACTGGCCGCATCTGCGTTGCCACGCTGAACCAGAGCAATATTCACGTCGTCACCAAGGCGATTGTCGAAGTTCTGTAAAAATCACTGATTGCCAAAGGGAGGCTTGACTTCCCTTTAGCAATCAGTAAGATACGCCACAGATTCCGCGATAGCTCAGTTGGTAGAGCAAATGACTGTTAATCATTGGGTCCCTGGTTCGAGTCCAGGTCGTGGAGCCAAATACTGAAAACCTCCAGATGCGCAAGCACTGGAGGTTTTTTTATTTCCGACTGGAAATACTTATTGGCAGGCCTGGCGCCCGCCACCGCAGACGCCCGCCTCAGGCTCATTCCTTCCCGATGGGATAGAACACCCCTGCACTCCAGACACCCAGCCACGCCTCGCCGTCGATGTTCCGGGTGACCGCCAGATCCACCAACTCATAAAACACATTGCGATGGATCAACGCCTCGAGATTGGCGCGCATGTGCACGTAGGGCGAAGGCTCCTGAGTTACAGGATCGATGACGAAGCGCAACGGATGCTCGGGGCCGGCCTCGACCCGGTCCTCGACATTGCTGGTGAAACACAGCACCTGCTGCTCCCCGCTGCCTTGCACCTCGAGACTTACCGCGACGAACGGCGCGTCATCCACCTTGATGCCCACCTTCTCCACCGGCGTCACCAGGAAATAATCGTCACCATCCCGGCGAATGATGGTGGAAAACAGCCGCACCATGGGTTTGCGGCCAATGGGCGTCCCCAGGTAGAACCAGGTACCGTCGCGGGCGATGCGCATGTCGATATCGCCGCAGAAGTCCGGATTCCACAGATGGACGGGCGGCAAGCCCTTTTCCGCCTTGGGAATTTGCGCCAACAGGTCGTTGGCCTTGCCCGTGTCAGCCATTGTGCGTGATCCTCAGCGACCCAGACCCAGAAGCGAGCGAGCGTAGTTCTCGAGCGGCGGGCCGAGCAAATCTTCTGGCTTGTTGTCGTGGAACGTCAGCAATCCGCCGCGGCTGCGAATCCGCGCGGTATCGATCAGGTAGCGGGTGCTGGTCTCGATAAGCATCATCTGCACCACACCCGTATCGATACCGAGGCGGTCGACTGCCTGCTCGTCGTACCATTCGTCGCCGTTGCCGATACGGTTGTCCGCCTTGGCGAAGCGGGTGTAGAGCAGATAATGCGCTCCCACCGCACGCGCCTCGGTCAGCGCCTGTTCGAGGCCGATCGGGCCCTGGGCACGACGCACCAGCGGGAAGTATTCGATGAAGCCCTTGAAGGCCTCCTCCGCCACCACGTTTGGCCGCGGATAGGCGCCACCCGGCGGGACGAACGCGCCCTGGGCGATGAAAATGAATGAGTCCGGTTGCAAACGCAGCGACATCGAACGCTGGGTATCACTGTGATCGAGCAGACCGGCATCGCTCATGTGGTAACGGGCGCCCTCACCCATGTCGCTGACATTCATGCAGCCACCCAGCGCCATCAGCGCTATCAGCAGAACCAGGCTACGCATCTTTCCTCCAGGAGCCGGCGACGGAAAACCGGCGAACAGCCCGCTGATGCAGATTTTGCGCCAGCTTGCCGAGCTAGCCGCCGATGATTTTCATCACTGTGGCGCCACCGGAGAAGGCAACGCTCTGCTTGTCGCCCAGCGCCTTGACCAACAGCCCTTGCAACGCCGGCAGGGCCTGATGGCGCGGCTGGTCGAGCAGGTCGCCAATGAAATGTCGATTGCTCGACGACAGGCATCCATGAAGCCAGCCGGTGGAGGACAGGCGCAGCCGCGAGCAGGTCCGGCAGAAAGGTACGCTTTCATTGGCGATCACACCAAAGACACCCCGCCCTGGGACCCGATAACGCAGCGCAGTGGCATCGATCGGCGCTTCGGCCTGGGCGTACTCGTAGCGCTCGCCGATGACTTGCAGCAACTGCTCAAGGCCGACGAACTGCTGCAGGAACACATTGTTGTCCTTGGCCAGGTGACCCATCCGCATCAACTCGATGAAGCGCAGCTCGTAGCCATGCTCCAGACAGAACTCCAGCAACGGCAAGACCTGATCGAGGTTCTGCCCGCGCAGCGGCACCATGTTGACCTTGATCTTCATGCCTGTCGCCGCCGCCTGGGCCATGCCATCCAGCACACTGGCCAGGTCGCCACCACGGGAGATGCTCCGGAAGGTGCTAGCGTCGAGGGTATCGAGGGAGACATTGAGCCGGCGGATGCCGGTTTCGCAAAGCAAGGGAAGCTTGCGCGCCAGGAGCTGGCCGTTTGTGGTGAGGCTGATGTCGTCCAGGCCGAATCCGGCGACCGTCTTGAGGAAGGCTTCCAGCTTGGGGCTGACCAGTGGTTCGCCACCGGTTACCCGCAGACGCTCGATGCCAGCGGCCTCGATCAGGTAAGCCACGCCGCGGGCCAAGGCCTCGGCGGACAGCTCGTCCTGAGCCGCGACCAGTCGTTTCCCGTCAGGCACGCAATAGGTGCAGGCGTAATTGCAGGCGGCGGTAAGGCTGACACGCAAATTGCGAAAACGCCTGCCTTGACGGTCGACGATCATGGAAAACTCCGGCATGGATGAATCGGGCTCGCGAAACCTGACTCATAAATCAGGTTTTTGCAAGCCTCATATCCAAAGTATATTCCCGCCCTGTCGCGCCCAGTAGCGTTGTGTCGCAAACGGCTATCAGCTAGCGGAAGGCTCCGGATCGCGCTTGCGCTTGTTGCCCATGCGCACGCCTATATCCATGAGGAACTGGAAGAAACCTTCCTGATCTTCCAGAACGTTGCTCCAGAACGGCGAGTGGTACAGCGCCACGGCACCGTGCACCAGCGCCCAGGCGGCGCAGTAGTGGAAGTACGGCGGTACATCTTCCAGCTTGCCTTCGCTGATGCGCCCCTTGATCAGCAGGGTCAGACGATCGAAGTTCGAGGCACGGATCTTGTGCAGTTCCTCGACCATGTCCGGAACCTGATGCCCCTTGACCACCTTTTCTTCAAGGCGATCAAACAACCGGTAACGTTGCGGATCACGCATGCGGAATTCGAAATAGGCACGCGACAAGGCTTCCTTGTCACGGTCGACGTCGGCGGAGTGCAGCAATTGGTTCAAATCGCGCTCATAGTCGAGCATCAGGCGCAGGTAGATCTCCGCCTTGGATTTGAAGTGCTTGTAGATCGTGCCTTTGCCGATACCCACTGCATCAGCGATCATCTCGACGGTGACGCTGTCTTCACCCTGTTCGAGAAACAGCTTGAGTGCGGTATCGAGAATTTCTTGCTCACGGCGACGAAACTCACGGACCTTACGAGGTTCTTTCTGCATAAGAAGGACTGGATCAAAATCGAAGCCAAGTATTATGCCTAACTTGCGCCAAAATGCACGGATCATCCAACCATGTCTACGTTTCCTGAAGAGTTCGAACAGGCCCCGGGCCTGCGCTACCTGAATCACGCGGCCGTTGCACCCTGGCCGAAACGCGCCAGCGAGGCGGTCAGCCGCTTCGCCCGGGAAAACGTTTGGCTGGGCGCCCGCGACTACCCGGAATGGATGCTCATGGAGCAGCGTCTGCGCGAGCGCCTGCAGCGCCTGATCAACGCACCATCCACGGACGACATCGCACTGGTCAAGAACACGTCCGAGGCCTTGTCCTTCGTGGCCTTTGGACTGGACTGGCAGCCTGGCGACCAGATCGTCATCAGCAACGAGGAATTTCCGTCCAACCGCATCGTCTGGGAGGCCTTGGCGAGCCAGGGCGTCGAAGTGGTCCAGGCCGACCTCAAGGGTGACGACCCGGAAGCCGCATTGCTGGCGGCCTGCGGCCCACGAACCCGACTGATGTCGATCAGCTCGGTGCAGTTCGCCAGCGGCCTGCGCATGGACCTGGTGCGCCTGGGCCAGGGCTGCCGCGAGCGCGGCGTGCTGTTTTGTGTCGACGCTATCCAGCAGATCGGTGCCCTGCCCTTCGATGCGCAAGCCTGCCAGTGCGACTTCGCCATGGCCGATGGCCACAAATGGATGCTCGGCCCGGAAGGCCTTGGGCTGTTCTACTGCCGTGCCGAGGTTCGCCCGCAACTGAAGCTCAGCGAATATGGCTGGCACATGCTGGAACACATGGGCGACTACAACCGTACCACTTGGGAACCTGCTCAAAGCGCCCGGCGCTTCGAATGCGGCAGCCCGAACATGCTCGGCGCCGCAGCGCTCGAAGCCAGCCTTTCATTGCTTGAAGAAGTCGGCATGGAACAGGTCGCCGCCGCTATCGCAGAACGCGCGCGCTGGCTGCACGACGGACTCGGCGCGATCCCCGGCGTGCGCTTGCACAGTCCGCAGGATCCGGCACGTCGCGCCGGCATCGTGTCTTTCAGCATCGATGGCGTGGATAACGCGGAAGTTCATCGGCGATTGAAGGAAAATCAGGTGGTATGTATCCCGCGGGGCATGGGGGTGCGTTTTTCCCCACATTTCTACACCGAACGCCGCGTAATCGACGAAACATTGGCAATAGTGCGAGAAATTGCAGAGCGATGAGTGCTCAGCAGCGACGGGCGTATTCCAAATCTGTTTAAAAAACGAGCAGTTGCTGCTGGAAGCCTATCAATCCTGACTAATACTTGAACTGTCGGCGTGGCACATCCCCCCAAGTGTCGCGCCGGTAAAGGTGATCATGGAGTGTTCGCCTTTGTTTACTCCTAATGGTCTTAACCCGGATTCCCCCCCCAGAACCCGGGTTTTTTTTGCCCGCGCGCCGGACTCAGCCCTGCCGCACTTGGGCCAGCGGAAACAGCCGACGGAAATTCTCGGTGGTCTGAGCGGCCAATTGCTCATAACGCTCACCGCGAACCAGGGCGATAAACTCGGCAACATCCCGGACGTACTCCGGCAGGTTTGGCTTGCCGCGATGCGGAATCGGCGCCAGGTAGGGCGAGTCGGTTTCCACCAGCAGGCGATCGGCAGGAACCTGGCGAGCAACATCCCGCAAAGCGTCGGCATTACGGAACGTGACAATCCCCGACAACGAGATGTAATAGCCCAGGTCCAGCGCTGCACGCGCCATCTCCCAATCTTCGGTGAAACAGTGCAGCACTCCGGCCTGCGGCAGTGCCGCCTCGCGCAGCAGTGTGAGGGTGTCCGCCCGCGCCGCGCGGGTGTGGATAACTACCGGTTTGCCGGTGATGCGCGCAGCATCCAGGTGCAGTCGGAACGACGCTTGCTGCACATCGGCCGCCTCCGGCTCGTAGTGATAATCCAGCCCGGTCTCGCCAATCGCGACGACATTGGGGTGGTTCAGTTCCTGCAGCAGCCAGTCCAGTGCCGGCGCCTCCCCCGGCGCCAGGTCGAGCGGATGGATACCCACCGAACAATCGACATCCTCATAGCGCTCCGTCAGCGCTTTGACCTGGGCCGCGTTGTCGGCACTCACCCCGATACAGAGAAAATGCCCCACCCCGCGGGCCCGCGCGGCGGCCAGCGCGGCATCCAGGGAACCGTCATGGGCGGAAAGGTCAAGGCGATCAAGGTGACAATGGGAATCTACGAGCATGGCGAAATGACAACACTGAAAGGAATTGGAAACGCGACTGATCAGCGCTGACCCGGCAGCATGGCCCAGGAGGCCAGCAGCGCTTCGAGCAACAGCACGCGATTGAGGTTGGCTTTGGACAGGACTTTCTGCCGCTGGGCAAGAATCCAGTCCTGAATTTCCAGCACCTTGGCCTGCGAGCTCTTCTGCGCCATGTACTGGACCACCTTGCGCATATCGGCCAAGCCAAGGCCGTCTTCATCCTGGGTCAACTGATAGCGCAGGATCAGGTTCGACCAGTCGCAGAACCAGTCAAAAAGATGCAGCAGGGAAATGGCATTCCAGGATTCGGCAAGTTGAGTCGGGGATTGCTGTTGCTTGAGCAGTTTCTTCACCCCTTCAACCACCTGGGCCCGATGATCACGCACACCCTGCGCCTGCAGGCTGACAGCCATTAACGGGGAGCCTGCGGCCAGGCTCAGCAGCTCGGCGCGCTCGGACTCATCACAATCCGGTAGCGCCGAGGCAAGCCACGCGAGGCTCTGCGCTTCGCTCGGCTGAGGGCAGGCCACTTGCTGGCAGCGGCTCTTGATCGTAGGCAGCAGGCGGCTTGGCTGATGAGTGACCAGCAACAGCACGGTATTGCCCGAAGGCTCCTCAAGGCTCTTGAGCAAGGCATTGGCGGCATTCACGTTCATCGCTTCGACAGGCTCGATCAGGACCAGCTTGCGTCCGCCCAATTGGGCGGTCTGGGTGACGAAGCCGACCAGGTCACGAACCTGATCCACCTTGATAGGCTTGTCCGCCTCTTCCGGTTCCAACACGTAGTTGTCCGGATGGCTACCCGCGGCCAGCAACATGCAAGACTTGCACTGGCCACACGCCTGCAACGCCTCCGGCCGCTGGCACAACAACAGCGCCATCAGGCGCTCGGCCAGTGCACGCTTGCCAATACCCTGCGGACCATGCAGCAGATAGGCGTGGGCATGACGGCTGCGTCCGGCAAGCTGCTGCCAGAGCGTCGCCTGCCATGGAAAGGCCTCAGCCACGGCAACGCTCCACGACCTGCCCGACCAGGCCATCCAGCGACTGCTGAACCTGAACCAGCGGCTGCGCCGCGTCGATCAGACGATAACGCTGAGGATCCGCCTTGGCGCGATTGAGATAGGCCTGACGCACAGCCTGGAAGAAGTCCTGCCCTTCCTGCTCGAAACGGTCCAGACGTCCCCGCGCGGCAGCGCGGGACAGACCCACTTCTACCGGCAGGTCGAACAACAGGGTCAGGTCCGGCTGCAAGCCACCCTGGACAAACTGTTCCAACATCGCGATGCGCTCGACGCTCAGACCGCGCCCACCGCCTTGGTAGGCATAGGTGGCATCGGTAAAGCGATCGCACAGAACAACGGCGCCACGCGCCAACGCAGGACGAATCACCTCGGCCAGATGCTGGGCCCGGGCGGCAAACACCAGCAACAGCTCGGTATCGGCGTTCATTTTCTCGTCGCTGGGGGCCAGCAACAGCTCGCGAATCCGCTCGGCCAGTGGCGTACCACCAGGCTCACGGGTCAGCACCACATCCAGACCCTGGTCGCGCAGGTGCCCGGCCAGATAGTCACGGTTGGTGCTCTTGCCCGCGCCTTCCGGACCTTCCAGGGTAATAAACAAACCGCTCACAAGCCGTCCTCGTTAGTGTTCATTGCGAAGGAGATTCGCCAGTGGCAGGCGCCTCGATCGGTGCAGCCGGGGTCTCCGCAGGCTCGGCAGGCGTGTCCTGTTGTTCAGTGGGCGCCGACTGCCCGCTGCCATTTGCCGACTGAGGCGCCGGGCTGGAGCGATAGTCTGCGCGACGCTTGAGCTGATACTCGCGGACCGCCGAATTGTGCGCATCCAGGTCATCGGAGAACACATGACTGCCATCGCCACGGGCAACAAAGTACAGGCTACTTCCCGACGCGGGATTGAGCGCCGCATGAATCGCTTCGCGGCCGACCATGGCGATCGGCGTCGGCGGTAACCCGGGAATCACATAGGTGTTGTAGGGCGTGGATTCACGCAGGTCGGCACGGGTGATCTTGCCGTTATAGCGTTCGCCCATGCCGTAGATGACTGTCGGATCGGTCTGCAGCAGCATGCCGATGCGCATCCGCCGGACAAACACACCGGCAATCTGCCCGCGCTCCTGCGCAATGCCGGTTTCCTTCTCAACCAGCGAGGCCATGATCAGCGCCTGGTAGGGGTCGCGATAAGGCAGATCAGCGGGACGCTCGGCCCACTCCTTCGCCAGGACTTCTTCCAGGCGAGCGTATGCCTGCTGCAGCAGCTCTTCGTCCGTCATGCCGCGAACGAATTTGTAGGTGTCCGGAAAGAAACGGCCTTCAGGGAAAACAGCGGGATGCCCCAGGCGATCCATCACTTCGCTGTCACTCAGACCGTCGAGGGTGTGCTTGATCTTGTCATGCTTTGCCAGCGCGGAGCGCACCTGGCGGAAGGTCCAGCCCTCGACCAGGGTAAGGTTGTATTGCACGACGTCGCCACGTCGCCAGTCTTCGAAGAGGTCGCGAACGGTCATGCCGGGCGTCATCCGGTATTCACCGGTGTGCAGCGGCACGCCCGCCATGTTGAAGCGCCAGTAGAGGCGCAACCAGAACGCGTCCTCGATCAGGCCGCCGCTTTCCATGCGGTAGAACATGCGATTGGGGTTAGTGCCCGTAGGGACATCCAGCAATTCCTCGCCGGACAGGTGCAGCGGCTGCTTCACCGCTGAACTGACTTTCCAGGCGGAATACCCAAGCACCAGGCCGGCCAGGATCAAACCGATCTCCAGCAACAGCAACAATTTACGTCTCACGAATCAGGCATCCAGTAGCGTACGGGCAATGGCCTGCAGTTTACGGGTGAGAGGCCCCGGCGACCAGTTCAGCGATGCAAATGAACGCACCGGCCAGATGCCGTAGACGCTGTTGCAGACGAACACTTCATCGGCCTGCTCGAGGTCTGCCATCGACAGGTCGGTGACGCTCACCGCGACGCCCTCCCCGGCTGCAGCCTCCAGCAAGGCAGCACGCATCACCCCGGCAACACCGCAGCGACTCAGGTCAGCAGTGAGCAGGGCATTGTTGCGCACCAGGAACAGGTTGCTGTAGACCCCTTCGATCACACGACCAGACACATCCAGCATCAATCCTTCCGCGTACTCGGCGCTCTGCCATTCAGCGCGAGCCAGGACCTGCTCCAGACGATTGAGATGCTTGAGACCCGCCAACAAAGGCTGCTCGGCCAATCGGGTACGGCAGGCAAAGAGGCGGACCCCCTGCTCGGCATGCTCCATGGGATAGGTGGGGGCAGGATTGCCCTGAAGGATACGGCGCGGAATCGCACCTGCAGCGGCGGCGTAGCCTCGCTGGCTATCACCCCGGGTGAGAATGAGCTTGAGCACGCCATTGTCAAGCAAGGCGGCGTATCGACACAGCTCATCACGAATCAGCGCGTGATCAGCCTCGATCGCCAGACGCTGGCAACCCAGCGCCAGGCGGTCGAGGTGATATTCAAGCAGGGACGGTCGCCCTGCGATGACAGCGATGGTCTCGAACAGGCCATCGCCGTAAGCCAGGCCGCGGTTGTGCAGCGCCAGGGAATCGGCACTGTGACCATCGACCCAGGCTTGCATCAGCCCGCGAACCGGCGGAACACCAGCGAACCGTTGGTACCGCCAAAGCCGAACGAGTTGGACAGAACCACATCGATGGGCATGTTGCGCGCCTCATGCGGAACAAAATCCAGATCACAACCCACATCGGGCTCGTCCAGGTTGATGGTGGGTGGCGCCACCTGCCCGTTGATCGCCAGAACACTGAAGATCGCCTCGACAGCACCTGCAGCACCCAGCAAGTGACCGGTCATCGACTTGGTCGAGCTGACAGCCAGCTTATAAGCGTGCTCGCCGAACACCGACTTGACCGCAGCAACTTCCGCCAGGTCACCCGCCGGCGTCGACGTGCCGTGGGCGTTGATGTAATTGACCTCGGCCGGGTCGACACGTGCATCACGCAGGGCGTTGGCCATGCAGCGAGCAGCGCCGGCGCCGTCTTCGGGCGGCGAAGTCATATGGTAGGCGTCACCACTCATGCCGAAACCAACCAGCTCGGCGTAGATGGTTGCGCCTCGAGCCTTGGCGTGCTCCAGCTCTTCCAGCACCAGGGCACCGGCACCATCTGACAGCACGAAACCATCGCGGCCTTTATCCCAAGGGCGACTGGCGCGAGTCGGCTCGTCATTGCGGGTCGACAGTGCACGCGAAGCACCAAAGCCGCCCATGCCGAGGCCGCAGGCAGCCATCTCGGCACCGCCGGCAATCATCACATCAGCTTCGCCGAAAGCGATGTTGCGCGCCGCCATGCCAATGCAATGAGTACCCGTGGTACAGGCCGTGGCGATGGCGTAGTTAGGCCCCTGCACACCCAGGTGGATGGACAGGAAACCGGAAATCATGTTGATGATCGAGCCAGGCACGAAGAACGGCGAAATACGCCGCGGGCCTTGATCATGCAAGGTACGACTGGTTTCTTCGATATTGGTCAGGCCACCGATGCCTGAACCCATGGCCACGCCGATACGCTCACGGTTTGCATCGGTAACTTCCAGGCCGGCGTTACGAACCGCCTGAAAACCGGCAGCCAGACCGTACTGAATGAACAAATCGAGCTTGCGAGCTTCCTTGAGCGACAGATACTGCTCAACCTCGAAGCCCTTTACCGAGCCGCCAAAACGGGTGGAGTAGGCAGAAAGGTCTGTATGCTCGATCAGACCAATGCCACTGCGGCCAGCCAGAATGCCCTGCCAACTGCTCGGTACATCGGTACCCAATGGCGACAGCATACCCATACCGGTGACCACGACGCGTCTACGCGACACAGCACTCTCCTTATTCTGGATGTCTACATTTCTCGCAAAGAAAAAACCGCACGCCAGCAAAGGCAGTGCGGTTTTTCCCTGACAAGAAGCAACGACTACAAAGTCTTAGGCCTGGTGGGCGTTGACGTAGTCGATAGCAGCTTGAACAGTAGTGATCTTTTCAGCTTCTTCGTCAGGAATCTCGGTCTCGAATTCCTCTTCCAGAGCCATCACCAGCTCAACGGTATCAAGGGAATCGGCACCCAGATCTTCTACGAAAGAAGATTCGTTTTTCACTTCTTCTTCTTTAACGCCCAGTTGCTCGGCGACGATTTTCTTGACGCGTTCTTCGATGGTGCTCATACCTTGTTTTCACTCCTAATGGACATATGTCAGGCAGCTGGCCGGTGTGTAAGTTTATAGAAAGACGCCTGCTTTTCAAGCGTAAAGCGCCCTTCGAACATGACACCTGCCGGCTGCCTAGAATTTGATTGCAGCTTTATAACGGATTTTAGTCAGCTCGTATGACATTTTTTTAAAGCAATCCGTCACATTTGACTACATGTACATCCCGCCGTTGACTGGAATGGTTGCACCAGTCACGTATGCCGCACCGTCGGATGCCAGGAACGAAACCACTTTCGCGATTTCATCAGCCTGCCCCAGACGACCCAGCGGAATTTGCGTCTGCAGCGCTTCGCGCTGAGCTTCCGGCAACTCACGGGTCATGTCGGTATCGATAAAGCCGGGAGCCACCGAGTTCACGGTGACAGCGCGGGAACCGACTTCGCGAGCCAGCGCACGACTGAAGCCTTCCAGACCGGCCTTGGCCGCAGCATAGTTCACCTGGCCAGCATTACCCATGGCACCCACCACCGAGCCGATGCTGATGATACGACCCCAACGTGCCTTGGTCATGCCACGCAGAACGCCCTTGGACAAACGGTAGAGGCTGTTGAGGTTGGTGTCGATGACATCGAACCACTCGTCGTCCTTCATCCGCATCATCAGGTTGTCGCGGGTGATACCGGCATTGTTCACCAGGATGGTCGGTGCACCGAACTGCGCCTGAATGGCAGCCAGAACCGAGCTGACAGATTCATCGCTGGTGACATTCAGTTCCAGCCCGGTACCCGTGATGCCGTGCTCCTTCAGGGTGGCAGCAATGCGCTCTGCACCCGAAGCGGAAGTGGCGGTACCGATGACGGTTGCGCCCTGGCGCCCCAGCTCCAGTGCGATGGCTTGACCAATACCACGGCTGGCGCCGGTGACCAATGCAACTTTACCTTGCAGACTCATGCAAGCTCTCCTAATTCAGGCCAGCGCCGCACGGGCGGCGGCGACGGCATCCGGGGTATTGAGGTTGTAAGTGGTTACGCCATCGGCGCACCGCTTGTTCAGACCGGCCAGAACCTTGCCCGGGCCACACTCGACCAATTGCACCGCGCCCTTGCCGGCCAGCGCCTGTACGCACTCGACCCAACGGACCGGTTTGTAGAGCTGTTCCAGCAGATCACGCTTGAGGGTATCCAGATCGGTCGCCACGCCAGCACTGACGTTCTGGACAACCGGAATCTCGGGAGCTTTCCACTCGATGGCATTGACCGATTCGGCAAAGCGCTCGGCAGCCGGACGCATCAGTTCACAGTGCGATGGAACGCTGACCGGAAGTGGCAGCGCACGCTTGGCGCCGCGGGCCTTGCAGCCTTCGATGGCACGCTCGACCGCAGCCTTTGCACCAGCGATGACAACCTGGCCTGGCGAGTTGAAATTGACCGCGCTGACCACGTCGCCCTGGGCCGCTTCGGCACAAATGGCGACAACATCGGCATCGTCCAGACCAAGAATCGCCGCCATGGCGCCTTGCCCGGCCGGAACGGCCTCCTGCATCAGTTGACCGCGACGCTCGACCAGCCTGACCGCGTCAGCCAGAGTCAGGCTACCGGCGGCGACCAGGGCACTGTATTCACCCAGGCTGTGGCCCGCGACAAAAGCAGGGCGTGCGCCACCTTCAGCCAGCCACAAGCGCCACAGGGCGATAGAGGCGGTCAGGATGGCGGGCTGGGTTTTGTCGGTTTGATTGAGTTGCTCTTCCGGGCCGTTCTGGGTCAAAGCCCAGAGATCGTAGCCCAGAGCCTCGGAGGCCTCACGGAAGGTGTCGATGACCAGCGGGTGCTGGGCGCCCAGCTCGGCAAGCATGCCGAGCGACTGCGAACCTTGACCAGGAAAGACGAATGCGAGGGATGCAGACATTGAACAAGCCCCTAGTGATCTTGTCGTCGAAAATTAAGTGTCCAGCCGTAGCTGGACACAAGAAACTGAACGTTGGATGGTAACGAGAACCAAGCGGTCACATTTAACCACTTCCTTGCGAATGCCTAAAGCAACAGATCCTCGAGACGCCCATGCAAACGCTGCGGCAGGTTTTCCTGGATTTCGATCAGTGCGCGCTGGATCGCACTTTGAAAGCCCTGGACGCCAGCCGAGCCGTGGCTCTTGATGACGATACCCTGCAGCCCGAGAAAACTTGCACCGTTGTGCCGCGCCGGAGCGAGGTCGGCCTGCAAGCGCTTGAGCAGCGGCATGGCCATCGCGCCCACCAACCGGGTGGCGACGCCACCGCGAAACAGGGCCTCGATACGAGCGGCGATCATGGTCGCCAATCCCTCGCTGGACTTGAGCAGAATATTGCCCACAAAACCATCACACACCACCACATCCGCCTCACCACGATACAGGCCGTCACCCTCGACAAAACCGATGTAGTTGAGGCCGCGAGCCTGCTGCAAAAGGCTCGCCGCAAGCTTGACCTGCTGATTGCCCTTGATGTCTTCCGTACCGATATTGAGCAACGCCACGCGCGGCCGGCTGATACCCAACGCCTGAGCCGCCACCGAACCCATTACCGCGAACTGATAAAGATGCTCGGCGCTGCAGTCGACATTGGCTCCCAGATCGAGCAACTGGCAATAACCCGTCTGGGTCGGGATCGCCGCCACCATCGCCGGACGATCAATACCCGGCAACGTTTTAAGCACATACCGTGAAAGCGCCATCAGCGCACCAGTATTGCCGGCACTGACACAGGCCTGCACCTTGCCATCCCGCAATAACTCGAGGGCCACGCGCATTGATGAGTCGGGCTTGCCGCGCAATGCCTGCGAGGGACGCTCGTCCATGCCGATCACTTCGCTTGCCGCAACGATTTGCAGACGCGCGCGATCCGCAGCCGACTGGCCAACGATCAGGTCTTCAAGGAGGGAGGGTTGACCGACAAGGGTCAGGTGAAGCGAGGGAGTAGCAGAAAGGCAAGCGAGACTCGCCTGAACAATGCTGCGGGGACCGAAGTCCCCGCCCATTGCATCAACCGCAATGATCTGAGCGGACAAGGATTACTCGTCAGCGCCCTTGTCGATCACTTTACGACCACGGTATACGCCTTCTGGCGAAACGTGGTGGCGCAGGTGAACTTCACCAGTGGTTTTTTCTACGGACAGTGCGCTGGCCTCGAGGGCGTCGTGCGAACGGCGCATGTCACGGGCAGAGCGGGATTTTTTGTTCTGCTGAACAGCCATAATTGATTAACTCCTAAACGTTTGGGTCACGCTTTAACTGCGCCAATACACTGAACGGGTTGGACCGCGTTACCTCGTCCTCGCTCGATTCGGGCTCATCGGCGCCCGCCGGCTGCTGGCATTCTTCCGGATGATGAGCAGGCACAATGGGCAAGGCGAGCAAAAGCTCTTCCTCGATCAATGCCTGCAGATCCAAAGGATCCTCGCCCAGTTCCAGCACGTCATAACCTTTCGGCAACGACTGGGTATTCGCACCCTCCTTCACCACGACGTAAGTACATTCGCTGTGGATCGGCAGGGTGACCAGCTCAAGACAACGCTGGCAAACCATCTTGACTTCGACGTTGAGGTCGGTGTGTACAACCACCGAGTTCTGCTCGTCTCGTTCAAAATCGAATTTGGCCTGCACCGTACCGACATTGTCGGAAAGCGGGTCGCAGAGTCTCTCCAAACTGGCAAGCGTTACGTTTCCTTGGATGGAAACGCCACGATCGGCCAATTTGCGCGGGTCAACGTGAGGTGGAATCGGGTCATTCAACATAGGCGCAGCATTCTAGGGATGCCCCCCGCCCCTGTCAAAGGAAATTCAGTCAAGTTCAACATGTTAGAATCGGCCAACCTGCACCGGAGTAACTCATGCTGCCCTTGATACTGGCTTCCAGCTCCCCCTACAGACGCGAATTGCTGGCGCGCCTGCAACTGCCTTTCGACTGGGCCTCGCCAGACATCGACGAGCGCCGCCTGGACGAAGAGCCCGCCGTTGAGCTGGTCAAGCGCCTCGCCCGGGAAAAGGCGCAGGCCTTGGCCCAGCGCTACCCTGCACACCTGATCATCGGTTCCGATCAAGTGGCAGTCCTCGGCGAACAGGTCCTCGGCAAGCCGCACACCTTCGACAAAGCCTGCGAACAACTGCTTGCCGCCAGCGGAAACCATGTCACTTTCCTGACCGGAGTCGCGCTGCTCAACAGCGATAGCGGGGAATGCCAGGTCGATTGCGTACCCTTCACCGTGCACATGCGCGAGCTTGACCTGCCCCGCATCGAGCGCTACCTGCACATCGAGACGCCCTACGATTGCGCAGGAAGCTTCAAGTGCGAAGGCCTGGGCGTGAGCCTGTTCCAGAGCACCCACGGCACCGATGCCACCAGCCTGATCGGCCTGCCGCTGATCCGCCTGGTGGACATGCTTATAAAAGAAGGCGTCAGCATCCCTTGACCCAATAAAAAGCCGGCCCCTCAGGACTAATGCCAGTCAGTTAAGCCTGTTTACGCCCTTCGCGAGCAAGCTCGCTCCTACACTGTAGGAGCGAGCTTGCTCGCGAAGGGCTACATAAAACTCTAACTGACTGACATTAGCCCTCAGGACCGGCTTTTTCATCGCACCAACAATCAGCGCAGCGTCGGACCCTGGAAGCCCATCCACATCGCCAGGTGCTCAGCAACGCTGGCACCCAGACGCTTGGAAAAACGATCAAACGGCGACTCCTTGACAGTAAAGTCCACCAGATCCTTTTCGCCCACGACATCCCGCGCCACATAGCCGGCACTACCCAAGGCATCTACCAGACCCAGGCCTACGGCCTGCTCGCCAGACCAGATCAACCCACTGAACAGCTCAGGATGTTCCTTGTCTTTCAGGCGCTCGCCACGACCCTGCTTCACGCTGGCGATAAACTGCTTGTGAGTGGTTTCCAGCACACTCTGCCAGAACGCCGTCTCTTCGGGTTTCTGCGGCTGGAACGGGTCGAGGAACGCCTTGTGCTCCCCTGCCGTGTAAGTCCGCCGCTCGACACCAAGTTTTTCCATGGTCCCGACGAACCCGTAGCCGGCAGCCGTCACACCGATCGAGCCGACAAGACTGGCCTTGTCGGCATAGATCTGATCAGCGGCACTGGCGATGTAGTAAGCCCCTGAGGCACCCAAGTCGGTAATGACTGCATAGAGCTTGATATCGGGATACTCGCCGCGCAGGCGACGAATCTCGTCATACACGTAACCGGACTGCACCGGACTACCACCAGGACTGTTGATGCGCATGACCACAGCCTTGGTCTTGGGATCCTTGAAGGCCGCGCGCAAGCTGGCAATGAGGTTATCGGCACTGGCCTCTTCCTGGTCGGCAATCACACCACGCAGTTCCACCAGCGCGGTATGCCCGGAACCACCAACCGCCCCCTTCTCCATATCCATCAACGGCGTCAGCAGGAACAGGAGGCCGAACAGGTAGAGAAAGGTCAGCAGCTTGAAAAATATCCCCCAACGCCGCGCCCGGCGCTGCTCTTGCACACCGGCCAGCAGGGTTTTCTCCAGCAACTTCCAGCTTTTGCCATCTTCGCTCTGCTCTTCGCGAGGCGCCTTCCACTCATCGACCATGCTTACCTACCCTGGAGTTCCGGTGCAGCAACCCGACCAAGCCAGGCCTGCAACTGTGAGAAGTGTTCGATAGACAACTGCGGTTCATAAACGCTCAGCGCTTCCAGCGACATTGCCCCATAACCCACCGCCACCGAGTGCATCCCGGCGTTTTGCGCCATGAGCAGGTCGAACGACGAATCCCCAACCATCAAGGCCCTGGACGCAGGGACTCGGCAATGATCGAGAATTTCCTGCAGCATCAGCGGATCAGGCTTGCCCCGACTCTCATCGGCAGCGCGGGTGATATCGAAGAATTCCTCCCAGCCATTGGCCCTCAGCACTCGATCCAGCCCCCGGCGGGCCTTGCCGGTAGCCACTGCCAGACGGTAGCCCTCGGCGCGAAAAGCGTCCAGCGCCTCGACAACGCCGGGAAACAGCGGCGAAGGCTGGTCATCCAGTGCCATGTAGATATCGGCATAATGCTGACGGAAGGCCATGACTTCGGCCTCCACCAACTCGGGATACAGCGTGCTGATCGCCTCAGGCAATGCCAGACCAATGATTCCCTTGACCGCGTCGTCCTCGCACAACGGATAGCCCGCACGCTGCGCGGCAGCGTGCATTGCCTCGACAATGCGACCGATCGAGTCGGCCAGCGTGCCGTCCCAATCAAAAATCAGCAGATCATAATCACGCTGCACTCAATCGCTCCACCGTCTGGGACCACATCTCATCCACCGGCGCCTCGAGCTTCAGCTCACCACCATCCGGCAGCGGTACGGTCAGGGCATAAGCATGCAAGAACAGACGCTTGCCACCCAACTCGCGGATTTCCCGCGTGAAGTCTTCGTCGCCGTATTTGCTGTCGCCAGCGATACAATGCCCGGCGTGCAAGGCATGCACGCGGATCTGGTGGGTCCGCCCCGTGATAGGACGAGCCTCGACCATGGTTGCGAAATCACCGAAACGGCGCAGAACGCGGAAGATCGTCAGCGCCTCCTTGCCTTCCTCATTGACCTCGACCATCCGCTCCCCGGAGCGCAGGTTGCTCTTGAGCAACGGAGCATTGACCTGTTTCTTTGCGGTCGCCCAGTGTCCACGAACCAGCGCCATATACCGCTTGTCGATGCCGTCGCCGCGCAACGCAGTATGCAGATGGCGCAACATGCTGCGCTTCTTGGCGATCATCAGCAGGCCGGAGGTGTCACGGTCAAGGCGATGGACCAGTTCCAGTTCCTTGGCGTCCGGGCGCAGCTGCCGGAATGCTTCGATCACGCCAAAGTTGAGGCCGCTGCCACCATGCACGGCGATGCCGGCCGGCTTGTTGAGCACGATCAGCGCCTTGTCTTCGTAGACAATGGCAGCCTCCAGCCGCTGCAACAGGCCCTGGGCTACCGGCACCGGTGCGTCGCGCTCAGGCAGACGAACGGGCGGGACACGGACAACATCGCCGGCCTGCAGCTTGTATTCAGGCTTGATCCGACCCTTGTTAACCCGCACTTCGCCTTTACGCACAATGCGGTAAATCAAGGTCTTGGGAACGCCTTTGAGGACGTTGATGAGGAAATTATCGATGCGCTGGCCGGCAAGTTCCGGCGCGACTTCAATCAGTTGAACACTGGAAGCCGGGGGGGTATTGGTCGTCATTTGCGGGATCATAACAATTTTTTATGGATTTGAAGCACTTAATGATTGCTGCTATAGTCGCGAACGCCGCCAAAAGCGGCTGGCCAGCGGACCAATGGCTTCAAGCCTGCCCTGACCTACGCAATTCTTGAGGACGCGAGGCCGTCCGACGGGGCTTTCGCCAGTTTACAGAAATGCCTGGAATCGCCACCAGCACCGATGAGAGAAGACCGATAAAAAACAATAAGAGCGGTATTTGACCCTCCCACCCCGTTTTTTTTCGATGCCACTCCTTCAGTGCCAACGCTTCCACGCAGTCATGGCGGATACTTCGGAAATACCAGCCTTAGCCATGAAAATGCGCGGGCTCCCGAATTGAGCCGGCGATAAATGCAACCCGTTGCGGATTCAGCGCGCGGCAGCACCCGACTTTCAGGGATACGTGTAGGGTGGAGATGCACAACCGTCGGACCGTGTAGTACCGCGTCCAACCCGCGGGCCCCTGGCTCCGCGACAGGACCTGGTCTTGATCGAGATGCCCCCGGGCGTCCATGGCCGAAGGCTGATTCCTCCTCCTGACTGAGTGCATGACACCACAGCAAGCAGGAAGCGTCGTCGCGGTTTCGTGAGCACTGGATATCAGTCGACCGAATACCGCTGGACACGGGATGGTTCGCCACCCCTGACGCACCTGACACCGACCGTGAAGAAGTCGTGTGTGCCGAACGCCGTTTCCGGCAGCCCGGAAACCGACGGTATTACATGAAAAGAATGCTGATTAACGCGACTCAACCCGAAGAGTTGCGCGTTGCTCTGGTAGACGGCCAACGCCTCTACGACCTGGACATCGAGTCCGGTGCCCGCGAGCAGAAGAAGGCCAACATCTACAAAGGCCGGATTACCCGTATCGAACCCAGCCTCGAAGCCGCTTTCGTCGACTTCGGTTCCGAGCGCCATGGTTTCCTGCCCCTGAAAGAAATTTCCCGCGAATACTTCAAGAAGTCGCCCGAAGGCCGGGTGAACATCAAGGAAGTGCTGAGCGAAGGCCAGGAAGTCATCGTCCAGGTCGAGAAAGAAGAGCGTGGCAACAAGGGCGCCGCCCTGACCACCTTCATCAGCCTCGCTGGCCGCTATCTGGTCCTGATGCCGAACAACCCGCGTGCCGGCGGTATCTCCCGCCGCATCGAAGGCGAAGAGCGCAATGAACTGCGCGAGGCCCTCAACGGCCTGGTAGCCCCTGCCGACATGGGCCTGATCGTTCGCACCGCCGGCCTTGGCCGCAGCAGCGAAGAGATGCAATGGGACCTGGATTACCTGCTGCAACTCTGGACCGCGATCAAGGAAGCTTCGCAAGACCGCTCCGCGCCATTCCTGATCTACCAGGAAAGCAACGTCATCATCCGCGCCATTCGCGACTACCTGCGCCAGGACATCGGCGAAGTGCTGATCGACAGCATCGATGCCCAGGAAGAAGCCCTGACCTTCATCCGCCAGGTCATGCCGCAGTACGCCAGCAAGATCAAACTGTACGAAGACAGCGTTCCGCTGTTCAACCGCTTCCAGATCGAAAGCCAGATCGAAACTGCCTTCCAGCGCGTAGTCGACCTGCCGTCCGGTGGCTCGATCGTGATCGACCCGACCGAAGCCCTGGTTTCCATCGACATCAACTCGGCGCGCGCCACCAAGGGCAGCGACATCGAGGAAACCGCGCTGCAGACCAACCTGGAAGCGGCCGAGGAAATCGCCCGCCAACTGCGCCTGCGTGACATCGGTGGCCTGATCGTCATCGACTTCATCGACATGACGCCGGCCAAGAACCAGCGTGCCGTCGAAGAAAAAGTCCGCGAATGCCTCGAAGCCGACCGCGCTCGCGTTCAGGTCGGTCGCATCTCGCGCTTCGGCCTGCTGGAAATGTCCCGTCAGCGCCTGCGCCCTTCCCTCGGCGAAAGCAGCGGCATCGTTTGCCCACGCTGCAGTGGCACCGGCATCATCCGTGACGTCGAGTCCCTGTCGCTGGCCATCCTGCGCCTGATCGAAGAAGAAGCGCTGAAGGACCGCACCGCCGAAGTCCGCGCCCAGGTCCCGATTCCGGTCGCCGCGTTCCTGCTCAACGAAAAACGCAACTCGATCACCAAGATCGAACTGCGTACTCGCGCCCGCATCATCATCCTGCCGAACGATCACCTCGAGACGCCGCACTTCGAAGTCCAGCGTCTGCGCGATGACAACCCGGAAGCCCTGACCGGCCAGTCCAGCTACGAAATCGCCGCTGCCGAGGTTGAAGAAGTCCAGCCCGCCGCCGCGACCCGCACCCTGGTTCGCCAGGAAGCCGCAGTCAAGACTGCCCCGGCCCGCGCCAACGCCCCGGTTCCTGCCGCCGACGAGCAACCTGCTCCAGCCCCCGTGCATGTTGCACCGGAGCCAAGCCTGTTCAAGGGCCTGGTGAAATCGCTGGTCAGCCTGTTCGCCGGCAAGGATGAGCCTGTCAGCGCACCTGCTGCTGCCGAGAAGCCTGCCGCCGAGCGCCCGCAGCGCAACGAAGAGCGTCGCAACGGTCGCCAGCAGAGCCGCAACCGCAACGGTCGTCGCGACGAAGATCGCAAGCCACGCGAAGAGCGTGCGGAACGCGCTCCACGTGAAGAGCGTCAGCCTCGTGAGGAAGTGCAGAACCGCGAAGAGCGCGCACCTCGTGCTCCACGCGAAGAACGCCAGCCGCGTCCACCACGTGAAGAGCGTCGTCCTCGCGAAGACCGTCCGGTCCGCGAACTGCGCGAGCCACTGGATGCCGCCCCTGCCGTTCGTGAAGAACGTCCTGAGCGTGCGCCACGCGAAGAGCGCCAGCCGCGTGAAGAACGTGCTCCACGTGAAGAGCGCGCACCGCGCGAAGAGCGTGCACCTCGTGAGGAACGTGCCCCACGTGAAGAGCGTGCACCTCGTGAAGAACGCGCACCCCGCGAAGAACGCGCACCACGTGAGGAGCGCCAGCCGCGTCCACCGCGTGAAGAGCGTCAGCCACGCCCTGCCGAGCAGGTAGACGAGGCTGCTGAAGAGCAACTGCCAAACGAAGAACTGCTGCAGGACGACAACCAGGAAGGCGCCGAAGGCGAACGTCCACGTCGCCGTTCCCGCGGTCAGCGTCGTCGCAGCAACCGTCGTGAGCGCCAGCGCGATGCCAATGGCAACGTCGTGGAAGGCAGCGAAGACGGCACCGACGAAGACCTGGAGCCTACCGGCGCCGAACTGGCTGCCGGCCTGGCGGTTACGGCCGCGGTAGCGACCAGCAACATCAGCGCCAACGCCGAGGCGCAAGCCAACGAGCAAGCCGAGCGCGCTACTGCTGCAGTCGAAGAAGCGGTCAAGCCAGTCGAAGCGACCTCTCTGCAAACTGAAATCGCAGAAGTTGCCGAAGCGGTCCAGCCTGCTGCCGAAGCGGTCGAAACCAGCATCGCGCCGGTCGTCGAGCAACCCGTCGCCGTAGTCGAAGTTGTCGAGCCGACTGCTGCTCCGGTTGTTGAGATCGTCGAAGCTGCACCACAGCCAGTCGAAGCCCCTGTCGAGGTGCCTGCACCTGTCGAGGCCGAGCCAGTCGCCGCTGTGCAACCTGAAGTTCAGGAGCCAGTAGTGGTGGTCGAGCCGGTTGCTGCTGAACCCGCTCCGGTAGAAACCCCAGCTCCGGCGGCGCCAGCCGTTGTTGCCGAGGAAGCGCCGGTAGAACAGCCAGCCGAAACCGAAGCACCGGTAGCAACCCTGGCGAATGGCCGTGCACCTAACGACCCTCGTGAAGTGCGTCGCCGCAAGCGTGAAGCCGAAGCAGCCGCTGCTGCTGCAGCCAGCGCAGCGGTCACTGCCGAGGTAGTTGTTGCCGAGGCTGAGCCGGTTGTCGAGGCTCCGGTCCAGCAGGAAGAAACGCCTGCCGAAGCGGTTGAAGCGCCAGCTCCGAAGGCCCTGGAAACTACGGAAGAACAGAAGCCACTGTTCTAACGCCAAGGCAATAAAAAGCCCCGCCAGTGAAAGCTGGCGGGGCTTTTTTTATGAATTTGGGCTTGGGTGCTGTGGGCTTATCCGTTCT
>NZ_QKVL01000032.1 GCF_003231275.1 Pseudomonas huaxiensis
CCGGCCATAAAACAGACCAAATAAAAAGGGCTTGTCTCGTATCGAGGCAAGCCCTTTTCGTATGGTGCGAAGTAATCAGTCGCCGGTGTACTCACATCCGCTGGTACAGGTCTCGTGAATACGAACCTTGCTCAACTCCGGCAGCAGCGGTTTGACCTGTTCCCAGATCCACTTGGCGATCACTTCACTGGTCGGGTTTTCCAGGCCAGGAATGTCGTTGAGGTAGTTGTGATCCAACTGCTCATAGAGCGGCTTGAAGATGGCTTTGATTTCGGAGAAGTCGCGAATCCAGCCGGTATGAGGATCCAGCGGGCCGGTGAGGTGCAGGGCGACCTTGAAGGAATGGCCATGCAGGCGACCGCATTTGTGACCGGCGGGGACGTGCGGCAGGCGATGTGCCGATTCAAATGTAAATTCTTTGAAGATTTCCACGGTATCTATAACTCTGAGAACCAATGCTGGGGCGCAGTTTACCAGCAAGGTCACTTCAGTGGTTGCAGATGGTCGCCCAGCCTGCCGCTCTCCACCAGTTCGAGAAACGCGTCGCCCAGCCGTTGGCTTTCACTCATTGCCGTGTGCCAGTAACGCTGACGGCTAGAAGCATCGCCCATGAAACGTTTGAAGTCGCTGCGGTCTGGCAGCTTGCCGTAAGGCAGGCGTGCCAGGTATTGCGCTGACGGCGCCAGCAGCAGGACGTCTTGCAGTCGGTCCGCGTCGCCGCGTCGCCACGGCAATGCCTTGTCGAACCAGCCGGGAATCACCTTGTCGGTGAAGTGCGGGTAGAGAACGATGTCTTCGCCGGCGTAGGGCAGGTCGAGGTGGTAGTCGAGCAGGCCGCCGTCGCGATAGGTCCCTGGCCCTGCGCCCGGGATGTCCCGTACACCTTCCATGACCATCGGGATCGAGCCCGACGCCAGTAATGCATGGCGCAGGTTGCTGCTGGCCAATGGCAGATAACGCGACGGGAAATCTATCAGCGGCTGCAACGGCGGCGCGCTGCGGGCGTCGTGGAGGATGATTCGTTCGAAGTGTCGCGCCAGCCGCGGCCGACCGATCAGGTTGTCCGCGATCACCGAGGACAGGCCGATGCCCAGCCGCCCACGATGGTCATCGGCAAGTAAGCCATGGCTTTTCACTACGACGATGTTGAGTCGGTAAAGCGGGTTATCGAGGATGCTGGCATCACGGCCTTCCAGCAGGTCGTCGAGCATGCGTTGGCAACTCAGGCTGACTTCGCCTTGGGTCACGCCCTTGGCGAAGTCCTGGGCGGTATAGAGGTCGCCGAGTCGGCGGAGGGCCTGGGCCGGGTCGGGCAGACAGGCGCTGGCGAAGCGCCAGGAACCGATCGAGGCGCCAATCAGCGCGCGCTCGCGTGGTGCACCTGGCAGCCACTGACCGAACAACGCCAGATCCAGCCCCTGTATGCCCAGCGCCTTTGGCCCGCCAGCAGCGCCGGGCAGTACACCGATGTCAGCGGGCGCCAGGCCGCGTTGACGGATGCGGGCAAGGGCACGTTTACCGGCCTTCAGGGTCAGCGCGGGGTATTTGATCTGGATGGCGGTCATGCGGGTCTCTCTGTGTCGAGGGTGCGAGTATAGAGAATCGCTGCGACCTTGCGCGCCAAGACGGTGCGCCCCTGCGGCGCTATCATGTCGCCAGCTGTTTTCAGGTTCAATTAAGTTCGGCTGGGTAATATTTCCTCGTACCCCACCGAACCTCAATGGAGAAACACGATGAAGACCCTGACTGCCCTGTTCGCAACCGCTGCCCTGGCCTTGAGTGCCAACGTCGCGATGGCCAAGGATGTGCGCACCGACGAAGTGGTGAAACTGGTCCAGGCCAAGCAGATCCAGTCGCTGGACGAACTCAATCAGAAGGCGCTCGCCAAGCACCCCGGCGCCACGATCAAAGACACCGAGCTGGAAGACGTCTACGGCCGTTACGTCTACAAGGTCGAACTGCGTGATGCGCAGAACGTCGAGTGGGATGTGGATCTGGACGCCAAAACCGGTGAAGTGCTCAAGGATGTTCAGGACCGCTGATGATCCGGCTTTCGCAAACGGCACGCTGGACACTGCTCGCGCTAATGGCCTGCTGCTCGCTGGCCATGGCCCGCGACCTTGACCAGGACGAAGCCCTGCAGTTGCGGCGAGAAGGGGTGATCCTGCCGCTCGAGCAACTGTTGCAATCCGCCCTGGGACGCTATCCCGGGGCGCGTTTGCTGGAGGCGGAGCTGGAAGAGGACGACGATGAATACGTCTACGAGGTCGAGTTGCTGACTGTCGAAGGCGTGGTGCGGGAAATCAAGTTGCATGCCGCCACCGGTGTCCTGCTCAAAGATGAGGAAGATGATTGATGCGTTTGCTACTGGTTGAGGACACCGTCTCGCTGGCTGACGAACTGACCGTCAGCCTGCAACGTCAGGGCTACGCGGTGGACTGGCTGGCCGATGGCCGTGACGCGGTGTATCAGGGCAGCAGTGAGCCCTATGACCTGATCGTGCTCGACCTCGGTCTGCCCGGCATCCCCGGTCTTGAAGTGCTGAAGCAATGGCGCGCGGGAGGACTGGCCATACCGGTACTGATCCTCACCGCACGCGGTTCCTGGGCTGACCGCATCGAAGGGCTCAAGGCCGGTGCCGATGACTACCTGAGCAAGCCGTTCCATCCCGAAGAGCTGCAATTGCGTATCCAGTCGTTGCTGCGCCGAGCACGTGGCCTGGCCAATCAGCCGACCCTGGAAGCCTCTGGTCTTCATCTGGACGAAGGGCGCCAGTGTGTGACCCGTGAAGGCGAGGACGTACAACTGACTGCCGCTGAATTTCGCTTGTTGCGTTACTTCATGCTGCACCCGCAGCAGATCCTTTCGAAAAGCCATTTGGCCGAACACCTTTACAACGGCGAGACCGAACGTGACTCCAATGTTCTGGAAGTCCACGTCAACCACCTGCGCCGCAAGCTGGGCCGTAGCGTGATCGAAACCCACCGGGGCCAGGGCTACCGCTTCGGTGGGGCCGTGGCGTGAAGTCTATTCAGTCACGCCTCAGCCTCGGCCTGGCCGGGGTGTTGATCGTCGTGGGCCTGGCTCTGGCCCAGGTCAGTCTCTGGTTGTTCGAAGTGGGATTGCAGCGTTACCTCGAAGCCGGCCTGCGCAAGGAAAGTGAGAACCTGCTGGTCGCCCTGGTCCACGGTCACGACGGTGTCGAGCTGGATCAGCAGCGGATTTCTGCCGCCTACAACCGGCAGTTCTCCGGCTATTACTTCCGCATCGATTTCGACGGCAAGACCTGGCGCTCCCGCTCGCTGTGGGACATGGAAATGCCCAAACCGGAGACGCCCGGGCTGCACGACGGCTTCGAGCTCGGCCCGCGCGGCCAGCAGTTGCTGGTGTTGCGAGCCGACTACCGGCGTCAGGGCCAGGCGATGTCCATCAGCGTCGCCCAGGACTACACGCCGATGCGCGACAGCTTCCGACGTCTGCAACAGATCGGCCTGGGCCTCGGGCTGTTGGCTTTGGTGCTGGTGCTGGTGTTGCAGCGCGTGATCGTCAAACGCTCGCTGAATCCGCTTGAGCGCGCCCGCGAGCAGATCGCGCAGTTGCAGCAGGGCAAGCGTTCGCAACTGGACACCGAGGTGCCGAGCGAACTCGAACCGTTGGTGGCGCAGGTCAACCACCTGCTGGCCCATACCGAAGACAGCCTGCGCCGTTCACGCAACGCGCTGGGCAATCTCGGACACGCTTTGAAGACGCCGCTGGCCGTGTTGCTCAGCCTTGCCGCCAGCGAGCGCCTGCGGGAAGTGCTGGGGTTGTCCGCGCAGATGCGCGAGCAACTGGAGCAGATCCAGCAGCGTTTGAGTCGCGAACTGAACCGCGCCCGGCTGGCCGGCGATGCGCTGCCGGGCGCGCATTTCGATTGCGATGCGGAATTGCCAGGCCTGCTTTCCACCCTGGGAATGATCCATGGTGACGGGCTGTTGATCCGTCAGGACGTTCCTGCCGGCCTGTCATTGCCGTGGGACCGTGAAGACCTGCTGGAGCTGCTCGGCAACCTGCTGGACAACGCCTGCAAATGGGCCGACAGCGAAGTCTGCCTGAGCATCAGCCAGACGCCGGATCACTACCGACTGTGTATCGATGACGACGGTCCGGGTATTCCCGAGGACGCCCGGCAGGGCGTGCTGGAACGCGGCGCGCGGCTGGATGAGCAGATCGATGGCCACGGCCTCGGCCTGGGCATCGTGCGCGATATCGTCGAGGCCTGGCATGGCCGGATGGACCTGGAGGGGAGTGCGCTTGGCGGGTTGCGGGTGAGTATCGAGCTGCCGCGCCGGGCCGGGCGCTGAGGCCCGGCCGGCGCGGCATACAGATCAAACCTGGAAGTGATCCATCAGGCTTTGCTGCTGGTTGGCCAGGCTGTTCAGTGACTGGCTGACCCGGGCCGACTCATCGGCCTGATGAGACAGCGACTCGGTGACGTCACGGATGGTCGCGACGTTGCTGCTGATTTCCTCGGCCACCGCGCTCTGTTCTTCAGCGGCACTGGCGATCTGCAGATTCATGTCAGTGATGACCGTCACCGCTTCGCCAATCTGGCGCAGCGCGCTTACCGCCTGACCGACCTGCTCGACACTGCCCTGGGCCTGGCGATGGCTGCTGTCCATCGCACCGACCACTTCGCGGGTACCGGCCTGCAACTGCTCGATCACATGGCGGGTTTCTTCCACCGATTCCTGAGTGCGCTGGGCGAGGTTGCGCACCTCGTCGGCGACCACCGCGAAGCCGCGCCCGGCCTCGCCGGCGCGGGCTGCCTCGATGGCAGCGTTGAGCGCGAGGAGGTTGGTCTGTTCGGCGATGGAGCGGATCACTTCCAGTACCGAACCGATCTTCTCGCTGTTTTCCGCCAGGCCTTCGACCTGATTCATCGCGGTGCTCATGTTGGCGGCGAGGGCGTCGATGCTGCTGGTGGTCTGGTTGATCACCGCCAGGCCCTGGCGAGTGGCCTGATCGACGTCGCGGGCGGCTTGCGCGGCTTGTGCGGCGCTGCGGGCCACGTCATGGGCGGTGGCGCTCATTTCGTGGGACGCGGTGGCCACCTGATCGACCTGGCGGTATTGCTGCTCCATGCCGGCGCTGGTCTGGCTGGCGATCGCCGAAGACTGGTCGGCGGTGCTGCGCGCCGCGTGCACCGAGCGTTTCACCTCGGCGATGGTCGGTTGCAGTTTGTCCAGGAAGCGGTTGAACCAGCCGGCCAGTTCACCGAGTTCGTCCTGCTTGTTGTAGGCCAAGCGGCTGGCCAGGTCGCCGTCGCCGCTGGCGATTTCGCGCAGGCGGTGGGCGACGTGGAGAATCGGCCGGGTCACGCCGCGGGCCATCAGCCAGATCAACAGCAGGCCGACCACCGCGGCCAACAGGCCAAGCCCCAGTTCGATCAGCGTGCCATTGGTGTTGCGTTGATCGAGTTCCTGCTTGAGGGTTTCGGCGGGGCCGATCAGGGCGCTTTCCGGCACATCGAGCAGCACGCCCCAAGGCTTGGCGCCCGGGGTCGGGGCGAAGGAGGCGAGGATTTTCAAGCGGCCGTCGTTCTGAATGCTGTGCAGCACCTTGCCGTCGGCCATCAGGCGCACCAGTTCGGCGCCGTTGCGGGCGTCGATCTGTTCGTAGCGCTGGGCCAGCTTGCTGGCGTCCGGGCTGTAGCCGGCCAGCAGGCCGGCGGGGCTGAGGATGCCGATCTGGGTCTGGCCGCCGTAGAGGTTGGCGCTGGCCTGTTTACTCATGGCTTGCAGGCTGTTCAGGTTGATGTCGATGGAGAGGGTAGCGATCACCTTCTCGGCGACGATCAGCGGGAACACGATGCTGGTCATCAGCACCTGCTGGCCGTCGATTTCGTAGAAATACGGTTCGGTCACGCAGGTCTTGCGGGTGGTGCGCGGGCACACCGACCAAGTGTTGGCGGGCTCGCCGCTCGGGCCGATGGTGGTGTCGGCCATGTCACGCTCGGGCAGCGCCATGGAGGTCAGCTTGCCCGGGGTCGGCTGCGACCAGTACAGGGCGAAACGGCCGGTTTCGTTGCCGCCGATGGCCTCCTGGCCGGCGAACAGTTCATCTTTGCCATCCAGCGCGTTGGGTTCGAACACCAGCGACAGGCCGAGCAGGTCGGGGTTGGCCTGCAGCGCCGAGCGCACCTGGCGGGTCATGTCCTCGCGCAGGTCGAAGGCATCAAGGAAGCGCTTTTCCGCTTGTTCACGCAGAAACAGCACCTGGCGCGAGAAGCCCGCGCCATATTGATAGGCGTCCATGAACTGGCGCCGGATGTTCAGTGCCTGGACTTCGCCCTGGGATTCGATACGGCCCTGGGCCGCCTCGGTGAGCATGTGCATGCTGCTGGCCTTGACCAGCTCCGTTGTGTGTTCCATGCGATACAGCGAAAGACCCACCAGCAGGGTAACGATGCCTGCGAGGCACAGCCCGGCCAGTGAAGTGATCTTCCATTGAATGGAAAGTTGTCTGAACAACATCGGCGAAATCCTTTGGACCAAAAGAGATAGACACTGCCGACTGTAACGGCAATCTGTGAACTTTCTTTATTCAAACGTTCAATTGAAATGCGCCGTTTTCGTTCATTCAGGCGACCCTTGCACCAAGGCGAGGCGTCGCGCTTTGACATCCGCGGGGGCCTCCGTCAGAGTGTGCGCCTTCCAAAAACATACCGTCATTCGGCCAGTGCCTGAGGGCAAAACTGTCGCCGACGTACCCGCTTTTTGTCCGTTTCAAGAGGTTCACAGAATGAATGCAGTCATTGCCGCGGTCGGCATCATGCTGATACTGAGTCTGTCCCGCGTGCATGTGGTCATCGCCCTGATCGTCGGTGCGCTGGTCGGTGGCCTGGTGGGCGGATTGGGTATCGAGGCCACGCTGAAGGCCTTCAACGGTGGCTTGGGCGGTGGTGCTACCGTGGCGCTGTCCTACGCCTTGCTCGGCGCTTTCGCCGTGGCTATCGCCAAATCCGGCCTGGCCCACGCCCTGGCTGATCGCGCCCTGGCGATGTTCCACGGGCAGAGCGAAGGCAACGGTGCCCGGGTGAAGTGGTTGCTGGTCGGGCTGATGCTGGTGGTGGCGATTTCCTCGCAGAACGTTCTGCCGATCCACATCGCCTTCATTCCATTGCTGGTGCCGCCGCTGCTCTATGTGCTGACGCGCCTGCAGATTGATCGCCGGCTGGTGGCCTGTGTCATCACTTTCGGCCTGATCACGCCGTACATGTTCCTGCCCGTAGGCTTCGGCAATATCTTCCTCAACGAAATTCTGCTGGCCAATGTGGCTCGCAGCGGTGTCGACGTCAGTGGCGTCAATGTCACCCATGCCATGGCCATTCCGGCAGCGGGCATGCTCGCTGGCCTGCTGATCGCAGTGTTTTTCAGCTACCGCAAGAAGCGCGTCTACGATCTGGAGAAAATCGAGCAAGTGGAGCAAGTGGCGGTCAGCTACAACCCGCTGACCCTGCTGGTAGCCGGTTGCGCCATCGCTGCGGCGTTCATCATTCAGTTGTGGCTCGACTCGATGATTATCGGCGCCATGGCGGGCTTCCTGATTTTCTCGGCCTCCGGCATCGTGCGCTGGAAGGACACCGACGACCTGTTCACCGAAGGCATGAAGATGATGGCGATGATCGGCTTCATCATGATTGCCGCGTCCGGGTTCGCCGAGGTGATGAAGGCGACCGGAGAGGTGAAGACGCTGGTGGAAGCATCCGCGTCGTGGATCGATCACAGCAAGGGCGTCGGCGCTTTACTGATGCTGCTGGTGGGCTTGCTGGTGACCATGGGCATCGGATCGTCGTTCTCCACCGTGCCGATTCTCGCGGCCATCTTCGTGCCGCTGTGCGTGCAACTGGGTTTCGATCCGATCGCCACCGTGTGCATCGTCGGCACCGCCGGCGCCCTGGGCGATGCCGGTTCGCCGGCGTCTGACTCGACCCTCGGCCCGACCTCGGGGCTGAACGTCGACGGTCAGCATCATCACATCTGGGACACGGTGGTACCGACCTTCATCCATTACAACCTGCCATTGCTGGCGGCGGGATGGGTGGCGGCGATGGTGCTGTAAGCAGGAAGCGCAAGAGGGCGGGGCGCGAGGCTCAGCCCTTTTTGGGAGGCGGGGAGATGCGGTTGAGGACGGTGTTGCCGTCTTTGTCCTGGGTCAGGTAGACCGGCAGTACCTTGGGCAGGCTGCGGACCAGACGGTTGACGTCGTTGGTGTTGTAGATACCGCTGATGCGCACGTTGCCGGTGCTGGCATCGGCCAGACGCAGCGGGCTTTCCAGGTAGCGGTTGATCAGCGGCAGTGCCTGGTCGAGGGTGAGGTTGTCGATCACCAGCTTGCCGCTGCGCCACGACAGGCTGGAGTCGTTGGCGTAGGTCTGGTTCAGGCTCGGTTCGAGATCGCCGGTATTGTAGCTGGCCTGCATTCCAGGGCCGAGGCGGTAGCCGCTGCCGGGCTTGAAGCTCTCGCTGCTGACCAGCACCGAACCTTCCACCAGCGTCACTTTGACCTGATCACGGTATTTCCAGACGTTGAACTGGGTGCCAGTCACCTGCGTCTGGCCGTTGCCGGCGCGGACGATGAAGGGATGGCTGGTGTCGTGATGGACCTTGAAGAACGCCTCGCCCTTGACCAGGGTCACCCGGCGCTCATCCTTGTAGTGGGTGTAGCGCAGGGAGGTGCCGAGGTTCAGTTCGACTTCGCTGCCGTCGCCCAGGGTGACGGTTCTGCGGGCGTCGGTGGTTTTTTCCGACTGGTAGTCGTTGGGCAACCAGCCTTGTTCCCAACCGATCCAGGCGCCGACCGGCAGCGCCAGCAGGGTGATCACTGCTGCCGACGCGTAGTGACGCAGACGCTGGGGCTGTGGTCTGGGCTTGACCGGCAGGTGCAGAATCTGTGCCTGCGTGGCTCGCGGCAGGTGATCGGCAGTGACCCAGATCTCCTGCATGGCTTCGTATTCCTGCAGGTGAAGCGGGCTGGCAGCCAGCCATTGTTCGAATTCGGCGAGTTCTTGCGCGGTGCAGTCATCAGCGTGCAAGCGCATGCACCAATGCGCGGCGGCATCGGTGATGGCATTCAATTCGGCGTCGCTGGGGCTGACCTGATTCATTGATACTCCCGGTTTTGCGCAATTCTAACCCCGCCGGGTAGGCGGGGAGAACCGAGATCATGGCGAATCACTATCAGTTGTGAGATTTATTCGCAGGAAATCACCTACAAAAACGATTTTCTCCGCACAAACCGACCAACGGTCGCAAGACTACGGCAAGCCGCCTCGCTCGCCGTAGTGCGTGCAGTTCAGAACTGTTCGGCGGCCAGTTGGAACAGGCTGTCGCTACCCGCCTGAATGCTCGCCTGCAACGACAGAACCCGTGGCAGCAAACGCTCGAAGTAGAACGTCGCCGTGGCCAGCTTGGCGCCATAGAAGTCCGGCTCGTCGGCGTGATGCGCGCGGGCGGTGGCGGCCATGCGCGACCACATGTAAGCGTAGGCGACGTAGCCGAACAAATGCAGGTACTCCACCGACGCAGCACCCACGGCATTGGCGTCCTGGCTGGCCTGCTCGCGCAGCCACTGGCTGGTGTTTTCCAGCCGCTCCAGGGCACCCAGCACCTGCGCGGCGAACGGCGGTTCGCTTTCGCAGAAGGCACGGATTTCCGCCGCCAGCAACGCCAGCGACTGGCCGCCATCGGCCACCACTTTGCGCCCCAGCAGATCCAGCGCCTGGATGCCGTTGGTGCCTTCGTAGATCTGCGCAATACGCACATCCCGTACCAGTTGCTCCTGGCCCCACTCGCGGATATAGCCATGGCCACCGAACACCTGCTGGCCGAGTACGCAACTCTCGAGGCCGGTATCGGTGAAGAACGCCTTGGCCACTGGTGTCAGCAGTGCGACGAGGCGTTGCGCCGCCTCGCGCTCGGCGGCGTCTTCGGTGTACTTGGCGGTGTCCAGTTGCTGGCCGACGTAGGTGGCGAAGGCGCGGCCACCTTCGGTCAGGGCGCGCATGTTCAGCAGCATGCGGCGCACGTCGGGGTGGACGATGATCGGGTCGGCGATTTTGTCCTTCGCCTGCGGGCCGCTGGCGGCGCGGCTTTGCAGGCGATCGCGGGCATAGCGCGCGGCATTCTGGTACGACGCCTCGGCGCAGCCGATGCCCTGGATGCCGATGGACAGGCGCTCGTAATTCATCATGGTGAACATCGCCGCCAGGCCGCGGTTCGGCTCGCCGACCAGGTAGCCGACAGCGCCGTCGAAGTTCATCACGCATGTGGCCGATGCCTTGATGCCCATCTTGTGCTCGACCGAGCCGCAACTGACCGCGTTGTCTACGCCCAGGCTGCCGTCCTCAGCGACGATGCGCTTGGGCACCAGGAACAACGAGATGCCTTTCGGTCCGGCCGGGGCGTCAGGCAGCTTGGCTAGCACCAGATGGATGATGTTGTCGGTGAGGTCCTGGTCGCCGCCGGTGATGAAAATCTTGGTGCCGCTGATGGCGTAGCTACCGTCGATCAGCGGCTCGGCCTTGCTGCGGATGATCCCCAGGTCGGTGCCGGCGTGGGGTTCGGTCATGCACATGGTGCCGGCCCACTCGCCGCTGTACAGCCGTGGCAGGTACAGGGCGCGCAGTTCGTCGCTGGCGTGGGCGTCAATCGCCAGGCAGCAGCCGGCACTCAGCGCCGAATACAGGCTGAAGCTGCAGTTGGCGGCGTAGAGCATTTCCTCGAACTGCACCGCGAGCATCTTCGGCATGCCCATGCCGCCGTGTTCCGGGTTGCCGGCGAGGCCGACCCAGCCGCCTTCGCGGTAGGTCTGCCAGGCCTGCTTGAAGCCGTCGGGCGTGGTGACTTGACCCGCTTCGAAGCCGACTCCCTGTTCGTCGCCGCTGCGGTTGAGCGGGGCGATCAACTGACCGGTGATTTTCGCCGCTTCTTCAAGGATCGCGTCGGCGGTCTCGGCATCGACACTGGCCGCCAGCGCGGGCAGGCGTGCCCATTGGGCCGGGCCTTGGAACACTTCGTGGAGGACGAAACGCATGTCGCGCAGCGGGGCATTGAATTCAGGCATCGTGGTTCTCGTTCGAATAAGTAGGAGGGATCAGAGCGCCTTGGCCCAGTCGCGCAACAGGTATTTCTGGATCTTGCCGGTGGAGGTCTTCGGCAGCTCGCGGAACACCACCGTCTTGGGCAGCTTGAAGCCGGCCAGGTGTTCGCGGCAGAAGGCGATGATTTCGACCTCGCGGGTATCTTCGTAGCCGGCCTTGAGGGTGATGTACGCGCACGGGGTCTCGCCCCACTTTTCGTCGGGCCGGGCTACTACCGCAGCTTCCAGCACGGCGGGGTGGCGGTAGAGGGTGTCTTCGACTTCGATGGTGGAGATGTTCTCGCCGCCGGAAATAATGATGTCCTTGAGCCGGTCCTTGATCTCGACGTAGCCGTCCGGGTGGCAGACGGCGAGGTCGCCGGTGTGGAACCAGCCGCCCCGGAAGGCTTCGGCGGTGGCTTCGGGGTTCTTCAGGTAGCCCTTCATCACCGTGTTGCCGCGCATGAAGATCTCGCCCAGGGTGTTGCCGTCGCGGGCCACCGGTTCGAGGGTTTGCGGGTCGGCGACCATCAGGCCTTCGAGGGTGGCGTAGCGCACGCCTTGGCGCGACTTGATCCGCGCCCGTTCCTGCAGCGGCTTTTCATCCCATTCGGCATGCCAGGCGCAGACGGTCACCGGGCCATACACCTCGGTCAGGCCATAAACGTGGGTGACCTTGATGCCCATTTCTTCCACGGCGCCAATCACCTTGGCCGGCGGCGCGGCGCCGGCGACCATGGCGTTGACCGGGTGATCGATCGCCGCCTTGGCCGAGTCAGGCATGTTGATCAGCGCATTGAGGACAATCGGCGCGCCGCACAGGTGAGTGACCTGGTGTTCGCGGATCAGCGTAAGAATCTTCTGCGGATCGACCCGACGCAGGAACACATGCGTGCCGGCCAGCGCGGTGACGGTCCACGGGTAGCACCAGCCATTGCAGTGAAACATCGGCAGGGTCCACAGGTAGACCGGATGGTTGCCCATCGCCCAGGTCATCTGGTTGCCCAGCGAGTTGAGGTAGGCGCCGCGGTGGTGATAGACGACGCCCTTGGGGTTGCCGGTGGTGCCGGAGGTGTAGTTCAGCGAGATCGCCTGCCACTCGTCCTCGGGCCAGTGCCAGGCGAACTCCGGGTCGCCCTCGGCCAGAAACGCCTCGTAGTCCAGCTCGCTGACGGCGCAGCCTTCGCCGTATTCCGGGTCATCGACATCGATCACCAGCGGCGGATGAGCCATGAGCTTCAGCGCAGCGCTGATGATCTTGTGGAATTCACGGTCGGTGATCAGCACCTTGGCTTCGCCGTGTTCGAGCATGAAGGCGATGGCCTCGGCGTCGAGGCGAACGTTGAGGGCGTTGAGTACCGCGCCGATCATCGGCACGCCGAAGTGCGCTTCGAGCATCGCCGGGATGTTCGGCAGCATGACCGCCACCGTATCGCCCTGACCGATGCCGCGGCCCGCCAGGGCACTGGCCAGGCGCCGGCTGCGCTGGTAGGTTTCCTGCCAGTTGCGGCGGATCGAACCGTGGATCACGGCAGGGTACTGGCCGTAGACCGCGGCGGTGCGTTCGATGAAGCTCAGGGGGGTGAGGGCGACGTGGTTGACGGGGGCGGGCTGCAGGCCCTGAGAGAAGATCGACATGAAAAGCATTGTCCTGTGCAGGAGGCAGCCTGCCCGGACGGTGTACGGCAAGTACACGCCCTGGACGCATGCTGAAACCTCCGATGGCTGATTGTTAGCTCTATCAGGTTTCGTGGAGCAGATTCACGGGGACTGCTCCGGTGGTGCATTTTTACGCTGTTCGCCATGTTACCTGGAAGATAGACTATAGCAATATGGTACAAATACTATAAAAATCCCGGAGCAGACGCTTTGATCGCCATCCCCTCGGCCTTGCTCGACAAGGACCCGCAGCCCAGTTTGCTGCTCGATGCCGGTGCCAGCCTGCGCGCGGCCAACCCCGCGATGCTTGAACAGCTCAATGGCTGGCCGCCGCAGAGCCTGGCCGTGTTGCTGCCGGCCAATCATGGCGCCCTGGTCAGTGCCTGCCTCAGCCAGCAACGGGCGATCAGCGATGTCGAGAGCCAGGCCGGCGAGCGCATTTTGCTCTGGACCTTTATCCCCGCCAGCGAAGCCCTGGTTATTGCCCGCTGCCGCGACGCCACCGCCGAGCGCTGTGCCGAACGCGAGGCCAGTCAGGCCCGCCGGCTATACCGGCTGATCACCGAGAACACCACAGACCTGATTTCCCGGCACACGCCCGACGGCTGTTTTCTCGACGCGTCGCCGGCGTCCTATCGCCTGCTTGGTTACTGGCCGGAAGAGCTGCGCGGGGTCGCGGTGCAGTCGCTGTTCCATCCTCAGGACCGCCAGCAATTCCTGCAACAGGCGGCGCAGGCGCTGGAGAAAGACGGCTACCAGACCATGACCTGCCGGGTGCGCCACCGCGATGGCCGCGACCTGTGGTTCGAGATCGCCAGCCGGGCGATCCGCGAAACCTACACCGGCGCGGTGGTGGAGATCGTCAGCGTCTCGCGGGATATCAGCGTGCGCATCGAGGCGCAGGAAAACCGTCGGCGACTGGCCGAAGTCGTCGAAGCCAATACTGATCTGGTGCTGTTCACCGACCCGGACGGTCGCCTGACCTACCTCAATCGTTCCGCGCGCCGTGCCCTCGGGTTGATGGACGTGGACGCGGTGCCGCCGCTGCGCCAACTGCTCGATGAAGACGCCCAGCAGCGTCTGGATGATGAAGGCTGGCTGTGCGCCGAGCGCGATGGTGTCTGGCAGTGCGAGGCGCGGCTGGCGCCGTACCATGGCGGCGCGGCGTTTCCGGTGTCGCTGGTGTTGCTGGCACACAGCGCCGCAGGCGGCGAGCGCTATTACTCGCTGGTCGCTCGTGACATGACCGAGCGCGAGCTGCGCGAGACCCAGCAACGTCGGCACCAGGACGAACTGGCCCACACTGCGCGGCTGGTGACCCTCGGCGAACTGGCGTCCGGTATCGCCCACGAAATCAACCAGCCGCTGGCTTCGGTGCTCAACTACGCCGCCGCCAGCCAGCGCTACCTGCATGCACTCGATCGTGATCCTCAGGCGGCGGGGCGGGTTGCTCAGGGCTTGCAGCGCATCAGCGAACAGGCGACCCACGCCGCCGAAGTGATCAAGCGCCTGCGCGCCTTCCTGCGCAAGGAGCCGCGGCGTTTGCAGGCGCTGTCGATCGCGCAGGTGGCGCGCGAGGCGGTGCGCCTGTGCGCCTGGGAAGCCAATCACGCGCAGGTGACGATCGAGCAGCGAATGACGGACAATCTGCCGCCGGTCTACGCCGACCGGGTGCTGCTGGAGCAGGTGCTGCTCAATCTGCTGCGCAACGCCATCGACGCCAACCGCGAGAAACAGCCGGGCCAGCCTTCGCGGATCGTGCTCAGCGGTGAACAGGAGAGCGGCTGGCTGTTGATCCAGGTGATCGACCAGGGCCCGGGCGTGGCGCTGGATCGGCTGGACGGGATTTTCACCCCGTTCACCACCAGCAAGCCCGAAGGGCTGGGCCTCGGCCTGAGCATGAGCCGTAGCATCGTCGAAGGCTTTGGCGGCACCTTGCAGGCCGGCCCGAACGAGGGCGGCGGATTGATTTTGAGCTGTCGGCTGGCGCCGGCGGCGAGTGTTTGAACAAGGGGATTTTCATGCAGGATCCGAAGGTCTATGTGGTCGATGACGACCAGGGCATGCTCGACTCCACGGTCTGGCTGCTCGAATCCGTCGGCCTCAAGGCGCTGCCCTTCACCAGTGGCCAGGCGTTTCTCGATGCCTGCGAGGGCGACTTGCCGGCCTGTGTGCTGCTCGACGTGCGCATGCCCGGCATGGGCGGGTTGAGTGTTCAGGAAGCGCTGCGCGCACGCGGCGTTGACCTGCCGGTGATCTTCGTCAGTGGGCACGCCGACGTGCCCATCGTGGTGCGGGCATTCAAGGCCGGCGCCTGCGATTTCATCGAAAAGCCCTACAACGACCAGTTGCTGCTGGACAGCGTTCAGGAAGCCTTGGGCCGCTCCTCGAAAGTCCAGGTGGGAAGCCGTCAGCGCGACACGGTGCAGGCGCGGATCGACAGCCTGACCCCGCGCGAGCGGGACGTGTTCCTGCCGCTGGTGCAGGGCTACACCAACCGCGAGATTGCCGAGCAACTGGAAGTCAGCGTGAAGACCGTGGATTTGTACCGTTCGCGGGTGATGAAGCGAATGCAGGCCGAGCACCTGCCTGATCTGGTGGGCATGGCGATTGCCTGTTCGCTGGTGGATCCGTTGCAGTTGCGGTGAGGGATCAGGAGATTTAGCGCCGCTCATGCGGCGCATCGCTGCGGTTCGGCGCCTCGACAAGCCATCTCCCACAGGTATGTCACGCCATGCACCAAGGCCGGCAACGCCAAACTCACCGGCGATGGCGCGTTGCAATCAATGTGGGAGCCGGCTTGCCGGCGATGCGCCGCGCGGGCGGCGCTCAATCTCCAATGCGCTGAAAATCAGTCGGCTAGCACATGGCGGCCACAATTTTCAGCTCAAGGCCTGCGCCCCAGCAGCAACCCCACCACCAGCCCGAAACCCGCCGAAATCGCCACGGTCTGCCACGGATGGCCGCCAATGTAGGTCTCGGTGGCGTCCACCACCGGCTTGACCTGGTCGCGCACGCTGCCGACTGCATTACTTGCCTGCTTGAGCTTGAGCTGTAATTGCGCCCGCAGGGTTTCGGCTTCTTCGCCGACCAGCGCGGCGCTCTCGCTCAGCAGCTTTTCCGATTCTTCGATCAGTGCCTGCAAGTCACTGAACGCCTGATCCTTGATTTGCTCGCTTTCGCTGTGCAGGGTGCTTTTCCTCGCCATGAATACTTCCTCGGGTAAGTGATGGACCTACAGAATGGAGTGTCCGTCTGTACGGAAAGTTGCAGTGGTTTGCCGGGCGTCGGCGGCTACAGTGTAAGATAGCGGCCATTTTCACGCGGCAGGAATTACCCCCATGAGTTTCAATCTGGCCAACAAGAGCTTTGCCGAGCGGGCGGAGATCGAGGATGAGAAAGCGCGGCTGTTCGAGCTGTGGCAGACCAACCTGGCCAAGGCCAAGGGCGAAGCGGCCCGCATGATTGGCGAGAAGCCGCGGCGCAAGGGCAAGTGGGCCGAGTGGGTGCGCGCGGAGCTGGACAGCATGACACCGCCGGAATTCGCCAACATGGTGCGCAGCGAGATCAACAAGCTGATGGCGGCGGCCAGCGCCGGGAAGTCCTGACCCAGGCCGCATGCCTCAGGCTATTCAGCATTTTTGAGGCCGGGCGCGCCCTGCGCTCGGTCTCGACATCCCTCCTAAAATCCGACAAAAAAACCAGACCTCTCGCTCAAGATTGAAATTCGGACACATTATGAAAGATACTGTTTCTCATTAACGTCCGATAACTCCTCCCACCGGCGATCCTTCTTCCCATGCTGACGTCTCCCGTGTCCGGGCTGCTGGCCAGTTTCCAGGAACACTACGATGAGCTGTTGCAGTTCCTGACCCGGCGCATGAACGACCGCCAGCGCGCGGCCGATGTCGCCCAGGAAACCTACCTCAAGCTGGTGAAGATCGAGCAGCAGGCGCTGCCGGTGCTGCATGCGCGCAGTTTCATTTTCCGCGTCGCCGGCAACCTGGCGATCGACACCTTACGCCGCGAACAACGCCAGGAGAGCAACCTCGGCGACAGCGACGCCGCAGCGCAAATGGCCTGTCCTGCGCCAGCACCGGAGGCGGCGCTGCTGGCCCGGGAGCGTCTGGAAATTCTTGATGAAGCCTTGTTGCAACTGTCGGACAACGCCCGTCAGGCGCTGTTGCTCAATCGCGTCGAGGGCCTGACCCAGGCGCAGATTGCACAACGGCTGGGCGTTTCCGAGAGCATGGTGGCAAAATACATCGGCCAGGCCCTGCGCCATTGCCGGGATTGGCTCAAGCACAACCATGACTGAAGCCTCCATGTCCGAACCGCAGCCACTGACCGACCTTTCCGACGATGCCATCGACTGGCAGGTCCTGTTGCATTCGGGCAACGCCAGCCAGGCCGACCGTGAGCGTTACCAGCGCTGGCGCGGGCTCAGCGCCGAGCATCTGGCCGCCGCTGAAGAGGCCGAAGCGCTGTGGGGCGATCTCGGTCACACCCAGACCGCGATGCAACTGCCGAAGGCCCCGCATCGTCGCCATTGGGGTTCGGCCATCGCCGCCTCGCTGCTGGCGGCCATGCTCGGCTACGGCGGCTGGCAGCAGGCCCCGGCGCTGCTGGCCGATTACCACACCAGCACCGGCGAGCGTCGCACCATCACCCTGGAAGATGGCTCGAAGGTCACCCTCAATAGTGCCAGCGCGCTGTCGGTGAATTTCAGCGGCGAGCGCCGGACGGTGTCGCTCAAGGCGGGCGAGGCGCTGTTCGAACCGGCCGCGGACCCGCGCCCCTTCGTGGTGGACAGCGGCGCCGAGGCGGTGCAGGGCAGCGACGCGGTGTTCAGCGTGCGTCGGCAGGGCAGCGTCAACAGCGTGGTGGTCACCCGTGGCGAAGCGCAAGTGGGCGAGCGGCGCGTGACGGTCAGTCCTGACGCCCAGGCCCAGACCGCCTGGCAACGCGGCAAGCTGATCTTCAATGGCCGGCCGCTGCGTGAAGTGATCGCTGAACTTGAGCGCTACCAGCACGGGCGCATTCTGATCTCCGATAGCCAGGTGGGCGCGCTGCAAGTCAGCGGCGTGTTCGACCTCAATGACCCCCATGCGCTGCTGCGCACCCTCGAACAGCGCTATGCGCTGAAGGTCACCTACCTGCCGTGGTTGGCCGTGCTCTACTGATTTTTTCCGGGCGAAAATAATTTCGGAAAGTCACTGCAAGTTCTTCGACGCCAGATCGTCGTAGTGGGACTGATCAGCAATCCGTTCTCATTTACGTTTACCTGTCTGGAAGAAAACAGTGAAAGGTCCGTTCAACTCCGCCGCGCGTTCCACCGACTATTTCAAGCATGCCGTGCTGGCATCCTCCGTTGCCGCCGCGTTGCTCGGCGCCGTTGCCGTGCAGGCCGCCGAGGCCGTCGCCCCGGTACAGGCCGCCGCTTCGCAGGCCCGCCAGGTCAGCCTGGACCTGCCAGCGCAAAGCCTCGACCAGACCCTGACCCGCTTCGCTGACCAGGCCGATTTGCACCTGCTGTTCACTACCAGCGATGTCGCCGGGCTGTCCAGCACCGAGCTGCGTGGCATCTTCAGTATCGAAGACGCGTTGCAGCGGCTGCTGGCTGGCAGCGGCATGAGCTGGCAATTCAGTGACGCGCGCACGGTGATCCTGCGCAAGGGCGAGCCGCAGGCCAGCGTCAGCCTCAAGCCGATCGAAGTCAGCGTTGCCTCGCGTACCAGCACTTCCATCAGTGAAATCCCTGGTACTGTCTGGGTGGTCGACCAGGAGCAATTGAAAGAACAGATCAGCAGTGGCGTCAGCCTCAAGGAAGCCATCGGCAAGCTGGTACCAGGCCTCGACCTGGCGCCGGAAGGGCGGACCAACTACGGCCAGAACATGCGCGGCCGCAACGTGCTGGTGATGATCGACGGCGTCAGCCAGAACAGCTCCCGCGGCCTGTCGCGGCAGTTCGACAGCATCTCGCCGTTCAACGTCCAGCGCGTCGAAGTGCTGTCTGGCGCCAGCGCCATTTATGGCGGCGGCGCCACGGGCGGCATCATCAACATCGTGACCAAGAAGGGTGAGCCGGGACCGGCGCGCTTCGAAACCCAGGTTGGTGCCAGCAGCGGCTTCAACAACAGTGATGACCTGTCGACCCGCGTCGCCCAGTCCATCAGCGGCGGCAACGAGCGCATCAATGGCCGCCTGGGCGTTTCCGCCGAGCAGAACGAAGCCTTCTACGATGGCGCCGGCAACCAGATCTTCATCGACAACACCCAGACCGACCTGCAATACAACCGCACCATCGACGTGATGGGCAGCCTCGGCCTGCAGTTTAACGAGCAGCAGAGCCTCGACCTGCTCGCCCAGTACTACGATTCGGGCAACCACGGCAGCACCGGGATCTTCTTTCCGCACCTGAACTACAACGCCCCGTCGGACCTGGAAAACGCCGAGCTGCGCAGCGGCTACTCCACCGACCTGGAGCCGCGCACCAAGCGCTTGCTGCTCAACGCCAACTATCACCACGCCGACGTGCTTGGTCAGGACTTCTACCTGCAGGCGTCGTACCGCAAGGAAGACGACAACTTCTACCCGTTTCCCTACTACAACTCGGGCACACCGACAGGTTCCCGTGGCGTGTACTTCGCCGCATCGCAACAGAACTTCGAAGTCAGCAGCCTGAAGGCGTTGTTCGCCAAGCAGTGGGACAGCCTCAAGCTGACCTACGGCGTGGACCTCGACCGCGAACGTTTCAACGCCGAGCAGACCACCTTCGACGCCCGCACTTCGTCGAGCAGTGGCGGCCTGGATCTGAACGAGGCGAGCAAGGCGGCGCGCTATCCCAGCTACCGCGTCGACGGCATTTCCGCCTATGCGCAACTTGATTGGCACCTCACCGACAACCTGACCCTGTCCGGCGGCGCCCGGCGCCAGCAGATGGACGTGGATGTCAGCAACTTCAAGGGCGTTCCCGGCGGCAGCAACGATTACCAGGTCAGCCTGTACAACCTTGGCGCAATCTATGACTTCAAGAACGGTCATCAGGTCTGGACCAACTACGGCGAGGGCTTCGACCTGCCGGACCCGGCCAAGTACTACGGCAAGGCCGGTATGAGCGTCGAGGACAACCCGCTGGCGGGGATCAAGAGCCGGCAGGTGGAAATGGGCTGGCGCTACGCCGACCTGGACTGGGATGCCCAGGCCGCGGTGTATTACATCTGGTCGGACAAGATCATCAACGTCGATTCGAAAACCCTGACCATCAACGTCGATGAGAAGAAGAGCCGTGACTTCGGCTTCGAAGGCGCGCTGACCCGCCACTTCGAAAGCGGCTGGGAAGCCGGCACCACCCTGCATCTGGTGCGCTCGGAGGAAGAAGACGCCAGCGGCGACTGGATCAAGCGCGACGCACGTTATGCCTCGCTGTCCAAGTCCACCGCCTTCGTCGGCTGGAAGGGCGATGGCCGCAGCGCGCGCCTGCAGGCGAACAAAGCCTTCACCCTCAAGGACGATGCCGACCACAAGATCAGCGGTTACACCACCCTCGACCTGCTGGGCAGCCAGGACACCGGCTTCGGGACTTTCAGCGCCGGCATCCAGAACCTGCTGGACAAGCAGTACAGCACCGTTTGGGGCCAGCGCGCGACGCTGTTCTATTCGCCGGTTTACGGCCCGGCCTACCTCTACGACTACCAGGGGCGCGGCCGCACCTACACCCTGACCTGGTCGCTGGCCTACTGATCCGGCCAAGGCACCTGGCGAGCGCGCCGGGTGCCATCAGGGCAATCGTTCCCCTGTAACAATATGAATTACCTCCGTGGGGTTTGCGGCTTTGTCGCGAACCTCTCGGGCCGTAGGCTATCCAACGCTTGGTGATGCCCACGTGCGGAGGTGATTGTGTTCGAACGCGCCCATTCCATCCTGATCGGTACCGCGCTGATCTTCTCGGTCAGCGGGCCACTGCTGGCCGCCACTGCCGACAACCCGCAAAACAGCCCGATCCACCGGGCCAATCCCAACAGCCGCCAAGGCACGGTGCCGGCCACGCCGCCCATGCCCGGACCATCCACCGCACCCAATCCGCGTCCGCCGACCCTCGAAAACCGCGGCATCGGCAATGGCGACAACCTGCGGCGTGAACAACAGACGCCGCGTCTGGAACCCTCCCGTCCGCCCCGCGATTCACAGCGCGCGCCGTGATCGCCCCTCGAAAGGAATCCCGCATGACTCCACGTTCCTGGCTACTCGCCCTGGGTGCCGCCGTTCTCTTGCCGCTCGGTGCCCAGGCCGCTCCCGAACGCACCTTCCCCAGCGAAGACGGCACCCTCAAGGTCAACACTCTGGCCGAGGGCCTCAAGCATCCGTGGGCCCTGGCCTTTCTCCCGGGAGCCCAGGGCATCCTGGTTACCGAACGCCAAGGCAACCTGCGGGTGATCGGCGCTGAAGGGCGGGTCGGTCCGCCGCTGAGCGGCGTGCCGGAGGTCTGGGCGCAAGGGCAGGGCGGGTTGCTTGATGTGGTGCTGTCACCCACCTTCGACAAGGACCGGCTGGTCTACCTGTCCTACGCCGAAGGCGGTGGCGACGGGGGCACGGCGGGCACCACGGTGGGGCGCGGACGGCTGTCAGCCGACCTTGCCCGGCTTGAGGATTTCAACGTGATCTTCCGCCAGGAGCCGAAGCTCTCGACCGGCAACCACTTCGGCTCGCGGCTGGTGTTCGACCGCAATGGCTACCTGTTCATCGCTCTGGGCGAGAACAACCAGCGGGCCACCTCGCAAGACCTCGACAAGCTGCAGGGCAAGGTGGTGCGCATCCTGCCTGATGGCGAGGTTCCCAAGGACAACCCCTTCGTCGGGCAGAAAAACGTGCAACCGGCGATCTGGTCCTATGGCCATCGCAACCAGCAGGGCGCCGCGCTCAACCCCTGGACCGGGCAGCTCTGGACCCACGAGCACGGCCCGCGTGGCGGCGACGAAATCAACATCCCCAAGCCCGGCAAGAACTATGGCTGGCCGCTGGCGACCCACGGCATCAACTACTCGCTGCTGCCGATACCCGAGGCCAAAGGCAAGGAAGTGGAAGGGACCGTGTCGCCGCACCATGTCTGGGAGAAATCCCCGGCCATCAGCGGCATGGCCTTCTATGACAACGAGCGCTTCAAGGCCTGGGACCACAGCCTGTTCATCGGCGCGCTGGCGGCGCAGGAAGTGATTCGCCTGCAACTGAACGGCGACAAGATCGTCCACGAAGAGCGGATGCTCGGGCAGTTGAATGCCCGGGTCCGCGATGTGCGTGTCGGGCCGGACGGATTCCTGTATGTGCTGACGGACGAAGAAGACGGGCAGTTGTTGAAGGTGGGGTTGGCCGAGTAATTCGCGGCCGTCTGTGCGGGCCTCATCGCCGACGATGCCGGTAATGAGGCCCCTGAAAATCCCTACACAATCCGCGTCATCCCTGATGTACCCTGTGCCCTTTTTCCCACCGAGGGCCTGCATGTCCAGCGTCAACACCCCATTGGCCCTCTACCAGCAGGCCATCACCGCCCAAGGCTTCGTCGCCGACCCCGCCCAGCAACAGGCCGCCCAGGCCCTGCAGGCCTGCTTCGAGGCTGTCGAGCGTGGTGAAGTGGCCAATGGCGTCTACCTCTGGGGCCCGGTCGGGCGCGGCAAGACCTGGCTGATGGACCAGTTCCATCGCTGCCTGACCATTCCCGCCCGGCGCCAGCACTTTCACCATTTCATGCGCTGGGTTCACCAGCGTCTGTTCCAGCTCAACGGCACCGCCGACCCGTTGCAGGCTCTGGCCCTTTCCCTGGCTGAAGAAATCCGCGTGCTGTGTTTCGATGAGCTGTTCGTCAACGACATCGGCGACGCGATCATTCTCGGCCGTCTGTTCCAGGTGCTGTTCGAGGCCGGCGTGGTGGTGGTCGCCACTTCCAACCAGCCGCCACGGCAGCTCTATGCCGATGGTTTCAACCGCGAGCGTTTCCTGCCGGCGATCGAGGCGATTGAGCGCTGCATGACTGTGATGCCGGTTCACGGCGAGCAGGACCACCGCCTGCATCCGGGCGCGTTGCATCAGCGTTATTGGGTCCGCGATCCGGCGGTGCTGGCCGGCGTGTTCGCGCAATTGAGCGGTGACGCGCCGGCGACCAGCGAAGACCTGGAAGTCGGTTATCGCACCCTCCAGGTAGTGCGCCGCAGCGACAAGGTGCTGTGGTGCGATTACCCGCAACTCTGCGAACAACCGTTGGCGGCCATGGAGTTCATGGCTCTGTGCGAGCGTTTCGACGCCATCCTGCTGGGCGGTGTGCCGGCCCTTGGCGCGCCGACGCGGCCGGGCAAGATCGCCCGCGGCACCGAGGACGCCGCCGAACGGGTTGTGGCGGGAGACCGCGAACTGCCGCAACTGTCGGTGCAGGATGACGGCGCCCGGCGCTTCATCGCGCTGGTCGATGAGTGCTACGACCAGCGCGTGGCCCTGTACCTCGAAGCCGAAGTCCCGCTGGAAGCGCTCTACACGCAAGGGTATCTGGAGTTCCCGTTTCGGCGGACCCTCAGCCGGCTGCGGGAGATGCAACTGCAACGCTTTTGCTGAGGGTTTGCGTAGGTCCCTTGACAGGCATGCCGGAAGTTTCCCTGCGTTCTTGAGATCGAGCGCCGCGCGGGCGGCGCTCGATCTCAAGAACGCTGAAGAACTATCGGCTAGCACTTGGTAGCCATGACCAGATCCTCTGACAGGCAACTCGTCGCCAACCCTTGCTGTCACAAGCTCTGCCAGCCCAGGGTAATCATCACCAGCACCAGATAGCGCCCGCCTTTTGCCAGGGTCACCAGCAGCACGAAACGCCAGAACGGCTCGCGCATGATGCCGGCGATCAAGGTCAGCGGGTCGCCGATCACCGGCATCCAGCTCAACAGCAACGACCACTGGCCATGGCGGCGGTAGCGCTGCTGGGCCTTTTCCAGTTGCGCGGCGGAGAAGGGGAACCAGCGTTTGTCGCGCCAGCGCTCGATGGCCCGTCCCAGCAGCCAGTTGACGATCGAACCCAGCACATTGCCCACCGTCGCCACCAGCCACAGGCTCGCCACGGCGGCCGGGTCGTGGAGCAGCAACCCTACCAGCACCGCCTCGGACTGCAACGGCAGCAAGGTGGCGGCGCCGAACGCCGCCAGAAAAAGACCCCAGTAACTCAACACGGCATGGCCACAATCATCGCTCGACAAGCCCCGTAGGATATTTCCCGGATATCGCCGCTGCCAGTGAGGAAATCTTTGCTGACATGATCGTTCTTTAAATAGAACGCTAAAGCGAATTTTCGCTATCTAGTGCCAATAAGGTTCTGAATTTAATCTTCTCCCATCAACGCAAACGCAGCCGAGCGGCCTCAATATCGGGGCACGGGCCAACTAATCGTCAGGGGAATGTTGCAGATGAACAGCGCCGATCAAGACAACCGCAACGTGGTAACACTGGTGATCCAGCACAAGGCCCGCGCCGACGCGCTCGCCCAGTATGAAACCTGGCTCAAGCGCGCGGTCAGCGTCGCTCGCCAGCAGCCTGGTCACCTGGACGTCAACGTGATCCGCCCGGACGCCGATGGGCGCCACTTCACCACCGTCGTGCGCTTTGCCCAGGCGAGCCAGTTGCAGGCGTGGGTCAACTCCGCCGAGCGCCAGGCGATGATCAATGAGGTCATGCCGCTGTTGGAAGATGGCGACAACACCCAGGTCCATGACGACCCCGAATTCTGGTTCACCCCGCCCAGCCTCAACGCGCCACAACCGCCGCGCTGGAAACAGGCATTGCTGACGTACCTGGTGATCTGCCCGATGACCTTTCTGATCCCGGCGCTGCTGGCGCCGCTGTTCGCGCAGTTCCCGCTGCTGGGTGGGCGGATCATCGGCAACATGATTGGCAACCTGTTCGTCATTTTGCCGGTGGTATTTTTCATCATGCCCTGGCTGACCCGTCGCACCGCCGCCTGGCTGCGCGCCTGAACGTTTTCCACACCCTGAACTCAAGACTCAAACCACCTGTTTCCCGGAGATACCACTATGAGCACTCTCGTTACCCGTGATGGCACCGCGATCTATTACAAAGACTGGGGCAGCGGCAAGCCCGTACTGTTCAGCCACGGCTGGCCGCTGGATGCCGACATGTGGGATGTGCAGATGGAGTTCCTGGCCAGTCGCGGCTACCGCGCCATCGCCTTCGACCGCCGTGGTTTCGGCCGGTCCAGCCAGCCGTGGAACGGTTACGACTACGACACCTTCGCCGATGATATCGCTCAGTTGATCGAGCACCTCGACCTGCGCGACATCACTCTGGTGGGCTTCTCCATGGGCGGCGGCGATGTCACCCGCTACATCGCCCGGCATGGCAGCGAGCGTGTCGCCGGCCTGGTGTTGCTCGGCGCGGTGACCCCGCTGTTCATCAAGACCGCCGACAACCCCGATGGCGTCGACAAATCGGTGTTCGACGGCATCAAGGCTGGCCTGCGCGCCGACCGCGCCCAGTTCATCGCCGACTTTGCCGCGCCGTTCTATGGCATCAACCATGGGCAGCAGGTTTCCCAGGGCGTGCAAGCACAAACGCTGAACATCGCGTTGATGGCGTCGCTCAAGGGCACCCTGGATTGCGTGACGGCATTCTCGGAAACCGACTTCCGTCCGGACATGGCGAAGATCGACGTGCCGACGCTGGTGATCCACGGTGACGACGACCAGATCGTGCCGTTCGAAACCACCGGCAAGAAGGCCGCGGAGATGATTCGCGGGGCGGAACTGACGGTGTACAGCGGTGCGCCGCACGGGTTCGCGGTGACCCATGCACAGCAGTTGAATGACGATTTGCTGGCGTTTTTGTCGCGGTAAGTCGGGTTCACGGCCACAAGGCCAAACTACTTCGAGGCGAGGATCGGGCGAGGGCTGCCCGGTCCTCGCTTCGATCGTTTTGGCGCCCTTGAGATCGAGCGCCGCCCTAGCGGCGCATCGCGACGGTTCGGCGCCCCGACAAGCTCGCTCCTACAATGTGGTCAACTAACTGTAGGAGCGAGCTTGTCGGGGCGCCGAACCGTCGCGATGCCTTCCCTATCCCCCCACTCACGCCATATCGCTCTGCGCAAACTCCTCCGCCAGGTGGTCAATCAGCGAGCGTACCGACGGCAGCAACCCGCGCCGCGACGGGAAGATGGCATGGACAATCCCGCAACGCGGATGCCACTCCGGCAGCAACTCCACCAGCCGACCCTCGGCCAGGTCTTCACGCACCGCGACCCGCGGCAAATGAGCGATGCCCACTCCCGCAACCACGAAGTGACGCAAGGCGAACAAGTCGTCGGTGACCATCCGTGGTTTGTGCGGGATCACCAGGCTGGTGCTCATGTCCTCGCCCTGGAACAATTCCCACTGGTATTCGCGCTGGGCGCTGCCCCAGTGAACGCTGGGCAACTGGCTGAGCATCTGTGGATCGAAACCCTTCGGCAAACGTTCGAGAAGTGCAGGCTGGCCGACCAGGCATTGGGTGCTGTTGCTCAGCACCTTCATCACCATGTCGGTGTTCTCCAGCGGCGGAAAGCGCACCCGCAGCGCTACGTCGACGCCTTCGTGAAGCAGGTCGACGCGGCGGTTGGTGCTCTCGATGAACAGCTCAACCCGTGGGTACTTGAGCATGTAGCGGGTCAGCATCGGGCCGACCCAGGAGTTGAGCAGGGTGGTGGGGCAACTGATTCGCACCAGGCCGCGGGGTTCGCTGAGGTTGCGCGCGATGACTTCCGCCGCGCCTTCGGCCTCGACCCGCATGGCCGTGCAACGGCGGTAATACTCCTGGCCGATTTCGGTCAGCGAGCAATGGCGGCTGGTGCGGTGCAGCAGGCGAACGCCAAGCCGCTCTTCAAGATCGGCGATGCGCCGGCTGAGCTTTGACTTGGGCATGTCCAGCGCCCGCCCGGCTGGGGCGAAGCCGCCGTGTTCGACCACTTGGGTGAAGTAATAGAGGGAGTTGAGGTCTTCCAAGGATCGTTCTCCGGCTGGAACGCTTGTGGAAAACCGGGGAGTCTATCTCAGCAAAGGTGATCTTTCAGGTCTCTTGAGCTCTCAGAGGGTAGGTTGCTGTAGGAGCAAGCTTCGCTCCTACAGCAGGGCTCGGTTCAATCCACATCCGCCTCGAACAGCCGCTCCAGGTCCAGCCGCGCCTCCTGGGCGGTCTGCATCACCTTGGCCTTGTCGTCGCGGACACGCCCCTGAACGCTGAGCACTTCCTCGTCATGCCGGGTAAAGCGCTGGATGCGATCCGCCGCTTGCGCCTCGCTCAAACCCAGCCCCACCAGCGTCAGCCGGCTCATTTCCAGGCTGGAGTGGAAAGTCTCGCGGATCGGTTCGGCGCCCACGTCCACCAGCTTGTGCACATGCTGGCGGTTACGCGCCCGGGCGATGACTTTGAGGTGCGGGTACAACTGCTTGACCCGTGCGGCGGTGCGGGTGGTGATCTCCGGGTCGTCGGTGGTGATGACGAAGTATTCGGCCTCGCCGACCTTGGCCGCATGCAGCACTTCGGGGCGCTGCGGGTCGCCATAGAACACCGGCGCCTGTTCGAACATACGGGTCATTTCGATGGCATCCACCGACGTTTCCAGGGCAACGAAGGGAATCTTCTGTGCGCGCAGGATGCGCGCGATGATCTGGCCCATGCGGCCCATGCCGACAATCACTACCCGCGGTGCATCGGTGGCGATGTTCTTGTACTGCTCCGGCACTTCGCGGGCCACTTGCGGGCGTTTGCCGAGACGGGCGCACCCCAGCAGCAACAGTGGGGTGATGGCCATGGACAAGGTGATGGTCATCAGCAGCAGGTCGAAGGTCTGGGCGTCGAACAGGCCCTGGTCGCGGCCCAGCTTGAACACCACGAAGGCGAACTCGCCGCCCGCCGCCAGCACCACGCCGAGGCGCAGGGCACTGACATTGCTGAGCCCACCGGCAAGGCGCCCGACCAGCATCAACAATGGCAGCTTCACCCCCACCAGCAACAGGGTCAGGCCAAGCACCACCAGCGGCATCTGCACCAGCAGGCTGAGGTTGGCGCCCATGCCGACGCTGATGAAGAACAGCCCCAGCAATAGGCCCTTGAATGGTTCGATCTGCGATTCCAGCTCATGCCGGTATTCCGAATCGGCGAGCAACAGCCCGGCGAGGAATGCGCCGAGCGCCATGGAAATCCCGGCTTCTTCCATCAGCCAGGCAGTGCCGATGACCACCAGTAGCGCGGTAGCGGTGGACACTTCCGGCAAGCCGGTGCGGGCCACGGTGCGGAATAGCGGGCGCAGCAGGTAACGGCCACCGACGATGACAATCGCGATGCTGCCGAACACTTTCAGACCGTGCTCTAGGCTGTCGCCGTGGCTGGTGTCCGGGCCGCTGGCGGCCAGCAATGGCACCAGGGCGATCAGCGGAATTGCGGCGATGTCCTGGAACAGCAGGATGGCGAATGCCAGTCGGCCGTGAGGCGCGTTGAGTTGTTTGCTTTCGGCGAGGCTTTGCAGGCCGAAGGCGGTGGACGACAGCGCCAGCCCCAGGCCAAGCACCAGCGCGGCCGGCAGCGACTGGGCAAAGCCGAACAGGGCAATGGCGCCGATCACCGCACCGGTCAGCAGCACTTGCGCCAGGCCGACGCCGAACACCGACTTGCGCATCAACCACAGCCGACGCGGCGACAGCTCCAGGCCGATGATGAACAGGAGCAGGACCACGCCCAGCTCGGAAATATGCGCGACGCTTTGCGTGTCGCGAATCAGCCCCAGCGCCTGCGGACCAATGACCACCCCGGCCAGCAAATAGCCGAGCACGGCGCCGAGTTGCAGGCGCTTGGCCAGGGGGACGGTGATGACTGCGGCGAGGAGAAAAATCACTGCGGTTTGCAGCAGGCTGCCTTCGTGTGGCATCGCTCGGACTCCATGAGCTGCATGAGGCAGCGTTAAAAAAGAGCCTGCATTTTGGCGTCGGGGTCAGGGCGGGACAATCTGTCTGAATGGCGACAGATCGTCCACCTGAGGGGGACAGTAAGCGGCTTGCTGCTTATTTGTACTGCGCGACCACTTCGTCCTTGCCGTCGGTGGTCAGCCCGATCACCTGATAAGCGTCCTTGTGGTCGCCCATTTCCATGCCGGGCGAGCCCATCGGCATACCGGGCACGGCCAGGCCGCGCAGGTCAGGGCGTTTGGCCAGGACCGAAATCTGCTCCGCCGGCACATGGCCTTCGACGAATTTGCCGTCGATGACGCCGGTATGGCACGAAGCCAGGCGCGGCGCCACACCGAGGCGCTGCTTGACCGCGCTCATGTTCGGCTCGACATGGTCGTTGACGGTGTAGCCGTTGTCGCGCAGGTGGGTGATCCATTCCTTGCAGCAGCCGCAATTGGGATCGCGGTAGACATCGATGGTCTGGCCGGCCTGGGCCAGGGTGCTCATGGCCAGCAGACCGAGGGCGGCGAGGTTGTTTTTCAGCATTGTTCTATCTCCTTGGAATTCTGTGTGCTTGAGGGCCTCATCGCCGGCAAGACCGGCTCCCACATCAACTGTGGGCTTGCCAGCGATGAGGCTCTAAAACCTGAACCTCACCCCAGCCAGCCACCGCGTCTGCCCGACATCCCCGTCTTCATCCCGGGTCATCTCGGCCGTGTCGCCATACACCCGGTTGAACGACACCCCGACATAGGGCGCGAACCACGGCGTGATTTCGTAGCGCAGGCGCAGCCCGACCTCACTGTCCGACAGCCCGGAACCCTGGGTGCGGCCCGGGTCATCGCGGCCATGAAGGTTCACCTCCACGTTCGGTTCAAGCCGCCAGCGTTGGGTCAGGAGAATAGCGTACGCCGCCTCCAGGCGCAGCGCGGTTTGATGTCGCTCGCCCGCGTACAGCGTGGCTTCCAGCTCCATGCCGTAGAGCGGCGTGCCCTGGATGCCGAGGGCGGCCCAGGTCTGGCCGCTGCCTGGCTTGAAGTCCTGACGCAGGCCAGCGACCACTTCCCACCACGGGCTGACCGCATGGCCCCACAGCGCCTGCAGTTCGGCCTTGTGGGTCTTGCCCTGTTCGCGCTCGCCTTCCGTGCGCAGCCACAGCCGGTCGATATCGCCGCCGATCCAGGCATTGGCATTCCAGTTCAGCGCACTGTTGTTCTCGACGTCCTGATATTCAAGTTGCTCGACGGTCACCGCCCAGTTGATCTGCCGGTCATGCACCTGATGGCCCGGCAGCGGCGGGAAGGCGGCCTGGCGATCGGCGTCGGTGAGAGGTTTCAGTGGCGCGCGCGGCTGATCGGCGTCGGGCGTCGGGCTGCCGTGGTCCATGCCGCCATGGCTCATGCTGCCGTGATTCATCGCGCCATGATTCATGCTGCCGTGATCCATGCCCGCATGGTTCATGGTCGCTGCCCGCAGTTCTTCACTGCCCAACAGCAACACTAGAGCCATGCTGCCGAGCAGCGGCCGGTTGAGTCGTTCATTCATCGACGCGCACCTCGCGGAACATGCCGGTCTCCATGTGATAGAGCAGGTGGCAGTGATAGGCCCAACGGCCCAGGGCATCGGCGCTGACCCGGTAGCTGCGGCGGCTGCCCGGTGGCATGTCGATGGTGTGCTTGCGCACCTGGAACCGGCCGTGTTCATCCTCCAGGTCGCTCCACAGGCCGTGCAAGTGAATCGGGTGGGCCATCATGGTGTCGTTGACCAGGGTGATGCGCAGGCGCTCGCCGTATATCAGGCGCAAGGGCTCGGCGTCGGAGAAGCGCACGCCGTCGAACGACCAGGCGAAGCGCTCCATGTGTCCGGTCAGGTGCAGTTCTATTTCCCGGCCCGGCTCGCGGCCATCGGGGTCGGCGAAGGTGCTTCTGAGGTCGGCGTAGCTCAGCACACGGCGGCCATTGTTGCGCAGGCCGAGGCCGGGATCGGCGAGGTTGGCCTTCGGTGTCATGGTCTGCATGTCCACCAGCGGGTTATTGGTTTCCGACGCGGGGTGCTGCTGCATGCCGGGCGTGTTGCCGTGATCCATGCCGCTCATCTGGCTGTGGTCCATGCCGCCCATGCCCGCCATGGCGCCGTGATCCATGCCCATGTCGGCCATGCGCAGTCGCGGGCGTGGATCGGTCGCTGGCACCTCGGCTTGCAACCCCGGCGCCCGGGCCAAAGTGCCACGGGCGTAACCGCTGCGGTCCATGCTCTGGGCGAACAGGGTGTAGGCCGGCTGGTCGCCGACGCTGACCAGCACGTCATAGGTTTCCGCCACCGCCAGGCGCAGCTCGTCCACGGTCACCGGTTGCACCGGCTGGCCGTCGGCGGCGATCACGGTCAGCTTCAGGCCGGGGATGCGAAAGTCGAAATAGGTCATCGCCGAGCCGTTGATCAGCCGCAGGCGCAGGGTTTCGCCGGGCTGGAACAGGCAGGTGAAATTGCCCTCGGGCGCCTGGCCGTTGAGCAGGTAGGTGTAGGTGGCGGCGCTGATATCGGCGATATCGGTCGGGGTCATGCGCATCTGCGCCCATTCCGTGCGTTCGGCCAGGGTCGCGCGCCAGCCGTCACGGGCGACATCGTCAACGAAGTCGCCCAGGGTGCGCTGCTGCCGGTTGAAGTAATCGGACTGCTTTTTCAGCGTTGTCAGCAGCTCGGCGGGTGGCTGGTCGCTCCAGTCGCTGAGCAGCAGCACGCAGTCGCGCTGATAGACATGCGGTTCCGGCTCTCTCGGCTCGATGACGATGGCGCCATAGACGCCGGCCTGCTCCTGCAGCCCGGAATGGCTGTGGTACCAGTAGGTGCCGTGCTGCACCAGGGTGAAGCGGTAGAGGTAATCGCCACCGGGTTCGATACCGGCGAAACTCAGGCCGGGCACGCCGTCCATGTTGGCGGGCAGGATGATGCCGTGCCAGTGCAGCGACGTGGGTTCGGCGAGGCGGTTGCGCACCCGCAGGGTCACGGTGTCGCCTTCGCGCCAGCGCAGCACCGGGCCGGGCAGGCTGTCGTTGATGGTCAGCGCAGTGCGCGGCTTGCCGGTGAAGTTCACGGCCGTCTGGCCGATGAACAGCTCGAAGTGCTGGCCGGCCAGTTCGCCGCTGTTGCGCTCGCTGGCCCAGGCGTGCGGGCGCCAGAGGCCGAGGCCGCCAAAGGCGCCGGCCGCGGTCAGGCCCTTGACGAAGGTGCGTCGGGTCGGGAGGTGGGGCATGGGGTCGTCTGTCCATCAGCAAAGATGGGCTGACCTTAGTCGCATGGTGCTGTCAGAAAACTGAGGTTTGAATTACAGATTTGTCAGCGAGAAAATAGCGGGCTTCATGGCGTAATGCCAGTCAGTTAAACCTGTTCAGGCCCATCGCGAGCGAGCTCGCTCCTACAGTGTAGGAGCGAGCTCGCTCGCGATGGGCTGCAAAGCAGCCTGACTGGTATTGGGCTTCATGCGCGGGATTTTTGCGCCGCAGGATTTGAATGGTCGGTTGTACCAGGAGTAGCAATGGACAAAGTTATCATCATCACCGGTGCCAGCCGTGGCATCGGCGCCGCCACCGCGTTGCTGGCGGCGCGTCAGGGTTACCGGATCTGCATCAACTATCTCGCCGACGATGACGCGGCGCACCGCGTGCTGGCCCAGGTACGCGAATTGGGCGCCGAGGCGATCGCCGTGCGCGCCGACGCCAGCGTCGAAGACGAGGTGATCCACCTGTTCCAGCGGGTCGACCACGAGCTTGGCCGGGTCACCGCACTGGTCAACAACGCCGGCACCATCGGCCAGAAAAGCCGGGTCGAGGAAATGTCCGAGTTCCGTCTGCTGAAGCTGATGAAGACCAACGTGGTCGGGCCGATGCTCTGCGCCAAACATGCGCTGGCGCGGATGTCGACCCGCCACGGCGGCAGCGGCGGTAGCATCGTCAACGTCTCCTCGGTGGCCGCGCGACTGGGCTCGCCCAACGAATACGTCGATTACGCCGCCTCGAAGGGCGCGCTGGACACCTTCACCCTTGGCCTGGCCAAGGAAGTGGCGGGTGAGGGCGTGCGGGTCAACGCTGTGCGGCCGGGCTACATCTTCACCGACTTCCACGCCCTGAGCGGCGACCCGGACCGCGTCAGCAAACTGGAACCCGGCATCCCCATGGGCCGCGGCGGTCAGGCCGAAGAAGTGGCCGAAGCGATCCTGTGGCTGCTGTCGGACAAGGCGTCGTATTCGACGGGGAGCTTCATTGATCTGGGGGGCGGGCGCTAAGCGCGCTCGTCACCCAGCATCTGACTCACCCGCTCCACCAGCATCTCCAGGCTGAACGGTTTGATCATCACGCTCATCCCCGCGCCCAGCGGGCCGTCGCTGAGGGCGGCGCTCTCGTCGTAGCCGGTGATGAACAGCACCGGCAGGTGCGGGTGCAGGAGACGTACTTTCTCGGCCAGTTGACGGCCATTGAGGCCGCCAGGCAGGCCGATATCGCTGAGCAGCAGGTCCGGCCGCGGGCCGTGTTCAAGGGCGGGCAGGGCGGCGACGGCGGTTTCGAACGATTCGACCCGGTAACCGGAGTCTTCGAGGATTTCAGCGATCACCATGCTTAGCGCGGTCTGGTCCTCCACCAGGACGATCCGCCGACCGCTGTCGCGTTCGCTGAGTGATTCATCGGCTTCGGCAATGCCGGGCGCTGGCGCCTGGTGATGGCGGGGCAGGAACAGTTCGACCCGGGTGCCGGAGCCGGGTGTCGAGGAGATCCGCAACTGGCCGCCGGACTGGCGTACGAAACCGTAGGCCATCGACAGCCCCAGTCCGGTGCCCTGGCCCATCGGTTTGGTGGTGAAGAACGGGTCGATCGCGCGCTCGACCACTTCCGGTTGCATGCCCTGGCCGTTGTCTTCGACGCTCAGGCACAGGTAATCGCCGGGGGCGAGGTCCAGGGCGCGGGCCTGTTCGTCGTCGAGGCTCAGGTTGTCGCTGCCGATATCAATGCTGCCGCCGACGGGCAGGGCATCGCGGGCGTTGATGCAGAGGTTGAGCAGGGCACTTTCCAGTTGCGGCGGGTCGATCAGGGTCGGCCACAGGTGGGCGGCGAAGTGGCAGCGGACGTCGATGGACGGCCCGACGCTGCGACCGATCAGGTCTTGCATGCCACTGACCAGGCCGCCGACATCGGTCGCCTGCGGTTGCAGTGTCTGCCGGCGGGAGAACGCCAGCAGGCGGTGCACCAGCGATGCGGCGCGCTGCGCCGAGCCGCTGACGGCATCCAGCAGCGGGGTGAGGTCTTCGTAACGTTGCTGATGGATGCGCTGGCGCAGTAGCTCCTGAGCACCGAGGATACCGCCCAGCAGGTTGTTGAAGTCATGGGCGATGCCGCCCGTGAGCTGGCCGACCGCCTCCATCTTCTGCGCCTGACGCAGGGCTTCCTCGGCGCTGAGCAGGCGTTGCTGTTCTTCGATGCGCGCGCTGATGTTGTAGGCAAACAGGTACGCGCCCTGTTGCAGACCTTCGCTGTCATACAGGGTGTTGAAGCGCAGTTCATAGTGGCGGCGCCGCTCGCCGACACCGAATGCCGCGTTCTCGATAAAGACTTCCCCGGCCAGGGCGCGGCGCCACAGGGACAGGCCCAGCTCGCAGTCGGCGGGATACCGGCCCAATGTCTGCTCGACGGTGTCGCCGACGTTCGGTACATGGTCGTAGAGGAAGTGAAAGTCCTTCAGCGACTGGTGATTGATCGCCAGCCAGCGCAGGTTGCGATCCACCACCTGAACGCAGGCCACGCTGTTGTCGACCAGCATGGCGAACAGCTCGCGCTCGGCCACGGCGCCGAGAATACGCTGCTCCAGTTCTTCGTTGAGGTCCTGCAGGGCCTGTTCGGCGCGGCGTCGTGCCGTTACGTCCTTGAACAGCACGGCGACCTGACGGCGCTCGGCCGGCTCGATACGAAAGGTGCTGACCGAGAGAATACGGCCGGTGGCTACCAGTTCCTGCTCAAACTGCAGCGGTCGACCGGTGCGCAACACTTCGCCGTAGCGGGCGACCCACTCGTCAGCTTCGTCGGGCACCATTTCCCGCAGCTTCTGACCGACCACGTCGGGAATTCCGGTGTGCCGGGCGTAGGCCGCGTTGGCCGAGACATGGACGTAGTCACTGAGCGGGCCATGTGGGCCGTCGAAGAATTCGATGACACAGAACCCGTCGTCCATGGTGTCGAAGAGAAAGCGATAGAACGCCTCGTTCAGCGGTTGCTGCTGCACCCGTTGCTGCTCCAGCGCGGCATTGCGTTCCTGGAGTTCGCGCAGTTGCTGGCGCAGGGCGTTCAATTCGCTGGTGGGCATGGGGCTTTCCGAAGGTGAACCATGCGGAACTTTAGCCTGACGAGCGGGGTGGCGGCTAGAACGAGCGTACGATCCGTCCGAGTGTCTCCATGGCTTTTTCTGATTGATCGCTCCATGGGCTGCCGTAGTTCAGGCGGATGCAGTTGCGAAAACGTTGGGTCGGCGAAAAGATCGGCCCCGGTGCAATGCTGATGCCTTGGGCCAGGGCCATCTGGAACAGCTTCAGCGAGTCCATGCGCTCGGGCAGTTCCAGCCAGAGGAAGTAGCCGCCTGACGGCTGGCTGACCCGCACTTGCGCCGGGAAGTGCCGGGCGATGGCGGCAAGCATGGCGTTTTTCTGTTCTTCCAGGGCATAGCGCAGGCGCCGCAGATGGCGGTCGTAGCCGCCGTGCTGGAGGTAGTCGGCGATGGCAGCCTGGGCCGGCATCGAGGCGCACAGCGAAGTCATCAGCTTCAGGCGCTCGATCTTCTGCGCGAAGCGTCCGGCCGCGACCCAACCGATGCGGTAGCCGGGCGCCAGACTCTTGGAGAAGGAACTGCAATGCATCACCAGCCCCTCCGTGTCGAAAGCCTTCGCTGGCTTGGGCGCTTGCTGGGCGTAATACAGCTCGGCGTAGACGTCGTCCTCGATCAGCGGCACTTGATGCTGGCGCAGCAGCTCCACCAGCGCCTGCTTGTTGTCTTCCGGCATGCTCGCGCCGACCGGATTCTGGAAGTTGGTCATGCACCAGACCGCTTTTACCGGGTGACGCTCCAGGGTCTGTGCCAGCACGCCGAGGTCGATGCCGTCGCGCGGGTGCACGGGAATTTCCACGGCCTTGAGCTTGAGCCGTTCCAGCACCTGCAGGCAGGCATAGAAGGCCGGCGCCTCGATGGCCACCAGGTCGCCCGGCTCGGTGACCGCTTGCAGGCACAGGTTCAGGGCTTCCAGCGCGCCGTTGGTGATCAGCAGTTCTTCCATCGGCAACATCAGCCCGCCGACCATGTAGCGCAGGGCAATCTGCCGGCGCAGGTGCGGGTTGCCCGGTGATAGGTCGGTGACCACCATGCGCGGGTCCATGTCGCGACTGGCGCTGGCCAGCGAGCGGGCCAGGCGCGGCAGGGGGAACAGCGCCGGGCTGGGGAAGGCCGAGCCGAAGGGCACGGTGTGCGGGTCCTTGATCGACTCGAGAATGGAAAACACCAGCTCGCTGACATCGACCTCGGTGGACTCATTGGCCGATTCGCTGATCTGCGGTTCGCTGAACGGCCGCGGGGCGTGGGCGTTGACGAAGTAGCCCGAGCGCGGCCGGGCGCGGATCAGCCCGCGCCGCTCCAGCAGGTAATAGGCCTGGAACACCGTGGACGGGCTGACCCCGTGGGTCTGGCTGGCGTAGCGCACCGACGGCACTCGCTGGCCGGGGCCGAGGACCCCGGAGTAGATCAGTTCAGCAATGTCGTCGGCGAATTTCTCGTAGCGTTTCATCATGGCTCTGCACGGTCGGACTGCAACGCAGTGTATGTGATCAGCGGTTCAGCGGCGCGACGAAACGGCTGCGGGCAACGCTGCGGATGTTCGGCTCGTCGCTGTCCACCAATTCGAAGTCCAGCTCCAGCGAACTGCTCGCGGGACGGTCGCTCAGCATCGCCACCGATACCGGCAGCTCGGCCATTTCGCCGGCGGGGATGCTGAAGTGGGTCTTGCCGTGCAGTTCGAAGCCCTCGGCTTTGAGCAGGCGCAGGTCGTAGTTCTGCGGTTGCAGGGTCTTGTTGATGACCTTGAGGATGTAGATGTTCTCGATCTGGCCGAGTGCGTTCTCGCGGAACAGGCCACGGTCCTTGATGATGTCCATCGACACCATTGGCCGCTCGTGCAAGGCGATCGCCAGCGCGCCGATCATCACCACCAGCACCGTGACATAACCCAGCAGGCGTGGGCGCAGCCAATGGGTGTGGCCACCTTGCAGGCTGTGTTCGGACTTGTAGCCGATCAGTCCGCGAGGGTAGTTCATCTTGTCCATGATGCTGTCGCAGGCGTCGATGCACGCCGCGCAGCCGATGCATTCCATTTGCAGGCCGTCGCGGATGTCGATGCCGGTCGGGCAGACCTGGACGCACATGGTGCAGTCGATGCAGTCACCGAGGCCACTGGCCTTGTGGTCCACTTCCTTTTTACGCGGTCCGCGGGACTCGCCGCGGCGCGGGTCGTAGGCCACGGCCAGGGTGTCCTTGTCGAACATCACGCTCTGGAACCGGGCGTACGGGCACATGTGCATGCACACGGCTTCGCGCATCCAGCCGGCGTTGATGTAGGTGGCGCCGGTGAAGAACAGGATCCAGAACAGGCTGACCCCGCCTGCCTGCAGGGTGAACAGCTCTTCGGCCAGCGGCCGGATCGGCGTGAAGTAACCGACGAAGGTCAGGCCGGTCATTACGCTGATGGCGATCCACAGGGTGTGCTTGGTGGCGCGCCGGGCCAGCTTGTTGACGCCCCACGGCGCTTTGTCCAGCTTCATGCGCTGGTTGCGGTCGCCTTCGGTGACCTTCTCGCACCACATGAACAGCCAGGTCCAGGTGCTCTGCGGGCAGGTGTAACCGCACCAGACGCGGCCGGCAAACACGGTGATGGCAAACAGGCCGAAGGCGCAGATGATCAGCAGGGCCGAGAGCAGGATGAAATCCTGCGGCCAGAAGGTCGCGCCGAAGATATGGAACTTGCTATCCGCCAGGTCCCAGAGTACGGCCTGGCGACCGTCCCACGTCAGCCAGGCGGTGGCGAAGAACAGCAGGAAAAGGAAACCCGCGCCACCCAGGCGCAGGTTGCGGTACAGACCGGTGAAGCTGCGGGTGTAGATGTGTCCGTCGCTGCTGTTGGCGGCCTTCTTCTTGTGGGTCGGCTCGGCAATTTCAACGATCTGGACGGGAATATGTTCGCTCATGGTTCGTCGCTCATCAGGCCTCGATCAGGCCAGAACACTATGGCGACCCATCTGTTTGCATAACAGGCTCAGGTATTTCTATAAAAACCGTATCAGATCGTCCTCGAAACGGCTCCGGGCCTTAGATTATCGAGCCCGGAACGCTACTTTTCAGATGCCTGCGACCATCCACCGCACCCGCTACAGTCAGCGCATCGGCCTCGGCTTCGGTGATGGGTACACGCTTGCCGGCCAGTTCGGCGACCGACATGCGCAGGTCTTCATCGGTGGTCACCTGAACTTCGCTGGCAGCGCCTTCGATATTCAGGTCTTCGCCGATCAGGGTGCAGCGTTGGGTCTGTTCGTTGATTTCTACAGGCATGACGGTGTCCTCGGTAGGCGCGAGCGTGCTCGCGAACGGGCTGCAACGGCCCTTACTGTAGTGACCCCGCCCGGTGTCCGGTTACTGGCCCTGACCGATCAGCGGTCATATCGCACTTTGCCGAGCCCGCCGTTGTCCATCCCATAACTTCCCTGACGATGGACACGGCCATGGACGCTTGGTGGCATGAGGTGTGGGTGACGCTGGTGGCGGAATTCGCCGACATTACTGATGCCAAGCAACTGACGCAGGTTTCAGTGCGCCTGGTGATGGCGGCGCTGCTGGGCGCGGTGCTGGGGTTCGAGCGGGAGATGAAGGGCAAGGCTGCCGGGGTGCGCACCCACATGCTGGTGGCGATCGGCGCGGCGCTGTTTGTGCTGGTGCCGCGCATGGCCGGGGCCGATGATGCGGCGTTGAGCCGGGTGGTGCAGGGCATCGTTGCGGGGATCGGCTTTCTCGGTGCCGGGACCATTCTCAAAGGCCATGATCAGGACGCCAGTCATGTGAAGGGCCTGACTACCGCCGCCGGCCTGTGGATGACCGCTGCAATAGGCGTGGCCGCCGGTATGGGACGCGAAGCCACGGCGCTGGTCAGCACGTTGCTGGCGCTGGCGGTGCTGGGGGTGATGCCGCTGGTGGTGAATCGCCTGGAAGGCAAGGATGAGGAACACGAGGAGAAAAACTGAAAGGCCGGAATGCACTGAGGGGAGCCGAAGCTCCCCTCAAAGATTGTCGCGTGCTCTTTTTTTGTTATTGGAGGGCGGCCTATTGTTGTTTTTGGCAGCCGTTGCCTCTTTGGTGCATGTTCGATCCCCATCCGGGATCAAGAGCAAACGTATTTTTTTGAGCGCTGATCGACCTTCATCATTGCTGATCCAACCGTGACGGACGCTACCTTGAGGTAGTTTTATTGTTCTCTGTCTGGTTGCGGGGCACGCCCCCGAAAAGTCATCCTCTCCAAAAAAATCAGTTAGCTTCGCCTCTACCGTTTTGTTCTTGTTGTTCGAGAGCCGTTACGTCTTATTTTTATTGGGTTTGCCGCATTTCTTATTGTTGTTGTACGGAAGATATAGCAGGTGCCGTGCCAACTTTTTAAAACCTAATGAAATCAATGGTTTAGAGGTTTCAGGGGAAAAGCTGGCACGGGGAATTCTGCTGATTTGTTTCCGTGTTACCCGGAATTTCCCTGTGAAGTGTGAAGGCGGTAACACTTTGTGTCAGCGGGGGAGGTGTTACCGCCGGGCCTCAGCCGGCGTTACGGGCGCGCGCCACACGGGAGCCATTGGCACGGCCCAGCACCGCGCTGATGCGCTGGCCGGCCTGGATGAGTTTTTCCAGGTCGATGCCGGTCTCGATGCCCAGGCCTTGGAGCATGTACAGCACGTCTTCGCTGGCGACGTTGCCGCTGGCGCCCTTGGCGTAGGGGCAGCCACCGAGGCCCGCGACCGAGCTGTCGAATACGTTTATTCCTTCCAGCAGGCTGGCATAGACATTGGCCAAGGCCTGGCCATAGGTGTCGTGGAAGTGCCCGGCCAGTTGCGGGCGCGGCACCTGGGCGCCGACCACGTTGAACAGGTGGCGGGTCGCGCCGGGCGTGCCGGTGCCGATGGTGTCGCCGAGGGAGACTTCGTAGCAGCCCATCTCGTACAGCTCGCGGGCGACCGCGGCGACCTGGCTGGCGTCCACCTCGCCTTCATAAGGGCAGCCCAACACGCAGGACACGTAACCGCGCACGCGCACACCGTGCTGGCGCGCACCCTCCATGATCGGCACGAAGCGTTGCAGGCTCTCGCTGATGGAGCAGTTGATATTGCGCTGGGAGAACGCCTCCGACGCTGCGGCGAACACCGCCACTTCCTTGACCCCGGCGGCGAGGGCGTCCTCGAAACCGCGCAGGTTCGGCGCCAGGGCCGCATAGGTGACACCGGGCTTGTACTGGATTCCGGCGAAGACTTCGGCCGACCCGGCCATCTGCGGCACCCACTTCGGCGAGACGAAACTGCCGACTTCGACGTAGGACAGGCCGGCAGCGGTCAGGTCGTCGACCAGCCGGACCTTGTCCGCGACGCTGATGGGTTGGGCTTCATTCTGCAGACCGTCGCGAGGACCGACTTCGACCAGACGAACTGTGGCGGGCAATGGCATGGCTTCGGGTTTCCTGTGTGGGCTCAGTGGCCGTTCTTCTGATTGTTCAGGGTGTTGGTCAGCGCCAGCATGCAGCGCTCTTCGGCGGTGTCGAGTTCCAGTTGCATCTGCTGGATGTCGAGCAGTTGCTGTTCAAGTTGGGCGCGGCGTTCGGCGATCTTGGCCAGCATGCTGTTGAGCTGCTTGGTGTTGCCGCCGGAGGGATCGTAGAGTTCGATCAATTCGCGGCATTCGGCGAGGGAGAACCCGATGCGCTTGCCGCGCAGGATGAGCTTGAGGCTGACCTTGTCGCGGGCCGAATAGATACGCTCCAGACCGCGGCGCTCGGGGCTGAGCAGCCCCTGTTCCTCGTAGAAACGGATCGCCCGGGTGGTGATGTCCAGCTCGCGGGACAGGTCGGAGATGCTGTAGGTCTGGCTGCTCATTGCGCGGGGCTCGATGATGAAGGCAATGGGCCTAACCTATAGGCAGGTTTACGTTTACGTCAAGGTCGATGTGGCCGTAGGTGTAGGTGTAGGAGCGAGCTTGCTCGCGAATGGCGGCCGTTACCCCAGCATCCGCGCAATCACCTCCCACAACCGCGGATCCTCGAAATCTGCCACCACCAATTGCGCCCCGGCTTCCACCAGCGCTTCAGGCCGCTGGCTGGTGGACAAGCCCACGGTAAAGATCCCCGCGCCGCTCGCCGCCTTCACCCCCGGCAGCGAATCCTCGAACGCCAGCGAATGCGTGGCCCGTGCATCCAGCCTGTGCAGACCGGTGAGGTAGGGCAGAGGGTCGGGCTTGGCTCGGGCCAGTTCTTCGGCCACCAGCACATGCTCGAAGCGCCCGGCCAGGCCCAGGGCATTCAACATGTGCTCGGCATTGGCTCGCGGTGCGTTGGTGACCACCGCCATGCCGATCGCGTTTTTCTGTGCATGCGCCAGCAGGGCCAACAGCCCCGGGGTGGGCTGCAGGGTCGGCGACAGCGAGCGAAAGCGCGCTTCCTTGCGGTCGGCGAACGCCAGATGCTCGCTCAGCGGGCGATCAGGAAACAGATAGCGGCACAAATCAGCATTGGCCCGACCACTGACATGGGCGTCGAAGTCTTCCTCGGTGAGGGTGCGGCCTTCTTCGCTCAGCAGTTGCTGCATGGCCAGCAGGTGGAGCTTGTCGGTATCGGCGAGGGTGCCGTCGAGGTCGAACAGCAGGGCATCGAGCATGGAGAACATCCGTGAATCAGTGGTCGGCCATGATAACCGCAACGGCACGCCGATCAGCGGGGCTGGTCAGCCGGAAACGAAAAGAGTACAAATGTGCTCCATGACGACTCTATCCCCAAAACGCGCTGCCATCCTCACCTTCATCCGCGACCGCATCGCCGATAAAGGGCAGCCCCCCAGCCTCGCGGACATCGCCCAGGCCTTCGGTTTCGCCTCGCGCAGCGTGGCGCGCAAGCATATCCAGGCGCTGTGCGAGGCCGGCCTTATCGAGATCACCCCCAACCAGGCCCGCAGCATCCGCCTCGTCGGTCGGCTGCGCCGTCCCGAAGTGCTGGAAATCCCGGTGCTGGGCCAGGTGGCGGCGGGTCGGCCGATCGGTCCGGACGTGGGCATCCACGAACAACTGATGCTCGACGCCCACCTGTTCAGCCGCACCCCGGATTACCTGCTCAAGGTTCGTGGCGATTCGATGATCGACGACGGCATCCTCGACGGCGATCTGGTTGGCATCTACCAGCAGGCTGACCCCCGTGACGGCCAGATCGTCGTCGCCCGGCTCGATGGCGAGGTGACCATCAAGCGTTTCGAAAAGGCTGGCGGTCACTACCGATTGCTTCCCCGTAACCCGGCCTATGCGCCGATCGAGGTCGGCCCGGATCGCGACTTCGTCATCGAAGGCGTGTTCTGTGGCCTGGTGAGGCGCGACTGATGGGCGCGGTGGTCAGCCTCGACGGGCTGCTCGACACGCGGCGGGTCTGGAAGGGCCGGCCACTCGCCGAGTCCCACGGCCTGCAGCCCACCGGGCATGCCGCGCTGGATGCGCTGTTGCCGGGCGGCGGCTGGCCACCGGCGGCGCTCAGCGAATTGCTGCTGAGTGAAGAGGGCGCGGGCGAACTGCATTTGCTCTGGCCCAGTCTTGCGCGGTTGAGTTCGGCGGGCGAGCGTATCGTCCTGGTGGCGCCACCCTTCATTCCCTATCCCCCGGCGTGGCAGGCGGCGGGTGTCGATCTGCGCTGGCTGTCGGTGGTCGAGGCGAGCGCGGCGGAAAGCCTCTGGGCTGCCGAGCAATGCCTGCGCTCCGGCAGTTGTGGCGCCGTTCTGTGCTGGCCCCGGCGTGCTGACGACCGTGCGCTGCGGCGGTTGCAGGTGGCGGCGGAAACTGGCCAGGCGCTGGCGTTCGCCTGTCGCGATCAGTCGGCGGCACTCAACCCGTCGCCCGCTGCCTTGCGGATTGCCATCGATGCCAGCCCGGCGCGCTGGCGGGTGCTCAAGTGCCGTGGCGGGCTGGCGCCGAATACCCCGATTGTCGCACCCGGCCGTGTGGGCTGACGTGCCATGCTCTGGGCCTGCATTCTCTTGCCACAACTGGCGCTCGACTGCGTGCTGCGCGGACGTGACGATGCCGAGCAGCCGCTGGTGCTGCTCAGCGGCCCGGCGACGCGCCGGGTTCTGCAGGCGGTCAATCCGGCCGCCCGCGCCCTTGGCCTGCGTGCGGGCCAGAGCCTGACCACCGCGCAGGCTCTGGCCCAGGGCTTCAACACGGTCGAGCACGATGCCGCGGCCACCGAGCAGCAGCAACAACTGCTCGCCGCCTGGGCCTACCGCTTCAGCTCCCAGGTCAGCCTGCATTACCCGCGGGCCTTGTTGCTGGAGGTCGAATCCAGCCTCGGCCTGTTCGGTCCCTGGCCGCAGTTCGAGGCGCGCTTGCGGGCGGAACTGACGGCATTGGGCTTTCGGCACCGGATCGTGCTGGCCAGCAATCCGGTGGCGGCGCGCATGTTGGCCAATGCCTACGACGGTCTGGCCGCGACCGATGCCGAGACGACCCGCGCCGCCCTGGCCGCCATGCCCATTGACCGCCTCGGCCTGCCCACTGAGGCGGCCACGGCGTTCGGCCGCATGGGCCTGCGCCAGCTCGATCAGGTGCTGGCGCTGCCCCGCGAAACCCTGGCCCGGCGTTTCGCTGCGGCGGTGCAGTTGCACCTCGATCGGCTGCTGGGGCTGCGCGCCATGGCCCTTGACTGTTACCTGCCGCCCGACCGTTTCGAGGCCCGCCTGGAGTTGAATTTCGATGTGGAATCCAGCCAGGCGCTGCTGTTTCCGCTACGTCGCCTGATCGGGGACCTGGCGGCCTTTCTCGCCGGGCGCGATGCTGGCGTGCAGCGCTTCAACCTGTTTCTGCAACACGCCGAAGGCCCGGACACCTTGCTGCAGGTCGGCCTGCTCGCCGCTGAACGCGACGCCGGGCGTTTGCTGGAACTGGCGCGCGGCCGTCTTGAGCAACTGACCCTGAGAGCCCCGGTACGCACCCTGCGCCTGACCGCTGAAGAACTGCCGACATTCGTGCCCCAGGCCAGCGAACTGTTTTCGGCGCGCCCCCAACAGCAGCACAGTTGGGAACAGTTGCGCGAACGCCTGCGGGCGCGGCTTGGCGACGAAGCCGTGCGCGGCGTCGGGCTGGTGGCCGACCACCGCCCCGAATGCGCCTGGCGCAGCGATGGTCCGGCCTTGTCGCCGGCCAGCGGCAACCAGGCCCCGCGCCCCGGCTGGCTACTGGCCGAGCCGCGCGCCGTGTCGCCGACGAGCGTGCGCCTGCTTGCCGGGCCGGAGCGCATCGAGTCTGGCTGGTGGGACGGCGGCGATGTGCGCCGCGATTACTACCGGGTCGAAACCGACAGCGGTCTGCGCGGCTGGGCCTACTTTCACAGCGGCGAGCGCGATGTGCTGTGGCTGCAGGGCTGGTTCGCATGAGCGTCGGTTATGCCGAGTTGCACTGCCTGTCGAACTTCAGCTTCCAGCGCGGTGCGTCCAGCGCCCAGGAGCTGTGTGGCCGCGCCCGGCAACAGGGTTATCAGGCCCTGGCGATCACCGACGAGTGCACCCTGGCCGGTATCGTCCGCGCCTGGCAGGCGGCGCATGAGGTGGGGCTGCCGCTGATCGTCGGCAGCGAAGTGCGTATCGAGAACGGCCCGAAGCTGGTGCTGCTGGTGGAGAACCTGTGCGGTTACCAGCACCTGTGCGGTCTGATCACCCGGGCCCGGCGGCGGGCGGAGAAGGGCAGCTATCGGCTGCTGCGCGAGGATTTCGACAATCCCCCGCAAGGCCTGCTGGCGCTGTGGATTCCGGATGACCTCGACGACCCAGCGTCAGGGTACTGGCTGCGCGAAGTGTTCGCCGAGCGCCTGTGGCTGACCGTGCAACTGCACCACGGTCACGACGATCGCCAGCGTCTGGAGCGCTTGCTGGCGCTGGCCACGACTTTGGGCATTCCGGCGGTGGCCAGCGGTGATGTGCACATGCACGCTCGCGGTCGACGCGCCTTGCAGGACTGCATGACCGCCATTCGCCATCACACCACTGTCGCGGAAGCCGGGCACCGCCTGTTCGCCAATGGCGAGCGGCACCTGCGCAGCCTGCCGCAACTGGCGGCGCTGTACCCGTTCGCGTTGCTGGAAGAAAGCACGCGGATCGCCGAGCGCTGTCACTTCGATCTCAAGCGCGACCTGAAATACCACTACCCCCACGAAGTCGTGCCCGCCGGCTACAGCGCCAGCGCCTGGTTGCGCGCGCTGTGCGAGCGGGGCATCCCCCGGCGCTGGCCGCAGGGCATCGGTGCCAAGGACCGCGAGGCGCTGGAGCACGAGCTGGAACTGATCACCGACCTCAATTACGCGTCCTATTTCCTGACGGTCCACGACATTGTCCAGTTCGCCCGCGAGCGAGGCATCCTCTGCCAGGGGCGGGGTTCTGCGGCCAACTCGGTGGTGTGCTTCGTGTTGGGTATCACCGAACTCGACCCGAGCCGCAGCAATCTGCTGTTCGAGCGCTTCCTGTCCCGCGAGCGCAACGAACCGCCGGATATCGACGTGGACTTCGAGCACGAGCGCCGCGAGGAAGTCCTGCAATACGTGTTCAACCGCTATGGTCGCCATCGGGCGGCGTTGACTGCGGTGGTCAGTAGCTACCACGCCGCGGGGGCGGTGCGGGATATCGGCCGGGTGCTGGGCCTGCCGCCCGACCAGCTCGGCGCCCTGGCCGATTGTTGCGGACGCTGGAGCGATCGTGTGCCGTCCGCCGAGCGCCTTGTCGAGGCCGGCTTCGACCCGGACAGCCCGCTGCTGCACCGGGTACTGACCCTCACCGGCGATCTGATGGGTTTCCCTCGGCACCTGTCCCAGCACCCCGGTGGTTTCGTTATCAGCGAGCAGCCGCTGGACACCCTTGTGCCGGTGGAAAACGCGGCGATGGAAGGGCGCACGGTGATCCAGTGGGACAAGGATGACCTCGATGCCGTCGGTCTGCTCAAGGTCGATGTGCTGGCCCTCGGCATGCTCAGTGCCTTGCGCCGTTGTTTCGACCTCTACGCCTTGCATCGCGGCCAGCGCCTGACCATTGCCAGCATTCCCGCCGATGACACGCCGACCTACGACATGATCAGCCGCGCCGACACCATCGGCGTGTTCCAGATCGAGTCGCGGGCGCAGATGGCGATGTTGCCGCGATTGAAGCCCAGGGAGTTCTACGACCTGGTGATCCAGGTGGCGATCGTCCGGCCAGGGCCGATCCAGGGCGACATGGTTCATCCCTTTCTGCGGCGACGTAACGACAAGGAGGAAGTGACGTATCCGTCCGACAAGCTCAGGGCGGTATTCGAGCGCACCTTGGGCGTGCCGCTGTTCCAGGAGCAGGTCATGTCCCTGGCCATCGTCGCCGCCGACTACACCCCCGGCGAAGCCGACGAACTGCGCCGCTCCATGGCCGCCTGGAAACGCCACGGCGGCCTGGAACCCCACCGTCAGCGGCTGACCGAAGGCATGTTGAGAAACGGCTACGACCTGGCGTTCGCCGAGCGCATCTTCGAGCAGATCAAGGGCTTCGGCAGCTACGGTTTTCCCGAGTCCCACGCCGCCAGCTTTGCCTTGCTGACCTACGCCAGTTGCTGGCTGAAGTGCCATGAGCCGGCGATCTTCGCCTGTGCGCTGATCAACAGTTGGCCGATGGGGTTCTACAGCCCCGACCAGATTCTGCAGGACGCGCGCCGCCACCGGATCGAAACCCGTCCGGTGGATGTGCATCACAGCGATTGGGATTGCACCCTGGAACCGGGTGAAGACGGTCAGTTGGCGCTGCGCCTGGGCTTGCGCCAGGTGCGCGGATTTCGCCAGGACGACGCCCTGCGTCTGGTGCGGGTTCGGGAAGAGCGGGCTTTTCGCGATGTCGCCGACCTGTGCCTGCGCGCCAGCCTCGACGGTCGCGCCCGTGACCTGCTGGCCGATGCCGGGGCTCTCGCGGCGCTGGCCGGGCACCGCTATCAGGCGCGCTGGGAGGTGGCGGCGGTGCAGGCGCAATTGCCGCTGTTCGCCGGCCTTGAACCCACCGCAGAAGCGCCCGTCGAGTTACCTGCGCCGAGCATCGGCGAAGACCTGTTCGCCGATTACCAGAGCGTAGGCACCACCTTTGGCCCGCACCCGCTGTCCCTGTTGCGCCGACGCCTGACGGGACTGGGTTGTCGCAGTTCGCAGGGGCTGGAGGGCGTGGCCCATGGCGATGTGATCAGCGTGGCGGGTCTGGTGGTGGGCCGGCAGCGACCGCAGACCGCCAGCGGCGTGACGTTCGTCACTCTGGAAGATGAGTTCGGCATGCTCAATGTGGTGGTCTGGCGTGACCTGGCCGAGCGTCAGCGGCGGGTGCTGGTGGGGGCGCAATTGATGCGGGTGATGGGCAAGCTGGAGTTTGCCGATGGCGTGCGTCATCTGATCGCCCGCCGCCTGGAAGATCTCAGCCCGCTGTTACACGGGCTGGATGTGCGCAGCCGGGACTTCCACTGAGCCTCAGACCATCGCCAGGCGCTGCTTGCGGGTCGGCGCCGGAAACGCCTGGTCGATGGCCGGGTTATGGCTGCCATGCGCATGTCGATAAATCTCCAGCGTTCTCAAGATCGAGCGCCGCCCGCGCGGCGCATCGCGAGCGAGCTCGCTCCTACATTGGTTGCAACGTACCTATGCCTGTCAGGCCATAGTTGAACGCCTTGTTTGTACGAAGCGGTATCGAGTCGATCTCAATAGCCTCCCCGCGATTCATCGCCAAACGCCAAGGGCGGGCAACACCTCTCTGACAGGCCATGGCGCGTTGCAACCGATGTAGGAGCGAGCTCGCTCGCGATGCGCCGCGCGGGCGGCGCTCGATCTCAAGAGCGCTAGAAGATTTCCGACATGCGCCTGGTGGCCATTACTCGGTTTTTTGACTGGCACCTTCCTGCCACCACATGACCGAAAGATGTGTAGATACCCATGCTCATCGCCAGCAAACCCGCCCCCGCAGGTTCTTAACCCAACGCCGGATCTGTAATTTTCTCTATCAACACGTCCAGCACCGCCTGCGCCGCCGCCGACAGCTTGTGGTCCGCCAGCAGGATCACGCCGATCCGCCGCTCGATACTCGGCGCCACCAGCGGCACGCATTGCGCCCCCAGCTCGCGCATCTGGCCGATACACAGGGCCGGCACCGCGCTGACCCCCAGCCCATTGGCGACCATCCGGCCAATCGTGGACAACTGATGGCTCTCGAACGCCACCGCCAGTTTGCCGTGGTCCGCCGCCACATGCCGTTCCAGCAGCAGGCGCACCGCCGAAGGACGTTGCAGGGTGATGAAGTCCTCCTTGAGCAACTCTTGCCAGCGTACCTGTGGCTGCTGTGCCAGGGGTGAGTCGGTTGGCACCACCGCGACGAAGCGGTCCAGATAGAGCGGCTTGAACAGCAGCGGTTCGCTGGTTTCCGGCTCGAAGCCGATACCCAACTCGACCCGCCGGTGGCGCACCAGTTCCAGCACTTGTTCATTGATCACGTCATGCACGGTGACGTTGACCCGCGGGTAACGCTCGCGAAACACCTTCAAGACTGGCGGTAGCAGGTTACCGGCGAAGGCCGGCATGGCGGCGATGGACACCCGCCCCAGTTGCAGGGTGAAGCGCTGGCGCAGCAGTTCCTCGGTGTTATCCCAGTCGGCCAGCAGTTGCCGGGCCAACGGCAGCAGGACTTCGCCCTCCGGGGTCAGGCTGACGCTGCGCGTGGTGCGGCTGAGCAGGGTGCCGCCCAGGAGTTCTTCCAGGCTCTTGATGGTCAGGCTCAGGGCTGGCTGCGACAGGTGCAGGTGCTCACCAGCCTGGGCGAAGCTCTGGTAAGTGGCGACGGCGACGAAGGCACGCAATTGCTTGACGTTCATGGGATTGTTTTAAAAACCAAATCAATCGATGAGAAAAACAAAATTAACAAATCAGTCGCCAGGGGAGAAGATGCCGACAGACGCTTCCCGACACGCTGTCGGGCTCTTACAACGACAAAAGGCGGATCAGCATGGCCGGACTGGACAAGCGCGTAGCAACCTATGAACAGGCCCTCGAAGGCCTGACTGACAACATGACAGTACTGGCTGGTGGTTTCGGCCTGTGCGGCATCCCGGAAAACCTCATCGCTGAAATCAAGCGCCGCGGCGTCAGCGGGCTGACCGTGGTTTCGAACAACTGCGGCGTTGATGGTTTCGGTCTGGGCGTGCTGCTGGAAGACCGCCAGATCCGCAAGATGATCGCCTCCTACGTTGGCGAAAACGCCGAGTTCGAGCGCCAGTTGCTCAGCGGCGAACTGGAAGTTGAACTCACCCCACAAGGCACCCTGGCCGAGAAAATGCGCGCCGGCGGCGCCGGTATCCCGGCCTTCTACACCGCCACCGGCTACGGTACGCCGGTTGCCGACGGCAAGGAAGTGCGCCAGTTCAACGGGCGCAACTACATCCTCGAAGAAGCCATCACCGGTGACTTCGCCATCGTCAAAGGCTGGAAAGCCGACCACTACGGCAACGTGGTCTACCGCAACACCGCACAGAATTTCAACCCGCTGGCGGCCACCGCCGGCAAGATCACCGTGGTCGAGGTCGAGGAAATCGTCGAGCCGGGCGTGCTGCTGCCGAGCGAGATCCATACCCCGGGCATTTACGTCGACCGGGTCATTGTCGGCACGTTCGAAAAGCGCATCGAAAAACGCACGGTCAAAGCCTGACCCGTCCTTGCACAGAACAACAAAGAGATCCTGACCATGGCACTTACCCGCGAACAAATGGCCCAGCGCGTCGCCCGCGAACTCAAGGACGGCTACTACGTCAACCTCGGCATCGGCATCCCGACCCTGGTGGCCAACTATGTCCCGGCTGATATCGACGTGATGCTGCAGTCGGAAAACGGCCTGTTGGGCATGGGCGAATTCCCTACCGAAAGCCAGCTCGATGCCGACATGATCAACGCCGGCAAGCAGACCGTGACCGCCCGGCGTGGCGCGTCGATCTTCAACTCCGCCGAGTCCTTCGCCATGATTCGTGGCGGCCATGTCGACCTGACCGTGCTTGGCGCGTTCGAGGTGGATGTGGAAGGCAACATCGCCTCATGGATGATCCCCGGCAAGCTGGTCAAGGGCATGGGCGGGGCGATGGACCTGGTGGCTGGCGCCGACAACATCATCGTTACCATGACCCACGCCTCCAAGGACGGCGAGTCCAAGCTGCTGCCCCGTTGCAGCCTGCCGCTGACCGGTGCCGGCTGCATCCGCAAGGTGCTGACCGACCTGGCTTACCTGGAGATCGAGAACGGCACGTTCATCCTGCGCGAGACGGCGCCGGGGGTGAGTGTCGAGGAGATCATCGAGAAGACTGCGGGCAAGCTGATCGTGGCGGATGATGTGAAGGAAATGACCTTCTGATTTTGTAGGGGCTTTCAGGGCCTCATCGCTGGCAAGCCAGCTCCCACACTTACAGCGCTGTTCTGACGATCCGCGATGCCCGTGGGAGCTGGCTTGCCAGCGATGAGGCCCGAAAAAGCCGCCGAATACACCGGGTTGTATGCACTCGCGGGGCCGGTCCGGGACAAGGAACCACGCATTCCTTGCCCCGGACCGACCCCGCGTTTGTTTTTCTACACCTTCACGTCCCGCTCATCCTGCGCCAACACCGCCTGGCACAACTCGATCATCTGTTCGCGCATCCAGCGGTTGGCCGGGTCCTGGTCGGTGCTTTCGTGCCAGTACAGGTGGGTTTCCAGCGGCGGTACGTCATTCACCGGCAGACTCGCGTAGTTGAGGTTGTGCCGGCGGGCGAAGCGCTCGGGCACGGTCATGACCATGTCGGTCTGCTGCAGCACCTGCGACGCCATCAGGTAGTGCTGCGAACGTAGCGCGATCCGCCGTTGCAGGCCCATCTTGCCCAGCGCCAGGTCGACATAACCCAGGCCGTTGCGGCGGCTGGAGATATGGATGTGGGTCAGGCTCATGTACTCGTCGAGGCTGATCTTGTCCTTGGCCATCGGGTGGCCCTGGCGCATGGCGCACACGTATTGATCCTGGATCAGCTTGACGTGGCGCACTTGCGGGTCGGTGTTGAGCGGTGCATCGACGGCGAAGTCCAGGCGGCCAGCGGCCAGTTCCTTGGTGGTTTCGCGGCGTTTGCACAGGAAACTCTCGATCACCACCGCTGGCGCCAGGCGCCGCAGGCGCTGGAACAGCGGTGGCAGAACCACCGCCTCGGTGAGGTCGGTCATGCTGATACGGAAGGTCTTGTTGGCCTGCAGCGGATTGAAGATGCGGCTTTCCTGCACCGACACCCGCAGCAGCGACAGCGCGTTGCGCACCGGACCGATGATGTTCTGCGCCATGGGCGTCGGCACCATGCCCTGGGCGGTGCGCACGAACAGCGGGTCATTGAAGGTTTCGCGCAGGCGGGCGAGGGCGTTGGACACCGCCGGCTGGGTGATGCCGACGATCTGCCCGGCGCGGGTCAGGTTGGCTTCGGTGTAGATGGCATCGAAAACGATGAACAGATTGAGGTCGACCTTGCTCAAGTTCATGGCACTGCTCTTGTTGGCGTTATGGGGTCGATCATATATCGGTTATGAATGTTTATACACGCCGAAAATAGACTAGGTGGATTTTGCCCGGTGATCTAGCATCGATTCCAGATCCCTTTCACGAAGAAGGTACTGCTCATGGATTTCGCCTACTCACCCAAGGTCCAGGCCCTGCGCGAACGTGTCACCGCGTTTATGGACGCCTATGTCTACCCCGCTGAACCGGTGTTCGAGCAACAGGTCGCCGAGGGCGATCGCTGGCAACCGACTGCGATCATGGAAGAACTGAAGAACAAGGCCAAGGCCGAAGGTCTGTGGAACCTGTTCCTGCCCGAGTCGGAACTGGGCGCCGGGTTGACCAACCTGGAGTACGCGCCGCTGGCAGAAATCATGGGTCGTTCGCTGTTGGGGCCGGAGCCGTTCAACTGCTCGGCGCCGGACACCGGCAACATGGAAGTGCTGGTGCGCTACGGCAGCCCCGAGCAGAAGCGCCAGTGGCTGGAGCCGCTGCTGCGCGGTGATATCCGTTCGGCTTTCGCCATGACCGAGCCGGACGTCGCGTCGTCCGACGCCACCAACATGGCCGCCCGCGCTGTACGCGATGGCGACGAGTGGGTCATCAGCGGTCGCAAGTGGTGGACCTCCGGCGCCTGCGATCCGCGCTGCAAAGTGATGATCTTCATGGGCCTGAGCAATCCGGAAAACCCGCGTCACCAGCAACACTCGATGATTCTGGTGCCGACCGATGCGCCCGGCGTGACGATCGTCCGCCCGCTGCCGGTGTTCGGCTACGACGATGCGCCGCATGGCCACGCCGAAGTGCTGTTCGAGAACGTGCGCGTACCGTATGACAACGTGATCCTCGGCGAGGGCCGTGGTTTCGAGATCGCCCAGGGGCGCCTTGGCCCAGGCCGAATCCACCACTGCATGCGCTCGATCGGCATGGCCGAGCGGGCACTGGAATTGATGTGCAAGCGCTCGGTGGAGCGCACCGCTTTCGGCCGGCCACTGGCGCGGCTGGGCGGCAACGTCGACAAGATCGCCGACTCGCGGATGGAAATCGACATGGCCCGTCTGCTGACCCTGAAAGCGGCGTACATGATGGACCACGCGGGCAACAAGGTGGCCCGCAGCGAAATCGCCCAGATCAAGGTGGTGGCGCCGAATGTGGCATTGCGCGTGATCGACCGGGCGATCCAGATTCATGGTGGTGCCGGGGTTTCAGCGGACTTCCCGCTGGCCTACATGTACGCCATGCAGCGCACCCTGCGCCTGGCCGACGGCCCGGATGAAGTGCACCGGGCGGCGATTGGCAAGTACGAGATCGGCAAATACGTGCCGAAGGAGATGCTGCGCAGCAGCCACTGATCCCGTCTGAAGATGTGAACTGAACCTTGTGGGGCAAGCCCACAAGGTTCGGTATCAACGCTCCTTCTGCGGCTCTTTCTCATCCCGCGTCTTGAACAACGACAACACCACCCCGCCTGCCAGCAACCCGAACGTCACCCCCAGCGACAACAGCGCCGGAATCTTGCCGATGAATCCGTGCAGGAAAATCTTGCCGCCAATGAAGATCAGCACCAGCGCCAACGCGTACTTCAGGTAGACAAACCGGTGCATCAGCGCTGCCAGGGCGAAATACAACGCCCGCAGCCCGAGGATTGCAAAGATGTTCGAGGTGTAGACGATGAACGGGTCCTGAGTGATGGAGAAGATCGCCGGCACGCTGTCCACAGCGAATACCAGGTCGGCCAGTTCGATCAGCACCAAGGCGAGAAACAGTGGAGTGGCGTAGCGGATCGCCTTCGATTGCCCCGCCGGAACCAGGCGCACGAAGAAGCGTGCACCGTGCAACTGGTCGGTGACCCGCACATGCTTGCGGATGAACTTGATGAATGGATTGTTGGCCAAGTCCGGGTGCGACTCCTGGCGGCTGAACAGCATCTTCACCCCGGTAATCAGCAGGAACGCGCCGAAAATATAGAGGATCCAGTCGAACTCCTTCACCAGCGCGCTGCCGACGCCGATCATGATTGCCCGCAACACCACCACGCCGAGAATGCCCCAGAACAGCACGCGGTGCTGGTAACGCCGGGGGATGCCGAAAAAGCCAAAGATCATCGCCATAACGAACACGTTGTCCATCGACAGCGACTGTTCCACCAGCAGCCCGGTGTAGAACTCCAGGGCGCTCTGGGCACCCAGTTCGTACCAGATCCAGCCACCGAACATGATGCCCACGCTGAAATAGCCGGCATACAGCAGCAGGCTTTCGCGCATTTCGATTTCGTGCTGGTCGCGGTGCAGCACCCCGAGGTCGAAGACCAACAGGGCGATGACGATGACGATAAAGGTCAGCCAGAGCAGGCTGCTGGTGCCGAGGAATTCGGCGCTGAAAAAATCTTGCAGAGCTGTCATGAGCCCCTCCCGATGTCGTAGTTGGCAAGCAACTGTGACTCCGACATGGCGGTTGGCGACCGTCAGAGGGGCCCGGCGTCACATGTTCCAGCCTAGTTGCCGGACACGGGGCGGGGCGGGCGAGAGCGTTACAAGGTCTTACAAGGCGTTAAGAAATTTCCTTCGGTGCACCGTTCTTTCAGTACACCCAGGCTTCAACCCGGCGATTGCGGATGCGGCCCTGGGTATCGGTGTTCGCGGCTACCGGCAATTCGGCGCCGAGGCCGATGACATCGCGCAGGGTGACCTCGTGTCTGGCCAGTTCGCGGCGCACCGCCATTGCCCGCAGGCGCGACAGCAGGTCGGCGCGGCGGGCGTCGTCCTTGGCATCGCCGAAACCCACCAGGACCACTTTGCCGTCGAGCTTGCGGTTCTGCCGCAGGTAGTCCGCCAGTCGCTCGATATCCCGCAGGGCCTTGTTGTCGAGGGTCGCGCTGCCTTCCTGGAAACGGAAATTGACTGACAACCGCCGCGCCTCGCTGAGCAGGTGGCGATAGCGCGGTGGCAGGTCGGCCTGGGGCGGTTCGCTGAGCGGACGCACCTGCTGGGCGACAAAGCCGTTGCTGGCGACGATGGCCTGGCCGCGCGGGCTCTGGGTGAAGTCCAGCAGCGCTTTGGCGAGGGGATTGTGCTGCGTCGGTGGCAGGTAGAAATACAGGCGCCGCGACAGCGGATAGTCCTCGCTGGCGATCTGTTCGGCGCTCGGCAGCATGGCCCGCGAAGCTCCGTCGGCGACCGCCAGCACCCGCGCGCCGTGGACGGTGGTCAGGCTGCTGAAACCGATGGCCTGGCGGTCGTGGCGCACCGCTTCGGCCAACTGCTCGCCGGACTCGAAGCGCCGGGCACTGCCTGCGAGGCTTTGCTGGTGCGGGTCGAGCACCAGGGTCTTGAAGGTTTCCCAAGTGCCCGAGCGGTCGTCGCGGGCATACAACTGGATCGGACCACCGCCGACGCCGAGTTCTTCCCAGGTGGCGATGCGCCCGGAGAAGACCCCGGCCAGTTGCTCGGTGGTCAGTTGCGGCAGCGGATTGTCCGGATGGACCAGCACCGCCACGCCGTCCAGAGCGATGACTTGCTCGGCGTCGGCACCGGTCAGGTTGCCCAGCGCCTGGAGTTCGGCCTGTTCGCTGTCCTTGATCGGGCGCGAGGCGGCAGCGAGGTCGGCACTGCCGTTCTTCAATGCGCTGAATCCGGTGCTGGTGCCGTGGGCGGCGATCTCTACCTGCTGCACCTGGCCGTTGTCGTCACTGCCTTGCACGCGCACTTCATTGGCGACGTCCGAGGGCAGGATCTCGACATTGCGCAGGCCACGTTCTTCCAGCAGGCCACGCACCAACGCAGGCGCCAGCACCGCGCCGATGGTGTTGGAACCCTGGATGCGCAGGGTGTCGGCAACGGCAAGGGGCGTGAGCAGAACAAGGAGAAGGGCGCAGAGGCGGATCATTGCCGGCGGAGACTCTGGAAACGAAGGTTTCGGCAGATTAAGACAGGCAGGTGACCGAAAGATGACAGGTGCAGTGGCGGGCTTATCGCGAGCAAAGGGCCCTTGTGGGGGACCGCCAAGCGGTCCCCGGATCGATCAGCTCAATTCAAGCCAGATCGGCGCGTGGTCGGAAGGTTTTTCCATCCCGCGCAACTCATAGTCCACACCCGCCGCCTTGACCCGCGGCAGCAGTGCGTTGGACGTCATGATCAGGTCGATGCGCAGGCCGCGCTTGGGCTGGTCTTCAAAGCCGCGACTGCGGTAGTCGAACCAACTGAACTGGTCCACCACTTCAGGGTGCAGGTGGCGGAAGCTGTCGGTCAGGCCCCAGTTCTTCAGGCGGGCCATCCACTCGCGCTCTTCGGGCAGGAAGCTGCACTTGCCGGTCTTCAGCCAGCGCTTGGCGTTATCGGCGCCGATGCCGATGTCGCAGTCTTCCGGCGAAATGTTCACGTCGCCCATCACCACTACGGGCTGGTCGTTCTTGAACTGGGTTTCCAGCAGTGCCTGCAGGTCGCTGTAGAAGCGCTGCTTGGCCGGGAACTTGGTGGGGTGATCGCGGCTTTCACCTTGTGGGAAGTAGCCGTTCATGATGGTGATCGGGTTGCCATTGTCGTCGGCGAACGTGCCCCAGATGAAACGGCGCTGGGCGTCTTCTTCGTCGGTCGAGAAGCCCTTGAACAGGCTCAGTGGCGGCTTGCGCGAGAGCAGGGCGACGCCGTAATGGCCTTTCTGGCCATGGAAATGGACGTGGTAACCGAGGGCCTGGACGTCCGCCAGCGGGAACTGCTCGTCCGACACCTTGGTTTCCTGCAGGCCGATGACATCGGGCTGGTGTTTGTCGATCAACGCCGCCAATTGATGGGGCCGGGCACGCAGGCCGTTGATGTTGAACGAGACGATTTTCATGGAAACAGGGTCCTGGGTAAAAGGCTGGATGCTAGCCGACATCGGCTTGGCCGGCCAGCGATGATGCCGTTGAAGCGGCTGTCTATACTCCAGCCCAACCAAGAAGGAACGTTGGCGCCGCCCGCATCTCAAAGAGCCATGCCCAACTGCCATCAGGAGAACCGTGACCATGCCTGAATCGACCCCCGCGCCGGCCGAAGTCCGTCTACTCGACAGTGGCTACAGCCGCGAGGCACGTTCGCTGCTCTACCACGCCTACCGCCACGAACCCACCTACGGTTACCTGTTCGAAGCCGAACGCGCCGGCTTCGACCAGCGCGTGCGGGCGCTGGTCCGCGAGCGGGTGCGTCAGCATTTCTATCAGGAGTTGCCGGCAATCGGCCTGCTGGTGGACGACCGCTTGATCGGCATCGCCCTGATCTCGCCGCCGGTACGCCGCCTGGGCGTCACCGACAGTTGGGCCTGGCGCATGCGCATGGTGTTGAGCGCCGGCTTCCGTTGCACTCGCCGCTACCTCGATTACCGCGCCGCGCTCATGGCCTGCCTGCCCGGCGATGCCGTGCATGTGCTGCCGTTGCTGGGCATTCATCCGCAGTTCCAGGGCAAGCACTACGGTGAACAACTGTTGGCGGCGGTCCACGACTGGTGCGCCGAGGATGAAAATTCCCACGGCGTGGTGCTGGATACAGGCAACGAGCATTACCTGGCGTTCTATCAGCGCCAGGGCTACCAGGAAATTGGTGAAATCGCTGTGGGACCGATCCGCGAGCACGTGTTTTTTCACCCGGGACCGCAGCGGGTCGCACAGGAAAGTGCCTGACGCAGGCCCGATCCAGACGCCTTTCGGGTTCCAGCCATTCGCCAGGCTCTGGTAGCATCCGCGCCTATGACGTATTCAGGACGCTTCACCTGCGGTTTGATCCTGTGCCTGGCCGGCAGCTTTGCGGTGGCGGCACAGAGTGAATTGGTTATCCGGATCAAACCCGCCAATAACGACCTCAAGGCCAATGTCGAGGGCTATATCGGTAGCCTCGGCGAGCGCGATGAAGAGGCGCTGCTGCGCTTCAGTCGCGGGGCCGAGGAACAGGCCCGCAAGGCCGCCCAGGCGCTGGGCTACTACCAGGCGCAGATCGACAGCGAGGTGCTGCCGCCGCGCGACGATGACAAGGGCCCGCGCCTGCGTTTGAACATCGAGCCGGGCGAGCCGATCCGCCTGCGCGACGTCAGCGTGCGCATCGAAGGCCCGGCCAGCGAACTCAAATCCTTCCGTGTCCCCGACAGCCGTGCCTTGCGCAGCGGCGAAGTGCTCAATCACGGTCACTACGAAGACGCCAAGCGGCTGATCCAGAACCAGGCGTCGCGCTACGGTTTCTTCAAAGGCCACTTCGTGCGCAACCGCCTGGCGGTGGACCCGGCCGCCGGGGTTGCGGATATCGAACTGGTCTACGACAGCGGCCCGCGCTACAGCCTGGGTCGGGTGCAGTTCGACGGTGATTCGCCGTTCGACGAAGAGCTGCTGCAACGCATGGTGCCGTTCAAGGAAGGCACGCCCTACGACTCCGAATTGATCGCCGAACTGAACAACGCGCTGCAATCGAGCGGCTACTTCGAAGGCGTGCGTGTCGATGCCGCGCCGACCGCTGCGGTGGGCCAGAACATTCCGGTGGATGTCCAGGTGCAGACCCGCAAACCGCGGACCATGAGCCTGGGCCTCGGCTTCTCGACAGACGTCGGTCCGCGCGGCAAGGCCGGCTGGACGCGCCACTGGGTCAATCCGCAAGGCCACAGCTACGGTATCGAAACCGAGTTGTCGGCGCCGCGGCAGAACGTCGGCCTGTGGTACGACGTGCCCCTCGACCCGCCGCTGACCGACAAGCTGCGCTATGCCGGCGGTTATCAATATGAAGAGATCGCCGGCACCGATACCCTGAGCAAGCTGCTGACCGTGGGCCCGGAATGGCACAGCAAGCTGCCCAGCGGCTGGCAGCGGGTGATTTCGTTGAAATGGCAGCGCGAAGAATACCGACTCGGCGACGACTCCGGCCTCAGCACCCTGCTGATGCCCGGCGTCAGCTACAGCTACCTGCGCAGCGACAACCGTATCGATCCGCACAATGGCTATCGCCTGCAATTCGATGTGCGGGTGGCCAAGGAAGGGTTGCTCTCGGACACCAACCTGGTCAACGGCACCGTGCTGCTCAAGGGCCTGACCACGCTGGCGCAGAACCACCGTTTCCTCGGCCGCGTGCAGTTCGGCGGCAGCGCCACCAACGGCTACAAGTCGGTGCCGCCGTCGCTGCGCTTCTTCGCCGGTGGCGACCAGAGCGTGCGCGGCTACGACTACCAGACCCTGTCACCGGAAAATGGCGACGGCGACCGCATCGGTGGCCGCTACATGGTTGCCGGCAGCGCCGAGTACCAGTACCAGATCGCCGACAAATGGCGGCTGGCGACCTTCGTCGACCAGGGCAACTCCTTCAACAATCTCGAATTCCCCAGCCTCAAGACCGGCGTCGGCTTCGGCGTACGCTGGGTTTCGCCGGTGGGCCCACTGCGCCTGGACCTGGCCAAGGCGCTGGATGACGACGGTGGTATTCGTTTGCACTTCTCGATGGGGCCGGAGCTGTGAAGCAGGTATCGAAATGGATCGCGATCAGCCTGTTCGCGCTGCTGGTCTTGCTGCTTCTGGCGCTGGCGCTGGTACTCGGCACCCAGGCCGGCAGCCGTTGGGCGCTGGGGCTGGTGCCCGGGCTTGAGGTGGACGGTTTTCAGGGCACCCTCGCCGGGCAGTGGCAGGCGGAAAAACTGGTCTGGCAGTCGGGTGGCGACCGGGTCGAACTGGTCGCGCCGCTGCTGGAGTGGACACCGGGTTGCCTGCTGCGGCGCACCCTGTGCGTGGACAAACTGCATGCGGCGCAGGTCGAACTGACCTTTGCGCCCACCGAAACGGACCCTGACAGCGGGCCGTTGAAACTCCCCGAACTCGACCTGCCGCTGGCCATCGAATTGGGCGAAGTGCAGGTCGGCACCCTGCGTCTGGACGGTGCCGAACAGTTGAGCGGCCTGACCCTGGCGGCGCACTGGACCCGTGAAGGGCTGAAGATCGATAGCCTCGACCTCAAGCGTGAAGACCTGCACCTGACCCTTCAGGGCCTGCTGCAACCCGGCGGCGACTGGCCGTTGCAGGCCGAAGGACAATTGCAATTGCCGGCCGTGGACGGCCAGGCCTGGAACCTGGCGTTGCAGGTCAAGGGCGAACTGCAGAAGAGCCTGAACCTGCAAGCCGACAGCAGCGGTTACCTGCAAGGTCGCCTCAGCGGCCAGTTGCAGCCGCTGGCCGAGAACCTGCCGGCGCAAGTGCGCCTGAGCGCCACTGGCTTCAAGGCGGTGGGCAGCCTGCCGGACACCCTGCGTTTCGAGCAGTTGGAACTCACCGCCCACGGCGACCTCAAGGCCGGCTATCAACTGATCGGCGCCGGCAACCTGGCGGCGGAGCAGGGGCCGATCAACCTGGCCCTGCGCGGTCGGGTCGATGCCAAGGGCGCCGAAGTGGCGGCCCTCGACCTGACTGCCACCCCGGCGCAACGCCTGGGCCTGACCGCCAGCGCCAACTGGGAGCAGGCCCTGACGGCCAGCGCGAATCTCGACTGGCAGGATTTTCCCTGGCTGCGCCTCTATCCGCTGGAGCAGCCCCCACAAGTGCAGTTGCACCGGCTCAAGGCCCAGGTGCAGTACCGCGATGGCAACTATGAAGGTGATTTCAACGGCGACCTCGACGGCCCGGCTGGCGCTTTCAAGGTCAGCAGTCCGTTCCAGGGCGACCTTGGCAAGATCAGTCTGCCGCAGCTGGCGCTGGAAGCGGGGCAGGGCAAGGCGACCGGCAGTGTCAGCGTCGCTTTCGCCGATGGCGTGGCATGGGATGCGGCGCTGGATCTCTCGGACCTGAACCCCGCGTTTTGGCTGGCGGAGATGCCCGGCACCCTGGCCGGACCGCTGCGCAGCAAAGGCGAGTTGAAGAACGAAAAACTTACCCTCAATGCCGACCTCGACCTCAAGGGCCGACTGCGTGGCCAACCGACGGTGTTGCAGCTCAAGGCCGAAGGCGCGGGCGAGCAGTGGACCTTGGGAACCCTGCAATTACGCCTGGGTGACAACCAGGTCATCGGCAGTGGCAGCCTGCAACAGCGCCTCGCCGGACAGATCGACCTCAACCTGCCGCGCCTCGGCCAGCTCTGGCCGCAATTGCAGGGGCAGATCAAGGGCCGCGTCGATGTGGCGGGCACCCTCAAGGCGCCGCAAGGGCAGTTGAAGCTGCAAGGGCAGCAACTGGCCCAGGCGGAAAACCGTCTGCAGACCCTCAACCTCGACGCTCGCCTCGACAGCAACCAGAAAGCCCTGATCGACCTCAGCGCCAGCGGCATTCGCGCCGGCGAGACGGCGCTCGGCACGCTGACCGCCAAGGGCCAGGGCGACATTCGCCAACAGCAGTTGCAACTGGCTCTGGACGGGCCGCAGCTCAAGCTTGACCTGGGCCTGGATGGCCAACTGGACAAGGGCAACTGGCGCGGTCGCCTGGCCTCTGGCGAGATTCGTGCGGGTGGTCAGGACTGGCGCCTGCAAGCGCCGGCGAAACTGCAGCGGCTGGCCAACGGGCAGATCGATTTCGGCACCCATTGCTGGCGTTCCGGGCAGGCCAGCCTGTGTGGCGACGAACAGCGCCTGGCGCCGGAGCCGCGGATTCGCTACCACCTCAAGCAGTTCCCGCTGGACAGTCTGGCGCAATGGCTGCCCAAGGACTTCGCCTGGCAGGGCCAGCTCAACGCCGATATCAATCTCGACCTGCCGGCCAGCGGGCCGAAAGGTACGGTGCAGGTGGATGCCAGTGGCGGCACCCTGCGTATCCGCGAGAAGGGACAGTGGGTTGATTTCCCGTACCAGAGCCTGCGCCTGGACAGCACGTTGGGCCCGCGTCGGGTCGATACCCGCCTGGATTTTCGCGGTGGACGCCTGGGTGAGTTGAGCCTGTCGGCGCGTATCGATCCGCTGGCGCGCAACAAGCCGCTGAGCGGCGAGTTCCGTTTGAGCGGTCTGGATCTGGCGGTGGCGCGGCCGTTCGTGCCGATGGTCGAGCGACTGGCCGGGCAACTGAATGGCAGCGGGCAGATTTCCGGCACGCTGCTGGCGCCGCTGGTCAACGGTAACCTCGTGTTGTCGGGGGGCGAGGTCGGCGGGGCGGAATTGCCGATCAGCCTGCGTGAGCTGACGGTGCGGGCGCTGATCGCGGGCGAGCAGGTTCAGCTCACGGGCGACTGGCGCAGTGGCGAAGCCGGGCAAGGCCGGCTGAGTGGCGAGATCGGCTGGGGCCGGGCCCTGGCGGTGGACCTTGCGCTGCAGGGGCAGCGTCTGCCGGTCAACGTCGAACCTTACGCGGCCCTCGAAGTGGCGCCTGACCTGAAGATCAGCCTGCAGGGCGAGCGTCTGGCGATAAGCGGCAAGGTGCTGGTACCCAAGGGCAAGATCACGGTGCGCGACCTGCCGCCGTCCACCGTCAAGGTTTCCGAGGACACGGTGATCGTTGGTCATCAGACCGAAGAAGGCAAAGCGCCGATGGCCGTGGCGATGGACATCGATGTTCAGGTGGGCCAGGAAAAACTCTCGTTCAGCGGTTTCGGCCTGACCGCCAACCTGCTCGGTCATGTGCATATCGGCGACAACCTCGATACCCGTGGCGAACTGAGCCTGTCCGATGGCCGCTACCGCGCCTATGGCCAGCGCCTGACGATCCGCCGCGCGCGCCTGCTGTTCGCCGGGCCGATCGACCAGCCGTATCTGGATATCGAAGCGATCCGCAAGACCGATGACGTGATTGCCGGGATCCGCCTCAGCGGCAGCGCCGAACAACCAACCACCCAAGTGTTCTCCGAGCCGGCCATGAGCCAGGAACAGGCCTTGTCGTATCTGGTGTTGGGGCGTCCGCTGAGTACCACCGGCGAAGACAACAACATGCTGGCGCAAGCGGCATTGGGCCTGGGGCTGGCGGGGAGTGCGGGGATCACCGGCAGTCTGGCGTCGAGCCTGGGCATCGACGACTTCCAGCTCGACACCGAAGGCAGCGGCAACACCACCAGCGTGGTGGCCAGCGGCAACCTCACCGAGAAACTGAGCCTGCGCTACGGCGTGGGGGTGTTCGAGCCGGCCAACACCATCGCCTTGCGCTACATGCTCAGCAAGCGCCTGTACCTGGAAGCGGCCAGCGGCGTGGCCAGCTCCCTGGATTTATTCTACAAGCGGGACTTCTGAGGCTGCGGGTCAACGCACAGTGGCGGCGTCGATGAACTCGTTGCTGGACGGCGGAATATCGTCGGGCGGCGAGGCCCGGCGCGAGGGCGAGATGAGGTGGGTGTACTCCTCGATCAGCCGGTTCAACGCCTCCGGCGGCTCGCAGGCGTGGAACTGCATGCGGATCTGCACTTCGTCGGGATCGCGGGCCTCGCCCTGGCGTTTGGTCTGTTGACCGACCTTGACGAAAAAGCGCTGGTGGCGGGCTTCCGCGCACTTGCCCGGTGCCGGCCGGGTGTTCTGGATCTTCACTGACAGGTCGACCTGCATCCGCTCCAGCGCCAGGCCGCGGGGCGCGACCAGGGCGATCAACGGGATCTTCAGGCTGTGCTGGTCGTCCACCGCCACTTCCACCATCTTCGCTTTCATCGGTGTGCCCAGGGCTTCGGGGTCGTAGTCGAAAAACTGGTCGAACAGCCTGATGTATTGCTGGGCGATCAGGCTGGTGGTGGCGGACGCGGCTTCTTGCAGGCCGCGCGTAATGTCGCACAGGTCACTCGACGCGATCGGTTCCTTGGGGGGCGTTTGATCCACGGGCAGCATTCCTCATCGGGGTGACAGGATGCCCCGCCGATGAGGGCGGGGCAGGGTGGCTGGGGCGGGGTGTTCAGGCCGTCTGCTGGTCCGGTGCTGGCAGTTTGTTGTCGTCAGGCAGCGCCTCGGGGCTGCGGGCTTCGGTGTTGGGCAGAGTGATGGGTTTGGTGGCGGCGTCGGTGAGGAAGTCGATGACCCGCATCAGTGCCTCCGGCGGGTCCTGGCGACGGACTTTGGTACTGACGGCGTAGCGGGCGCGGGTGTCGGTCTTGCGGGTCTGCGTGGACTTGTGGCTGACCTGGCCGCGCACGTCCATCTTGAACGGTCCCCAGCCGAGCGTTGCTCCGAATTCCGCCGAACCTGCGGTTTCACTGGAGCTTTCCGCCTGCTGGCTGATGGTCAGCTCGAAGTCGATGGTGCCCTCTTCGACCACGATGTTCGGGTGGGCAACTGCGGCCAGCAGCGGGATCTGCATCTTGCGCGACACGGTGCCCTTGTAGATGCCTTGTTCATCGGTGATGGCTTCGTCGTAGTCGAACTGGATGGCGACGGCCTTGCCGTCCTTGATGCAGACTCCCATGAGGAAGTCCGCGTAGGATTTGCTGGCGGTGACCTGGGCCTGGATCATGGCTTGCAGCGGGCCGGAGATCATGCGGTCCAGGGGAAGTGCGTTCATTACAGAGCCGATGAGGCCGCTGTCGATGTTTGCCATTCAAGAGTTCCTTTTCTCGAGGTGCGCTGGAGTCGCGCGGGTTGTCGGCAACATGCCGGCAGGTTGTGGGTCAGCGCTGGTGTGCGTCCTGTCGGCGGATGTTGCCGATCTGACGCAGGCTCAGGCCGTACTTGTTCGCCAGTACGCTGCGGGACAGGCCGTCGGAGCTTTCCTGCTGGATCTGTTGGTTGCGCAGCTGGCGGTTGAAGTGATCGCATTTGGGGATTTCCAGCGCCATGCCGCCGTAGCGCTTGATCAGCGCTTCAAGGGCATCGGTCGGGAGAATTTCCGCCAGCGAGGTGCGTTCGAGGTGCTTGGGGATGTACTTGGGGCGCCCGCCGTAAATGCTGGTGAGACGGTAAGCATGTTCGATGCCGATACAGTCGATGAGCATTTGCAGTGATTGCGGAAGTTGCCCGATGTCGATTCGCTTCAGTTCACAGGATTGCATGATGACTTCCTTGTTGTTGGCGTGGTGAGCAAAGGGCCACCGTGTCGGGCCATGCAGGGCTTGAATATCCGTGCCAAGCGAAGAGCAATCGAGCACTGGACTGGGCAGGTGGCGTGAGGTCGATTCTCGATCAGCCGAACCGGGGTCGCTAGGTATCAAGCAGGTCAGCGACGGTAGCCAACGAGTCAAAGAACTGTAAGTTTCATGATCACCGGCGGTAGGCCGTACCTCTGCTTCTCGATCGCAGCCGTTGTGGTTCGGCGTCACCGCCACGCAAGAAGGCTCATGCATTGGCAAAGCTCACCTAGGGGCAAGGTTGGCTGACAAGCAGGCTGACCTGGCCCATATGCGGCGCCATGTTGGCGTCATGGAGGTCCGGCAAGGTGCGCCAGTCGACCCACAGGCAGATGGCGCTAAGTGGGGTGCCGCTGAGCATGCCCACCACCTGCGGCTGGAAGTCGCGCCGGTAGCGCACCTGGGTGGTTTTCGCGGCGTCGGCGCTGTCGGCTTGGCGCAGGGTGGTCTTCACCAACTCGGCGACCTGCGGTTGGGGGAGGGTGAAGTGGGCGGTCTTGCCCGGGCTCAGGTGGCCGGCGGCGCGGGTGCGTTGCCAGAGTTGCTGCCACTGGCTGCTGCCGGCGCTGTGGGCGAGGGTGGCGCCGAGGGACAGCAAGGCGGATTCGGGGAGTTGTTCGGTGTTCAGCGCGTTGGCGCCGAGGCTGGTGGACAGCGTGAGGCTGCCAAGCAGAAGGCGGATGGACATGGGAGGGTCGGCTCGCTGGAGAGGGCGTAGTGCCCGGAGCCATGCATGCTTTCAGGTACGGGGGGTGTAAAAAACCGGGAAAACATCCTCGGGGCGAAGGCGGCGTTGTATCATGGCGCCCGGCCAGTTCCGGGCCGTCACCACAGTTTGTCGCAAGGATTTACCAATGACTCAACGGCAACGCCTGAAGTACTCGATCCTGATGACCCTGATTCTGCTGGGCGCCATGCTTGGGCTGTCCTGGCTGCAGAAGCAAGGCGTGATCACCGAGCAGTTGTTCCAGTACCTGGCCATGGGCCTGGCGGTGATCTTCGTGGTCATCAACGGCATCATGCGCCGCAAGGTCAAGCCCTGACGGCAGTCGAGCAGGGCGGCCGGCTTGCGCCGGCCGGTCGCTCAGCGGTTTTGTTCCAGGACGGCGCGGGCCTGGGGGTTGAGGCTGTAGCACTTGTCGCTGCCCATGTTGATCACGCCTTCGACGCACAGGCGCTTGAGCACTTCGCGCACACTGAGGAAGGACAGCGGAATATCCAGCTTCTCCAGTTGGCTGTGGATGCCGCGCACGCCGATGCTGCGACCGTCACGGTCAGCCATGTGCAACGCGTCGATGACCTTGAGCCGGATCAGGCTGGTGCGCAGGCCGAAGACCCGTAGCAGTTCGCGGATCTGCTCGTTGCCAGCGCGTTCCTCGGTTTCCGGGGCTTCGCTCTTGACCTGTAGCGGGGCGTTGACCTTGCGTCTGTAACGCAGCGGTTGAACCGGTTGTTGTTGGTTGTACATTCGAAAAAACTCCCTTTCCAGAGCCTGTCTGTCCTGCGTTCAAAAATGACGCTCTCACCCTATAAGACGAATGAGCGCGGCAAATCTGCAACTTTTCGGAAAAAAAATTCCGCGTTCTTAGATGTAACGAAGCAAAGCCCCCTTTACCGTAAATTTTTCATGTGAGCTTCGTTCATTCAGGATGCCCCTAGATCCTGATCCGGCTGGAGTTCGCGTGATCACCATTGCATCCCTTCCAAAACTTTGCCTGGCCACACTGCTCGTCGGCCTCGGCCTTTCGGCCCAGGCCCGGGATGTCCCGGACGACATCCACGCAGAAATCCGTCGAACCACCTTCGGTGTGCCGCATATCCTCGCCAGTGACGACCGCAGCCTGGGCTACGGCATTGGCTACGCCTACGGGCAGGACAACCTTTGCCTGCTGGCCAATGAAGTGCTGACGGTCAATGGCCAGCGCTCGCGCTACTTCGGGCCGCAGCAGCGCACCCTCGAACAGCGGGAAAACCTCACCAGTGACCTGTTTTTCACCTGGCTCAACACGCCGACCTCCGTGTCGGCGTTCTGGCAAGCGCAGCCGGCGCCGATCCAGGCATTGCTGGAGGGTTACGCCAAGGGCTTCAACCGTGCGCTCGCCGAGCGCACCACCCAAGGGCTGCCGGAGGAATGCCGGCAGGCGCAATGGCTGCGGCCGATCACGGCCTTCGATCTGGTCAAGCTGACCCGGCGCTTGCTGGTGGAAGGTGGCGTCGGCCAATTCGCCGAAGCGGTGGTTGGGGCGAAGCCGCCGACGGTTGCAGCGCAGCGCGGCACCCACGAATTCCACCTGGCCATGGAGCGGCAACAGCGCTTTGCCCTTGAGCGCGGCAGCAACGCCGTGGCCGTTGGGCGTGAGCGTTCGGCCACGGGGCGCGGCATGTTGCTGGCCAACCCGCATTTCCCTTGGGGCGGGGGCATGCGTTTCTACCAGATGCACCTGACCGTGCCCGGCCAGCTCGATGTGATGGGCGCCGCGCTGCCGGGGCTGCCGGTGATCAATATCGGCTTCAACCAGCACCTGGCCTGGACCCACACCGTCGATGCCTCTCGCCACTTCACCCTGCACCGCCTGCAACTGGACCCGAAAGACTCGACCCGTTATCTGCTGGATGGGCAATCGCTGCCGCTGGACCGTCAGCAACTGAGCGTCACGGTCAAAGGCGCGGATGGCCAGTTGAGCACGGTGACTCGCGAGCTGTTCAGCAGCCGTTTCGGCCCTGTTGTGCAGTGGCCCGGCCGCCTGGACTGGACCTCCCAGGTCGCCTACAGCCTGCGTGATGCCAACCTCGATAACACCCGCGTGCTGCAGCAATGGCACGCGATCAACCAGGCGGACAGCCTGGCCGCGTTGCAGGACTCGGTGCAGCGTTTGCAGGGCATTCCGTGGGTCAACACGCTGGCCACAGATGCGGCCGGGCAGACCCTGTACATGAATTTCTCGGTAGTGCCCTACGTCGATACCGACTTGCTGGGGCGCTGCAGCGATCCGGCGGCCGGGCTGGAAATGATCGTTCTCGATGGTTCGCGCAGCGCGTGCAACTGGAAGGTCGATGCGCGGGCGGCGCAGCCGGGGATTTTCCCGACGCAGATGCAACCGCACCTGAGCCGCGCGGATTTTGTCCAGCACTCCAACGACACTGCCTGGCTTGCCAATCCGGCCGAGCCGCTGACCGGCTTCTCGCCGCTGATCAGCCGCGACAGCCTGCCGCTCGGGCCGCGCAGCCGCTTCGCCCTGACCCGTCTGGAGCAGCCTGGCAAGCTCGACGCGCAAGACCTCAAGCAGATGGTCATGGACGATCAGGTCTATCTGGCCGACGTGCTGCTGCCTGACTTGCTGAAGTGGTGTGCCGGCGAGCGCGATGACGCTTCGTTGAAAACCGTCTGCGACAGCCTGGCGGCTTGGGACCGGCGCGCCAATCTGGAGAGCGGGCTGGGCCTGGTGCACTTCCAGTCGATCATGCAGGCATTGCAGAAACAGGGCGGGTTCTGGCGCGTGCCGTTCAGCCCGGCTGACCCCTGGTACACACCGCGTGGCCTGGCCTACGAGCGTGCCGATGTCGCGGCGAAACTGCGTGAGGCACTACGCGCTTCGGCGCAGCAAGTAGCCCAGGCCGGGCTCGTCGAGCAGCGTCAATGGGGTCAGATCCAGCAAGCCGCCGACGGCACGCCGATCCATGGCGGCCCGGCCAACCTCGGCGTGTACAACGCGATCCAGAGTGTCGAAGTGGCGCCGGGCAAGCGCCTGGTGGTCAGCGGCACCAGCTACCTGCAACTGGTGACCTTCGACGACAAGGGACCGAAAGCCCAGGGCTTGCTGGTGTTCTCCCAATCCAGCGAGGCCGCTTCGCCCCATGGCGGTGACCAGACCCGCGCTTTCTCGGCCAAGCAGTGGTATCCGACGCCGTTCACCGAAGCGCAGATCAAGGCCGATCCGCAGTATCACTCCTTGGTGATCCGCGCCACGGACAGCGCCGACAAGGCCGTCCAGCGTGAGGCGCAAAGCGCCGAAGCGCCGCGCGGTTAGTTGCTGACGTCGCGCATCAGCAGGGCGTAGGCCAGGTTTGCCTGCTCCGGCACGGGCAGGTAAACCGTGTGGCCGTCACCGGGCGCGACCTCGATCGGCTTGCCCTGGCGGTCGTGCAGGTCGGCCAGGTCGAAGTGGAAGTTGCCGCCCGGCGTCATCAGTTCCAGGTGGTCGCCGAGGGCGAAGCGGTTCTTCACCTGGACTTCCGCCAGACCGTTGACCCGCTCGCCGGTCAGTTCGCCAACGAACTGCTGGCGGTCCGACACCGAGTTGCCGCGCTGGTAGTTCTGGTACTCGTCGTGCACATGACGGCGCAAGAAACCTTCGGTGTAGCCGCGCTGGGCCAGTGATTCCAGGTCCAGCATCAGCGAACGGTCGAATTCGCGACCGGCCACGGCGTCGTCGATGGCCTGGCGATACACCTGGGTGGTGCGGGCGCAGTAGAAGTGCGACTTGGTCCGGCCCTCGATCTTCAGTGAGTGCACGCCCATGCGGGTCAGGCGCTCGACGTGTTGCACCGCGCGCAGGTCCTTGGCGTTCATGATGTAGGTGCCGTGTTCGTCTTCGAACGCCGGCATGTCTTCGCCCGGGCGGTTACTCTCCTGCAGGACGAACACCTGCTCGGTGGGCGCGCCGATACCCAGGGTCGGGTCGACTTCGCGGACGATGTCCCCGGTTTCGTTCTCGGTGGCCTCCGTGGCGGTGTATTTCCAGCGACAGGCGTTGGTGCAACTGCCCTGGTTGGCGTCGCGGCGGTTCATGTAGCCCGACAGCAGGCAACGGCCGGAGTAGGCCATGCACAGCGCGCCGTGGACGAACACTTCCAGCTCCATTTCCGGCACGTGCTGACGGATTTCTCCGATCTCTTCCAGAGACAGTTCCCGCGACAGGATCACCCGGGTCAGGCCCATGCTTTTCCAGAATTTCACGCTGGCCCAGTTCACCGTGTTGGCTTGTACCGAGAGGTGAATCGGCATCTGCGGGAAGTGCTCGCGAACCAGCATGATCAGCCCGGGATCGGACATGATCAGCGCGTCCGGGGCCATGGCGATCACCGGCTCCAGGTCCTTGAGGAAGGTCTTCAGCTTGGCGTTGTGCGGGGCGATGTTGACCACCACGTAGAACTGCTTGCCCTGAGCCTGGGCTTCCTTGATACCGAGGGCCAGATTGGCGTGGTCGAACTCGTTGTTGCGCACCCGCAGGCTGTAGCGCGGTTGGCCGGCATAGACCGCATCGGCACCATAGGCGAAGGCGTAGCGCATGTTCTTCAGGGTGCCGGCGGGGGCTAGCAGTTCGGGCGTGGTCAGGTTGGTCATGATCAGGTCGGGGCAAAAGGCGCGGATGCTACGCCAGCGCCTCTTCGGATTTATTGATCTGGAGCAACGGCACTTTCTTCGTGGCCCCGCGCACTAATGCTCAGAGCGCTAAAGGAGCGGACATGAACGAAACGGCCGTACAACGAAAAGCCCTTATCGGGTTACTGGTGCTGGTGACCCTGGCTTTTATCTGGATTCTCCTGCCGTATTACGGCGCGGTGTTCTGGGCGGTGATCCTCGGTATTCTCTTCGCGCCGATGCAGCGCCGGTTGCTGCTGCGCTTCAACCAGCGGCGCAATGTGGCCGCGGCGCTGACCCTGTTGACCTGCCTGCTGATCGCAGTGTTGCCGATGATCATCGTCAGTGGCCTGCTGGTGCAGGAAGGCTCGTCGCTGTACAAGCGCATCGAAAGCGGTGAGCTGGACATCGCCGCGAATGTCGAGCGGTTCAAGGACATGCTGCCGCATGTTGTCCAGCGCACACTGGAACGCATGGGCATGGGCGATCTGGAAGGGCTGCGGGACAAGACCGCCAAGGGCGCGTTGCAGGGCAGCCAGTTCTTCGCCAGTCAGGCCTACAGCTTTGGCCAAGGCACCTTCGAGCTGATGGTGAGCCTCGGGGTGATGCTCTACCTGCTGTTTTTCTTCCTGCGTGATGGCGCCGAACTGGTGCGCAAGATTCGTCAGGCGATCCCGTTGGCCGAGCAACAGAAGCGCCGCCTGCAACTGAAGTTCAATCGGGTGGTGCGGGCGACGGTCAAGGGCAACCTGCTGGTGGCCATTGCCCAAGGGGCGCTGGGCGGCCTGATTTTCTGGGTGCTGGATGTGCCGAGTCCGTTGCTTTGGGCGGTGTTGATGGCGTTTCTGTCGCTGTTGCCGGCAGTGGGGGCGGGGATCGTCTGGGCGCCGGTGGCGGTGTATTTCCTGCTCAGCGGCGCGGTCTGGCAGGGGGTGGTGCTGACGGTGTTTGGCGTCGGGGTGATCGGGCTGGTGGACAATCTGCTGCGTCCGTTGCTGGTAGGCAAGGACACGCGGATGCCTGACTATCTGGTGTTGGTATCGACGTTGGGCGGGCTGGCGGTGTTCGGCCTCAACGGCTTTGTGATCGGGCCTTTGATTGCGGCGCTGTTTGTGTCCAGTTGGGGTATTTACAGCGAGACTCGGCCTCAGGTGCAGTTGCCGCCTTGAGGGCGGGGGCCTGTTTTCTGGGGGGGGCATTGCTGTGAGCTTATCCATTCGATATGGCGAGGCTG
>NZ_QKVL01000033.1 GCF_003231275.1 Pseudomonas huaxiensis
GCCTGACACAACGTCGAACCCGGCTTTGGGGCCGCTGCGCAGCCCTTCGCGAGTGAACTCGCTCCCACAGGAGACACTACTCCGGAAAACAAAACGCCCGGCACTAAGCCGGGCGTTTTGCTTGCAGTCGCCTGTGATCAGGTCTGGCTGGTCGGGGTCGGAGCCGAAGGCGCCGGCGCTGCTGGTGCGGCGCTGGCAGCCGGAGCTGCGTGTGCCACTGGGGCAGCGCTGGCCGCTGGAGCAGCCGGCTTGGCGGCCGGTTTCGGCGCCGCTGCCTTTTTCACAGCTGGCTTTTTCGCCGCTGCAGGCTTGGCTGCTGCCGGCTTGGCCGCGGGTTTCGCCGCAGGCTTGACAGCCGGTTTTGCCGCCGCAGGTTTTGCGGCAGCAGTCTTGGCTGCTGCAGGCTTGGCTGCTGCAGGCTTGGCCGCTGCAGTTTTGGCAGCCGGCTTGGCCGCAGCGGTTTTCGCCGCAGGCTTGGCAGCCGCTTTCGGTGCAGCCTTGGCCAGCGGTTTGGCCGCAGCCTTGCTCGCGGTCGAGGTCTTCGCGGAAATCGGCGTGACCGATGCACCGGTGAGCTTCTCGATCTGCTTGGTCAGCGTGTCGACCTTGCTGTGCAACGCCTTGATCTCATTGCGGCTCGGCACGCCGAGACGCGAGATGGCGCTGTTCAGGCGCTTGTCGAATGCGCCTTCCAGTTCGCTCCATTTGCCCAGCGCACGGTCCTTCGCATCGGTAACGCGCGACGTGGCGGATTTAGCGCTGTCCTTGGCACCGTCTTTCACGGCGTCAACGCCCTTCTTCGCCTGCTTCTCGGCCTTCTCGCCTTCCTTGACCAGGTCGTCGAACGTCTTGGCGCCTTCCTGGTCGATCTTCGAGTAGATACCCAGACCAGCCAGCCAGATCTTGCGGGAGTACTTCTCGATTCCCCCAATCCAGGAGCTGCCTTCTTTTTCAGTATTTTTCTTGCCAGCCATCCCGCTCTCCTTATTTTTTTGCCGTGACACGTTCGAGCAACGCCGTCAGCTCATCGAGCTTGGCAGAAAGTGCCTCCACGTCATGTTTAGACGGAATGCCGATGCGATTCAAGGCGCTGGCCACCCGTGTGTCGAAAGCCTTTTCGATTTTGTCCAGTTGGACTTCGACTTTGCCCTTCACACTGCGAAGTTCTTGCTTCGCCGAATCGATCTCGCCGTTGGCGGCATCGAGCTCATGATCGAGGCGTTTCTTGCCACGCTTCTCGACCACTTCACCCGCCTTGATCAGGTCCTTGACGTAGCCGGCGCTCTCCTGGCCCACCCGGGTGTAGGCACCCAGACCGGCCAGCCAGATTTTGCGCGCGTAGCCGCGGACGTCTGTCAGGCTGTTTTGAATATCGTCTTTTTTCTTCAGGATCACTTTGGCCATGCTCTGCACCTCGCACTCGTGACGGAATGGAAGAACTGCCCACGGATTCGGGGGCCTGAGCGTAAAAGTAAGGAGAAAAATTAGAATCAGCACCCTAACGGCAGCGGCAAGCTGCAAGTTTCAAGCGGCAAGAGAGACTGTGGTGGAGATGAGGCTGCGGACAGGACCGTAGCCTCATGTGGCTTGTAGCTTGAAACTTGCAGCTGGGGAGCCGTCAGGCGAGCGCCTTGTCGAGGGCGCGTTCGATTTCGGCCTTGATGGTGCCGCCCATCATCGACAGCATCATCCCCAGTTTCAGTTCGACGCGAATGCTGTCATCGCCGATCTCGACACTGCCGTTGGCACCGCTGCGTTTGACCTCGACCCGGTCGCCTTTCCATTCAGCCTTGAGGTCGTATTGGCTGGACAGTTTTTCCACCAGGGCCTCAGCCTTCTGACGGGCGGCATCGCGGCCGAGGCTGTGTTTACGTTCAACGCTGATCTGGGTCATTCACTTGATCCTGGCTGCAAGGGCATACTCGCGCATTATGCCTACGCCCCGCGCCGCGACACACCCCGCCAAAGACAAATCCAGCCGCACGCCCTAGAATGGCCAGTAATTTTTCCCGGTGAAGCGATATGAACGACCAGCGCAACGGCGACAACGCCGAACCCACCACCCATTTCGGCTACAAGAGCGTGCCCGAAAGCCAGAAGGCCGACAAAGTCGCCGAGGTTTTCCACTCCGTAGCCGCCAAATACGACCTGATGAACGACGTGCTTTCCGTAGGCATGCACCGCCTGTGGAAGCGCTTTGCCATCGAGCTGTCCGGTGTGCGCAGCGGCAACCGGGTACTGGATATCGCCGGCGGTACCGGTGACCTGACCCGCAAGTTCTCCCATCTGGTCGGCCCTACCGGCCAGGTCGTGCTGGCCGACATCAACGCCTCGATGCTCAAGGTCGGGCGTGACCGCCTGCTCGATCTGGGCGTGGCCGGCAACGTCGAGTTCGTCCAGGCCGACGCGGAAAAGCTGCCCTTCCCGGACAACCATTTCGACTGCGTAACCATCGCCTTCGGCCTGCGCAACGTCACCCATAAAGAAGATGCCCTGCGCTCGATGCTGCGCGTCCTCAAGCCGGGCGGCCGCCTGCTGGTGCTGGAGTTCTCCAAGCCGACCAGCACCTTCATGTCCAAGGTCTACGACGCGTACTCCTTCGCCTTCATGCCGCTGGCCGGCAAGCTGATCACCAACGACTCGGAAAGCTATCGCTACCTGGCCGAATCGATCCGCATGCACCCGGACCAGGAAACCCTCAAGGCCATGATGGTCGACGCCGGCTTCGACCGCGTCACCTACCACAACATGACCAACGGCATCGTCGCCCTGCACCGCGGTATCAAACCCTGATGCTGCTGGCCGGCCTTCTCGCCAGCGTCGAACACGGCCTCAACCGTGTCCTGCGCCTGGACAGCACCGCATTGCCGCGGTTGGCGCCGCTCGATGGCAAAGTCATTGCCATCGACTGCCGCCAGCCCGCCCTGCAGTTGTTCATCCTGCCCAGCGATGAAGGTCTGCTGCTGGCCAGCCAGTGGCTCAATCCGGCCGACTGCACCCTCCGCGCCCCGGCTACCAGCCTGGTGCAACTGGCCTTGAGCCAGGACAAGACCGCCGTGCTGCACAGCCCGCAGGTCGAGCTGGAAGGCGACAGCGCGGTGTTGCTGGATCTGGTTGGCGTGCTGCAGGACCTGGAGCTGGACTGGGAGTACGAAGTCTCTCGCTGGCTCGGTCCGGTGGCGACCCAGTTGCTCAGCGGCCACCTGCGCAACAGCGCGAAGTGGACCCGCCAGAGCCTGACCAGCCTGAGCCAGACCGCCTCCGAATACCTGGCGGAAGAATCCCGCACGCTGGTTGGCCAGCGTGAAGCCGAAGCGCGCTTCGGCGAACTCGACACCCTCAAGCTCGACATTGAACGCCTCGAGGCGCGCATCGAGCGCCTTGCCCGATCCCTTGAATCCAGCGATAACGCATGAAGCTGCTTGCCGTCCGCCGTCTGTTGCGCATCCAGCGCGTCGTGATCCGCTACCGTCTCGATGACCTGCTGTTCGACCAGCCCCTGCCCTGGTGGCTGGCCGCCTTGCGGCTGCTCATGCCGTGGCGCTGGCTGCCGCGCAAACAGCTCGACCTGAGCCGTGGCGCGCGCCTGCGCCTGGCGCTGCAGGACCTCGGGCCGATCTTCATCAAGTTCGGCCAGTTGCTTTCCACCCGTCGCGATCTGTTGCCGGCGGACATCGCCGACGAACTGATGCTGCTGCAGGACCGCGTGCCGCCATTCGATTCGCAGAAAGCCGTGGCGCTGATCGAAGAACAACTCGGCGCCAAGGTCGGCGAAGTGTTTGCCCGCTTCGACGTCGAACCGCTGGCTTCGGCTTCGGTGGCCCAGGTTCACGCCGCTCGCCTCAAGAGCGGTGAAGAAGTGGTGGTCAAGGTGGTGCGGCCCGGCCTCAAGCCAGTGATCGCCCAGGACCTGGCCTGGCTGTTCCTGATTGCCCGCGGCGCCGAGCGGGTCTCCGCCGACGCCCGCCTGCTGCACCCGGTGGAAGTGGTCAGCGATTACGAAAAAACCATCTACGACGAACTCGACCTGCTCCGCGAGGCGGCCAACGCCAGCCAGCTCAAGCGCAACTTCGAAGGCTCGGAGATGATGTACGTGCCCCAGGTCTACTGGGACTGGTGCCGGCCCAAGGTGCTGGTGATGGAGCGCATCTACGGCATCCAGGTCACCGACCTTGTCACCCTCGCCGACCAGCGTACCGACATGAAGATGCTCGCCGAGCGTGGCGTGGAGATTTTCTTCACCCAGGTGTTCCGCGACAGTTTCTTCCACGCCGACATGCACCCCGGCAACATCTTTGTCAGCACCGTGAAGCCGTGGAGCCCGCAGTACATCGCCATCGACTGCGGCATCGTCGGCAGCCTCACCCCCGAAGACCAGGACTATCTGGCGCGCAACCTGTTCGCCTTCTTCAAGCGCGACTACCGTCGCGTGGCGCAGTTGCACATCGATTCCGGCTGGGTGCCGGCGCAGACCAAGCTCAACGAATTCGAAGCGGCGATCCGCACCGTCTGCGAGCCGATCTTCGAGAAACCGCTCAAGGACATCTCCTTCGGCCAGGTGCTGATGCGTCTGTTCCAGACCGCGCGGCGCTTCAACATGGAAGTCCAGCCGCAACTCGTTCTATTGCAGAAAACCCTGCTGAACATCGAAGGCCTGGGCCGCCAGCTCTATCCCGATCTTGACCTGTGGAGCACCGCCCAGCCCTTCCTCGAACGCTGGATGCGCGACCGGGTAAGCCCCAAGACCCTGCTGCAGAACCTGCACAGCCAGGTCGAGCAGGTGCCGCACCTCGCCAACATGACCCGCGACCTGCTCGAGCGCATGTCGCAACCCCACCTCAACGACCCTCCAGCACCCTGGAAGCAGCATGACCACTGGGCCCTGCGCCTGCTCGGCGCCGGCTTGCTGGCAGGCGGCGCAACGCTCGCCGCCGGTGCCGAGAACCTCGCTGCGACCAGTGCCTGGCCGGCCTGGCTGATGCTGGCGGCGGGCCTCTACCTGGTGGTGCGTCGATAGCCAGCCGGTTGAACGGCTGGCACACTAGCGGGCGGCATCGGCGTGGGGCCGTGGCCTTTTTTGGAGTCGAAGATGAAAGACTGGCTGGACGAGATCAACTGGAACAGCGACGGCCTGGTGCCGGCCATCGCCCAGGACCACAAGACCGGACGCGTGCTGATGATGGCCTGGATGAACCGCGAATCGCTGGCCCTGACCGCCGCCGAGCAGCGCGCCATCTACTGGTCGCGCTCCCGTGGCAAACTGTGGCGCAAGGGCGAGGAGTCCGGCCACGTGCAGAAGCTGCACGAAATGCGCCTGGACTGCGACGCCGACGTGATCATCCTGATGGTCGAGCAACTGGGGCACATCGCCTGCCATACCGGCCGCGAAAGCTGCTTCTATCGCGTCTTCGAGGACGGCCAGTGGAAAACCGTCGATCCGGTCCTCAAAGACCCGAATGCCATCTACAGCGCAGGACACTGACATGAGCGACACCCTGACCCGCCTGGCCGAAGTGCTGGAATCGCGCAAAGGCGCGGCCCCCGACAGCTCCTACGTCGCCAGCCTGTACCACAAGGGCCTGAACAAGATCCTGGAGAAGGTCGGCGAAGAGTCGGTGGAAACCATCATCGCCGCCAAGGACGCCGCCACCAGCGGAGATTACAGCGATGTCATCTATGAAACCGCCGACCTGTGGTTCCATAGCCTGGTCATGCTCTCCGCACTGGGCCAGCACCCGCAAGCCGTGCTGGACGAGCTGGAGCGCCGTTTCGGACTGTCCGGCCACGACGAAAAGGCGGCCCGCCAGCCATCGGCCTAACTGAATTCATTCGAGGAACTGCACCATGGGTATTTTTGACTGGAAACACTGGATTGTTCTGCTGGTCGTCGTGGTACTGGTATTCGGTACCAAGAAACTGAAGAACTTCGGCGGCGACCTGGGCGAGTCGATCAAGGGCTTCCGCAAGGCCATGAACGAAGACGACAAGCCTGCCGAGCCGACCGTGCAAACTGCACAACCTTCCCAGCCGGTACAACCGCAGGGCACCCCACTGAACCAGCCGCACACCATCGACGGCCAGGCGCAGAAGGTTCAGGACGCTGAACCTGCAAGGAAAGAGTGAACTCATGTTCGGGATCAGCTTCAGTGAGTTGCTGCTCGTCGGTCTGGTCGCCCTTGTGGTGCTCGGACCCGAGCGCCTGCCTGGCGCGGCGCGCACCGCCGGCCTGTGGGTAGGGCGCCTCAAGCGCAGCTTCAACGCGATCAAGCAGGAAGTAGAGCGCGAGATCGGCGCTGACGATATCCGTCGGCAACTGCACAACGAGCACATCCTCTCCCTGGAGCAGGAAGCCCGACGTATCCTCAACCCGAGCAGCGTGACGCCCGATCCGTCCACCACGCCGGGCAGCGAGCACGTGGCCCCCGCCACCGCCGCCGTAATCTCCGAAGCCCCCGCGGCGCCGACGGCACCCGCCGACGCGCCCCAACCGGCGTCCACCGAACCGACCCAACCGCCGCGAGCCCCATGAGCGAAATTCCGGAACACGACCAGCCCATGCCGCTGGTCTCGCACCTGACTGAACTGCGTACTCGCCTGCTGCGCTGCGTCGCGGCGGTCTTTCTGATCTTCATCGGCCTGTTCTCCTTCGCCCAGCAGATCTACACCCTGGTCTCGGCGCCGCTGCGCGCGCACTTGCCGGCCAACGCGACGATGATCGCCACCGACGTGGCCTCGCCGTTCCTGACGCCGTTCAAGCTGACCATGATCGTTTCGCTGTTCCTGGCGATCCCGTTCATCCTGCACCAGATCTGGGGCTTCATCGCGCCGGGCCTGTACCGCCATGAAAAGCGCATCGCCATTCCGCTGCTGGTGTCCAGCATCTTCCTGTTCTACGCCGGCATGGCCTTCGCCTACTTCCTGGTGTTCCCGCTGATCTTCGGTTTCTTCGCCAGCGCGACCCCCGAAGGCGTGTCGATGATGACCGACATCGCCAGTTACCTCGATTTCGTCATGACGCTGTTCTTCGCATTCGGCGTTGCCTTCGAGATTCCTGTCGCGGTGGTGCTGCTGGTGTGGATCGGCGTGGTGGACGTGCAGTACCTGCGCAAGGTCCGCCCGTACGTGATCATCGGCTGCTTCGTGGTCGGCATGATCCTGACCCCGCCGGACATCTTCTCGCAGACCCTGCTGGCCGTGCCGATGTGGATGCTGTTCGAAATCGGCGTGCTGTTCGGCAGCTTGATCCGCAAGCGCAGCCAGGAGCATGACGAACGCAACGACACCCCTGACGACCAGCCGCCAGCGACCCAGGCGTGAACCTGCTGCTGCTCGAAGAGGCCGACTTCATCGCGGCCGACCGCGCGGTCCTGAGCGACCGCCGCTTCACCCACATGCAGGACATCCACCGCGTCGCGGTGGGTGACAGCCTGCGCGTCGGCCGCCTCGGTGGCCTGATGGGCCAGGCCACGATAGAACGGCTGGAAGGCCATGAAGCGGAGCTCTCGCTGAGCTTCGACCAGCCGCCACCGGCCAAGCTGCCGCTGACCCTGATCCTCGCCCTGCCCCGCCCGAAAATGCTCCGCCGGGTGTTCCAGACCGTCGCCACCATGGGCGTGGCGAAGCTGGTGCTGGTCAACAGTTACCGGGTGGAAAAGAGCTTCTGGCAAACCCCCTTCCTCGACCCCGCAGCGATCCGCGAGAACCTCATCCTCGGCCTGGAACAGGCCCGGGACACGGTGCTGCCCGAGGTCATCATCGAGAAGCGCTTCAAGCCCTTCGTCGAAGACCGCCTGCCTGCCATCGCCCAGAACACCCTTGGCCTGGTCGGCCACCCCGGCAACCACCCGCCCTGCCCACGCGGCGTGAACGAAGCGGTGACCCTGGCCATCGGTCCGGAAGGTGGCTGGATTCCTTACGAGATCGATCTGCTGGGCAAAGCCGGACTGGCACCGGTGCAACTGGGTGATCGCATCCTGCGAGTGGAAACCGCCGTCACGGCTCTGCTAGCGCGTCTGTTCTAAGGTAATTCCCACACTTTATATAAGACCATTGGCTACCCCCTCAGCCCCGGTTTAGACGCTTTTGCCGCCTACAGTTTTGTGCCCCCGCGCCGATGCAGGAACACCAGAATAAAGAACCTGCCTGATCGATCGAAGTGGAGTCACACCATGTACCGTTGGATGGCCCAGCACCTGGGTAATGTGAGCGTCAACCTCAAGCTGGGCATCGGCTTCAGCATCGTCCTGCTGCTGACCCTGGTGATCACCCTCACCGGTTGGCTGGGCCTCGAAGGCGTGATCAACCGTGGCGACAAGCTCGGCGAAATCTCCGAGGTGTACCAGGGCACCCAGGTCCTGCGCATTGCCCGCCAGAGCTACGAACACAACCGCGATGCCGCGTCGACCACGTTGGTGGAAAACGCCCTGGCGTCACTGGACGGTGTGCTGCAGAACGTCAGCAAGCGCGTCAGCGAGGCCGAAGACAGCAAGCGCCTGCAACAGCAGCGCGACGCCGTGCAGGCCTACCAGCGTTACTTCGCCGACCTGAAAGCCGCCGCGGACGCCCGCGAGGCCGCCCGTGCCGCACTCGGCGCCAGCGCCGACAAGGCCGCAGGACTGCTTGCCCAGGTCGAGCAGGCGCTGCTGCAGAGCGGCGACGCCGTGCTGTTCAACAACGCCGTTGAAGTGTCCAAACTGCTACAGCAGGCACGCTTCCAGGTCCGTGGCTACACCTACAGCGCCAAACCTGAATTCCAGCAGACCGCGCTGACCGCCATCGACCAGGCGGTCGCCTTGCTCAAGGCCCTGCCGGGCAAAATCCCAAGCGAGCACCACGCCAACCTCGGCAGCGCCACCGAATCGCTGGGCGTCTATCGCGGCGCCGTGGTGCAGTTCGGCACCGCCCAGGAAGCCAGTGACCAGGCCCTGCGGCTGATGGGCGAACAAGGCACCAGGCTGCTCAACCTGAGCATGGAACTGACCAAGTCCCAGACCCAACTGCGCGATGCCGAATCGAAGAACGCCAAGTCGACCCTGGCCCTCGCCACGGTGCTGGCCATGCTGTTCGGCGTGATCGCTTCCTGGGCCATCACCCGGCAGATCATCGTTCCCCTGCGCCACACCCTGACCGCCGTGGACCGCATCGCCAGCGGCGACCTCAGCCACGACCTCACCGACCAGCGTCTCGACGAAATGGGCCAGTTGCAGCGCAGCATGCAGCGCATGACCGTCAGCTTGCGCGAGCTGATCGGTGGCATCAGCGACGGCGTCACCCAGATTGCCAGCGCCGCCGAAGAACTCTCCGCCGTTACCGAGCAGACCAGTGCCGGGGTCAACAGCCAGAAAGTCGAGACCGATCAGGTTGCCACCGCCATGAACGAAATGGCCGCGACCGTGCATGAAGTCGCGCGCAACGCCGAGGAAGCCTCCGAGGCGGCGCTGATGGCCGACCAGCAGGCCCGCGAGGGTGACCGCGTGGTATCCGAGGTGATTGCGCAGATCGAGCGCCTGGCCAAGGAAGTGGGTAACTCCAGCGCGGCGATGAACAAGCTCAAGTCCGAGAGCGAGAAGATCGGCAGCGTGCTCGATGTGATCAAGTCGGTGGCCCAGCAGACCAACCTCCTGGCGCTCAATGCCGCCATCGAAGCAGCCCGTGCGGGCGAGGCCGGACGTGGTTTCGCCGTGGTCGCCGACGAAGTGCGCAGCCTGGCCCAGCGCACTCAGCAGTCCACCGAGGAGATCGAAGAACTGATCGCCGGCTTGCAGAGCGGTACCCAGCAGGTCGCCAGCGTCATGGACAACAGCCGTGGTCTGACCGAAAGCAGCGTCGAACTGACCCGTAGTGCGGGTGTTTCGCTGGAAACCATTACCCGCACGGTGTCGTCGATCCAGTCGATGAACCAGCAAATTGCGGCGGCGGCAGAGCAGCAGAGCGCCGTGGCGGAAGAAATCAATCGCAGTGTGATGAGCGTGCGCGACGTGTCGGATCAGACCAGCGCGGCGAGCGAAGAGACGGCGGCGTCCAGCGTAGAGCTGGCGCGGCTGGGGACACATTTGCAGGGGCTGGTGGCGCGGTTCCGGATCTGACGTGAGGGCCTCTCGCGAGCAAGCTCGCTCCTACAGAGACCTGTAGGAGCGAGCTTGTCGGAACGCCGAACCGTCGCGAGAATTACAGGACCTGACGCAGGAACGCCTGGGCCCGCAGGTCCTTCGGCGTGGTGAAGAATTCCTCCGGCGGCGAATCTTCCAGCAGTTTGCCGTGATCGAAGAACAGCACCCGGTCCGCCACTTCCCGGGCAAAGCCCATTTCGTGGGTTACGCAGACCATGGTCATGCCTTCCTGGGCCAGGGTCTTCATCACGTCCAGCACCTCGCCGACCATTTCCGGGTCCAGCGCCGAGGTGGGCTCGTCGAACAGCATGACTTTCGGGTCCATCGCCAGCGCCCGGGCAATCGCTACGCGCTGCTGCTGGCCACCCGAGAGCCGCGACGGGTACTCGTTGGCCTTCTGGCCGATCCCGACCTTCTCCAGCAGCGCCCGCGCCTTGGCCTCGCGCTCGGCCTTGCCACGCTTGCGCACGACTTTCTGCGCCAGGCACAGGTTCTCCAGCACGGTCATGTGCGGGAACAGGTTGAAGTGCTGGAACACCATGCCGACTTCACGACGGTAGGCGTTGACGTCGGTCTTCGGGTCGGCCAGTTGCAGACCGTCGATGGCGACGCTGCCAGCATCGAACGACTCCAGGCCGTTCAGGCAGCGCAGGAAGGTCGATTTGCCGGAGCCGGACGGGCCGAGCACCACCAGCACTTCGCCGCGAGCGACGTTGGTGCTGACGTTATCCACAGCCCGCACCACCTGGCCGCGGGTGTCGAAGACTTTTACCAGATCACGGACTTCAATCACTTTGCGCAAGCCTCCGCTCGAGCCGGCTGGCGAAATGCGACAGCGGCAGGTTGATCAGCAGGTACAGCCCGGCGACGCAGAACCAGATCTCGAAAGTCGAGAACGAGGTGGTGATCGCCTCCCGGCCACTCTTGGTCAGTTCGGTGATGGCGATCACCGAGACCAGCGACGTGTCCTTGACCAGGCTGATGAACTGCCCGGCCAGCGGCGGCAGCACGCGCTTGAACGCTTGCGGCAGAACCACGTGGCGCATCGACTGGGCGGCGCTCAGGCCCAGGGAACGAGCGGCCTCGCCCTGCCCCCTGGCGATGGACTGCACGCCCGCTCGGACGATCTCCGCCACATAGGCGCCAGTGAACAGCGCCAGCGCGGCAACCCCGGCGAACTCGCGGGAGAGGTTGAGCACGGTGCCGATGAAGAAATAGAAAATGAAGATCTGCACCAGCAACGGCGTGCCGCGCACCAGCTCGACATACACCGTGGACAGGTCACGCAGGGTCGGGTTGCTGGAGAGACGACACAGCCCGGCGAACAGACCGATCAACAGACCGATGATCCCGGACGCCACGGAAATCCACACCGTGGTCCACAGCCCCCAGGCCAGCGGGCCGGCCGCCCAGTGGTGGGTCAGGCCGATCAGGTCGCCCTCGGCAACGTCATCGCCCTTGGCCAGTTGCAGGCTGGCCTGGTCGACGTCCAGCACCTGCTCGGTGCCGTCTTCGTCACGCAGGGTCACCCGCGCGGTGTCGCCCTGGCGCACGATGTCCTGCACCGTGCCGTAGCCGGAGGCGCGATGTGCTTCCTCGGCCTGGTAGGCGAAATACTGCGGGATGCGGTTCCAGCGCCACTCGTAGGAAATCATCGAGGTGGCGAAATACAGACTGATCGCCAGTCCGACCAGGACCAGCGCGGTCAGCCCGTGCCAGGGCCACTGGGATTTCTTGTGTTTGATCACGTTGGGATTCCCCATTAAGCCGAAAGCCGCAAGCAACAAGCTGCAAGTAAAAGCGGGTCGATGGCGATCCGCCTTTTCTTGCAGCTTGCAGCTTGCGGCTTGGAGCTGTCGCTTATTCCATGTCCTTCAGCCACTCGGTCTTCTTGAACCACTTGTCGTGGATTCGATCGTAGGTGCCGTCGTGCTTGATCTGGTGCAGGAAGTTGTTGATGAAGTTGATGCTGTCGTAGTCGCCTTTCTTCAGACCGAAGGCCAGCGGCTCGTAGGTGAACGGTTCGTCGAGGTAGACCAGCTTGCCGGCGCCGACCTTGGTCACTGCCACCACGTTGTAGGGTGCGTCGTAGACGAAGGCATCAGCCTTGCCGTTGACCACGTCCAGTACGCCTTCCTGTTCGTTGTCGTAGCCATGGTACTGGGCCTTGCCGATCAATTTCTTGGCGACCATCTCACCGGTGGTGCCCAGCTTGGAGGTCAGGCGGTATTCAGGGCTGTTGAGGTCTTTATAGGACTTGATCTTGCCTTCCAGTTCCTTGCGAATCAGCAGGGTCTGGCCGACAACGATGAAGGGCTCGCTGAAGTTCAGCTTCAGGTTGCGTTCCTGGGTCAGGGTCATGCCGCTGGTGATGATGTCGAACTTGTTGGTCATCAGTGCCGGGATGATGCCGTCATAGGCGGTGGAAACCATCTCCAGCTTGACGCCCATGGACTTGGCCATGGCCTTGATGATGTCCACTTCGAAGCCGATGATCTCGCCACGCTTGTTGGTCATCTCGAACGGCATGTAGGTAGGGTCCATGCCCACCCGCAGGGTGCCGCGCTTGACCGCGTCATCGATGGCGCCGGCTTGTGCGGTGCTGACCGCGACAGTGGCGGCGACGCCGACCAGCAACATCGACAGGTACTTTTTGAACATCACCAGGTTCCCCCAACAAGAAAACGCTTAATTTTATTGTTGCGCGAAAAGTCCTACAGACGTCGCGCGATAGTCGGGGCGGGATGCTAACGCATGAGCGGCATGGGACCTAGCACCCATGACGACTTTGTTACTTATTGATACCAGAAAAACAGCGCGGGGCGACGAATGTCGCCCCGCGTGGGGATCAGGCATTGGCCAGCGTTGGCTGGGCTGCCTCTTCGGGATGCAGAGGCAGCAGCGGCGAGTGCGGATCGTTGTCGATCGACTGACGCCAGACGTCCAGCCAGGCACTGTTGTGCTCGGCCCAGACGCGGTCGTGCAGCCGGGACAGGGCGACCGGATCGCTGAGCAGCGCCAGACGGGTATTGCCGTCCAGGCCCGACGGCCCGACCTGCAATGCCTTGGCGATGCGCTCGGCGCGCAGCGCCTCGATCGGCTCGGCGACCGCATGGCGAGCGGTGGCCAGGGCGCAAGCCAGGGCGTTCTGCTGTGGATCGACCACGGCCCGGACGAAACCGTCGTGCAGCGCGTGCCAGCGGTTCTCGTGGGTGTACTGGTCGGTGGCCAACAGCTCAGGCGGCGTCGCGTATTCCTCAGGGATGAGGAACAGCTTCTCGTCCTTGGCGCGCAGGCCCAGGTTGACCCGACTGGAAATCACCGACACCGGGATCGACAGGGTCAGCGAGCCCACGATCGGTACCAGCCACCACAGGAAGCTCGGGTTCAGCCAAGCCACCAGCAGCGCCCAGGCCACGCCCAGCAAGGTCTGCGGACCATGACGGCGGACCGCTTCGCTCCACGGCGTGGAGTCGTCGTCACGTTGCGGCGAGTTCCAGGTCGCGGCCCAGCCGAGGAACGCGGCGAGGACGAAACGGGTGTGGAAAATCATCCGCACCGGCGCCAGCAGCATGGAGAACAGCATCTCCAGCAGCATCGACAGGGTGACCTTGATCCGCCCGCCAAACTCCGTCGCGCCCTTGGCCCAGATCAGAATGACGCTGAGCAGCTTGGGCAGGAACAGCAGCACGATGGTGGTGGAGAACAGCGCGATGGCTTTTTCCGGGTGCCACTGCGGCCACAGCGGGTACAACTGCCGTGGTTCGAGGAAGTACTGCGGCTCCATCAGGGTGTTGGTCGCCAGCAGCGCGGTGGACAGCACCAGGAAGAAGAACCACAACGGCGCCGACAGGTAGGACATCACCCCGGTGAGGAACACCGCACGGTGCACCGGGTGCATGCCCTTGACCAGGAACAGGCGGAAGTTCATCAGGTTGCCGTGGCACCAGCGTCGGTCGCGCTTGAGCTCGTCGAGCAGGTTCGGCGGCAGTTCTTCGTAGCTGCCCGGCAGGTCGTAGGCAATCCACACGCCCCAGCCGGCGCGGCGCATCAGCGCGGCTTCGACGAAGTCGTGGGAGAGAATCGCACCGGCGAAAGCGCCCTTGCCCGGCAACGGCGCCAGGGCGCAGTGCTCAATGAAGGGCTTCATGCGGATGATCGCGTTGTGCCCCCAGTAGTGCGACTCACCCAGTTGCCAGAAGTGCAGGCCAGCAGTGAACAGTGGGCCGTAGACGCGGGTGGCGAACTGCTGCATGCGCGCATACAGGGTGTCCATGCCCGAGGCTTTCGGCGCGGTCTGGATGATCCCGGCGTCCGGGTTGGCTTCCATCAACCGAACCAGGCTGGAGAGGCAGTCGCCGCTCATTACGCTGTCGGCGTCGAGGACCACCATGTAGCGGTAGTCGCTGCCCCAACGGCGGCAGAAGTCGTCGAGGTTGCCGCTCTTGCGCTTCACACGGCGACGGCGGCGACGGTAGAAGATCCGCCCGAAGCCCTTGGCCTCGCGGCAGACTTCCAGCCAGGCCTGTTGCTCGGCCACGGCAATGTCGGGGTCGTTGGTGTCGCTGAGGATGAAGAAGTCGAAACGGTCGAGGTTACCGGTGGCGGCGACCGACTCGAAAGTCGCGCGCAGGCCGGCGAACACCCGTGGCACGTCTTCGTTGCAGATCGGCATGACCAGCGCGGTACGCGCGCCCGCCTCGATCGGCTCATTGCCGGCACTGCTGCCGGAGATGCGGTATTTGTCGCGCCCGGTGAGCAGTTCGAGGAAGCCCATCAGGGCGGTCCAGAAACCCGCCGACACCCAGCAGAACAGAATGCCGAACAGAATCAGGATGGACGTCTGCAAAGCATACGGCCAGACCTGCGCAGCGGTCTGCAGCAGTGGCTGGTGCATGACTTCGTCGAGGTCGACGAACGACCAGCCCTGATACGGCAGGATGCCTTTCATGTACCAGCCGGCGACGATGGTCTGACCGATCATCAGTGCCAGCAGGATGTAGCGGCGCATCGAGCCAACCCAGCGCCAGCGGGCCTTGGGCAGCTCACGCTGCTCAGGGGCCGGGGCGTTGGTGCGGCCGGTCAGACGGCGCCAGCCACGAACCAGGATGTTGGTCCGCCATGGCTCGGGGATCACCCGGGTGCGACGGATCGGCGGGGTCGCCTTGAGGCAGACCCGGCCGCTGGCGTCGAGGCCGAGCATCTCGGCCTCTTCCATATCGGTGGCGCTGAGCAGGCTCAGGCGGCTGCCGACCGAACCCTGGGCGGGCTCGGCATCGACGGCGCTCGGCTGCGCAGACAGGCGCTGGTGCAACTCGCTGAACGAGTTGCAGTTGGCGAGTTCCGCCCGCTGCTCGTCGCTCAGGGGTAGATGGGCCAGGTACTCGGCAAGCGACTCTGGCCGTGCTGAAGAGTTACTCATCGGCTGGCAACTGATAGCTCCAGGTCTCGGTCAACACCTGTTCGGTGGTCGCCGGGGCCCCAGTAGTGGGCGCCGCTTCAGCGGCAGGCTGCTCGGCAGGTTGCTCGGCCTTCGCGGCTTTAGCGGCGGCCTTGTCCTGCTTGGCAGGTTTTTCCTGTTTTTCCTGCTTCTCGGGTTTGTCCGGCTCGACCGGGACGTCGCGAACCAGGGCGGCGCGCATTTCGACGGCCTTGCCCGGATCCTTGACCTTCATCCGCAGGGTCAGGCGCCAGCCCTTGATTTCAGGGTTGTAGCGCAGGTTGTTCTCAACCAGCTCGGCGTTGTCGCCCAGGCTGACCTGGCTGCGGACCGCCGCGTCTTCCGGCAGGGCCGCAAGGACCGGGCCTTCGAAGTCGACCAGGAAGGCCACGCTGCCATCCGGCTGGCGGATCAGGTTGGACTGTTTGACGTCGCCGGTGGAACGCAGGGTCTGCTTGACCCAGCCGAGGTTCGGCGAATGGTAGGCCGACTCGTCCATGGTCCAGTGCAAGCGGTATTCATATTCGAACGGGACGCCTGGCTCAGGCAGCTTTTCCGGGCTCCAGAACGCAACGATGTTGTCGTTGGTTTCGTCAGCGGTCGGGATTTCCACTAGGTCGACGGTGCCTTTGCCCCAGTCACCGCGAGGCTCGATCCAGGTGCTTGGACGCTTCTGGTAGTTGTCGTCCAGGTCTTCATAGAAGCTGAAGTTGCGGTTGCGCTGCAGCAGACCGAAGCCGCGCGGGTTTTCCACGCTGAAGTTGCTCACGGCCAGGTGTTTCGGGTTGTTCAGCGGACGCCACAGCCACTCGCCGTTACCGGCGTGGATCGACAGACCTTCGGAGTCGTGCAGCGCAGGACGGTAGTTCGGTACTCGCGACGGCTGGTTGCTGCCGAACAGGTACATGCTGGTCAGCGGGGCGATACCCAGGCGGCTGACGTGATCACGCAGGAACACCTTGGACTGCACATCGACGATGGTGTCGCTGCCCGGACGCAGGATCAGCTTGTAGGCGCCGGTGGAACGCGGCGAGTCGAGCAACGCGTAGATCACCAGGTGCTTGTCGTTGGCTTTCGGGCGTTCGACCCAGAACTCGGTGAAGCGCGGGAATTCTTCGCCGGACGGCAGCGCGGTGTCGATGGCCAGACCACGGGCCGACAGGCCGTACACCTGGCCCTTGCCGACGACGCGGAAGTAGCTGGCGCCGAGCAGGGTCATGATTTCGTCCTGCTTGTCCGCCTTGTTGATCGGGAACAGCACACGGAAACCGGCATAACCGAGCTGCTCGGTAGCCTTGGCGTCGAACTTCAGGTCGCCGAAATCGAAGCGGGTTGGGTCGTACTTGATTTCATCGACGCTGGTGGCGGTGACTTCGTTGATCTTCACCGGCGTGTCGAAGTGCATGCCCTGGTGATAGAAGGACAGCTTGAAGGGGGTCTTGTCGTTGGCCCATTCGGCCTTGTCCGACAGGAAGCGGATCTTCTGGTAATCGGCGAACTTCATGTCGCGGAAGACCGCTGGCAGGTTGCTCTTTGGTGCTTCGTACTTCTGCCCGGCCAGGTCTTTCGCCTTGGCCGCTACGTCGTCAAGGTTGAACGCCCAGAGCTGGCCGGCGCTGAGCAGGCACACCAGCGCCGAACCTGCGAGCAGGGCCTTGCGCAGCCGGCTGGCAGGCATTCTTGGTGCATTACAGGGACTTACAATCACGAGCAACCCTCGCCGAAAACAGATCTAGAGAACCAACGGCCAGCTACACATGCCGGGTTGGCGAGCACTGTTCGGACTCCGAAAGGGCTTAATGATTCCCCATACGGTTCCGGACAGTTCTCGAATCAGAGTGAAACAGGCCGTCGAACGTCGGCCCACGTAGCGCGCGATTATCTAGCAGGCTGCGTTACAACGCATCAGGGCCAGCCAACTATTTTTGCTGTAAAACCCATTGTTTTCCTGCAAACAGGGGGTTTTTTGTCTTCATATTTGTAACATAAATGTTACGGGGCCATCATTGACCAGATGTACCTGCATATCGGCCCCGAAACGGCCGCTGGCGACGGTGTCATGTTTGGCCTTGGCCTGGGCCAAAAGGTAGTCGAACAACTCGGCGCCGAGGGCCGGCGGCGCGGCGGTGGAGAAACTCGGGCGCAGGCCGCTCTGAGTGTCGGCGGCCAAGGTGAACTGGGACACCAGCAGCAGGCCGCCGTCGATGTCCTTGAGGGACAGGTTCATCTTGCCCTGCGGGTCACTGAAGACCCGGTAGTTGAGCAATTTGTGCAGCAGCTTGTCGGCGTGGGCCGGGGTGTCGCCCGGCTCCACCGCGACCAGCACCAGCAGGCCCTGGTCCACGGAACCGACGATTTCGCCCTCCACTTCTACCCGCGCGCCACGCACGCGTTGCAGCAGCCCCTTCATGCTTCGTCCAGCGGCAGGTCCAGCAGACGCCGGGACATCTGGTCGGCGGCGCGCACCAGGGCATCGGTGATCCCCGGCTCAGAGGCGGCATGACCGGCGTCGCGAATCACCTTCAGCTCGCTGTTCGGCCAGGCCTGGTGCAGTTCCCAGGCGTTGTCCAGCGGGCAGATCACGTCGTAGCGACCGTGCACGATCACCGCCGGCAGGTGGGCGATCTTCTCCATGTCGCGGATCAACTGGTTTTCTTCGAGGAAGGCGTTGTTCATGAAGTAGTGGCATTCGATCCGGGCGATCGACAGCGCGCGCTGCGGCTCGGAGAAGCGGTCGACCACCAGCGGGTTCGGGCGCAGGGTGGCGGTGCGACCTTCCCAGGTCGACCAGGCCTTGGCGGCGTGCATCTGGGCGATCTGATCGCTGCCGGTGAGGCGCTTGTGGAAGGCCTGGACCAGATTGCCGCGCTCTTCCACCGGGATCGGCGCGATATAGTCCTGCCAGTAGTCCGGGAACAGGCGGCTGGCGCCGGCCTGGTAGAACCAGTCGATTTCTTGCGGACGGCACAGGAAGATGCCGCGCAGAATCAGGCCATGGACGCGCTCGGGGTGGGTCTGGGCGTAGGCCAGGGCCAGGGTCGAGCCCCAGGAGCCGCCGAACAGCACCCATTTGTCGATACCCAGGTGCTTGCGAATGCGCTCGAGGTCTTCGACCAGGTGCCAGGTGGTGTTGTTTTCCAGGCTGGCGTGGGGAGTGGAGCGGCCGCAGCCACGCTGGTCGAAGGTGATGATGCGGTAGACGTTGGGGTCGAAATAGCAGCGACTCTGGGCATCGCAGCCGGCACCGGGACCACCGTGAATGAACACCACCGGCAGACCTTCCGGCGAACCGCTCTCATCGACGTACAGTACATGCGGTGCTTCGACGGCCAGATCGTGCCGGGCGTAGGGTTTGATCTGCGGGTACAAGGTCTGCATTACGCACTCCGTGTGGGAATTATTCTGCCGTTGGGCATCATAAACCCGAATTGCGCTTTGAGCATGCCCTGTTGGGTCAAGTGTTCTTGAGGTAGTGGTTTGTGAAGCCTATGGCCTTATCGCCGGCAAGCCGGCTCCCACAGTGATCTGAGCAAGTCCTTGTGGGAGCCGGCTTGTCGGGGCGCCGAACCGCGGCGATGAGGTCAGCGATAACGACGCTGCCCCCAGGCCAGAACTTCCTCCAGCAACTGCCGAAGCACCACCTGGGTCGGCTGCGCCAGATCCTCCCGATACCTGAACGGCTCCACCTCTTCCATATAAGTGCTCTGCGCCAGCTCCAGTTGCACCGCATGGATGTCATTGGCCGGATCACCGTAATGCCGGGTGATGTGCCCGCCCTTGAAGCGGCCGTTCAGCACATGGCTGTAGCCATGGGCCTCGCCGCACACCGCTTGCAGGCGCTCGGCCAGTTGCGGATCACAACTGGCGCCATTGAAGGTGCCAAGGTTGAAGTCCGGCAGCTTGCCGTCGAACAGGTGCGGCACGTGGGAGCGGATCGAGTGGGCGTCCCAGAGCAACACATAACCGAATTGCGCCTTCAACCGCACCAGCTCCTGCCGCAGGGTGTCGTGGTACGGGCGCCAGATCTCTTCGAGGTACTGAGCGCGGTCAGCGCTCGACGGCACTTGCCCCTCTTTGTACAGCGGCTGGCCATCGAACAGGGTCGCCGGGAACAGGCCGGTGGTCGCACCGGTATATAAAGGTTGGTCATCTTCCGGCCGGTTGAGGTCGATGACGAAGCGCGAGTACTCGGCAGCGACGATGCTGGCGCCCAGTTCGCGGGCGAAGTCGTACAGCCGGGGGATGTGCCAGTCGGTGTCCGGCAGGCTGCGCGCCGGATCAACCAGCCCGCGCTCGATCGCCGGGGCCAGACGCAGGCCGGCATGCGGCATGCTGATCAGCAGCGGCAGCGTGCCCTGATGAAAACTCAAAACCTTGTCCATCGTTGCTTGCCTCAGTCAGTCAGTTCAACGCCGTGGCGTACCACGCGCTTGTCCAGGTCACCGCCCAGCCAATAGCAGAGGTCGGCTGGCCGCTCGATATCCCAGGCGACAAAGTCGGCGACCTTGCCCACTTCCAGCGAGCCGTGGCTGTCGCCCAGGCCCAGCGCCGTGGCGGCGTGCAGGGTGACGCCCGCGAGTGCTTCTTCCGGGGTCATGCGGAACAGGGTGCAGGCCATGTTCAGCATCAGCCGCAACGACAACGCCGGCGAGGTGCCGGGGTTGAGGTCGCTGGCGATGGCGATCTTCACGCCGTGCTTGCGCAGGGCGTCCATCGGCGGCAGTTGGGTTTCGCGCAGGAAATAGAAAGCACCAGGCAGCAACACCGCGACGGTACCGGCGGCGGCCATGGCGATGGCGTCGTCTTCGGTCATGAATTCCAGGTGATCCGCCGACAACCCGTGGTACCGCGCCGCAAGGCTGGATCCGGCGAGAGACGACAACTGCTCGGCATGCAGCTTCACCGGTAGCCCCAGCGCCTGCGCCTTGATGAACACCCGCTCGACCTGAGCCGGAGAAAACGCCAGGTACTCGCAGAAAGCGTCCACCGCATCCACCAGCCCCTCGGCGGCCAGCGCCGGAAGCAGCACTTCGCAGATGTGCTCGATGTAGTCATCGCTGCGTCCGGCATATTCCGGCGGCAAGGCGTGGGCGGCCAGACAGGTGGCGCGCACGGTCAGCGGCAGGTTTTCGCCAAGGCGGCGGATGACCTTGAGCAGCTTGCGCTCGCTGTCCAGGTCCAGGCCGTAGCCGGACTTGATTTCCAGCGTGGTCACACCATCGCGCATCAACGCCCGCACCCGGCGCAGGGCGCTGCTGTAGAGCTCGTCCTCGCTGGCCGCGCGGGTCGCGCGCACGGTGCTGGCGATGCCGCCGCCCTGGGCGGCGATTTCGGCATAGCTGACACCTTGCAGGCGTTGCTCGAACTCACCGCTGCGGTTGCCACCGAACACGGCGTGGGTGTGGCAGTCGATCAGGCCCGGGGTGACCCAGGCTCCGCCCAGGTCCACCCGCTGCTCGATACCCGGGTCCGGCAGCGCCTGACGCGGGCCGATCCACTCGATACGTCCGTCGGCGGTGACGATGGCCGCGTCTTCGATGATCGAGTAGTCGCCTTGGGCCATGCTTGCCACATGGCAGTTGTGCCAGAGGGTCTTCATCCACAAGTCTCCGTCAGGTCAGGCTCGGCAGGATGCCGACGGGCAGCAGGCCGGTCAGCCGGCCCTCGGCGAGCAGCTCGACGGCAATCTCGATGTCCGGGGCGAAGAAGCGGTCCTTGTCGTAGTGCGGAACGCGGTCACGCAGGGTCCTGCGCGCTTCTTCGAGTTTGGCCGACGTCTTCAGGCCGGCGCGCAGGTCCAGGCCCTGGCAGGCTCCCAGCCATTCGATGGCGAGGACGCCGCGGGTGTTCTCGGCCATTTCCCACAGACGCTTGCCAGCAGCCGGCGCCATCGACACGTGATCTTCCTGGTTGGCCGAAGTGGGCAGGCTGTCCACGCTGTGCGGGTGGGACAGCGCCTTGTTTTCGCTGGCCAGCGCCGCCGCGGTGACCTGGGCGATCATGAAGCCGGAGTTGACCCCGCCGTTCTCCACCAGGAAAGGCGGCAGTTGCGACATGTGCTTGTCCATCATCAGCGAGATGCGCCGCTCGCTCAGCGAGCCGATCTCGGCAATCGCCAAGGCCATGTTGTCGGCGGCCATGGCCACGGGTTCGGCGTGGAAGTTGCCGCCGGAAATCACGTCACCCTGGTCGGCGAATACCAACGGGTTATCGGAAACGGCGTTGGCTTCCACCGCGAGCACTTCGGCGGCCTGGCGCAGTTGGGTCAGGCAGGCGCCCATGACCTGTGGCTGGCAGCGCAGGGAGTACGGGTCCTGGACCTTGCCGCAGTTTTCGTGGGAAGCGGAAACCTCGGTGCCGTCGGTCAGCAGATCGCGGTAGCAGGCCGCTGCGTCGATCTGGCCGCGCTGGCCGCGTGCGGCATGGATGCGCGCATCGAACGGCGAACGGGAGCCCAGCACCGCTTCAACGGTCAGGCCACCACAGGCGATGGCCGCGGCAAACAGGTCTTCGGCTTCGAACAGGCCGCGCAGCGCGTAAGCCGTCGAGGCCTGGGTGCCATTGAGCAGCGCCAGCCCTTCCTTGGCGGCCAGGGTCAGGGGTTTCAGGCCGGCAACCGCCAGCGCGTCCACCGCCGACAGCCACTCGCCTTTATAGCGGGCCTTGCCCTCGCCCAGCAGCACCAGCGACATATGCGCCAGCGGCGCGAGGTCACCGGAAGCGCCGACCGAGCCCTTGAGCGGGATGTGCGGATACACCTCGGCGTTGACCAGGGCGATCAGCGCGTCGATCACGGTGCGGCGAATACCGGAGAAACCACGGCTGAGGCTGTTGATCTTGAGCACCATGATCAACCGCACCATGGCGTCATCCAGCGGCTGGCCGATGCCGGCGGCATGGGACAACACCAGCGAGCGCTGCAGGTTTTCCAGGTCGTGGGTGGCGATACGGGTCGAGGCCAGCAGGCCGAAGCCGGTGTTGATGCCGTAGGCGGTGCGGTTCTCGGCGAGGATCTGCTCGACGCAAGCAACGCTGGCGTCGATCTGCGCGCCGGCGCTGGCGGCAAGGCTCAGGCGCACCGGTGTTTTATAGATACCACGCAATTCGGCGAGGCTGACCTGGCCGGGATTCAAAGTGAAGAGGTTCATGTTCTGGCTCCTTGTCGTGGTTCAGAGCAGCGCCGGCAGCACGCGCTGCGGCAACTGCGGCTGTTTGAGCAACGCGGCCGCGCTGGCGATGTCCGGTGCCAGCCAACGGTCCTGCTGATAGGCCGGAACCTGTTCGCGCAGCAACTGCCAGGCGCGTCCGGTGCCGGCGCCGAAGCGCTGCTCCTTGAGAAATTCGAAGGCCTGGCCCGCCAGCAGGTACTCGATGGCGAGGATCTGCGTGCAGTTTTCCAGGGCGCGGTGCAGCTTAAGCGCGGCGCTGGTGCCGAGGCTCAGGTGATCTTCCTGCAGGCCCGAGGTGACGTAGTTGTCGAGCACCGCCGGTTGCGCCAACTGGCGGTTCTCCGCGCACAGCGAGGCGGCGACGTACTGCACGATCATCATCCCGGAGTTGACCCCCGGCTCGGCGACCAGGAACGCCGGCAAACCGCTGACGTGCGGGTTGACCAGACGGTCGAGGCGGCGCTCGGCGATCGAGCCGGTTTCGGCGACAGCCACCGCCAGCAGGTCGGCAGCCATGGCCACGGACTGGCCGTGCGGGTTGGCCTGGGACATGACCCGGAAGTTGTCCGGCGTGCCCAGCAGCAGCGGGTTGTCAGTAGCGGAATTGAGTTCGGTCTCGATCTGCTTCGCCGCATGGGCCAACTGGTCGCGGGCGGCGCCGTGGACCTGCGGGATCGAGCGGATGCTCAGGGCGTCCTGGGTACGGATACCCTTGCTGCTGGCGATCACTTCGCTGCCATCGAGCAAGGCCCGCAGGTTGCTGCCGACCTGCTGCATGCCGGGGTGCGGCTTGAGCGCGATGATTTCGGCGTCGAACGCGGCGATCTGGCCGCGCAGGGCTTCGAAGCTCATGGCCGAGATGACGTCGGCCCATTGCAGCAGGTGCGTGGCATCGGCCAGCGCCAGGCAGCTCAGGCCGGTCATGCACGGCGTACCGTTGACCAGGCACAGACCGTCCTTGGCACCCAGTTGCACCGGTGCCAGACCTTCCTCGGCCAGGGCCTCGGCGGCCTCGACGATCCGCCCACGGTAGCTGACCTTGCCCACGCCCAGCAGGCAGATGCCGACATGGGCCATGTGGGTCAGGTAACCCACCGAACCCTGGGACGGCACTTGCGGGGTGATGCCGCGCTCAAGCAGCGCCAGCAGTGCTTCGACCACCGACCGCTGGATGCCGGACTTGCCGTGGCTGTAGTTGGTGATGGCGGCGCAGATGATCGCCCGGGTCTGTTCATCCGGCAGTACCGGGCCGACGCCACAGGCGTGGCTGAGCAAGGTGTTGCTCGACAGCCGGCTCAGTTGCTCGCCTTCCAGCGCGACGTTGCACAGTGCGCCGAGGCCAGTGTTGACGCCATAGGCGCGCTCGCCGCTTTCGACGATGCGCCGGACGATGGCCTGGGCATTCTCGATCCGCGCCCAGGCGCTGTCGGACAGCGACAGGCGCGCCCCGTAGCGGGCCACGGCGACGATGTCCTGCCAGCGCAGCGGCGCGTCGGCGATCACGACATTCTCTGGTTGCTGCATGTCAGCCCTCATACAGTGGCGGCGCGGCGCTGGACGAAACGGTCGACGTACTCGTCCGCGGGGTTGTGGAGGATTTCTCGCGGCGTGCCGACCTGGATCAGGCGGCCATCCTTGAGGATCGCGATGCGGTTGCCGATGCGCACGGCTTCATCGAGGTCATGGGTAATGAACACGATGGTCTTGTGCAGGGTCTTTTGCAGCTCCAGGAGCTGGTCCTGCATTTCGGCGCGGATCAGCGGGTCGAGGGCGCTGAAGGCTTCGTCCATGAGGATGATGTCGGTGTCCGCCGCGAGGGCCCGGGCCAGGCCGACACGTTGGCGCATGCCACCGGAAAGCTGGTGCGGATAGGACTTCTCGTAGCCCTTCAGGCCCACGGTGGTGATCCAGTGCTGGGCGCGGTCGGCGCACAGTTGCTTGCTCTCGCCGCGGACCTTGAGGCCGTAGGCGACGTTATCGAGCACGGTCTTGTGCGGCAGCAGGCCGAAGCTCTGGAAGACCATGCTGATCTTGCGCCGGCGAAACTGGCGCAGGGCTTCCATGTCGTACTGCATGATGTCTTCGCCATCCACCAGGATCGCTCCGCTGGTGGGGTCGATCAGGCGGTTGAAGTGGCGCACCAGGGTCGATTTTCCGGAACCGGACAAGCCCATGATGACGAAGATTTCGCCGGCGCCGATGGACAGCGACAGGTCATTGACCCCCACCACGCAGCCGGTTTTCGACAGTACCTGTTCCTTGCTGTGGGACTCGCGAATCAGTTGCAGCGCTTCGTCGGCGCGCTGGCCGAAGATCTTGAAGACGTTCTTCACTTCGATCTTGTTCATCGCCTGGGTATTCATTTACTCACCTCATGCCGCGCCCGGCCGTAGGCCTGGGTAATACGGTCGATCACCACCGCGAGAATCACGATTGCCAGGCCCGCTTCCAGGCCACGGCCGACGTTCAGGGTCTGGATGCCCACCAGCACGTCTTCACCCAGGCCACGGGCACCGATCATCGAGGCGATCACCACCATCGACAGCGCCATCATGGTGGTCTGGTTGATCCCCGCCATGATGCTTGGCAGGGCCAGCGGCAGTTGCACGCCGAACAGTTGCTGCCAGCGGTTGGCACCGAAGGCGTTGATCGCTTCCATGACTTCGCCATCGACCTGACGGATGCCGAGGTCGGTCAGGCGGATCAGCGGCGGCGCGGCGTAGATCACCGTGGCGAAGATCGCCGGCACCTTGCCCAGGCCGAACAGCATCAGCACCGGGATCAGGTACACGAAGCTGGGCATGGTCTGCATGATGTCCAGCAACGGCATCAGCACCGCGCGCAGGCGGTTGCTGCGGGCTGACAGGATCCCCAGCGGGATGCCGATCAGCACCGAGATCAGCGTCGCCACCAGCATCAGCGCCAGGGTCTGCATCAGTTTGTCCCAGAGCCCCACCGCCCCCACCAGGAACAGCAGGCCGACGATCACCACGGTCGGCAGGATGCGTCGGGTCGCGTGCCAGGCAATGGCGCCGACGATCGCCAGCATCAGCCACCACGGCGTGGCGCGCAGCAGGCCTTCGAGGTTGACGATGGCCCAGAGCAGGGTGTCGGAGATCTGCCGGAACACATCACCGTAGTTGGTCACCAGCGCATCGACCCAGCCGTTGACCCAGTCGGCGATGGAGAAGGTAAAGTTTTCGGGGAACATAGGGTTCACTCGTCAGGTAGAAGGAGTAGCTCAGAGCGCTGCGTCGATTTTCTTCGCCGCCTCTTCGCTGACCCACGCATGCCAGATTTCAGGATGTTCCTTGAGGAAGGCTTTCGCCAGTTTCGGCGACTCGATCCGCTCTTTGGTCATGCGCGCCAGATTCTGGTTCAGCAGGTCGATCGGCAGGTTGACCTTTTCCAGCACGGCGACCAGTTCCGGCGCCTGTTCGTGGAACGCCTTGGACAGGCCGACCTTGATGCTCACGGTCTTGTCGACGCCGGGTTTCTCGTCCAGTTTGACCAGGTCGACCTGGCCCATCAGCGGGGTTGGCGTCCAGTAGTAGAAGAGGATCGGCTCGCCACGCTTGTAGCTCGACAGCACCGCCGCATCCAGGGCCGGGCCGGTGCCCGGACGGAAATTGGTGTAGCTCGACTCAAGGCCGTAGTCCTTGAGCATTTCGCTGTTGTCCAGTTCGCAGGTCCAGCCCGCCGGGCAATTGTAGAAGCGGCCTTTGCCAGGCTCTTCCGGGTCTTTGAAGACCGACGCGTAGCGGCCCAGGTCAGCGATGGCCTTGAGGTCAGGCGCCTTGGCTTCGAGCTTGCGCTTGGCATCGCCCTCGATCACGTAGCGCGGCACGTACCAGCCTTCCACTGCACCTACCACCGGCGCGCCGACGCCGACTACCTTGCCGGCGGTCTCGGCCTTCTTCCAGACCTCGCTGCGGCCCACCCACTCTTCGGCGAACACCTGGATATCGTTGGTGCCCAGGGCGTTTTCCATGGTGATGGAGTTACCCGGCAAGCTGTCGGTTTCGCAGCCGTAGCCGTTCTTCAGCACGAACTGCATGACGTCGGTCAGCAGCATGCCGCTTTCCCAGTTCAGCCCGGCGAACTTCACCGGTTTGCCGGATTCGCACCAGCCCGCGGCCTGACTGCCCCCCGAGAGACTCAACAGGCCAAGGGCACACAGCGACGCAAGCAGGGTCTTGTTGGTTTTCATTGCATGACGCTCCCAAACAGGAAAGTGGATATCGGCAGTTCAGCGGCCTTTCAGCCAGGCGTCCGGTCGTCCCTTCCATGAAACGCCGCGGCGGGGGCCACCGGTAGAGGCCCCCGCGACGCGGATCAGCCGGTGATCATCGGCAGGTTCAGGCCCTGCTCTTTGGCACACTCGATAGCAATGTCATAACCGGCATCGGCATGACGCATCACGCCGGTGCCCGGGTCGTTGGTCAGTACGCGGGCGATACGCTCGGCGGCCTCGTCGGTACCGTCACAGACGATCACCATGCCCGAGTGCTGCGAGAAGCCCATGCCTACGCCACCACCGTGGTGCAGCGAAACCCAGGTCGCGCCGCTGGCGGTGTTCAGCAGGGCGTTGAGCAGCGGCCAGTCGGACACAGCGTCGGAACCGTCTTTCATCGACTCGGTTTCACGGTTCGGGCTCGATACCGAACCGGAGTCCAGGTGGTCGCGACCGATAACGATAGGCGCGGACAGCTCACCGCGACGGACCATTTCGTTGAACGCCAGGCCCAGCTTGGCGCGCTGGCCCAGGCCAACCCAGCAGATACGGGCCGGCAGACCCTGGAAGCTGATGCGCTCGCGCGCCATGTCCAGCCAGTTGTGAAGGTGGGCGTCGTCCGGGATCAGTTCCTTGACCTTGGCGTCGGTCTTGTAGATGTCTTCGGCGTTGCCCGACAGCGCGGCCCAGCGGAACGGCCCGATGCCGCGGCAGAACAGCGGACGGATGTAGGCCGGCACGAAGCCTGGGAAGTCGAAGGCATTGGCGACGCCCTCTTCCTTGGCCATCTGGCGGATGTTGTTACCGTAGTCGAAGGTCGGGATGCCCTGTTTCTGGAAGTCGAGCATGGCCTGGACGTGCACGGCCATGGATTGCTTGGCGGCTTTGACCACCGCGGCCGGCTCGGTCCTGGCGCGGTCGCGGTACTCGTCCCAGCTCCAGCCGGCTGGCAGGTAGCCGTTGAGCGGGTCGTGGGCGCTGGTCTGGTCGGTGACCATGTCCGGGCGCACGCCGCGCTTGACCAGTTCCGGCAGAATTTCGGCGGCGTTGCCCAGCAGCGCGATGGAAATAGCCTTGCCTTCGGCGGTGTATTTGGCGATGCGCGCCAGGGCGTCATCCAGGTCGTTGGCCTGTTCGTCGACGTAGCGGCTGCTCAGGCGGAAGTCGATGCGGCTCTGCTGGCATTCGATGTTCAGCGAAGAGGCGCCGGCCAGGGTCGCGGCCAGTGGCTGGGCGCCGCCCATGCCGCCGAGGCCGGCGGTCAGTACCCACTTGCCCTTGAGGCTGCCGTTGTAGTGTTGGCGACCGGCTTCGACGAAGGTTTCGTAGGTGCCCTGAACGATGCCCTGGCTGCCGATGTAGATCCAGCTACCGGCGGTCATCTGGCCATACATGGCCAGGCCCTTGGCATCCAGTTCGTTGAAGTGTTCCCACGTGGCCCAGTGCGGCACCAGGTTGGAGTTGGCGATCAGCACACGCGGCGCGTTGGCGTGGGTCTTGAACACGCCGACCGGCTTGCCCGATTGCACCAGCAGGGTTTCGTCGTCATTCAGGTTGGTCAGGCTCTCGACAATCTTGTCGTAGCACGCCCAGTTGCGTGCGGCGCGGCCGATGCCGCCGTACACCACCAGTTCCTTCGGGTTCTCCGCCACTTCCGGGTCGAGGTTGTTCATCAACATGCGCAGCGGCGCTTCGGTCAGCCAGCTTTTGGCGGTCAGCTTGTTGCCGCGGGGTGCACGGATTTCGACATCACGGAATTTGTTCAGGTTGTTGTCAGTCACGAAAGGGCTCCTCGAGCATCTATCCAATCCCAACCCAGGCAGTGGGCCAGCGGTGATAACCGTTTTACGAACAGCGTGGAGGGGACGGCCTATCCACTCATACGCACACATCTTTACTTGTACATACAAGCATATGCAATTGAATTGCCAAGTCCGCAAAACGCTTGATGAAAAAATTCCCGCAGGGGCTTCAAACCCTTGTGGATCAAGGCGAGGAAATCTTGCAGATAAGGTTGGGAGACAGCGGAGGGTGGGGCGAGGACCAAGGCGGCATTGCGCCACCTTGGGGCATTCGGTAACAAAATGTGCGGGCGTGGTGCGTTACACGGAAACAGGAATGAGTTCGATCAGGCAGCAACGGCCGGTGATATCCAGCTCGCGCAATTGCGTGTTGTCGTGCAGGTAAAGGCAGTCATACAGACCAAGGGTTTGCAGCGGATGGCCGCTGATGCCGACGTCCAGCGCGGACTGGGCGCTGAACAGCAACACCGTGCTGGCCGAGCTGAACACCCGGCTGTAACCGCTGAACCACTGCAGGCGCGCATGGTAACGCTGCGGCGCGTAGATGAGGTTGAAGTCACGGATCGGATCGCCCAGCAGGCGGCAACTGACCTGGCTTTCGCCGCTGAACACGTAGGCATCGAACGGCAGCAATGCGCGGCTCTGCTGGCCATCTACCTGCAGGACCATACCGTCGCCCTGCAACACGGTGATGATCCGCTGGTAGCCGGCAAAGCTGGAGAAACCACCGGACTCTTCGATATCGGCAATCGACAGGCGCCAGCCGAAACCGTCGAGGCCTTCGCCGGCATCGCGAGTGATTTCTTCGGTGCTGCCGCCGCCGTTCTTCCAGGGCATGCGCGGGTAGTCGGCGGCACGTAACAGGGTCAACTCGGTCATTTGCTGAAGCGTCCTTCGAGGCGATGGCGGGAACCTGGGTGGATCAGGCGGGCGGCGGTCACCGGCTGGCGGCCGGACCAGGTGCGGCGGCGAATCAGCAGGCAGGGTTCGCCCTGCTCGATCTGCAGCAGCTTGCACTCGTCCGGCTCGGCAAGAATCGCCTCGACCACATGCTCGCCCTCGGTCAGCGGCGCGACCTGGGACAGATAGGCGTAAGGCGTTTGCCGGGTGAAGTCCTGCTGGAGGTAGTCGGGGGCGATCTGCGCGTTGACGTAACGGTCTTCGATCTGCACCGGCACGCCGTTTTCGTAGTGCACGATCAGCGAATGGAACACCCGCTGGCCTTCGCGCATGTCCAGCGCCAGGGCGCGCTCGGAACCGGCGGCTTCTTCGGTCAGGGTCACCACGCGGCAGGTGTGCTGGTGGTCGCGGGCGGCGATTTCATCGGCGATGTTGTTCACGTCGAACAGCGCCGAGCGGGTCTTGGGTTCGGCAACGAAGGTTCCGACGCCCTGCATGCGCACCAGCAGCCCTTCGGCGGTGAGTTCGCGCAGGGCACGGTTGATGGTCATGCGGCTGAAGCCCAGTTCACTGACCAGCTCGCTCTCCGACGGCACCCGGTGGTGCGGCGGCCAGGTGCCGTTCTCGATCTGCTGGACGATCATCTGTTTGACCCGGGCATACAGCGGCGCCGGCCCCTCGCCCATCTGGGCAACCAGCGTGGAGACAGGAGGTTTCGGCACAGGAAAAGTCCTTGTTCTATTGAATGAACGGTAGCTTGCCGGAGTTTACCCAGCAGGCAAACGTCTGTATATGTATATACAAATAAACAAAACGAGGTGTCGTGTCGATGTCCGTCTTCTTTGCCGAACGCGCTCTGTTGCCCAGCGGCTGGGCTGAAAACGTCCGAATCGAGGTCGGCGCCGACGGTTTGCTGACCCGGGTACAAGCCAATGCCGAGGCCGATGGCGCCGAAAAGCTGAACGGACCGCTGCTGCCAGGCATGCCCAACCTGCACTCCCACGCGTTCCAGCGCGCCATGGCCGGCCTTGCCGAAGTGGCGGGCAATCCCAACGACAGCTTCTGGACCTGGCGCGAACTGATGTATCGGCTGGTCGGCAAGATCAGCCCCGAGCAGCTCGAAATCATCGCCCGCCAGCTCTATATCGAGATGCTCAAGGCCGGCTACACCTCGGTCGCCGAATTCCATTACGTCCACCACGACCCGCAAGGCAGCGTCTACGCCGACCCGACCGAGCTGTCCCGACGCATCAGCGCGGCAGCCCGGCAGAGCGGTATCGGCCTGACCCTGCTGCCGGTGCTCTACAGCCACTCGGGCTTCGGCGGGCAGGCGCCAAATGAGGGCCAGCGGCGGTTCATCAACAGCACCGAGCAGTACCTCGACCTGCAATCCCGGTTGAAACCGCTGCTGGCCGCCCAGCCCGCGCAAACGCTGGGGCTGTGCTTCCACTCACTACGCGCAGTGACGCCGGAGCAGATCGCCACGGTCATGGCGGCCAGCGACAACGCCTGTCCGGTGCACATCCATATCGCCGAACAAAAGAAGGAAGTCGACGACTGCCTGGCCTGGAGCGGACGCCGGCCGTTGCAGTGGCTATATGAAAACGTCGAGGTCGATCCACGCTGGTGCCTGGTCCACGCGACCCATGCCGAGGCCGGCGAAGTCAGCCTCATGGCCCGCAGCGGCGCGGTGGCCGGCTTGTGCCTGACCACCGAGGCCAACCTTGGTGACGGTATCTTCCCGGCGGTGGATTTCCTCGCTGAAGGCGGACGCCTCGGCATCGGCTCTGACAGCCATGTGTCACTGAGCGTGGTGGAAGAACTGCGCTGGCTGGAATACGGCCAGCGCCTGCGCGACCAGCGGCGTAATCGCTTGTACGGCGCCAACCAGCCGATGGTCGGACGCACGCTGTTTGACGCGGCACTGAGCGGTGGCGCCCAGGCGCTGGGGCAACCAGTAGGTGAACTGGCGGTGGGCAAACGAGCGGACTGGATTGTGCTGGATGGGCTGGACCCGTATCTGGCGACGGCCAGTGACGACAACATCCTCAACCGCTGGCTGTTCGCTGGCGGGGATCGTCAGGTGCGGGATGTGATGGTCAATGGCGCCTGGGTGGTACGGGAGGGTCGGCATGACGGGCAGGAAGACAGTGCGCGGGCGTTTGCCGGGGTATTGAGGGAATTGCTGGGTTGAATTTCAGGGCCTCATCGCTGACAAGCGATGAGGCCCTGAAGATTGATCAAGGCTTACGCGCCATATCCCGATCCGAAACCCGCCAGATCAGCCGCGTCGTGTCATACCCCTGCTGCCGCGCCTTGGCCAGCAGGCTCTCCCGCTCCACCGCCGTCACGGTCGGTTTGCGCGACAGCAGCCACAGGTATTTGCGGTCCGGGTTGCCGACCAGCGCGGTCTGGTAGTCATCACCGATATACAGCACCCAGTAATCACCTTTCGCCACACCCGGCAGCAGCCGCGAGAACCAGTTGTCGAATTCCACCCAGAGCTTGTCGGTCTTGCCCGGCACTTGCGGCGTGGCGCTGCCGCTGGCTTCCTGCCACTCGCCTTGCAGGGTCAGGCAACGATTGAGCACCCCGACACTGCCGTCCGCGCGCAGGTTGTAGTGCGCCTCGGACTGGGCGCAATCACGCTGGAAATACATCGGCAAGCGCGCCAGTTCGAACCATTTGCCCTGGTAACGCTTGAGATCGACCTGCCCCACCGTCTTCGGCGGCAGCGGCCCGTCCGCCACCGACGTGGCGCAACCGCCCAGTGTCAGTGCCGCGCACAAGGCCAGCAGTGGATAGACGTGTTTCATTTCAGACCCTGCCCCGCGTACATCAACACTTTGTCACCTGCGTACTGGACACTGATGAAGGTCTTTTCATCACCCCAGGTACAACTGGAAACACCCAACGCACCGGAACACTCGGTTGGACTCCCCAGCAGGGCTTCGACCTGGGCCTTGTCCATACCGGTTTTGAGTTTGGAATAGTTTTCCTGGTTGAGTTTGCTGCACGCAGCCAGCAACACGCACAAGGACAACAAGGCGAGGGAACGCAACGACATGAAGGGTGCTCCTGAAAATAAAGGCGACAGGACTACAGCCTGTCGAGAGCTTAGAAGGAAAAACCCCGTTCCGGTTCCCGAAGCGTCCTGCTTTCAGATCAGCGTAATCCTTTGCCATTGGTCGAATGATTGCGGAACCGATTAATCTTTTTCCTACACCTGACGACACAACAGACGCTGCGGCGGATCGCCGCGCCCCCTTCGTAGATTGCCGTGACCTTGCGATGACTAAAAACCTGAAATTCAGCCACAAGATCCTGCTGGCCGCCGCCCTCGTGGTCGTGGTGGCCTTCACCTGCTTCGTCCTGTTCAACGACTACCGCCAGCGCCAGTCGCTGCGCAGCAGCACCGAAGCCTCGATGCAGGAACTGGGCAGCCTCACTGCGGGCAACATCCGCACCTGGCTGGACAGCCGCATCCAGTTGCTCAACTCCTTCGCCCAGCAAGTGGCCGTCGACGGCCCAGGCAAGGACGCGCTGAGCCGCAGCCTGGCGCTGCCGGTGTACGCCAGCAACTTCGCCCTCACCTACTTCGGCGGTCAGGACGGCAGCATGCAGTCGGTGCCGGCCGGCAACCGCGCGGCCGACTACGACCCGCGCGTGCGCGGCTGGTACAAGAGCGCCAGCAGCGCCGGCCAGACCGTGATCACCGAACCCTATGTTTCCGCCTCCATGGGCAAACTGGTGGTGACCATCGCCACGCCGGTGCAACAGGCTGGCAAGCCAATCGGTGTGGCCGGCGCCGACACCGCGCTGGACACCATCAGCGCCATCATCAACTCGCTGAATTTCGACGGCCACGGCCACGCCTTCATCGTCAACGGCGACGGCAAGATCCTGATCCATCCCAAAAACGAACTGGCCCTGAAGGCCCTCGCCGAAGCTTATCCACAGGGCGCGCCGGTCATCGGCAAGGGGCTGAAGGAAGTCGAGATCGACGGCCGCAAGCAGTTCATCAGCTTCACCCACATCGACGGCGTGCCGTCGGCGGACTGGTATGTCGCGCTGGTGCTCGACCAGGACGCGGCGTTCGCCATGCTCAGTGAACTACGCAGCACCGCCGTGGTGGCGACCATCGCCGCAGTGCTGATCATCATCGGTCTGCTTGGCCTGCTGATCCGCGTGCTGATGGAGCCGCTGCATGTGATGGGCCGGGCCATGCACGACATCGCCGAGGGCAAGGGTGACCTGACCAAGCGTCTGAGCATTCATGCCCACGACGAATTCGGCACGCTGGGTCAGTCGTTCAACCGCTTCGTCGAGCGGATTCACGAATCGATCCGCGAAGTGTCCTCGGCGACCGGCCAGGTCAACGAAGTCGCCCTGCGGGTCGTCAGCGCGTCCAATGCCTCGATCCACAACGCCGACCAGCAGTCCAGCCGCACCAACAGCGTTGCTGCGGCGATCAACGAACTGGGCGCCGCCGCCCAGGAAATCGCCCAGAACGCCGCCCTCGCCTCGCAGCATTCGAGCGACGCGCGCAGCCTGGCTGAAGACGGTCAGCAGGTGGTCAACCAGACCATCGACGTGATGAACCAGCTGTCGGCGCGGATCAGCGATTCGTGCAGCAACATCGAGACGCTGAACGCCAACACGGTGAACATCGGTCAGATTCTCGAAGTGATCACCGGCATTTCCCAGCAGACCAACCTGCTGGCGCTCAACGCCGCCATCGAAGCGGCTCGCGCTGGCGAGGCCGGGCGTGGTTTTGCGGTGGTAGCCGACGAAGTGCGCAATCTGGCCCACCGCACCCAGGACTCGGCGCAGCAGGTGCAACGGATCATCGAAGAACTGCAGGCCGGCGCGCAGGTGGCGGTGAGCACCATGACCGAGAGCCAGAACCACAGCCAGCACAGCGTCGGCATCGCCAACCGGGCCGGTGAACGGCTGGGCAGCGTGACCCAGCGCATCGGCGAGATCGACGGCATGAACCAGTCGGTGGCGACTGCCACCGAGGAACAGACTGCCGTGGTGGAGTCGATCAATGTCGACATCACCGAGATCAATACGCTGAATCAGGAAGGGGTGGAAAACCTGCAGGCAACGTTGCGTGCCTGTAACGACCTTGAGCAGCAGGTCGAGCGGTTGAAGCATCTGGTGGGGAGTTTCAGGATTTAAGGCGGGCTTCAGGGCTCAATCGCTGGCAAGCGGATCGCCGCCCGGCCAGCTCCCACAGGATCGGCATGCACCGTACCTGTGGGAGCTGGCTTGTCGGGGCGCCGAACCGCAGCGATAGGGCCCTGAAGAACAGCAGAGATTTCAGATCAGAACCTGGACCCAGGCTCCAGCAGAAAATCCATTTCCTCACTGGTACTCGGCCGCCCCAGCAGCAGGTTGCGGTGCGGGAAGCGCCCGAACCGGGCAATCACCCGCTGGTGCTGCTCGGCATAGTCGAGGAAACCTTCGAACAACCGCTGATGCTCGGCCGGCTGGCCCGCCAGCAAGGCCCGGTAGCGCTCGACGCTGATGTTCTGCCAGTCGAGCACTTCGGCATGCTCCAGCACCAGCAGGATGAACACCCGCTGGATCGGCAGCAGTTGATAGTCCCACGCACGGTCCAGGCCCTGCATCACCAGCACCTGGGCACGCCGGTCGCCATCGAAGGCGCGCGGTGTGTCGCGGTGGATCATGCGCGGCAACTGGTCCAGCAACAGGACCAGGCCAAGCCAGCCCTGCGGGCTTTGCAGCCACTCGTCCAGACCGCCGGCCAACGCCTGCTCGACCAGGTCGCCGAAGCGCTCTTGCGCCTCGGCATCGTGCTGCCTGCCGAACCACAGCGTGCTCTTCTCGTCAGCCACGGTCTGCGGGCTGGTGCCCCAACCGAACCACCACTCCAGCAACGGCTGCCAAGGTGCGAGCATGACCTGTTTACTCCTGGTGATAACCGGTGACGCGCTCGACTTCTTCTTTCGAACCGAGGAACACCGCCACGCGCTGGTGCAGGCTCTCCGGCTGGATGTCGAGGATGCGCTGTTTGCCGTCGGTGGAAGCGCCGCCGGCCTGTTCGATGATGAAGGACATCGGGTTGGCTTCGTACATCAGGCGCAGTTTGCCCGGCTTGGAAGGCTCGCGAGCGTCGCGCGGGTACATGAACAGGCCGCCGCGGGTCAGGATGCGGTGCACGTCGGCAACCATCGAGGCGATCCAGCGCATGTTGTAGTTTTTCTTCAGCGGGCCGGTCTCACCGTCCAGCAACTCGCCGACGTAGCGCTTGACCGGGGCTTCCCAGTGGCGCTGGTTGGACATGTTGATGGCGAATTCGGCGGTGGTTTCCGGAACCTTGATGTTCTCGTGGGTCAGGACGAAGCTGCCCAGTTCACGGTCCAGGGTGAAGCCTTTGACGCCGTTGCCCAGGGTCAGGATCAACATGGTCTGCGGACCGTAGATCGCGTAGCCGGCGGCGACCTGCTCAGTGCCTGGCTGCAGGAAGGCCTTTTCGTTCAGGCTTTCGTTCTGGCTCAGGTACTCGTTCGGGCAACGCAGTACCGAGAAGATGGTGCCGACGGAAACGTTGACGTCGATGTTCGACGAGCCGTCCAGCGGGTCGAAGACCAGCAGGTAGGCGCCTTTCGGGTATTTGCCGGGGATCTGGTAGGCATTGTCCATTTCTTCGGACGCCATGCCGGCCAGGTGACCGCCCCATTCGTTGGCTTCGAGCAGGATGTCGTTGGAAATCACGTCCAGTTTCTTCTGGACTTCGCCCTGCACGTTTTCAGTGCCCATGCTGCCCAACACGCCGCCCAGGGCGCCTTTGGACACGTTGTGGCTGATTTCCTTGCATGCGCGCGCCACCACTTCGATGAGGAAGCGCAGATCGGCAGGGGTGCTGTTGCTACGGGTCTGCTCAATCAGATAGCGACTCAGGGTAACGCGGGACATGTATAGCTCCGAAGGAATGGGGAGAGAAAAACCCACGCAGTTTACAGGGAGAGTGAAGCGCGGGCGAGCACCAGGACATGCTTGCCCGATCAGACGGCACATCGGCCCGCGAGTTCATGCCGTCCGCCGGGTTGGCGCTGGTCACTCCAGCGCGGTCCAGATTTCACGGGCGTATTCGCGGATGGTCCGGTCCGAGGAGAACCAGCCCATGCGAGCGGTGTTGAGCACCGCCGAGCGCCACCAGCGATTGGGCTCGTGCCAGAGCTCGTCGACCCGACGCTGGGCTTCCCAGTAGGCGTCGAAATCGGCGCAAAGCAGGAAGCGGTCGTAGGTCACCAGCGAGTCCACCAGCCCGACATAACGCGCCGGATCGTCCGGCGAGAACACCCCGCCACGGATCGCCTGCAGCACGTCGTTGAGCCGGTGCGAAGCACCCAGCGCGGCCCCGGCGCCGAAATCGCCACTGCGCTTGCGCGCCTCCACCTGCTGGGCGGTCAGGCCGAAGATGAACATGTGGTCGGCGCCCACCTGCTCGCACATCTCCACGTTGGCGCCGTCGAGGGTGCCGATGGTCAGCGCGCCGTTGAGGCCGAACTTCATGTTGCTGGTGCCGGATGCCTCGTAGCCGGCGGTGGAAATCTGCTCGGAGAGGTCCGCCGCCGGGATGATGCTTTCCGCCAGGCTGACGTTGTAATTGGGCAGGAACACCACCTTGAGCAGACCGCGCACGGTCGGGTCGTTGTTGACCACCTTGGCGATGTCGTTGGCCAGCTTGATGATCAACTTGGCCTGGTGATAACTGGCCGCCGCCTTGCCCGCGAAGATCTTCACCCGCGGCACCCAGTCGGTGCCCGGCTCGGCGCGGATCGCCTGGTAGAGGGCCACGGTGTGCATCAGGTTGAGCAACTGGCGCTTGTATTCATGGATGCGCTTGACCTGCACATCGAACATCGCTTCGGGGTTGACGGTAATCCCTACCCGCTCCTGGATCAGGCTCGCCAGCACGCGCTTGCTGTGCAGCCGCTGCTCGGCGAACTTCTTGCGGAACGCCGGTTTGTCGGCGAACGGTTCCAGCCCGCGTAGCAGGGTTTCCGGGTCGTCCAGCAGCTCCTTGCCCAGAGCATCCACCAGCATGCCGGTAAGCCGCGGGTTGGCCTGGTACAGCCAACGGCGGAAGGTGATGCCGTTGGTCTTGTTGTTGATGCGGTCCGGGTAGAGCTTGTGCAGCTCGGCGAACACCGTGCTGCGCATCAGCTTGGTGTGCAGCGCCGACACGCCGTTGATGCTGTGGGAACCGAGGAACGCCAGGTTACCCATGCGCACCCGGCGGCCGTTGTCTTCCTCGATCAGCGACACCGCGCGCAGCACGTCGAAATCGTGGATGCCTTTGGCCCGCAGCGCGTCGATATGGAAGGCGTTGATCAGGTAGATGATCTGCATGTGCCGCGGCAGCATGCGCTCCATCAGGCCCACCGGCCAGGTTTCCAGCGCCTCCGGCAGCAGGGTGTGGTTGGTGTAGGCCAGGGTGTTCACCGTCACCTGCCAGGCGGTTTCCCACGGCACTTCGTGCTGGTCGACCAGCAGCCGCATCAGTTCAGCCACGGCAATCGAGGGGTGGGTGTCGTTGAGCTGGATGGCCGCCTGCTCGGGCAGGTTGAGCAAGGTGTCGTGCATGTTCAGGTGGCGGCGCAGCAGGTCTTGCAGCGAGGCCGAAACAAAGAAGTATTCCTGGCGCAGGCGCAGTTCCTGGCCTGCCTCGGTGCTGTCGGCCGGGTACAGCACGCGGGAGATGCTCTCGGCCCGGGCCACTTCCGCCACGGCACCGAGGTGGTCGCCGGCGTTGAAGCGCTCCAGGTGCAGCTCCTCCAGCGCCCGCGCACGCCACAGGCGCAGAGTGTTGACGCTGGAACCGCGCCAGCCCACCACCGGCGTGTCGTACGCCACCGCGCGTACCGTTTCCGCCGGCCACCAGACCTGGCGCGGCTCGCCATCGCCAGTGTGCACGGTTTCGACCCGGCCGCCGAAGCTGATCGGATAGATCACCTCGGCCCGCTCGAACTCCCAGGGGTTACCGAAATCCAGCCAGTTCTCGGTCTGCTCCTGCTGCCAGCCATCGACCACCGCCTGACGAAACAGGCCGTGCTCGTAGCGGATGCCGTAGCCGTGAGCGGCGATGCCGAGGGTCGACATGCTTTCCATGAAGCACGCCGCCAGCCGGCCAAGGCCACCATTACCGAGCGCCGCATCGGGCTCCAGCAGGCGGATGCGTTCCAGGTCGACATCGAGGCCTTCCAGCGCCTGGCGGGCGACGTCCAGCAGGCCGAGGTTGCTCAGGCTGTCGTAGAGCAGACGGCCGATCAGGAATTCGAGGGAGAGGTAATAGACCCGCTTCTGGCTCTTGCGGTAGATCTGGCGGGTGTGGTCCATCCAGTGATCGACCATGTGGTCCCTGGCGGCCAGGGCGATGGCTTCGAACCAGTCGTGGTCGAAGGCGTGTTCGGGGTCCTTGCCGACCGCATAGGTCAGTTTGTCCAGCACAGCGGTGCGAAACGCGGCCACCTCTGCGTCACGATTGTTTGTTTCCTGAGACATGCGACGTCCTCGGGCAAATATGACGATTGCGGATGGAGATTTGACAGCCTAGACGGTTCGACACAGTGCGTAGGCGCTGGTTCGCACCTTTCATGGGAAAAGAAGATGCAAGAGCGGGACCGGCCGACGGCTGTCGCGCAATTGGTTGTTCACAAATTGATCAACTCCGGTATGATCGCGCGCCTTCCTATACCTATATGCCTGATCCCTGATGAAACCGACCCTGATCGCCGCCGCCGAGCTTGACCGTCTCGAGACGTGGCAGAAGTACGCCAGCCACATGTGCGGTAGCTGCATGTCCACCTGCTGCACCCTGCCGGTGGAGGTCAAGTTGAAGGATTTGATCCGCATCGGCGTGGTCGATGAGTTCGAAGTGGGCGAGCCACCGAAGAACATTGCCAAGCGCCTGCAGAAGGAAGGCATCGTCGAGCGCTTCAGCCAGAAGTCGGGAATCTTCACCCTGACCCGGATGAGCAACGACGATTGCCTCTATCTGGACCGCAAGAGCCGGCTGTGCACCATTTATGACAAGCGTCCGGACACCTGCCGCAACCACCCGAAGATCGGGCCGCGCCCGGGGTATTGCGCGTACAAGCCGAAACCGATGGTTCGCTGACACCCCCCTCCGTGTAGGAGCGAGCTTGCTCGCGAAGGACCGCAAAGCGGTCCCAAAACCATCCAGCACGAGCCGCAGTCAAGCCAGTATTGGTGTATCAGGGTTCGGGACCGCTGCGCGGTCCTTCGCGAGCAAGCTCGCTCCTACAGTTCACGCAGCCCTGGCAATAAACAGCAGAAACAAAAAAGCCCCCGGCCTTTCGACCGGGGGCTTTTTCATTTCAAGCCAGGATTAGTTGGCTTTGGACTTCTTGGCAGCGCGGGTACGCTCGCCTTCGTCCAGGATTTTCTTGCGCAGACGAATCGACTTTGGAGTCACTTCGCACAGCTCGTCGTCCTGGATGAATTCCAGAGCCTGTTCCAGGGTGAAACGAACCGGCGGAACCAGGGCGATGGTTTCGTCCTTGCCCGAAGCGCGCATGTTGTCGAGCTTCTTGCCTTTGGTTGGGTTCACACCCAGGTCGTTGTCACGGCTGTTCAGACCAACGATCTGACCGTTGTAGATTTCCTGACCGTGCTCGACGAACAGCTTGCCGCGCGCCTGCAGGGTTTCCAGGGAGTAGGTCAGGGCCTTGCCGGTTTCGACCGAAACCAGTACGCCGTTCTGACGACCGGACATGTGGCCGGACTTCATGGTGTCGTAGCGATCGAAGATCGAGGTCAGGATGCCTGCACCGTTGGTCAGGGTCAGGAACTGGTTACGGAAACCGATCAGACCACGGGCTGGAATGTTGTATTCCAGACGTACACGGCCCTTGCCATCCGGGGACATGTTGGTCAGGTCGCCTTTACGCAGACCCATCTCTTCCATGACCTTGCCCTGCGATTCTTCAGGGATGTCGATGGTGACGTTTTCGAACGGTTCCTGCTTGGTACCGTTGACTTCGCGGATGATTACTTCAGGACGGCCTACAGCCATCTCGAAGCCTTCGCGACGCATGGTTTCGATCAGAACCGACAGGTGCAGCTCACCGCGACCGGAAACCTTGAACTTGTCAGCCGAGTCGCCTTCTTCAACGCGCAGTGCAACGTTGTACAGCAGCTCTTTGTCCAGACGTTCCTTGATGTTACGGGAAGTCACGAACTTGCCTTCTTTACCGCAGAACGGCGAGTCGTTGACCTGGAAGGTCATGGAAACGGTCGGCTCGTCGACGCTCAGTGGCTTCATCGCTTCAACGGCATCTGGCGAGCACAGGGTGTCGGAGATGAACAGCTCTTCGAAACCGCTGATGCAGACGATGTCGCCAGCCTGGGCTTCTTCAACGTCTACACGGTGCAGACCGTGGTGACCCATCAGCTTCAGGATACGGCCGTTGCGCTTCTTGCCGTTGGTGTCGATAGCGACAACCGGGGTGTTCGGCTTGACGCGACCACGGGCGATACGGCCAACGCCGATAACACCGAGGAAGCTGTTGTAGTCCAGAGCGGAGATTTGCATCTGGAACGGACCGTCACGGTCAACAGCCGGAGCTGGAACGTTGTCGACGATCGACTGGTACAGCGGGGTCATGTCTTCGGCCATTTCGGCGTGGTCCAGACCGGCAATGCCGTTCAGGGCCGAGGCGTAGACGACTTTGAAGTCCAGCTGTTCGTCGGTGGCACCGAGGTTGTCGAACAGGTCGAAGATCTGGTCCAGAACCCAGTCAGGACGCGCGCCCGGACGGTCAACCTTGTTGATCACGACGATTGGCTTCAGACCGGCTTCGAAAGCCTTCTTGGTCACGAAACGGGTTTGCGGCATAGGGCCGTCTTGAGCGTCGACCAGCAGCAGAACGGAGTCGACCATCGACATCACGCGCTCTACTTCACCGCCGAAGTCGGCGTGGCCGGGGGTGTCGACGATGTTGATGTGGTAGCCATTCCAGTTGATGGCGGTGTTCTTCGCCAGAATGGTAATGCCGCGCTCTTTTTCCTGGTCGTTGGAGTCCATGACGCGCTCGTCGTTGAGCTCGTTACGCTCCAGAGTGCCGGACTGACGCAGGAGTTTGTCAACCAGGGTGGTTTTACCATGGTCAACGTGGGCAATGATGGCGATGTTGCGCAGATTTTCGATCACGTGGTGTATCTCGATCAGAGGATTCGGGTTGCCACCCAGTCTAGGTGGCGAATATGAATGAACGGCGCTCAGCGGACCCGTCGGTCGGGAGGGCGGTGGCGGATACTGCCGCCATACAGCCCGGGCGTCTTATGTCGGACGATAAACGCGCACATTGGCATGTCCCTCACTCAGCAAGTGGTGAGCGTGCAGCCGGCTCATCACACCCTTGTCGCAATACAGCAGGTACTGGCGCGTAGCATCCAGTTCCTTGAAGCGACTGTTGAGGGCATAGAACGGCAAGGCCTGGACCTCGATGCCGTCCAGTTCCAGGGGCTGGTCTTCCTGAGCGTCGGGGTGACGAATATCGATCACCACGTGCCCCGCCAGCGCCTGGCTGACTTCTTCGATCTGGATATCCTGGCCAAGTTCATCGATCACGTTGTCGATCGAGACCAGGCGAGCACGCTCAAGGGCGCGCTCCAGCACAGCCATGTCGAACTGCTTCTCTTCGTGGTCGACACGGTGACGCTTGGCACAGGTAGTCGGGTTCACCGAAATCACGCCGCAGTATTCGGGCATGTGCTTGGCGAATTCGGCGGTGCCGATTTCGTAGGCCTGGTCGATGATGTCTTGCTTGTGGCTGGCCAGTAGTGGGCGCAGTACCAGCTTCTCGGTGGCCGAGTCGATCACTGCGAGGTTCGGCAGGGTCTGGCTCGATACCTGGGAAATGGCCTCACCGGTCACCAGGGCATCGATCTGCAGGCGGTCGGCGATGTTGCTGGCGGCGCGCAGCATCATGCGCTTGAGGGTCACGCCCATATAACTGTTGTCGACCTTGCCGAGGATCTCGCCGACCACTTCCTCGAACGGCACGCTGACAAACAGCACGCGCTGGCTGCTGCCGTATTTCTTCCAGAGGTAGTGAGCAACTTCCATTACGCCCAGTTCGTGCGCGCGACCACCCAGGTTGAAGAAGCAGAAATGGGTCATCAGGCCGCGACGCATCATCTGGTAGGCGGCGACGGTGGAGTCGAAACCACCGGACATCAGCACCAGGGTCTGCTCCAGCGCGCCCAGCGGGTAACCGCCGATGCCTTTGTGCTGGTTGTGGATCACGTACAGGCGCTTGTCACGAATCTCGATGCGCACCTGGACTTCTGGGGTGCGCAGGTCGATGCCGGCGGCTCCGCACTGCTGGCGCAACTGGCTGCCAACATAACGGTCGACGTCCATCGAGGTGAAGTCGTGGTGGCCGCCACGCTTGCAGCGCACGGCGAAGCGCTTGCCGGCCAGCAGGTGGCCGAAGTGCGCCTTGCACTTGGCGACGATATCGTCGAAGTCGCCCAGCGGGTATTCATCAACCTGCAGGAAATGCGCAATACCCGGCGTGCAGCTCAGGCGCTCGGTCATCTCGCGCAGCACCTTCTCGTCTTCGATGCGGGTAACCACCTCGAGGTTGTCCCAGACACCGTCGACCGCGAGCGCAGGATCGAGGTCCTTGAGCACGGTGCGAATGTTGCGGGCCAATTGACGGATGAAACGCTTGCGAACCGGCCGGCTCTTAATGGTGATTTCTGGGAAGACTTTGACGATTAGTTTCATGAAAACAGCGCGCGAGTGGCCAGCCGAAAAAGGGGGGCGCGGATTATAGCGGAAATTGCTCAAGGTTTGACCAACTTTTGTACAGAAGGTTTTCCATGCACTGTTTTGGTTCGTCGAAACAAATTTGCGCATCTAAACAGTGCACAAAAAAGCCGGAAATCCGCCAGGAGCGCCTGAAACGCTTGAGATTGGGGCAAAAATTCCACTTCGGGGCACTGGCATGCAATTTGCTCCCTTGTGAGGCAGGTTGCCTTGGCCGAGTATTCGCGCCCGGCATCACCCAAATTAAAGGGCTGCACAGGCAAGCTCTACCCCACCCGGAGGACACTATGTCGAAGTCGGTTCAACTCATCAAAGATCATGACGTTAAATGGATTGATCTGCGCTTCACTGACACCAAAGGCACTCAGCACCACGTGACCATGCCAGCCCGTGATGCGCTGGATGACGACTTCTTCGAAGTCGGCAAGATGTTCGATGGTTCCTCCATCGCTGGCTGGAAAGGCATCGAAGCCTCCGACATGATCCTGATGCCGGTTGACGATACCGCCGTTCTGGACCCGTTCACCGAAGAGCCGACCCTGATCCTGGTCTGCGACATCATCGAACCTTCGAGCATGCAAGGCTACGACCGCGACCCACGTGCGATCGCCAAGCGCGCTGAAGAGCACCTGAAAAGCACCCTGATCGGTGACACCGTATTCGCCGGTCCAGAGCCAGAGTTCTTCATCTTCGACGAAGTGAAGTTCAAGTCCGACATCTCCGGCTCGATGTTCAAGATCTTCTCCGAGCAAGGTTCCTGGATGTCCGACCAGGACGTCGAAGGCGGCAACAAAGGCCACCGTCCAGGCGTCAAAGGCGGCTACTTCCCTGTTCCGCCGTTCGACCATGACCACGAAATCCGTACTGCCATGTGCAACGCACTGGAAGAAATGGGTCAGACCGTCGAAGTTCACCACCACGAAGTGGCGACTGCCGGCCAGAACGAAATCGGCGTCAAGTTCAACACCCTGGTGAAGAAAGCCGACGAAGTTCAAACCCTGAAGTACGTCGTGCACAACGTTGCCGATGCCTACGGCCGCACCGCGACCTTCATGCCGAAGCCTCTGTACGGCGACAACGGTTCGGGCATGCACGTTCACATGTCGATCTGGAAAGACGGCAAGAACACCTTCGCTGGCGAAGGCTATGCCGGCCTGTCCGACACCGCTCTGTACTTCATCGGCGGCATCATCAAGCACGGTAAGGCTCTGAACGGTTTCACCAACCCTTCGACCAACTCCTACAAGCGTCTGGTTCCAGGCTTCGAAGCTCCGGTAATGCTGGCCTACTCGGCACGTAACCGTTCCGCCTCGATCCGTATTCCTTACGTTTCCAGCCCGAAAGCCCGCCGTATCGAAGCGCGCTTCCCGGATCCGGCTGCCAACCCGTACCTGGCCTTCGCAGCACTGCTGATGGCCGGCCTGGACGGTATCCAGAACAAGATCCACCCTGGCGATGCCGCCGACAAGAACCTGTATGACCTGCCGCCTGAAGAGGCCAAGGAAATTCCACAGGTTTGTGGCAGCCTGAAAGAAGCCCTGGAAGAGCTGGACAAGGGCCGCGCGTTCCTGACCAAGGGCGGCGTGTTCTCCGACGACTTCATCGATGCCTACATCGCTCTGAAATCCGAAGAAGAAATCAAGGTTCGCACCTTCGTACACCCACTGGAATACGAGCTGTACTACAGCTGCTGATTCCAGCGTGACCACGGGCAGCATGAGAATGCTGCCCGTAGCGCTCACCTCAAAAAATGCCCCGGCTTGCCGGGGCATTTTTTTTGCTCCGTCCGGGGCGATACGCTTCGGGCCTGAGCGGGGCGTCAGTACAAATGAGTAACAACCTTCATCCAGAAAGCTCCATTTCATACACCAGAATAAGCCTGCTCTGATCCCCCCGCCGCAACACCTCACCCATGCTGTCTCGCCCTTGATCGAGGCCCGCATGATGCGTTTACCTGCGTTACTTTTGTTGCTCACCCCTCTCGTCGCCTGTGCAGCTCCAACCCCCCACGCCGGCATTGACTCCCGGGTACTGCTGCGTACCACGCAGGCCTGGGACGGCTCACCGTACACACGCTACCCCGACGGTCAGCCCGAACTGACCCTGCTGAAAATCCGCATTCCAGCACACACCACCCTCGACTGGCACCGCCACCCCATCCCCAATGCCGGCTACCTGATATCGGGCGAACTGCTGGTCGAAAAGCCAGGCGGCGGGCAATCATTACGCTTGAAAGCGGGTGATGCGCTGGCGGAAATCGTCGACGGCGTGCACCGCGGCAAGACCGGCAGTCAGCCCGCCGAACTGATGGTGTTCTACGCAGGCAGCGAGGGAATGCCGCTGAGTCAGGCCGCCGACTCGAGAGAACAGTTCCAGGAACCCGGAACCGAAGCGCTGGTATCGCTGCTCGACGGCATCGAACAACGCCTCGACCTCGCCGAAGCAGTCGCCCTGAACAAATGGGACAAAGGCCAACCGGTACAAGCCACTGCCCGCGAGCGCCAAGTGATCGTCAATGCGCGCACCAGAGCGGCGCAGTTCGGATTGAGCGAGCAACGGGCCGATGGTTTTTTCGATGACCAGATCGAAGCCAACAAGCTGCTTCAATACAGCGTACTGGCGCGCTGGCTCGCCGACGGTGGCGCTCCGCCCATACCGCGCATGCACCTCGCCACGCAGATACGCCCCCGCCTGGATGCCCTGCAAGACGAGTTACTGGAAAAACTTGCCGCTCTGGACCGCGAACGGCCCGTGCATTGCGCGCGAATGACGTCCAGGCTCATTGAGCAACGCAAACTCAGCCCGCAACGCAACCTTGCCTTGATTCGCGCCAGCGCCCATCTGTGTAACGCCTGACCGGGATTCCGCACATGCTCTATATTGGTGCATGCAATCGCATGCACCTGAGCATCTCACACCAATTTGGGTCATAAATTCTTCAAGCCTAGGCGTTTGTTGGCCTTTTTCGGGCAGATTCAGGTGATTCTCCGGGTATTCCGCTTCTTTTCGGAGCCTTGGTTTGCTTTTTGCATTTTCCTCGCATCAGCGGAATACCAGCGCCCGCACCCCTGGCTAGCACCAGGCCCGAAATGTGCCAAAAGAGGTCAAAGACGCCACATGACCATCAGCGATGCACTGCACCGATTACTACTGGACAACCTGACCACCGCCACCATCCTGCTCAACGCCGAACTGCGCCTTGAGTACATGAATCCGGCGGCGGAAATGCTCCTTGCCATCAGCGGCCAGCGCAGCCACGGCCAGTTCATCAGCGAACTGTTCACCGAATCGACCGAAGCACTGCACTCCCTGCGCCAGGCGGTAGAGCACGCGCATCCGTTCACCAAACGCGAAGCCATGCTCACCTCGCTGACCGGCCAGAGCCTGACCGTCGACTACGCCGTCACGCCGATCCTCAACGGTGGCCGTACCCTGCTGCTGCTCGAAGTGCATCCGCGCGACCGCTTGCTGCGCATCACCAAGGAAGAAGCGCAACTGTCCAAGCAGGAAACCACCAAGATGCTCGTGCGCGGCATGGCCCACGAGATCAAGAACCCCTTGGGCGGCATCCGCGGCGCGGCACAGTTGCTGGCCCGCGAGCTGCCCGACGAAGGACTGAAGGACTACACCAACGTCATCATCGAAGAAGCCGACCGCCTGCGGAACCTGGTGGACCGCATGCTCGGCTCGAACAAGCTGCCGATGCTCGCGCTGACCAACGTCCACGAAGTGCTTGAACGGGTCTGCAGCCTGGTCGAGGCCGAAACCCAGGGCGGCATCACCTTGGTGCGCGACTACGACCCGAGCCTGCCGGACGTCCTGATCGACCGCGAACAGATGATCCAGGCCGTGCTCAACATCGTGCGCAACGCCATGCAGGCCATCAGCGCGCAGAACGAACTGCGCCTGGGCCGCATCACCCTGCGCAGCCGCGCCATGCGCCAGTTCACCATCGGCCATATCCGCCATCGCCTGGTGGCCAAGATCGAAATCATCGACAACGGCCCCGGCATCCCCGCGGAACTCCAGGACACCCTCTTCTATCCCATGGTCAGCGGCCGCCCGGACGGCACCGGGCTGGGCCTGGCCATCACCCAGAACATCATCAGCCAGCACCAGGGCCTGATCGAATGTGACAGCCATCCGGGCCACACCACCTTCTCGATCTTCCTGCCACTGGAACAAGGAGCCGCTTCCTCATGAGCCGTAGTGAAACTGTCTGGATCGTCGATGACGACCGTTCCATCCGCTGGGTCCTGGAAAAAGCCTTGCAACAGGAAGGCATGACCACCCAAAGCTTCGACAGTGCCGATGGCGTCATGAGCCGCCTGGCCCGCCAGCAGCCGGATGTGATCATTTCCGATATCCGCATGCCGGGTGCCAGCGGCCTCGACCTGCTGGCACAGATTCGCGAGCAACACCCGCGGCTCCCGGTGATCATCATGACCGCGCACTCCGACCTGGACAGCGCGGTTGCTTCGTATCAGGGCGGTGCCTTCGAGTACCTGCCCAAGCCGTTCGACGTCGACGAAGCCGTCTCGCTGGTCAAGCGCGCGAACCAGCATGCCCAGGAGCAACAGGGCGGCGACGTGGCACCGACCTTGACCCGCACCCCGGAAATCATCGGCGAAGCGCCGGCGATGCAGGAGGTGTTCCGCGCTATCGGGCGCCTGAGCCATTCCAACATCACCGTGTTGATCAACGGCGAGTCCGGGACCGGCAAAGAGCTGGTAGCCCACGCCCTGCACCGTCACAGCCCGCGCGCGGCAGCGCCATTCATTGCCCTGAACATGGCGGCGATTCCGAAAGACCTGATGGAGTCGGAGCTGTTCGGCCATGAAAAAGGCGCCTTCACCGGCGCCGCCAACCTGCGCCGCGGTCGCTTCGAACAAGCCGACGGCGGCACCCTGTTTCTCGACGAAATCGGTGACATGCCCGCCGACACCCAGACCCGCCTGCTGCGGGTGCTGGCTGATGGCGAGTTCTACAGGGTCGGCGGTCACGTGCCGGTCAAGGTCGATGTGCGCATCATCGCCGCGACCCACCAGAACCTGGAAACCCTGGTCCAGGCCGGCAAGTTCCGCGAAGACTTGTTCCACCGCCTGAACGTGATCCGCATCCATATCCCGCGCCTGGCCGACCGTCGCGAAGACATCCCGACCCTGGCCCGCCACTTCCTGGGCCGCGCGGCTCAGGAGCTGTCAGTCGAGCCCAAACTGCTCAAGGCCGAGACCGAGGAATTCATCCGCAACCTGCCGTGGCCCGGCAACGTGCGGCAACTGGAGAACACCTGCCGCTGGATCACCGTCATGGCCTCCGGCCGTGAAGTGCACATCGGTGACCTGCCACCGGAACTGCTGAGCCTGCCGCAGGACGCGGTGCCGGTGACCAACTGGGAACAGGCGCTGCGCCAATGGGCCGACCAGGCGTTGTCCCGTGGCCAGTCGAGCCTGCTCGACAGCGCCGTGCCGAGCTTCGAGCGGATCATGATCGAGACGGCCCTCAAGCACACCGCGGGTCGCCGTCGCGATGCCGCCTTGCTGCTGGGCTGGGGTCGCAACACCCTGACCCGGAAGATCAAGGAGCTGGGCATGAAGGTCGATGGCGCGGATGACGGGGACGACGAAGAATCCTGATTCGCCGCTGAACATGACGCGGGGCAGGCACCTCCCACAGAGTTTCTGTGACGAGGGCCTGCCCCGCAGTCGTTTCAGCCGGGTGAAGGCACGAATGCCCCATTGATGAACCGAAATAGCCTGCGACGCACCGCCTCAAGGCAAAAAACCCCGCGAATCACCCGCCACACCCATGAAAATGTTCTGAAACCCTTGCGATCAAAGGGTTTCGAGAAGTTGGCACGGTGCCTGCATTAATACAGACATCTCCAGTTTTGGGGACCTTGGTACAGGCAGGCCGGGGATTCCCCTCTTTTATTCGTGCAGTCTCACCTGCACTCGCCAGCGGTCCTCCACTGACTCACCCGCCCAGCGGGCCTGCAGTGGACGGGCCGCCACCAGACTCAACAGCAGCCCCTGATCACTCTTGCGTATCCGCCAGCTCACCGGCTTACCGTCGTAGGTCAACTGGCCCTTCTGGCTCTTCCCTTCCGCTTCGAACAACACCGCTACCGTGCCCTCGACTATCTCGCCGTGCAGCTTGGGTTCTTCGTTGAACCACAGGTCCAGCCCGCCGGCGACGATCTCCACGCGCTCCAGCACCCGTGGTTCGGGCGCGGTCAGGCGACCGATCATCAGGCCCACCAGCATTCCGAACAGCGCCAGGGAAAACAGCACCCGCGGCCAGGATTTCGAACGCGGGTCCGGTTCGTCAGGAGTAGAATGCGCGTCATCTTTAAACTCGGAGCCGTGCATGTTTCACGTGATCCTTTTTCAACCAGAAATTCCGCCGAATACCGGCAACATTATCAGGCTCTGCGCCAACAGCGGCTGCGACCTGCACCTGATCGAGCCACTGGGCTTCGAACTGGACGACAAGCGGTTACGGCGCGCCGGCCTGGATTACCACGAATACGCCACCCTCAAGCGCCACAGCGACCTGGCGTCGTGCCTGGAAAGCCTTGGCCAGCCGCGTGTGTTTGCGTTCACCACCAAGGGTTCGCAGCCGTTTCATGAAGTCGCCTTCGAGCCGGGCGATGCGTTCCTGTTCGGGCCGGAGAGCCGCGGTCTGCCGGCGGAGGTGCTGGATGCGCTGGAAAGCGGCCAGCGCCTGCGGCTGCCGATGCGACCGGGGTGCCGGAGCTTGAATCTGTCCAATACGGTCGCCGTGGCTGTTTACGAGGCCTGGCGGCAGCAAGGTTTCGTCTGATCGCGACGGTTCGGCGCGAAGCCCCGCCCTGGCCTCAAAACAAAAAAGCGCCTTCAGAGGCGCTTTTTCATTCCAGCAAGACCATCGCTTATTGCAGCGAAGGCGCCTCGCCAGCTTCCTGCATGCGCTGCATTTCTTGCGCGTACAGGGCGTCGAAGTTCACCGGGGACAGCATCAGCGCCGGGAACGAACCACGGGTCACCAGGCTGTCCAGCGCTTCGCGAGCGTACGGGAACAGGATGTTCGGGCAGAACGCGCCGAGGGTGTGGCTCAAGGACGCACCGTCGAGGTTCTTGATCAGGAAGATACCGGCCTGCTGCACTTCAGCGATGAAGGCAACTTCGTCGCCGTTCTTCACGGTAACCGACAGGGTCAGCACGACTTCGTGGAAGTCGCCTTCCAGACCTTTCTGCTTGGTGTTCAGGTCCAGGGCAACGCTCGGCTCCCACTGCTGACGGAAGATCGCCGGGCTTTTCGGCGCTTCGAACGACAGGTCACGCACGTAGATGCGCTGCAGGGAGAATTGTGGTGCGCTATCGTCGGCAGCCGAGGCGCCGTTGGTCTGTTGCTCAGTCATGGCAGATCCTTCTTTGCAGGGTCTTTAGAGGGTTTTGGATTCAAGCGTTGAGCAGGGCATCCAGCTTGCCGGCGCGCTCCAGCGCATAGAGGTCATCACAACCACCGACATGGGTGCCGCCGATCCAGATCTGCGGCACTGAGGTACGGCCGGCTTTCTGGGCCATTTGCGCGCGTACCTGAGGCTTGCCGTCGACCTTGATTTCTTCGAAGTCCACCCCTTTGCTCGCCAGCAAGTGCTTGGCGCGGCTGCAATAAGGGCAGTAATCGCTGGAGTAGACGGTGACCTGGGTCATGTCACTTCACCAGCGGCAGGTTGTCAGCTTTCCAGCCCGACACACCACCGGACAACTTGGCGGCGGTGAAGCCGGCCTTGAGCAGGTCGCGGCAGACGGCGCCGGCGTGCTGGCCCATGTTGTCGACCACGATCAGGGTCTTGTTCGCCTTGTGCTTTTCCAGCTCGCCGATGCGTGCGGCGAACTTGTCCTGCGGGATGTTCACGGCGCCGACGATGTGACCTGCGGAATATTCCTTGGTCGAACGGATGTCGATCACCAGGCCCTTGTCGCCATTGACCAGTGCGGTCAGTTCGCCATTGCTCAGGCTGCGGCCGCCCTTGCGTGCTTCGGTGACGATCAGCAAAACCAGCAGAACGGCGAAGATGGCAACCAGCAGATAGTGATTTGTTGCGAATTCAATCAGGTGAGCAACCATTGGGAGGGTGTTCCGGGCCGTTAAAAATGTCGGCCAGTATACACAGCAGCCATGGGCCGCCAAAGCCTGCTTGCCCCTGTTGTCGACAGCAATTCTCACCTTCCCGGTACTGTCCGTCGGGACGCCAATGCGCGGAATTCGTCAAGGCTGGCCAATTTGCCCTAAAATGCGGGTCTTTCTCATCTACAACCGTGAGTAGATTTTGATGACGAGCACGCCCAAGCCTTTGGTCCTGATCATCCTGGATGGTTTCGGTCACAGCGAAAGCCCCGAGTACAACGCCATCTTTGCCGCCAACACACCCGTCTACGATCGCCTGCGCGCCAACCAGCCGCATGGCTTGATCTCCGGCTCCGGCATGGATGTCGGGCTGCCCGACGGACAGATGGGCAACTCCGAAGTCGGCCACATGAACCTCGGCGCCGGCCGGGTCGTGTACCAGGACTTCACGCGGGTGACCAAGGCTATTCGCGATGGCGAGTTCTTCAGCAATGCCGTGCTCACCGGCGCAGTGGACAAGGCGGTCGGTGCCGGCAAGGCCGTGCACATCCTCGGCCTGCTTTCCGACGGCGGCGTCCACAGTCATCAGGATCATCTGGTCGCCATGGCCGAACTGGCCGCCCAGCGCGGTGCCGAGCGTATCTACCTGCATGCCTTCCTCGACGGCCGCGACACCCCGCCAAAAAGCGCGCAATCCTCCATCGAGCTGCTTGACGCCGCCTTCGCCAAGCAGGGCAAGGGCCGCATCGCCAGCCTGATCGGCCGCTACTTCGCCATGGACCGCGACAACCGCTGGGACCGTGTCAGCGCCGCTTACAACCTGATCGTCGACAGCGCCGCCGAGTACAGCGCCGACAGCGCCGTTGCCGGTCTGGAAGCGGCCTACGCCCGCGGCGAGAGCGACGAGTTCGTCAAAGCCACCCGCATCGGCGACGCCGTGAAGGTCGAAGACGGCGACGCCGTGATCTTCATGAACTTCCGCGCCGACCGCGCCCGCGAGCTTTCCCGCGCGTTCGTCGAAACCGAATTCAACGAATTCCCACGGGCCCGCCTGCCGAAAATGGCCGCCTACATCGGCCTGACCCAGTACTCGGCGAAAATCGCCGCGCCTGCCGCCTTCGCGCCGAGCAGCCTGGAAAACGTGCTGGGCGAATACCTGGCGAAGAACGGCAAGACCCAACTGCGCATCGCTGAAACCGAGAAATACGCACACGTCACCTTCTTCTTCTCCGGCGGTCGCGAAGAGCCGTTCGAAGGCGAAGAACGCATCCTGATCCCGTCGCCGAAGGTCGCTACCTATGACCTGCAGCCGGAAATGAGCGCGCCGGAAGTCACCGACCGCATCGTCGAGGCCATCGAGCAGCAGCGCTATGACGTGATCGTGGTCAACTACGCCAACGGCGACATGGTCGGCCACACCGGCGTTTTCGACGCCGCAGTCAAGGCCGTCGAAGCACTGGACGGCTGCGTCGGTCGCATTGTCGAGGCGCTGGACAAGGTCGGTGGCGAAGCCCTGATCACCGCCGACCACGGCAACGTCGAGCAGATGGAAGACGAGTGCACCGGCCAGGCGCACACCGCCCACACCACCGAGCCGGTGCCGTTCATCTATTACGGCAAGCGTGACTTGAAGGTCCGCGAAGGCGGCGTGCTGGCGGACGTGGCGCCGACCATGCTGACGCTGATGGGGCTGGAAATTCCGAAGGAAATGACCGGCACCACGATTCTCGTCAAAGCCTGAACCTGAGGGCCTGCTTCGCAGGCCTTCGCGAGCAAGCTCGCTCCCACAGGGCCTCGTGGGAGCGAGCTTGCTGACGAAGCAGCCCCAAGATCACCGGAATTCCAGACCAACGCCCCAAAGCAGTTGCTTCGGGGCGTTTTTTTTGGCGTCAACGGCGGGCATACTAGGCCAGTCTCCATCCCCTGGTTATCGCCATTCCATGCTTCGCGCCCTGATCCTTATCGCCTTGACCTGCCTGCTCGGCCCGGCCTTCGCCGACGAGCGCGCGCAAACCCAGCAGCAACTGGACGCCACGCGCCAGGACATCACCGAGCTGAAGAAAAAGCTCGGGCAACTGCAGGAGGAGAAATCCGGCGTGCAGAAAGACCTGCGCGGCACCGAAACCGACATCGGCAAGCTGGAGAAGCAGGTGGAGGACCTGCAAAAAGAACTAAAAAAGACCGAGGGCGAACTGGAGCGCCTCGACACTGAAAAGAAAAACCTCCAGTCCGCCCGCACTGAACAACAACGCCTGATCGCTATTCAGGCCCGCTCCGCCTACCAGAACAACGGCCGCGAGGAATACCTGAAGCTGCTGCTCAACCAGCAGAATCCGGAAAAATTCGCCCGCACCCTGACCTATTACGACTACCTGAGCCAGGCCCGCCTGGCGCAATTGCGTGCCTTCAACGAAACCCTGCGCCAACTGGCCAATGTCGAGAAGGACATCGCCCACCAGCAGGCGCAGTTGCTGGTCCAGCAAGGCACCCTCGATGCCCAGCGCCAGGATCTGGAAAAGACCCGCGCCGAACGCCAGGAAATCCTCGCCAGGCTCAACGGCACCCTGAAAGACAACGACCAGAAGCTCGCCGCCCGCCAGCAAGACCAGGCCGAGCTGGGCCGCGTGCTCAAGACCATCGAAGAAACCCTCGCCCGCCAGGCCCGCGAAGCCGAGGAAGCCCGCCAGCGCGCGCTGCTGGCCGCCCAGGAAGCCGAGAAGAAGCGCCAGCAGGAGGCCGCCCTGGCCGCCAGCGACAGCAAGGATGACACCCCGAAAAAACCGAAAAGCACGCCTGGCCCGCTGGTTTCCAGCGACGGCGCGGTGTACGGCGGGGCTTTTTCTGCGGCACAGGGCAAACTTCCCTGGCCGGTCAATGGTCGACTGTTGGCGCGTTTCGGCGAAACCCGGGGCGATGATGCCCGGGCCAAGTGGGACGGCGTGATGATCAGTGCATCGGCCGGTAGCCAGGTTCATGCAGTGCACGGCGGGCGCGTGGTGTTCGCCGACTGGTTGCGCGGGGCCGGACTTCTGGTCATTCTCGACCACGGTAACGGTTACCTCAGTCTGTACGGTCACAACCAGACCTTGCTCAAGGATGCCGGCGACATCGTCAAGGCCGGCGAGGCGATCTCCACCGTTGGCAACAGCGGTGGCCAGAGCACCCCGGCGTTGTACTTCGCCATCCGCCAGCAGGGTCGGCCGACCGACCCGACGCAATGGTGTCGTGGCCAGGGATAGGTCTCGCCTCTCTATTTCACGCGCTGGCCGCCTGGCGGCTGACGCGATGCTCCATACGGGGCACACACAGGATCAGGAGTTCGTTCGACATGCTGCATTCGCCTCGCCTTACCTCGCTGGCCCTGGCCGTTGCCCTGATCAGTGGCGCGTCCCTGGCCTTCGCGGCCGAGCCCGCCAAGCCGGCGGCGGTCGCACCGACGACGGTCACCGCCAAGGCTCCGCTGCCACTGGACGAGCTGCGCACCTTCGCCGAGGTCCTGGACCGCATCAAGGCGGCCTATGTCGAACCGGTGGATGACAAGACCCTGCTGGAAAATGCCATCAAGGGCATGCTCAGCAACCTTGATCCGCACTCCGCCTACCTCGGCCCGGAAGACTTCCAGGAACTGCAGGAAAGCACCAGCGGCGAATTCGGCGGCCTCGGCATCGAAGTCGGCATGGAAGACGGCTTCGTCAAGGTGGTCTCGCCCATCGACGACACCCCGGCCTCCCGCGCCGGTATCGAAGCCGGCGACCTGATCGTCAAGATCAACGGCCAGCCGACCCGCGGCCAGACCATGACCGAAGCCGTCGACAAGATGCGCGGTAAGATCGGCGAGAAGATCACCCTGACCCTGGTCCGCGACGGCGGCACGCCATTCGACGTGACCATTGCCCGCGCGGTCATCCAGGTCAAGAGCGTCAAGAGCCAGCTGCTCGAAGACGGCTACGGCTACATCCGCATCACCCAGTTCCAGGTCAAGAGCGGCGAGGAAGTCGGCAAGGCCCTGGCCAAGCTGCGCAAGGACAACGGCAAGAAGCTCAGCGGCGTGGTCCTCGACCTGCGCAACAACCCGGGCGGAGTCCTGCAATCGGCGGTCGAAGTGGCCGACCACTTCCTGACCAAGGGCCTGATCGTCTACACCAAGGGCCGCATCGCCAACTCCGAGCTGCGCTTCTCCGCCGACCCGGCCGACGCCAGCGAAGGCGTGCCGCTGGTGGTGCTGATCAACGGCGGCAGCGCCTCGGCTTCGGAGATTGTCGCCGGCGCCCTGCAAGACCAGAAACGCGGCGTGCTGATGGGCACCGACAGCTTCGGCAAGGGCTCTGTGCAAACCGTGCTGCCGCTGAACAACGACCGCGCGCTGAAGATCACCACCGCGCTGTACTACACGCCCAACGGCCGCTCGATCCAGGCCCAGGGCATTGTCCCGGACATCGAAGTGCGCCAGGCGAAGATCACCAGCGAGCAGGACACCGAAAACTTCAAGGAAGCCGACCTGCAGGGCCACCTCGGCAACGGCAACGGCGGCGCCGACCGGCCTTCGACCAGCAAGGCCACCGGCAAGACGGGCAAGAAGGCACGTCCGCAGGACGATGACTACCAGCTCAGCCAGGCCCTCAGCCTGCTCAAGGGCCTGAGCATCACCCGCGACAAGTGATGCGCACGCTCCTCTTCACCCTGCTCTGCCTGCTGACCGGCGCCGCCCTTGCGGCGCCGGTCCAGCCGCAGCGGGCATACCTGAGCGTCATCATCGATGACCTTGGCCAGAGCCCCGACCGCGACGCCCGCACCCTCGCCCTCCCCGGCCCCGTCACCATGGCGATCATGCCGGACACACCCCACGCCACCGACTTCGCCCGCCAGGCCCACCACGCCGGACGCACGGTGATTCTGCACATGCCCATGGACCCGGCGACCGGCCCTTACGCCTGGCATCCGGGCACGCCCATGCCAGAACTGGAAAAACGCCTGAACGCCGCCCTGCTGCGGGTGCCTTACGCCGCGGGTCTCAACAACCACATGGGCAGCCGCATGACCGCGCAACCTGAAGCCATGGCCTGGTTGATGGGCGAGTTGCAACGCCGCGATCTGTTCTTCGTCGACAGCCGCACCAGCGCCGCCACCGTGGCGGCGGCCAAGGCGCAGACGCAGGGGTTGGCCAGCGTGTCGCGGGATGTGTTCCTGGATGATGTACGCACCACCGAAGCCATCACCGGGCAGTTACGCCTGGCGGTGGAACTGGCACGCCGGCAGGGCACCGCCGTGGTAATCGGCCACCCTTATCCACAGACGCTTGAGGTGCTGGAGCGTGAGTTGCCGCGGCTCAAGGCCCAGGGTGTGGAGCTGATCGAGCTGCGCCAGATGATCGCCCTGCGCAGCAACCGCGCCATGCCGGCGCACGGCAAGGGCGGGGTTTACAGGTAGCGGGCGAAGGTGGCCTCGACGAAGCCTTCTTCGCGCATCTGCTCCAGGCTGTCCTGAAGTTTTTTCACCACCTCATCCGGCACCTGCTTGTTCAGCGCCAGGTACAACTGGGTGCCGTTGAAGCGCAGCACCGTCTTGAATGCGGTCATACCGATCTGCCGGGCGAGGTAGCGGCCAGCAGGGTCGCCGGTGGCCCAGAGATCGATTTCGCCGCTGGAAAGCTTACGGGCGTTGTCCTGATCGCGCAGGACCAGCACCGGCTTCAGGCCGCTCCTGGCCAGGCTTTCGGCAATGGCATCGCCCTTGTAGGCGCCGATGCGCAAGCCTTTGGCCTGTTGCAGGTTATCCAGCTGGATCTTGCTGCCCTGGCTCGCCAATAGCACCCAGTCATCCGGGCCCAACGGGCCGACCCACTTGAACAGGTTCTCGCGGTCCGGCTGGCGGGCCATGACGAAAACGCCGTGGTTCGGGATGTCCCTGGCCTGCTGATACACCCGCGTCCAGGGGAAGCGCAGGGTCATGCTGTAGGGGACTTCGGCGCGACGGAACATCTCCCGCACCAGATCGGCAGCAATGCCCTGGATTTCCGGCTCGCGCGCGAAGCTCTTGCCGTCGGTGGACATGTTGTAAGGCGGGAAGTTTTCGGTGAGCAGGACCAGGGGTTCGGTGGCCTGGGCTGGGGTTGCGAGGGAGAGGAGGAACAGGAGTCGAGTGAGCATTCGAGAGGCCTGGAGATTTGGGGGCTGCTGAGGGCCTCATCGCTGGCAAGCCAGCTCCCACAATGTCCGGTACATGCCGATCCTGTGGGAGCTGGCTTGCCAGCGATAAAGCCTCAACGCGGTCCTGAATCAGCGAACAACAATCCCGCGCTGCGCCATGTAAGCCTTGGCCTCTGGCACGGTGTACTCGCCGAAGTGGAAGATGCTCGCCGCCAGCACCGCGCTGGCATGACCTTCAAGGATGCCGTCGGCCAGGTGCCGCAGGTTGCCCACGCCACCGGATGCGATCACCGGGATACCCAGCGCGTCGCTGATGGCCCGGGTGACGCCGAGGTCGAAGCCGCTCTTCATGCCGTCCTGGTCCATGCTGGTGAGCAAAATTTCACCAGCGCCCAGGCCTTCCATCTTCTTCGCCCATTCCACCGCGTCCAGCCCGGTAGGCTTGCGGCCGCCGTGAGTGAAGATCTCCCAGCGCGGCGCTTCGCCCGGCCCGGAAACCTTCTTGGCGTCGATCGCCACGACGATGCACTGCGAACCGAAATGCGCTGCCGCTTCGCCAACGAACTCCGGGTTGAACACCGCCGCAGTGTTGATCGACACCTTGTCGGCGCCGGCGTTGAGCAGGTTACGGATGTCCTGCACGGTGCGCACGCCACCGCCCACGGTCAGCGGGATGAACACCTGGCTGGCCATGCGCTCGACGGTATGCAGCGTGGTGTCACGGCCATCGACGCTGGCGGTGATGTCGAGGAAGGTGATTTCGTCGGCACCCTGCTCGTCGTAGCGACGGGCGATTTCCACCGGGTCGCCAGCGTCACGGATGTTCTCGAACTTGACGCCCTTCACGACCCGGCCGTTGTCCACGTCCAGGCAAGGGATGATGCGTTTGGCCAGGGCCATAAAGAATCCTCAGCTGCAAGCTTCAAGCTTCAAGCCACAAGAGAAAGCAGATCGCAGTCGCGCTTTTACTTGCAGCTTACGGCTTGGAGCTTGGGGCTAATCAGTAGGTGTCGCAGAAGGCTTGCGCCTCGGCGACATCCAGGGTGCCTTCGTAGATCGCCCGGCCCGTGATGGCACCGATGATTCCCGGAGCCTTGGCGTCGAGCAGGGCTTTGATGTCGCCCAGGTTGTGGATGCCGCCGGAAGCGATCACCGGGATCTTCGTGGCTTCGGCCAGGGCCTTGGTGAAGGGCACATTGCAGCCCTGCATCATCCCGTCCTTGGCGATATCGGTGTAGACGATCGCGGAGACGCCGTCGGCTTCGAAACGCTTGGCCAGGTCAATGACCTGCACCGAGCTGACTTCGGCCCAGCCGTCGGTGGCGACGAAGCCGTCTTTCGCGTCCAGGCCGACGATGACCTTGCCCGGGAAGGCACGGCAGGCTTCGGCAACGAACTCAGGCTGCTTGACCGCCTTGGTGCCGATGATCACGTAGCTGACGCCGGCCTTGACGTAGTGCTCGATGGTTTCCAGCGAACGGATACCGCCGCCGATCTGGATCGGCAGGTTCGGGTAGCGCTTGGCAATGGCGGTAACCACTTCGCCGTTGACCGGCTGGCCTTCGAAGGCACCGTTCAGATCGACCAGATGCAGACGGCGGCAGCCACCTTCAACCCATTTGGCGGCCATGCTCACCGGGTCGTCGGAGAAAACGGTGGAATCTTCCATGCGGCCTTGGCGCAGACGTACGCAAGCACCGTCCTTGAGATCGATAGCGGGGATAATCAGCATTCTCTTTCCTTCGTCAATTCAAGCGGCAAGCTGCAAGCGACAAGCTGCGAGCAATGCGCGTCGTTTATTCGGTAGGCGATCCAGCGTTGGCTTGCAGCTTGAAACTTGCAGCTTTCAGCTTTTTTCCAACGACCACAGGTCGCTTTCGATGCTCTCGAAGCGCTCTTTGAGATGCGCCTGAACATCGAAAATCGCCCTGTTGTAGTAATGCGGCGCAATTTCCTTGCTGAACAGCTCCAGCACCTCGGCCACCTCGAACGACCCCAATTGCAATTCGAAGCGGTCTTCGAGAAAACGCTTGAGGGTGCTCAGCGCCTCACGCTCCTGCTCGGGGGTGAGGGTGATCGTGGGTGCCTTGTTACTGGAGCGGCTCATTACCAGCGCCCATCCCAGCCAGCGAAGTTCTGCAGCAATTGCAGGCCATGGGTATGGCTCTTCTCCGGGTGGAACTGGGTGGCGAAGCGCGAGCCTTCAGCCAGTGCGGCAGCGAAATCGACACCGTAGTGACCGCGACCGACCACCTGGGATGGCTTGCCCGACTCGATGTAGTAGCTGTGCACGAAGTAGAAACGTGCCTCATCGGGAATGTCGTGCCAGAGCGGGTGGTCGACGCTTTGGCTGACCTGGTTCCAACCCATGTGCGGCACTTTCAGATGCTCGCCGTCTTCATGCAGGTCTTTGCCGAAGAAGCGCACTTTGCCGGGGAACAGGCCGATGCCATCGACACCGTCGTTCTCTTCGCTGTGCTCCAGCAGGGCCTGCATGCCGACGCAGATGCCGAGGAACGGACGGTCCTGGCTGACTTCACGGACCAGAGCATCGAAGCCCAGGCGACGGATCTCAGCCATGCAGTCGCGCATCGCGCCCACGCCGGGGAACACCACCCGGTCGGCTTCGCGAATCACTGCGGCATCGCTGGTGATCAGTACCTTACCGGCGCCCACGTGCTCCAGGGCCTTGGACACCGAGTGCAGGTTGCCCATGCCATAGTCGATTACGGCGACGGTCTGCATTACAGGCAACCTTTGGTGGAAGGCATTTGCCCGGCCATGCGGTCATCCAGCTCGACGGCCATGCGCAGCGCGCGGCCGAAAGCCTTGAACACGGTTTCGATCTGGTGGTGGGTGTTGTGCCCGCGCAGGTTGTCGATGTGCAGGGTGACGTTGGCGTGGTTGACGAAGCCCTGGAAGAACTCCTGGAACAGGTCCACATCGAAGTTGCCGACGCTCGCGCGGGTGTACGGCACGTGCATCTGCAGGCCTGGACGGCCGGAGAAATCGATGACCACTCGCGAAAGCGCTTCGTCCAGCGGGACATAGGCGTGACCGTAGCGACGGATGCCTTTCTTGTCACCGATGGCCTGGTTGAAGGCCTGGCCGAGAGTGATACCGACGTCCTCGACGGTATGGTGATCGTCGATATGCAGGTCACCCTTGCACTCGATGTCCAGGTCGATCAACCCGTGTCGGGCGATCTGATCCAGCATGTGCTCGAGAAAAGGCACGCCGATATCGAATCGGGCCTTGCCAGTGCCATCCAGGTTGATCGAGGCTTTGATCTGGGTTTCCAGAGTATCGCGCTCGACGGATGCCTTACGTTCGACCATCACCAGCTCCGCAAAATCATTAGGCGAAAAAGGCGGTCATTATAGGCCCAGAACGTCGCATCTTGAAACGAACATGACATGCGGTGGGTGTGTTCGGGGCCCGCGTTGCGAGCTATCGCGAGCAAGCTCGCTCCTACGGGAGACATTTCGTAGGAGCGAGCTTGCTCGCGATGGGCCCCAAAAACCCAATCAGTGGAACAGAACAGCCGTCTTCTGCAAGGTCGCCCACACACCCCACGCCAGCGGAATCCCCACCGCCAGCCACGCCGCGATCACCAGCGGCTTGCTGCCCGGCGAGGCATGCCATTCGAGGACGGTGCTGTTGTCAGCGCCCTTGTCATGGCCCAGCGCCTGCTCGGCAGCCAGTTGCGCGTCGGTCATGAAGTACTTGTCCGCCACCGGACGCACCAGCGCGTTGCAGAGGAAACCCAGCACCAGCAGGCCAGCGAGGATGTACAGGGTGATGTCGTAGGCCGCGGCCCGCTCCACCCCGATCTTCAACTGATACTCGCGCAGGTAGTTGACCAGCACCGGCCCCAGCACGCCCGCCGCCGCCCAGGCAGTCAGCAACCGGCCGTGGATCGCGCCGACCATTTGCGTGCCGAACAGGTCGGCCAGGTACGCCGGCACCGTGGCGAAACCACCACCGTACATCGACAGGATGATGCAGAACGCCGCCACGAACAGGGCGATGTTGCCCAGGTGGCCCATGTTCGGCACCAGCGAATACAGGGCGAAGCCCAGCGCGAAGAAGGCGAAATAGGTGTTCTTGCGACCGATGTAGTCGGAGAACGACGCCCAGAAGAAACGCCCGCCGATGTTGAACAGGCTGAGCAAGCCGGTGAAGCCGGCAGCGATCGCCGCAATCTGGCCCAGTTGGGTGGCGTCCAGTTCGCTGAAGGTCAGGTTGTTGCCCAGCAGCTTGCCGGCGAACACTTCCTGCAACAGCGGCGAAGCCATGCCGAGGATGCCGATACCGGCCGATACGTTCAGGCACAGCACCAGCCAGATCAGCGCAAATTGCGGAGTCTTCCACGCCACGCTGACGTGCACGTGGCGGTGAGTGATCATCGCGTTGCTGGCTTTCTTCGCCGGTGCGACCCAGCCTTCCGGTTTCCAGCCGGTAGGCGGCACGCGGTAAGACAAAGCGCCGCCGATCATGAAGATGAAGTAGATCACCGCCATCACCACGAAGCTCTGCCAGACGCCAACGCCTTCAGGGCTGGCGAAGTGGTTCATCAGGGCTGCAGCCAGCGGCGCGCCGACCATGGCGCCGCCGCCGAAGCCCATGATCGCCATGCCGGTGGCCATGCCGCGTTTATCCGGGAACCACTTGATCAGGGTCGAAACCGGCGAGATGTAGCCCAGCCCCAGGCCGATACCGCCGATCACCCCCGAGCCCAGCCACATCAGCCAGATCTGGTGGGTGTACACCCCGAACGCGGAAATCAGCAGGCCGCCGCACCAGCACAGCGCCGATACCACACCGGCCTTGCGCGGCCCGGCATGTTCCAGCCAGCCGCCCCAGATCGCCGCCGAGCAGCCGAGGAAAATGAAGAACAGGGTGTAGATCCAGCCGAGCATGGAGATCGGCCAGTCGCAGGTGGAAGACACCATCTGCGCAAAGAAGCTCATATCCGGCGCGCAGGCTACCGGGGTGCTGATGCCGATCGCCTTGGACAGCGGCAGCCAGAACACCGAGAAGCCGTAGGCCATGCCGATGCAGAGGTGGATCGCCAGGGCGGCCGGTGGAACCAGCCAGCGATTGAAGCCAGGTCGAGCGACGATGCGCTCCTTGGAAAGGAAGCCGGGCGTACCGCCCACGGCCCCCGCGGTGATGCTGCTCATTATTATTGCCCTCGTAGATAGGTGTGGCTCGCGGGCCGAACCGGATACCCCTCGACTTTGGCGCACGCAGGCAACGAGTCGTGTTTTGAGGGCAGCCGACCTCGTCGCGACAATCCGTCGCAGCAAGACCCGGGAACAGCAAAAGAGTAGCATTTAGCTGGCTAACAATTATCAAACTGATATCGCGTTTTTCACCGCAACTGACACTTTCACCGACAAGCGCCGTCGAAATCCCCTCGCCGCAGACCAATCGCGGCGGCCAACGTCACAGGGCTATACTCTGCGGCTGAATTTTCAGACATCGGACTACAAGGACTCGCCCATGAAAGCGTTTGGCAAAATCCTGGGACTGGTGGTTCTCGGGCTGTTGCTGATCGTGGTGGCCGGCGGTTTCGCCCTGACCCACCTCTTCGATCCCAACGACTACAAAGACGAGATCCGCCAACTGGCTCGCGACAAAGCTCATGTCGAGCTGACCCTCAATGGCGACATCGGCTGGAGCCTGTTCCCCTGGCTTGGCCTGGAGCTGCACGAGGCGAGCATTGCCACGCTGAACAAGCCCACCGAACCGTTCGCCGATCTGCAAATGCTCGGCCTGTCGGTGCGCGTGCTGCCGCTGCTGCGCCGTGAAGTGCAGATGAGTGATGTGCGTGTGGAAGGGCTGAACCTGAGCCTGGCCCGCGACGAAAACGGCCACGGCAACTGGGAAGATATCGGCAAGCCGCTGCCCGCCAACGCCCCGGCCGCGACGGCAGAAACGGCACCTGCCACCACGGCACAGACCGAGAGCAAGCCGGTCGCCAGCGAACGTCCGGTGAAACTGGATATCGACAGCCTTACCGTGAACAACGCCCGGGTGCAGTACAGCGACGCCCGCAGCGGCCAGAGCTTCAGCGCCGAAAGCATCCAGTTGAGCACCGAAGCCATTCATGAAGGGATCAACATCCCGCTGAAAATGACCGCCTTCCTCAGTTCCGGCCAGCCGGTACTGCGCGCCCGCATCGAACTCGCCGGCGAGGGGCGCTTCGACCGCGCCCTCAAGCGCTACCAGTTCGAAGACATGAAGCTCACCGGCGAACTGTCTGGTGAGCCGCTGCAACAGAAGAGCGTGACGTTCTCCGCACAAGGCCAGTTGCTTGCCGATCTGGCCGCCAACGTCGCCGAATGGAATGGCCTGAAACTCTCCGCCAACCAGCTCCGCGCCCTCGGAGAACTGAGCGTGCGTGAGCTGGATAAAGAGCCGAAGATCAGCGGCGGCCTGTCCATCGCCCAGCTCGACCTGCGCAAGTTCCTCGACAGCGTCGGCGTCGAGCTGCCGGCAATGAACGACCCGACCACCCTGACCAGCTTCGAACTGGTCGGTCACCTGCAAGGCAGCAAGAACAACCTGGCCCTGGAAGACCTGGCAATGAAGCTCGACGCCAGCACCTTCACCGGCCGCCTGGCCGTGGAAGACTTCGCCAAAAAGGCCCTGCGCATCCAGTTGAAAAACGACAAGTTCAACGCCGACCGCTACCTGCTGGCCAAGAGCGAAGCGGCCACCAGCGCCACCGCCGCGCGCCAGGCCGAGGTCAAGGGCAACGAAGTCAGCGCCCTCGCCGGCTCCGGCACCACGCCGCTGCCAGACGCCCCGACCCAGGTGGCCTGGAGCAGTGACAAGCTGCTGCCGGTGGACCGCCTGCGCGAACTGGACCTGCAAGCCAGCCTGAACTTCGGCGAGCTGACCCTGAACAAGCTGCCGATCCAGAACGCTGAACTCAAGGCCAACGGCCAGGGCGGGCTGATCACCCTCGAAACCCTGCGAGGCGGCCTCTACAACGGCGACTTCGAAACCCACGGTACCCTCGACGTGCGCCCACAGGTGCCGCAGATCGGCCTGACCAGCAAGATCAACCGCGTGCCGGTAGAACACTTCATCAAGCACGACGGCGACAACCCGCCGGTCAAGGGCCTGCTCAGCCTCAACAGCGACCTGACCGCCAGCGGCAACAGCCAGAAGGGTCTGATCGAAACCCTCAACGGCAACGCCAGCTTCGTCATCAACAACGGCGTGCTGGTCGACGCCAACCTTGAACAGCAGCTCTGCCAGGGCATCGCCACGCTCAATCGCAAGACCCTGAGCGGCGAACCACGCGGCAAGGACACGCCATTCCAGGAGCTCAAAGGCAACCTGACACTGCGCAACGGCGTGGCCAGCAACCCGGACCTGAAAATCCGCATCCCCGGCCTGACCGTCAACGGCAACGGCGACCTCGACCTGCGCGTGCTGGGCATGGATTACCGCATCGGCGTCATCGTCGAAGGCGACAAACGCGACATGCCGGACCCGGCCTGCCAGGTCAACGAACGCTTCGCCGGCCTGGAATTCCCGCTGCGCTGCCGTGGTCCGCTGGAACTGGGCGCCCGCGCCTGCCGCGTGGACAAGGACGGCGTCGGCAAGCTGGCCGGCCAGGTGCTGGGCAACCGCATCAACGAAAAACTCAATGAAAAACTCGACGAGAAGCTTGGCGACAAGGTCAGTCCCGAGCTGAAAGACGCACTCAAAGGCCTGTTCAAACGATGAACCCCGAGCAGTTTTCCAGCGCCGTGCTGGATTGGTACGACCGCCATGGTCGCCACGACCTGCCCTGGCAACAGGGCATCAACCCGTACCGGGTGTGGGTCTCCGAGATCATGTTGCAACAGACCCAGGTCAGCACCGTGCTCAATTACTTCAGCCGCTTCATGGACGCCCTGCCGGACGTCCAGGCTCTGGCTGCGGCGCCCGAGGACGAAGTGCTGCACTTGTGGACGGGGCTGGGCTACTACACCCGCGCACGTAACCTGCAAAAGACCGCGCGGATCGTTGTCGAGCAGTACGGCGGTGAATTCCCCCGTGACGTGGAAAAACTCACCGACCTGCCGGGCATCGGCCTGTCCACTGCCGGCGCCATCGCCAGCATCAGCATGGGCCTGCGCGCGCCGATCCTCGACGGCAACGTCAAGCGCGTGCTGGCCCGCTACACCGCACAAGAGGGTTATCCCGGCGAGCCGAAGGTGGCCAAGGCGCTGTGGGCCACTGCTGAGCGCTTCACCCCGCACGCGCGGGTCAACCACTACACCCAGGCGATGATGGACCTCGGCGCCACCCTCTGCACCCGCAGCAAGCCCAGTTGCCTGCTGTGCCCGCTGGAGCGTGGCTGCGAAGCGCACATGCTCGGCCAGGAGATCCGCTACCCGCTGCCCAAGCCGCGCAAGGCCCTGCCACAAAAGCGCACGCTGATGCCGATGCTCGCCAACGACGAGGGCGCCATCCTGCTTTACCGAAGGCCCTCCAGCGGGCTGTGGGGCGGTTTGTGGAGCTTGCCGGAGCTGGACAACCTGGACGACCTCGAACACTTGGCCGACCAGCACCAACTCAACATCGAAACCCGCCACGCACTCAGCGGCCTGACCCACACCTTCAGCCATTTCCAGTTGGCCATCGAGCCGTGGCTGGTACGCGTCGGCCAACAGGGCTCGCACGTGGCCGAGGCTGACTGGCTCTGGTATAACCTCGCCACCCCGCCGCGCCTGGGCCTCGCTGCCCCGGTCAAGAAGCTGCTCAAACGCGCGGCCGACGTATTGATTGCAGGAGAGTCGTCATGACCCGCACCGTAATGTGCCGCAAGTACCAAGAAGAATTGCCGGGCCTCGAGCGCCCACCGTACCCGGGCCCGAAAGGCCTGGACATCTACGAGCACATCTCGCAGAAGGCCTGGGCCGACTGGCAGAAGCACCAGACCCTGCTCATCAACGAGAAACGCCTGAACATGATGAACGGCGAAGACCGCAAGTTCATCCAGGGCGAGATGGACAAGTTCTTCTCTGGTGAGGAGTACGCAAAGGCCGAAGGCTACGTTCCACCGGCCGAATGACCCCGTAAAACGTAAGCGTCGGTATTAATTGAATAAATTTTTCAAAATTTTGTTGACGCAATCCTGAAAAAGCCTTTTAATGCGCCCCGTTGCCCAGATAGCTCAGTCGGTAGAGCAGAGGATTGAAAATCCTCGTGTCGGCGGTTCGACTCCGTCTCTGGGCACCAAGACAACGTAAAAACCCCTGAATCGAAAGATTCAGGGGTTTTTTGTTTGTGCTCGAAAAAGCGCGCACTCACGGCACGCGAAAACGCTACAAACCGCTGGCGCATTGATCGACATCAATATGCCATCACCCGGAATATGTAAGGTGGCAGGTGGACATTCGAAGGAACAGAAGGCCCCTCCCATGAGTGAAGAATCCCCCGCCCTCCCGCTTCCAGAGCCGTTATCCGGGGCAGGCCAGCATCAGACCACGCCACACAAAGCCAACACCTCTCGCCCGCATCGCCGCCCTCGCAAGCCCGCCCCGATCGTCGAAACCGACATCGCTGCGGACACCCCAGCCGCCCTCGAAGTCGCTACCGCCCCGCACGGCACCAGTGAAGACAGTTCGTCGGCCAGGCTCCCGCACACCTATCCGTACAGCACGCGCATGCGCCGCGCCGAATACGACAAGGCCAAGCACTCGCTGCAGATCGAGCTGCTGAAAGTACAGAACTGGGTCAGGGAAACCGGCCAGCGCGTCGTCGTCCTGTTCGAAGGCCGCGATGCGGCGGGCAAGGGCGGGACCATCAAGCGCTTCATGGAACACCTGAACCCGCGCGGTGCGCGGATCGTCGCCCTGGAAAAACCCTCCGAGCAGGAAAAGGGCCAGTGGTATTTCCAGCGCTACATCCAGCACCTGCCGACCTCGGGTGAAATGGTCTTCTTCGACCGCTCCTGGTACAACCGCGCCGGCGTCGAGCGGGTCATGGATTTCTGCACCCCGCTGCAGTACCTGGAATTCATGCGCCAGGCCCCGGAGCTGGAGCGCATGCTGTGCAACAGCGGCATCCTGCTGTTCAAGTACTGGTTCTCGGTAAACCGCGAGGAGCAACTGCGCCGCTTCATTTCCCGTCGCGACGACCCGCTCAAGCACTGGAAACTGTCGCCCATCGACATCAAGTCGCTGGACAAGTGGGGCGAGTACACGGCGGCCAAGGAAGCCATGTTCTTCCACACCGACACCGCCGATGCGCCGTGGACCGTGATCAAGTCGGACGACAAGAAGCGCGCGCGCATCAACTGCATCCGCCACTTCCTCAACGCCCTCGACTATCCGGGCAAGGACTTCCGCGTCGCCCACGAACCCGATCCGCTGCTGGTGGGCCGTGCCTCGCGGGAGCAGGAAGAAGACCTGCGCGACGAAGAAGACACCCAACTGCAAAGCCGGGTCAGCTCGCTGCTGCTGCCGGGCTGACGCCTCAGAAGTTGGCGATGGCGCTGCAATACTCGGCCTTGGTGGCTTTCACCGGCTCCGGCGTAGCGCCATCGATCCGCGTGAAGTCCACCCCGCAGCCGCGATAACCACGCAGCTCCAGCTCGTAATCGGCGCCGGCCTGCGGGGTGAAGGTGAACATGCCCAGGCACGTGCTCTTCTGGTCATAACTCACCGCCCGGCCGCCATCGAGAAAGGTCAGGGTCAGCGGCTTGCCCGCGGCCACCCGCACCTCGCTGGTGGCCCACCCCGCCGGCACCGGCTTGCCAGCAGGCATGCCGAGCTTTTCATTGTTGCGCTGGGCGAAGGTTTCGTTCGGCACGATGATCACGCCCGCACCCGGGCTGTACCAATCCACACACTCCAAACCGGGCACCCCGCGCACCATCCCGTCGGACATCACCCGCAGGCGCGCCGTCTCGCCACTGGCAGGCGAAGCAAACTGCGTGTTGAAGGATTTGACCGCAGCAATGTTGCCGCAGCCGCTCAAGACGGCGGCAGCGAGGCTAAGCACAACGATGGTTTTCATGCGGGATTCCCTTCGTGTTGGTCCGATAACCCGCCTGTGACACTGCTTCGTGGCTTGGGTTTCCCGGTCAACTGCGATTCAATACGCGGAATTTGACTGACTTCGCACAAAGGAACACCGATGGCCTCTAACACCAAGCAACAGAAACGCGCCAAGCGCGCCGCCAGCAAAGCCCGCGAAAACCGCATGGTGCGCAGCGGTCAGGCGGTGAAGAGCGGCGGCGAGGGGTCCAGCGCCAGCGTCGAGCAGGTGTTCAAGAAGGCCATGGACTCCGGCAGCTACACCGGCATGTTCGAAAAAATGAAAGCGGCGCAGGACACCGGCCTGGAAGCGATGATCGCCGTATTCATGGTCGACCCGCTGCTGACCCTGGTGCTCAAGGGCCATAAGGAAGACGACGCCAGCGACTACATCTGCAAAGTCTTCTGCGCGTATCGCAACTGGCTGGACGGCACCGAGGAAGAAGCGGCCATGGCGTGGCTGGAAAGCGATGAGTTCCAGGATGCGTATGTGGCGGCGTCGGAGATGGTGTCGAAGCAGAAGAAGTTTGGCTGATCGGAACAGGAGGAATTTCTGATGGCCTCGAACGCCAAGCAGCAAAAACGCGCCAAGCGTGCGGCCAGCAAGGCCAAGGAAAAAAGAGTGACGCGCAACAATATCTCGAAGAACAAGGATTCCTCCCCGCCCTCCATCGATGAGCTCTTCGCGACGGCCATGGGCGCCGGTCTGTACGACCAGTTGTTCGAGGAAATGAACGAGGCTCAGGAAATCAGTTTGACCAGGATGTGCCGCGTATTCCTTGCGGACTCGCTGCTCGCGATGGTGGTCAGCACTTACGGCGAGGATGCTGCGGCGGACTACATCTACGGCGTGCTCTGCGCCTATCGCGACTGGCTGGACGAGGCGGATCAGGATACGGCCACGGCCTGGATCCAGAGCCCGGAGTTCGTTGAAGCGTACGAGCAGGCGGCGAAGGAGATAGAGGCTGAGGTGGCTGGCGAGCAGTGAAGAGGCCCGTCAGGGCCTCATCGCGAGCAAGCTCGCTCCTACAGGTTCATCATCACCGTCTCTGTAGGAGCGAGCTTGCTCGCGATTGACCCCAACTATTTTTCTTACTTGCCAGCAGTCAGCGCGTTATAGCTGGTCATCAGATTCCGGTAATCCGGG
>NZ_QKVL01000034.1 GCF_003231275.1 Pseudomonas huaxiensis
ATGGCTGCCTCAGGTCCGAGGCATTACAAGGACACTGTGGGGGCTTGCCAGCGATGAACCTGTCGCCACCCTCGCGATGAGGTAATCACTCCATCAAGATACCGACCAACACTTGCGCCGGTCCGCTCAACTCCACGCCCCGCCGCGTCACCACTTCATACGGCTCGCTGCGCGACAGCATCTGCAGCGGCAACTTCACCAGCATGCCGTGCTCCACCGCCACCTTGGCCACATCCCACGGCATCACCGCGAGCAACCCCGTGTCCTGGCGCAACAGCGACAAGGTGGTGAAAGTGGACGAGGTTTCGATCGGGTACTGCGGAAAGCTCAACCCCGCCTGTCGAAATTCACGCTCCAGGGTCAGGCGCAGGGGCATGTTCACCGGGAACACCACCCAGCGTGAATCCGTCAGTTGCGTCAGGTTCAAGGTTTCGCTGCCAGCCAGCGGGTGCGCCGGGTTCGCCACCAGCACCAGTTGTTCCTGATGCTTGACCCGGCTGTCATACGCATCCGGCCGCCGGCTGACGCTGGTCCGGCAAATCACTACGTCCAGCCGGCCCTGGTCGAGCAGGCTGAGCAGGCGGTCGCTGGTGTCCTCGACCACGGTCACCGACAGGTCCGGCTGGCTCTCGCGCAACTGCGCCAGGCTCTCCACCATCATCGGCACGGCGCCCATGATGGTGCCGACCGACAACCGCCCGCCATGGCCCTGAAGAATACCGAGCATTTCTTCGCGCAAATGCGCCAGGTCGGTATTGATCAGGCGTGCGTAACGCACCACACAACGCCCGAGGTCATTGGCTTCCAGACCCTTGCTGGTGCGCTCGAACAGCACCGCACCGAGGGTCGATTCGATTTCGTTGAGGGCTTTGGTCGCGCCGGGCTGGGTGATGGACATGGCCTCGGCGGCCTTGTGGATCGAGCCCAACTCGTCAAGGCTGATAAGCAGGCGCAACTGGCGCAGGCGCAGGCGTGAAGCCATGGAACTCAAGGAAGGCAGCATAGGGGATCACTAAAAGTTATCACGGGGTAAACAGCTCTCATTAGGCAGCATCGCCCGGGAAAATTAAAGTGGCCGTCAAACGATCCTCCACAAGAACAAACAGGAGCCTCCATGCGCCTGATCCAATTCGAGACTGCACAAGCCAAACGCCACGTTGGCGTGGTCGAAGGCGACCTGATCCAGGTTGTGCGCAACACCACTCACATGCGCGAACTGGCCCTCGCCGCCATCCGCAACCAGCGCAGCCTGAGCGCCGAGGTTGTGGCGCGCGGGCTGGACAGCGGTACTGAAAGTTATTCCCTGGCCCTCGCCGAGTGCCGCGTACTGCCACCGCTGGACCACGAAGACCCGGCGCACTGCCTGATCAGCGGCACCGGCCTGACCCACCTGGGCAGCGCCTCGACCCGCGACAAGATGCACCAACAGAAAATCGATGACGCCGCCGCCCTGACCGACACCGCGCGGATGTTCCAGTGGGGCATCGACGGCGGCCGTCCCGCCGCTGGCACCGTGGGCGCGCAGCCGGAATGGTTCTACAAGGGCGACGGTTCCACCGTGGTCCGTCCGGGACAGGCATTCCAGAGCCCTGCCTTCGCCGAAGACGCCGGCGAGGAACCGGAACTGGCCGGCCTCTACGTGATCGGAGATGATGGCCAGCCTTACCGCCTGGGTTTCGCCATCGGCAACGAGTTTTCCGACCACATCATGGAACGGCGCAGCTACCTGTACCTGGCCCATTCGAAGCTGCGCAACTGCTCCTATGGCCCGGAACTGCGGGTCGGCGAGCTGCCCCGTCACCTGGAAGGCACCAGCCGGATCCGCCGTGGTGACACCGTGCTCTGGGAAAAACCCTTCCTCAGCGGCGAAGACAACATGTGCCACTCGCTGGAGAACCTGGAGTATCACCACTTCAAGTACCGCCAGTTCCTCCGCCCTGGCGACGTGCATATCCATTTCTTCGGCACCGCGACACTGTCGTTCGCCGACCACATCAAGACCGTCGAAGGCGATGTGTTCGAGATCAGCCTGGCCGAATTCGGCGCGCCGCTGCGCAACGGCGTTGCCCACGCCGCCGAACCGCTGCAACCGGGGGCCGTGAAGCCGCTCTGACCCGGCACAGGTGAACCAGGCGCAGGGAGGCGCCGCCCCGGCATTTCATAACAACCATAAGAGTGAGATGAGCATGAAGAACAGCCCCTATCCGGCGGCCCCCTCGCCCGCCCTCGCCGCCACTGACAGCGCTCGCCCGACCGCCGTGCGCTGGCGCATTTTCCTGATCCTGCTGTTGCTGGCGGCGATCAACTACATCGACCGTGCCTCGCTGTCGGTCGCGCTGCCGCTGATTTCTGCCGAGTTCGAACTGACCCCGGCCCTGGAAGGCCTGATTCTCAGCGCCTTCTTCTGGTCTTACGCGCTGATGCAGATCCCCAGCGGCATGCTCCTGGACCGCTTCCAGGTGCGCAATATCGTCGGTGTCGCCACCGTCGGCTGGGGTGCGTTCCAGGCGCTGGGCGGTTTCGCTCACAACTGGATCACCCTGCTGGTCACCCGCGTCGGCCTGGGCGTTGCCGAGTCGCCGATCATGCCCGCAGGCGCCAAGCTCAACGGCGCCTGGCTGACCCCCAACGAACGCGGCCGCGGCGCCACCCTGGTGGACGGCGGCGCACCGCTGGGCACCGCCTTTGGCGCGATCATCATCGCTGGCCTGATCACCTGGTTCGACTCCTGGCGCATCGCCTTCTTCATCGCCGGCGTCGGCACCGTGGTGGTCGGGATCTGGGCCTGGTGGTACATCCGCAACCACCCGAGCGAACACCCGCAGGTCAACAAGGCCGAGCTGGACTACATCACCCAGGCCAACGACGCCGCGAGCAAGAACAACGGCAACCGCAAGGCCGTGCTCAAAGAGCTGCTGAAAAGCCGCTCGGTGCTGTGCATGTTCGCCGGCTACGCCTGCTACAACAGCGTGTTCTACGGCCTGCTGACCTGGATGCCAAGCTACCTGCACCAGGCCCACAACCTCGATATCAAGGCGATGGGCGGCGCCACCTTCCTGATCTTCATGTGCGGCTTCGTCGGCGAACTGATCGGCGGCTGGGTGGCCGATAAATGGAAAACCAACGGCGGCCAGCCAAACACCGTGATGCGCAGTATGTTCGCCGGCTCCGCCGCCGTGGCTGCACTGTGCATCCTGCTGGTGGCCTACACCCCGGATGCCGCACGGGTTATCGCCCTGCTCTGCGTCGCCCTGTTCTTCATCCGCTGGTGCGGCATGTACTGGTGCCTGCCGGCAATCCTCGGCGGCAAGTCGAAGGCCGGCGTGCTGGGTGGCAGCATGAACTTCTGCGGCAACATGGTCGGCGTACTGGTGCCGATCCTGATCGGCCTGATCGTGCAGTTCACCGGTTCCTACTTCCTGGCCCTGATCTTCTTCGTGGTCATGGCTTTCGGCCTGATGCTGTTCTCCGGCCTGATCGACTATCGCGAGCGCGGGCTGGCCTGAGCCCCCGCTGTATTTCTGAGGTAACCGCCATGCAACTCATTACAAGAACAGGCAGTGAAAGCGCTGCCAACGCCGTGATCCGACTCAACCCGCTGGACGACGTGCTGATCGCCCGCCAACCGCTGCCTGAAGGCCTGGAGCTGGAAGAAGGCATCCGCGTATTGGCGCCGATCCCGGCCGGGCACAAAGTCGCCGCCCGCGCCATCGCCGCCGGTCAGCCGCTGCGCCGCTACGGGCAGATCATCGGCTTTGCCAGCCAGGCCATCGCTGCCGGTGAGCACGTTCACGTGCATAACCTGGCGATGGGCGACTTCGCCCGTGACTACGCCTTTGGCGTCGATGCCAAGGGCGTGCAGGCGCCCAGCGGCGATACCTTCATGGGCATCGTCCGCGCCGATGGCCGGGTCGCTACCCGCAACTACATCGGCATCCTCACCTCGGTGAACTGCTCGGCCACGGTGGCCCGCGCCATCGCCGATCACTTCCGCCGTGACATCCACCCCGAAGCCCTGGCCGCCTACCCGAATGTCGACGGCGTGGTCGCCCTGACCCACGGCGTCGGTTGCGCGGTGGATCCGGGCGGTGAAGCCCTGGCCATGCTGCAACGCACCCTCGGCGGTTACGCGGTGCACGCCAACTTCGCCTCGGTGCTGATGATCGGCCTGGGCTGCGAAACCAACCAGATCCCCGACCTGCTCGCTGCCCAGGGCCTGGAAAGCAGCGACGCCCTGCGCACCTTCACCATCCAGGGCACCGGCGGTACCTCGAAGACCATCGCCAGCGGCATCGCCCAGGTCAAATCGCTGCTGGCCGAGGCCAACCGGGTCGAGCGCGAGCCGGTCAGCGTTCGTCACCTTACCGTCGGCCTGCAATGTGGCGGTTCGGACGGCTACTCGGGCATCACCGCCAACCCGGCGCTGGGCAATGCGGTGGACCGTCTGGTCGCCGCCGGCGGCACCGCGATCCTCTCGGAGACCCCGGAAATCTATGGCGCCGAGCACCTGCTGACCCGCCGCGCAGTGAGCCAGCAGGTCGGCGAAAAACTCATCGCCCGCATCAAGTGGTGGGAAGCCTACTGCGAGCGAATGGGCGCCGAGTTGAACAACAACCCGTCCGCCGGCAACAAGGCCGGTGGCCTGACCACCATCCTGGAGAAATCCCTCGGCGCCGTGGCCAAGGCCGGCTCCAGCGATCTGGTCGATGTCTACGAGTACGCCGAGCCAGTGCGCGCCCACGGTCTGGTGTTCATGGACACCCCCGGCTACGACCCGATTTCCGCCACCGGCCAGGTCGCCGGCGGCGCCAACCTGATCGCCTTCACCACCGGCCGCGGCTCGGCCTACGGCTGCGCGCCCTCGCCGTCGATCAAGCTGGCGACCAACACCCGCCTCTGGGAAACCCAGGAAGAAGACATGGACGTCAACTGCGGCGGCATCGCCGACGGCAGCATGACCATCGAAGAGCGCGGCGAGCACATCTACCGCCTGATGCTGAGCATCGCCTCGGGCGAGCGCAGCAAGAGCGAACAGCACGGCTACGGGCAGAACGAATTCGTGCCGTGGCAGATCGGCGCCATCACCTGATTTTGTTGTTTTTATCTGAATTACGGAGACCCCAATGACCTCGATCCTCGGTCACAACTACATCGGCGGCCAGCGCTCGGCCCAAGGCGACACCTGGCTGCAAAGCCTCGACGCGAGCACCGGCGAGGCGCTGCCGCACCGGTTCAGCCAGGCCACCGAGGCGCAAGTGGATGCCGCTGCCAAAGCGGCCAGCGCCGCCTTCCCGATCTACCGCAACCTGAGCGCCGCCACGCGTGCGGACTTCCTCGACGCCATCGCTGACGAACTCGACGCCCTGGGTGACGACTTCGTTGCCACCGTGTGCCGCGAGACGGCGCTGCCTGCCGGGCGGATCCAGGGCGAACGCGGTCGCACCAGCGGCCAGATGCGCCTGTTCGCCAAGGTACTGCGCCGTGGTGACTTCTATGGCGCGCGCATCGACCGCGCGCAACCGCAGCGCCAGCCGCTGCCGCGCCCGGACCTGCGCCAGTACCGCATCGGCGTCGGCCCGGTGGCGGTGTTCGGTGCCAGCAACTTCCCGCTAGCCTTCTCCACCGCCGGTGGCGACACCGCCTCCGCATTGGCGGCCGGATGCCCCGTGGTGTTCAAGGCCCACAGCGGCCATATGGCGACGGCGGAATGGGTCGCCGACGCGATCCTGCGCGCCGCTGAACGCACCGGCATGCCGGCGGGCGTGTTCAACATGATCTATGGCGGCGGCGTGGGCGAATGGCTGGTCAAGCATCCGGCGATCCAGGCCGTGGGTTTCACCGGTTCGCTCAAGGGCGGTAACGCCTTGTGCCGCATGGCCGCCGAACGGGCGCAGCCGATCCCGGTGTTTGCCGAGATGTCCAGCATCAACCCGGTGATCCTCCTGCCGGACGCACTGCAGGTCCGTGGCGAAACCATCGCCCGCGAACTCAGCGGCTCGGTGACCCTCGGTTGCGGCCAGTTCTGCACCAATCCCGGCTTGATTCTCGGTCTGCGCTCGCCGGCGTTCAGCGCCTTTGTCGAGCAGTTCAAGTCCAGCATGGCTGACCAGCCTGCGCAGACCATGCTCAATGCAGGCACCCTGGCCAGCTACCGCAAGGGGCTGGAGCACCTGCACGCTCACCCGGGCATCCGCCATTTGGCCGGCGCCGCGCAAACCGGCACGCAGGCGCAGCCGCAACTGTTCCAGGCCGATATCAGCCTGCTGCTGAACGGCGACGAGCTGTTGCAGGAAGAAGTGTTTGGCCCGGCCACGCTGGTGATCGCAGTCGAAGATCAGACCCAACTGAGCGCTGCGATCCAGGCCCTGCGCGGGCAACTGACCGCCACCCTGATCGGCGAACCGGACGAGCTGCGCACCTATGGCTGGCTCAGTGAGCTGTTGCTGGAAAAAGTCGGCCGGGTCTTGCTCAACGGCTATCCGACCGGTGTCGAAGTCTGCGATGCGATGGTTCACGGTGGGCCGTATCCGGCCACCTCGGATGCTCGTGGCACGTCGGTTGGTACGCTGGCCATCGATCGTTTCCTGCGGCCGGTGTGCTTCCAGAACTACCCCGATGAGCTGCTGCCTCCAGCGTTGCAGGATGCCAATCCGCTGGGCATTCCGCGGCTTGTGGACGGCGAATACAGCCGCTAGTTAGCGTTGAGTTCGGGGCTGGGGCTTAGCCGTCCGAGACGGCGGGCTGCCGGCCCCTATCGCGTCGACAATCTCGCAACATAGTCCCTCCCTTCAAAATCCCCCAAACCTCCTCCCTCAAGCGGGCTTGCGCCAGCCATGGAATACCGTTCGGTTCCATGAACTGGATGCGGCGAATGGCTTTTGCAGCCTTGTGCTAGCGTTTCTGGTTTGGGTCACGCGTCTGTGCGTGGCACCTGCCTATAAGAAAACCAAGACATCAACCGACTGATTAGCAGGTGAACCATGGAGCTACGAATCAACCAGAAGACCTATGAGGTCGAGGCTGACGCCGATACGCCCCTGCTGTGGGTGATCCGCGACGACCTGGGGCTGACCGGGACCAAGTATGGCTGCGGCCTGGCACAGTGCGGCGCCTGTTCGGTATTGGTGGACGGCAACGTGGTGCGTTCCTGCGTCACCCCGGTGGCGGCGGTGAGCGGGCGCGAGGTGACCACCATCGAAGCCATCGAGGCCGACGAAGTTGGCAAGCGTGTGGTGGCGGCCTGGGTCGAACACCAGGTGGCCCAGTGCGGTTACTGCCAGTCCGGACAAGTGATGGCGGCGACCGCGTTGCTCAAGCACACGGCGAAACCGAGCGATGCGCAGATCGACGCGGCCATGGTCAACCTGTGTCGCTGCGGCACCTACAACGCCATCCATGCCGCCGTGCATGACCTGGCGACGCAGCAGGAGAATGTCTGATGAACACACCTATCGACGCTCCTGAAACATTGACTGCCCTGCTCAAAGGCGAACCGGTCAACCTGTCGCGCCGGGGCTTCCTGCTGGCATCAGCCGGCACTGCGGTCGGCGCTCTGGTCATCGGTTTCGGCCTGCCGCTGGGTTCGGCCAGGGTCCAGGCTGCCGCCGTTGCGGCCCAGGAGCGCGGCACCCAGGTGCCGGCCTTCCTTGAAATCCGTCCGGACAGCACCGTGCGCCTGCTTTGCCCGTTCATGGAAGGCGGACAAGGCACCTACACCGCCATGGCGCAGATCGTCGGCGAAGAACTGGACGCCGATCCCGCCACCTTCCTGGTCGACAGCGCGCCACCGGGCGATGCCTATGTGGTGATGGAAAACGGCATGCGCATTACCGGCGGCAGCATGTCGGTGCGCATGAGCTACCCGACCATGCGCCGTCTCGGCGCCCTGGCCCGGGCCATGTTGCTGCAGGCCGCGGCCGAGCGTCTCGGCGTGCCGGTGAGCGAACTGTCCACCGAGCCCGGCAAGGTGCTGCATGTGGCCTCGGGCCGCTCGCTGGCCTACGGCGAGCTGGCCGAACGTGCCATGGACCTGCCCGTGCCCGATCCGGCCAGCGTGCAACTGCGCGACCCCAGCCAGTTCCGCTGGATCGGCAAGCCGGTACGCCGCGTCGATGCCTACGACAAGTCCACCGGCAAGGCGCAGTACACCATCGACATCAGGCTCGACGGCATGCTGCATGCTGCGGTGCAACACGCGCCGCGCCTGGGCATGACGGTGGGGGAATTGCGCAATGAAGCGCAGGTCAAGGCGATGAAAGGCGTGCATTCGGTCCATCGCCTGCCCGGCGCGGTCGCCGTGGTGGCCGAGCGCTGGTGGCACGCCAAGCGTGCGGTCGAGGCCATTCAGGTCGACTGGCGAGAAGCGGCCAGCGCCGGCAAGGTCCGGGCGATGCCCGCGGACTTTTCCAGCGATGCCTTCCGCGAACGCCTCGCCGCCGAACAAGGGCCGGCCCGGGATGATGAGCACGAGGGCGATGTCGCCGGCATCCTCGCCGCCGCCAAGACCACGGTCGAGGCCACTTATCACAACCAATACCTCAACCACGCCCAACTGGAACCGCCATCGGCCCTGGCGCGCTTCAACCCCGATGGCTCGCTGGAAGTCTGGCTGCCCAACCAGGCGCCGGACATGTTCCGCGCCGACATCGCCAAACGCACTGGCCTCGATCCCGCCCGGATCACCCTGCACTCGCCGCTGCTGGGCGGCTTTTTCGGCCGGCACTTTCTCTACGAATCCGCCAATCCGTACCCGCAGGCCATCGAGCTGGCCAAGGCGGTCGGCCGCCCGGTGAAGCTGATCTGGAGCCGCGAGGAAGAATTCCTGCGTGATGTGCTGCGCCCGATCGCTGCGGTCAGGTTCCGTGCCGCGCTGGATGGCGACGGGCTGCCCGTGGCCATCGAAGCGATCAGCGCCACCGAAGGGCCCAGCGAAGCTCTCGCCGGCAAGCAGGGCGACAAGCTCGACCCCACCGCCCTGGAAGGTTTGTCAGGCAAGTCCTACGCCATCCCCAACAAACGTATCGCCCAACGCTATGTTCAGGGCCCGGTGATGCTCGGCTACTGGCGCTCGGTGGGCAACTCCCTCAATGACTTCTTCTACGAGGCCTTCCTCGATGAACTGGCCGACAAGGGCGGCAAGGACCCCTTCGAGCTACGCCAGCACCTGCTGCGCGACAACCCGCGGTTGACCAACCTGCTGAATGCAGTGGGCGAGTTGTCCGACGGCTGGAAGCGCGGCCCGTTCACCGCTGAAGACGGCACCCGGCGTGCCCGCGGCGTGGCCATGGCTTCGCCCTTCGGCTCTGAAGCTGCGGTAATCGCCGAAGTGTCGATCGAGAATGGCCAGGTCAAGGTGCACGACATCTGGCAGGCAATCGATCCGGGCAGCATCGTCAATCCGGCCATCATCGAGGCGCAAGTCAATGGTGCCGTGGCCCTGGGCCTGTCCCAGGCGTTGCTGGAGGAAGCGGTGTTCATCGACGGCAAGCCACGGGCGCGCAACTACGACCTGTACCCGATCCTGCCGCCGTCGCGCATGGCCAGGGTGCATGTGCGCATCATCGAGAGCGGGGCGAAGATGGGCGGTATCGGCGAACCACCGTTGCCGGCGGTCGCGCCGGCAGTGGCCAACGCGGTAGCGCGGCTGACCGGGCAGCGCATTCGCAGCATGCCCCTGAGCCGCTACACCTTCACCTGACGGGGAACGCCCATGACTCGCAGCCGATTCGCAAGAACCGCCGGCTGGCTGGTGCTGCCGTGCCTTGTCGCGGCGGGCCTGCTGGCCTGGTACGTCAACCGCGAGCCCGCCTCGCCGTTCGAAACCGCGCCACGCGCTGACGCCAGTGCCGACCCGGCGCTGGTCAGCCGTGGCGAATATGTGGCGCGCCTGAGCGATTGCGTCGCCTGCCACAGCCTGCCGGACGCCGCGCCATTCACTGGCGGGTTGCCGATGGCAACACCGCTGGGCGTGATCCACGCCACCAATATCACCCCCGAACGGGACACCGGTATCGGCGGCTACAGCCTCGCCGACTTCGACCGCGCCGTGCGCCATGGCGTCGCGCCTGGTGGCCGGCGTTTGTACCCGGCCATGCCCTACCCGTCCTACGCCAAGCTCAGTGACGACGATGTCCGCGCGCTCTATGCATTCTTCATGCAAGGCGTGCGGCCGGTCAGGCAAGCCAACCTTGCGGGGAGCATTCCCTGGCCGCTGAACATGCGTTGGCCCATCGCTCTATGGAACGGTGTTTTTGCCGCGACCACGCCCTACGCGGACAAACCCGGACAGGACGCACGGTGGAACCGCGGCGCCTACATCGTCCAGGGCCCCGGTCATTGCGGCAGTTGTCATACTCCCCGCGGCCTGGCGTTCAACGAAAAAGCCCTGGATGAAGCCGGCAAGCCCTACCTCGCGGGTGCCCTGCTCGACGGCTGGTACGCGCCCAGCCTGCGCGACGATCACAACACCGGGCTGGGGCGCTGGAGCGAGGCCGAGATCGTCCGGTTCCTCAAGACCGGGCGTAACCAGCATGCGGTGGTCTACGGCTCGATGACCGAGGCCTTCAATAACTCCACGCAGTTCATGAGCGACGATGATCTGGCAGCAATCGCCCACTACCTGAAATCGCTGCCCGGCGATGCACAACGCGACGGCGCACCCTGGCAATACCAGGCGGTGTCCGCCGCACAGCACCTGGACAATGCCGGCGCGCATACCTACGTGACCCGCTGCGCTTCCTGCCACGGCCTCGACGGCAAGGGCCTGGCCGAGTGGATGCCGCCGCTGGCCGGGGCGACTTCGGCGCTCGCCCGCGAAGACGCCTCGGCGATCAACATCACCCTCAATGGCTCGCAACGGGTGGTCGCCGCCGGGTTGCCGGATGCCTACCGCATGCCGGCGTTCCGCGCGCAACTGACGGACCAGGAAATCGCCGATGTGCTGAGTTTCATCCGCACCACCTGGGGCAACCAGGGTGGCAAGGTCGAGCCCCAGGCGGTCGGCAAGCTGCGCGGTCACACCGATCCGGCTAGCAGCAGCCCGATCATTCTGCAGATGCGCTGAGGAGGTTATGGCAGTCATGGAAAGCATCGATTTGCTGGTCCTGCGTAGCGTCCGCGACTGGGTCAAGGCGGGAGAGCCGGTGTTGCTGGCCACTGTCGCCCGCACCTGGGGTTCATCGCCCAGGCCGGTGGGTTCGATGATGGCGCTGCGCGGCGATGGCCGGGTGGTGGGCAGCGTCTCCGGCGGCTGCATCGAGGATGACCTGATCCATCGCTACACCACCGCCTATGGCGGCGCCGGCATGCGCGGCGGCTTGCCCGAAGTGGTGCGCTACGGCGTCAGCGCCGACGAGGCCCACCGGTTCGGCCTGCCCTGCGGCGGCACCCTCGAACTGATCCTCGAATTCGACCCGGCACCGGCCCGCCTGGAGCAGTTGCTCGAATTGCTCGACAACGGCAGCCTGGTTCGCCGCGACCTCGACTTGAGCAACGGTCAGGTCACCCTGACCCCGACCCCGCTCCCGGAGCAGTTCAGTTTCGATGGCCGGCACATGTTCAACACCCTCGGCCCCGGCTACCGCGTGCTGTTGATCGGCGCCGGGGCGCTCGCCGAGTACCTGGCGACCATGGCCCTGTTCAACGGTTTCAAGGTCTCGGTGTGCGACCCACGGCCCGAGTACATGGGCGGCTGGAACGTCGCCGGGGTCGAGAAGATCGTCGGCATGCCGGATGACGTGGTCCGCGCCTACCGGGTCGATGTCCGCACCTGCATTGTCGCCCTCAGTCACGACCCCAGGCTCGATGATCTGGCCCTGCTCGAGGCCCTGCACAGCCCGGCGTTCTACGTCGGCGCCATCGGCTCGCGCCGTAACAGCCAGTTGCGCCGCGAGCGGCTGATCGAGCATTTCGGCGAAACCGAAGCCTCACTCAAACGCCTGCATGGTCCCATCGGCATCTATATCGGCAGCAAGACCCCCGCCGAGATCGCCGTCAGCGTCATGGCCGAAATCCTTGCCGCCAAGAACGGCGTTGCCCTGCCTGGCGAAATCAGCGTTTCCCGGGCCAAGCACAGCCGCGAATTGCAGGTGCCAGCGGTATGAGCACCTGCGTGGCGTTGGTACTGGCCGCCGGTCGAGGCAAGCGTTTTGGCAGCGACAAGCGGCTGGCGCGGCTACCCTCTGGCCAGACCGTGCTGGCCGCGACGGTGGAGCGGGTGCTGACCTGCTTCGATCAGGTCCACGTGGTGCTGCGGCACGACGATGACCCTCGGCAGTTGGGCCTCGATAGCCGGGTCGCGCTCATCCGCGCCGAATACGCCGACGAAGGCATGGGCGCCAGCCTGGCCGCAGGCATTGGCGCGCTGGCGGATAATCCCGCCGTGGCCGTGGCGGTATTGCTTGGAGACATGCCCTGGATCGAGACGCAGACGCTGCGGCAGTTGTGCGCCCAAGCTGACAGCGAGCGCATCCTGATGCCGCTTCACCACGGCCAGCGGGGCCATCCAGTGCTGTTCGGGCGCCGCTTCTGGCCCGCCTTGTTGCGGGCAAACGGCGATCAGGGTGGCCGCCAGGTGATCGGCGACAACCCTCAGGCCTGTGTGCGGATCGAGGTGGACGACCCCGGCGTTGTGCGGGATATCGATCTGCCCGGCGATCTCACGGGGTAAGTTACACCGACTATCCGCGCCACGGCTTAAGCCAAGCGCCCCGATCCGCCTACGGCGCCAACCCCTCCACCAACGTCTGGGTCAGCTTGCGGATCCGCCGGTCATGGGCCTCCAGGTCCGGCACGTCGTCCTGCACCAGGCGCATGAACAGCGTCGAGCTGTAGTCGTTGAGGAATTCGGCGACGAAATCGACATCGAACGACGCCTTCAACAATCCCCGCTCCTGTAACTCGCGCAGCAACCCGGCCACTTCGTCGATCAGGCGTTTGTTGAGGTGGGTCGCGGCGTCCGGGCGCGGGGTCAGCAGGCCCAGCGGCAGCAGCTCGCGCCAGATGGCGGCGGGCAAGGCCTGCAACTCGCGGCGGATGATCTGCGATTCGAGATGGCACATGGCGTCGACCGCATTGTCGAACGCCGGCATCTGCACCCGGGCATCGCTGAGCGCGCGCTGGTCGGCGTGCTCCATCAGGGCCAGCAGAATGTCCTGCTTGCTGCCGAAATAATTGAACACCGTCGGCGTCGACACCCCCGCCTGGACCGCGATCTGCTCCACGGTGGTCGCGGTGAAGCCGTGGGTCTCGAACAGCTCCAGCGCCGCCGCAACGATAGCCTCCCGCCGCAGTTCCTTTTGTCTCTGTCGTAATCCGCTCACGCTCTTCTCCGGGTGGCCTGGGCAAGGTGCCGATTCTAATAAATTTTCAACTTCGATCAAATATTTTATTTGACTATAAAATTATATGGAGATAAAAATTTCCCACCGCCACCCCACGGAGCTGTCCATGAACACCGATTTCGTCGAGGCAATGCGCAGTGCCTACCGCACCAGCGCTCCTTCCGTAACGCCGTTGATGGAGGGGTTCCCGCCGCCCGCCGAACAACGGGTGACATGGCACAACTTCATGACCCCGCCGCACAACCGCTGGGCGTTTCACAACCTGGGTCGGATCCGCCCGAGCATCAGCGTGCCGCGTGGCCAGACAGCCGCCGAGCCGCTGCCCAGCGCCGGTTATTCGATCGCCGATTTCAGCTTTGTCAGTGCCTCGGGCGATGACGTCAGCCTCGCCGATCACCTCGCGGCGACCCACACCGACGGCTGGCTGGTCATGAAAGACGGCCAGGTCGTCCAGGAGCTTTACGGCAACGGCCACGGCGAGAGCAAGCGCCACATCATGTTCTCGGTAACCAAATCGTTGATCGGCATGAAAGCCGAGGAACTGGTGCAGAACGGCCAACTGGACGATCAACGCCTCGCCGCCAGCTACGTCGCGGAGTTCACCGGCAGCGCCTTCGGTGACGCCAGCGTGCGCCAGTTGATGGACATGGGGGTGTCCATCGATTACGACGAGGTCTACGACGATCCCGACTCCGGCAGCTCGCACTTCGGCTACGCCTGCGGGCTCACCCCGCCACCGCCCGGTATCCGCGCCTGCCAGTCGCTCTACGAATACCTGCCGGGGATGCGCAAGCGCGCCGAGCACGGCGGTTTCTTCCATTACGTGACCGCGACCACCGAAGCCCTCGGCTGGGTGATGGAACGCGCCACCGGCCGCAGTTGCGCCGAGCTGCTGGGCGATATCTGGCAAAGCCTGGGCTGCGAGCGGGACGGGTTTTTCCTCGCCGATCCGTGGGGCCGCAATATCACCGGCTGCGGTTTCAACGCGACCCTGCGCGACATGGCCCGCTATGGCAGCCTGCTGCTCGATCGCGGGCATTGCCAGGGCCGGCAACTGATCAGCGCCGACGCCATCAGCGCGGTGCTGGCCGGCGGTGATCCGGCCATTTACGCCGCCAACGACAGCTTCGCCCAGTGGAGTCCGGGGGCCAGCTACAAGAGCCAGTGGTACGTCTATCCCGGTGAAGCGCTGCTGGCGGTGGGCATCCATGGCCAGTACCTGTACCTGGATTTCGAACGCCGCGTGGTGATCGTCAAGCAGTCATCCCTACCGGTTGCCGAAAGCATCCTCGATATCGACACCGTTCGCCTGCTACGTGCGCTTGCCCGCGCGCTCTGAACCGACCGACAGGAGAGCCCCATGAAGCATTTGCTGAAAACCATGACCACGGCCCTGCTGCTGGGCGGCACCAGCCTGTTCGTCCAGGCCCAGGACCAGGCCGACACCGCGACCCAACAGCTGGGCGGCGAACTGCGCATCTATAACTGGATCGAGTACCTGCCCAAGGACGTGCTGCAGGATTTCCAGAAACACACCGGCATCAAGGTCACCTACGACGTCTTCGACAGTCCGCAAACACTGGAAGCCCGTCTGCTGACCGGAACTGCGGGATATGACCTCGCGTTCCCCGGCAGCAGCCAGGTGCCCAACCTGATTGCCGCCGGCGCCGTACTGCCGCTGGACCGCAAGCAGTTGCCGAACTGGCACCAGCTTGACCCCGCCACCCTGCAACAGCGCGAGCACCTGGACCCCGGCAACCGCTATTCGGTGCCGTACCTGCTGGGCAGCACGCTGATCGGCTACAACAAGGCCAAGGTCGAGGCGGTCCTCGGCAAAGACGTCGACATGCGCGACTACGACCTGCTGTTCAAGCCGGAGAACATCGCCCGCTTGAGCCAGTGCGGCGTAGCCATTCTCGACAGCCCCAACGAGGTGGTGCCGATCGCCCTGCACTACCTCGGCCTGGACCCGAACAGCACGCGCCAGGCCGATTACGACCGGGTCGAGGCGCTGCTCAAGTCGATCCGTCCCTACGTGCGCTACTTCAACTCGTCGAAATACCCCCAGGACTTGGCCAACGGCGATATCTGCGTGGCCCTCGGCTGGTCCGGCGGGATACTCGCGGCGCGCAACATGGCCCTCGGCGCCAACAACGGCAACGACATCCGCATGGCCTTGCCGCGCCAGGGCACGCTGATGTGGTCGGACGATATGGTGATCCCCAAGGGCGCGAAAAACCTCGCCCAGGCCCACGCCTTCATCGACTGGCTGCTGCAGCCGGACGTGATCGCCCGGGTCACCAACCAGATTGGCTACCCCAATCCGACACCGGCGAGCAAAGCGCTGATCGACCCTCAACTGCTCAGCGAACGCAACCTGTTCGTCCCGGAGGAGGACCGTCACCTGCTGTTCCAGGCCGAACCACCGCAGCGGCAAGTGCTGCGCCTGCTGACACGGCTGTGGAACCGGATTCGGTCCGATGTCTGACGCGCCATCCACCCACCCGAAAAAGGAGCACCGCACCCGCCGACACTGATCCCGCGACCCGCTTCACCCGCCAATAACAACCCTTGCCCGGTGCCTGAGTGGCTCGTCTTCGATCGAGCCAGCGCTCTCGTCATGCCCGGAAAAAGCGCGGGGGCCGTCAGGCCAGCCAATAACAAGACCCAAAACGCGACGCCTTTATCTGCCAGATCAATCACAACAATGGAGCAGAACGCATGAACAAATTGATGACCGGAGGGCTGGCCAGCGACTACCGGGTCGGCGGCTTTTCCCTGAACCAGGACGACGGCCCCGTCCTGCTCACGTCCGCCACCCTGGTGCACAAGATCAGCGGTCTCTACGCCGGCGTCTTCACCGCCAACGTCGACATGGGTACGCAGAGCAACCGCGAGTGGGATTACTACGTCGGTATCGCCCGGCCGATCACCGAAAACACCCGCTTCTCGCTGTCCTATGTCCGCTACGAATACCCCGGCGATAGCTGGATCAACTTCGGCGAATGGATCGGCACCCTCGGCTACCGCAACGCCACGGTGGGCTTCAAATACGCCAACGACCTGCGTAACCCACCGGCCCGCGCCGCAGCCGCGGCCCAGGTCGACCAGTTGATCGGCTGGGGCGTGCTGCCCGCCAACGCTGCCATCACTGTGCGCGATGAGCATCGCCTGATCAGTTGGGCCGAATACGACTTCTACCTGCCGTGGCAGACCAAGCTCAACGTCCGCTTCGGCCACACCTCGACCCCGGACGACCAGGCCTGGCGCTCGGCCAGCGGCAAGTACCGCAGCGACTACAACGACTGGCAACTGGCGGTCAGCAAGCGCGCCTACGGCCTGGAATGGAAGGCCGCCTACATCGACACCGACCTCTCCGAGGCCGAGTGCACCAACAACTTCGGCAAGGGCGGCGACTGCTCCGCCACCGTGGTGTTCTCGGCCAGCAAGCGCTTCTGAGCACGGCCTGAATGATGCGGGCCGCACGCCAGCGCCCCGCTCCCCTTTGTAACGACTGATCCGAGGATAGTTATGTCCATGCCCTCCCTCACCCGCGCGCTGAGCCTCAGCGCCCTGAGCCTGGCCCTGCTGATTGCCGGCTGCGCCGGTGCCCCGCCCGGCGGCGAAGGCCTGCCGCCGTCCGACCGTAGCTTCGAAGCCTTCTGGGGCAAGCGCGTCACCGGCTATATCACCGCCGCCGACGGCACCCAACTGCGCTATTCGGTCTTGCTGCCTAAAGGCGAAGGCAAGTTCCCGGTGCTGGTCCGCTACAGCGGCTACGACTCCGGCAGCATCGGTGGCTCGGCCTACCTGCAAGACAACGAAACCTTCTCCGTGGCCATGGACAAGGACCTGGTGGAGCGCGGCTACGCCGTGATGGGCGTGCAAGCCCGCGGCACCGGCTGCTCCCAGGGCACTTTCGATTTTCTCGGCCCGGAATACGGCACCGATGGCCGCAGCGCGGTCGAGTTCGCCGCGCAGCAGAACTGGTCCAACGGCAATGTCGGCATGTTCGGCTGGTCGTGGGCCGGCATGTCGCAGTTGATGACCGCCTCCGAACGCCCGCAGGGCCTCAAGGCCATCGCGCCGGGCATGATCCTCGGCGATGCCTACACCGACAGTTGGTTCCTCGGCGGCGTGCCGAACCAGGAGTTCACCACCACCTGGCACTGGTTCGTCGACCAGCGCTGGGAAGCGGTGAAGGCCAGCGCAAAAAGCGAAGGCGACGAGCGCTGCATCGCCCAGGTGACGGAAAACCAGGCCAAGGTGGTCGACACCTCATTGATGTACCAGATGCTCCGTCACCCGCAGCACGATGAATGGATGAAGCAACGCGCCCCGCGTGACCGCGCGAACCTGGTGCAAGTGCCGGTGCTGTCGATGCAGGCCTGGCAGGACGAGGCCGTACTGGCTCGCGAAGGTTTCTACCAGGAACGCCTCGATCCGAAACAGCTGTGGATGGTGCAGACCAGCGGCGGCCACAACCTCTACGAGTCCGAACGCTTCCGCAAAAAGCTGTACGCCTTCCTCGACCACTTCGTCAAAGGCGAGCAGAACCAGTTCGAAAGCACCCCGCACCTGGAAATCTGGCAGGAAACCGTGGCCGACGACCGCAGCGGTCGCCATCAGGCCAACGAAAGCGCACGCCCCGGCTGGACCATCGAGCGCAACCAGTACCCGCTGCCGGTGAAGCCGGTGAGCTTCGCCCTCAACGAGGGCGGCGAACTGGTCCAGGGCGGCAAGGGCAGCGGCAAACCGGACGCTTATATCTATCCGATCCCAGGCCCGGACGTGAACACCTACCTCAAGGACCATGCCTGGGGCTGGCAGCACCCGCTGTGGCGTGACGGCAGCCTGGCCTACACCAGCGCGCCGTTCGAACGCGACTTCCTCAGCTACGGCAGCGGCAGCGCGGACATCTGGCTGTCGACCTTCCTGGCCCCGGACACCGATGTGCAGGTGACCATCACCGAAGTGCGCCCGGACGACAAGGAAGTGTTCGTCCAGCGCGGCTGGCTGCGCATGTCCAACCGCAAGCTGGACGACAGCAAGTCCAGCGAACTGCGGCCACAACAGCTCAACGAGCCGGACGGCATCCAGCCGATGCTGCCGAACGTGCCGGCGCTGGGCCGGGTGGAAATCCCGCCGTTCTCCCACCCGTTCCGTGAAGGCTCGCGCCTGCGCATCTGGATTGACGCACCGTCGCGCACCGGTGGTTACGGCTTCGCCTACTACGCGCTGTCCAGCCGCAACACGGTGTTCCATGACGCGGCGCACCCTTCGCGACTGGTGCTCGGCGAACTGACCGGGGTGAACGTGCCGCCAGACCTGCCCGAGTGCAACTCTTTGCTCAAACAGCCTTGCCGTCACGACCCGCTGTCGTCCTGGCCGCCGTTCTGACGCCCGCGCCACCCGCGCCGGACGCGGGTGGCCCAGCCCTTATTGCCACGAGTTGAACCCATGAAAACACTCAACACGCTGCGCCTGCTGTGCCTGGTTCTCGCCGCCGTCTGCCTGGCTCCCGCGCAGGCGCTGGAACTCAAGGAAAAAATCCCCAAGCGCCTGGACAACGAACTGGTCATGCAGATCAGCGTCCAGCTCGGCCCGCGCGAAGACATGGGCAAAGGCCCCGACGGCACGCGCATCAACTACCCGATCATCGGCGGCAGCTTCACCGGCAAGGGCTTCAAAGGCAACGTCGTCGCGGGCGGCGCCGACATGTCGGTGACCCGCGACGACGGCGTCACCCTGATCAACGCGCTGTACCGCCTGAAAACCGATGACGGCCAGCTCATCATCATCGACAACCCCGGTATCTGGCGCCTCAACGAGTCCGGGCTGGCCAAGAAAGCCAAGGGTCTTGAACTGCGCGACATGCAGGAAAGCGATTTCTACTGCCGCACCACGCCGCGCTTCAAGACCCAGCCGGGGGCCAATGCCTGGCTCAACGACTACGTGTTCGTCGGCACTATCGACGGCATCAGCGAGCACGAGGTGCTGATCAGCGTCTACAAGGTTGGCGGCGTCTGATGCTGCCAGGGCGCAAGCACTCCGCTCCCTGGCTTGCGCCCGTTTTTTTCCGTTGGGCAGCCGTACCGCGAGGCACACCATGCTGAGCCTGAGAAACATCGCAATCGAAAGACGCCTGTGGCTGATCCTGCTGGTGGCCATGCTGACCATCGCCGTGCTCATGACCCTGGTCCTGCTGCAGATCCGCTCTGGTTTGTACGGGGCCAAGATTTACCAGATCCAGACCGCCGTGGAGAACACCACCGGCATCCTCCAGCGCTTCCACAGCCTGCAACAGCAAGGGCTGCTGAGCGAGGAAGACGCACAACAGCAGGCCCGGGAAATGATCCGCGGGTTGCGCTATGACAGCACCGAGTACTTCTTCATCCAGAGCCTCGGCCAGCGGATGCTCCTGCACCCGCTGAGCCCGGCCCTCGAAGGCCAGGACGTCAGTGGCCTGAAAGACGCCAACGGCCTGGCGATCAACGGCGAAATGCTGAAGATCGCCCAGGGCGCCGGCAAGGGCATCGTCGAATACAGTTGGCCGAAACCCGGCGGCGCCGGCGCGGCGGACAAGATCTCCTATGTCGAGCTGTTCAAGCCCTGGGGCTGGATTCTCGGCAGCGGCGTGTACATCGACGACATCCAGGGCCGCTTCCACTACGAAGTGCTGCGTATCTGCACCCTCGGCCTGGCCTTGTCGGTGCTGCTGGTGCTGGTGACCGCGCTGATCTCCCGGGGTATCGCCCGGCCGTTGAAAAACACCGTGCAGGCCATGGCCGAAATCGCCAGGGGCAACGGCGACCTGACCCGCCAACTGGCCACCGATGGCCGCGACGAACTGTCCGGCCTGGCGCGGGATTTCAACAGCTTTACCGCGACCCTGCGCGGCATCATCGGCGACATGCGCGTGGCCGCGACGGCGACCGACGAAGCGGCGCAAACCATCCACGACAACGCGACATCGGCCCGGCAACAAAGCGCGCTGCAGGCGCAACAAGTGACGTTGATCGCCACTGCGCTGAATGAAGTGACCTACAGCATCCAGGACGTCGCCAACCACGCACAGGCTTCGGCGAAAGAGGCGTCTGCGGCCGAGTCCCAGGCGCTGGACGGGCTGAAGAATGTTGAACTGACCCTGCGGGAAATCGACGGACTCTCGACGCTGATCAACAGTGGTGTCGAGACCATCAACGCGGTGGCGCAACAGAGCGAGCGGATCAGCTCGGTGCTGGCCATCGTCCGGGCGATTGCCGAGCAGACCAACCTGCTCGCCCTCAATGCCGCCATCGAGGCGGCACGGGCGGGTGAACAGGGTCGCGGCTTCGCCGTGGTCGCCGATGAAGTGCGCCTGTTGGCGCAGCGCACCCAGGACGCCACCACGGAAATCCAGGGCATGATCGGCGAACTGAGCGTCAGCAGCGGCAACGCCGTGGCGATGATCAGCCAGACCCGCACCCTGTCCGGGCACACCGTCACCCAGGCCAGCCTGGCCGGCGAGCGCTTGCGCGCCATCGTCGAGTCATTGCGGGCCATCGCCCTGCAGGGCAGCAGCGTGGCCGAGGCGACATTGCAACAGTCGCTGGCCGTCGAAGATATCAACCGCAACCTGTCCAGCGCTGCCGAACAGGCTAAGCAAGCAGCCGAGTTCGCCCAGCGCACCCGCGACCTGAGCGACCGTCTGCATGCGGGTTCCAGTGATCTGAAACTCACCTTGAACCGCTTCAGGATCGAGGACTGAGCATCGCGAGCAAGCTCGCTCCTACGGTAGTGCGGTCCTGTAGGAGCGAGCTTGCTCGCGAAAGGCTCCCCTTTTTCACACCGACACCGAGCAAACCAATGAAACGATTTTCCACCACCCTCTGCGCCCTGCTACTGGCGCAGTTCACCGGCCATGCCCAAGCCGCAGCCGACCTCATTCTGATCAACGGCCGGATCTTCACCGCCGACCACCACCTGCCCCAGGTCCAGGCCATGGCGGTCGAAGGCGACAAGGTCATCGCCACCGGCAGCAACCAGCAGATCCGCGCCTTGGCCGATGCCAACACCCAGGTGCTCGACCTCGCCGGCAAACGGGTCATGCCAGGCCTGATCGACACCCACTCCCACGCCATTTTCGGCGGCCTCTCGCTGTCGGCGGCGAACCTGCAGGATGAGGTCATCGCCCTCCCGGAACTGGAACAGCGCCTGCGCCAATGGCGCGACAACGGCCAGGCCCGCCTGGGCGCCGACACCCTGCAAGTGCAGGGCATGAACTCAGGCTACTGGGCCCAGGCCGAAGCGCTGGGGCGGATCTTCAACCAGGGCGAATGGGCCACGACCCCGATCATCCTGATGGGCAGCGACCACCATACCGCCTGGGTCAACGCCCGGATGCTCGCCGTCGCCGGCATCGACAAGAAGCTCCTGGCCAGCCTCGACGCGGCCGAGCGCGACACCATCGGCGTGCTCGCGAACGGCGAGCCCAGCGGTTTTCTGGTAGACGCCGGCTGGGACCGGGTGTCGGCCGTGCTGCCGCCACTCGACGACGCCACGCTGCTCAAGGGCGCCGAAGCCGCAGTCCGTTACAACAACAGCCTCGGTATCACCGGCTGGATGGACCCGGCGGCCAACGCCTCGCCCGGCCAGGCGGTGTTCGCCATCAAGCCCACGGAAACCACCGTTGGCGTGCTGCCGGGCTACAAGGCGCTGGGCCTCAAGGGCCAGTTGAGCGCCCACGTCGCCGCCTTGCTGGTGGCCAATCCGAAAAGCCGCCCTGCCGACCTGGACGTGCTGGAAAAGGTTCGCCAACAGTTCGAAGGCGTGCCCAACCTCACCCTGCCGGGCATCAAGATCTTCGCCGACGGCGTGCTGGAATTCCCCGCGCAGAGCGCCGCGGTGATTTCGCCGTACAGCAACAGCCACAAACAGGGCGAACTGCTGTTCGATCCCGAGCACTTCGGCGAATTGGTCAGCGCTGCGGACAAACGCGGCTGGCTGGTGCATATCCACGCCGTCGGTGACCGCGCCGTGCGCGAATCACTCAACGCCTTCGAACAGGCCCGCGCAGCCGGCGACAGTGGGATACCGCACTCGATCACCCACCTGCAACTGGTCAACCCGAAAGAGTTCACCCGTTTCAAACCGCTCAACGTGATTGCCTCGATGCAACTGCTCTGGGCCATTGGCGACGACTACGCCATCGACATGGTCAAACCTTACGTCAGCGCCTTCGCCTTCCGCTTCCAGTACCCGGCCCGCTCGCTGCTCAAGGCCGGTGCCACCATCGCCGGGGCCAGCGACTGGCCGGTATCGCCCGCCAACCCGTGGATGGCCATTGCCCAGGCAACCACCCGGCGCGGCAGCAAAGGCGTACTCAACCCCGACCAAACCATCTCGCGCGAGGTGATGTTCTACGCCTACACCTTGAACGCCGCGAAAACCATCCGCCTGGAAGACCGGATCGGCTCGCTGGTCAAAGGCAAGCAGGCGGATTTCGTGGTGCTGGACCGGGATGTGTTCACCGTCGGCGAACAGGCGCTGGCCGAGACGCAGGTGGTGCAGACCTGGTTTGGTGGGAAGGAGGTGTATCGGCAGCCGTAATTCGCAATTGCGCAAAGCCAGGTGCTGAGAAGGAGACAACCCGCACGACCGACACTAGTCTGGTGCTATTCACCAGCGCAGGAGTCGAGAACGATGGTTAAAGGGATTGGGCTGGCGATCATGGCGCTGCTCTGGGCACTGATGATGCCGGCAGGCGCAGCCGATGATAAATCGCTGGCGCAGACGGAACCGGCAGCACTGAAGATCGCCAACCGCACCATCATCACTTTCCAGGCCGATCTGCTCGGCGAGACCCCGGAGATCCGCGCCCAGCGCGCCGAAAACGTGATTCGCCAGGTCATGGAAAGCCAGGAAGACCCGCGCGTCCATCTCGACAACATCAAGGACCAGTACCTGGTGCTGATGGGCCAGCGCCGGGCCTTTATCGTCACCCCCGACGACCTTGTCGACAGCGACGGCTCGGTGGCGGACCTGGCCGACGGCGCCGCCGCGAGGCTGCGCCAGGTGCTCGCGGAAAACCACGAAGCGCGCAACCTGCAATTCATGCTCAAGGCCGGCGGCTACGCGAGCGCCGCGACCCTGTTGTTCCTTGGCCTGCTGCGCCTGTTTGGCTGGGGCCGTGCGCGGCTGCTGGGCTGGCTGCCCATCAGCGTGCGTAAACACACCGGCGTGTTACGCATCGGCCAGACCCAGTTGCTCGACACCAGCAACCTGCTGATGGCCTCGCGCCGGCTGGTCGATCTGGTGTACTGGCTGCTGGCGCTGCTGGTCGGGTACGAGTGGCTGAGCTTCGTGCTGCAGCGCTTCCCCTACACCCGGCCCTGGGGCGAAAGCCTCAACCAGTACCTGCTGAACCTGGCGGGGTATCTGCTGGAGGCTATCGCCAGCGCCATTCCGGGACTGGTGATTGCGCTGCTGATTTTCTTCATCGCCCGCGGCATCAGCGCCTTCAGCAAACGCCTGCTGGCGCGCCTGGCACGGCCCGGCACTATCAACTGGCTCAACGACGAAACCCTGCCGCCCACCACCCGCCTCACCTCGCTGGCGATCTGGTTGTTCGCCCTGGCCATGGCCTATCCCTATCTGCCCGGCTCCGGCACCGAGGCGTTCAAGGGCCTGTCGGTACTGATCGGCCTGATGATTTCCCTCGGCGCCACCAGCGTGGTCGGCCAGGCCGCAGCCGGGCTGATCCTGACCTACACCCGCACCCTGCGCCCCGGCGAGTTCGTGCGCATCGGCGAGCACGAGGGCACGGTCACCGAGTTGGGCATGTTCACCACCAGCATCCGCACCGGGCTCGGCGAAGTGCTGACCATCCCCAACTCGATGATCACCGGCGCGGTGACCAAGAACTACTCGCGGGTGGTCCAGGGCGCAGGTTATGTGGTCGACGCCACCGTCACCATCGGCTACGACACGCCCTGGCGGCAGGTCGAGGCGATCCTGCTGGAAGCAGCGCGGCGCACGCCCGGTGTGCTGGACAGCCCGCGTCCGCAGGTGTTCCAGATCGCCCTCTCGGATTTCTACCCGGAATACCGTCTGGTGGCCCAGGCCGTGCCCAGTGAGCCGCGACCGCGGGCGGAGTTGCTGAGCGTGCTGCACGCCAATATCCAGGATGTGTTCAACGAGTACGGCGTGCAGATGATGTCGCCTCACTACATGAGCGATCCGAACCACGAAAAACGGGTGCCAAAAGAGAACTGGTACGCGGCGCCAGCCCACGAACCCGAGCCGCCGCAACAGCAGCGATAAGGTTTTCTGTCGCTTCGCTGAACGAGCCGCGAACTGCCTTGACGCCCGGCACAACCGGGCCTTGACTGAGCACATCGGAGGGCGTACTTTCCGCTCCGTTTTCTTCCCACACAGGAGTCCTGCCTTGGACAGTAGCCCCAGTCGATTGCGACAGGTCTGAACAGCGAGCACGTCCGGCAGCACTCCCCTGCCACTGTCTCGCTGATTACAGCGGACAGTGGCGATTCGCATCCCTGACGGGATGACGCCTCCCCATTTCCCCTTGCAGTTTTCCTCCGCGGCGCGGCTGTTACGCGCGGCGTTGGGAACCCTGCGACCGCGCAATCCATAACCCCGAATAGCGTGCCAGTTTCGTCTGGCGCACCCGCCGGCTGCGGCCGGAAAAACGAGGTGAATCATGGATTGGAAAGTCTTTCTGCTGCGCGCCGCCGCAGCGCTCATCCTCGGTGCCCTGATCGGCGCCGAACGTCAACTGCGCCAGCGCCTCACCGGCCTGCGCACCAACGCACTGGTCAGCACCGGCGCCTGCCTGTTCGTGCTGATGACCCAGGCCGTACCCGGCCTGGGCGGCGACGCTTCGCGCATTGCCGCCTATGTGGTCTCCGGCATCGGCTTTCTCGGTGGCGGCGTGATCATGCGCGACGGTCTGAACGTCCGCGGCCTGAACACCGCCGCCACCCTCTGGTGCACCGCCGCCATCGGCGTGCTGTGCAGCATGGGCCTGCTACTTGAGGCGGTGATCGGCTGCCTGGTGGTGCTCTGCGCCAACATCCTGCTGCGCGACATCGCCCAGCGCCTGAACCAGCAGGACGTGGTCCCCGCCAGTGAAGTCGAACAGCGCTACGGCGTGGAAATCGTCTGCCGCGCCGAGGACGAAATCCAGGTGCGCAGCCTGATGCTGCACAGCCTCGACGGCGTTGCTCTGCGCCTGCAATCGCTGCACAGCGAAGACCAGGCCAACCCGGCCAAGCTGGAAGTGCGCGCCGAGCTGCTCGGCAATCACGGCGCCACCAGCCAGCTGGAACGTCTGGTCAGCCGCATCAGCCTGGAAAAAGGCGTCAGCTCGGTGCGCTGGCAAGTGTTCGACCTGGCCGGCGAGTGATCCGGCCACCCCCTCCACCCCAAACTCATCCACCCCAAACAGGAGCTTACGGAGCCCAGTCATGAATCCAGACCCCAGTCCCGTGTCACCCAGACCCGGGCCGGACGGCGGCTGATGCGTTTTCTCGCGCCGCTGCCCGGCCTGACCGGCAGCGGCGGCAATTGCTGCGCTGCACAACACCATCCGGTGGTCGCGTTCTGGCGGCCGCTCAGGAGTGCATCATGCTGTTCAAACGTTTCGGCCGGCGCATGCTGGCGTTCTTCGACCACGGCCTGAGCCGGCATTTCCGCCGCCAGGCGATGCTGGAACTGCTGCGCAATGGCAGCGCCCGCGGCAACCTGCCGGTTGAATTCATTCGGCAATTGTCCACCGTCGCCGGCCTTGAGTCCGCCGCCCTCTACCAGCGCTTCGGCACCGGGCCCGAAGGTCTCGACGCGACCCGCGCCGAAACCGTGCGCGACCGGGTCGGGGCCAACGTGGTCGACCAGGAAAAACCGGTCTCGCCATTGCTGCACCTGTGGTGGTGCTACCGCAACCCGTTCAACCTGCTGCTCAGCCTGCTGGCCCTGGTGTCCTGGATCACCGAAGACCTCACCGCCGCACTGGTGATCGGCAGCATGGTGCTGGTCTCCACGCTGCTGCGCTTTTTCCAGGAAGCCCGCTCCAACCGCGCCGCCGAGCGTCTCAAGGCGTTGGTCAGCAACACCGCCAGCGTGCTGCGCAGCGGCGACCCGGCTGTCGATCGGCGCGGTGCGGTGGAAGTGCCGTTTCGCGATCTGGTCCCCGGTGATCTGGTACTGCTGTCGGCGGGCGACATGATCCCCGCCGACCTGCGCGTGCTGGAAGCCAAGGACCTGTTCATCAGCCAGGCGGCGATCACCGGCGAATCACTGCCGGTCGAGAAATTCGCCCATGCCCGGCGCGCCGTCGGCAGCCCGCTGGAATGCGACAACCTGTGCTTCATGGGGACCAACGTGGTCAGCGGCAGCGCCCGCGCCCTGGTGGTCGGCACCGGCCAACACACCTATTTCGGCAACCTCGCCGAACGGGTGCTGAGCAGCGACCGCGAACCCACCGCCTTCCAGCAGGGGGTCAACAAGGTCAGTTGGTTGCTGATCCGCTTCATGCTGGTGATGACCCCACTGGTGCTGCTGATCAACGGTTTCACCAAGGGCGACTGGCTGGAGGCGTCGCTGTTCGCGCTGTCCATCGCGGTTGGCCTGACCCCGGAAATGCTGCCGATGATCGTCACCTCGACCCTGGCCAAGGGCGCCGTGGCGCTTTCGCGCAAGAAAGTCATCGTCAAGCGCCTGGACGCGATCCAGAACTTCGGCGCCATGGATGTGCTGTGCACCGACAAAACCGGCACCCTGACCCAGGACCGCATCGTTCTGGAGCGCCACACCGATGTGCTCGGCGTGCCCTGCGAGGCGGTGCTGGACGATGCCTGGCTGAACAGCCATCACCAGACCGGGCTGAAAAACCTGCTGGACGTCGCCGTGCTGGAACATACCGGTCCGCAGCGGCAAGAACGCCTGGGCAGCGCCTTCAGCAAAGTCGACGAGATCCCTTTCGACTTCCAGCGCCGACGCATGTCGGTGGTGGTCGAGCAGGATGGCAATGGGCATCGCCTGGTGTGCAAGGGCGCGCTGGAGGAAATGCTGGCGGTGTGCACGCGGGTCCGCCTGGGCGACGAGGAACTGCCGCTGGACGCGCAACTGCTGGCGCGCATCCGTGAACACACTGCCCTGCTCAATGACGAAGGCCTGCGGGTGGTCGCGGTGGCGGTCAAACAACTGCCGGGTGGACGTGAGCAGTACCGGGTGGCTGACGAAAGCGATCTGCTGCTCACCGGCTACATCGCCTTCCTCGATCCGCCCAAGGAAACCACCGCCGCCGCGCTGCGGGTCCTGGCCGAACAGGGCGTGGCGGTGAAAGTGCTGACCGGTGACAACGAGCGCGTCAGCCAGCGCGTCTGCCGTGAAGTCGGCCTGCCGGTCGTCGGCCTGCTGCTGGGCAGCGAGATCGATGCCCTCAACGACCGCCAGCTCAGCGACCGTGCCGCCGCAGGCAACCTGTTCGCCCGCCTCACCCCGGCGCACAAGGAACGCATCGTCCGCCTGCTGCGCCAGCGCGGTCATGTGGTCGGTTTCATGGGCGACGGCATCAACGACGCCCCGGCGCTGCGCGCGGCGGACGTCGGCATTTCGGTGGATTCGGCGGTGGACATCGCCAAGGAGGCCGCAGACATCATCCTCCTGGAAAAAAGCCTGATGGTCCTTGAAGAAGGCGTGGTCGAAGGCCGCAAGACCTTCGCCAACATGCTCAAGTACATCAAGATGACCGCCAGTTCCAACTTCGGCAACGTCTTCAGCGTACTGGTGGCCAGCGCGTTCCTGCCCTTCCTGCCGATGCTGCCGCTGCACCTGCTGGTGCAGAACCTGCTTTACGACCTGTCGCAGACCGCGATCCCCTTCGACAACGTCGATGCCGAACAACTGACCCGGCCACAACGCTGGCAGGCCGAGGACATCGGGCGGTTCATGCTGTTCTTCGGGCCGCTCAGCTCGATCTTCGACATCCTCACCTATGGGTTGATGTGGTTCGTGTTCGCCGCGAACACGCCAGAGCACCAGACCCTGTTCCAGTCCGGCTGGTTCGTCGAAGGGCTGCTCTCGCAAACGCTGGTGGTGCACTTGATCCGCACCCGCAAGCTGCCGTTCGTGCACAGCCGCGCGGGCTGGCCGTTGCTGGTGATGACCCTGGTGATTGTCGGTGTCGGCTTGCTGCTGCCGATGTCGCCGCTGGCCAGCTACTTCAAACTGCAGGCGCTGCCGTGGAGCTACTTCCCGTTCCTGCTGGTGATTCTGCTGGGGTATGTCAGCGTGGTGCAGGCGATGAAAGGCTGGTTCACCCGGCGCTACGGCTGGCAGTAATCCGTCTCCGGGATCGCCAATATTTCTTCAGCCGGCGCGGGACAGCTCCCGCGCCATCAACCATTGCTCATGGCGTCATACCCGCTAGGTACAGATGGGCGATCAGTTCCGGTAGCCCTGGGTTACCAGGCCGATCAATTCACGCAAACTCCCGGTGCCGAGCTTGCGGTACAGCCGCTTGATATAGGTCGCCGCGCTGGACGGCCGCACGCCCAGGCACTGGGAGATGTCGTCGTTGTCGATGCCGGTCAGCAGCAAGCGCAGCAGCTCCAGGTCACGCGGGGTCAGTTCCGGGTACAGGGTCGACAGGCGTTCGGCCAATACCCGCGGCAGTTCGTCGACCTGCCGCCAGGCCAGGTAATGCATGCGCACGATCTGCATCAACAGCGGCGCCCAGGCTTCCAGGCAGTCGAGTTCCTGATTGCCGAAGCAGCCATGTTCCCGCCCCCGGTAGAAATTCACCGACAGCCAGCGCTCATTGTCGCAGCGGGTCAGCAGCGCCAGACGCTCGGCGATCTTCGGCTGCTCGTAGCAGATACGCCGGTATTCGGCATGGCCGATGTCATCAATGTGCTGGCGCTGCACCACGATCCGCTCGCCGCCGCTGCCGCTCATGGCCTGCCGGTTGCCGTCCTGGTTATAGAAGCGCTCGGCATAGTTTGAGGAAATCTTCGGCAGCGACACTTCCCGGGCCCGGTCCGCGAAGGTAAACACCTGTGGATTGCTGCGCGGCGCATAGGCGAACACCGTGCACTGGGCCAACGGAATACCGTTGCCGATCAACTGCAACAGGTCGCCCGCCAACTGCCGGCGATGGTCGTGCCCCACGCGGGCGAGTAGCCTGGCGGCCAGGCCGATATTCAGGCGCTGCGGCGGCGGCACGGTACGCAATGGCCAGAACTGCATGACGTGTCCCTCTCTGGGGTTCGAAGAGCGCGAGTCTATCAGGCTGATCGGGCAAGCTGGACGCCCTTCCAGCCCCCTGCGAGCTACAGGTCACGGCCGGCGATCACCGTCAGTTCGCTGAAGCGCTCGACATCGCCCAGGGCCTCGGCGGCCAGCAAGGCAAGCTTGACCAACAGCAGCTCGCGTTTGCCGTCAGGTGCCTGGTCCAGGCTGTCGGCCAGGCGGTCATAGAGGGTTTCCAGCTCAAAGGTGGTCAGGTGTGCCATGGCGGTTGTCCTCAGTTGTTTCCCAATGCAGCGTGGAGGGCGGCGGTCAGGGCGTCAGCGCCCAGTGATTGCCAGCGGGCGCAGACATGCTGGTCCGGTCGGGCCAGGTAAGCGCTGCCGGCCTGCGCAGCGTATTTGCGTCGCAGATGACCGTCGTGGTCGGCCAGGGTCAGATCGGCACCCTCGACCGGGCGCGCACTGCCCACCGCAATCAGCCGCAGCGGAACGCCCTGCCCCTGCAACGCCGCAGCCCGGGCCTGGATCTCCAGCGGTATCGACCCGTCATCGGTGAAGTACAGCAAGTGAAACGCCGCCCCCAGGTGATCGAACAGGTAATCGTCGTCGTCCAGACGCACGTTCAGCAGCGGCGCGCCGGCCCGCGGGCCCTGCTGGAACAGGCTGTCGTCGGCATTCGCGCAATTGAGCGGCGAATCGGCGTAGTCATGGGGCCGCGAGGTGCGCCAGTGAAACAGCGGCCGCACGAAGTCCTGGGTCAGCGACAACGACAGCACCGCGTCGCGCAGCAAACGCTGGCCGGTGCTGGGCGGGGTCATGAAGCGCGTGCTCTTGCCCGCTTCCTCGATGATCTCCCGGGCCGCCGCCACCCGTTCGTGACTGTAGGACTGCAACAGCCGCGGCCCGGCCGGGCCCTTTATCTGCAACGCCAGCTTCCAGCAGAGGTCGTTGACATCCTGGAATCCGGTGTTGGCCCCGCGCACGCCGAAGATCGGCAGCAGGTGCGCGGCATCGCCAGTGAAAATCACCCGCTGGGCCAAGTAGTCCGGCAGGGTCAGGGCGCGGGCGGAATACACCGAGCACCAGTCCAGTTCCCAGGTGCGATCTGTAACGCCCATCAAGGCAAGTTGAGCGTCGATGCGCTCACGCAAGGACGCCGCAGACAGCGCCTGTTCCGGCGTTTCATCGGCGGGCAATTGATAGTCGATGCGCCAGATATCACCTGGTTCGCGGTGCATCAGCACCGTGTTGCCGGGGTTCCAGGGCGGATCGAAATAGGCCAGGCGCTCGGTGGGCAGGTCGAGCTTGATGCGGATATCGGCGATCACGAAACGGCCTTCATAGGCCGCGCCCTCCAGCTTCAGCCCGAGCAGGCTGCGCAACCCGGAGCGGGCGCCGTCGGCGGCGATCACCCAGGCGCTCTCCAGTGCATAAACGCCGGCCGGAGTGTCCACCTCCAGGCGGGCATGTTCCGGCGCCTGGGTCAGGCCGACCACCTTGTTGCCCCAGCGCAGCTCGATCAGCGGATTGGCCTGGGCCGCCTCCACCAGCGCGTGCTCCAGGCACGGCTGCTGCAGGTTGGTCATGGGCGGGAAGCGGTCGTCCGGGTCATGCGGCGCTTCCATGCGGAACACCAACTGGTTGCGATAGAACGAGTTGCCGAAGCGCCAGCCGAGGCCGGCCTCGGTTACCCGCCCGGCGACGCCGACCTGTTGCAGGATCTCCATCGAGCGACGGGTAAACACGATGGCGCGGCTGCCTTCGCTGACCTGCTGCTCGGCCTCCAGCACCACCGAGGGAATACCGTAGCGGGCAAGCTCCAGGGCGGCGGTGAGGCCGATCGGCCCGGCGCCGACCACTACCACCGCCTCGCGTCGGGTAGCGCCGGCCGCCACGTCGGCGGTGAAAGCGGGATAGACCTGATAATCGAAATACAGCGAGCGCCGCGGCTCGGTCGAGGGGCTATGCATCGTCAATGCGTCTCCGGTGTTCTTGTGGTTATGGGACGGCATGCTAAGCGTGATCGAGGCGCAGGCATGTCCCCAAAAGGAGACAAACTGGCGGCGCTTGTTGCACACCGGCAACCCGGCCCGGCGCCCACGCCTGTTTCGCCCGACGGCGGCGCGGCGTAGGCTCGTGGCCTCGTTCATTCAGGAGGGATCCCATGACAGACAAACAACACCGTTACGACGTCAACGTCACCTGGACCGGCAACCAGGGCACGGGGACCTCCAGCTACCGCAGCTACAGCCGCGACCACCTGATCCAGAGCGCCGGCAAGGCACCGATCGACGGCTCGTCCGACCCGGCCTTCCGTGGCGACCCGGCACGCTGGAACCCCGAAGACCTGCTGGTCGCCTCCCTCTCCGCCTGCCACAAGCTCTGGTACCTGGGGCTCTGCGCCGAAGCCGGCGTGGTGGTGCTCAGCTACGAGGACGACGCACAAGGCGAGATGGTCGAAGAACACAGCGGCGCCGGGCAGTTCACCTCGGTGGTGTTGCGGCCGAGGGTGGTGATTGCCGCCGGTTCAGACCTGGGAACCGCCCGCGAACTGCATCACCTGGCGCATCAGAAGTGCTTTATAGCCCGGTCGGTTAATTTTCCGGTGACGCATGAACCCGACATTTCAACTGCATCGGCGAGTTGAGCCCGTTTACCCGGCTTCCACCATTCCTGATCGGGCTGCACAGGCCCGACCAGTGGCTGGAGGACGAGCCCCGCTTCCGCCGAACGCCTTAGCGCACAGCAATTCTCCTCAACGGCCGCGTGCCTGGATCGCCTGGACCAAACGCTGGCATCGCGGATCCGGCGAACCGTCGCAATAACCCAATGCCTCGTCGGCTCGCCCCGACCGCGCACTGAGGTAAGCCAGCGCATAGCGCAGGTCGGCATTGTCCCTGTCCTGTTCCAGCCCTTTCAAAAACGCCGCCTTCGCCTCTTCGGCGCGCCCCATCCGGCTCAGCAGCAAACCCAGATTGAACTGGGCGCGTGGACCGTCGGCGCGTTGTAGCCAAGTGATTGCTTCGTCGTTCTTGCCTTGTTGGCCCAGTACCAGACCGAGGGAATAGGCCAGTTCAGGCTGGTGCGGCTGCAGTTCCAGGCCGGTGCGTAGCAGTTGTTCGGTTTCCGCGACTTGTCCTTGAGCCATCAACAGCCGCGCAAGCCCCGTGCGCGCCGGGACGTAGCGCGAATCCTGCTGCAGCGCCTGACGGTAGTTGTCGATCGCGTCGGCGGGACGGTTCAGGCGTTCCTGCAACACCGCGAGGTTCAAGCGCGCAGCCGGCAAGTCGGCGTTTTCGCGAAGGCGCTCCAGGTGGTCGTTCAGTTGCGCGTCCAGGCGGTCGGCGACGGGTTGCGCGAGGCCGGCACTGCGTTGGTCGGCCAGACCTCTCGCCGCCTGATCGCGTACTGCGAGGCTCGGATCCTGTAGCAATGGCAGCAGGTATTGCAGGCGCTGCGCCGGCGTTTGCCCTTCCAGGGCGCGGGCCGCCTGCAGGCGCACCTGCGGGCTGTCATCGCCCAACGCCGCGAGCAGGCTGTGCTGGAGAACATCGCCGTAACCCGCGCCCAATTCGACGGCGCTGGCCCGGACAATCACCGGTTTGCCGGCGTCGTCGATCAGCTTCGCCAGTTGCGGGATGACACTGGGGTCGTGGCGGCGGGCAGCGGCGAAGGTTTCGCCGTAGTGCGGCTCGCGTTTCGGCTGACCAAACCATCCTTCGATGGCGCTGGCCGCCCATGCCGGGCGCTTGTCCTGGTGGCAGGCGGTGCAGGCGTCCGGGGCACCGGTCTTGCCGTCGAGGTCGGGGCGCGGAATACGCAAGGCATGGTCGCGACGCGCGTCCACGCCCATATAAGTACGGGTCGGCATATGGCAACTGACACACTGCGCGCCCGGCGTTCCCGGTGAGTGATGATGGTGCTGCGAGCTGTCGTAGTCCTGCTTGACCAGGGTGGGGAAACGCGGGTTGCCAGCCGGGTTGTGGCAGGCCTTGCACAGGTCGTTGCCCTCGGCGCGCAGCGTTGTGGAATGCGGCTCGTGGCAATTGCTGCAAGTTACGCCCTTGGCGAACATCTTGCTCTGGATGAAGGAGCCATATTCGAAGACTTCGTCGAGGATCTGCCCGTCGGCATGGTAGAGCCCGTCGGACAGCACCGCCGGGCGCATGGCGTCGAGCAGCGGTTTGCCTGGCTGGCTGCCGTTGCCCAGCGGCTGACGCCGGCTGTGGCAGCGGGCGCACTGCTCGACCAGATAGCCTGGCTCGGCGCTATGAAAGTCCACCGTCAGACCCATTTGCGTCGGACTCATGGCGGGCGATGGCTTGTCCTGGTGCTGTTCAGCCCAGTCGAGATGGCGCTGGCCAGGGCCGTGGCAGCTCTGGCAACCCACCGCCATTTCGCTCCAGGTGGTCTGGAAGGTATCGCTGGCCGAGTCGTAGCCTTTGCGCAGGTTGCCGGAATGGCAGTCTGCGCACATGGCGTTCCAGTTCTGGTAGCGGCCGGTCCAGTGCAGGGCGTCATCCGGGGTGAAGCGCTGTCCGGGATATAGCGAAAACCAGCGTTGCCCGCCTTTGTCCCGGGGCCGGCTGTCCCAGGCGACGGTGAGGCTTTGCAAACGGCCGCCAGGGCGCTCGATCAGGTATTGCTGGAGCGGGTCGAAGCCGAAGGTGTAGGCAATGGCGAAATCCGCAGGTTTGCCGTCTTCGCCCTCGGCGTTGACGAAGAAGCGCTCGCCGCGCTTGAAAAAGCGCATGCGGCTGCCGTCGGCGTCGCTGAAGGTGGTGTCGTTGAAGTCGCCGAGCACGTTGGCGCTGTTGGCCTCGCGCAGCGACCAACTGTGATGGGAGTTATCCCAGGCGCTGGCCTCGGGTTGGTGGCAGGCGGTGCAGCGCGCTTGGGCGACGTAGCCGTCGGAAAGGTGTTCACTCGGCGGGCGCGGCGCGGCCGCGCCGAAGGGGGACGCGAGGATCAGTAGCAGGGTCAGGCAGTGCAGGTGTGCACGCAAATGCATCGTTGTTCTCTGTCTTGATGACGGCTTTGTGGTCCATCTGCTGATGGCCTTATCGCCGGCAAGCCGGACTCCCACAGGATTTGTAGTGTGTTCAAATCCGGTGGGAGCTGGCTTGCCAGCGATTGGCGCCCAGCAAATCAGTAACCGCTAACGTGGTCCGGCAGGATCACATGGTTTTCCTGCGCATACTGGTCCCAGACCTTTTTCAGTTCCGCCACTTTCCCTGGTTCCTTGGCACTCAGGTCATGGCGCTCGGCCATGTCCGACTGCAGGTTGAACAACTGCCAGTCACCCGTGCCCCACGGTTTGGGCATGTGTACCAGTTTCCAGTCGCCCTTGCGCACGAAGCGCTTGCCGAACAGTTCGCCGCCCTGGGTGCGCTCGGCGACTTTCTCGCCCTTGAGCAGCGGGATGATCGAGGTACCGGTCATGGGCACCACCTCGCGCCCCTTGTACTGCTGCCCCGGATGCTTCACCCCCGCCAGCTCCAGCAGGGTCGGCGCGAAGTCTTTGACGCTGACCAGTTGATCGAGCTTTTTCCCCTGCGGATCAGCACCCGGAATGCGGATGATCCCCGCAGTGCGCGTGCCACCCTCGGTCGGGAAGCCCTTGAACAGGCTCAGGGTCGGCGCGGATACCCGTGACCAGTTCGGGCCAAGGAAGGTGTAGGAACCCGGCTTGCCCATATGGGCGTAGCTGAAGTCGTTGGTTTCGTCGATCACCTTGCGGATCTCCGGGAACTGGTCCGCCGGCCAGGTCTCATCAAGATCATGGCCTTCGGCACCGTTGTCGGAGATGAATATCACCACGGTGTTGTCGTACAGACCGTTCTGACGCAGGTAGTCGAACACCCGGCCGGTGTTGGCGTCCATCTGGTCGACCATCGCCGCATAGATCTCCATCGCCCGCGCCTCGCGCTGGCGTTCTTCCGGGCTGAGGCTGTCCCAGGCGCGGCCTTTCGGCGAGCGGGCGGCAGGTTCGGCGTCCTGCGGCACCAGGCCGAGGGCTTTCTGCTTGTTCAGTCGGGCTTCGAGCAGAGCGTCGTAGCCGGCGTCGTAGCGGCCATGGTACTTGGCGATGGCCGCTTCGGGCGCCTGCAGCGGCCAGTGCGGCGCGGTGAAGGCCAGCATGCCGAAGAACGGCCGGCCGCTGTCTTTGTCCGCGGCGATGTAGCGGATCATCCGGTCGGCGTAATACTGGCTGGAATAGCTGAAGTCGGCGGGCAGCGCGTCCAGGCGCTTGCCATCCTGGGCGTAAGGCGCTTTCGCGTCCGGTGTCGGCGCATACGCCGGCTTCATGTCGGGATAGTGGCTGGCGCCGCCGCTGAGCAGGCTGAAGGAATGCTCGAAACCGCGCTGGTCCGGGCCTGTCTGTTCAGTCTTGCCCAGGTGCCATTTGCCGGTCAGGTAGGTGTCGTAGCCCGCGTCGCGCAGCAGCGAGGCGATGGTCACCGCGCGGTCGTTGAGGTAACCCTCGTAGCCTTTCTTGCCTTCCTGGTTGGGCGCGGTCTCTTCGGCCATGTTACCCAGCCCGACCTGATGCGGGTCGGCGCCGGTCAGCAGCGCGGCACGGGTCGGCGAACAGGCCGGCATGGCCTGGAAGTTGGTCAGTTGCACGCCCGAGGCGGCCAGGGAATCGAGGTTTGGCGTCTCGATCTCGCTACCGAAACTGCCAAGGTCGGCGTAGCCCATGTCATCGGCGACCACCAGCAGGATGTTGGGGCGCGCGGGATCGCTGGACGCAGCCTGGACCGAGACGACGGCCAGTGAAGCGGTCATACCGACGGCTGCGGCAAGCGCCGTGCGGAAAAAGGGAACACGCATCAGGAATGTCCTTTTTTATTGGTTTTAGGAAGTGGGAAGCCACTCGGGCCGGAAAAGTCATTAAAAGGCGAAGGAAATTACCAACTGGCTGTAGAGATTGAGGTCATCGCTGCCCAGTTGCGATCCGCCTTCCTCAGCGCTCTTCTTCGGCTTGTACAGGCCGACCAGCGGACTGATGGTGAAATTGCCAAGGGTCCAGTCGACGTAAAGGTCGAGTTCTTTGGCATCCAGGTTGCCTTGCGTACGGTCGAGGGTGTTGAAGTCGAAGTACAGCACGCCCATCGCCACGTCCGGGTGCGGCGTCAGGCCGAGGCTGAGCATGTGGATGCCGGCATTGCGCTGGAACGGCCCGGAGTAGTTGGCCGCCACTTCGCCCTGGAACCAGGTGCCGTAGCCGCGACTGAAACCGCTGAACAACGGGTCGTAATCTTCCGAGTAGCGGCTGTAGCGATAGCCGACCCGCGGTTGCCAGGGCATGGCCGAGAAGGTCCAGCCGGCCTCCGCGTACCAGGCGTGTTCGTCGCCCAGGCGTTTGTCTTCGTGGGCGTACTCGAAGGACAGGAACAGGTCCTTGACCCCGGCATTGCCCTGGGCCCGCAGGCTGGTGATCTTGAGGCCGTCGCGCTGGCCGCTGAAGGCATTCGCCAGCTTGTCCTCGACATCCAGGCCCTTGACGTAGGTCAGGCCCACCGTGCCCTCCGGCGCGACGTGCTCGAGCACGGCAACGCCCAGCTCAGGCTTGGCCTTGATTTCGTTGTCCGATTTCAGCCAGATCAGGTCGCCGCGCCAGCCCTGCTGCCCGCCGAGGCGCAGCCAGGCGGTCTTGTCGAACGCGTTGCGCGCGGTGAGGTAATAGGCGCCGCCGCGATTGGCGCTGCCTCCGGCGAGGTTGTTACCGACGCTCAGGCCGTCGCCGTTGATGATGAAGCCGTCACCGACCTTCACTTTCTGGCTGCCGACGGAAATATCCACGCCGTCCTTGCCCAGTGCCAGGAACAGATCCCCCGAGCGCCAGCCGGCGTAGGCACGGTCGACGTCGGTGCGGCGCTCGGTGCCATCGGTGTAGCCCGCCGCATCGCCCTGGCCCCAGGTGCCGTTGCTGACCAGGTTGAACTCGCCGTACAGCGACGAATTGCCCGCGTCCGGGAAACGCGTGGTACCGCTCAGACCATAACGCAGGAAGGCTTCCTGCCAGGCCACCGAACCCGGATCGATCGGTCCGCCCTGGTTGTAGCTTTCGTCGCTGTGGAAGAAGCCCAAGGCACCCTGGACATTCAACTTCAGTGTGGAATCCGCAGTGGAGTACAGCTCGTAGGCCGACGCGCCGGAAGAAATGGCGCTGAGGGCCGCGGCCAGTAATGAGCCATGGCGAAACCTGTTCACATCAATCCCCTTTATTTTTATCGTAAGGACTACCGCAAGGTGCGATCCGTCTGAATCTTGATCGCCGGGGGATTAACTCATCTGGGTGGTCAGGATTCTTGCATCTGCCTGCCCGGGGATTTGCAGGTCTCTGCCAGGCCCTTGCTCGCGATGGGCAAAGGATTAGCGCATATCGCGACGGTTCGGCGCCCCGACAAGCTCGCTCCTACAGAGAGGGGGTGGGGTCAGGCCCCTGCGACACTCCGCCACACCCTCACCCATCTGTCAGTCAGCCGGCAAAACCCATTAGAATCTCGCGCCCTTTTTCGCCTGGTCACTTCGAGCAGCGACAATCCCAACAACGAGCAGCCCCGGTCCGCAAGGGTCCGGCTGACGTGCGCGCGCGTACCAAGGGTCTGACCGCTAATCGAAACTCTTGAGGTACGTATGTCTCCGCGTTTGCTGGCCATGGCGCTGGCACCCCTGCTCGGGCTGTTTATCATGGCCCTGGGTAATGGCTTTCTGTCTTCCCTGACCACCCTGCGCCTGGATGAGGCCGGCGAATCGGCCACCATGATCGGTGTGGTCTCGTCTGCCTATTTCATCGGCCTGACCCTCGGCGCAGTGTTCAATGACCGGCTGATCCTGCGCATCGGCCATATCCGCGCCTACAGCAGCTTCGCCTCGCTGATCGCCGTTACCATCCTGGCCCAGGGCCTGTTCGTCGACACCTGGGGCTGGATGGTGCTGCGGATGATCAACGGCTGGGCCACGGTCGGCGTGTTCCTGGTGATCGAAAGCTGGCTGTTGATGGCCGGCGACACCAAGGTCCGCGGGCGCCTGCTGGCGCTGTACATGATCGCGTTCTATGGCGCGGGCGTGGTCAGCCAGGCGGCGCTGGGTGAAATTGCCGGCTGGGGTGACCAGGCGCCGTTCATGATGGCCGGCATGCTGGCGGCGCTGTCGGTGCTGCCGATCGTGATCCTGCCGCGGGTGTCGCCACTGCTGGAGCACGTCGAACCGCTCAAGCCGCGCCAGTTGCTCAGCGTGACCCCGACCGGCCTGGTCGGCTGCTTCGGTTCCGGCCTCGCCATCGCTGCGGTCTATACCTTGCTGCCGCTGTACCTGCAACGCATCGGCCTGGCGGTCGGCGAAGTCGGCACCATGATGGCCTGGGTGATTCTCGGCGCCATGCTGCTGCAGTACCCGGTGGGCCGCTGGTCGGACCGTAAGGACCGCCAGGACGTGCTGATCGCGCTCGGCATGCTCTGCACCGTGCTGTCGGTGGTCATCCTGCTGCTGCCGTCCGATTCGATGCTGCTGCCGGTGATGCTGTTCCTGCTCGGAGGTGGCGTGTTCGCCGTCTATCCGGTGTCGGTCAGCCATGCCGCCGACCGTGCGCCGGTCGAAGCGCTGGTGCCGATGATCCAGGGCATGTTGCTGATCAACTCGCTGGGCTCGGCGATCAGTCCGGTGGCGATTTCGCCATTGATGAACCGCTACGGCGAGGTTGGTCTGTTCTGGGCCATGGCGGTGATCAACCTGGCGCTGGTGAGCTTCTTCCTGTGGCGCCGCGGCAAGCGCCCGGTGCCGGCCAACCCCGCGCCGTTCGTGCCGTCCGCGACCTTCTCGCCGACCGGTGCCGAACTGCGGGTTACCGACGATTTGCGCCACGCCGCCCAAGACCATCCTCCGGTACCGGAAATGGGCGAATACGCCGGGTCGCCGCCGGCCCCCCGCGCTGGCGTCGAGTAAGCGTCTACACTGCGGTTCCCCGAAGCTCATTCAAAGGTGAACCGCAGTGAAAACACTGATCCCCGCCCTCGCCCTGCTGGCCTTCGCAGGCGCCGCACATGCGGCGCCGCTGTCCATCACCTCCACCTCCTTCAGCGATGGCGGCCGGATTGCCCTGGCCCAGATCGGCCCTGACACCGCCTGTGGCAAGGGCCAGGAACGCTCACCGCAGTTGAGCTGGTCGAACCTGCCCGAAGGCACCCGCTCGGTGGCCTTGGTGATGTTCGACCCGGATGGCGCCAAGGGCCTCGGCGTCGTCCACTGGGTGGCCTACAACATCGATGCCAAACGTGGCGAACTGGCCGAAGGTGTCAGCGAGGGCATCACCGTCGGCAAGAACGTCAAGGGCGCCACCGTTTATCGCGGCCCCTGCCCGCCCGCCGGCGACAACCCTCATCATTACGCCCTGACCCTGATCGCCACTGACCTGGCACCCGGCACGCTGCCCGACGGTCTGGACCGGGACGGTTTGCTCAAGGCATTGCAAGGGCACGCACTGGGGGCGCAGAGCCTGGTCGGCTTGTACGGGCACTGAGGGTTCACGAAACAAAGTGTTGCAAGAGCTATCGCCATATAGAAGTCTATACAGCGAAAACACCCAAGAGCCCTTGAACAGAGAGCCACCAATGAACACCGCCGTGTACCCCAAGGAAGCCACTGGCGCGAATTACGCGCTGGAATTGATGCAGTACGCCCAGGCCCGCACCTGGGAAGCCGTGGACGCTATCGCCGCGGTGATTCGCCCCGGCATGAGCGAGTCCGAAGCCACCGCTCGCGGCAAGGAGATCCTTGCCGGGCTGGGCATGGAACGCATCTGGCACCCGCTGCTGGTGCGTTTCGGCGCCAACACCCTGAAAGCCTTCAACCAGCGCTCGGACGGCGATCCGGTGCTGGGCGACAACGACATTTTCTTCATCGACATGGGCATCGTCTGGAAAGGCCATGAAGGCGACGCCGGCGCTACCTTCGCCGTGGGCGACGACCCGGAGATGATCGCCTGCGCCGCCGCGGCCAAGACCCTGTACCAGCGGGTCGAAGCACACTGGCGTGACGAGAACTGCAGCGGCGTCGAGCTCTACGACTTCGCCCGCCAGGAAGCCGAAGCCATGGGCTGGACGCTCAACCTCGATATCAAGGGCCATCGCGTCAGCGACTTCCCCCACGCTATCTACCGCGCCGGCGACCTTGGCGATCTGGCCGAGCGACCGAACCGCGGGCTATGGATCCTGGAAATCCAGATCGCCCACCCGAGCAAGCCGTACGGGGCGTTTTACGAAGACCTTCTGGCCTGAATGGCATTATGAGGAATTCAGATGAGCACTGACCCCGAATCCCTGATCCTCTCCAGTTGGCAAACCAACGCCGAACCCTGGATCACCGCCGTGCGCGAAGCGCGGATCGAGAGCCGCCGGTTGGTCACCGACCACGCCATGTTGAGCGCCATCGATGCGCGGCGGCCGCAACGTGTTCTCGATCTTGGCTGTGGCGAAGGCTGGCTGTGCCGTGCGTTGCGCGGCTGGGGCATCGCGACCTGGGGTGTGGACGCCACGGCGGGCCTGGTCGAAGCCGCCCGGATCAGCGATCCCGAGGGTGACTACGAATGTCTCGACTATGCAGCGTTCAGCCAGCAAACGCCGCACCGCCAGGTCGATCTGATCGCCTGCAATTTCTCGCTGTTCGGCGCCGAGGAACTGGAGCGGTTGCTGGCGGCGCTGCCGGCGTGGCTGGAACGTCCGGGCCATCTGCTGATCCAGACGTTGCACCCTCACGTGGCCTGTGGCGATGAACCCTATGCCGATAGCTGGCGCGCGGGCTCCTGGGCAGGCTTTGACGCGGCGTTCCGCGACCCGGCGCCCTGGTATTTCCGCACGCTGGAAAGCTGGGTGACGCTGCTGCACGCCAACGGATTCCGCCTCGACGCCCTCATCGAACCGCCACACCCGCTTACCGGCAAACCGGCCTCTCTGCTACTCGCTGCGCGCGCGGCCTGAGGCTTTCCAGGCCGTCATCAGCGGGCCATCACTGCCGGCCACCGGGTCGGCCAGTGGCAGCGCAACCCGGGCGATTCGTGCTTTCGAATCGGCGTGACTGGCGTTGCCGGGGCGCTGGATATCGTAGTCCTCCTGTCCACGCGGATACGCCCCCACCACCAGGAAATCCCGGCTGCTCTCGACGCAGCGGTGGCCGGTTCCGGCCGGCAGCACCAGGACATCGCCGACGGCAATGCTCAGGGTCTGCCCGGACTGCCCGCCCAAGGTGACCCGCGCCTCGCCACGCACAACGGCCAGCGCTTCATGGGCAGTGGAATGGTAGTGGTGATAGTCGAAAATGCCGGCACGCCACAACGGCGTCCACTGGTTGCGGTTGAACAGCGCCTCGAACGCCGCCGCCATGTCGCTGCCCGGCTTCGACCGCAGGTGATAGCGAATGACCGGCAACGGGCTGTTGGGCGTGGCCCCGTCGTCGTGGAAGTGCAACTGCCGCATCGTCTCGGCAACGTGTTGTAGATCGACGAAAAGCGCGTCGTTCATCAGTCAGTCCTCTCGGGCCTTGCGCTTGCGCGGGCCCAGTTCGATCCAGGCCGGAGCGTGGTCGCTGGCCTTGGCTTCATTGCGCACCCAGGCATCGACGCCACCGTTTTTCAGGTACGGGGCCAAAGCCGGGTTGAGCAGCAGGTGATCAATGCGCAGGCCGGAGTTTTTCGGCCAGTGCTCGCGGAAATAATCCCAGAAGGTGTAAAGGCGCTGCTCCGGATACAGATGACGCAGCGCGTCGGTCCAGCCCTGGTCGAGCAGGCGCTGGTAGCAGGCGCGGCTTTCCGGCTGCAGCAGCGCGTCCTTGAGCCAGGAGCGCGGGTTATAGATGTCGAAATCGGTGGGCACTACGTTGTAGTCGCCGGCCAGCACCACCGGGTGGTCACTGTCCAGCAGCCCCTGGGCATGTTCGATCAGGCGTTCGAACCAGGCCAGTTTGTAGTCGAACTTGGGGCCGGGTTGCGGATTGCCATTGGGCAGGTACAGGCATGCCACCACTACACCGTGGGCCGCGGCCTCCAGGTAGCGGCTCTGGCTGTCGTCTTCCATACCGGGCAGGCCGCGGCGGATTTCCAGCGGCTCAGCATCGCGGGCCAGGATCGCCACGCCATTCCAGGCTGCCTGGCCGTGATAGAGGCTGCCGTAGCCGGCGTCGGCAAGTTGCTCGCTGGGAAAGCCCTGCGCTTTCAATTCCTGCAGGCAGGCGATGTCCGGCTGTTCGCGCTCCAGCCAGGCCAGCAGGTTGGGCAGGCGAGCGCGGATGCCGTTGATGTTGAAGGTGGCAATCTTCAGCGCTTTCATGAGTTGGGCCCGCGATATGGGTGGATGCCGAGGTGAAGCACTGCCGGCCAATGGCTTTGACCCTGATTACCCCGTGCAAGCCGGATGACTTGCCGGCGTTCAATCAGGCGATTGTCGACGCGTTGCGGGCCGCTTGAGGTTTCGGGGCCGTCTGGCGGCCCCGGATACAGCGGCGGGATCAGTGATCCATTTCATCCTTCACGATCTTGCCGGTGTGCGGATCGACCTTGAATTCATACTTCATGCCGTCAGCCTTGGTGCCCTCGCCTTCCCAGTGGCCATCGTCGGCCTCGATCTTGGTGATCTGCGTGTAGCCGGCGGCCTTGAGGGTCGCGGAGGCCTGCTCCTGGGTGACTTTCCAGTCGGCACCCGGCTGGTCCGCCCAGGCCGGGGCCGCGAGCGCACCCACCAGGGCCAGGCCAGCGAACATCGAGGTGATAGGTTTCATTGCACTTCTCCTTGTTTTGCATGAAAGGTCCTGATTGGGACTGGTCCCCGGCGCCGAGGGTTCAAACGAATTCGCCGCAAGACGGCTCGCGGCTTACACTGTGCGGCCTGTTTTACTCAGTCATCGCAAGAGATCCTCATGGCCAATCAAGACATCACCTACATCCCCGACCCGGATGCGGACTCCATTTCCTCCGACGTGGCCGGTTTCGGCGGCATTCTGGTGTCCACCCAAATCCCGACCCGCGCCGACGGCAGCCTGGAACTGGGCGACATCACCGCCCAGAGCGAATGCACCCTGCAGGCGCTGAAAGTGGCCCTGGAAAAAGCCGGCAGCGGCATGGACCGCGTGCTGCACCTGACCATCTACCTGACCGACATGGCCGACCGCCCGGCGTTCAACGAGGTTTATCAGCGTTTCTTCAGCAAGCCATGGCCGGTACGCGCGGCGGTGGGCGTGTCCGAGCTGGCGGTGGAAGGCATGCGGGTGGAAGTCACGGCGATGGCGGCCAAGGGCTGATTGCCCGGGCAAATGGCCTCATCGCTGCGGTTCGGCGCCGCGACAAGCCCGCGCCCACTGGGGTTTGTGTCAGACCCAACACTGTGGGAGCCGGCTTGCCGGCGATTGCGCCAGGCCAGGCAACACTGCATTCACTGAAGACCTCATCGCTGCGGTTCGGCGCCCCGCAAAAACCACCGGGCAGCATTCGGGTGCCGGTCAGGCATTTCGCCGCTACAATGCGCGCCTTGACCGTGTTGAAGCCTAGAAAAACATCATGTCCTTGCCCAAACATCACCTGGAATTGCTCAGCCCTGCCCGCGATGTCGCCATCGCCCGCGAGGCCATCCTGCATGGCGCCGATGCCGTGTACATCGGCGGCCCGAGCTTCGGCGCACGGCACAACGCCTGCAACGAGGTCAGCGAAATCGCCGAACTGGTGGAATTCGCCCGGCGCTACCATGCGCGGATCTTCACCACCATCAACACCATCCTCCACGACAACGAGCTGGAACCTGCACGCAAGCTGATCCATCAGCTCTACGATGCCGGTGTCGATGCGCTGATCGTCCAGGACCTCGGCGTGATGGAGCTGGATATTCCGCCCATCGAACTGCACGCCAGTACCCAGACCGACATCCGCACCCTCGGCCGCGCCAAGTTCCTCGACCAGGCGGGCTTCTCGCAACTGGTGCTGGCCCGCGAGCTGAACCTGCAGGAAATCCGCGCCATCGCCGACGAAACCGACGCGGCGATCGAGTTCTTCATCCACGGCGCGCTCTGCGTGGCCTTCTCCGGCCAGTGCAACATTTCCCACGCCCAGACCGGACGCAGCGCCAACCGCGGCGACTGCTCCCAGGCGTGTCGCCTGCCGTACACCCTCAAGGATGAAAAAGGCGGCGTGATCGCCTATGAAAAACACCTGTTGTCGATGAAAGACAACAACCAGAGCGCCAACCTGCGCGACCTGGTGGACGCTGGCGTGCGCTCGTTCAAGATCGAGGGCCGCTACAAGGACATGGGCTATGTGAAAAACATCACGGCCTGGTACCGCCAGCGCCTGGATGACATCCTCGAAGACCGCCCGGACCTCGCTCGCGCATCCAGTGGCCGCACTGCGCATTTCTTCGTCCCGGACCCGGACAAGACCTTCCACCGCGGCAGCACCGACTATTTCGTCAGCGAGCGCAAGATCGACATCGGCGCCTTCGACTCGCCGACCTTCACCGGTCTGCTGGTGGGTACGGTAGACAAGGTCGGCAAGCGTGACATGCAGGTCGTCACCCATGACCCGCTGTCCAACGGTGACGGCCTCAATGTTCTGGTCAAGCGTGAAGTGGTGGGTTTCCGCGCCAACATCGCCGAGCTCAAGGGCGAGTTCGAGGAAGACGGCGAGAAGCGCTACCGCTACCGCGTCGAGCCGAATGAAATGCCTGAGGGCCTGTTCAAGCTGCGGCCGAACCATCCGCTGAGTCGCAACCTCGACCACAACTGGCAACAGGCCTTGCAGAAGACCTCGGCCGAACGCCGTATTGGTCTGTCGTGGGTCGCGCGTCTGCGCGAAGACCGCCTGCAACTGACCGCCATCAGCGAAGAAGGCGTTGCTGCCAGTGCCAACCTGGACGGTCCGTTCGGCGAAGCCAACAAGCCGCAACAGGCACTGGACCAACTGCACGACCTGCTCGGCCAGTTGGGTACCACCCAGTACCACGCCGACTCCATCGAGCTGGACGCGCCACAGGCGTTCTTCATCCCCAACTCGCAGCTCAAGGCCCTGCGCCGCGAAGTCATCGAGTCGCTGACCAATGCCCGTGTCGCCGCCCACCCACGCGGTGGCCGCAAGGCCGAAACCACGCCGCCGCCGGTGTATCCCGAGTCGCACCTGTCGTTCCTGGCCAACGTCTACAACCAGAAGGCCCGTGACTTCTACCACCGTCATGGGGTCGCGCTGATCGACGCAGCGTACGAGGCGCATGAGGAAACAGGCGAAGTGCCGGTGATGATCACCAAGCACTGCCTGCGTTTCTCCTTCAACCTCTGCCCCAAACAGGCGAAGGGTGTGACCGGCGTGCGCACCAAGGTGGCACCAATGCAACTGGTGCACGGTGATGAAGTGCTGACCCTGAAATTCGACTGCAAACCCTGCGAAATGCATGTGGTGGGCAAGATGAAGGGCCATATCCTCGACCTGCCGCAGCCCGGCAGCGCTATCGTCGGCCACATCAGCGCCGAAGACCTGCTCAAGACCATTCCCCGCGCGCCTCACTGAGGCCAGGGCTGGCATTGAAGTTGCCTGCCTTGAAGCATCGTTGACCCTTTCGGGACCGCGCCGCGGTCCCGAAAATCATCCCCAATCTCCTTCCCAGCCGACCACCGACCGGTTGCGCTTTGCGCAAACTGTAGGAATTATTGATATCATCTGTAAGCTTTCTCGTACGCAGCTCGGGGTTTTTCTGAAAAAATCTGTCAGCCTAATCTTTAAAGATTATTCAACTTTGAGGATTTCGAGCCGATGGGGGAATTGAGAGGCCAATCTAGAGCCATCGCTGAGCAGGTCAAAAATATGGCGATTATTTTTCTATCACGCCAGCATTCGAGACGACATACAGCAAATAAACAAAATATTGACACAACTATTTTGATATCACACCCTTACCCACTTGGAAGATCCGAACCTGCCCTTCTGTAGTCCAGATAGCCGTAGGCTGGAAGTACATATATGAGTCAAGCAGACGATATTGGAAACCTGTTCCACCGCTTTGGGGCAAGTGCTGACAGCTACAAAGAAATCAACACCGAATTCGAATTCCTCGAACCGTTGCCAGTCGCTGCCGCCCCGCCCTCACCGCCCGCCGCTCCAGCGCCGGCCAGGCCGGTGGCGATTAACCTGGTCGAAGTCAAGCGCCCGCTCGTCGTAGCCGCCCTTCCCGCCGCACCGCCACTAACAGCGCCCGTGCTTGCGGTGCCCTTGGTAGGCAGTAGCGAAGACCTCCCCCTCGGCACCTCCCTGCGTGAACGCCTGGCAGTCGTGGCCCGCGATCGTCACGCCGCCGCCGAAGAAAACATCCGCCGAGCCCTCGACAACGCCCTGCGCGCCCAGCCGCCACAACGGCCCAAGGCCCATGTCATCGTTGTGATATCCGCCAAAGGCGGTGCTGGCAAAACTACCGTCGCAGCGTCCTTGGGCAAACTGCTCAAACGCACCACCGGTCGCACTCTGGTGCTCGACCTGGACTCGCAGAATTCCCTGCTCAGCCACTTCAACCTGCCCCGCTCCACGCCCGGTATCAACCAGGCTCGCTTGCAGGAGGCCGGCTGGGATGGCATCCGCGCACCAACCGAAAGCGGTATCGAATGCCTGCCCTTCGGCCCGAGCAACGTCGCCGATGTGCGCGCCTTCGAAGCGCAACTGGCGGCCAATCCAGCCTGGCTGATGCAGCAACTGGCGACCCTCGAACTGAGCGCCGACGACCTGCTGGTCATCGACACTGCAACCGGCGCCACGCCGTGGTTGCACCAGGTACTAGGCGTTGCCAATCAGGTGATTGCCCTGACGCTGGCCGACGCCGCGTCCTATCTGGTACTGGACAAGCTGCAAGCCTGGCTCGCGCCGCTGCGTCCCGGAACCTGTGGTTTCCTCGTCAACCAGGTCGATGCCCAGCGTCCGCTGAGCCTGGATATGGCCGAAGTGCTGCGTCAGCAACTGGGCGAGCGCTGGCTGGCCGCCCTGCCGCTGGACCACCAGTTCGACGAGTCCCTGGCCTACGAGTACGACCCCCTGCAACAACCGCTCGACAGTCCTGCATGCCAAGTTCTGCGCGCGGTTGCCCATGATCTGGCTCAACGAATCGAGCAATACCGCGAAGAAACCAGCGCCTCATGACCGCCCAACTCACCCCGACGCCGGTCTTGCCGACGTCCAGGAGGGCGCGGGCGATAGCCTGGTTTGCCCGCTTCGAACAATTGCCAGACGGCCTCAAGCTCGGTCTGAAGATCGGCTCGGCGGTGCTCGGCTTGCTGCTGCTGGTAGCTGTAGTCACCACGCCACTGGAGTTGGTGCCACAGGTCGCCTTCGCGGTTCTGTGCCTGGCGCTGTTGCTGGTCCTGCGCAAGGTGCCAGGACGCATCCCGGTAATGGCGATGATCGCGCTGTCGCTGATCGCCACCCTGCGCTACGTGTACTGGCGACTTACCGACACCCTCGACTTCGATAACGGGCTGGACATGTTTTTCGGCTACGGGCTGGTAGCCGCCGATATCTACGCTCTGATCATCCTCTCCTTCGGCTACCTGCAGACCGCCTGGCCACTTCAGCGCAAGCCGATGATCCTTACCACGCCGCCGAATGAATGGCCGGTGGTGGACGTGTTCGTGCCGACGTACAACGAAGAACTGAGCATCGTCAAACTCACCGTGCTGGCCGCCCAGGCGATGGACTGGCCACGTGACAAGCTGCGCGTCCATGTTCTCGACGACGGCCGCCGCGAGGAGTTTCGCGAGTTCTCCCGGCAGATCGGGGTCAACTACATCGTTCGCGACAACAACCGTCACGCCAAGGCCGGCAATCTCAACGAAGCGCTGAAGGTCACCGACGGCGAATTCATCGCGATCTTCGACGCCGACCACGTGCCGACCCGTTCTTTCCTGCAAGTGACCATGGGCTGGTTCCTCAAGGACCCAAAGCTGTCGCTGCTGCAGACGCCACACTTTTTCTTCTCCCCCGACCCGTTCGAGAAGAACCTCGACACCTTCCGTTCGGTACCCAACGAGGGCGAGCTGTTCTACGGCCTGGTGCAGGACGGCAACGACCTGTGGAACGCCACCTTCTTCTGCGGCTCCTGCGCAGTGATCCGCCGCACCCACCTGCTGGAAGTCGGCGGCGTGGCGGTGGAAACCGTGACCGAAGATGCCCACACCGCCCTCAAACTCAGCCGCAAGGGCTACAACACCGCTTACCTCGCCATCCCCCAGGCCGCCGGGCTGGCCACCGAAAGCCTGTCGCGCCATATCAACCAGCGCATTCGCTGGGCACGGGGCATGGCGCAGATCTTCCGCACCGACAACCCGTTCATCGGCAAGGGACTGAGTTTCGGCCAGAGAATCTGCTACGTGAACGCCATGATGCATTTCTTCTACGGTTTGCCCCGCCTGGTGTTCCTCACCGCGCCGCTGGCCTACTTGATCTTCGGCGCACAGATCTTCCACGCCTCGGCCATGATGATCACCGCCTACGTGCTGCCGCATATTTTCCACGCCAGCCTGACCAACTCACGGATCCAGGGGCGCTTCCGCCACTCGTTCTGGAACGAGGTGTACGACTCGGTGCTGGCCTGGTACATCATGCGCCCGGTGCTGGTCGCGCTGATCAACCCGAAAATCGGTGGTTTCAACGTCACCGACAAGGGCGGGATCATCGAGAAGGACTACTTCGACTGGAAGCTGGCCCGGCCCTACATCGTGCTGCTGGTGCTGAACCTGATCGGCATCATCTGCGGCGTCGTGCAGTTGTTCATCGGCGACCCCGACGCCGTACTCACCATCGTCATCAACCTCGGCTGGACGCTCTACAACGTCATCATGAGCAGCACCGCCGTGGCGGTGGCCAGTGAAAGCCGCCAGGTACGCACAGAGCCGCGGGTTCACGCCGAACTGCCGGTACGACTGAACCTGCCAGACGGCCGCGAGATCGACTGCCACACCGTCGATTTCTCGCAGAGCGGCGTGGGCGTGAAACTGCCGCCGGGCGTGAGCCTGAACAAAGACATGGATCTGAACGTCACCTTGCACCGTCAGGGCCAGGCCTGCGTGCTGCCGGCCCGGGTGATGTTCGCCCGCGGCAACATGGCCGGTATGCGCTTCCATGAACTGACCCTGCGACAGCAGAGCGACATGGTCCGTCTGACCTTCTCCCGCGCCGACACCTGGGCGTCGTCCTGGGGCAGCAGCAACGTCGACACCCCACTGAGCGGTCTGCGCGACGTCAGCAAGGTCGGCCTGCGCGGCATGTCCGACCTGGCCAAAGCCACCCTGGCCGCGCTGCACCATCGTCGCTACTTCCGCAAGACCAACACCCCGAACATTGAACCTGCAATGGAAACGCAATGACTGTCACGGCTCTCACCGACGAAAAAGTGAATCCGCTGCGCCGTCCGCGCACCCTGCTGGCCTGCGCACTGCTGCTGGGCAGCCTTGGACACGCCGCCGTCGCCGAAGAAACGGCGCAAGTGCCCGCCAGCCCGGAGGCCGACGCCCTATCCGTTGCTGGCGCGCCGGGCTACCGCCTCAGCTTCAAGGAGCTGGGCAAGGACTACACCATGAGCCTGCGCGGAATCGAGTCGAGCGACACGGTCAACTTCGACATGCGCGCCGACGAAGTGGTGACCGGCGCCCAACTGACGCTGCAATACACCTATTCGCCAGCGCTGCTCAGTGAGCTGTCGCAGATCAATATCATGGTCAACGACGAGGTGGCTGCCAGCCTGCCGCTGCCCAAGGAAAACGCTGGCACGGTACAAAAGCACACCATCGAAATCCCGCCGTACCTGATCACCGAGTTCAATCGCCTCAGCGTGCAGTTGATCGGCCACTACTCGATGCAATGTGAAGACCCGGCGCATTCGAGCCTGTGGGCCAAGGTCAGCAACGACAGCCAGTTGAGCATTCAGGTCTCCCAGGTCGAGCTGCCCAACGACCTCGCCGGTCTGCCATTGCCCTTGTTCGACCGCCGCGACCGCCGTGCCCTGGCAATGCCGTTCGTGTTTGCCGCAGCGCCAGATACCACCACGCTGGAAGCCGCCGGTGCGGTGTCGTCGTGGATGGGTGCGTTGGCCAGTTACCGCGGCGCGCGGTTCTCCAGTCAGGTGCAGAGCCTGCCAGCCAAAGGCAACGGCATCGTTCTGGTCAACAGCAATGAAGCCAGTCACCTCGACGGCCTCGACCTGCCGTCAGTGCAGGGCCCGACCCTGTCGCTGGTAAGCAACCCCAACGACCCCTACGGCAAGCTGCTGGTGATCGCCGGCCGCGACAGCGACGAGATCAAGCGCGCCGCCACCGCGCTGGTGGTGGGCAGTCGCAGTCTGTCCGGGCAAAGCGTGCAGATCGACACGGTCGATATCCTGGTGCCACGCCAACCTTATGACGCGCCGAACTGGCTACCGAGCGATCGCCCGGTGCGCCTGGGCGAATTGCTCGAACCGCGCCAGCTCAACGTTTCCGGCTATTCCCCGGCAATGATCACCGTGCCGATGCGCCTGCCGCCAGACCTGTTCAACTGGCGTGAAGACGGCGCCCGGTTGAACCTCAAGTACCGCTACACACTGCAGCAGACCTCGGCCAGTTCGTCGTTGATGGTTGCCTTCAACGACCAGTTCGTCGTTGATGGTTGCCTTCAACGACCAGTTCATCCGCTCGATGAACCTGCCGTCGATCGAGAACATGAATACCGGCGAGAAGCTGCTTAAGGCATTGAAAGCCGACGACAATGTACTCCGCGAAGCCAGTATGCTGCTGCCGCTGGAGTCGGTTGCGCTGCAATCGCGCCTGCAGTTTCGGTTCATGTACGACTTCATCAAGCAGGGTGAATGCAACGACATCATCATCGACAACATGCGCAGTGCGATCGACCCGGAATCCACGATCGACCTGAGCCACTATGACCATTACATGGCCATGCCCAACCTCGGCGTGTTCAAGGACAGCGGTTTCCCATTCACCCGCCTGGCCGACCTGTCGCAGACCGCAGTAATCCTTCCGGACAACGCCGGCCCGGCTGAATGGGACGCCTACCTGACCGTACTCGGCCGCTTCGGCGACTCCACCGGCTACCCGGCCACCGCGGTCAGCGTGGGCCAAGCCGACGATATCTCACAGTTCACCGACAAGGATCTGTTGGTGCTGTCGTCCGGCAACAACCAGCCGCTGCTCAAGGAATGGGCCGACTACCTGCCGAGCCGCAGCGAAGATGCCAAGCGCTACGTGGAGTTCTCCGACCTGCCGATGCGCGTGCGCGAATGGATCAGCCCGGACCCGGTCGCCAACCAGCGCAAGGCCCGTGGCGCACTGACCTTCAGCGGCGAAAACGGCAGTTCCTACGTCAGCGGTTTCGAATCGCCGCTCAAGCGCGGCCGCAGCGTGGTGGTGCTGTCCAGCCCACAGCCACAGAACCTGGCGGAGGTCACCGATGCGCTGATCGGCGGTGAACATTACACCCAGTCGCTGCAAGGCAGCCTCGCGATGATCAAAGGCAAGCACGTCCAGTCGCTGGTGGCCGATGAGTCCTATTACGTCGGCCATCTCGGCCCGTTCAAATACATTCAGTGGGTGTTGTCGCAGCACGTCTTCCTGCTGCTGGGGCTGACCGTGCTGGGTGTAACCCTGGTCAGTTGCGCAGCCTACTTCTCGCTGCGGGCGATCGCCAGACGCCGGCTCAAGGACGAGTAATCCATGAAAACCGTCAAACTCGCCAAGCGGCGCGCGCCGCTGAAAACTCTGCTGGCTGCGGCGCTGAGCGCCTGGCTGCTGCCCGGCACGAGCCAGGCCGCGAGCCAGTGCGCCGTCTCCGAGTGGCCGCTGTGGCACAGCTTCACCCAGCACTTCATCCAGCCTGACGGCCGGGTGCTGGATGCCAGCACGCCGCAGTTGCACAGTTCTTCGGAGGGCCAGTCTTACGGCATGTTCTTCGCCCTGGTGGCCAACGATCGCGTCGCCTTCGACAAGCTCTGGGCCTGGGCCAAGAACAACCTTGCCGGCAGCGACATCGGCAACAACCTGCCTGGCTGGTGGTGGGGCAAGGACGACAAGGGCCAGTGGCGCCTGCTGGACACCAACTCGGCCTCCGACGCCGACCTGTGGTTCGCCTACGACCTGATCGAAGCCGCCCGGCTGTGGAAGGACGAGCGCTACAGCCAGGAAGCCGCGCTGCTGCTGAACAACATCAAAAGCAAGGAAGTGGCCGATCTGCCAGGCCTGGGCAAGATCATGCTGCCCGGCCCGCAAGGCTTCGCCAAACCCGACCACTTCTGGCACCTCAACCCCAGCTACCTGCCGGTGCCAGTGCTGCGCCGCATGGCCGGGGTCGATCCGCAAGGTCCGTGGAACGATATCGCCCGCAGCACCGCCACGCTGATGAAAGGCGCCGGCCAGCACGGTTTCGTCGCCGACTGGGTTGGCTACCGCGGCACCGGGCCGGGCAACGGCCTGTTCGTCATCGACCCGGTCAAGGGCGAAGTTGGCAGCTACGACGCCATCCGCGTCTACCTGTGGGTGGGCCTGACCCCCAACAGCGACCCGCTATTCAAACCGATGCTCGACAGCCTCGGCGGCATGGCCCAGACCGTCGCGACCCAAGGCACGCCGCCGGAAAAAGTCCAGGTCAAAAGCAACACCACCAGCGGCGACGGGCCCTTCGGTTTCTCTGCCGCCCTGCTGCCCTACTTCAAGGCCCGCCAGCAACCCTGGCTGGAGCAACAGCAGCGCGCGCGCGTCGATACGCTGCTGGCCAAGAGCCTGACCCCGGAAGCGGTCCAGGCCCGACAACCCCCTTATTACGACGTGGTGCTCAGCCTGTTCGCCCTTGGCTACATGGACCAGCACTACCGCTTCCTCGCCGACGGGAAGCTGCAACCTCTCTGGGAGACTTCATGCGCTCGCGCCGCCAAACCATAGCCGTCGGCCTGCTCGCCGCCCTGATCCACAACAGTGGCCACGCCGAACTCAACGAGAACGGCAAGGCGCTGCTCGAACAGGGGCAGTACTGGCAAGCGCGCAAGGACCGGGCCCGGGCGTCCGAAGCCTGGCGCAAGCTGCTGCTGATCGATCCGCAACAGGCCGATGCCATCTACAACCTCGGCCTGCTGGAACTGGACGGCAATCGCCCGGACGGCGCCAAGCGCTACCTGGAGCAATTGAAAAAAGCCCATCCCGGCGAGCGCCAGGCGCTGCTGCTGGAACAGGAAATCAAGCTGCACGGCGACGACAACGCCGAGCGCCTGAACCAGGCGCGGGTACAGGTCGAGTCCGGTGAAGGCGACAAGGCCGTGGCGGGTTACCGCGAGCTGTTCGACGGCAGTGCTCCGCAGGGCGAACTGGCCCTGGAGTTCTACGGCACCCTCGGCTACACCGCCAACGGCTGGCAGGAAGCGCGTCAGGGTCTGGAACGCCTGCAACGCCAGGACCCTGACAATGGCCGGATCAAGCTGACCCTGGCCAAGCTGTTGCTGAGCAACGAAAGCACCCGCGCCGAGGGCATTCGCCGGCTGGCGTCCTACCGCAACGATCCGGCCATCGGCAGCCAGGCCGTGGAAGCCTGGCGCCAGGGCCTGTCCTGGCTCGGCGGCGGCAAGGCCGACATCGCGCTGTACGAGGACTACCTGAAGGCCTACCCGGACGACGAGGAAATCCGCGAACAGATGCGCACCGGCCTGCGCCAGGCGCAATCGACCTATCAGCAGAATCCCCATCTGCAGCGCGGTTTCAAGGCGTTGGAAAACGAAGACCTGAGCGCCGCCGAACTGGCCTTCCAGGCACGCCTGCGTGAAGCCCCGCAGGATGCCGATGCGCTCGGCGGCCTGGGTCTGGTGCGCCAGCGCCAGGGCCGGCTGAACGATGCCGACGCCCTGCTGCGCCAGGCCATCAAGCAAGGCAATGCCAGTCGCTGGCAAAGCGCACTGGTCGCCAACCGCTACTGGGTATGGCTGGACGAAGCCGCCGAAGCCCGCGAGGCCGGCAATCCGCAAAAAGCCCGCGAGCTGCTGCAACGGGCCATCGCCGCTAACCCGCGAGAAGTCCAGGGCCATCTGAGCCTGGCCGACCTGCAAGCGTCCCAAGGTCAGTTCGGCAGCGCCGAAACCACCTATCGCCATGCCCTGAGCCTGGACGCCGGCCAGCCGGACGCCCTCACGGGCCTGGTCAGCGTACTCGCGCAGAACGGCAAGCTCAGTGAAGCCCAGCGCCTGATCGACAACCTCAGCGATGTCCAACGCCAGCGCCTCGGCGACCTGCGCAAACTGCGCGCCGCCATCGCCGTTGGCCAAGCCAAGGACGCCGAGCGCCGCGGTGACCTGGAAGGTGCGCGCAAGTCTCTGGAAGACGCGGTGCGCAACGACCCGCAAAACCCCTGGACCCGCTCCGACCTGGCGAACATCTACCTGAAGACCGATGCGCCGAACAAAGCGCGGCAGATCATGGACGAGCTGGTCCAAGCCAATCCCAACAAGGCCGAAGCGCTGTTCGCCGGCGCGCTGTTCGCCAGCCGCCAGGAGCAGTGGTCGAAAGCCCGGCAATTGCTCGACCGCATCCCGACCGGCCAACGCACCACGGCCATGGACAGCCTCGCCGAGGAAATCGACCTGCGCCTGCTCGCCAGTCAGGCCCAGGCCCTCGCCAAACAGGGCAAGCGTTCCCAGGCGCTGGGCCTGCTGCAGCGAGCGGAAAGCAGCCTTCGCGCCAGCCCCGAGCTATACGCCGCGCTGGCTTCGGCCTATATCGACATTGGTTACACCGACCGCGCGGTAAGCCTGCTGCGCAACGCCATCGCCCAGAGCAGCAAGCCGACCCCGGGCCTGCGCATCGCCTACGGCGGCGCCCTGCTCAAGGGCGGCAAGGACGTTGAAGTCAGCCAGATCCTGCGCGATGTGCGCGGCGTGCCACTGAGCAGCACCGAACAACGTAGCTACGACGACCTGCTGTTCCAGTACACCGTGCGTCAGGCCGACCTGCTTCGGGAAAAAGGCGACCTGGTCGCCGCCTACGACACCCTCGCCCCGGCTCTGGCCCAGCGTCCGGACGACGCCCAGGCGGTGTCGTCGCTCGCACGTATGTACCTGGATAACCGCAACCCGCAGAAAGCCGTCAACCTGTACCAACCGTTGCTGGCCACGCAACCGGACAACGCCGATGTGCAGATGGGTGCCGCCCTGGCCTTCCAGCAGAACGGCCAGACCGCGCAAGCCGAAAAGGCCATCGAGCGCGGCCTGCAACTGGCCCCGGAAAACCCGCAAGTGCTGAGCACCGCCGCCGCGTGGTACCGCAGCCGTGGCAAGCTGGCCAAGGCTCAGGAACTGTACGCCCAGGCATTGGCCCTGCAGGGTCCGAAGGACACGCTGATCGACAATCCGTTCGGCGAAGCCATCGCGGCCAACCCCTTCGTCGGCCAACCCGGCCAGCGCAAGGCGTCGCGTCTGGAAGGCATGGCGTTCAACGAAATCCCCGAGCCGGCGCAGGTCCAGGTCAAGGCGCGCAAGGCCGCGAGCCTTGCCGCCGCGCCAGAAGACAGCGAGCCGTTCGACGAGCCAGTGTTGGTTGCCAGTCGCGAGGTCGAGCCCGGCCAGCGCCGCCGCGCGCTGCCGGTGGAGGAGCCGGAGCGCGCAGTGGTCAATCCTGATCCACGTGCATCGATCGAAGCGGAACTGGCGAGCATCCGCGAGTCGCGCAGCCCGCAGATCAAGCAGGGCTTCACCGTGCGCACCAACAACGGCGAGTCGGGGCTCGGCAAGATCACCGATATCGAGGCGCCCCTGGAAATCAGCTTCCCGGTGCGTGATGACCGCATGGCGATTCGCGTGACACCGGTGTCGCTGAATGCGGGCAGCATGCATGAATCGAGCAACAGCAGTCCGCGCTTTGGTGGGTTCCGCGTCGAAGATGTCGCCCACATCCTGACGCTTCCAACAGCCCAGCAACCTGACGCGGCCGACGCCTGGCAGGAAGACCTCGGTGGCATCGGCTCCCAGAGAGACAAGGGTGTCGGCCTCGCCGTGGCCTATGAAATGCCGTCGCTGGGCCTGACGACCGACCTGGGCACCAGCCCGGTCGGCTTCCGGGAAACCAACGTGATCGGCGGCGTCAGTCTGGACCGGGCCTTCACCGAGACCAGCAACTTCCGCTACAACCTCAACCTGTCGCGGCGCTCGGTGACCGACAGCCTGGTGTCGTTCGCCGGGGCACGGGACGCGCGTACCGGCGTGGAATGGGGTGGCGTCACTGCCAACGGCCTGCGGGCCCAGGCCAGCTATGACAACCAGCGTTTTGGTGCCTATACCTACGCCGGCTGGCACAAGCTGACGGGTACCAACGTCGAGGACAACGAGCGCGTCGAACTGGGCAGCGGCATCTACTGGTACCTGCTCAACAACCAGGACTGGCGACTGACCGGCGGGCTCAGCCTGTCTGGCTCCACCTACGACAACAACCAGAGCTTCTTCACCTACGGCCACGGCGGTTATTTCAGCCCGCAGACCTTCTTCTCCATCGGCCTGCCAGTCAGCTGGGCACAACGTGGGCCGAACTGGAGCTATCAGGTCCAGAGCTCGGTCGGCCTGCAACACATCGAGCAGGAAAGCGCACCGTACTATCGCAAAAACAGTTCGCAGGCAGCGCTGGAAAGCCTCGCCCAGGCTTATGCAGCCGACGGGCAGTTCATCAACACCCGCTACGAATCGCAGAACAAGACCGGCATCGGTTATTCGCTGGGCGCCAGTGGCGAATACCGCCTTGGCGACGGTTTCTTCTTCGGCGGCACCTTCGGCGTGGACAACGCCCGCGACTATCGACAATTCACCGGTGGCCTGTACTTGCGCTACCTGTTCGAGGATGGCGGCGGCGCCATGCCGCTGCCCGTCAACCCTTACCGTTCCCCTTATTCGAACTGAGCCAAAAAAGGAGTTAATGAAATGGCTGCTTCTCTTCTCGCTGGTCTGACGATCCTGATGATCGGCGACAGCCACCTGGCAACGCCGGACTACCTGATCAAGAGCCTGCACGACAACCTCGTGCAACAGGGCGCGCAAGTGCACTCGCTGGGTGTCTGCGGCTCCAAGGCCGGGGACTGGACCAAAGTCACGCCGGGCGAATGCGGCGGCGCCGAGCGGCGCAACAAGGACAAGGCCGTGGTCCTCGGCAACAAGGCCACCACCCAGCCGATCAGCCAACTGATCGCCGCCGACAAGCCAGACCTGATCGTGGTGGTCATGGGCGACACCATGGCCGACTACACCAAGCCGGCCTTCCCGAAGACCTGGATCTGGCAGCAGACCACCAGCCTGACCAAGGAAATCAAGAACGCCGGCACCAAGTGCGTGTGGGTCGGGCCGAACTGGGGCAGCGAAGGCGGCAAGTACGGCAAGACCTACGCCCGTGTCGAACTGACCTCGAAGTTCCTCGCCAGCAATGTCGCGCCGTGCGATTACATCGACTCGCTGAAGTTCTCCAAACAAGGCCAGTGGGCTACCATCGACGGCCAGCACTTGACCAGCATGGGCTACATCAGCTGGAGCAAGGCCATCACCGACGCACTGCTGGCAAGCCCGGTGGTCAAGGACGTGAAGAAATGAGCCACCTGAGCGCACTGCTTACTGCCCTGCCGCTGGCCATGGCCGCTGGCATCGCCAGCGCCGATGTAGCGTTGTACCCGACCGGCCCGAGCGAAGACTCGGCCTTCCTGCGCTTCGTCAACGTCGCCCCCGGCGTGCTGGACATGCAGGCCAGCGGCTCCAAGGCCAGCCTCAAGCTGGACGACAGCCAGAAGGTCTCGGCCTACCTGCAGGTGCCGGCCAACAAGCCGATCAAGGGCACCCTCAGCAACGGCGCCGCCAGTTCGGCTCTGGACCTGCAAGTCGCGCCGGGCGAGTTCGCCACGGTGTTCGCCTTCAACGACGGCGGCAAGATCAGCCAGCGCGTGGTGCGCGAGCAACCGGACGATTTCAACTCGTTGAAAGCCTCGCTGGCCTTCATCAGCCTCGACCCCGCCTGCCAGGCCCCCGGCCTGCGCCCGGCCGGTCGCAACGCCGACCTGTTCAAGGACGCCGTCGATGGCAGCGTGCAGCGCCGCTCGATCAACCCGGTGAAGCTGTCGGTGCAACTGGTCTGCGCCAACGCCAGCGTCGGCAATCCGCTGGACCTGGGCGAACTGAAGGCCGGTGAGCGCTACAGCGTGATGCTGCTGCCGGGCGCCGAGGGCCCGCGCCTGCTGAACACTACCGACACGTTGTCCAACTGACAGGACGTCCGCTGCGCCATGGTTTTCGCCTCACTTGAGTTCCTTACGCTGTTCCTGCCGCTGTTCATGCTGGTCTATGCACTCAGCCCGGCGCGGGGACGCAACCTCGTGCTGCTGCTCGGAAGCTGGTTCTTCTATGGCTGGCTGAGCCCGCTGTTCCTGCTGCTGCACGTGGTACTGACGGTGATCGCCTGGGCCGGCGGCCTGGCGGTGGACCGCAGCCGCGAGGACTCACTGGGGCGCCTGCGGCTGCTGGCGGCGCTGATCGTGTTCAACACCCTGGTGTTGTGCTGGTACAAGTACGCCAACATTCTCGCCGCCACCTACAACCAGTTGATCACCCACTACGGCGCACTGCCGGTGGAGTGGCAGCGAGTGGCGTTGCCGGCGGGGCTGTCGTTCATCGTGCTGCAGGCCATTTCCTATCTGGTCGATGTGCACCGCCACACCGTACCGGTGGAGCGCAGTCTGGTGAATTTCGCCACCTACATCTCGATGTTCGGCCACTCCATCGCCGGCCCGATCATTCGTTATGACTGGGTGCGCCGCGAGCTGAACCAGCGCTACTTCAACTGGCAGAACTTCTCCCTCGGCGCGCGCCGTTTCATGATCGGCATGTGCATGAAAGTGCTGGTGGCCGACACCCTGTCGCCGCTGGTGGACGTGGCGTTCCACCTGGAAAACCCGTCGTTCCTCGATGCCTGGCTGGGCTGCCTGGCCTACTCGCTGCAACTGTTCTTCGACTTCGCCGGCTACAGCGCCATGGCCATCGGGCTGGGCCTGATGCTGGGGTTCCATTTCCCGGAAAACTTCAACCGGCCTTATCTGGCCAGCAGCATCCAGGACTTCTGGCGGCGCTGGCACCTGTCGCTGTCGAGCTGGCTGCGCGACTACCTGTACATCGCCCTGGGCGGCAACCGCTACGGCACCTGGAACACCTACCGCAACCTGTTCCTGACCATGGCTATCGCCGGCCTCTGGCACGGTGGTGATAGCTGGAACTACCTGCTCTGGGGCGCGGCCCACGGCGTGGCACTGTGCATCGACCGGGCGTGGAACCGCTCCAGCCTGCCGGCGATCCCGAAAGCCCTGTCACACACCCTGACGCTGCTGTTCGTCTGCCTGGCCTGGACTCTGTTCCGCGCTCCGGACTTCGACACGGCACTGTCCATGTACGCCGGCCAGTTCGGCCTGCACGCCTTCGCCCTGGGTGAAGCGCTGGCCGCCACGGTGCGCCCGGTGCACGCTTTGGCGGCGGCACTCGGCGTGTTCTGCGTGATCGCGCCGCTGTACCAGGCGCGCCTCGAACAACGTTTCGGTCACAGCGCGCTGTACGCGGTGGTGGCTGCCCTCTGGCCCGTGGCCGGTTTCCTGCTGGCGTTCTCGTTGATCGCCAGCCGTGATGCCGTGCCCTTCCTGTACTTCCAGTTCTGATGACGACCAAGACGCCTCCGCCGAGTACGGCACCGATCCCACCGAGCGAAATCGCTCTGCGCACCAGCACGCTGGCGGGGGTCACTCTGGCCGCCTTTCTCGCCGCCGGCCTGCTGTCCTGTGGCTGGCTGCTGGTCAGCGGCAAGCTCGAACTGCTGCCCGGGAAACCGCTGTCCAACGACGCGGTGCTGGAAGGCGAAATCACCCACCGCATCGCCAAGGAGCTGGCCAAGGCGCCGCTGCCGGAAAACGCCGCGCAACTGGAGCGCGGCGGCAGTTGGCTGACGCTCGGTGACACCGGCCCGCGGGTGCGTGAAGGCTGCCCGCAGTGGCTGTTCATCAGCGACGAATTGAAGATCAACCGCCACCGCGAGGACAACGCCAAGGCAAAAGCCGAGGCGGTAATCGCCCTGCGCGATCAGTTGAAACAGCGCGGGATTGAATTGCTGGTCAGTGTGGTGCCGGACAAGAGCCGTATCGCCGCCAGCCAGTTGTGCGACCTGCCGCGCCCGGCCAGCCTGGAGCCGCGGATACGTGACTGGACCGGCGCCCTGCAAAGCGCTGGCGTTGCCGTTCTCGACCTCACCCCTGCCCTGCAACCGCTGGGCGCTGAGGCCTTCCTGCGCCTCGACACCCACTGGAGCGAAACCGGCGCCCGCGCCGCAGCCGTGGCGATCAGCCAGAAAATTGCCGCCATGGGCATCGAAGCCACGCCCAAGCGCACCTTCGCCGTCAGCCCGCAGCCGGCCGCGCCGCGTCCCGGCGACCTGGTGCGACTGGCCGGGCTGGACTGGCTGCCGGCTCGCTTGCAGCCGCTGCAAGAACAGGTGGCCGCGTCCAGCATCAACGAAGAGACTCCGAATGCCGACAGCGCGGGTGATAGCCTCGACGACCTGTTCGGCGACGACAATCTGCCGAACCTGGCACTGATCGGCACCTCGTTCTCGCGCAACTCCAACTTCGCCGGATTCCTGCAGCAGTCACTGTCGGCGCCGATCGGTAACTTTGCCAAGGATGGCGGCGAGTTTTCGGGCGCGGCCAAGACGTACTTCGCCAGCCCGGCGTTCGCCCAGACGCCGCCGAAACTGCTGATCTGGGAGATACCGGAGCGGGATTTGCAGACGGCTCCGGTTGGCGTCATCAACCTGTAGACGCGCGACCTACAGGTTGCACCCCGGCACCGGCGCGGGCCCATCCAGGTAATCGCGCGTCCACTGCGCCAACGGCAACGGCGGTTGCTGCTCGAAGATCCTGTGCATGATCAGCTTCAGCGCCTCGGGATTGCGAATCGAATCCACCCCAGCGCCCGGCCACGAACCCGGCGTCTGCACCTGCCAGTTGCCCTCGCCATCACACCCCGCCATGCGGAACCGGAAGGTGTAATTGCCGGGAATGCCCATGCGCAGATCACTGACCACCAGCGCATCGCCGACCACGTCATAACGCAGCCAGTCGCCGGTGAACCAGCGCAGCCGCTCGTATAGCGGCGAGTCCTGCAACACCTTCGCCGCGTCGAGGTTCAGCGGCTGGATCTGCCATTCGGGCGGTTCGCTGTCGAACAGGCCGCTGACGCCTTCGTAGTAATGCCCGTCCGGCGTTTTCGCGACCACCCGCCACAGCAGCGTATTGAACGGCATCGGTACTGCGCGCAATTGCGTGACTTCAATTTGCTCGGCCCGCAGGGCGGAGTGGAAGCGTTGTTCGGCGATGTTCTTCGACAGCAGGCCAAAGCCCAGGTAAGCGGTACTGAACAGCAACAGCCCGGTGAGCACCGCCCTGACCCGGCCGTTCATACCCTTGACCACGGCGTAGATCACGCCCGCCAGCAACGGCAGCGTGTAAACGGGATCGATGATAAACACCGCTGCCCAGCTTTGCGGGGTCGGCTGGAACGGCCACAGCAGCTGCGTGCCATAGACGGTAAAGGCATCCAGCAACGGATGGGTGATCAGCACCAGCCAGTACGCGAGAAACACCCGCGGCCCACTGTAACCGGCGTCGGGTCGTCGCCTGCGCACCACCAGCATGGTCAGCCAGGTCAACAACAGCGCCAGACCGGTGAGTACCAACAATGAATGGGAAAAACCGCGGTGGAACGTCATCTTCGACACCGGGTCGGCGTAGCGGATGGCCACGTCCAGATCCGGCAATGTGGCGAGCATGGCGCCATACAGCAGGGAGCGGCGGCCCTGCACCTTGCCGAGTACAGCCCCCTGAAGCGCTGCGCCCAAAACGGCCTGGGTCAATGAGTCCAACGGCGTCCCCTTCCGATTGCGAAAGCGTCGATGCTAGCGCAGTGGGCTGCAAGAAAACACCATGCAGTGAACAACCTTTGAAGGCCTCATCGCTGCGGTTCGGCGCCCCGACAAGCCAGCTCCCACAGTGAACCGAGTGCACCACAAAACCTGTGGGAGCCGGCTTGCCGGCGATGAGGCCCTCAGGCTAATCCATCACCACATGCGGCAAAAACCGGCTCGTGTCCTTGGTGATCAAACTGTCGTCCTCACGAATGCCGATCCCCGACGCCACATCCCCGATCATCCACGAGCCCAGCAATGTATAGCTGTCACCAAACCGCGGCAGCGGCGCGAATTCCTGGAGGATGAACGGCGCATCGGTATACGGCCCGTCCTCGGCAACGAACTCACCTTCGCGGGTGCGCAATTCGATATTGGCGCCTTCGCGGGAAAAATACGGCTTGCGTACCCAGCCGGCAGGCACCGGCCGTTGCGGTTCGCGATCAACGAAGGCCGGAAGCAAATTCGGGTGCCCCTCATGGAACTCCCACAGCAAGGCGAGGATGCCCTTGTTGCTGATGATGGATTTCCACGCAGGCTCGACGAACTGGGTATCGCAGCCCGGCACCGCCTTGCCGAATGCCTCGTGGAAGATGTGCTCCCAGGCATGCAGCTTGAACAAGCGCTGAATCCACTGACCGTCGAGGTCGACAAAGCGACCGTCGCGCAGGCCGATGTCCTCGATATCGATATGCCGCGCATCGATGCCGGCATGCGCCGCCATCTTGCGCAGGAAATCAGTGGTGCCGCGGTCTTCCACCGACCCGGACATCGCCGAGAAGTGAAACGGCCCTTGCTTGGGAAACGCCGAGAACGCCTGCACCAGGTCGGCGGCGATGGTGTTGAACTGCGTGGCCGACGCCGGCAAAACACCCGCAGCAATCTGGCTTTCCAGCCAGAGCAACTGCACCGAACCCGCTTCCAGCAGGCTGGTCGGCGTGTCGTAGTTGGCTTCGATGCACTTGGCCGGGCCGCTGCCGTCGTAGATGAAGTCGAAACGGCCGTAAAGGTGCGGATGCCCTTCGCGCCACGAATCGCGGACCAGATCGAAGAACGCCGGCGGGATCGCCAGGCGGATCAGCAGTTCCTCGCTGTGCACCACCCGCTCCACCGCGTCCATGCACAGCTCGTGCACGGCCTTGGTCGGCGCTTCGATGTCGCGGCTGATCTGCGCTTCGCTGAACAGGTAGTAGCCGCGTTCATCCCAGTAGCGTTCGCCGTCGATGGTGTGAAAGTCGAAACCTTCGGCCTCGACGGTCCGACGCCAGTCCGGGCGCTCTTCGATGCTGATCTTTTTCACCGCCGGGCTCCCTCAACCACCAAAGCTGTAGCCAGACGAGCGCTTGCCGCTCCAGCCGCTGCGGGCGGTGGCCTGCTGGCCGAAACCGCCGCGGGAGATGGTCGAGCCGACGTTGGAGCTGGAGCTGGAAGAACTGGCGGAACGGCTGTTCGAGTTACCGAGGCTGCGGCCCAGGGTCGAGCCGCTGTAGCTGCCGCTGTCGTCGCGACGGGCTTGGGTCGAGCGGCTGAAGGTCTTGCCCTGCTCGATTTGCTTTGACAGGGTCGAGGTCTGATAAGACCCGCGACTGTCGCGGCTCTGGTACACCGGCTGCGACTGGTAGCGCGGCGCGCTGCGGTTGCTCATCGCCTGGCCGATCAACATGCCGGCCAGCGCACCGGTGGCCGCCGCGGCAACACCGTTGCCGATACCGCTGCCACCCGACTGTGCGGCCTGTTGCTGCACCTGTTCCATCTGCGTCTTGGAGATGTCACCGCTCATGGCCAGCTCGAAACCGGCCAGTTGCGGCATGTATTTACCGTCGGAGGTGGGCTGGCAATAGCCCTCGATGAAGTCGGCATCACAGGCGGCGCGATCGTCGTAGGTCGGCGCGACCTGGCGGTGATCGACCATCGCCTGGATATAGGCGTCGGAGCAGACATCCGCCGGGAAGCTGGCGTCGACACAGGCCTGGACGTTCTTGAAGTTGCTTTTCAGCGAGTAGGTGACGGTCTGTTCGGGGTCGCTGCAGCCACTGAGCGCCAGGGGCAGCGCGCTGGCCAACAGCAGTTTTGCGGAACTACGGGCTCTCATGGGCTTCTCCTTGGGGTTCAGGCTGCAGGGGTCATGCAGGCCGAGTTGAGAAAGCCGACGCTGATGGCGACGGACGCTGCGTAGATCGCCGCCGCCAGTTCACCACGGGCAATCCGCGCCGCCAGGCCCTTGAGCACCAGGCCGGTGCCGACGAAGGCCAGCAGTTGCACCACGGCGGCAATCAGCACCCAGACCACGAAGTCCACCACGCTGACGCTGTAGGAAATGATATTGCTGGCCGGCAAGGCGAAGCCGATCAGCGAGCCGCCCAGGGCAATCGCTGCCGCCGGGTTGTTCTCGCGGATCAGCTCGAATTCCTTGTGCGGGGTGATCCGGGTGTAGAGGAACTGGAACAGCGCGAACAGCGCCATAGCCACGACAATATAAAGAATGAATCCGAATACGGCAGTCGCGTTGAGCGACATACGGAGTGCTTCAAACATGGTGCTTCCTTGTCAGATGACGGTGATATCGGTGAGTTGCAGGGTGACGCCGATGGCAGACGACAGGGCGACATTGCCCTCCTCGTCTTCCTCGACGGAAAACAGCAGGAATTCGCGGCGGTTGGTCAGTTCGAGGTCACGGGCGTAAAGCATGCTGTGATGGCGGACCTGATAGCTGGCTTCGGGGTTGCTGACTCGTTCGAGCATCGGCACCAGCTCGGTCTGACCGTCTTCCGAACCCCACTGACGCTGATATTCGACACCGTCCAGCTCGAAGAACGGCAGGCCGACCTTCGACTGTGGGCCGGTCAGGCGCAGCAGTTCCTCACGACTGGCAATGGTGGTGACCTGGTGATAGCCAAACAGGATGATGTCTTCGATGTCATTGGCGCCATTGCCGTGCATCACCACCTGCAGGAAATAATCTTCGTTATCCAGGTAGAAGCGCTCCAGGCGCGTGCCCTGGCCGAGGTCGACACTGCCAGTGGCCCAGACCTTCTCGTCCTCCGGGACAACGACGCTGGAAGCGTCCGCCAGCAGCAGCGCGAGTTTCGAATCGAGGCAAAGCATGCGCCCCGAGGCCAGGCCCAGTGGAGCCTGGGGACACATCGCCGGGCGGCCGTCCGCTTTCGCGGGCAGCGGTGCCTGCATCCCCAGCAGGCGTTTTATCCAACTCATTTAGCGGTCCTTTTTACGTCAGTTCGTGCCGTGTGCCAGCAGTCGTTTCGAATGCATCAGCCAACTGGCGAAGATGCCGGCGAATGCCCCGGCGAGGTGTGACTCGAGCGACACCCCACGCGCCGGGAGCAAGCCGAACACCAGCCCGCCATACACCACCAGCACCCCCACCGCGACCAACACGCTCGCCAGGCTGCGCTGATACCAGGCGCGGGCCAGCAGATAGCTCCACAAACCGAAGATCACCCCGCTGGCGCCGACATGCACGCTGGTACGTCCCACCACCCAGACCAGCGCGCCACCGACCACTGCGATCAACAACGCCACCCGGATATAGCGCGACAGCCCTTCGCTCAACACCAGCCAGCTCAGCACCATGAAAGGCAGGAGATTGCTCAACAAATGCGCAGCGGAGCCATGCAGGAACGGCGCGAATGCCACACCCACCAGCCCGTGCAATGTCCTCGGAACAATGCCGAACTGCACCAGGGCGTAGCCGCTCAGCCAGTTGAGCACGTGCACGACCACCAGCAACACGCCCAGGCCGAGCACGACGCGCAGCCGATTACCGAATGCCATGGGCCACCTTCAAATCCAGGCCATGAAAAAAGGGCAGGCGGATCACTCCGCATGCCCTCGCGTGCACTGTCACTCGACGGTGGCGCTACCTTGCTGCTTGGCTTTCAAGCGCGCCAGCACATCACTGGCACCGCCAGTCCTGGCGCCGATGCCGGCTTCCTGGAGACGACGCTCCAGATCATCGCCACTGGACACGTCGGCCAGCTCGCGGGCGGCGTCCAGCTTGGCGTCCTGCTCGTCCTGGCGCTGCTTGATCCGCGCCAGCGAGTTGACCGCGGTTTCCACTTTGCCGTTGGCACCGCCGGTGGCACTGGCGGTAGCGATCCGGGCTTGCTGCACGGTCTCACGGGCCTTGGCCATTTCGGTTTGTTGGCGGATGCCCTTGAGGCGGCTTTCGGCTTCGATGATCTGCGCTTGCAGCAGGTCTACCTGACGGCCGAACTGGCTGGCCATCTCGCGTTCCTGAACCAGTTGCGCCTCGACCTCAGCGATGCGGCCAGCGCATTCGGTGGCCAGGCCTTCCTGGTCAGCGTTCAGCGCGGCGATGGCCTTGCCTTCCCAACTGGCGACATCGCCTTCGAGGCCGGCGATACGTTGCAGGGCCAGTTTGTGCTTGGCCTTGATCTCGATCAGGCCGTTGCGCGCCTTGACCAGCGCCGCGTCGGCGTCGCGCTGCTCCTGTTCAAGGATACGAATGGCGTTGGCGTCGATGATCGCTTCACCGACTTCCGAGGCGCCGCCACGCAGGGCGGTCACCAGTTTTTTCCACATGCTCATGGACGAACCCTTGTACTCAAACGTCAAAATGGTCTTCGAAGGCTTCAACCGCGTGAATCACGTTGTCGGCCAGGGGGTGATTTCCTGCTCGACCACCGCCAGCGCGCCGAGCATGCAATGCACGTCGAAGCCGTCGGCGAGGGTCTGGATATTGATCGACTCTCGAAAGAGCGATGTCGCGCATGTCAAGGGTGCGGGTTTCCCGCTACCCAAGGCTTCTCTAACGTGATACGCGCGAATCCTGCCTGCGCAGGGGCGCGACGGTACAGGTGAATTTTTTAACAAGCAATTTCTTTGAGGGTTGGCGAGCCCGTACCCAAGCCCAATCCCCGAGAGCCTATCTGTAAAGAACCAAACAGATTCTTTACGGAATGCCGGGGCATGCTCTTTGGGCTTGGACTTGGGCTTTGCGGGCATATCCATTCGATGTGGCGCC
>NZ_QKVL01000035.1 GCF_003231275.1 Pseudomonas huaxiensis
TACCGTCGTGCCGGGCACAAGCTCCATCTTGGCCTGGTTGGACGGCAGGCGGTTGAGCTGGTCGACCATCTGCTCGATATCCCGCAGGTTGAGCAGTTCGCCGACCGCGCCGGGGAAGGTCATTGCCAGCTCCCTGGGCGACAGCCCGCTGTCGGCGCCACTCTTGATGCCTTCCAGGCGCCCTTCCACCACCTGCACTTCCAGGTGCCGGCTGCTCAGGTCCTGCTGCGGCAGGTACGCGCGGCTGGTGACCAGGCCCATGGCGAGGTAGTGATCAGTGATGGCCTTGAGCAGTTCGTTAAGTTGCTGCACGCCGAGGCACTGACCGATATAAGGCTGGGCCAGGCGCTCGCGATCGGCCTGGGAAAGGCGGTCGGCACCTTTTATCTCGATGCTGTCGATGGGGAAGCAGCGGGTGTCGGGCGCGGATTCGGGAGCAGCCGATGGGGCTTGGTTGCCGGGCAGTTCGCGCAGTTCTTCAAGACGCCGTTGCTGCTCCTGCAACAGGCGGTCCTGGCGGTCGCGGATAAGATCCTGTTCGCCAGGCGTGGCCGCAAATACGGGCGCGAAGGCGTTCAATCCCGATGCCACGAGAAAGAGAAGCACTCTCGGCAGAAAGTGGTGGGTGAACAGCATCGGCTTCCTTCCGATATCACTACGCCATCATTGGCGGCGCGATATTAAAGAGTGGGAAATCTGGCGTCAATATCGCCAAAACACCGCAGCCAATACCCCACACATTGACTCAACCATTTGTCTGACCCAAGCTTGACCCCTTTTCCGTAAGCCATTTACCCGGATTCTGCATGTCCAGACCGCGTGTCTATCTGTTGGCCGGCCTTGTCGTGCTGTTGTTTGTCGCCTTGGCCGCGTTCTTTTTGCGCAACAACACCCCCGCTCCCTCTCCGGCGCTGCAGCAGTCCTACGCCAAGGCGCTGGCCCAGGCCCATAACGGGCTGCCGGGTGCGGCGCGCGTGCTGTATCAGCAGTTGGGGCGCGATGATCTGTCGGCGATTCGCCGCGCCAGCCTGTATGCCGAGCTGCCCAATTACCCCTCGCCGCTGGCGCTGAAGCTGGCGCGCAAGGACCTGCAACACGAAGACCCGCTGGTCCGCCGTGCCGCCATCGAGAGCATCGCCGCGCTGGTGCCGGCACCGCAGCGCAGCCTGGTGCTGGGGCCGATGCTGGATGACGAGGAAGAAAGCGTGCGCTTTGCCGCAGTGGACGCGCTGCTGGGGCTGACGCCGGATGAGGTGGGCCTGTACTTCGGGCCGTTGCAGGAGATGCTTGAGCAGTACCAGCAGGCGCTGTTGCTGCGCACCGAGTATGCGCAGGATCAGGTGCATCTGGCGCGGCTGTATATCCACGAGCGGGATTTCCCGGCGGCCAACGCGGCGCTGGACCGCGCGCTGGCGCTGGAACCGGACAACCTCGACGCCCTCGCCGCCAAGGTGCGCCTGCTGGACAGCCAGGGCCAGGGCGACACCTCCCGCGAGGTGCTGGCGTCGGCGCTGCAACGCCACCCGGAATCGGCGTTTCTGCAGCACGAACTGGGCCTGTGGTTGCTGCGCCACAGCCAGAACGAGTACGCCCTGCTGGCGTTCTCCCGGGCGCTGGAGCTGGAGCCGGACAACAACGATTACCGCTACACCCTGGCCACCAGCCTGCACAGCCTCGACCAGCTCGATGCAGCGCAAAAGCAGTTGGAAACGATACTGTCCCGCCAGCCGGCGAACCGCAAGGCGCGAGTCTTGCTGATCGAGTACTGGAAAGAGAGCGGGCAGTTGCAGAATGTGCAGGTGCTGCTGGCCCAACTGGAGCAGCAAAACCCTGACGATCCCCTGGTCCAGCAAGGCCTCTGAGCCGCAGCCGGACCGTCTGGCAACACGGGTTGAACCCCGCCGTGAACGGTGTGGTCCAGAGATAGTGCGACAGTGCAGGCGGCCTGCCGCTTGCGTGCTATCAAAGGAGATCGACCGTGAACGATTCGTTAGCCAACAGCGAACGAGCGCTGATCCTGGCCCCGCCAGCGATCAGTGGCCTGGCGCTGGGCCTGCTGGACCAGGCCGGTGTCAGTGCGTTGGCCATCGAGACTCTGGAGGAACTGGGCGGCGCGCTGGACCACGGCGCCGGCGTGGCGATCATCGCCCATACCTGCCTCGACGGTTTCAATCATTCGACGCTGCAACAGTACCTGGGCAATCAGCCCCCCTGGTCGGACCTGCCCGTGGTGTTGCTCGGCGACGGCGAGCGCCATGTCAGCAGCAGCCCCGAGCTGTGCCTGGGCCTGGGCAATCTGTTCGTGCTGCCGTTCCCCTTTCCCGACCAGGACCTGCTCGACCTCACCCACTCCTCGCTGCGCGCGCGTCGCCGCCAGTACTACACCTGCCAGCAGGGCATGGAGCTGGCCAGCCTGCAACAACAGACCGAAGAACGGGTGCGCCACCTGCGCGAGGAAGAACAGCGCCTGCGCCAGAACCAGAAGATGGAAGCCATCGGTCAGTTGGCGGGTGGTGTCGCCCATGACTTCAACAACCTGCTCACCGGCATCGGCGGCAGCCTCGAACTGATCCGCCAACGCCTGAACCAGAATCGCCCCGATGACATTCCCAAACTGATAGACATCGGCTTGGCTGCGGTACAGCGCGCGGCCAGCATCACCCACCGGCTGCTGGCATTTTCCAGCCGGCAATCGCTGGACGACCGCCCGGTGCAGCTCGCCGCGCTACTGGAGCGCAAACGACTGGGCAGCCTGCTGGGCCCGGGCGTACGCCTGCAGGTGCAGATTGACGATCAGGTGTGGCCGGCCAAGGCCGATGCCCGGCAATTGCAGGAGGCCCTCGACAACCTGCTGGTCAATGCCCGCGACGCCCTGCCCGAAGGCGGCGAGGTGCGCATCGAAGTGGGCAATCGCCACCTGCCCCGCCCGCTGCCCGAAGCCCATCCGCTGGCGGGCTCCGATTTTGTCCGGATCAGCGTCAGCGACAATGGCTGCGGCATGCCGCAAAGCACAATGGACCGGGCCTTCGATCCTTTCTTTACAACCAAGTCAATCGGCCAGGGCACCGGCCTCGGCCTGTCGATGGTCTATGGCTTCAGCCGCCAGTCCCATGGCCACGTCATCCTGCACAGCCGAGTCGGCCACGGCACCGAGGTCGAACTGCTGCTGCCGCGGCACCATCCGGAAAGCCCCGACCCGGTACTCGCCGAAGCCATCCGGGCGCACGGCAGCAACGAGCGCCGGGTGCTGATCGTCGAGTCCGACAACACCGTGCGCCAACTGGTGCGCAACACCCTCGCCGAACAGGGCTACCAGTGCCAGGACGTCTCCGACGGCAACCTGGCCCTGACCCTGCTGCGCTCCGGCCGTCCCTATGACTTGCTGATCTGCAATGTCGGCCTGCCGGGCATGAGCGGGCGGCAACTGGCCGAGGTGGCGCGCAAGCTGCGCACCGGCCTGCGGGTGCTGTTCATCACCGGCTATGCCGAGCAGGCGACGGCCCATCTGGGCCGCCTCGACCCGGGCATGCAGGTGTTGAACAAGCCCTTCAGCTTTGGTCAGTTGCAAGACAAGGTGGCGCAGATGCTGGCCAGCGAGGGCACTTCATGAGCCAGGCGCAACGCCCGGTGGATCTGACCGATGTGGCGCCGCTGGAGGTGCTGCGGGTGCTGACGGTGAACGTGCACAAGGGTTTCAGTCCGCTGAACCGCCGCTACGTGTTGCCGGAACTGCGCGAGGCGGTGCGCAGCCATCACGCCGATCTGGTGTTTCTCCAGGAAGTCCTTGGCAGCCACAGTCGCCACGGCGAGCGCTACCCCGGCTGGTCGCCACAGCCGCAATACGAGTTTCTCGCCGACAGCCTCTGGCCGGTGTTCGCCTACGGGCGCAACGCGGTGTACCCGGAGGGCGAGCACGGCAACGCGTTGCTGTCGAAATTTCCGATCCTCGAACACCAGAACCTCGACGTCAGCGTCGGCGGCAGCGAGCAGCGCGGCCTGCTGCATTCGGTGCTGTCGCTGCCGGCGGGCCAGCAGCTGCATGCCATCTGCGTACACCTGGGCCTGGACGAAAAGCAACGCAACCAACAATTGACGCTGCTTTGTCGCCTGCTCGACAGCCTGCCAGCGGACGCCCCGGTGGTGGTGGCCGGCGACTTCAACGACTGGCGCCAGCGCGCCGACCAGACGCTGTCCGCCAGCGGTCTGGTCGAAGTGTTCAGCCAGGCATTTGGCGCGCCGGCCCGCAGTTTTCCGGCGCGCTGGCCGCTGCTGCGCCTGGACCGTATCTACCTGCGCAACGCCCGGGCCCGCGCGCCGCGGGTGATGGCGCGCAAGCCCTGGTCACACCTGTCCGATCACCTGCCACTCTGTGTCGAGGTACTGCTATGAACACCGAATGGCGCGACGAAAACCATGTGCAACTGCTGATCAACGGCGAGGAGTATTACCCCTCGGCGTTCGAGGCGATCCGTCAGGCCCATGAAGAAGTGCTGCTGGAAACCTTCATCATTTACGAAGACAAGGTCGGCCTCGAACTGCAACAGGTGCTGATCGAAGCCGCCCGGCGCGGTGTGCGGGTCAAGGTGCTGGTGGACGGCTACGGCACCGCCGAGCTGAGCCGCGACTACCTGCAGGCGCTGTTCGATGCCGGCGTCGAGCTGCAGGCGTTCGATCCCAGCCCGATGCGTCTGGGCGTACGCACCAACCTGTTCCGCCGCCTGCACCGCAAGATCCTGGTGATCGACGGCACACTGGGCTTCGTTGGCGGGATCAATTATTCAGCGGATCACCTGGGCGATTTCGGCGACATGGCCAAGCAGGACTATGCCGTGCAGGTGCGCGGCCCGATCGTCGATGACCTGCGCCAGGCCACCCTCAAACTGCTCGACAGCCGCGCCCGGCTCGGCGGCCGCCACCGCGCCTGGTGGCGCCGCGCGCCGGTCCTGCAACCTGACAGCGAGCAGGCGCGGATGTGCCTGTGCATCCGCGACAACGACGAACATCCCACTGACATCGAGCAGCATTACCTGCGCGCCATCGTCAGCGCCCATGAGCGGATCATCATCGCCAACGCCTATTTCTTCCCCGGCTACCGCTTGCTGCGGGCCTTGCGCAATGCCGCCCGGCGCGGGGTGGACGTGACGCTGGTATTGCAGGGCATGCCCGACATGCCGTGGGTGCGCCTGTGTTCGCGGCTGCTCTACAACTACCTGCTGCGCGACGGAGTGAAGATCCACGAATATTGCGAACGCCCGCTGCACGGCAAGGTGGCGCTGGTGGATCGCCACTGGTCGACCGTGGGCTCGAGCAACCTTGACCCGTTGAGCCTGTCGTTGAACCTGGAGGCAAATCTGGTGATCCGCGACGAAGCCTTCAACCAGCGCCTGTACGAGCACCTCGATGAACTGATGCACAAACGCTGCAAGCGGGTGACCCTGCAACGGGTGCTGCGCGGCTACTGGTGGCGGGCGCCGTTGATCTTTCTGACCTTCCACTTCACCCGCTACTTCCCCGCACTGGTCGGCTGGTTGCCGGCGCACAAGCCGCGGCTCAAGCCGCTGTACCAGGCCGATATCGGCCAGGAGCGGTTGTCATGAGCGGCCGTCATTCGCTGTGGAAACGCGCACGGCAGGTGCTGACCGTGGCGTTCTTCATCCTCATTCCGGCGCTGCTGTTCATGTTGCTGCGCAATCAGGACTGGGGCGAGGTGTGGCAGGCGCTGACCTCCTATCGCCCCGCCGTTCTGCTAACCGCCCTGGGGTTGGTAGCCTGCAGTTTCACCCTGTTTGCCAGCTACGACCTGCTGGGACGACGCTATACCGGGCACACCCTGCCGGTGCGCCGGGTGCTGCCGCTGGCGTTCGTCTGCTACGCCTTCAATCTCAACCTGAGCGCCTGGGTCGGCGGCGTGGCGCTGCGCTATCGGTTGTATTCACGGTTGGGGCTGGACACGCCGACTATCACCCGGATTCTTGGCCTTGGTCTGGTCACCAACTGGCTGGGCTATCTGCTGGTGGCCGGCAGCCTTTTCACCCTGGGGTTCCCGCGCTTGCCGGCGGGGCTGGAAATCGGCAGCACCGGACTGCGCCTGATCGGCATCGGCATGCTGCTGGCAGCGCTGGCTTACTTGCTGGCATGCCGCTTTTCCCGGCGCCGGGAATGGCAGGTACGCGGCCAGGAAATCCGCCTGCCGTCCTGGCGCCTGGCACTGCTGCAAGCGCTGATGGGCGCCGGCAACTGGGCGCTGATGGGGCTGGTGGTGTACACGCTGCTGCCGGACAAAGCCGGTTATCCGACCATCCTCGCCATCCTGATGGTCAGCAGCATCGCCGGGGTCATCACCCATATTCCGGCGGGGCTGGGGGTGCTGGAGAGTGTGTTCATCACCCTACTGCAAGGGCAATACAGCCAGGGCACGCTGCTGGCGGCCCTGATCGGCTATCGGGCGGTGTATTTCCTGCTGCCGTTACTGCTGGCGCTGGCGGTGTACCTGGTGCTGGAGCGTCTGGCCAGCCGGGCCGGTCAAACCGAGCCCGCCTCGCCTTCGGCCAGCAGTGGCCGGGCCGGGTGAAGCATCGCGGTCACCTTGTGCACCAGGGCGTCGAGGCCGAACGGCTTGGTCATCAGCTCCAGGCCCGGTGCGAGCACGTCGCAGGGGTTGATCGCCTCTTCGGTGAAGCCGGTGATGAACAACACTGGTAAATCCGGTGAACGGCTTCGCAAGCGCTGGGCTACCTGAATACCGCTGATCCCGCCCGGCAGGCCGATATCGGAAACCACAAGATCGATCGGACCGGCGCTGTCGTACAACGCCAGGCCGCTGGTGGCATCCGCGGCGTCCAGAACCTCCAGCCCCTGATCCATCAGCGCTTCCTTGATCAACATGCGCAGGTTGGGCTCGTCGTCGATCAGCAAGATACGCTCGTTACGCAATTGCGTCGGGCTCGCCGGCAGTGCTTTAAGGGGTTGTGGCAGAGGGATCGACGGGCCGACGTAACGCGGCAGCAACAATTCGACTCGGGTGCCGCGACCTTCCTCGGAGGTGATCCACACACGCCCACCGGACTGGCGGACGAACCCGTAGACCATCGATAACCCCAGGCCAGTGCCCTCGCCTGCGGCCTTGGTGGTGAAGAACGGATCGAAGGCGCGCTGCACGATCTCCGCGGCCATGCCGCAACCATCGTCCTCCACCCGCAAGCAGCAATAGTCACCGGGCGGCACGTCGCTGCCAGGAGGGGTGCTCTCATGCCGTTCGTTGCTGGTGCTGATCTTCAGGCTGCCGTGGCGGTTCATCGCATCGCGGGCGTTCGCGCAGAGGTTGATCAGGGCGTTTTCCATCTGGCTGATATCCACCAGCAACAACCAGGGCTGCGGGTCGACCTGGAGTTGCAGGTCCACGTCCGGGCCGATCACCTGAAGGATCAGCGGCTGAATGCCATTGAGCAGGTCGTTCAGGTCGGTGGGGCGCGGCGCCAGTGGTTGACGGCGAGCGAAGGCGAGCAGGCGGTGGGTGAGTTGCGCGGCACGTTCGGAGGCTTGGCGGGCGGCGAGGAGGTATTTGCCGAGGTCTTGGGTCTGGCCTTTGGCGATGCGCCGTTCGAGCATTTCCAGGCTGGCGCTGATGCCCGCCAGCAGGTTGTTGAAGTCGTGGGCCATGCCGCCGGTCAGTTGCCCGACGGCTTCCATTTTCTGACCGTGGCGTAGCAATTCCTCGGCCTGGTGCAAGGCCATTTCGCGCTCGCGTTCCTGGGTAATGTCGCGGCCCACCAGGGTTACGCTGCCGGCGGCAGGCATGACGCCAAAGTTGAACCAGCGGTAGTGCCCGTCTATATGGCGCAAGCGCCCTTCACCGCCAGGCTGGGTGCCATCGAGCAGTTGGGCGAGATTACCGGCGTCATCCGGGTGAACGATGTCGAGCAGCATCTGCCCGACAACGCTTTGGTCCCAGCCAAGCTGTTGCCGGCACGCCGGGTTGCAAGAGCGCAGACTGAAATCATCCTGCACCACCAGCATCAGGTCGCTGGACAGCTCCCACAGCCGCTGATGCTCGGCGGAGCGGTCCTGCACCTGTTTTTCGAACGAACAGGCGAGATCGCGCCATTGCCGTTCCGATTCGACGTTGCTGGTGGTCTCCAGCACGGTATCGAGAAAACCGACCACATTGCCGTTCTCGTCCCGTACCGGACTGTAGGAAAACGTGAAGTAGACCTGCTCCAGCACGCCGTTGCGGCTGGTCACCAGCGGCAGGTTCTCCTGGAACACCGCCTCGCCCTGCAGGGCCCGGAACGCCAATGCGCCAACCCCGTCCCAGACATCGCTCCAGACTTCGTGGAAACCACGACCCAAGGGCGCAGGCTTGGTGCCGAGAATGGGCACGAAGGCATCGTTGTGGATACTGACCATGTCGCGGCCCCAGACTAGGCAGCCGGGGAACTTGGACGCCAGCAACAGATCGACGGCAATACGCAGCGAGGCCGGCCAGCGATGCATCGGCCCAAGGGAGGTCTTGCTCCAGTCGAACTGACGGACCGCTTCGCTCATTCCGCCTTGCTGAAGCGGACGGGATTCGACATGAATGATGTGCATGCTCGAGTCGCTTCCTTACAGGTTCTCAGGCTTCGGACTCCTGCCCGATGTCTTCGTTCCAGAGGGCGGGTTGCGCCTGAATGAACTGGCGCATCAGCCCGATGCAGTGCTCGTCCTGTAGCACTGTGACCTGCACTCCACGCTCCCTCAGCAAGGCTTCTTCGCCGAGGAACGTCTGGTTCTCGCCAACCACCACTTCACGGATGCCGTAGAGCAGGATTGCGCCGCTGCACATCGAACAGGGCGACAGCGTGGTATACAGCGTGGCCTCGGCATAAACGCTGGCGTTCTGCCGGCCGGCGTTCTCGAAAGCGTCCATCTCGCCGTGCAACACCACACTCCCCTGCTGCACCCGGCGGTTGTGACCACGGCCGATGATCCGGCCCTTGTGGACAATCACCGAACCGATGGGAATGCCACCTTCTTCCAGCCCCTTGCGCGCCTCGTCGATGGCCGCCTGCATGAAAAGCTGTGATTGCTCCTGGGCATCTGCCATGTCCGGCTCTCCTGATTCAAGGCATCAAGGTTAAACGCTAGCACATCGCCATAGCGGATGGCGGGCTTTTGCCGGACGGCTATGCTGTATACGTTTTGCTGTCCACGAATTGCCGCCTGTGCAACCTCTTCAAAAGGATCGCCGCAATGAGCAAGCAAGTTCTGGTGGTGCTGACCAATACAGCCAAATACCCCAACCTGAAACGCGCCACCGGCCTGTGGCTGGGCGAAGCGGTGCATTTCGCCGATGTGCTGCAAAAGGCCGGCTATCACGTCGACTACGTCAGCCCTGCGGGCGGCTACGTGCCGGTCGACCCGCACAGCCTGAGTATGGCCCAGGACATCGACTGGCAATGGTACGACGACAAAGCCTTCATGAACCGCCTCGGCACCACCCTGGCACCGGGTCAGGTGAAGGCCCGGGACTATCAAGCCATCTATTACGCCGGTGGCCATGGTGTGATCTGGGACTTTCCCGACAACCACGACCTGCAAGAAATCGCCCGGCAGATTTTCGAGAATGGCGGTGTCGTCTCCTCGGTCTGTCACGGCGCAGTGGGCTTGCTGAACATCAAGCTCAGCGACAACAGCTTGCTGGTCAAGGACCGCGAAGTGACCGGTTTCTCCAACATAGAGGAACAACTGGCCGAGCTGGACAAGGTCGTGCCATACCTGACCGAAACCGAGCTGAGCGCCCGTGGCGGTCTCTACTGCAAGGCCGAGGAGCCTTGGCAAGCCTTCGCCATTGTCGATCAGAAGGAAGGTCGGCTCATCACCGGGCAGAACCCGGCCTCCGGCGCCGCGGTGGGCCGCCTGGTAGTGGCCGCACTGGCAGCAAAAGCCGGCCGTTAGGCCGCGACGAAGCGAGCATTCACACACGCCATGTCTGACTCTCGTACAGGAGTCGTCTATAGCGCTCACTTATGCTGATCGGCTTCGGCCCGGCGCCTTTCCCATGCCGGGCCTTGCTCCTCCAACATAGGTGAAACATGCCCCCTCGTACTTTTGATTCCGGTCGGGCGCTGCTCGAACTGCTCACCACGCTGTTGATCGGTCTGGCACCTGTCGCCTGCGGCTTGCTGGTGATGGCCTGGCAGGTGGACAAGAAGCTCGACGAGTCCGTCGGTTTTGTCCAACGCGAAGCCTTGAGCCGCGTTGACGGGCTGATCGAATCCCTCCACGGGGCCAGCAACAAGGTGCTCAACCTCGCTGAGTTACCTTGCAGCAAAGCCCTGCCCACACTGTACAGCGAGGTGGTGGCAAATCCCGAACTGCGTTCTCTGACACTGGTCCGGGAGAATCGTGCTTACTGCAGTACCCTGCGTGGAGAGTCCGGGCTGCTGGTGGATCCCGGCGACTACTTCAACCACCGGCTGCGCCTGGAGCCGGGCAACGACAACACCCCCGACTCGGCAATTCTCTACTACCGCCTGCAGGAATATCCCTACGGCGTCCTGGCTGTAGCGGATGGCGCGATCCTCCAGCGCCTGCTGCACGGTATCCGCGAGCCGGTCAACGTGGTCCTGCAGTTCGGCCCGGCATCGATCGGTCCCAGCGGCGAGGTGCAAGACATCGCTGATATAGCGGAAATGGAGCAGTACGCGAGCCTGGTTTCGCCGATGTACGGTTACGCCCTGCATGTGGGCTATCAACCGGGCCACACCGCAAGCCAGTTAATGGAAAACAGCCTGGCCATTGCGCCGTCGCTGCTGCTGGTTGGCCTGATGACTGCCATCGGCAGCTACTGGGCCATGTACCGCCGACGTCAACCCGCCGCGCGGCGGGTATGAAAACAGGCATAAAAAGTTCTTCACGGGGTGAAGGGGTTGGCCTGGCTAGTCATGTTGCGGGCTTATCCTCTCCATGTGGCGACGCGGCCGGCCCCTTCCACCAGTGTCTCGCGAGAGCCATGCAGCCTGCTCGCTGAGCAAGTCTTCGCGTCGTCGATCACGCCGAAGGCTCCCGCAACACAGCCCGCTGTGTGTGGCTTGTCGGGGCGACCCGACAAGCTCGCGCCTATGGCTTCAGAGGCCACTGAACAACAATAGTCCTCTCAATGGTCCGAAAGCGCCCTGGCCACCAGCGCCAGGTTGGATTCGTTGAGGCCCGCGACACACATCCGCCCACTGCGAATCAGGTACACCCCATGCTGTTCGCGAATGCGATCGACGGCATCGGCGCTCAGCCCGGTGTAACTGAACATGCCCTTCTGACACAGCAGATAATCCACCTCCCGCCGCACATCGATACGTCGTACTTCATCGAACAGCGCCTGACGCATGCCCACCATCCGCGCACGCATGGCTTCCAGTTCCTGCCGCCACAGCGCCGTCAGTTCGGTATCACCGAAGATGGTCGCCACCAGTTCCGCGCCATGCCGCGGCGGGTTGGAGTAGTTGGTGCGCACCGTGCCCTTCAACTGCCCGGCCACGCGCCGGGCGATATCACCGTCCTGGCACACCACCGACAGCGAACCGACCCGCTCGCCATACAGCGAGAACACCTTGGAAAACGAATTGCTCACCAGCCCGGTGATGCCACTGCGGGCCAGCGCGCGGATCGCGTAGGTGTCCGCATCCAGCCCTTCCCCCAACCCCAGATAGGCGGCGTCGAGAAACGGGATCAGCGACCGCTCGCGGAACAGCGCGTACAAGCGCTCCCACTGCTCTGGCGTGAGGTCGACGCCGGTGGGGTTGTGACAGCAGGCGTGCAACAACACGATGCTGTGAGCCGGCAGTTCGCCGAACAGGTCCAGCATCGCGGCGAAGTCGATCGCCTTGCCGCTGGCGTCCAGGTACGGGTAGCGGTTTACCGCGAAACCGGCGCCCTGGAAAATCGCCAGGTGGTTGTCCCAGGTCGGGTCGCTGACCCAGACCTGCGACTGCGGGTAATAGCGCTTGAGGAAGTCCGCGCCGACCCGTAATGCCCCCGAACCGCCGACACTTTGCAGGGTGACGATGCGCTCGCTGTCGGCACCATCAAGCTCGCCGAACAGGTAGCCCTGCACTGCCTCGCGAAACCCCGGATGGCCGTCCATGGGCAGGTACAGGTTGGCGCTTTCCGCCCTTGCATCGAGCAACGCCTTGGCCCGACGTACCGACGGCAGAACCGGCACCTGGCCGTGCTCGTCGTAGTAGAAGCCGATGCTCAGGTTGACCTTTCCGGCCCGCGGATCGCGCTGGTAGTCGTCCATCAACGACAGGATCGGGTCACCGGGGTAGGTTTCGACATGTTCGAACATCAGGGGCTCCTCAGTGAGCGAAAGTGGGGTGAAGGAAGGGCCACGGGCTGCTGTCACCGCCACGCGGCACGCTGACCTCGATCAGCACCGGGCGGTCAGCGGCGAAAGCCTGCTCCAGCACCGGGCGCAGTTGTGCCGGCGAGCCGACCCGAAACGCCTGCACGCCGAAGGATTCGGCAAAGCGCACAAAGTCCGGGTTCACCAGTTCCGAGCCGAGCAGGCGGCCGGCGAAGCTCTCTTGCTGGTCGCGGTAGACGTTGCCGAAGGCGCTGTTGTTGAACACGATGGTCACCAGGTTGAGCCGGTACTGCACCGCCGTGGCCAGTTCCTGGGCGGCGAACATGAAGCCGCCGTCGCCGCAGATCGACACCACCGCTTTGTCCGGGTGCGCGGCCTTGACCCCGAGCGCAGTGGGGAAGCCGAAACCGAGGGTGCCCTGGTGCCCCGAGGTGACCAGGGTGCGGGGCTTGTACACCGGGAAACCGAAGATCGAGGTGAAGCCGACCTGGGAGATTTCCTCGACGAAGAAGCCGTCACGCGGCAGCACGTCGCGAATCACCCGCAGGTAGTCGAGTTGCGGTTGCACGCACTGGATCGCCTGTTCCGCCGCTGCCTTAGCTTCGGCAATCCCGGCGTCGCGGCGCTTCGGCGGGCCGGCGCGAAGCACAGCCTCCGCCAGGGCGCTGGCACCCTCCCCGGCATCGGCCAGCAGGTTGACCTCGGCCGGCATGCGCCGCACCTCGGCCGGGTCGATATCGATGCGGATCAGCTTCAGGCCGGCCGGACGATGGCGCCAGCGAATGTCCAGCAACTCGAAGCGCGAGCCGATCACCACGGCGACATCGGTCTGCGGCCAGAGCCGGGCTCCGGCGGCAACGGTGAAGCCCAGCGGGTGATCATCCGGCACAACGCCGCGCCCCCCGCGAAAGCTCACCACCGGCGCACCGAGCACCTCTGCCAGTTGGCCGACTTCGGCGCTGGCTTCCAGCGCCCCGGAACCGACAAAGATCATCGGCGCCTTGGCCGCGCTCAGCAGTTTTGCCGCGCGCTCCACGGCATCGCTGTCCACCGGAGGCGTCGGTTGCAGCGCCAGCGGCGCCTGCATGCGCACCGCCGCGCTGCGGGTGAAGAAGTCCCAGGAAGCTTGCAGCGACACCACGCCGGGGCGCCCGGACTGCATGACCTGAAACGCCTGGGCCACCTGCCACGGCGCATCGGCCGGCTGTTCGATATGCGCCGCCCATTTGCCAATGCCCTGGAGGATTTCCAGTTGCTTCGGCAGTTCGTGCAATTGACCACGGCCGCGGTCCTTGAAGCCGCTCATCACGTCGCCGGTCAGCGCCAGCACCGGCGCGTTGCAGCCGTGGGCGGTGAGCATGGCAGCGCTGGCATTGAGGATGCCGGGGCCCGGCACCACGCTGAACACACCGGGGCGACCGCTGGAGCGGGCGTAGCCGAACGCCATGTAGGCGCTGGTCTGTTCATGCCGTGCGCCCAGGGTGCGGATGCTGTCGGCATTACGTGCCAAGGCGTCGGTCAGGCCATAGATCTGAGCGCCGGGCAGTGCGAAGACAGTATCGACGCCCTGCACTTTCAAACTCTCGACCAGGGCATCGCCGCCCGTGAGCTGTTGAACAGCGGGAAGTTCGGTTTTCATCATGAGTTACCTGTTACGGATTATTCGAAGTTGAGCGCGGCGGGTTTGATGGATTGGTATTTACGGAAACTGGCGTAAACAACGATCAACCACAAAGGAATCAACCAGACCGATATACGCATTGCCGGAATGAACGCCATGATCAGCATGATCGACACAATAAACGCGATGCACAGATAGTTGCCGAAGGGGAACAATGGCGAACGATAGTGAGTCTGTTGTCCCGCTGCCTGTTTGGCGCGGCGGAACTTCAGGTGGGTATAACTGGTGAGCATCCAGTTCATGATGGTGGTGGCAACCACCAGTGCCATCAGGGCTTCCAGCGTGCCGTTGGGCGACAGCCAGTTGAGCAGCACCGCCAGGGCTGTAATCGCCGCCGTCACGATCAGCGCGTTGACCGGCACATTGTTGCGATTGAGCTTGAGCAGTTGCCGTGGCGCATGGCCCTGCCCGGCCATGGCGTGCAACTGGCGTACGGTGCAATAGACCACGGCGTTGTAGACCGACAACGCGGCGGTCAGCACCACCAGGTTGAGGACGTGGGCCGCCGCGCCGATGCCCAGCAGGTCGAGGATCTTCACGAACGGGCTGGCGCTGTACGGATCACCGCCGGCGGACAGCGAAGCCACGAGGTCGTCCCACGGCGTCAGCGCCAGCAGCACCGCCAGGGCGGCGATGTAAAACAGGCCGATGCGGTGCAGCACCTTGTTGATCGCGCTGGGAATGGTCTTCGACGGGTCGCGTGCTTCGCCAGCGGTAAAGCCGATGAACTCCAGCCCGCCAAAGGCGAACATGATCAGCGGCAAGGCGAGGATCAGCCCGCTGATACCGTTGGGCAGGAAACCGCCATGGCTCCACAGGTTGCTGACTGCGGCGGTCGGCGGCGGTGTCGGGCCGAACAGCAGCCAGCCGCCCAGGGCGATCATCATCAGCACCGCCGTTACCTTGATCACCGCGAACCAGAATTCCGCCTCGCCGTAGACCTTCACCGCCAGCAGGTTGAGACCGTTGATCAGCACGAAGAAGAACGCGGCGCAGGCCCAGGTCGGCACATCCGGCCACCAGAACTGCACGTACTTGCCGACGGCGGTCAGTTCCGCCATGCCCACCAGGATATAGCCGGCGGTGTAGTTCCAGCCGGCGAGGTAGCCGATGAAGGGCGAACAGTATTTGTTGGAGAAATGGCTCAACGAACCGGACACCGGCTCGTCCACGAGCATTTCCCCCAGTTGGCGCATGATCAGAAAGGCGATCAGCCCGGCTACGGCATACCCCAGCAACAAACCAGGGCCCGCCAGTTTCATTACGCCGGCACTGCCAAGAAACAATCCAGTGCCAATGGCACCGCCGAGTCCGATCATTTGAATATGACGATTGGACAAACCCCGCGATAACGCGTGATCCGTAGGAGTAACTCTGCTCATCGTTTTATTATCCATATTGTTTTTCGGACACGGCACGACCCGGCGCCCGACGATAGTTCGGCAGGTGAAACTGAAAGTTGATGTTGTGTTTTTGTGTTCGAAGTTATGTGGATACTTCGATGGCGTTCACGTTAACAGCAATGCCGGAAATGAACATCCCGCCAGAGTGAATGGCAACTATGCGGATGCCGGATTGTTCACTGCGGATACACCGGAAGTTGCTCACCGGGGCTGAGAAACTGCGAGCCACGGCAATGTTCATAAACGAAGGTACGGAACCATTGCTGTTCCGCCGAGCTGTGGGTGCGGCTGTGCCAGACCACCCAATAACGGAACGGATGGCGGACGAATGCCAGCGGGCGCCAGCAAACGTCGGCCCGCTCGGCCCATTTGCGGGCGATATGCTCGGGCAGCATCAGCAGCATGTCGCTGCGCTGGAGCACCGCCAGCGCAGCCGAGTAATACGGCACGGTGAGTTTCAGGTCGCGGTGCAGGTTGTGCTTGCGCAGGTAGGCATCGACGAAGCTGTCCTTGTCGCCACCGGTGCTGATCTTCAAATGCGGCCAGTTCAGGAACTGCTCCTGGGTCAATTGTGCCTGCGCTGCCAGCGGATGATCGCTGCGCATGCAGCACACGGCGACGTCCTCGCCGATCACCCGGCCATGAAACTCGGCGGGTGTGTCTTCGATCATGCTGGTGGCCAGATCGACCTTGCCGCTGGCCAGCCAGTCGAAACGGTTGGCCTCCCACGGGCGGAAATCGATGCTGACGTTCGGCGCCACCCGCGCCAGGTCGGCGAGCAGTTGCGGGAGGATATGTTCGGCGACGTGATCGGAGCCGGCCATGGCGAAACGCCGTTCGCAGGTGGCCGGCGAGAACCGCGAGGGCGTACCCAGCGCCTGCAACTGTTCGAGCACCTGCTTCAACGGCTCCAGCAGTTCCACCCCGCGCTCACTGAGGATGTACTGACGCCCCTGGCGCACCAGCAGCGGATCGCCAAAGGCTTCGCGAAAGTGCGCCAGATGCCGGCTCAGCGCCGATTGGCTGGCGCCCAGGCGGGTTGCCGCGTGGCTCAGATTGCGCACGTCCAGCAGGGTCGCCAGCACGCGCAACTGGGTCACGCTCAGGTTGTTGAAGGCGGGATTCATGCCAAGGGCCTCAGTCGAGGCCTAGGGTCAGGGTCGGCTGGCCGGCGTGCAGTACGGCGTGGCCGACGCACTCGCCACCGCAGTAGCGCGCCACCAGTTCGACCAGGTCGGCCATGGCCGAGCGCACGTCGTCGGGAGTGGTTGGCGGCAAGCCGTCGATATCGAAGAAGACGCAGCGGGTGTCGGCCAGGGTGCGGGTATCGGCGGCCTGGCGCCAGGTCCAGCGCCGGGTCAGCACACGCGTGCCGGCGGCCAGGACGATTTCACCGGCAGCGATGGTTTCCGGATCGGCGGCGGCGTCCAGCAGAAAGCGGTCGTCTGTCAGGGTCTTGCGCAGTTCGATCGCCTTCGATTGCGGGCCGATCGGGTGTACGCCGGCGGGGAGCAGATAGCGCAGGGACAGCAGGTTGCCGATATCCACCAGCGGGTTGATGTCCGGCAGGTTGTCGGGCTTGAGCACCCGGCGAGTGAGGGCTTCGATGGCGCTGCGATGCTCCGAGGGCTTTGCGCCGAAACGGCGATACGCGTCGCGCCAGGCGGCGATCTGCGGGTAGTCGGCGGGATTGCCGGTGACCCGCTCGCGCAGTGCTTGCTCGGTGGCGCGCAGCAGCGCGGTCAGCTCGGCGTCGGGGCGGGTGTTGTCGAGGTTGCGGAAGACCACCACGCCGCGGCGGTAGTCGGGGTGATCGTCAAAGACATCGGGGCTGACCGTATAGGTAAAGGTGCTCACAGGCGCTCCTCTGGAATGCGGGTTCGGGCAGCTTGGCCAAGCCGGGTGGCAGACTATAGCACCGGGCCTGAAGCTGGGAGCTCACCGATTTCTGCAAGGTTGCCATGCGGGTTTTGGATAGTTGGTTGTGCCAGGCGCGCGTTTTTTCAGCGTTTTCAAAATCGAGCACCGCTTGTGCGGCGCATCGCGAGCAAGCTCGCTCCTACAGTGTGGTCAAGGCGTGTTGTAGGAGCGAGCTCGCTCGCGATGCACCGCAGAGGCGGTGCTCGATCTCAAGGACGCTGAACACTCACACCCCTCCAACAAACGGCAACGGCAACCGCGCCGCCCTCACCCCAGCGAGCTGCCGATCAAAATCCGGCAACAGATAATCAAAACAGAACCCCGCGCTCTCCAGTTTTTCCCGGCGCAACGGATCATCCTCCGCCAACCCCGCCACGCAGCGAGCACTGCGCGCCCAGGCGAACGCCAACAGGCTGGTGGCGCAGAGCTGGAGAAATTCACCGGCGGCACGGTACGGATACTCACTGTCTTCTGCGCTGAACGCGCGCACTTCGGGCAAAAGGTTTTCTAGCCGCTCGCAGACTTCCCCCAACGCATCAGCAAACGCCGCGCGGGTTCCCCGCCCCGCCGCAACCTCGGCCCGCAACTCACCCAGCAGCACGCCAAACGCTTCCCCCCCATCCCCCAGCACTTTGCGCAGCAGCAGGTCGTTGGCCTGAATCTCGTTGCTGCCCTCGTAGATCATCGCAATGCGGCTGTCGCGCAAGGTCTGCTCAATCGGGAATTCTCCGGTGTAGCCATAACCGCCAAACACCTGCAGCGCCTTGCTCGCGAGGCTGAAGCCCTGTTCGGTAAAGCTGGCTTTGACGATCGGGGTAAGCAGCGCCGCCAGTTGTCCGGCCTTGGCGCGCTGCGCCGGGTCGGCGGATTCGCTGGCGATATCCAGCCAGTGCGCGGCCCAGTAGCCGAGGGCGCGCATGCCTTCGCTGCGCACCCGCAGTTCCAGCAGGATGCGGCGCATCGCCGGGTGCAGGTGGATCGGGTCGGCCGCGGCGGCCGGCACCTGTTCGGGACGACGCGGCGCACGCATCTGCCGGCGCTCCAAGGCGTAGTCGCGGGCGCTCTGCCAGGCCGCTTCGGTATGCCCGAGCCCTTGCAGGCCGACATGCAGCCGCGCCGAATTCATCATCACGAACATCGCCGCCAGTCCGCCGTGGGCCTCGCCTACCAGCCAGCCCTTGGCCTGTTCGAAACGCAGCGCACAGGTGGCGCTACCGCGGATGCCCAGTTTGTGTTCCAGGCCATCGCAATAGACAGCGTTGCGCTGACCGTCATCGAGCCATTTCGGCACCAGCAGTAATGACAGCCCACGGCTGCCTTGCGGTGCATCCGGCAAACGCGCCAGCACCAGATGCAGGATGTCGCGGGTCAGGTCGTGCTCGCCGCCGGAGATGAACAGCTTGTTGCCGCTGACGCTGTAGCTGCCATCGGCCAAGGGTTCGGCGCGGCTGCGCAGCAGGCCGATATCGCTGCCGGCCTGGGGCTCGGTCAGGCACATGGTCGGCAGCGTTTCGCCGCTGATGATGCCCGGCAGGTAGCGCTGCTGAAGCGACGCCGAGGCATGGGTCTTGAGACACAGGTAGGCACCATGGGCGATGCCGGTGTACATGGCCCAGGCGTGGTTGCTGGCGTAGAGCATTTCCTGCAGGGCCGCATCGAGCACCTGCGGCAGGCCTTGCCCGTCCAACTGCGGATCGCAGGCCAGCGCCGGCCAGCCGCCGTCGACATAGGCGCGATACGCTGCGGCAAAGCCCTCGGGCGTATGTACTTCACCGTCGCTGAAGCGGCAGCCCTGGCGATCACCCGGCCCGTTCAACGGCGCCAGCACCTCGCCAGTGAAACGCGCGGCTTCTTCCAGCACCTGCATCGCCAGATCCAGATCGACCTCGGCGTAGGCCGGCAGCAACTGCCAGTCTTGCTCAACCCGCAGCCAGTGTTGCAGCACGAATTGCATATCGCCCAACGGCGCCTTGTAGGCCATGCGTGACCTCATCCTTGGAAGTGCGGGTTTTCGATCAGCAGCGCCATGCCCTGTCCGCCGCCGATACAGGCGGCGGCGATGCCATAGCGCAGGTTGTCGCGGCGCAGTTGCCGGGCCAGGGTCTGCACCAGGCGCAGGCCGGTGGCCGCCAGCGGGTGGCCGAGGGCGATGGAGCCGCCGTGCACGTTCAGCCGCTGCGGATCCAGCTCCAACGCCTGAACCACGGCCAGCACCTGGGCGGCCTGGGCCTCGTTGATTTCGAAGCGGTCGATCTGCTCCAGGCGCAAACCACTGCGCTCCAGCAGCAGACGAATCGCCGGCGCCGGGCCGATGCCCATGGTGCCTGGCGCAACGCCCACCGCCGTGACCATCAGCAGCCGGGCCAGCGGTGGAGTGGAACAGGCGGAATAACGACAGACCAGCGCCGCCGCCGCGCCGTCCACCACCGCGCAACTGTTGCCGGCGGTCTGCACGCCACCGCTGTGTACTGCGCGAAGGCGAGCCAGGGCGGCGCTGTCGGTGGGCCGTGGATGGCTGTCGCGATCCACCACACTGACACCGCGCGGCAGCTCGATGCTGCGCGGCAGGCACTCTTCGGCTTCGAACGTTTCGCTACGGACGCTGACGATTTCCTCGTCGAACCAGCCCGCCGTCTGGGCTTCCAGCGCGCGCCGGTGGCTGCGCAGCGCCCATGCATCCACTGCGTCGCGGCTCAGGCCGTACTCGCGGGCGAGGTTCTCGGCGGTGCCGATCATGTCCACGCCTGCCGCCGGGTCGTACAGCGCTTCCCAGAGAAAATCCTTGAAGCCCACGGGCGCGCCGAGACGGAAACCGCCGCGGTGCTCGTAGGCGGCAATCGGATTGCGCGACATCGATTCGGCGCCCACACACAGCACCTGCTCCACGCCGCTGTGTAGTTGCTCGCCGGCCTGGCGCAGCAGCTCCAGCCCGGTGCCGCAGATACGTTGCACGGCCAGCGCCGGTACGCTTTGCGGCACGCCGCTGTAGAGACCGATATGCCGCGGCAGCATGTAGGCGTCGAAGCTGGCCTGGGCCATGCTGCCGCCGAGCACGCTGTCCACCGTGGCCGGATCGACCCCGGCGCGGGCCAGCACTTCACGCCCGGCCTTGATACCCAGGTCGATGGGCGACACCTGCGCCAGCGCGCCACCAAGATCGGTCCACGGCGTGCGCACGATCTCGACAATTGCCGCGTCGTCGAAGCGGCTGCACAGCCCGCCGCCCTTCATGGCCGCACCTGGGCGCGGAGCATGCTCGCGTCCTCGCCGCGGTACAGCGCTTCGACCTGCACCGCCCGGCGCTGCAACACGGCGCGCTGGTTGATCGAGCCCTTGTCGGTGATTTCACCGAGGTCGATCGACGGCGCTTCGTCCATCAGCGCCAGCCATTCGATGCGGCTGGCATTGCCTTGCGCGTCGCGGTTCAAACGCTCCAGCCAGCCGCCAAACCAGGTGCGCACCACCGCGCTGCCGAGCACCTCGGCGTCGCTCGCACCCTCCCCCAGCCCGGCCAGTTGCCGACACTCCGGCAACCGCGCGAACACCAGAATGCCCAGGCACTCACGGTCCGGCGCGGCGACCACGATGTCTTGCACATAAGGCGAGCCTTCCAGCACCGCGCGGTTGCGCAACGGGCCGACGCTGACGAAGACCCCGGAAGACAGCTTGAAGTCTTCGGCGATGCGCCCGTCGAACATCAGACCAAGCTGGCTCTGGCGTGGATCGGCAAGCTTCAGGGCGTCGCCCGAGCAATAGAAACCTTCTTCGTCGAACACCTCGGCGGTCTGCTGCGCCGCGCGCCAGTAGCCGGGCATGATGTGCGGGCCGCGGAAGCGCCCTTCCAGCTTGTCGCCCAGCGGTACCAGTTTCACTTCGCAACCCGGCGCCGGCAGGCCGATGTAGCCGGCCATGGACAGCGGTCCGGTGGTGAAGGTGCAGGACGGTGAGGCTTCGGTCATGCCGAGGCCGGCCATCATGCGGATGCGTTCGCCGCAATGTGCTTCGGCGACCCGGTCGAGGCGGTCCCAGACACTTTGCGACAGGCCCGCGGCGGCGAAGAAGAACAGCTTCATGCGGGCGAAGAAACAGTCGCGCAACTCACGATCCTGCTCCAGCGCCTTGACCAGTTCTTCCCAGCCCTTGGGCACGGTGAGGTAGGCCGTGGGGGAAATTTCGCGCAGATTGCGCAGGGTTTCGGCGAAGCCCTGGGGCGTCGGCTTGCCGCCGTCGAGGTAGAAGCTGCCGCCGTTATAGAGAACGATGCCGAGGTTGTGGCTGCCACCGAAGGTGTGGTTCCACGGCAGCCAGTCCACCAGCACCGGCGGCTCTTCGGCAAACACCGGAAAGGTCTGCAACAGCATCTGCTGGTTGGCGCAAAGCATGCGCTGGGTGGTGATCACCGCCTTCGGCAGTTTGGTCGAGCCGGAGGTGAAGAGGAATTTGGCGATGGTATCGGGACCGGTGGCGGCGAAGGCGGCATCGGCTTTGGTCAGGTCACCGCCTTGCAACAGGTTGGCGAAATCCACCGTGCGCCGGCCCGGCACCGTGCCGCGCACGCTGATCACTGCGACGGACTCGTCCAGCACTGCGTCGATGGCGCGCTGGAACGGTTGGCTGTCGGTGACGAACACCAGGCCCGGCGTCAGCACGTCGCAGACATGCCGCAGCTTGGCGAAATCCTGGGAAAGCAAGGCGTAGGCCGGCGACACCGGGCAGTACGGAATGCCGGCGTACATGGCGCCGAGGGCAATCTGCAGGTGTTCGATATCGTTGCCCGAGAGGATCGCCAGCGGCCGCTCGGCGGACAGGCCGAAGTCCAGCAGGCCAGCGGCAATTGCCCGCACCTGCCCGAGCATTTCGGCGTAGCTGATTTCACGCCAGGCGCCGTCGCCCTGGCGGGCGGCGATAAAGGTCTGTTGCGGGCGCACCTCGGCCCAGTGCAACAGACGGTCCAGCAGGCGCGCGGGCAGCGGCGCGAGGGGTTCGATGGCACGCATGCGCAGGACGCCGTCCACCTCGCTCACCGCCACTTCGGGATGACCGATGGACACCTGCCGGTAGCGCGGCATTTCGGCACGGGCGTTCGTCCGTGGGCTGGCTTCGGAATTCACGCAGGTTGCTCCTTGTTCTTGTTGTCTGTCGTGCCGCCGCCCGGATGCGCCAGGCGGCGGGTGTTGCTCGACGGGTCAGATCGGGTAGTGCCGCGGGCCATGCTGCAAGGTGATCCAGCGCAACTGGGTGAACTGGTCGATGGCCGTGCGGCTGCCGAAGCTGCCGTAACCGCTGGATTTCACGCCGCCGAAGGGCATCTGCGCCTCGTCGTGCACCGTCGGACCGTTGATATGGCAGATGCCCGACTCAACGCGCTGGGCCAAGGCCAGGGCGCGGCCGGTGTCGCGGCTGAAAATCGCCGAAGACAGACCGAACTCCGAATCATTGGCCAGCGCAAGCAGCGCCTCGTCGCCCTTGCCGCGCACCACCACAGCCACCGGGCCGAAGGATTCTTCGCGGTACAGGCGCATGCTGGCGTCCACTTTGTCCAGCAGGGTCGGCTGCAGGATGCTGCCGTCCAGTTGGCCGCCGCAGACCAGCCGCGCGCCCTTCTGCACGGCGTCATCGATCAGCGCCTTGATGCGTTCACCGGCACCGCTGTCCACCAGCGAACCGAGCACCGAAGCCGGGTCTTGCGGATCACCGGCACGCAGCCTGGCGACCTTGGCCGCGAGCTTGTCGACAAAGGCATCGGCGATGGCTTCGTCCAGCACCAGGCGCTCGGTGGACATGCAGATCTGGCCCTGGTTGAAGTAGGCACCGAAGGCGGCCGCTTCGACGGCGGCGTCCAGGTCGGCGTCGTCCAGCACCAGAAACGGGGCCTTGCCGCCCAGTTCCAGCAGCGCCGGTTTCAGGTGCCGCGCCGCCAGTTCGCCAACGATGCGCCCGACATGGGTCGAACCGGTGAAGTTGATCCGGCGCACGGCAGGGTTGGCGATCAGCCGCTCGACAATCGCCGGCGCGTCAGCCGGGGCGTTGCTGATGACGTTGACCACGCCATCGCCAAGGCCGGCATCCTGCAGCACCTGGCCAATCAGCCGGTGTACTGCGGGGCTGAGTTCCGACGCCTTGAGCACCACGGTATTGCCGCAGGCCAGCGGCATGGCGATGGCGCGGGTGGCGAGAATCACCGGAGCGTTCCACGGCGCGATACCCAGCACCACGCCGCACGGCGCACGCACCGCCATGGCGAAGCTGCCAGGCACATCGGAGGGAATCACCTCGCCGGTGATCTGGGTGGTCATGGACGCGGCTTCGCGCAGCATGCCGGCGGCCAGCTTGACGTTGAAACCGTACCAGTTGGCCATGGCGCCGGTCTCGCCGGCGGCAGCGATGAATTCGCCGGTCCGCGCCTGCAAGGCGTCAGCGGCGGCCAGCAGACGGCTGCGCCGTTCGTTGGGCGCCAGTTGCGACCAGGCCGGGAATGCAGCGTGGGCAGCGGCGACCGCGGCGTCGGCGTCCTCGAGGGTGGCGGCAGCAACCTGCGACACCAGCTCGCCGGTCACCGGATTGCGTCGCTCGAACGTCCGTCCATCACTGGCGGGGCACGACCGCCCGCCTATCAGTAAAGGCACCTGCAACATGCTCATTCCTCTTTCTTGTCGTTATCGGGAATCATCGAAGGCTGGCAGAAACGGGCGGCGTCGCACAAACGCCGCCCATCGGCATCAACGCTTGTAGGCTTGCAGGCCCGGCTTGATGCTCTTGTCGTCGAGGAACTGCTTCATGCCCTGCTCGCGGCCGCCTTCGGTGTCCAGCAGACGGGACTGGTCGAGCTTGGCGTACAGGTAATCTTCGTTCTGCTCCCAGGTCAGTTCGCGGCAGCGCTTGAAGCCATGCTTGGCGGCACGCAGGACCACCGGGTTTTTCTCCAGCAGGTTCAGCGCCAGTTCGCGGGTGGTTTCGCGCAGTTGCGCCAGCGGCACGCTTTCGTTGACCAGGCCCATCTCGGCGGCTTTCGGCCCGCCGAAGGTCTTGCCGGTCATGATGTAGTACAGCGACTGGCGATGGCCCACGGTGTCGGCCATGGCCTTGCTCACCAGGTTGCCCGGCGGGATGCCCCAGTTGATTTCCGACAGGCCGAAGGTGGCTTCGTCGGCGCAGATCGCCAGGTCACAGGCCACCAGCGGGCTGAAGCCGCCACCGAAGCACCAGCCGTTGACCATGGCGATGGTCGGCTTGGTGTACATGCGCAGCAGTTTCCATTGCCATTGCGAGGCTTCGCGGCGGATTTTTTCCTGGAGGATTTCCGGGCCGGCGTCCACTTCGCGGAAGTATTCCTTGAGGTCCATGCCCGCAGTCCAGGCTTCGCCGGCACCGGTCAGCACCAGCACGCCGGCTTCAGGATCCTGCTCCAGGGTTTCCAGCACGTCGACCATCTCGCGGTTGAGGGTCGGACTCATGGCGTTGCGTTTTTCCGGACGGTTCAGGGTGACCCAGGCGATACCGGATTCCAGTTCGACCTTGACGGTGGTCCAGCGGCCTTCGTAGTTGCTCATGTGTTTGCACTCTTGTTGTTCGTGGGCGATGTTCAGCAAGCTAATCGAGCAAATTAGTTATGTCAATTAACTATTATGAAAATTATCTTTCTTGCTGGCGCCTTGGGTTCAGTCTTCGATGAATCCTGGCTAGCCAGATCTGGCTCATACAGGCAGACTAGGTAATTTTCTTATCCATGGTTCAAGGAGTCTGCTTCCCGATGGCAAGGTCCGCCCGCAAAACCGATACCCTCCCCGAGTCCGATGCCCCCGCTGCGGCGCTGGATGCGTCCCTCGAAGACCTGATCGGTTATGCCCTGCGCCGAGCCCAGTTGAAGCTGTTCCAGAACCTGATCAGCCGCCTGGCGGTGCATGATTTGCGCCCGGCGCAGTTTTCCGCGCTGGCGATCATCGAGCAGAATCCCGGGCTGATGCAGGCCGACCTGGCCCGCGCCCTGGCCATCGAACCGCCGCAGGTGGTGCCGCTGCTGAACAAGCTGGAAGAACGCGCGCTGGCGGTGCGTATCCGTTGCAAGCCGGACAAGCGCTCCTACGGCATCTTCCTCAGCAAGAGCGGTGAAACCCTGCTCAAGGACCTCAAGCAGATCGCCTCCGACAGCGACCACGACGCCACTGCGGCGCTCGACGATGCCGAGCGCGCGGAGCTGTTGCGGCTGTTGAAGAAGGTTTATCAGTAGCAAGAATCCACTGGCGAGCGAGGACTGTGTAGGAGCGGCTTCAGCCGCGATCGACGGCAGAGCCGTCGCAGAGCCTGAGTCCTCGGTCAGCCTGATTCACCGGGGACTCAGGTTTTGTGGCCGCTTTGCGGCCAATCGCGGCTAAAGCCGCTCCTACAGAGATCCTGGCCAGCCCGGATCATCGAGCACTTACCAGATCGGCAACGTATAGGTGACCAGGAAGCGGCTCTGGTTCTCATCGCGGAACGCCGCACCCGTGGGGAAGTCGTTGCGGTAGATCGACTTGCGCGCCAGCAACCCGACGTTCTTCAACGGCCCGCTCTGGATCACATAACCCAGCTCCATCTGGAACTCGCGCTCTTTGCGATCATCAGCATTGAGCGACGTCAGTTCGATATTGTCCCCGCGCACATAGCGCAGCCGCCCTTTCAGCCCCGGCACGCCGACCGCGACAAAGTCGTAGTCGTAGATCGCCTGCCAGGTGCGTTCCTTGGCGTTGAGAAAATCCGAACTCATGGTCAGTTCACTCATGCCCATCAACTCGGTGCCCGAGACATAAGGCGTGGCCGTGTCGCCCGTGGAATGCATGTAGCCAATCCCCAGCTTGTGCCCGCCCAGACGATAACTGAGCAGCGCCGAGAGGTTGCGGTTGTCCACCGCGCCGGCCCGCGCCTGGCCGTCTTCACGGCTGAAGAAACTGCGCAGGTCGGCGCTGAACGTGCCGTCGCCAATGGCCTGTTCGTAAAGCGCGGCCAGGGTGTCCTGTTGGTACAGGTCTTCAAGCTCGGCATGATACAAGCGCACGCCCAAGGCCTTGTTGAGCTGGTAGTCGGCACCGGCATAGGCCATGTGCGATGAGGTTTGCGCGCCCTTGAAGCGGCCGTTGGGCGAGGCGATCGCCATGCGCTCATAGCTGGTGGAATCACGCTTGTTGATCCGATCGAGGTAACCGGCGTTGAGCGTCAGGCCGTCGATTTCCTTCGACACCAGGGTGGTACCACGAAAGGTCTGCGGCAGCAGGCGCGAAGGGCTGGCAAAGGCGAACGGCAGGAAGATCATCACGTCGCCGCTCTTCACCGTGCTCTGGCTCAAACGCAGCTTGGCGGTCAGCGCCAGCCGCGAATAGTCATCGGCGGCCACGCCGTCGCTTTTCGACACCGGCAGCAGTTCGGTGCCACTGCGCGATGGCGCCGAATCCAGTTTCACCCCCAACAGGCCACGGGCATCCAGGCCAAAGCCCAGCGGCCCTTCGGTAAAGCCCGACTCGATATTCAGGTTGAACCCCTGCGCCCATTCGCGGGCCGCGCTCTTCGCGCCGCCGTCCTTGTAGTCGCGATCCAGGTAGTAGTTTTTCAGGCCGAGGGTGGCGTGGCTGTCTTCGAAAAAGCCGGCGGCCATGGTTTGGCCGCTGGCCAGTGCGACGGCCAGAGCGAGGCAGCCGGAGGCACGGAAGCCGGGCGTAGCGCGGGTGTCACGAACGCATTCATGCATGTTGGGTTGTCCACTCTTGTTGTTGTTTTTTTGGCATCGAGACAACGTGTCAGGCGCCGTCTCGCAGCGGAGAATGGAAAGCCCTTGAGGCCTCGTCAACGGTCAATGATCGATAATCGAACATTAATTTTATTAACTATCTAGTACAGAGCCTGCTGCTTTCCCCTACCCGGCGCGTCTAGCACAACGCTTTCAGATGCCCAAAGCTCAGCAAAAAAAACCGCTGTAAATTTAGTTATATTTGTTAATCTTATTTTCGCGTTGGACATCACCGGCGCAGCAAAACAACAACAAGAAATGAGGCCATGCCATGGACACTTCATCGCGTCGTCCGACGCTGACAATCGCTTTGTGTTTCATCGTCGCGCTGATCGAAGGTTTCGACCTGCAATCGGCCGGCACCGCAGCCGCTGGTCTGCGCCAGAGTTTCGAACTCGATCCGAAGATGCTCGGCTGGGTGTTCAGCGCGAGCATCATCGGCCTGTTGCCAGGCGCCTTCTTCGGCGGCTGGCTGGCCGACCGTATCGGACGCAAGAAAGTACTGGTGGCCGCGGTCATTCTGTTCGGCGTGTTTTCCCTGTGGACGGCCTATGTCGGCGACTACAGCCAACTGCTGCTGGCGCGCCTGATGACCGGTCTGGGCCTCGGCGCCGCCCTGCCCAACCTCATCGCGCTGTGCGCCGAGGCGGTGGGTGAAAAACGCCGCAGCACCGCCATCAGCATCATGTATTCCGGTGTCCCCCTGGGCGGCGCACTGGCCGCAGTGGTGGCAATGTTCGCCCACGACCACTGGCAGATGACCTTCATCATTGGCGGCCTGGCGCCCCTGGCCGCCGTGCCGCTGATGCTGGCGTTGCTGCCGGAATCGAGCGCGTTCCAGCGTTCCGTCGGCCCGGTGCAACGGCCCTCCACCTCATCCGCGCTGTTCGGCGACGGTCGCGGCAGTGCCACGCTGATGCTGTGGCTGAGTTACTTCTTCACCCTGACCGTGATGTACATGCTGCTCAACTGGCTGCCGTCGCTGCTGATCGGCCAGGGCTTCAGCAAGCCCGAGGCCGGGCTGGTACAGATGCTGTTCAACATTGGCGGGGCGATTGGCTCGCTGCTGGGCGGCGTGCTGCTGGACCGCGGCAACCCGGTACGGGTCACGCTGTGCATCTACGCCGGACTGCTGGCGGCACTGGCTGGCCTGGGCCTGGCGGTGGGTGTAACGGCCATGGCCATTGCCGGCTTTGCCGCCGGACTGTTCGTGCTGGCGGCGCAACTGGTGCTTTACGCCCTGGCCCCACCGCTCTACCCGACCACCGTGCGCGCCACCGGTGTGGGCGCGGCGGTCGCCATCGGTCGTCTCGGCTCGGTCAGCGGTCCGCTGGCGGCCGGGCAGATCCTTGCGGCCGGCGCCGGCACTGCCGGGGTGTTGCTGGCCGCATCGCCGGGCCTGGTGGTCGCCGCGCTGGCAGTGCTGCATGTATTGCGCCGCTCGGGAGACAACGCCGGGTCGGCGGTACCGGTGCAGAACGCGGGCTCCTGAGGCTGACACCTTGTGGGCGCGTATGCGTCCGCTCCCACAAGGCCCCCGAAGCACGTCGCCGCAACGATTCACCGCAAGCGATAACACTCGATCCGCACCACCTCCTCACTCGGGTACGTCACCCGGCCTATGAACACCTCCTCCCGCAACCAGGCCAGTCGTCCCTCGGCGACCTGGAACTGCGGCGAGCAGGTGCAGCGATAGTGCTCCGCCGCCACCGGCCAGATCCCCTCGGCCTCCAGCCGTCGCCCCTCCTCGTCCAGTAGCAACAACCCGCGATTGTGGATATTGATGCGCTCGCCGCGATCACTCAAAAGGCTGTAGCGGGCGTCCAGTTCACCCACGCCATCCGGGCGCAGGAGGAACTGGTCGGCGCCACCGGGCAGCACCTTGCCGCGCAGATCCGGCCCCTCGAAATGCCCGCCGAGAATCGGGTAATTGCTGCGCTGCCCCTCCACGCACTGGCCCAGGTCTTCGCCCGGGGCGATGCGCACCCACAGGCTCATGATCCAGTCCAGCGCGGGAGCGGCGAACTCTGATGTATCGCTCATATCAACGCTCCCGGCCCGCTTCAGCGGTTGCTCTTGACGGTGGTCCAGGTGCGTGTGCGGATCCGTTCGATCGACGCCGGCAGTGGTTCCAGCGCGAAGAGGGTCTGGCGTGCCGCGTCCGGGATGTACATGTTCGGGTCGTTGCGGATTGCCTCGTCCACCAGCGCAGTGGCGTCCTTGTTGGGGTTGGGGTAGCCGATCCGGTTGCTGATCCGCGCAATCACCTCAGGCCGCAGGATGTAGTCGATGAAGGCATGGGCCTGGTCGACGTTCGGTGCGTTGAGCGGCACCGCCATGACGTCCGCCCACATTGGCGCGCCCTCTTTCGGCAAGGCCATTTCCACCTTCACGCCCTTGCCGGCGGCGTTCGCCAGTTGCCGCGCCAGGGCGATCCCGCCGGACCAGCCCACCGCCGCGCAGATGTCGCCGTTGGCCAGGTCCATGCCGTAGCGCGAAGAGTTGAAGTAGCTGATGTTCGGCCGCGCCTGCAGCATCAACGCCAGCGCCTGTTTGTAGTCGTCGGGTTTCTTGCTGTTGGGGTCCAGCCCCTGGTAATGCAGGGCGATGGGCAGAATCTCGCCGGCGGCATCGAGGAAGCCCACGCCGCACGAGGCCAATCGCGAGAGGTTTTCCGGTTTGAAGATCACATCCCAACTGTCCATCTTCGCGTCGGGCCCGAGAACCTTCTGCACCTTGTCGACGTTGTAGCCGATCAGCGTGGTGCCCCACAGGTACGGTACGCTGTAGCGGTTGCCGCTGTCGCCGACCGTTTCAATGCTGGTCATGAAGGCCGGATCGAGGTGTTTCCAGTTGGGCAGCTTGTTGCGGTCCAGCGGTTGCACGGCGCCCGCCTGGATCAGCTTGCCGATGTTCGACGTGCCGGGGAATACCACGTCGTAGCCGGAGTTGCCGGTGAGCAGTTTCGATTCCAGGGTTTCGACGCTGTCGAACACGTCGTAGATCGGGCGGATGCCGGTGTCCTTTTCGAAATCCTGGAGGATTTCCGGTGGCAGGTACTCGATCCAGTTGTAGATGCGCACCGTCGGCTGGGCCGCACACAGGCCGCTGGCAAACAGGGTGAAACCGGCAAGCAGGGCACGGAGGGAAAGCGTGTTCATGGGGATTCTCCTGGGCGGCACGGATCAGTAGCGGTAGGTGAAATACAGTTCGACGGCACTGAAGCGCTGGTCATCGCCAAACACCTGGCGCGCCGCGGACTTGGCCTTGACCCAGTTGTAGGACAGTGATGTATAGAGGCGCGGCGTCGGTGTCCAGTCCAGGTAGATCACCGATTCGTCGGCGAACCGACGGCTGTCCACCGGTGCGCCCTGGTAGTTCTTTTCATCGAGCCAGAACTGGTAGTGGATGGCGCCGAGGGTGACGGTATCGCTGACTTTGCTCTTGAGCGAGAACTGATGGACGTTCTCGTTGCTGTTGAACAGCAGGTAGTTGCCGGTGATATCGCCGACCAGCCAGGTGCTCCAATCGATAAAGCCTTTGCTCAGGGCATCCCAACTTTTCTGCGTGTTATCGCCGGCATCGTCGTCGCCGGAAAAATGCGCGTAGCGATAGCCCAGCACCGGGCTGAACGGCAGTTGCTCGAAGGCATAGTCGGCCTGGGCGTACCAGGCGTTGGCGTCGTAATCGACCCCGTCACCGCTGCCGCGCTGCACTGCGTATTCGGCGTTCAGGGTCAGCGCCGGCAACCCCGGAACCTTGCCGCGCAGAGCCCGCAGGTTATAGACCTGCATGCCGTCGCGAGCAGCGCGGGCCGTGCGATTGCTGGCCAGGGCATCGACCTGCATGGCCATCGCGCCGAGGGTCACCTGGCCGTCGAGGTCGTAGTCGAGGTTGGCGCCGTTCATGCGGTAGTTGCCGAGGTGATCGTCGGTGCGCAGGCTGAAGGCCTGGACCTGCAACGGGCCCTTGTCCCAGGCCAGCAACGCCGAGTCGCGGAAGGCGGTACGCGGGCCGAGCCAGTAGGCAGCGTCGCCGAACAGGTCGAGGTTGCCGTCCATGACGATAAAGCCGTTACCAACCAGGTAGTTCTGCCGCCCGGCAGTGAACTTCCACTCACCCGCGCGGAAACCCGCGTAAGCCTCCTCCACCGTGGCACGGCCATCGGAACTACGGGTATTGCCCCCCGGGTCGCCGTCGCCGAAGGTGGTCGCCGCCACCATCGACCCACCCGCCAGCAGGCTGAAATCCGGGTTGAGCCGGTAGTCCAGGGTGATTCCGGGCTTGAGATAGAACTCCTGCCAATCGGTGCGCTGGCCGTCGTTGCGACCGTTGCGCAGGTCGGTGCGGCCCAGGCCGAAGTTGACGTTGCGGGCGCTGAGGCTGGCGCCGCCAGCCGTCAGGGACAGCTCCCCCTTGAGGTTGCCTTCTTCGAACACATAACCGGCCAGTGACACCTGGCTGGCCGACGCAAGGCCGAACGCCAGCAACACGCCGGTAAAACGCGGAGTGCGATACATATAAAGCTCCTGTGCATTTGTTGTTGTATTACAGGGCAGTCGCGGCGGCGCAGAACGCCGCCAACACCTGACGGATCAGGCGAGAACGCTGGCGGGACCAGCGCTCGGGAACACTTTTCTAATTAGGAATTCAGGCCCGCGGCGATGGCGCGCAGCATGCGCACGCTGTCGGCGTCCAGGTCGGTGACCGCTTCAGCCAGCGAGGACTGTTTGACGATCACCGTCTGCGACGGGAAATCGACGAACAGGTACTGGCCGTGAATGCCGCCCGCCATCAGCGCCTGGCTGTGGTCGTTGAACACGTACCACTGGCTGCGGTACGACGCGCCGGGAGTCCAGTGGGAGAATTCAGTGTTGGCCGCGTAGATCGCCGGGTTGGCACCAGCGCGAATCGCGTCGATGGCCCCGGCGGCGATCAGTTGCCGGCCTGCGTGGCGACCGCCATCGAGCAGCAACTGACCGAAGCGCGCCATGTCCCGCGCAGTCGCGCTGAAACCGGCACCCGCGACGCCGCGCCCCCAGGGGTCGGCCATGAAGTAACCGTCGCGCTCGCAGCCCAGTTCACCCCACACCGCCTCCAGCAAGGCCGGACACGCGGTGCCGCAAGCCCGCTCCATGACCCAGGCCAGCGCTTCGGTGGTGGCGGTGACGTAATGGAAGAAACCGCCGTGCTCGCCGCGCTGGCGCAGCGAAGGCAGGTACTGGTACAGCGATTCGTACTGGCGGTACTCCTCTGGCGCCGGCTGGAAACCGCAGGCGTAGCCGTATTGCGAACTTTCCGAGGCGGGATCGTCGTAGACCTCGCTGTAGGCGATGCCCACGGCCATGTCGAACAGTTGCCGCACGGTGGCCTCGCCGAACGCGCTGCCTTCGAACTCCGGCACGTAATGGCGGGCCAGGGCATTCGGGTCCAGCGTGCCGGAAGCGATCAGCTGCTCGCCGAGAGTGCCGATCAGCGACTTGGTCACCGAGAACATGACGTGCCGGTCGTGGACCTGCTGGCCGTTGAAGTAACGCTCGAATGCCACCTGGCCACGGCTCAGCACCAGCAAGGCGTCGGTGTTGCTCGCCTGCAGATGCTCGGCGACGCTGACCGACAGCCCGCACACGCTTTCGAACGTCCAGTCTTCCAGCGCCCGCGGCGCCTCGTCGAGCGTGCTGGCGCCGGCGCTGCCAGCCCGTACATCAATGCTCGGCCGCAACCGCGCCAGATTGCGAAAGCCCCAACGGCTGAACGGCGGACGCATCCAGTTGGCCCAGGTCACCCGCTGCTCAGGCGCTGCGGGAAAGCCTTGCATCAGGTCAGGCCGGGCGGCCCCGGCAATCAGGGATTCGTGCGCCTCGGCATACAACCGGGCAAGGGGCGTGAAGTCGTGGTGGCTCATCGGGTCGATCCTGGAAATGACTCTGCGTCGAGGCAGATGCCATAAAAGAATTAACTCTGACAAAAGTTTTAGTCAATAAAATATTTTACCAAGCAAACACTGAGCGCTATCCTCTGCGCAACCGATCCATCGCAAAGGAGTCAGCGTGAGCGGACTGCGAGAACTTCAAAAGGAAATGCGCCGCCAGGCGATCGCCGACGCGGCGATCGAGCTGTTCCAGCGCCAGGGTTTCCAGAACACCACCATCGAGCAGATCGCCCGGCACGCCGGGGTGTCGGCGCCAACGGTGTTCAAGTACTTCAACAGCAAGCAGGAAATCATCCTGGAAATGCTCAAGGAGGCCGACAACCGTGCCGTGCTCGACCTGCGCGACAAGATGCGCGAGTTCGACGATCCGGTGGACACCCTCTGCCATCTGGAGTCACTGCTGGTCAGCTACTCGCTGGAAGTCCTGCCCGCGCCGCTCTGGCGCGAGTTGCTGCCGCTGATCCTGAGCAACGAACGCGAAGGCCTGCCCCAGGCGTACCGGGAAATGAACGCGGCCTTGCAAGCGCAGATCGCCAGTGTCCTGCGCGACCTGCAAGCCCGCGGCAAGCTGCACGCCGGGCTGGATGTGGAGCTGACCGCGTTCCTGCTCAACGATTATTCCCACCTGCAACTGCTGCGGCTGGTCAGCGCCGCCGAGCCGGACCGTGAGGCCCATGCCCGGCAGGTGCGACTGACCACGCAGTTGATTTTCCAGGGGATGCGCCCGGACTGAGCCGGCCTAACCGCCGTCCACCACTTTCATCGCCAACCGCTGCCTTGCACTGTGCAGCATGTGCAAGGTGATCTTGCGCACTTCCGCCTTGCTCACTTCGATATGCGCGCGCAGCAACTGGCAGGCCTGTTCGCTGCGGCGCTGGAGGATGGCATCGAGGATGTCGGCATGCTCCTCGTAGGTGGCGGACACCCGGGGCGACTGGGTGAAGTCCAGGCGGCGGATGATGCGGATCTGTTCGGTCACCTCGCGGTGCACCCGGGCCATTTCGCGGTTGCCGGTGGCGGCCACCAGCGCGCAGTGGAATTCCTCGTCCAGGCGTGACACCGCGCGGCCGTCCTGCAAGCGCTGGCCCTCCTCGATCAGCCAGATGCTCACCAGATGTTCCAGGTGCCCGGCCAGCTCGACCTCCAGCCCGCACAGGTGACGGACCGAAGCCAGTTCCAGAACGATGCGCAGGTCATACAGTTCCTCGAACCGCGCGAAGTCGAACGGCCGCACCTGCCAGCCGCTGCGAAAATGCACCTCCAGATAACCCTCGCGCTCCAGGTGGTAGAGCGCCTGACGCACCGGCGTGCGGCTGACCGCCAGGCGCTTGGCGACATCGCCCTCGCTGAAGCGGTCACCCGGCAGCAGGCGGAATTCGAAGATGTCCTCCTTGAGCTGCTGATAGATGCCTTCGGCGAGGTTTTCCGGCCGCTCCCTGGCGGCCTTTTTTTCAGGGGTGGGCAACATGATCAGAGGTCCTCAAGCCACGGGATCCAGCAACAGCAAGGCGTCGCCGGGCAGTACCGCCTTGCCGGGCTGGCAGCGGACGGCGCGAACCGTACCGCTGACCGGCGCGAACACCGACAGCTCCATTTTCATCGCTTCCACGACCATCAACGGCGCCCCCGCTTCCACGGCCTGACCCGGCTGCACAAGGATCTTCCAGACGCTGCCGCACATGTCGGCGCTGACCACATGGGCATCGCCATAGTCATCGGCGTCGGGCTGTGGCCGCACCGCTGCGGCAACCTCGTCTTCATCCTGCTCGCGCCAACGGGCGATTTCGCTATTGAACGCCTGTTTCTGCCGGGCCTGGAAGGTGGCGATATCCGTTTCGTTGGCCGCCAGGAAACGCTGGTACTCGGCAAAATCGAACACGGCGTCCTCGATGCGGATCTGCGCCCGCCCTTCGCGGAAGGCATCGCGGAAGGTCTCCAGTTCCGCCTCGCTGACCGGATAGAAACGCACCTGGTCGAAGAAGTGCAGCAGCCACGGCTGGCCGTCCTTGAACTGGGCATTGCGCGAGAAGCGATTCCAGATCGGCAGGGTCCGCCCCACCAGTTGATAACCGCCGGGGGAATCCATGCCGTAGATGCACATGTACATCCCGCCGATACCCACGGTGCCCTCGGCGGTGAAGGTCCGCGCCGGGTTGTATTTGGAACTGAGCAGGCGATGACGCGGATCCAGCGGCACTGCACACGGCGCGTCCAGGTAGACATCGCCGAGGCCGAGGATCAGGTAGCTGGCGTCGAAGAGGATATCGCGCACCTGCTCGCGGGTCGCCAGGCCGTTGGCGCGCTGGATGAAATCGACATTGTTCGGCAGCCACGGCGCTTCACTGCGCACGGTCTCGCTGTAGCGCTGCACGGCGCCGAGGGTGGCGCTGTCCTCGAAGGCCATCGGCAGGTGGATGATCCGCGTGGGGATCTTCACCTCATCGACATCCGCCAGCCCGGCCTCCAGTTCCAGCAAGTGTTCGATCAGCGCCGACTGATGCAGCAGCCGGCTGTTGTAACGCAGTTGCAGCGAGCGCACGCCCGGCGCCAGCTCTTCGAGGCCGCGCAATGGCCGGGCCTTGAGCGCTTCCATCAACAGATGAATGCGCAGGCGCAGCGCCAGGTCGAGCACGTTGTCGCCGTATTCCACCAGCACATAGGCGTCACCCGCCTGGCGATAGGTGACGTGCGGGCGCTTGCCACTGGCGGGCAGTTCGGCGAGCACCGTGGCGGACACCGTGGTGGCCGGCTTCAGGCTGGGCGCCGGCAGCGTTACCGCGGCAATCGCCGCCAGCGCTTCGATGCTGCCCAGTTGCGCCTGCTCCAGGCTCTGCGCCTGCTTGAAGCTGATGGGGTGGAAACGCACGGTGTCGCCGGGTTTGACCTGACCGACTTTCCACAGCTCGGCTTTGGCGATGGTCACCGGGCAGACGAAGCCACCCAGGCTCGGGCCGTCCTTGGTCAGAATCACCGGGGAGTCGCCGGTGAAGTTGATGGCGCCGATGGCGTATTCGCAATCGTGCACGTTGGACGGGTGCAGCCCCGCCTCGCCACCGTCGGCCCGGGCCCACTCCGGCTTGGGCCCAGAAAGGCGTACGCCAAGGCGATTGGAGTTGTAGTGCACTTCCCAGTCGGCGGCGAAGAAGGCGTCGATGGCCTCTTCGGTGAAAAAGTCCGGCGCGCCATGAGGGCCGTAGAGCACGCCGATCTGCCAGGTGCGGCCATAGCCTGGAATCAGACTGGCATCCAGCGTCTGCGGCGGGCTCACCGGCGCCGGCGTGGTGCAGGCGGCCAGCTCGGGACGGGACACCGCGAGGATATCGCCGGGGCGCAGAGTGCGCCCGGCATGACCGCCGAACTGGCCGAGGGCGAAGGTCGAGCGACTGCCGAGATAGACCGGCACATCGAGCCCGTTGCGCACCGCCAGGTACGTGCGGCAGCCACTGGCGGCGCGGCCCAGGGTGAGCACCTGCCCGGCCTTGACCGCGACTGGCGCCCAGTAGGCGACGGTCTCGCCGTCGAGGGTCGCCGGGCAATCGGCGCCGGTCAGGGCGATCAGGCAATCGTTGTGGAAGCGCAGGGTCGGCCCCTGCAAGGTGAACTCCAGGCCAGCGGCACTCTCGTGGTTGCCGACGATGCGGTTGGCCAGACGAAAGGCAAAATCATCCATCGGCCCGGACGGCGGCACGCCGATGTCCCAGTAGCCGAGGCGGCCGGGAAAGTCCTGCACGCTGGAATAAGTGCCCGGTTCCAGCACTTCGATGGCCTGGGGCTGGTAGTCGAAGCTGTCGAGCAAGCGGGTCCAGACCTCGCCGCTGTGGAAGCGCGGCGCGGCAACCACCTGGCGCAAATAGTCGAGGTTGGTGGCGATGCCGTGCAGGCGGGTGGCGGCCAGCGCTGCGGTCATGGCGGCGATCGCCTGCTCGCGGGTATCGGCGTGGACGATCAGCTTGGCGATCATCGGGTCATAGAAGGCCGAGACTTCGCTGCCGGTGCTGACCCAGGTATCGACCCGCACGCCCTCGGGAAAGTGCACGTCGGTCAACACGCCGGGGCTCGGCTGGAAGTTCTTCAACGGATCTTCAGCATACAGACGCACTTCGATCGCCGCGCCTTGCGGTGGCCGCTGCAGCGCCGACCAGTCCAGCGCCTCGCCGGCAGCGACCCGGAGCATGCATTCGATCAGGTCCAGGCCAGTGACCATCTCGGTCACCGGATGCTCGACCTGCAAGCGCGTGTTGACCTCCAGAAAGTAAAAGTCGTCGCGGGCAGCGTCATAGATGAACTCGACCGTACCGGCGCTGCGGTAGGCCACCGACTCGCCGAGCTTCACCGCGGCGGCATGCAGGCGCTCGCGGGTCGCCTGCGGCAGGTTCGGCGCCGGGGTTTCTTCCACCACCTTCTGGTTGCGCCGCTGCAACGAGCAGTCGCGCTCGCCGAGGGCGACCACACGGCCCTGGCCGTCACCGAAAATCTGCACCTCGACATGCCGCGCCTGATCGACAAAGCACTCCAGAAACACCCCGGCATCACTGAAGAACTGCTCGCCCATGCGCTTGACGCTGTCGTACGCGCTGGCCAGCGCGGCGGCGTCGGCGCAACGGGTCAGGCCAATGCCACCACCGCCGGCGGTGGTTTTCAGCATCACCGGGTAACCGATGCGCTGCGCGGCCTGCAAGGCGTCGTCAAGGCTGTCGAGCAGTCCAGTGCCCGGCGCCATCGGCACGCGGGCCACCGCTGCCAGCTCGCGGGCGCGGTGCTTGAGGCCGAATTCGCGAATCTGCAACGCGGTGGGGCCGATAAAGGCGATGCCCTCGGCCTCGCAGGCTTCGGCAAACTCGGCGCTTTCCGAAAGGAAGCCGTAACCGGGATAAATGGCCTGGGCACCGCTTTCCCGAGCGGCCTGCAAAATGCGCTCGGCACGCAGGTAGCTGTCGGCGGCTTTCTCGCCGCCCAGGGCGATGGCGAGGTCGGCATCGCGGACATGCTGGGCGTTGCGGTCGGCCTCGGAATACACCGCGACACTGCGCACCCCGAGGGTCTTCAAGGTGCGAATGGCACGGACGGCGATTTCGCCACGGTTGGCGATCAGAACGGTATGGAACATTTGCGCTCTCTCCTTAAGCGGGTTTGCGGCTGGCGACAAAAGCGCGCCATCCGGCAAAGGCAGTGATGTCCTCGGCGCTTTCCAGCGCCCAGGCTTCGCAGATGAATCCTTTCACCCAGCGACCGTCGTTCAGCTGCACATTGCCGATGCCCAAGGGTAGTGGAATCTCCGCGACGAACTCGCCGAAGCGCGCCAGCGGGATATCCCACACCTCGACGATGATCGAACTGCCGCTGCCATCGGCGCTGCGCGCCAGGCCCGGCTTGGGCGGCACGGTGCCGGGCAACGCGTAGAGGCGGTAGTCGGCGCTGGTCAGGGTCTGTTCCACCAGCACGGCGTCGCGGGTCAGCAACTGGAAGTTCAGCGGCATGCCGGTGAGGTGCGCGCCCACCACCGCCAGGCGCACGCAACCCGGCGCCTGCATCACCGGCGCAGCGGGCGGCAACGCACGACCGGTGGCGCCGAGCGGCAACGCCTGCGCCTGTTGCCAGCGCTTGCCCAGTGAGGCCAGGGCGTGATCGTGCCAGGCCGGGGCGATCAGGGTGATGCCGGCCGGCAAGCCGTCGTCGCGCAGGCCGGCGGGCAGCGCCAGGGCGCTGAGATCAGCGAGGTTGGTGAAGTTGGTGTAGGTGCCGAACTGGCTGTTGAACAGCACCGGCTCGGCCTGCATCTCGTCCAGCGTGCGCAGGGTCGGCGAGGTCGGCACCACCAATGCATCGAAGCCTTCCAGGGCCAGTTCGATGGCGCGGCTTAGCTCGGCCCGCGCGTATTCGGCGCGGAAGGTATCGCAGGCGCTGAAGCCCAAGCCGTTCTCGACAATGCCGCGCACCACCGGGTTGATCGCCTCCGGCGCCGCCGCCAGCATCGCCGACACCGCTACCGTGCGCTCCGCGACCCAAGGGCCTTGATAAAGCTGGCTGGCCAGTTCGCGGAACGGCGCGAAATCAACGGTTACCAGCTCCGCGCCGAGTTCACGCAGGCGCGCCAGCGACTGCTGGTAGACCGCCTCGTTGCCGCAGTCGCCAAAGAACTCCAGGCTGTCCGGCACTGCCAAACGTGGCGTGGCGCCGATCGCCACCGGCGCAGTGGCGGGGTTGCGCCGGGAGTAGGCGTCACCTGCGTCATAGCCGCCAGCGAGGGTGAGTACCCGCTCGGCGTCGGCCACGGTCAGGGCGAAGATCGAGATGCAGTCCAGGGTGCGGCAGGCCGGCACCAGCCCTTTATTGGACAGCAGGCCCTTGGTTGGCTTAAGGCCGACGATATTGTTGAACCCGGCCGGCACCCGGCCCGAGCCCGCAGTGTCGGTGCCCAGCGAGAACGCCACCAGCCCGCGTGCCACCACTGACGCCGAGCCGGAGCTGGAGCCGCCGCTGACGTAGGCCGGATCGAAGCTGTTGGGCACCGCACCGTAGGGCGAGCGAGTGCCTACCAGGCCGGTGGCGAACTGGTCCAGGTTGGTCTTGCCCAGCAACACCGCGCCGGCCGCCTGCAGGCGGGCGACCACCGTCGCGTCCTCGGCGGCGACATAGGCGAACTCGGGGCACGCGGCGGTGGTCGGCCAGCCGGCGGCATCGATGTTGTCCTTGACCGCAAACGGCACGCCATACAGCGGCAACTTCGCCAGATCACCGTCTACCGCCGCCCGCTGCGCAGCCAGGCCGGCGAGACGCGCACTCAACTGCTCCGGCGAAACCCGGGTGATCCACGCCGGGTCGCTGTCGGGGAACTGTTGCAGCAGTTCGAAGAGATAGTCCGGGGTCAGGTCGCCGCTTTGGTAGGCGTCCTGCCAGTCACCGAGAGTCCAGCCGAGGGTCCGCAGAGGAAGGGATTGCATGGGGGTACTCCATCTTGTATCCAAGTTTGGATTCGGCTGGAGCAAGGGTCGGGCCAACTGGCGCAAGGGCTTGCGGGACAAGGGTTTGAAGGGAAATGGGCGGTCACGAAGGCACCCGCGTTGCTGCATGCTGGTGCGGGGTGCTTGGTTGTGGTGCCGTGCAGTCCCGACAGCACTACCCCAAACCGCGCTGCGCCCGTAGAATGCGCTCCTTTTTTTCCTGGGGCAGAACGTCCATGAGCTCAATCGAACAAGGTCCCGGCGCACCGGCGCAGGCCAATGAACTGGTGCTTGGCCTGGAAGACCGGCCACGCCTGTTGATCGGCCTGCTGGCCGCGTTGCAGCACCTGCTGGCGATCATCGTGCCGATCGTCACCCCGGGGCTGCTGATCTGTCAGGCGCTGGGCGTGTCGGCCCGCGATACCAACCTGATCGTGTCCATGTCGCTGGTGATCTCCGGCATCGCCACCTTCGTCCAGTGCCGTCGCTTCGGGCCGTTCGGTGCCGGGCTGCTGATCGTCCAGGGCACCAGCTTCAACTTCGTCGGCCCGCTGATCGCTGGCGGTGCGTTGATGGTCAAGCAAGGCACGCCGGTGGAAGCGGTGATGGCGGCGATCTTCGGCGTGGTCATCGCCGGTTCGTTCGTGGAAATGGGCATCTCGCGCATCCTGCCGTTCGTCAAACGCCTGATCACCCCGCTGGTGACCGGCATCGTCGTGCTGATGATCGGCCTGACCCTGATCAAGGTCGGCCTGATCAGCATGGGCGGCGGTTTCGCCGCGATGGGCAACGGCACCTTCGCCAACGGCGAGAACCTGCTGCTGTCCGGCGTGGTGCTGGCGATCATCGTTGTGCTCAACCGTATTCCGCTGGTGTGGATGCGCAGTTGCGCCATCGTCATCGCCCTGGCCGTGGGCTATGCGCTGGCCGGCTACCTGGGCCGTCTGGACTTCACCGGCATGCACGAGGCGGCGCTGTTCCAGGTGCCGGTCCCGCTGCATTTCGGCCTCGGTTTCTCCTGGGCACTGTTTATCCCGATGCTGGTGATCTACCTGGTCACCTCGCTGGAAGCCATCGGTGACGTCACCGCCACCAGCAAGGTCTCGCGCCAGCCGGTGGAAGGCCCGCTGTGGATGCAGCGGATCAAGGGCGGCGTGCTGGTCAACGGCGCCAACTCGCTGCTGGCAGGCATGTTCAACACCTTCCCGAGTTCGATCTTCGCGCAGAACAACGGCGTGATTCAGCTCACCGGCATCGCCAGCCGCCATATCGGTGTGTGGATCGCCCTGATGCTGGTGGTGCTGGGCCTGTTCCCGGCCGTCGCCGGAGTGATCCAGGCCGTGCCGGAGCCAGTGCTCGGCGGCGCTGCCATGGTGATGTTCGGCGCGGTCGCAGCGTCGGGTATCAATATCCTCGCCAGCACCAGCCTCGACCGTCGTGCCCTGCTGATCATCGCCGTGTCCCTGGCGCTGGGCCTGGGCGTGGCGCAGGTGCCGGAGTTCCTCGCGCACATGCCGTCGGCGCTGCGCAACGTGCTGGAATCCGGCGTCGCCACCGGTGGCATCTGCGCCCTGGTGCTGAACTGGTTCCTGCCGGAAGCCCGCCGCGAAGACTGACGCCCGCGTCTGCACCACCAAAGCCCGCAGCCTGCTGCGGGCTTTTTGTTTTATCATTCCCGCAGTTTTTTCCCACAGAGCCTGCCATGAAGTTCGCCATCGCAGTTTTTTCCCCAGGCCACGCGCCCTCCTCGCGCCGGGCCCTGCTCTTCGCCCAGGCGGTCCTGGCCGGCGGGCACGAGATTGTCCGGTTGTTCTTCTACCAGGACGGCGTGCACAGCGCCTCGGCCAACGTCGTCACGCCCCAGGACGAAGCCGATATTCCCGCGCAGTGGCGCGCCTTTGTCAGCGACCATCAGCTCGACGCCGTGGTCTGCATCGCCGCCGCCCTGCGCCGCGGCGTGCTCAATGAAGAAGAAGCCAAGCGCTACCAGCGCCCGGCGGTGAACCTGCCCGCACCCTGGGAATTGTCTGGTCTGGGCCAGTTGCATGAAGCCGCGCAAACCGCCGACCGCCTGGTCTGCTTCGGAGGTGATTGAAATGGCCAAGTCCCTGCTGATCATCAGCCGCCAGGCGCCGTGGAGCGGCCCATCAGCCCGCGAAGCGCTGGATATCGCCCTGGCTGGCGGTGCCTTCGACCTGCCGCTGGGCATGCTGTTTCTCGATGACGGTGTGTTCCAGCTCGCCGCCGCTCAACAGCCCGCAGTGCTGCAACAGAAGAACCTGGCGGCCAATCTCCAGGCGCTGCCGATGTTCGGCGTCGAGGAACTGTTCGCCGCCGCCAGCAGCCTGCGCGAGCGCGGCCTGTCCGCCGAAGGCCTGAGCCTGCCGGTGGAAGTGCTGGATGACATGGCCCTCGCCGCGCTGATCGACCGTTTTGACCAGGTGGTAACCCTCTGATGAGCACCCTGCACGTCATTTCCCATTCGCCCTTCAGCGACAACCGTCTCTACAGTTGCCTGCGCCTGCTCGGCCCGCACGATGGCCTGCTGCTGTGCGGCGACGCGGTCTACGCGCTGCAACCCGGTAGTGCGCCGCTTGCGGGGTTGCGCACTCTCGGCCCGCGCCTCTACGTCCTCGAAGAAGACCTGCAGGCCCGCGCCATCACCGAGAGCCCGGCCACCGCCATCGACTACCCGGGTTTTGTGGCGCTGTCTTTGAACTACGACAAGGTCAATAGCTGGCTATGAGCACCCTTACCGTCAACGGCCGCGATATCGCCCTGGACAAGGACGGCTATCTGGTCGAGCTGAGCGACTGGTCCGAGGACGTCGCCCAGGCCCTGGCCGCCCGCGAGTCGCTGGAGCTGAGCGCCGATCACTGGGAAGTGCTGACGCTGCTGCGCCAGTTCTACCAGGAGTTCGAGCTGTCGCCGGCGACCCGCCCGCTGATCAAGTACACCGCCCTCAAGCTCGGCGTAGAAAAAGGCAACAGCCTGCACCTCAACCGCCTGTTCAACGGCACTCCCGCCAAACTCGCCGCCAAGCTGGCGGGCCTGCCCAAGCCGACCAATTGCATATGAATTCGCCACTCCCGCTCGTTACCGAAACCCCGGAAGAACATCCCTTCGCCCAGTTCGTGCGCATCCTCGGCAAGGGCAAGCGCGGCGCCCGCGGCCTGACCCGCGAGGAAGCCCGCGAGGCCATGGGCCTGCTGCTCGACGGCAAGGTCGAGGACACCCAGCTCGGCGCCTTCCTGATGCTGCTGCGGCACAAGGAAGAAAGCCCGGAAGAACTGGCCGGTTTCACCGAAGCCCTGCGCCAGCGCCTGAACGCCCCGGCCATTGCCGTCGATATCGACTGGCCAAGCTACGCCGGCAAGAAGCGTCACCTGCCCTGGTACCTGCTGGCAGCGCGCTGCCTGGCGATCAATGACGTGCGCATTCTGATGCACGGCGGCGGCGCACATACCGCCGGGCGCCTGTATACCGAGCAGGTGCTGGATCTGGTCGGTATTCCGTTGTGCCGCAACTGGCGCGAAGTCGAAACGGCCCTTGATCAGCACAACCTCGCCTTCTTCCCGTTGCAGGACTGGGCGCCGGGCCTGCAACGCATGATCGACCTGCGCAACACCCTCGGCCTGCGCTCACCGATCCACTCCCTGGCCCGGGTGCTCAATCCGCTGGGCGCGCGCTGCGGCCTGCAAAGCATCTTCCACCCCGGTTACCAGGCGGTGCACCGCGAAGCCAGCCGCTTGCTGGGTGACCGCGCCATCGTGGTCAAGGGTGATGGCGGCGAGATCGAGATCAACCCGGATGCCACCAGCCATCTCTACGGCACCGCCGACGGCACGGACTGGGACGAGGAATGGCCGCAGATGTCGGAGCAGCGCCATGTGAAACCGGCCAGCCTGGAGCCGGATTATCTGTTGAGGGTCTGGTGTGGTGAGGCCAGCGACAGTTATGGCGAGATGGCGGTGGTCGCGACCATGGCCCTGGCCCTGCGTGGCTTGGGCCACAGCCAGGACGACGCCTTCGCCAAAGCCCGTGAATACTGGGCAACGCGCCTGGCCTGATAACGACCCATCGAATCCATCGATCAAAAACCCGGGATCTTTGCGCTATTTGTTCGAACTGAAGTCCGTAGACTGGGCTCCAACTTCTATACGAATTACCAAGGAGCCCCCTCATGGGCCTGTTGATCGACGGACGCTGGCACGACCAGTGGTACAAAAGCAGCAAGGACGGCGCCTTCGAGCGCGAAAACGCCCAACGCCGCAACGCCCTGCCCGCCCCTGAGGCCGGGCGTTATCACCTCTATGTGTCGCTGGCCTGCCCGTGGGCCCATCGCACCCTGATCCTGCGCAAGCTCAAGGGCCTGGAAAGCCTGATTGACGTGTCCGTGGTCAGTTGGCTGATGGGCGAACAGGGCTGGACCTTCGACAAGAGCCAGGGCTCCACCGGCGACAAACTCGACGGCCTCGACTTCCTGCACCAGCGCTACACCCGCGACGACCCGAACTACACCGGCCGCGTGACCGTACCGGTGCTGTGGGACAAGCAGGAGCAGCGCATCGTCAACAACGAGTCGTCGCAGATCATCCGCATCTTCAACAGCGATTTCGATGAACTGACCGGCAATCGCCGGGACCTCTATCCCGAACCGCTGCGGGCGAAGATCGACGCCCTCAACGAGCGCATTTATCCGGCAGTGAACAACGGCGTCTACCGCGCAGGCTTCGCCACCTCGCAAGCGGCCTACGAAGAAGCGTTCGATGCATTGTTCGCGGAACTGGATGCGCTGGAGCAGCTATTGGACGGGCAGCGCTATCTGGCCGGGGAATACCTGACCGAGGCCGATGTCCGCCTGTTCACCACCATCGTCCGCTTCGACGCGGTGTACCACGGCCACTTCAAGTGCAACCTGCGGCGCATCGAGGATTATCCGAACCTGAGCAACTGGCTGCGAGAGCTGTATCAATGGCCGGGCGTGGCCGAGACGGTGGACATGGAGCATATCCAGCGCCACTACTACATGAGCCACAAGACGATTAACCCGAACGGCATCGTGCCCAAGGGGCCGTTGCAGGACTTCGGGCGGGCGCATGATCGGGAAAGGTTGGTTGGGCGGGGGATCTGGGAGAGAACCGGTATCTGAAAACATCGCGATTGAACTGTGGGAGCCGGCTTGCCTGCGATTGCGCCAGACCAGACGACATCATCGCCTGTGTCGGCCTCATCGCCGGCAAGCCGGCTCCCACAGTAACTGAAAGGTCTTACTGAGCCCCTTCAAACCACTTCAGCTTCTCCCGCAACTGCACCACCTCTCCCACGATCACCAGCGTCGGCGCATGAACCTCATGCTCCGCCACCAGTTGCGGCAGGTCGGCCAGGGTGCCGGTGAAGACCCGCTGGTTCTTGGTAGTGCCCTGCTGAACCAACGCCGCCGGGGTATCGGCGGCGCGGCCGTGGCGGATCAGCTCGGAACAGATGGTCGGCAACCCCACCAGCCCCATATAGAACACCAGGGTCTGGGCCGGTGCGACCAGATCATCCCAAGGCAAATTGCTGGTGCCGTCCTTGAGGTGACCGGTCACGAAACGCACCGATTGGGCATAGTCGCGATGGGTCAGCGGAATCCCGGCATACGCCGAGCAACCACTGGCCGCCGTGATCCCAGGCACCACCTGGAACGGAATGCCCTGCTCCGCCAACTCCTCGATTTCCTCACCTCCGCGACCGAAGATGAACGGATCGCCGCCTTTCAAGCGCAGCACCCGCTTGCCCTGTCGGGCCAGGTCCACCAGTTGCTGGTTGATCTGATCCTGCGGTACGGAGTGATCGGCGCGGCGCTTGCCAACATAGATACGCTCGGCATCACGCCGGCACATCTCGATGATCGCCGGAGCGACCAAACGGTCGTACAGCACCACATCGGCTTGCTGCATCAGGCGTAGCGCGCGGAAGGTCAGCAGGTCCGGATCACCGGGACCGGCACCAACCAGATAGACCTCGCCAGCATTCTGCTGGGTAGCGCCATCCACCTTGGCCTGCAACAGGCGTTCGGCTTCGGCGCCCTGCCCGGCCAGTTGCCGCTCGGCGATCGGGCCCTGGAACACTTCTTCCCAGAAGCCGCGACGCTGATTGACGTCCGGATAGAGCCCCTTGACCCGCTCGCGAAAACGCGCGGCCAGACCGGCAAGCTCACCATAGGCGGCAGGAATCCAGGTCTCCAGACGGGCGCGGATCAACCGCGCCAGCACCGGGGCGTCGCCGCCACTGGACACTGCGACCACCAGTGGCGACCGGTCGACGATGGCCGGGAAGATCACCGAGCACAGCGCCGGCGCGTCCACCACGTTGACCGGTACGCAACGCCGCCGCGCGTCCGCAGAAACCTGGGCGTTGAGCGCCGGGTCGTCGGTGGCGGCGATGATCAGTTGGCAGTCATCCAGATCGCTTTCCTGATAGCCGCGGTCCAGGGTCTGGCCTCCACTGTGCCGAGCAAGCTCGGCCAGTTGCCCTTCGATCTCGGGCGCGACCACGCGCAGCCTGGCGCCGGCATCGGCCAGCAGGCGAGATTTGCGCAAGGCAATCTCGCCGCCGCCCACCACCAGCACCTGACTGCCACGCAAATTGTGGAACAGCGGCAAAAACTCCATTTAGCCGATGACCTCGAGGCCACCCATGTACGGCTTGAGGACGTCCGGCACACGGATGGTGCCGTCGGCCTGCTGGTAGTTCTCCAGCACCGCGACCAGGGTACGGCCGACCGCCAGGCCCGAGCCGTTGAGGGTGTGGACCAGCTCCGGCTTGCCGGTTTCCGGGTTGCGCCAGCGGGCCTGCATGCGGCGCGCCTGGAAATCACCGCAGTTGGAGCACGAGGAAATCTCGCGGTACTTGTCCTGGCTCGGCACCCAGACTTCCAGGTCGTAGGTCTTCACTGCACTGAAGCCCATGTCGCCGGTGCACAGCGCCAGCACGCGATACGGCAGCTCCAGCGCCTGCAGCACGCGCTCGGCGTTGCGGGTCAGGCCTTCCAGGGCTTCCATCGACGTGCTCGGCTCGACGATCTGGACCATCTCGACCTTGTCGAACTGGTGCTGGCGAATCATGCCGCGGGTATCACGGCCCGACGCGCCGGCTTCGCTGCGGAAGCACGGGGTGTGGGCGACGAACTTGATCGGCAGTTGCTTGGCGTCGACGATTTCGCCGGCGACGATGTTGGTCAGCGACACTTCGGCGGTCGGAATCAGGTAGAAATCGGCCTCGCCTTCGCGGCTGATCTTGAACAGGTCTTCCTCGAACTTCGGCAACTGGCCGGTGCCTTGCAGCGCCGGCGCCTGGACCAGGTACGGGGTGTAGGCCTCTTCGTAACCGTGCTCGTTGATGTGCAGGTTGATCATGAACTGCGCGAGGGCGCGGTGCAGGCGGGCAATCGGGCCGCGCAGCAGGGCAAAGCGCGCACCGGAGAGCTTGGCGGCGGTCTCGAAGTCCAAGTAGCCGTCGCGCTCGCCGAGGGCGACGTGGTCCTGGATCGGGAAATCGAACGCGCGCGGGGTACCCCAGCGGCGCACTTCGACGTTGCCGTCTTCATCCGCGCCCACCGGGACGCTGGCGTCCGGCAGGTTGGGCAGGGTCAGGAGGATCTGGTCCAGCTCGGACTGGATCGCGTCCAGCTCGACCTTGCCAGCGGCCAGTTCGCCCGCCATGCGTTCAACGTCCGCCATCAACGGCGCGATGTCTTCGCCCTTGGCCTTGGCCTGACCGATGGACTTGGAACGGGCGTTACGCTCGGCCTGCAGCTGTTCGGTCCGGGTCTGCACCGTCTTGCGGCGCTCTTCCAGGGACTCGATGCGCGCGACATCCAGGCTGAAGCCACGGGAGGCCAGGCGGTCCGCCACTTCCTGAAGTTGGCCGCGTAACAGTTTGGAATCGAGCATATCGTTCTCTCGTTATGTAGGTGTGGTTCAGATTCGGGTCAATGCCAGGCCGGCCCATGTCGCGAGCAGGCCGCCCAGCACGCTGGCCGCGGCATAGCCGAAAGCCAACGGCGCCTGCCCGCTTTCGAGCAGGCGCAGTGTGTCCAGTGAAAAAGATGAAAAGGTGGTCAGGCCGCCGACAAAACCGACGATAAGGCCCGCGCGGACCTCGATCGGCACGCCGGGCCGGGTCAGAAACAGGCCATAGAGTACGCCGATGATCAGGCAGCCCACCAGATTGACCGCCAGCGTAGCGAGATAGAAGTGCCGTGGCCAGTGGGCATTGACCCAGTTGCCGGTGGCAAAGCGCAGCAACGTGCCGGCCACGCCGGCGATGCTCACGGAGGCAATCAGTGCAATCACGGTTTTCTCCGCTGCCGTGGACTGGTCCGGTCCAGCTCGGCCAGGTGCTTGAGCTTCTCGCCAATCTTCAGTTCCAGGCCCCGCGGGACCGGCTGGTAATACTGGCGAGGTTCGAGTTCATCGGGGAAATAGTCTTCGCCAGCGGCATAAGCGTCCGGCTCGTCATGGGCGTAGCGGTATTCCTCGCCATAACCCAGTTGTTTCATCAGCTTGGTCGGCGCGTTGCGCAAGTGCAGCGGCACTTCCAGCGAACCATGCTCGGCGGCTTCGCGCAGCGCGGTCTTGAAGCCCATGTACACGGCGTTGCTCTTCGGCGCGCAGGCGAGGTAGGTGATGGCCTGGGCCACCGCCAGCTCGCCTTCCGGACTGCCGAGCCGCTCCTGCACGTCCCAGGCCGACAGGCACAGGCTCAGGGCACGCGGGTCAGCGTTGCCGATGTCTTCGCTGGCCATGCGCACCACGCGCCGGGCCAGGTACAGCGGATCGCAACCGCCGTCGAGCATCCGCGCAAACCAGTACAACGCAGCGTCCGGGTTGGAGCCGCGGATGGATTTGTGCAAAGCCGAGATCTGGTCGTAGAACGCTTCGCCGCCCTTGTCGAAACGCCGACGGCTGTCACCCAGCAGGCTCTGCAGCAGGTCGACGCCTATCTCGCCGCCGTCTTCGGCCAGATCCGAGGCGTTTTCGAGGAAGTTGAGCAGGCGCCGGCCATCACCATCGGCGGCGGCCAGCAGCATCTTGAACGCCTCATCGCCGAGGCTCAGATTGCGCTTGCCCAATCCGCGCTCCTCGGTCAGCGCACGCTGCGCCAGGCGGCGCAAGGCCTCCTCATCAAGGCTTTTGAGCACATACACCCGTGCCCGCGACAGCAGCGCGTTGTTCAACTCGAAAGAGGGGTTTTCGGTGGTCGCACCGATGAAAATCAGCGTTCCATCTTCAACATAGGGCAGGAATGCATCCTGCTGGGACTTGTTGAAGCGGTGCACTTCATCGACGAAGAGGATGGTCCGGCGCCCATACTGGGCCGCCTGCTGCTTGGCGATTTCCACCGCATGGCGGATTTCCTTGACCCCGGCGAGGACCGCCGACACCGTTTCGAAATGCGCGTCGCAGAACTGCGCCAGCAGCCGCGCCAGGGTCGTCTTGCCGACGCCGGGCGGGCCCCAGAAAATCATCGAATGCAGCGCACCCTGCTCCAGTGCCTCTCGCAGCGGCTTGCCGCGCGCCAGCAGGTGCTGCTGGCCGACGTATTCATCCAGGTTGAGCGCGCGCATGCGCGCGGCCAAGGGCTGGGATACCGGTTCACTGCGAAACAGGTCCATGGACGGCTGTACGACCTCTTACTCTTTGATCACATCCGCGCCAGCGGGGATGTCGAACTTGAACTTGCTGGCCGGCACCGGCTCGTTGGCCTTGACGCCGTTGAACAGGATGTTGGTGCGCGAGCCAGTGGTGTCGACCAGTTGCATGTCATTCACCAGGCCACGGCGGAAAGACAGGCGCAGGGAATCGAACAGACTGTCCTTGGTTTTCGGCTTGAGGGTGAAATCCATGACCTCGCCCTGCTCCTTCGAGGTGATATCGAAGCTCTGGCTGATCTTGGAAATATCACCGGAGAGCAACAGGGCCGGGGTCTGGGTCAGGCGCACGTCCAGTTTCTTGACGGTGGCCTGCTCCAGGTCCGGGTCCCACAGGGTAACGTTCTGGCCATCGGACACCACCACCTGCTCCTGCGGTGCGTCGGTGTGCCAGTAGAACAGGCCCGGGCGCTGGACCACCATCTGCCCGGCGGTTTCCTGCAACTGGGTGCCGCCGGCATCGAGGGTGAGCTGGGAGAAACGGGCTTCGATGGTCTTCGAGTTGTTCAACAACTGGCTCAGGCGCGCCACGTCTGCTTCGGCGGCAAAGGCCGAAACGCTGGACAGGCTCAAAGCGGAAACCAACATCATGCGAATCAGGCGCATGGCAATCCTCGTTGCAGAATGAATGAACCGGCGGGCATCGCTGCCCGCCGGCTGAATGGGGTATCAGTCCCGCGAAGGTCCCGGTGCCAGGACTTCACGTGAGCCGTTGGTGTTCATGGCGGTGACCACACCGGCCATTTCCATCGCTTCGATCATCCGCGCGGCGCGGTTGTAGCCGATCTTCAGCTTGCGCTGAACCGCGGAAATCGACGCGCGGCGGCTCTCCAGAACGAACTGCACGGCTTCGTCGTAGAGCGCATCGGTCTCGGCGTCGTCGCCGCCATCACCGCCACCGCCGCCATCAAAGCCGCTGCCGGCCTCTTCGACGCCGCTGAGAATGTCTTCGTTGTAGTCCGGTGCGCCACGCAGTTTCCAGGCTTCAACCACGCGATGCACCTCGTCGTCGGAGACGAAGGCGCCGTGCACGCGGATCGGCAGGCTGGTGCCGGGCGGCATGTAGAGCATGTCACCGTGACCGAGCAGTTGCTCGGCGCCACCCTGGTCGATGATGGTCCGCGAGTCGATCTTGCTGGAGACCTGGAACGCCATGCGGGTCGGGATGTTGGCCTTGATCAGACCGGTGATCACGTCCACCGACGGCCGCTGGGTCGCAAGAATCAGGTGGATACCGGCGGCACGCGCCTTCTGCGCGATCCGGGCGATCAGCTCTTCGACCTTCTTGCCGACGATCATCATCATGTCGGCGAATTCGTCCACCACCACCACGATGGTCGGCAGCGTTTTCAGCAGCGGTGGCACGTCGTCCATGCTCTCGCGGCGGAACATCGGGTCGTAGATCGGCTCGCCGGCTTCCTCGGCGTCCTTCACCTTGCGGTTGAAGCCTGCGAGGTTACGCACGCCCATGGCCGCCATCAGCTTGTAGCGCCGCTCCATCTCGGCAACGCTCCAGCGCAGGGCGTTGGCGGCGTCCTTCATGTCGGTGACCACCGGACACAGCAGGTGCGGAATGCCTTCGTAGATCGACAGTTCGAGCATCTTCGGGTCGATCATGATCAGCTTGGCGTCTTCCGGGCCCGACTTGAACAGGATCGACAGGATCATCGCGTTCACACCGACCGACTTACCGGAACCGGTGGTACCGGCCACCAGCAGGTGCGGCATCTTCGCAAGGTCCGTGATCACTGGCTTGCCGCCGATGTCGTGACCCAGGGCCATGGTGACCGGCGACTTGGCCTCGTCGTACTGCGGCGACGACAGCACTTCGGAGAAGCGCACGATCTGCCGGTCCTCGTTGGGGATTTCGATACCGACGGTGGTCTTGCCGGGAATCACCTCGACCACCCGCACACTGGTTACCGCCAGCGAGCGCGCAAGGTCCTTGGCCAGGTTGGCGATACGGCTGACCTTGACCCCGGCCGCCGGCTGGATTTCGTAACGGGTGATCACCGGCCCCGGATGGATCGAATCCACCGAGACTTCGACACCGAATTCCTTCAGCTTGATTTCCAGCAGATGACCGACAGCCGCCAGGGATTCGGGCGAGCGGTTGACCTGCTTCTTCTCGGCGGGATCGAGGATGGAGATCGGCGGCAGCGTGCCTTCCACAGCGCTGTCGACGAACAGCGGCGCCTGCTTCTCTTTCTGCACGCGCTTGCTCGGTTCCGGCGCCGGAGCTGCCGCAGGCATGATGACTGGCGGGGCTTTCTGCTCGCGCTCGGCCACATGCTTGGTAAGGGCCTGATCGCGCTCGATGATGCGTTCGCGGGCCTTTACCTGCTCGCGACGATCGGGGACGGTGGGGGCAACCACGTCATTGACCTGCTCGTCGACCTCGCGCAGTTGCGCAACCAGTTGCTTGCGTTCATTGCGTGCGCTCCACCAGCGGTTGGCGGCGCCCTGAATCAATTCGAAGAGATCGAGGGTGATCTTGCCGGTGATGTCCATCACCTTGAACCACGACAGGTCGGTGAACACTGTCAGGCCAAACAGGAACAGGGCGATGAACATCAGGGTACTGCCCTGCACGTTCAGCGCATTCTTGGCCAGGTCACCGAGGCTTTCGCCCAGCGCGCCGCCCGCCGAGGCCGGCAGGCTGGGTGCGGAATGGAAATGAATGTGCGCCAGCGCGGCGCCGGACAGTACCAGGAACACCAGGCCGATCAGCCGCCAGGAGAACAGCCAGCCGCTCCACTGCCAGGGCTGGTGGCGCTCGCGGAAGATCTGCCAGGTCTTGATCGCCAGCAGCAGCGGGAAGATGTAGGCGAAATAACCCAGCACCATGAACAGGACGTCGGCAAAGAAGGCGCCTGCACGGCCTGCGGCGTTCTGCACCTGGTCGACGTTGCTGGTATGGCTGAAGCCCGGGTCGGCCTGGTCGTAGGTCAGCAAAGCCATCCACAGGTAGAGGCACAAGGCGCCCATGGCAATCAGGGCACCTTCCTTGAGCCTGTAATGCAACTGCTGGCGCCAGAGCGGCTCGGGATTGGGTGTTGCTGTGGGTTTCTTCAAAACTGGTCTATTCCTGCGCTTTTTGCGCGTCCAACCGTGATTGACCAACGGGCGCGGTCAACAAATCACTACTTTTAACATTACTGCCGACCTATCGCTATCGCGGCTCGGCGGATCGAACGGTCAGGCGGGTCAATTTCCCATGCAACAATTTGAGCACGCATTTTCTTTTGTGACAAAGGCTTATGCGGGGTTTTTGCGTAGTTGGGACAACTGCCCCCTGGTTAAGTTGCGCAAGAAGCAATTCGCCATCAGTTACACGGGACAAAAGCCTCTACCGTGCTTGTTCGAGAAGGCGCCGGCGGGCTTGTCCCGCGGGGCTTTTTCGGGTCATGCTGGGCGCCCTCCCCTTCCCTCGGCGGCGCGACCGAATAACGATGCTGACCTGGCTCAACCGCAACACCCTGGACTTCCCTCCTCTGGAAAAAGCCCTGCGAGAACCCAACGGCCTGCTCGCCGCCGGCGGCGACCTGCGCCCCGAGCGCCTGGTGCAAGCCTATCGCCACGGCTGCTTTCCCTGGTATCAGGATGGCCAGCCGATCCTGTGGTGGTCGCCGGACCCGCGCACTGTGCTGTTTCCCGACGAGTTGCACGTGTCCCGCTCGCTGCGCAAGTTCATGCGCCAGGCGCGCTATGAGGTCAGTTTCGATCAGGACTTCAGCGCAGTGATCCAGGCCTGCGCCGCGCCGCGCAGCTACGCCGACGGCACCTGGATCACCGACAACATGCAGGCGGCCTATGTCGAGCTGCATCGCCAGGGCCTCGCGCACTCCGTGGAGGTGCGCCAGGACGGCGAACTGGTCGGCGGGCTCTATGGCCTGGCGATGGGCCGGCTGTTTTTCGGCGAATCCATGTTCAGCCGGGCCGACAACGCGTCCAAGGTCGGCTTCGTGACGCTGGTCGAACACCTGCGTGAGGCGGGATTCGTCCTCATTGACTGTCAGATGCCGACCGAGCACCTGCACAGCCTTGGCGCACGCGCTATCGCCCGTGCGACCTTCGCCGATTACCTGCGCCAGTACCTGGACCAGCCCAATCGCGCCACCTGGATCTGCCAGCGAGCCGTTTGCTAGGCGAGTTTTCAGAGCTGGCTTACACTTAGAAAAAACACCTGCCGAGGGGTTGATCATGACTGAGTTGGCGCGGTTGAAGTTCTATGCCACTCAACCCCATGCCTGCAGCTACCTGCCTGACGAGCAAGCCACCACGCTGTTTCTCGATCCGAGCCAGCCGATGGACGCCAACGTCTACGCGGACCTGTCGGAAATGGGCTTTCGCCGCAGCGGCGACCACCTGTACCGACCCCATTGCCAGAATTGCAATGCCTGCGTGCCTGCACGCATCCCGGCTGCGCGCTTTACCCCCAATCGCCAGCAGAAACGCATCATCAAGCGCAACGCCGACCTGGTGGTGAGCCCCGCCCGCCCTTCGTTCAACGAGGAGTACTTCGACCTCTACCGACGCTACATCGAGCAGCGCCATGCTGACGGTGACATGTACCCTCCAAGTCGCGACCAGTTTTCGACCTTTCTGGTCCGGGACCTGCCATTCTCCCGTTTCTACGAGTTCCGCCTGGACGGCAAACTGGTCGCTATCGCGGTGACCGACCTGCTGCCCAACGGACTTTCGGCGGTCTACACCTTCTACGAACCTACAGAAGAACGCCGCAGCCTCGGCCGTTATGCCATCCTGTGGCAGATCGGCGAAACCCTGCGCCTTGGTCTCGATGCCGTTTACCTTGGCTACTGGATCAAGAACTGCAAAAAAATGAACTACAAGACCCAATACCGCCCCATTGAACTGCTGATCAACCAGCGCTGGGTCACCCTGAACTGAAAACCTTGGCTTGACCTCCATTTTTCGGGCACAATGCACGCCACTTTTTGTAGCTGGGTACTTCTGTGCCGGGCCATAACTGAACACCGAGGGCTTTACTGCATGTCGAAAGAAGACAGCTTCGAAATGGAAGGCACTGTCGTCGACACCCTGCCCAACACCATGTTCCGCGTGGAGTTGGAAAACGGGCACGTCGTAACCGCGCACATCTCCGGAAAGATGCGCAAGAACTACATTCGTATCCTTACTGGTGACAAGGTCCGCGTCGAGCTGACGCCTTACGACCTCAGCAAAGGCCGCATCACTTACCGCGCCCGCTAAAGTCGATACGAAAAAAGCCCGGCAATCGCCGGGCTTTTTTTCGTATCGAAGAAAGCAGTGAGCCTGCTGCGGGGGCGAACCCCCGCGAGCAAGCCATCAGGCCATTTCGGCCGTGGTCTCGAAATCGAAGACCAGTTCGCCGTCGCGGATGTCGATGTGCACCACACCGCCATGGTCGGCCAGTTCCCCGAACAGGATTTCCTCGGCCAGCGGCCGCTTGATCTTGTCCTGGATAAGCCGGGCCATTGGACGAGCCCCCATCTGCGCATCGTAGCCGCCAACCGCCAGCCAGCTGCGCGCTGCATCGGACACTTCCAGCAGGACACGCTTGTCCTCCAGTTGCGCCTGCAGCTCGGTGAGGAACTTGTCCACCACGCTCTTGATCGTCTCGTGAGTCAGGCGACCAAACTGGATGATGGTGTCCAGGCGGTTGCGGAACTCCGGCGTGAAGCTCTTCTTGATCACTTCCATCGCATCGGACGAGTGATCCTGATGCGTGAAACCGATAGAAGCACGCGCCGCAGTCTCAGCACCGGCGTTAGTGGTCATGATCACGATCACGTTGCGGAAGTCCGCCTTGCGCCCGTTGTTGTCCGTCAAGGTGCCGTGGTCCATGACCTGCAACAGCAGGTTGAAGACTTCCGGATGCGCTTTTTCGATCTCATCGAGCAACAGCACGCAGTGCGGCTGCTTGGTGATGGCTTCGGTCAGCAATCCACCCTGGTCGAAACCGACATAACCCGGAGGCGCACCAATCAGGCGCGATACGGTATGCCGTTCCATGTACTCCGACATGTCGAAGCGAACCAGCTCGACACCCAGCGCCTTGGCCAGTTGCCGCGCCACCTCGGTCTTGCCCACGCCGGTCGGACCGGAGAACAGGAAGGAGCCGACAGGTTTGTCCGGCGCTTTCAGACCGGCACGCGAGAGCTTGATTGCAGTGGCCAGTGAGTCGATCGCCGCGTCCTGACCGAACACGGTCAGCTTAAGGTCACGCTCCAGGTTGCGCAGCAGTTCCTTGTCGGAGCTGGTGACGTGCTTCGGCGGAATACGGGCGATTTTCGCCACAATGTCTTCGACCTGCTGCACTTCGATGCGCTTGACCCGTGCCTCGACCGGTTGCAGACGCTGGTAGGCGCCCGCCTCGTCGATCACATCGATGGCTTTGTCCGGCATGTGCCGGTCATTGATGTAGCGCGCTGCCAACTCGGCCGCTGCACGCAGGGCCTCGTCGCTGTACTCGATGCTGTGGTGGGACTCGAAACGCCCCTTCAGCCCGCGCAGGATGCCCACGGTGTCTTCGACCGACGGCTCGCTGACATCGACCTTCTGGAAGCGCCGCGCCAAGGCACGGTCCTTCTCGAAGATGCCACGAAACTCCTGGAAGGTCGTGGAACCGATGCAGCGGATGTCGCCAGAGGACAACAGCGGCTTGAGCAGGTTGGAGGCATCCATCACACCGCCGGATGCCGCGCCGGCACCGATGATGGTGTGGATTTCATCGATGAACAGAATCGCCTGCGGACGCTTGCGCAGTTCACCCAGGAGCGCCTTAAAGCGCTTCTCGAAGTCGCCGCGGTACTTGGTGCCGGCCAGCAAGGCACCAAGGTCGAGGGAGTAGACCACGCTCTGGGACAGCAGATCAGGCACCTGGCCATCGACGATGCGCTTGGCCAGGCCTTCGGCGATAGCCGTCTTGCCGACACCGGCCTCACCCACCAACAGCGGGTTGTTCTTGCGCCGACGCGCGAGGATCTGCGCCACACGCTCGACTTCGCTTTCGCGCCCGACCAGCGGATCGATACGGCCCTGACGAGCGAGTTCGTTGAGGTTGCTGGCGTAGGCATCCAGGGGATTACTCGACGACGAGGTTTCGCCGCCGTCTTCGTCCTGCATTTCCTGCTCGCCTTCGGGGTGTTCGCCGTGGCCCGGCACTTTGGAAATGCCGTGTGCGATGTAGTTGACTACATCGATGCGAGCCACGCTTTGTTGCTTGAGAAGGAATACAGCCTGGCTTTCCTGCTCGCTGAAAATGGCCACCAGTACGTTGGCGCCGGTCACTTCACGCTTGCCCGAGCTCTGTACATGGAAGACGGCACGCTGCAGCACACGCTGGAAGCCCAGGGTTGGCTGGGTTTCACGGTCCTCGTCATGGACGGGGATCAGTGGCGTGGTGGAGTCGATGAACTCCTGCAGATCGTGTTTGAGTTTGTCGATATTCGCACCGCACGCGCGCAAAACAGTCGCGGCGGCCTCGTTGTCCAGCAATGCCAGCAGAAGGTGCTCAACCGTCATGAACTCATGACGCTTGGAACGGGCCTCCTTGAAGGCCAGATTGAGGGTGACTTCGAGCTCGCGGTTTAACATAGCTTCACCTCATACCCAAGTGGTCGGCGATTAACCGTCCTTCTCGATTTCACAGAGTAGCGGATGCTGGCTTTCCCTTGCGTATTGGTTGACCTGCATGGCCTTGGTCTCGGCGATGTCACGGGTAAACAATCCGCACACTGCCCGTCCCTCGGTGTGGACGGCCAGCATGACCTTGGTCGCCAGCTCGCGGTTCAGGTTAAAAAACACCTCGAGCACTTCGACGACGAAATCCATCGGCGTGTAGTCATCGTTGAACAAAACCACCTTGTACATCGGTGGCGCCTGCAGCGCCGGCTTGGCTTCCTGTACGGCCAGGCCAGCACCATCGTCCTCATGCGATTGCGGGCGATCCTGATTGAATGTTAGTCGAATCTGGCTATGTGCATGCATGGAAAGAATTTCATCATTTCGACAGGTTAGGGTTGAGGTTTGACCGCTTGAACCGACGCCGGGCGACAGCCGTCGCCTGACCTTGACTATCAGCAAAACGGTGTTACAACCAATAAGAACCCACCGTGGTCAATAAAGGTCCGCGCAGTCAACCAGAATTTTCGCAGGTTATATGCGGATGGAGTGGATGATACTCCAGTGATGGAGTCCTTTGCAGAGGGATATGAGGATGGCAAGCGGTAAAGTCAAGTGGTTCAACAATGCCAAGGGCTATGGCTTCATCAATGAAGAAGGCAAGACCGAGGATCTGTTCGCTCACTATTCGGCAATCAAGATGGACGGTTATAAAACACTGAAAGCCGGACAAGCCGTGACTTTCGACATCATCCAGGGCCCCAAGGGACTTCATGCCGTGGACATCTGCGACAAGGCCGCCACAGCGGAGGCCAAGAACGCAAACCCGATCACCGCCGACGCCTGACCTTCAACGCGGCGAAAAAAAACCGGCCAACCTCGTCATACGGGTTGGCCGGTTTTTCATGCCGCTTACATGTGCTTGATCAGCGCCTCACCGAAGCCCGACGACGAAACCAGGGTCGCGCCTTCCATCAGACGTTCGAAGTCATAGGTCACCGTCTTGGCCCGGATCGCGCCGTTGGTGCCCTTGATGATCAGGTCAGCCGCTTCGGTCCAGCCGAGGTGGCGCAGCATCATTTCAGCGGAGAGGATCACTGAACCTGGGTTCACCTGGTCCTTGCCCGCGTATTTCGGCGCGGTGCCGTGGGTGGCTTCGAACATTGCCACGGTGTCAGACAGGTTGGCGCCCGGCGCAATGCCGATACCACCGACCTCGGCCGCCAGGGCGTCGGACAGGTAGTCACCATTGAGGTTGAGGGTCGCGATCACGTCGTACTCGGCCGGACGCAGCAGGATCTGCTGCAGCATGGCGTCGGCAATGGCGTCCTTGACGATCACTTCACGGCCGGTGTTCGGGTTCTTGAACTTCATCCACGGGCCGCCATCGAGCAGCTCGGCGCCGAATTCGTTCTTCGCCACCTCGTAGCCCCAATCCTTGAAGGCACCTTCGGTGAACTTCATGATGTTGCCTTTATGGACGATGGTCAGCGACTTGCGGTCATTGTCCACGACGTACTGCAGGGCTTTGCGCACCAGGCGCTGGGTACCCTCTTTCGAGACAGGCTTGATGCCGATGCCGCAATCCTGGTCGAAACGGATCTTGGTGACGCCCATTTCCTCCTTGAGGAACTTGATGACCTTGTTGGCCTCGGGCGAACCGGCTTTCCATTCGATACCGGCGTAGATGTCTTCGGAGTTCTCGCGGAAGATCACCATGTCGACATCGCCCGGCTTCTTCACGGGGCTAGGGACGCCGTCGAACCAGACGACAGGACGCAGACACACGTACAGGTCAAGCTGCTGGCGCAGCGCCACGTTCAGCGAGCGGATGCCGCCACCGACCGGCGTGGTCAGCGGGCCCTTGATGGAAACCACGTAATCCTTCACCGCGTCGAGGGTTTCCTGGGGTAGCCAGGTGTCCTGGTCATAGACCTGGGTGGCCTTTTCGCCGGCATAGACTTCCATCCAGGAAATCTTGCGCTTGCCGCCGTAAGCCTTCTCGACCGCAGCGTCGACCACCTTGATCATGACCGGGGAAACGTCTACCCCGATGCCGTCGCCTTCAATGAACGGGATGATCGGATTGTCTGGAACATTGAGAGAATGGTCTGCGTTGACGGTGATTTTGTCGCCGACTGCCGGAACCTCGATTTTCTGGTATCCCATGCTGCACTCCGCTTTTTTTGGTTTGTAGTCTTCATGCAATCCCCAGAGCCTAACCCAGTTGACGGCGAACGGAAACCTTGCCCACAAAACCGTCACAAAGCCGAAAAAAGCTCTACATCTTTCGTCTATAAATGGTCATCCGACATCTTCGTCTTGATGATTAGGACCAAGGAATTGGTATACTGCGCCGGTGACTCAAGGGTCACTTGGGGGCGAGATGTCCGCTACAGGTCCCGCTGCCCCGACAAGACTGAGCTGTTACCGCGGTTCAGCCGTTTGACACTCGACTGATGCAATCCACCATCACAGCCCTGGATCCTCGACTTTCCGCTCATGGATGTGTCTGAGCGAAGCGCTTACCCTGCGCGCCCTACCGAGATCCCGAGCACGCTCAGCAAAACAGAGAGTTAACCCGAATATGTCCACCCGATCCAAGATCATCTACACCTTCACCGACGAAGCCCCGGCACTCGCCACCTACTCGCTGCTCCCCATCGTCGAAGCCTTCACCGCTACTGCCGACATCGCAGTAGAAACCCGGGACATCTCTCTCGCCGCCCGTCTCCTCTCCGCCTTCCCAGAACAACTCGGCGCCGAAAAGCAAGTGGCCGACCATCTGGCGGAACTGGGACAACTGGCGACAACCCCGGAAGCCAACATCATCAAGCTGCCGAACATCAGCGCCTCGGTTCCACAACTGAAGGCCGCGATCAAGGAGCTGCAAGCCAAGGGCTTCAACATTCCGGACTACCCGGAAGCACCGGCCAACGACGCCGAGAAAGAAGCCAAGGCACGCTACGACCGCATCAAGGGCAGCGCCGTGAACCCGGTTCTGCGCGAGGGCAACTCTGACCGCCGCGCACCACTGTCGGTCAAGAACTACGCCCGCAAACACCCGCACAAGATGGGTGCCTGGGCCGCTGACTCGAAGTCCCATGTCGCTCACATGAGCAACGGCGACTTCTACGGCAGCGAAAAAGCCGCCCTCATCGAAGCCGATGACAGCCTGCGTATCGAATTGCTGGGCAAAGACGGTTCCACCACCGTCCTGAAAGAAAAAACCTCGGTCAAGGCCGGCGAAATCATCGATTGCGCCGTACTGAGCACCAAGGCCCTGCGCGCCTTCATCGCCGCTGAAATCGAAGACGCCAAGGCTCAGGGCGTGCTGCTGTCGGTTCACCTGAAAGCCACCATGATGAAAGTCTCCGACCCAATCATGTTCGGCCAGATCGTTGCCGAGTACTACGCGGACGCGCTGAACAAGAACGCCGCCATCCTTGAGCAGATCGGTTTCAACCTGAACAACGGCATCGGCGACCTGTACGCCCGCATCAAGAACCTGCCAGCCGAGCAGCAGGCGCAGATCGAAGCCGACATCCAGGCTGTCTATGCCATCCGCCCTGCGCTGGCCATGGTCAACTCCGACAAGGGCATCACCAACCTGCACGTGCCGAGCGACGTTATCGTCGACGCCTCGATGCCGGCGATGATCCGCGACTCGGGCAAGATGTGGAACACCGAAGGCCAGCTGCAAGACACCAAGGCTGTCATTCCTGACCGCTGCTACGCGACCATCTACCAGGCCGTGATCGAAGACTGCAAGAAACACGGCGCCTTCGACCCGACCACCATGGGCAGCGTACCGAACGTCGGCCTGATGGCGCAGAAAGCCGAAGAGTACGGTTCTCACGACAAGACCTTCCAGGCCAAGGCCGATGGCGTCATCCGCGTACTGGACGGCCAGGGCAACCTGCTGCTGCAACAGGACGTCGAAGCCGGCGACATCTTCCGCATGTGCCAGACCAAGGACGCGCCGATCCAGGACTGGGTCAAGCTCGCCGTCAACCGCGCTCGCGCCAGCAACACTCCAGCGCTGTTCTGGCTCGACCCGCAACGCGCCCACGACGGCGTGCTGATCGAGAAAGTCCAGAAGTACCTGAAAGACCACGACACCGCTGGCCTGGACATCCGTGTCCTGTCGCCGGTCGAGGCGATGAAGGTTTCGCTGCAGCGTATCCGCGCCGGCCAGGACACCATCTCGGTGACCGGTAACGTGCTGCGCGACTACCTGACCGACCTGTTCCCGATCATGGAGCTGGGCACCAGCGCCAAGATGCTGTCGATCGTTCCGCTGATGAACAACGGCGGCCTGTTCGAAACCGGCGCCGGTGGTTCGGCTCCGAAACACGTACAGCAACTGGTCGAAGAGAACTTCCTGCGCTGGGACTCGCTGGGCGAATTCCTGGCACTGGCTGCTTCCCTGGAACACCTGGGCAACACCTACGCCAACCCGAAAGCCAAGGTACTGGCTGCCACCCTGGACCAGGCCACCGGCCAGTTCCTGGACAGCAACAAGTCCCCTGCGCGCAAGGTCGGCAGCATCGACAACCGCGGTAGCCACTTCTACCTGACCCTGTACTGGGCCCAGGCACTGGCTGCACAGACTGAAGATGCCGCACTGCAGGCACGCTTCACTCCGCTGGCCAAAGCCCTGGCTGAGAACGAAGCGACCATCGTCGCCGAGCTCAACGCCGTTCAAGGCAAGCCCGTCGAAATCGGTGGCTACTACTTCCCCGATGCCGAGCTGACCAGCAAGGTGATGCGCCCAAGCCAGACCCTGAACAGCGCGATTGCCGCACTCTAAGGTTCGCTTGACGTAACATCGGAAGCCCCGGCCACGCACCGGGGCTTCTGCTTTCTGCGCTAGGCTCTGCATGAAAAGCCTTCAGACGAAGGTCAGGCAAGGCGAAAACAGCCGAGGAAGCGGAGTTTACGGGCTGTAAATGAGCATTCCGAGGCTGTTTTCAACGCAGCATCACCGAGTATCAAGGCTTTTCATACAGAGC
>NZ_QKVL01000036.1 GCF_003231275.1 Pseudomonas huaxiensis
CCATCACCGCCAACGAAGGCAACGCCCCGACCAACGTCGCCAAGCAACTGGCCAAGGTCTACGCCGAGTACGACCTGGACGCGCTGCCGGGCGTAGCGCTGACCGGTGGTGCCTACTACACCGGCAAGCAATATGCCGATGAAGCCAACCACGTGAGCCTGCCATCGTTCACCACCTTCGATGCGGGTGCGCGCTACAAGACTCACGTGGCGGACAACGACGTGACCTTCCGGGTCAACGTCGCCAACCTGGCGAACAAGGAATACTGGCTGAACAGCTTCTACCTGGGTGATCCACGGACCGTGCAGTTCTCGGCTCAGCTGGAGTTTTAAGGCCCCCAATCGCGACGGTTCGGCGCCCCGACAAGCTCGCTCCTACAGGAAATCGTCTCTCCCTGTAGGAGCGAGCTTGCTCGCGATTATCTGCACCGCTTTCTACCGACGGTTAGCCAACCCCATGCAAGCCAAAACCATCCGCCGCTGGTCCGCGATCCACACCTGGACCAGCCTCATCAGCACCCTGTTCCTGCTGCTACTGGCAGTCACCGGCCTGCCGCTGATCTTCCACCACGAAATCGACCACCTGCTGGGTGACGCGCCCGAGCTGAAGGTGATGCCCGCCGACACCCCGAAACTGGACCTCGCGCAGCTTGTACTCAAGGCCGAGGCCCATCGTCCGGGTGAGGTGATGCAGTACTTCGGCTGGGACGAAGACGACAGCAACGGCGTGGTGGCGATCATGGCCGCCACCGCCGGCACCGAGCCCAACTCGTCGCACACCTTCATGCTCGACGCGCGTACCGGCGAGGCGGTGGAAATGCCGTCGGCCAACGGCGGTTTCATGATGACCATGCTGCGCCTGCACGTGGACATGTTCGCCGGCCTGCCGGGCAAGCTGCTGCTGGCATTCATGGGCGTGCTGTTTGTCGTGGCGATCATTTCCGGCGTGGTGCTTTATGCGCCGTTCATGCGCCGGCTGGACTTCGCCACGGTGCGCCACGACAAGTCGCGGCGGCTGCGCTGGCTCGACCTGCATAACCTGATCGGCGTCGTCACCCTGACTTGGGCGCTGGTGGTGGGCGTCACCGGGGTGATCAGCGCGCTGTCGGATCTGGTCATCGCAGCATGGCGCAACGACAGCCTGACGGCGATGGTCGCGCCGTACCGTGATGCACCGCCGCTGACCGTGCTGGCACCGGTCAGCCGGGTACTGGATATCGCCGCCGACGCTGCGCCGGGCATGACGCCCGACTTCATCGCCTTCCCCGGCACACGCTTCTCCAGCGAACACCACTACGCGGTATTCATGAAGGGCAGCAGCCACCTGACCGCCCACCTGCTGACACCGGTATTGATCGACGCCAGCACCCTGGCGGTCACCGCCGTGGGCGAGCGGCCGTGGTACATGGACGCCATGGGCCTGTCACAGCCGCTGCACTTTGGCGACTACGGCGGCCGGCCGATGCAGATTCTGTGGGCGGCGCTGGATGTGCTGACCATCATCGTACTGGGCAGCGGGCTCTATCTCTGGTGGGTGCGTCGGCGCACGGCCGCGGAGGGGGCGCGATGAACATGAAGGTGTTTGGCATGCCGCTGTTGATCGGGGTGCTCGGGGCGGCGGGGTTGTTTGCGGCGCTGCTTGGGGATGGTTGGTGGGATGCGCTGGCGTGGGTTGGATTGGGGTTGCCGGCCTGGTATGGGTTCAGGGGCTTTTTCAGGTAGATATCTGCCTTATCGCGAGCAAGCTCGCTCCTACCCCCTACCCTGTAGGCCTGTAGGCCTGTAGGCCTGTAGGCCTGTAGGAGCGAGCTTGCTCGCGATAAGGTCCCCCAACGCAGCCCCTCGTCGCGACACCGCCACCTCCGGGAACATTCCCCCGCCAATCCACTCCAACACCTCGTTTTCCCTGCCTTTACGGCTGACGAGGTCTTTGCCATGAAACGTTTCGCGCTGGTCACCCTGATGACCCTGGCCGCCAGTTCGGCCTTCGCTTTCAACCTCAACGACGCGGCCAATGCCGTGTCCGCCATGCAAGGCAAGTCCGATGACGCCGCCGTGCAGGCACCCGCCGCTTCGGCCAATCTGCTCAACACCCTCGGCAGCGAACTCAAGATCACCCCGGAACAAGCCATTGGCGGCACGGGCGCTCTGCTGGGCCTGGCGCGCAATCAGTTGAGCAGCGGCGATTACCAGCAACTGAGCAAGGCCGTGCCGGGCCTCGACATGTTGTCTGGCGAAAATGCCCTCGGCGGGCTGGCGGGGTTGGGGGATCTGCTCGGCAAGAGCGGTCAGGCTTCAGCGTTGAGCAATGCGCTCGGCGGAGAGGTGAAGAACGGGACGGACCTGAACAACGCGTTCAGCGCCCTCGGCATGGAGAACGGCATGATCGCCCGCTTCGCGCCACTGATCCTGCAGTACCTCGGCCAGCAAGGCGTGGCCGGGTCGTTGTTGCACAACCTGGCCGGCATCTGGGGCAACGGCACCGTCACACCGCTCGCCCCGGCAACCGTCCCGTCAGTTTAATTCCGCGCGCAGGGCCTCGATCCGCCCATCCTTCTCGCGCCACAACTGGTTGACCCAGTCCTGCACGGCCTGGCGCACCGCCGGGTCGGTCTCGTAGTCGCCGGCCCACAGCGCCGGGTCCAGTTCACGCACCTGAATATCGACGATCACCCGCGGCAACCCGCCGCTGACCAGATCCCAGAAGCCCGGCGCCTTGTCGCCGGGATAAACGATGGTCACGTCCAGCAGCGCGTCGAGCTGCTCACCCAAGGCCGCCAGCACAAAGGCGACACCACCGGCCTTGGGCTTGAGCAGGTGCCGATATGGCGACTGTTGTTCCTGGCGCTTGGCCTCGGTGAAGCGGGTGCCTTCCAGATAATTGACCACGGTCACCGGCTGACGCTTGAACAGCTCGCACGCCGCCTTGGTGATGGCCAGGTCCTGGCCCTTGAGGTGCGGGTGTTTGTCGAGGAAGGCCTTGCTGTAGCGCTTCATGAACGGGTAATCCAGCGCCCACCAGGCCAGGCCCAGCAGCGGCACCCAGATCAGCTCCTTTTTCAGGAAGAACTTGAAGAACGGGATCTTGCGGTTCAGGACCTGGATCAGCGCCGGGATATCGACCCAGGTCTGGTGGTTGCTGACGCAGAGGTAAGAAGTGTCCAACCGCAGGTTGGCATTGCCGCGCACATCCCAGCGGGTGGGGATGCACAGGGCGAAGATCAGCTTGTCGACTTCGGCCCAGGTCTCGGCAAACCACATCACCGCCCGCGAGGCGCGATCACGGTGATGGCCAGGCAGGACCAGCTTGAGCAGCGCGCAAAACAGCAGCGGTCCGATCATGATCAGGGTGTTGAGCAACAGCAACAGGATGACGAAACTGCCGGTGAGCAGGCGGCGCATAAATCCACTCTTATTGTGGGAAAGACGGCCGGTCATGATAAGCAGCCTCGCCATGAACGCCAAATTCTGCCCGGCGAGTGTCGTGAACAAATGTTTCACGTTGTGTTCATTACCGTAGCTTGCCGAACCTAAAGCACAACGGCAGTCTAACTGTCGTCTCGTCCCAAGGAAGTCATGCCATTGAAACCACTGATCGCCCTGCTTGGCCTGCTGTCGCTGCCGGTGATGGCCGCCGAGCCGACCCTCTACGGTCGCTACGAATACATCGGCCTGCCGGAAATCGGCCAGACCCTCAAAGCCAAGATGGACACCGGCGCCCTCACCGCCTCGCTGTCCGCCAAGGACATCGAACAGTTCAGCCGTAACGGCGAGGACTGGGTGCGCTTCCGCCTGGCCACCAGGGATGCCGACAGCAAGGTCTTCGAACACAAGCTGGCGCGCATCAGCAAGATCAAGAACCGCGCCGACGAAGAAGACGAAGAAGGCACCGAGATCGCCCACCGTCCGGTCATCGACCTGGAGCTGTGCCTGGGTGATGTGAAGCGCACCGTAGAGGTCAACCTGACCGACCGCAGCAGCTTCAACTACCCGCTGCTGATCGGCGCCAAGGCCCTGCGCGAATTCGGCGCCGCGGTAAACCCGGCCCGCCGCTTCACCGCCGACAAGCCGGACTGCTGACGCAGTAGCTGCAAGGGGCAAGCTTCAAGCTGCAAGTTAAAGCAGAGCGGCCGGGTTTGGACGTGAAAGCGCAGCCCGCAGCAAATCGCTTTAAACTTGCCGCTTCCAACTCGCCACTTGTAGCTGCCTTTATGCCGCACATATTGATCGTTGAAGACGAAGCGGCCATCGCCGACACCCTGATCTACGCCTTGCAGGGCGAAGGCCACAGTACCGAGTGGGTGACCCTCGGCCAGGCTGCACTGGAGCGACAGCGCCAGCAGCCGGCGGATCTGGTCATCCTTGATATCGGCCTGCCGGATATCAGCGGATTCGAGACCTGCAAGCAACTGCGCCGCTTCAGCGAAGTGCCGGTGATGTTTCTCAGTGCCCGCGACGGAGAAATCGACCGGGTGGTGGGCCTGGAAATCGGCGCCGACGATTATGTGGTCAAGCCGTTCAGCCCGCGGGAAGTCGCCGCCCGGGTGCGCGCCATCCTCAAGCGCATAACGCCCGCAGCCAGCACCGCCCCCGCCACCGGCACCACGCCGTTCAACATCGACACCCTGCGCATGCAGATCCACTACCGCGAACACCCGCTCAGCCTGACCCGCCACGAATTCCGCCTGTTGCAGTGCCTGCTGGAGCAGCCGCAGCGGGTCTTCAGCCGCGAGCAGTTGCTGGACGCCGTGGGCGTGGCGGCCGATATCGGCTACGAGCGCACCATCGACAGCCATATCAAGAGCCTGCGCGCCAAGCTGCGCCTGGTCGCCGCCGAAGCCGAGCCAATCCAGACCCACCGCGGCCTGGGCTACAGCTACAACCCGGACCAAAGCTGATGCGCCTGGGTATTCGTATCTTCCTGGTGTATTTCCTGTTTGTCGGGCTGACCGCGTATTTCGTCCTCAACACGGTGCGCGAGCAGGTGCGCCCGGCTGTGCGCCAGTCCTCCGAGGAAACCCTGGTGGACACCGCCAACCTGCTGGCGGAAATCCTTCGCGATCAGGTCAAGGCCGGCACCCTCGGCCAGAGCGCGCTGCCGCAGTTGCTCAAGGCCTACGGCCAGCGTCGCCCCAACGCGCAAATCTGGGGCCTGTCCAAGAACGAGGTGAATCACCGCATCTACGTCACCGACGCAAAGGGCATCGTTCTGCTGGACTCCAGCGGCGAGGCGCTGGGCCAGGATTACTCGCGCTGGAACGACGTCTACCTCACCCTGCGCGGCCAGTACGGCGCCCGCTCGACCCGCAGCGATCCGGACGATCCAGACTCCTCGGTGATGCACGTCGCCGCGCCGATCCTCGACAACGGCACGCTGATCGGCGTGGTCACCGTGGCCAAGCCCAACCGCTCGCTGCAACCCTACGTCGACCGTTCGGAACAACACCTGGTTACTCTCGGTATCGGCCTGATCGTGCTCGGCCTGCTGGTGGGCGCGGCGCTGTCATGGTGGCTGACCCGCTCGCTGCGCCGGCTGACCCGCTACGCCCAGGCCGTCAGCGCCGGCGAGCGCGTGGCCCTGCCGCACTACCGAGGCGGCGAGCTGGCGCAACTGGCGGACGCGGTAGAGCGCATGCGCACCCAGCTGGAAGGCAAAGCCTACGTCGAGCGTTACGTGCACACCCTGACCCACGAACTGAAAAGCCCGCTGGCGGCGATCCGCGGCGCCAGCGAGCTGTTGCAGGGACCGATGCCGGAAGAACAGCGCCAGCGCTTCAGCCAAAACATCGAGAGCGAAAGCGCGCGCATGCAGCAATTGATCGAGCGCCTGCTGGACCTGGCCCAGGTCGAGCAGCGTCAAGGGCTGGAGGACCAACAGCAAGTGGCGCTGGCGGAGATGGTCGACGCCCTGCTGCTGGCCCGCAGCGCCCGCATCGAAAGCGCCGGCCTGCAGGTGCGTCAGCACGTTCCGGCGGCGGCGTGGCTGTACTGCGAGCCATTTCTGATGCGTCAGGCGATCGGCAACCTGCTGGAAAACGCCCTGGACTTCACCCCGCCTGGCGGCCAGTTGGTGTTCGAACTGGAACACGATGCACAGCGCGTGGCCCTGAGCCTGTACAACCAGGGCGCGGCGATTCCCGATTACGCTCTGGGCCGTCTCTGCGAACGCTTCTATTCGCTGCCCCGGCCGGACACCGGACGCAAGAGCACCGGCCTTGGCCTGAACTTCGTCGAGGAAGTCATGCAACTGCATGGCGGCTCACTGGAGATCGCCAACGTCGAAGGCGGCGTGCGCGTGTGGTTGTGGCTGCCCGCCAATCGCCTGAGCTGAATCTCCACACAAACTCCACATTCACTCCCGCGTCGCTCCACACAGCGCTCGCAGACTGGGCTCCTTCTCAAGCGGAGCCCTTCCATGAACAAAACCCTGAGTATCAAACTCGGCATCATCGCCTTGCTGGTGATCGGACTGCTGATTCCCCTGGTGATGATCGGCGGCCTGATCAGCGAACGGCAGTCCCTGCGCGACAGCGTGGTCGAGGACATCGGCCAGAGCTCCAGCCATGCTCAGCAGATCAGCGGCCCGATCCTCGTGGTGCCGTACCGCAAGACCGAGCGCGTATGGAAAACCCAGGACGGCCGGACCTTCCAGGAAACCCGCGTACGCACCCTCCACCTGGCCTTTCTGCCAGAGACTTTCGTCCTCGATGCCGACGCCAACACCGAGCTGCGCTCGCGGGGCATTTACGAGGCGCGGCTGTACCACGCCAACAGCCATGTCAGCGGCCAGTTCAAGGTACCGGCCAACTGGGGCATCAAGGACGACCTCGACGACTACCGCTTCGAAACACCGTTCATCGCAGTGGGCATCAGCGATATCCGTGGCATCCAGAACGGCCTGCAACTGCAACTCAACGGTCAGACCCTCGACTTCGCCGCCGGCAGCGGCGCGGACTGGCTCGGCAGCGGCGTGCGCGCCAGCGTACCGGGGCTCGATAGCCAGAACGAAATGCGCCTGGACTACGCTTTCGACCTCAAGCTGCAAGGCACCGGGCAGTTGCATGTGCTGCCGGTGGGCCGCAGCAGCAATGTGAATCTCAGCGCCAACTGGCCGCACCCGGGCTTTATCGGCAACTACCTGCCCAACAGCCGCGAAATCACCGACAAGGGCTTCAACGCTCACTGGCAGACCTCGTTCTTCTCCACCAATATGGAAGACGCCCTTGAACGCTGCGTGACGACCGACCAGTGCACGGACTTCCAGAGCCGGCGGTTCGGCGTCAACTTCGTCGATCCGGTGGACCAGTACCTGAAAAGCGAGCGGGCGATCAAATACGCGCTGCTGTTCATCGCCCTGACCTTCGCCGGCTTCTTCCTCTTCGAAGTGCTGCGTAACCTCAGCGTCCACCCGATCCAGTACGCCTTGGTGGGCGTTGCGCTGGCGCTGTTCTACCTGTTGCTGCTGTCGTTGTCCGAGCACCTTGGCTTTGCCCTGGCGTATGGGTTGTCGGCGAGTGGCTGTGTGGCGTTGATCGGTTTCTACCTGTGCCATGTGCTGCACAGCCGGGCGCGAGGGTTGGGCTTCGGTGCCGGGTTGGCGGTGCTGTACGCGATGCTTTACGGGTTGCTCAGCGCTGAGGATTACGCGCTATTGATGGGGGCGTTGCTGCTGTTCGCCTTGCTGGGTGTGTTCATGGTGCTGACGCGGCGGCTGGACTGGTATCGCGCGGGCCAGGGGGTGGCGGCATGAGTGGGTTGCGCGAGGAGCGGGTGTTCGCGAACGAATTAGCCAAGGGGATTGGCCACGTGTGGGTAGCGGAGGTGAAGGCCGGCTGGAGGAAGGTCGAGGACGGTAGCGAAATACTGATCGCGGTGGTGCCCGGATTGCGACCGCTTCGCGGTCGTTCGCGAGCAAGCTCGCTCCCACAATGACTTAAACCAACATCAAAGCCCTATGGGAGCGAGCTTGTCGGGGCGCCGAACTGCCGCAAAGCGGCCCCGAAAATGCCGGATCAGGCCGCCGGCGGTGCCGTCAGCTTCATCGAAGGGCGCTGACTGACCTGCGCATACCACGCCGCCAGCTTCGGCTGCTGCTCACGCCAGCCGAAGTTCGGCATGCGCAAGTCGATATAGCCCAGCGCACAAGCCGCACCGATCGCCGCGACGTCGAACACCGAAGCGAGTTCAGCAATATGCTCGGCCTCGAAATCCGCCAGACCGCGGCGAATCTTCTCCTGCTGCGCGGTGAGCCATTCGTCCCACTGTTTCTCAGCAGGCCGCAGGAACTGCTCGTAACGCGCCAGCACCGAGGCGTCCATGATCGCGTCCGCCTGCGAAGCCAGGCTCAGGCGGCGCCAGCGCGCGTCGCCCTCACGCGGGATCAGCGGGTTGCCGACGTGTTGCAGGTCGAGGTATTCGAGAATCACCCGGCTGTCATGCAACACGGTGCCGTTGCCCAGCACCAGCGCCGGGATCTTGCCGACCGGGTTGTCGCGGTTCAGGCCGGCATCGGGGTTCACCGGGCTCATGTTGATGGTGTTCAGCGCGACCCGGTCGAACTGCCCGGTCTCGTGCAGGAACACCGTGACCTTGCGCACGAAGGGCGACAGCGGCGAGTGGTACAACGTCATGCTCGGCGTGGTCATGGCGCGTCCTCAGTTGCCTTGCAGGCTGGGCGGCAGGCAGACACCGGTACCGCCGATGCCGCAATAGCCCTCGGGGTTCTTCGCCAGGTACTGCTGGTGGTAAGCCTCGGCGAAATACACGGTCGGCGCCTGGGCAATCTCGGTGCTGATCTCGCCGTAACCGGCCTTGCTCAGTTCAGCCTGGTACTGCGCCTTGCTCGCCTCGGCTTCCTGCAAGTGCTGCGGGCTGGTGCAGTAGATCGCCGAGCGGTATTGGGTGCCGATGTCATTGCCCTGGCGCATGCCCTGGGTCGGGTTGTGCAGTTCCCAGAACATCTTCAGCAGCTCGCCGTAGCTGAGCTTGTCCTTGTCGAACACCACCAGCACCACTTCGGTATGCCCGGTCAGACCCGAGCAGACTTCTTCGTAGGTCGGGTTCGGTGTAAAGCCACCGGCATAACCGACCACGGTGCTGACCACGCCATCACGCTGCCAGAAGCGGCGCTCGGCGCCCCAGAAGCAGCCCAGGGCGAAAATCGCGAAGTCGACATTCTCGAAGAACGGGCCGAGCAACGGCGTCTCTTTGAACACGAAATGCCGCTCGGGCAGGGACATCGGGGTTTCGCGGCCAGGCAGCGCCTGTTCAGCGGTAGGCAGGACGTTTTTGTTCACCAGGATTTCCGAACGCAGGACCATGGACCCATTCCTCTTGTCAGGTAGGAGACATCGCCGAGCGATGTCGTCTATTGGGATAGACCCGTAGTGTGCCCGAGTGTTGCGTGACTGTCAGGCCACCGGGCCACGCGGATAGCGCCTGAGCTTTTCAACCAGCTCATCGCCGGGGATCGGCTTGTCGAACAGGTAGCCCTGGCCGACATCGCAACGGTGACGACGCAGGAACGCCAGTTGCTCGGCGGTCTCGATACCTTCGGCGACCACCTTGAGCTTGAGGTTGTGGGCCATGGCCACCACCGCCGAGGTGATTTCCATGTCGTCCTGGTTGTCGGGAATTTCGTTGATGAAGCTGCGATCGATCTTGATGATGTCGATCGGGAATTTCTTCAGGTAGCTGAGCGAGGAGTAACCGGTGCCGAAGTCGTCCATCGCCAGGGTCAGGCCCAGTTGCTTGAGCTGGTCGAGCTGGCGGCGGGTGTCTTCGGTGGCTTCCAGCAGCAGGCCTTCGGTCAGTTCCAGCTCCAGCAGGTGCGGCGGCAGCGCTTCTTCCTGGAGGATGTTGGCGATCGAGGCGACCAGGTCCGGATCGGAGAACTGCTTGGGCGACAGGTTGATCGCCACTTGCAGGTTGGGCATGCCCTCGGCGGCCAGTTGCTGGCTCATGCGGCACGACTGGCGCGCCACCCATTTGCCGATGGGGATGATCAGGCCGGTTTCCTCGGCCACGCTGATGAACTGGTCCGGGCGGATCATGCCCTTTTCCGGGTGGTTCCAGCGCAGCAGCGCTTCCAGGCCGAGCAGGCGGCCGGTGCGCAGGCACAGCTTGGGCTGGTAGAACACCTGCAATTCGTTCTGCGCCAGGGCTCGGCGCAGGTTGTTCTCGACGAACAGCTTGTAGCTGGCCTCGGCATTCAGCGCTTCGGTGAACACCTGGACCTGATGCTTGCCGTTGGCCTTGGCCTTGTGCAGCGCGAGGCCGGCGTTTTTCATCAGGGTCTGCGGGTCGCGGCCGTGCAGCGGCGCACACGCCAGCCCCACGGAGCCGGTCACGTTGATCAACTGGTTGTCGACGAACATCGGTTTGTCGAGGGTGTTGAGCAGCGACTGCGCGGTCTGCTGGCCGCTTTCCATGTCGGTGTTGTCCAGCAACACGGCGAACTCGTTACTGGCAAAACGCGCCAGGCTGCCACCGGGGCTGAGGCTGTTGCGCAGGCGCCGGGCGAGGCTCACCAGCAGCTTGTCGCCGGTCTGATGGCCGAGGCTGTCGTTGATCCGCTTGAAGTTGTCGATGTCCACCAGCAGCAGGCAGATCGGCGTGTCGCTGTCGCGGGCGAAACGCTCGTCGAGGCTGCGGATGAACGCCGGACGATTGCCGAGGCCCGTCAGGTTGTCGGTGTAGGCCAAGCGCTCGATGCGCTGCTGGGCGAGCTTGTTCTGGGTGACGTCTTCGTAGATGCCGATGTAGTGGGTCAACTCGCGGTTGTCGCCATACACCTTGGAAATCGACAGTTGCCCCCAGTAGGGCTCGAGGTTCTTGCGCCGGCTCTTGAACTCGCCCTGCCAGCTATTGCCCACGGCCAGGCTGGAATCGTCGAAAAGCAATTCGCTGAGATTTTCCAGCGCCGACAGCTCGGACAGCCGATGCCCCTGGACTTCGTCGGAGCTGTACTGGGTGATCGCGGTAAAGCTCGGGTTGACGTACTCGACCACGCCGTCGCGGTTGACCAGCAGAAAGGCGTTGGCGCTCTGCTCCACCGCGCGTTGGAACAGGTACAAGGCGTTGGTGGCGGTGCGTCGGTTGTGGTTGTTGATGACCTGGGCGAACTGGTCCGCCAGCTCGCCGGCGAAGGCAATCTCGTCGGTCTGCCAGGCACGCGGGCTGCCGCCGTGTTCGAGGCAAAGGACGCCGACCACCTGGCCGTCGATGCGGATACTGGCATCGAGCATGGCGATGATGTCGCGCGGGCGCAGGCTCTCGGTGATGTCACGGGTGCGCGGGTCATGGCTGGCGTTGTGCGCATCGATAGCGCGGCTGGTGTGCAGCGCTTCCAGGTAATCCGGAAACAGACCGGCGTCGATCGCCTCAGGCAGGCGGTACTCGCGGGTCTCGCGGTAGAACGCGGAAATCGGCTCCAGGCGCTGGCCTTCCAGGTACCAGATGCTGGCGCAATCGATGTTGTAGATCTCGCACGCGCTGCGGGTGATCAGCTCGGCGGCTTCCTGCAGCGAATTGCTGGCGCTGTAGCGGTGCCGGGCCAGGTGCAGGATGAGGTCCTGCTGGGCCCGCACTCGTTCCAGGTGTTCAAGTTGTTCCTGCTGCGCCTGCTGGTTCAGCTTGAGGGCGATCTGCAGGCGGCTGTTGCGGGTTTCCAGGTCGTCGGCGCTGAGTTCGGTCATCTCACCGGGCTGGTCGTCCAGCACCAGCAGGTAGCCGCGCAGCAGGTGGCGATTGTGCTGCCGGTAGGCTTCGCCCACTTCCAGCAGGTTCAGCGGGCCATGGCTGGTGTGCAGGGTGTAGCGGGTCAGGTAGTGATTGCCGAGCGCCAACTGCGCTTCGATGGCGTCGTGCAGCTTGTAGCGCGCCTCGGGGGCCATGAGGCTGGCGTAGGGCGAACCAACCAGGGCACACAGCTCCACCGCCGGCAGACCGAACTGCCGTTCGCAGCCCGGATCGAGGTAAAGCATCGCCCAGCTAGCTTCGTTCAGCCGCTCGAAACGCAGCATGCCGAGCCGTGATGGCACCGGTAACTGCGTCACTACCTCGGCCGCCGGACGGCTGGCAGCATCGGTTTGGCTTTTCATGGGAAGCTCGCTCGAAAAAGACTGATGGCACGGGCTTGGCACATTGCTGCTATGCACGATTGGGCAAGGTTGCATCATGCGCCAGAGGCTGACAAGTAATAGGTTGGCTGGCGTCTTGATCTATGTCGGCATGGCGGCGCTTTTCTTCAGCCCCGCTACCGGTAAACGCCAGGCGGGCCGGGGCGCTGAACCGTTTTTTCGCAGACAAAAAAAGCCCCGTCAGAGACGGGGTTGAGGTACGAGCGTGGCAGCTCGAAAGCGGGCCTGTCTCCCCCGGCAGAGGGAGACAGGTGAACAACGGTTACAGCAGGATGGTGCGGATGTCGCCCAGCAGGTCGCTCAGGCGCTTGGTGAAGCGCGCGGCGGCTGCGCCGTTGATCACACGGTGATCGTAGGACAGCGACAGTGGCAGCATCAGCTTCGGCTGGAAGGCTTTACCGTCCCAGACTGGCTGGATGGTGGCCTTGGAAACACCGAGGATCGCCACTTCCGGCGCGTTGACGATCGGCGTGAAGCCTGTGCCGCCAATGTGACCGAGGCTGGAGATGGTGAAGCAAGCGCCTTGCATGTCGTCGGCAGACAGCTTTTTGGTCCGGGCTTTTTCGGCCAGGGCCGCAGCTTCGGCAGCCAGTTGCAGCAGGCTCTTCTGATCGACGTTCTTGATCACAGGGACCAGCAGACCGTCCGGGGTGTCCACGGCGAAGCCGATGTTCACGTACTTCTTGCGGATGATCGCTTTGCCGCTTGGCGCCAGCGAACTGTTGAAGTCCGGCAGTTCCTTGAGCAGGTGAGCAGAGGCCTTGAGCAGCAGCGGCAGAACGGTCAGCTTGACGCCAGCCTTCTCGGCCACGGCTTTCTGCGCGATACGGAACGCTTCCAGCTCGGTGATATCCGCCGAGTCGAATTGCGTCACGTGCGGCACGTTCAGCCAGCTGCGGTGCAGGTTGGCAGCGCCGACCTGCATCAGGCGGGTCATTGCCACTTCTTCGACTTCACCGAACTTGCTGAAGTCCACGACCGGGATCGGCGGGATGCCCGCGCCACCGGTTGCGCCACCTGCGGCCGGTGCTTCCTTGGCCTTCTGCATCATGGCTTTGACGTAAACCTGCACGTCTTCTTTCAGCACACGGCCATGCGGGCCGGTGGCTGCGACGGCGTTCAGCTCGACACCGAACTCGCGGGCCAGTTGACGCACGGCTGGGCCGGCGTGAACTTTGGCACCGCTGGCGACCACAGGCGCGGCAGCAGGTGCTGCTGCAGCCGGTGCCGGGGCAGCAGCGGCAGCCGGAGCGGCCTCAGCCTTGGCAGCCGGCGCAGGTGCTGCGGCCGGAGCCGGAGCAGCGGCAGGCGCGGCGCCCGCGATTTTCAGCTTGAGGATCAGGTCGCCAGTGCCGACTTCGTCGTCCAGCTTGACGATCACGGCTTCGACCACGCCAGCGGCAGGAGACGGGATCTCCATGCTGGCCTTGTCCGACTCCAGGGTGATCAGCGACTGGTCGGCGCTGACGGTATCGCCAGCCTTGACCAGCACTTCGATGATCTTGGCCTTGCCCGACGAACCGATATCCGGAACGTGGATGTCCTGAACGGTGGCGGTTGCCGGTGCGGCAGCCGCTGCCGGAGCTGCTTCAGCAGCCGGTGCAGCGGCAGGCGCGGCAGCCGGAGCAGCAGCGGCCGGAGCCTCAGGCGCCGCGGCAGCGGCACCCTCGACTTCCAGTTCCAGCAACTCGTCGCCTTCTTTCAGGCGGTCGCCCAGCTTGACCTTCAGCGACTTGACCACACCGGCCTTCGGCGCGGGGATCTCCATGGAGGCCTTGTCGGACTCCAGGGTCAGCAGGCTCTGGTCGGCCTCGATACGGTCACCGACCTTGACGAACAGCTCGATGATTTCACCTTCACCGCTGCCGATGTCAGGTACGCGAATGAGTTCGCTCACTTAAAAATACTCCTCAGCAGTCCAGTGGGTTGCGCTTGTCCGGGTCGATGCCGAACTTGACGATGGCGTCGGCCACCACCTTGGGTTCGATCTCGCCACGGTCAGCCAGGGCTTCCAGTGCAGCCAGCACAACGAAGTTGCGGTCGACTTCGAAGAAGTGACGCAGTTTCTTGCGGCTGTCGCTGCGGCCGTAGCCATCAGTACCCAGGACTTTGAACTCTTTGCTCGGTACCCACTGACGAATCTGCTCGGCGAACAGCTTCATGTAGTCGGTGGACGCGATGACCGGACCTTTACGGCCGCTCAGGCATTCTTCGACGTAGGTGACCTGTGGTTTCTGACCTGGCTTGAGACGGTTGCTGCGCTCTACGGCCAGACCGTCGCGACGCAGTTCGTTGAAGCTGGTAACGCTCCATACGTCAGCGCCGATGTTGAACTCTTCACGCAGGATCTTCGCCGCTTCACGGACTTCGCGCAGGATGGTGCCAGAGCCCAGCAGTTGAACGTGATGCGCCGCGTCGCGGGTATCTTCTTCAAGCAGGTACATACCCTTGATGATGCCTTCCTCGACACCGGCCGGAATGGCTGGCTGGGTGTAGGCTTCGTTCATCACGGTGATGTAGTAGAAGACGTCCTGTTGCTCTTCGGTCATCTTCTTCATGCCGTCCTGGATGATCACCGCCAGCTCGTAGCCGTAGGTCGGATCATAGGTGCGGCAGTTCGGGATGGTCGCGGCCAGCATGTGGCTATGACCGTCTTCGTGCTGCAGGCCTTCACCGTTGAGGGTGGTACGGCCGGCGGTACCGCCGATCAGGAAGCCACGGGTGCGGCTGTCGCCGGCTGCCCATGCCAGGTCACCGATACGCTGGAAGCCGAACATCGAGTAGAAGATGTAGAACGGCAGCATCGGCTGGTTGTGGGTGCTGTACGAAGTACCGGCAGCGATGAAGGAGGACATGGCGCCCGCTTCGTTGATGCCTTCTTCGAGGATCTGGCCCTTCTTGTCCTCGCGGTAGAACATCACCTGGTCTTTATCGACTGGCTCGTAGAGCTGGCCGACGGACGAGTAGATGCCCAGTTGGCGGAACATGCCTTCCATACCGAAGGTACGGGCTTCGTCCGGGATGATCGGAACGATGCGCTGACCGATTTCCTTGTCCTTGACCAGTTGCGCGAGGATCCGCACGAAGGCCATGGTGGTGGAAATTTCGCGGTCGCCCGAACCGTCCAGGATCGCCTTCAGGGTTTCCAGTGGCGGAGTCGGGATGCTGATGCTCTTGGCGCGACGCTGAGGCACGAAGCCACCCAGTGCGGAGCGACGCTCGGCCAGGTAACGGGCTTCGGCGCTGCCTTCTTCAGGTTTGAAGAACGGCAGGTTTTCCAGGTCTTCGTCCTTGACCGGGATGTCGAAGCGGTCACGGAAGTGACGCAGGCTGTCGACGTCGACCTTCTTGGTGTTGTGCGCGGTGTTCTTGGCTTCGCCGGCACCGGTACCGTAACCCTTGATGGTCTTGGCCAGGATGACGGTAGGCTGGTCTTTGTGGTTGACCGCCTGATGGTAGGCCGCATAGACCTTGTACGGGTCGTGACCACCACGGTTGAGCTTCCAGATTTCGTCGTCGGACAGGTCAGCGACCATGGCCTTGAGTTCTGGAGTGTTGAAGAAGTGCTCACGGACGAACGCGCCGTCCTTGGCCTTGTAGTTCTGGTACTCGCCGTCGATGACTTCGTCCATGCGGCGCTGCAGGATACCGTCGGTGTCCTTGGCCAGCAGTGGGTCCCAGAAACGGCCCCAGACGACTTTGTTGACGTTCCAGCCACCGCCACGGAACACGCCTTCGAGTTCCTGGATGATCTTGCCGTTGCCGCGAACCGGGCCGTCGAGGCGCTGCAGGTTGCAGTTGATGACGAAGATCAGGTTGTCCAGCTTCTCGCGGCCAGCCAGGGAGATTGCGCCCAGGGATTCCGGCTCGTCGCACTCGCCGTCGCCCATGTAGCACCAGACTTTCTGCTTGCCGGCAGGGATGTAGCCGCGGGCTTCCAGGTACTTCATGAAGCGCGCCTGGTAGATCGCCTGGATCGGACCCAGACCCATGGAAACGGTCGGGAACTGCCAGAAATCAGGCATCAGCCATGGGTGCGGGTAGGACGACAGACCGTTGCCATCGACTTCCTGACGGAAGTTGTTCATCTGGTCTTCGCTGATGCGGCCTTCCATGAAGGCGCGAGCGTAGACGCCAGGCGAGGCGTGGCCCTGGAAGAAGATCAGGTCGCCGCCGTGCTCTTCGGTCGGAGCCTGGAAGAAGTAGTTGAAGCCGATGTCATACAGCGTGGCGCTGGAAGCGAAGCTGGAGATGTGGCCACCCAGATCCGAGTCTTTCAGGTTGGTGCGCATTACCATCGCCAAGGCGTTCCAGCGTACCAGCGAGCGAATGCGGCGTTCCATGAACAGGTCGCCAGGCATGCGTGCTTCGTGGGTAACTGGAATGGTGTTGCGGTATGGCGTGGTGATTGCGTACGGGAGCTGCGAACCGCTACGGGTTGCCAGCTCGCCCATACGGGTCATCAGGTAGTGAGCGCGGTCTTCGCCTTCTTTGTCGAGAACCGACTCCAAGGCGTCCAGCCATTCCTGGGTTTCGACGGGATCGAGGTCTTGCATGGCTTGCTCCAGGGCGGAAAGGCTACCAGAATCGGTTGCCTGAAGTTTGCGACTGGCCTTTTGGGCAGACGACATGAATTCTTGGATTACCGGAGGTAGTCCCGGCGGCGTGTAGTTTTACTACAAATCGTTCGTCATTACATGCCTTCAACTGAAAAAAGCAGTAGTAAAACTACATTTGTCTTATCAGCCGAAAGCATTCGGCTTGTGAGAAAAAACGATACCGGCGACGAAAAACCGGTTGAGAAAAGGCTTGCCGTGATGGTTTCTGCCAATAAATACGCAATTGCCGCTATTTCAAACTTTTGTACGACAGTCATACCCGGGGCGTACGACTTCTGCCCCGCCACTGCCTGCGTTTTCCCGCCGATCAAGGATAGACCATGAGCCTGCCGTCGCTGGTCGAACTGCCCGAAACCCTCAAACACCTGTCTATCAGCAACGAACAGGCGCTGCGCAGCGCCGTGGCCGCTCATGAAGGCCTGAGCCTGGACAGTTGGACCACCGAACGCTGGGCCGGGTTCGCCCGGGTCGCTGCGGCCAGCGAATTCGTCCTCGAACACAGCCAGCGCGACCCGGCCATGCTCCTCGACCTCGCCGCCAGCGGCGAGCTTGATCGCCCCTTCGCCCCCGGCGAGCTGTGTGCGCAACTGGCCGCCGCCGCCCAGGCCGCGACCAGCGAAGATGAACTGGCGCGCACCCTGCGCCGCCAGCGCACCCGTCATCAGGTGCGGATCATCTGGCGCGACCTGACCCGCCAGGCCGATCTGGTCCAGACCTGCCGCGACCTGTCCGACATGGCCGACGCCGCCATCGATCAGGCCTATCAGTGGCTGTACCCGCGCCTGTGCCAGCAATTCGGCACGCCCACCGGCCACCGCAGCGGCCAGCCGCAACAGATGGTGGTGTTGGGCATGGGCAAGCTGGGCGCGGTGGAGCTGAACCTGTCCTCCGACATCGACCTGATCTTCGCCTACCCCGAGGGCGGCGAGACCGAGGGCGTGAAGCGCTCGCTGGATAACCAGGAGTTCTTCACCCGCCTCGGCCAGCGCCTGATCAAGGCACTGGACCCGATCACCGTCGACGGCTTCGTGTTCCGCGTCGACATGCGCCTGCGGCCCTACGGTTCGTCCGGCGCGCTGGTGCTCAGCTTCAATGCGCTGGAGCAGTACTACCAGGACCAGGGCCGCGACTGGGAACGCTACGCGATGATCAAGGCGCGGGTGGTGGCGGGCGATCAGGTCGCCGGCAACCAGTTGCAAGAAATGCTGCGGCCCTTCGTCTATAGGCGTTACCTGGACTTCTCGGCAATCGAAGCGCTGCGCACCATGAAGCAGTTGATCCAGCAGGAAGTCCGGCGCAAGGGGATGTCCGAGAACATCAAGCTGGGGGCCGGCGGCATCCGCGAGGTGGAGTTCATCGCCCAGGCTTTCCAGTTGATCCACGGCGGCCGCGACCTGAGCCTGCAACAGCGTCCGCTGCTCAAGGTGCTGGCGACCCTCGAAGGCCAGGGTTACCTGCCGCCGGCGGTGGTGAGCGAGTTGCGCGACGGTTACGAATTCCTGCGTTATACCGAGCACGCCATCCAGGCCATCGCCGACCGCCAGACCCAGATGCTGCCCGACGGCGACCTGGACCGCGCACGCATCGCGTTCATGCTCGGTTTCCCTGACTGGGACGCCTTCCACGCCCAACTGATGCACTGGCGCGGGCGTATCGACTGGCATTTCCGCCAGGTCATTGCCGACCCGGACGACGAAGACGGCGAAGGCGAAGTGGTGGTCGGCGGCGAATGGCTGCCGCTCTGGGAAGAAGCCCAGGACGAAGAGGCCGCCTGCCGCCAGTTGCAGGACGCCGGGTTCCGCGACGCCGCCAAGGCCCTGAAACAACTTGCCGGCCTGCGCGCCAGCCCCAACCTGCGCTCCATGCAGCGCCTGAGCCGCGAGCGGCTGGACTCCTTTATTCCGCGCCTGCTCGCCCAGGCGGTTGAGCATGACGACCCGGACCTGGTGCTGGAACGGGTATTGCCCCTGGTGGAAGCCGTGGCGCGGCGCTCGGCCTATCTGGTGCTGCTCACCGAGAACCCCGGCGCCCTGCGCCGCCTGCTGACCCTGTGCGCGGCCAGCCCGTGGATCGCCGAGCAGATTGCCCGATTCCCGCTGCTGCTGGACGAACTGCTTAATGAAGGCCGCCTGTTCAGCCCGCCCAAGGCACCGGAACTGGCCGCCGAACTGCGCGAGCGCCTGACCCGCATTCCCGAGGACGACCTCGAACAACAGATGGAAGCGCTGCGGCACTTCAAGCTGGCCCACAGCCTGCGCGTCGCCGCCTCGGAAATCGCCGGCAACCTGCCATTGATGAAAGTCAGCGACTACCTGACCTGGCTGGCCGAAGCCATCCTCAATCAAGTGCTGGCCCTGGCCTGGCGCCAGACCGTCGCCCGCCACGGCCGGCCCCAGCGCAGCGACGGCAGCCCGTGCGATCCGGGCTTCATCATCGTCGGCTACGGCAAGATGGGCGGCCTTGAACTGGGCCATGGTTCGGACCTGGACCTGGTGTTCATCCACGACGGCGACCCGCAGGCGGAAACCGACGGCGACAAGCCAATCGACAGCGCGCAGTTCTTCACCCGCCTGGGCCAGCGCATCATTCACCTGCTGACCACCCAGACCAACTCCGGGCAACTGTACGACGTCGACATGCGCCTGCGGCCGTCCGGAGCCTCGGGCTTGCTGGTCAGCTCGGTCGGCGCCTTCGAGCGCTACCAGCAGAACGAAGCCTGGACCTGGGAACACCAGGCCCTGGTCCGCGCCCGCGTACTGGTGGGCTGCCCGCAAGTGGGTGCGGCCTTCGAAGACGTGCGGGCGCGGGTGCTGGGCAAGCAGCGCGACCTGGCCGGGCTGCGTACCGAAGTCAGCGAGATGCGCGCCAAGATGCGCGACAACCTGGGGACCAAATCCACCGCCGCCGGCACCGCGGCCAATGCCTATGACCCCGGCGTTCCCTTCGATATCAAGCAGGATGCCGGTGGTATCGTGGATATTGAATTTATGGTGCAATACGCCGCGCTCGCCTGGTCCCACAGCCATCCCGCCTTGCTGCGCTACACCGACAACATCCGCATTCTCGAAGGCCTCGAGGAAGCCGGGCTGATGCCCGCCAGCGATGCGGTGCTGCTGCGCGAGGTATACAAGGCGTTCCGCTCGGCAGCCCACCGCCAGGCCTTGCAGAAACAGGCCGGGGTGATCGACGCGGGGCAATTCGTCAATGAACGCCAGGAAGTACGGCGGATCTGGGGCGAACTGGGACTCAGTTGAACAGGCAGATCCGGCTGGCAGGAGGCCAGCCCCGGATCAGTGGCGTACACTGATGGACCGAGCCTGAATATAAAGAAGGGAGGCCAGGCTGTTAAAACAGACTGATGCCTCCCTGATCGTTTCTGGAATTTGCATGAGAATTTTGATAATCGGGCCCAGTTGGGTGGGCGACATGGTGATGGCGCAAACGCTGTTCCAGGTCCTGAAGCAGCGTCACGCCGATTGCGTGATCGATGTGCTGGCCCCCGAATGGAGCCGGCCGATCCTCGAGCGCATGCCCGAAGTCCGCCAGGCCTTGAGCTTCCCGCTCGGCCACGGCGCACTGGAACTGGCTACGCGCCGGCGCATCGGCAAATCCCTGGTCGGCCAGTACGATCAGGCGATCCTGCTGCCCAACTCGCTGAAGTCGGCGCTGGTGCCGTTCTTCGCCGGCATCCCGCAGCGCACCGGCTGGCGCGGCGAATTCCGCTATGGCCTGCTCAATGACGTGCGGCGCCTGGACAAGGCCCGCTACCCGTTGATGATCGAGCGCTTCATGGCCCTCGCCTTCCCCGACGGCAGCGACCTGCCGAAACCTTATCCACGTCCGAGCCTGAGCATCGAGGCCGCCAGCCGCGATGCCGCGCTGGCCAAGTTCGGCCTGGAGCTGGACCGTCCGGTGCTGGCGCTGTGTCCGGGTGCCGAGTTCGGCGAAGCCAAGAAGTGGCCGGCGGAGCACTACGCCAAGGTCGCCGAACTGAAGGTCCGCGAGGGCTGGCAGGTCTGGCTGTTCGGTTCGAAGAACGATCACCCGGTGGGTGAGCAGATCCGCGACCGGTTGATTCCGGGCTTGCGTGAAGAATCCTTCAACCTCGCTGGCGAAACCTCGCTGGCCGAGGCTATCGACCTGCTCTCCTGCGCCGACGCCGTGGTCTCCAACGACTCCGGCCTGATGCACGTCGCCGCGGCGCTGAACCGTCCGCTGGTGGCGGTCTACGGTTCCACATCCCCCGGCTTCACGCCACCGCTGGCCGATCAGGTCGAAGTGGTGCGCCTGGGCCTGGAATGCAGCCCCTGTTTCGACCGGACCTGCCGCTTCGGCCATTACAACTGCCTGCGCCAGTTGGAGCCCGACGCGGTGTCCGCGGCGCTGCAGCGGCTCGACGGCCCGTCGCTGGTCGACGTCAGTGCAGAGGTCGATTAAGTGCGGGTCCTGCTGATCAAGACATCCTCCCTGGGCGACGTGATCCACGCCCTGCCGGCGCTCACCGACGCGGCCCACGCCATCCCCGGCATCACCTTCGACTGGGTGGTGGAAGAAGGCTTCGCCGAGATTCCCACCTGGCACCCGGCGGTGGACCAGGTGATTCCGGTGGCCATCCGCCGCTGGCGCAAGAACCTCTGGCAAACCTTCAAGAGCGGCGAGTGGCGCCAGTTCAAGAAGCGTATTCGCGAGCGCAAGTACGACCTGGTGATCGACGCTCAAGGGCTGGTCAAGAGCGCCTGGCTGACCCGTTACGTGAAGAAGACGCCAGTGGCCGGCCTGGACCGCTATTCGGCGCGGGAAGGTTTTTCCAGCCGCTTCTATGACCGCCGTCTGTCGGTTGCCACCGGCCAGCACGCCGTTGAACGGGTGCGCCAGTTGTTCGCCCTCGCCCTGGGCTACGACCTGCCCGAAGGCATCGGTGACTACGGCCTGGACCGCAGCCGCCTGGAGCAAGTAGGCGTCGCGCCTTACGTGGTGTTCCTGCACGGCACCACCTGGGACACCAAGCACTGGCCCGAGTTGTACTGGCGCCAACTGGCCGAGCGGCTGGGCCGCGCCGGCCTGCAAATCTGCCTGCCGTGGGGCAACCCGGCGGAGAAGGCCCGCGCCGAGCGTATCGCCCAGGGCTTGAAGAACGCCCAGGTACTGCCCAAATTGAACCTTGTCGGGGTGGGTCGTGTGCTGGCCTCGGCCAAGGCCTGCGTGGCGGTCGATACCGGCCTTGGCCACCTCGCGGCGGCGCTGGACGTGCCGACCCTGTCGCTGTTCGGCCCGACCAACCCGGGCCTGACCGGGGCCTACGGGAAATCCCAGGTCCATGTCGCCAGCGACTTCCCTTGCGCACCCTGCCTGCGCAAGAAGTGCACCTACAAGCCGAGCGCCGAAGAACAGCGCCGGTTCGATCTCAAACGTGAGTGGCCGCTGTGCTTCACTCGCCTGAATCCCGAACGTGTGGCACGCCAGTTGGGCGAGCTGCTGCGGGTTGAGGATGTTCGTTGATGCAACTGGCTTTCGTGCTCTACAAGTATTTCCCCTTCGGTGGCCTGCAGCGTGACTTCATGCGCATCGCCCTGGAGTGCCAGCAGCGCGGGCATCAGATCCGCGTCTACACCCTGATCTGGGAAGGCGACGTGCCGCCCGGCTTCGAGGTGCTGGTGGCGCCGGTCAAGGCGCTGTTCAACCATCGGCGCAACGAGAAACTCAGCGCCTGGATGGAAGCGGACCTGGCCAAGCGCCCGGTAGACCGCCTGATCGGTTTCAACAAGATGCCCGGCCTGGACGTCTACTACGCCGCCGACGGCTGTTTCGAAGACAAGGCCCAGACCCTGCGCGGCAGCCTGTACCGGCGCTGGGGCCGCTACCGGCACTTCGCCGAATACGAGCGCGCGGTGTTCGACAAGAACGCTCGCACCGAAATCCTGATGATTTCCGAAGTCCAGCAGCCGCTGTTCGTGAAGCACTACGGCACCCAGGCCGAGCGCTTCCACTTGCTGCCGCCGGGCATTTCCCAGGACCGCCGGGCCCCGGCCAACGCCGCCGAAATCCGCGCCGAGTTTCGCCGCGAATTCGACCTGAAAGACGACGAACTGCTGCTGGTGCAGATCGGTTCCGGCTTCAAGACCAAGGGTGTGGACCGCAGCCTCAAGGCCCTCGCCGCCCTGCCCTCGGCCCTGCGCAAGCGCACCCGGCTGATGGTCATCGGCCAGGACGATCCCAAGGTGTTCCAGTTGCAGAGCACCGCCCTGGGCCTCAATGACCAGGTGCAGTTCCTCAAGGGCCGCAGCGACATCCCGCGTTTCCTGCTCGGCGCCGACCTGCTGATCCACCCCGCCTATAACGAGAACACCGGCACGGTGCTGCTCGAAGCGCTGGTGGCCGGCTTGCCGGTGCTGGTCACGGCCGTTTGCGGCTACGCCCACTACATCGCCGAGGCCGACAGCGGCCTGGTGCTCGACGAGCCTTTCGAACAGGAGCAGCTCAACAGCTACCTGCAACGTGTGCTCGAAGACGACGCCGCCCGTGCCGACTGGAGCCGCAACGGCCTGGCCTTCGCCGACACCGCCGATCTGTACAGCATGCCGCAGCATGCCGCCGACGTGATCCTCGCGCAGGAGCGCGCATGAAACTTGTACTGAACGAGACCTTCAAACGGCTCTGGGCCGGACGCGACGCCTTCGACGCCGTCGAGGCGCTGCAAGGCGAGGTCTACCGCGAGCTGGAAGGTCGCCGCACCCTGCGTACCGAAATCGAGGGCCGTGGCTACTTCGTCAAGATCCACCGTGGCATCGGCTGGGGCGAGATCGTCAAGAACCTGCTCACCGCCAAGCTCCCGGTGCTCGGTGCCGGCCAGGAATGGAAAGCCATCCAGCGCCTGCACGAAGTGGGCGTACCGACCATGACCGCCGTGGCCTACGGCGAGCGCGGCAGCAACCCGGCGACCCAGCATTCGTTCATCGTCACCGAGGAACTGGCGCCCACCGTCAGCCTGGAAGACTTCAGCATCGACTGGGTCAAGCAGCCGCCGGAGCCGCGCCTGAAACGCGCGCTGATCGCCGAGGTGGCGAAGATGACCGGCGGCATGCACCGTGCCGGGGTCAACCACCGTGACTGCTATATCTGCCACTTTCTGCTGCACACCGATCGCCCGGTGACGGCGGATGATTTCAAACTGTCGGTCATCGACCTGCACCGCGCCCAGACCCGGGCGACAATCACCCGCCGCTGGCGCGACAAAGACCTCGCTGCCCTGTATTTCTCGGCGCTGGACATCGGCCTGACACGGCGCGACAAATTGCGCTTCCTGCGCGGCTATTTCCAGCAGCCGCTGCGGCAGATCCTCGCCGAACATGCCGGCCTGCTGGCGTGGCTGGACGGCAAGGCACAGAAGCTCTACGAGCGTAAGCAACGGTATGGGGACGCGCTCTGATGGCGGGTTGGACACTGGAGCCGAAATATTCGGCCCTGGCGCATGATTTCGGCAGTATCGAAGCGGTGTTCGCCCTTCAGGGCGAGCGCCTGACCCGCGACCCGCTGAGCGAAGTGATTCGCGTGCAGCGTGACGGGGTCAACTATTACGTCAAACGCTACACCGGCGCCGGCAAGGGCCTGCGCCGCTACCTGGGGCGGCCGCGCATCAAGGCCGAGTGGCAGAACCTCAAGCAGTTCGCCAAATGGCAGATACCCACCGCGGAAGTGGTCGCCTGCGGCCTGGAGCGCAACGGCCTGAGCTTCGGCCGCGGCGCGATGATCACCCGCGAGCTGCCACGCACCGAAGACCTCTCGGTGCTCGCCGAACGCAATGACCCGCGCCTGGCCGACCGCCGCTGGGTCGACAACATCAGCCAGCAACTGGCCCGCCACACGCGGATCATGCATGACCACCACTTCACCCATAACGACCTGAAGTGGCGCAACCTGCTGGTGGATGACCAGGGCACGCTATTCTTCATCGACTGCCCCACAGGCGACTTCTGGTGGGGCTTCATGCTGCGCTACCGGATCACCAAAGACCTGGCGTGCCTGGACAAAGTGGCCAAATACCACCTGTCGGCGACCCAGCGCCTGCGTTTCTACCTGCAGTACCGCAACCGCAACCGGTTGAATGCATCGGACAAGAAACGCGTCCGGCATATCGTGAAGTTTTTCGAGGGACGCGAATGAGTGATTTCCTGGCCAGTGCCGACACGGCGCTGCTCGAACGTCATGGACTGAACGGCTTCGACCCGCTCTGGGCACTGCAACTGGACGCCGTGGACGAGCCCAACACCGGCCGCGGCGGCTGGAGCAGCGTGTTCCGCCTGGAGCTGGAGGGCAAGGGCTACTACCTCAAGCGCCAGAGCGATTACCTGACCCACACGCTGCACAGCCCGTTCGGCGAACCGACCTTCGCCCGCGAATTCCGCAATATCAGCCGCTACCAGAAGCTGCACATCCCGGCCCTGCAGGCGGTGTACTACGGCGAGCGCAAGGTGAACGGCGAACGCCGGGCGATCCTCATGACCCGCGCGCTGGACGACTGGAACGACCTCGACAGCCTGCTCGGCCAGTGGCCGCAACTGCCGCTCCCGCAGCGCCAGGGCATCCTCCGCGCCTGCGGCCAGTTGGCCCGCACGCTGCACGCCGCCCGCCAGGTGCACGGCTGCTTCTACCCCAAGCACATCTTCCTGCGCGAACGCGGCGAGGGGTGGCAGGCGCAACTGATCGACCTGGAAAAAACCCGCCCGCTGCTGTTCGGCCAGCGTGACCGAATCAAAGACCTGGAGCCGCTGCTGCGCCGCGCGCCGGTGTGGAGCGAGGCCGACATCCGCCTGTTGCTGTCGGCTTACCTGGATCAACCGGGCGACAGCCCATTGGTACATACCTGGCTGCAACGCCTGGTGCGTCGTCGTCGTCACAAAGAGGCCCGCTGATGCGTTTGTCCGAACTCAAGGATGCCGGGCGCAGCCCGCAACTGCCGTTGAGCATCACCTTAGCCGATGCCGCTGGCAGCGCCGAACTGCAACTGCTCACCCTGCTACGCGTACTGCCGGGGCAGCGTTATGTCGGTGCTGGCGTGTGGCGCGGCAAGCCGGTGCTGGCCAAGCTGCTGGTAGGCGGCAATGCCGCCCGCCACTTCCAGCGCGAGCTGTCTGGCGTGCGCCTGCTGGCGGACAACGGCGTGACCACCCCGCTGCTGCTTGCAGATGGTCTGCGTGAAGGTGAAGGCGGCTGGCTGCTGTTCGAATACCTCGAAGGGTCCACCAGCCTCGGCGACGCCTGGGCCGACGTCGAAGGGCAAACGCCGCTGAGCGACGAGCAAAGCCTGGTCCTCGGCGAAGCCCTGGCCGCCGTGGCGCACCTGCACGCCAAAGGGCTCTGGCAGGACGACCTGCACCTCGACAACCTGCTGCGCTACAACGGCCAACTGCACGTTATCGACGGCGGCGGCATCAAGGCGCAAACCCCGGGCCAGCCGCTGTCGCGCGAGCAGGTGCTACAGAACCTCGGCGTGTTCTTCGCCCAGTTGCCCAAGCGCCTGGAACCGTTCATCGAAGAACTGCTGGTGCATTACCTGCTGGCCAACAGCGAGCACGCCCTGCCGCTGGAAGCCCTGCAAAAACAGATCGACAAGGTGCGCCACTGGCGTCTGAAAGACTACCTGGACAAAGCCGGCCGCGACTGCACGCTGTTCAGCGTCGAATGCGGCGCCTCCGGCCTGCGCGCCATCGTCCGTGGTGAGCAGGCGGCGATGCTGCCGGTGCTTGACAACGCCGACACGCTGATCGACGCGGGCCACCTGTACAAGACCGGCGGCGCGGCCAGCGTGGCGCGGGTCGAAGTGCAAGGTCGGCCGCTGGTGATCAAGCGCTACAACATCAAAGACACCGCCCACTGGTTCAAGCGCTTCTGGCGCCCGAGCCGGGCCTGGCATTCGTGGATCGAAGGGCACCGCCTGGAATTCCTTGGTTTCGCCACGCCCAAGCCGCTGGCGGTGCTGGAAACCCGCTGGCTGGGGCTTCGGGGCAAGGCGTATCTGGTGACCGAGTTGCTCGACGGCCCGGACCTGATGACCGCCTTCGCGCCTTATGTGGAAAGCGGCGACGTGCCGGACGAGCAGTTGGATGCGCTGCAACGGCTGCTGGCGCAACTGATTCACGAACGCATCAGCCACGGCGACCTGAAAGCCTACAACCTGTTCTGGAAAGACGGTGACTGGGCGCTGATCGACCTGGATGCGATGAGCCAACACGTGACCCAGATGAGCTTCGCCCCGGCCTTCGCCAAGGACCGCGCGCGGTTGCTACGCAACTGGCCGGTGGAGAGTGCGCTGTACAAGCGGCTGGATGAGTGTTTGCCGAAGCTACCGATCTGATGGACGGCTCAGGACATTGTAGGAGCGGCTTTAGCCGCGAACGGGCGCGAAGCGGCCGTAAAACCTGCCTCCTCAGTGTGTCAGGCAAATCAGGGGCTTCGGATTACGACGGCTTCGCCGCCGATCGCGGCTAAAGCCGCTCCTACAGGTTTGGCGGTGACGTACTCAAAGAAGAAGGGGCCAATCACGGCCCCTTCTTCATTTTCGCTTACGCCGCACTGAACATCTTGTGCGGATCGATCACAAACTTCTTCGGCACGCCGGCATCGAACTCGCCGTAGCCTTCCGGCGCCTGGTCGAGGCTGATGACCTGCACGCCCACCACTTCGGCGATGTTGATGCGGTCCCACATGATGGCCTGCATCAGCGCACGGTTGTATTTCATCACCGGGGTCTGGCCGGTATGGAAGCTGTGGGATTTGGCCCAGCCCAGACCAAAGCGGATGCTCAGGCTGCCGATCTTCGCCGCAGCGTCAATCGCGCCCGGGTCTTCAGTTACGTACAGGCCGGGAATACCGATCTTGCCCGCCACGCGAACAACCTGCATCAACGAGTTGAGCACGGTCGCCGGCGCTTCCGCCTTGGCGCCGGCATGACCGTGACCGCGGGCTTCGAAGCCCACTGCATCCACCGCGCAATCCACTTCTGGCTCGCCGAGGATGTCGACAATCTGTTCGTGCAACGGGGTGTCCTTGGACAAATCGACGACTTCGAAGCCTTGAGCCTTGGCATGCACCAGACGCACCGGGTTGACGTCACCGACGATCACCACCGCCGCACCCAGCAAGCGCGCCGATGCGGCAGCCGCGAGGCCCACCGGACCGGCACCGGCCACGTACACCGTGCTGCCTGGGCCAACGCCCGCAGTGACCGCGCCGTGGTAGCCGGTCGGCAGAATGTCGGAGAGGCAGGTCAGGTCACGAATCTTCTCCATGGCCTTGTCGCGATCGGGCAGTTTCAGCAGGTTGAAGTCGGCGTAAGGCACCAGCACATACTCGGCCTGGCCACCGGTCCAGTCACCCATGTCGACGTAGCCGTAGGCGCCACCGGCACGGGCCGGGTTGACGGTCAGGCAGACGCCGGTGTGTTGTTCTTTGCAGGAACGGCAGCGGCCGCAGGCCACGTTGAACGGGACGGAGACCAGATCGCCGATCTTCAGGTTCTCGACGTCACTGCCCTTCTCGACCACCTGGCCGGTGATTTCATGGCCCAGGACCAGACCGACCTGGGCAGTGGTGCGACCGCGAACCATGTGCTGGTCGGAGCCGCAGATATTGGTGGAGACCACTTTGAGGATGACGCCGTGTTCGATCTTGCGACCGCGCGGGTCTTGCATTTTCGGGTAGTCGATTTTCTGCACCTCGACCTTTCCGGAGCCGAGATACACCACTCCACGATTGCCAGACATGCTCTTACCTCGCTTGATTTGTAGTTATACAGCGTTGGTTGCAGCGCCACCGTCCATGGGCGGCATGTGTTACTGGAATGGGGGAATTGTGGGCCCGGTTGGCGCAAATGCAGGGGCTGGATGCGACAGCGAGTTATCTGTGGGCGGCAGGTTTTTTGTCGGTTTCAGAAATGCAAATCGCGACGGTTCGGCGCCCCGACAAGCTCGCTCCTACAAGGCAATGGTGACCCTGTAGGAGCGAGCTTGTCGGGGCGCCGAACCGTCGCGATGAGGCCCGTTTAAAGAACGACTGTTCTGTTGGCGTTCAGAAACACCCGCCGCTCAATGTGATAACCAACCGCCCGCGCCAGAGTCAGGCACTCGATATCCCGCCCCTTGGCAATCAGGTCTTCGGGGTAATGGCTGTGATCCACCACCTCTACCCCTTGGGCGATGATCGGGCCTTCGTCGAGGTCGTTATTGATGTAGTGCGCAGTGGCACCAACCATCTTCACGCCCTTGTTGTAGGCCTGGTGATACGGCTTGGCGCCCTTGAAGCCGGGCAGCAGCGAGTGGTGGATGTTGATCGCCCAGCCATCCAGGCGCCGGCACAGCTCCGGCGACAGCACCTGCATGTAACGGGCGAGGATCACCAGCTCGGCGCCGGACTCTTCGATCACCTGCACCACCTTGCGCTCCTGCGCCGGCTTGTCATGGGGATCGAGCGGAAAGTGGTGGTACGGAATGTGGTGCCACTCGGCCAGCGGTTCCAGGTCCGGGTGGTTGGAAATCACCGCGACCACGTCCATCGACAACTGTCCGATGCGTTGGCGATAAAGCAGGTCGTTCAGGCAGTGGTCGGCCTTGGAGACCATGATCACCACCTTGGGTCGATGGTTCGGCGCGGTCAGTTCGAACAGCATGCCGAATGCCTCGCCGCGCTCGGCGAGGCCGGCGCGAAAGCCCGCCTCGTCGAAGTCGTCGGGCTGGCGGAACTCCACGCGGATGAAGAAGCGTCCGGAGAGCCGGTCATCGAACGAGTGGTGCTCGGTGACGTAGCAGCGCTGCTCATAGAGGAAGCGGGTAACCGCATCCACCGTGCCGAGCAGGCTCGGGCAGTCGGCGGTGAGGATCCAGGTGTCCGGGGCACGGCTCATGACGACTCTCCTGTGCGGGGCTCAGGCCTGGATGGCCAGGCCGTATTCGGCGGAAGCGTCCTGCAACCACAGCCACCAGTAGTCGGAGAAGCTGCGACGGATCAGCAGTTCCCAGGTTTCCTCGCCGGTACGGCGGATCACCAACTGCGACTTGGCGAAGACAGTGCCGACTGCCTTGCCTACCGGGAAGTTATTGGGGTGCACATCGTAGCTGGTGGACTTCATCAGCACGTCGCGCACGTTAGGACCGCTCAGCTCCAGCAGGGTCTGGCCGCCGCTGACGTTGACGATCTGGATGTGCTGGTCAGCCAGCGCTTCGCGCAGGGCGTTTTCCACCGGAACTTCCTGGCCGCCGGGAACGATCAGCAGCCACTCGTCCGGACCGAGCCATTGCAGCGACATCTCGCCGTTGGCGACCACGGTCAGGGCGACCGGCAGTTCCAGGCCGATGGCCTTGAACACGCCGCCAGCGAAGGCCGGGTCGTGGCCGTTGCCACGCAGGGTCAGGTGACCGAGGAATTGTTTCTCGCGCAGGGTCACCCCGGCGTTCTTGCGACCCTTGCCGACCAGGCTGGACAGGTCGGCGTGGTGCAGCGGCGACTCGGCCTTGGCGTCGTTGCCGGGGCGTTGCTCGTAGACGTTGATGGCGCTCATCTTTTTATACCTGCCTGAATTCTGGAAACCGGTTTGGGGCTGCTGTGCAGCCCATCGCGAGCAAGCTCGCTCCTACAGAGGAACGAGCCGCTCTTGTAGGAGCGAGCTTGCTCGCGAAGCCTCAAACGTTCTGCCGCTCACCCTTCGGATCGAAGAACACCGAGGAGCAGATTTCCGCCTCGATCACGCTGCCATCCGCCTGGGGCGAATACACCCGTTCGCCGATGCGCTTGAGGCCACCCTTGACCACACCCATGGCGAAGGAATAACCCAGCGAGTTGGCGGCGTAGCTGGAGGTGACGTGACCAACCATCGCCACCGGGATCGACTGTTTCGGGTCGAACACCAGTTGCGCGCCTTCCGGCAGCCATTTGGTCGGGTCGACCGGCTTGAGGCCCACCAGTTGCTTGCGGTTCTCGCGCACGCAGTCTTCGCGGTTCATGCCACGCAGGCCGATCCACGAGAACGGCTTGTTGCGGCCCACGCACCAGCTCATGTTGAGGTCGTCCGGGGTCATCGAGCCGTCAGTATCCTGGCCGACGATGATGAAGCCCTTCTCGGCCCGCAGGACGTGCATGGTCTCGGTGCCATACGGGGTCAGGTTGTACTTTTTGCCGGCCTCGACGATTTTTTCCAGGACGCCCATGGCGTAGTTGGCCTGGATGTTCACTTCGTACGACAGCTCGCCGGTGAAGGAAATACGGAACACCCGCGCCGGCACGCCGCCGACCTGGCCTTCCTTCCAGCTCATGAACGGGAAGGCGTCCTTGTCCAGGTCGATGTCGCTGACCTCGGCCAGCAGCTTGCGGCTGTTCGGCCCGGACAGGGTCAGGGTCGCCCAGTGGTCGGTGACCGAAGTGAAGTACACCTTCAGGTCTGGCCATTCGGTCTGCTGGTAGATCTCCAGCCATTGCAGCACGCGGGCCGCGCCGCCGGTGGTGGTGGTCATGATGAAGTGGTTGTCGCCGACGCAGGCGGTCACGCCGTCGTCGAAGACCATGCCGTCTTCCTTGCACATCAGGCCGTAGCGGGCCTTGCCCACGTCGAGCTTGGTCCAGGCGTTGGTGTAGATGCGATTGAGGAACTCGCGGGCATCCGGGCCCTGGATGTCGATCTTGCCCAGGGTCGAGGCGTCCAGCAGGCCCACGCTGTCGCGCACGGCCTTGCATTCACGGGCGACGGCAGCGTGGATGTCTTCGCCGGCACGCGGGAAGTACCACGGCCGTTTCCACTGGCCGACGTCTTCGAACTCGGCGCCGTTCTTCACATGCCAGGCATGCAGCGCGGTGAAGCGCACAGGCTCGAACAGGTGACCGCAATGCCGGCCCGCCACGGCGCCGAAGGTGATCGGCGTGTAGTTGGGGCGGAACATGGTGGTGCCCATTTCCGGGATGCCGATGCCCAGCGAACGGGCGGCGATGGCCAGGCCGTTGACGTTGCCCAGCTTGCCCTGGTCGGTACCGAAGCCCAGCGCGGTGTAGCGCTTGACGTGCTCGACCGACTCGAAGCCTTCGCGGGTCGCCAGTTCAATGGCGGCGGCGGTAACGTCGTTCTGCTGGTCGACGAATTGCTTCGGCGCCCGCGCGGTGTTCTTGTCATGCGGCACCTGGAACAGTGCCAGGGTCGCTTCTTCCTGGCGGACCAGGGCTTTGGGCAGGGTTGCCGTGCCAGCCTTGAAGCCGGCTTCGGTCACGGCGCGGGCGCCGCCTGCGAAACCGTCGGCCAGGGCATCACCAAGGGCGAACACGCCGTTGATGCCGCCCACGCACACGCGCTTCTGCGGCGCTTCGCCCGGCACGAAGCCGAGGATGTCTTCGCGCCAGATCGGCTTGCCGCCCAGGTGCGAGGCCAGGTGAACCACCGGGCTGTAGCCGCCGGACGTGGCAACCAGATCGCAATCCAGCCATTCGCCGGGGCTGGTGACTTTGTGCGCTTTGACGTCGATGGCCGCGACCCGCGCACCGGTGACGCGCTTGCTGCCACGGGACTCGACCACGGCGCTGGAGGTCAGGATGCGGATGCCTTTGGCACGGGCTTCTTCCACCAGCGAGCCACGCGGGTTGTGCCGCGCATCGGCAACGGCGACCACTTGCAGGCCGGCGTCGTGCCAGTCGAGGGCAACGCGGTAGGCGTGATCGTTGTTGGTCGACAGCACCAGCTTGCGGCCCGGCGCTACGCCGTAGCGACGCACGTAGGTGGAGACGGCACCGGCGAGCATGTTGCCCGGCACGTCGTTGTTGCCGTAAACCAGCGGACGCTCGTGAGCGCCGGTCGCCAGTACCACGCGCTTGGCGCGGACGCGGTGCATACGCTGGCGGACCTGGCCGATCGGCGCACGGTCACCGAGGTGATCGGTGAGGCGTTCGTGGATCGTCAGGAAGTTGTGGTCGTGGTAGCCGTTGACCGTGGAGCGTGGCAGCAGGGTGACTTCCGGCAGGCTCTTCAGCTCGGCGACCACTGCGGCGACCCAATCGGTCGCCGGTTTGCCGTCGAGGCTTTCGCGGCTGTCCAGCAGGCTGCCGCCGAATTCTTCCTGTTCATCGGCGAGGATCACCCGCGCCCCGCTGCGCGCAGCAGCGAGGGCTGCGGCCAGGCCGGCAGGGCCGGCGCCCACCACCAGCACGTCGCAGTGCTGGTTCATGTAGTCGTAGGTGTCCGGGTCGTTCTGCAGCGGCGCGCGGCCAAGGCCGGCGGCTTTACGGATGTACTTCTCGTAGGTCATCCAGAACGACTGCGGGTACATGAACGTCTTGTAGTAGAAGCCCGGCGGCATCAGCTTGCCGCCGACCTTGCCGAGAATCCCCATGACGTCGTTGTTCACGCTCGGCCAGCCGTTGGTGCTGGTCGCGACCAGGCCGGCATACAGCGCCTGCTGGGTAGCACGCACGTTGGGGATCTGGGTGGCTTCGCTGGCGCCGATCTGCAGGATGGCGTTCGGCTCTTCGGAGCCGGCCGCGATGATCCCGCGGGGACGCGAATACTTGAAGCTGCGCCCGATGATATCGACACCGTTGGCCAGCAGCGCGGCGGCCAGGCTGTCGCCGGCATAGCCCTGGTAGGTCTGGCCGTTGAAGGTGAAGCTCAACACGGTGCTGCGGTCGATGCGACCGCCGCTGGAAAGGCGATAAACCTGGCTCATACCTTTTCTCCCTGGCCGTTGGCGACCAACTGCGGGGCGGTGCCTTTACCGGTGACCTGTGGCTTGCTGCCGATCTTGTAGGTTTCCAGGATCTCGTAGGTCACGGTGTCGCGCGTGGCGTTGAAGTACTGGCGGCAGCCGGCGGCGTGGATCCACAACTCGTGGTGCAGGCCGCGCGGGTTGTCGCGGAAGAACATGTAGTCGCCCCACTGTTCGTCAGTGCAGGCGTTCGGGTCCAGCGGACGCGGGATGTGAGCCTGGCCGGCCGCGTGGAATTCTTCCTCGGAGCGCAGTTCGCCGCAGTGTGGACAGAAGATGTGCAACATGATGATTTCTCCTGTTAGTGGGCGACGGCGGCTGCGCCGTGTTCGTCGATCAGGGCGCCGTTGTGGAAACGGTCGATGGAAAACGGTTTGGCCAGCGGGTGCATTTCGCCCTTGGCCAGGCTCGCGGCGAAGACGTTGCCCGAACCCGGGGTCGCCTTGAAGCCGCCGGTGCCCCAACCGCAGTTGAAGAACATGTTCTTGACCGGGGTCTTGGAGATGATCGGGCAGGCGTCGGGGGTGGTGTCGACGATGCCGCCCCACTGGCGGTTCATGCGCACGCGGGAGAGGATCGGGAACATCTCGACGATCGCCTGCAGGGTGTGTTCGATGACCGGGTACGAGCCGCGCTGGCCGTAGCCGACCCAGCCGTCGATACCGGCGCCGATGACCAGGTCGCCCTTGTCCGACTGGCTGATGTAGCCGTGCACGGCGTTGGACATGATCACGCTGTCGATGATCGGCTTGATCGGCTCGGACACCAGCGCTTGCAGCGGATGCGATTCGACCGGCAGGCGGAAGCCGGCCAGGCCCGCCATGTGCCCGGAGTTACCGGCGGTGACCACACCAACGCGCTTGGCGCCGATAAAGCCCTTGTTGGTTTCGACACCGATGACGGCGCCGTTTTCCTTGCGGAAACCGATGACCTCGGTCTGCTGGATCAGGTCCACGCCCAGGGCGTCGGCGGCACGGGCGAAGCCCCAGGCCACGGCGTCGTGACGGGCCACGCCGCCGCGCCGTTGCACAGTGGCGCCGATGATCGGATAGCGGGTGTTCTTGGTGCAGTCGAGGTACGGAATCTCGTCGCTCACCTGCTTGGCGTTGAGCAGCTCGCCGTCCACGCCGTTGAGGCGGTTGGCGCTGACCCGACGTTCGGAGTCACGCATGTCCTGCAGGGTGTGGCACAAGTTGTAGACGCCGCGCTGGGAGAACATCACGTTGTAGTTGATGTCCTGCGACAGGCCTTCCCAGAGTTTCATCGCGTGCTCGTAGAGGTGCGCCGATTCATCCCACAGGTAGTTGGAGCGGACGATGGTGGTGTTGCGGGCGGTGTTGCCGCCGCCCAGCCAGCCCTTTTCGACCACTGCGACGTTGGTGATGCCGTGTTCCTTGGCCAGGTAGTAGGCCGTGGCCAGGCCGTGGCCGCCACCGCCGACGATGACCACGTCATAGACCTTTTTCGGGGTCGGCGTGCGCCACATGCGCTGCCAGTTTTCGTGGTGGCTGAGGGAGTGTTTGAAGAGGCCGAAGCCCGAATAGCGTTGCATGGTCTGTTACTCCACTCAGCGGTAAACCGGGAAGTCCGCACACAGTGCCGACACGTTGCGCGCCACATCGGCTTCCACATCGGCGTCGCCGAGGTTGTCGAGGATGTCGCAGATCCAGCCAGCCAGTTCCACACACTGGGCGACCTTGAAGCCGCGCGTGGTGACGGCCGGGGTGCCGATACGCAGGCCCGAGGTCACGAACGGCGATTGCGGGTCGTTCGGCACGGCGTTCTTGTTGACGGTGATATGGGCGCGGCCAAGGGCGGCATCGGCCTCTTTGCCGGTCAGGCCCTGACGGATCAGGCTGACCAGGAACAGGTGGTTGTCGGTACCGCCGGACACTACATCGTAGCCACGCTTGATGAACACGCCAGCCATGGCCTGGGCGTTATCGATAACCTGCTGCTGGTAGGTCTTGAAGCCGGGCTCCTGCGCTTCCTTGAAGCACACGGCCTTGCCGGCGATGACGTGCATCAGCGGGCCGCCTTGCGCGCCGGGGAAGACCGCGGCGTTGAGCTTTTTCTCGATCTCTTCGTTGGCCTTGGCCAGGATCAGGCCGCCACGCGGACCGCGCAGGGTCTTGTGGGTGGTGGTGGTGACCACGTCGGCGAACGGCAGCGGGTTCGGGTACAGGCCGGCGGCAACCAGGCCGGCGACGTGGGCCATGTCGACGAACAGCAGCGCACCGACCTTGTCGGCGATGGCGCGGAAGCGCGGGAAATCGAGGGTCTTGGAATAAGCGGAGAAGCCGGCAACGATCATCTTCGGCTTGTGCTCGACGGCCAGGCGCTCGACTTCGTCGTAATCGATCAGGCCGGTGTTGGTGTCGATGCCGTATTGAACGGCGTTGTACAGCTTGCCCGAGGACGACACTTTGGCGCCGTGGGTCAGGTGACCGCCGTGGGCCAGGCTCATGCCGAGGATGGTGTCGCCGGCTTGCAGCAGGGCGAGATAGACGGCGCTGTTGGCGGAAGAGCCGGAGTGCGGCTGGACGTTCGCGTAGTCGGCACCGAACAGTTGCTTGGCGCGCTCGATGGCCAGCGCCTCGACCTTGTCGACGTGTTCGCAGCCGCCGTAGTAGCGCTTGCCAGGATAGCCTTCGGCGTACTTGTTGGTCAGGCCGCTGCCCTGGGCCTGCATCACCCGCTTGCTGGTGTAGTTTTCGGAAGCGATCAGCTCGATGTGATCTTCCTGACGTTGCTCTTCGGCATTCATCGCCGCCAGCAGTGCATCGTCATAACCTTGAATCTGGTCTTGCTTGCTGAACATCGCATCTCTCCCGGCAGCGGCATAGGTCTTGTAGGCGGGCGCCGTGGCATTGACGGCATCCTTTGCAGCGATGGTATGGCCGGGCCCCGCAGGCCAGATGCCTGCGCACGCCACGGAAAGGTGCGTTTACGACATTGTTTTGTCTTGTTTGCGATAGTCGGTGGGTTGGGGGCCTCATCGCTGGCAAGCCAGCTCCCACAGGTGTGGTGCATGCAGTCCTTGTGGGAGCTGGCTTGCCAGCGATGAGGCCCCAAAAACGACACAAGAATCAGGTTGTATAGGCAACTGCTTAATCGATGCATTAGAGTGCTCCCCTGCCTCGCTCACAGGACTCGCGCCATGACAGAACAAAGCCAACAATTCGCCAGCGACAACTATTCCGGCATCTGCCCCGAGGCCTGGGCCGCCATGGAAAAGGCCAATCACGGCCATGAACGCGCCTACGGCGACGACCAGTGGACGGCCCGCGCCTCCGACCATTTCCGCCAGTTGTTCGAAACCGACTGCGAGGTGTTCTTCGCCTTCAACGGCACCGCGGCCAACTCGCTGGCGCTGTCGTCGTTGTGCCAGAGCTACCACAGCGTGATCTGCTCCGAGACCGCCCACGTCGAGACCGACGAATGCGGCGCGCCGGAGTTCTTCTCCAACGGATCCAAACTGCTCACCGCCCGTAGCGAGAACGGCAAGCTGACCCCGGAATCGATCCGCGAAGTCGCGCTCAAGCGCCAGGACATCCACTACCCCAAGCCGCGCGTGGTCACCATCACCCAGGCCACCGAAGTCGGCAGCGTGTACCGCCCCGAAGAACTCAAGGCGATCAGCGAAACCTGCAAGGAACTGGGCCTGAACCTGCACATGGACGGCGCGCGCTTCACCAACGCCTGCGCCTTCCTCGGCTGCTCGCCGGCCGAGCTGACCTGGAAAGCCGGGATCGACGTGCTGTGCTTCGGCGGCACCAAGAACGGCATGGCGGTCGGTGAGGCGATCCTGTTCTTCAACCACAAGCTGGCCGAAGACTTCGACTACCGCTGCAAACAGGCCGGGCAACTGGCGTCGAAAATGCGCTTCCTGTCGGCGCCGTGGGTCGGCCTGCTGGAGAACGGCGCCTGGCTGCGCCACGGCACCCATGCCAACCACTGCGCGCAGTTGCTCAGCAGCCTGGTGGCGGACGTGCCGGGGGTTGAACTGATGTTCCCGGTGGAAGCCAACGGCGTATTCCTGCAGATGCCGGAGCCGGCACTGGAAAAGCTGCGTAATAAAGGCTGGCGGTTCTACACCTTCATCGGCAGCGGCGGGGCGCGATTCATGTGTTCCTGGGATACCGAAGAGGCGCGGGTGCGGGAGTTGGCGGCGGATATTCGGGCGGTGATGGGCGTCTGATCATGTGCAGCCCTTCGCGGGCAAGCTCGCTCCTACAGGATCGGCGCAATCTGTAGGAGCGAGCTCGCTCGCGAAGGGCCTGCAATCTAGAGCTTGAATCCACCCATCTGCTTGGCCAGATCATCGGCCAACCGCTGCAACGCCTCGCAATCCTTCCGGCACGCCTCCACTTCCGTCGCCGTCGTCCGCGCCAGGTCGGAAATCCCCTGCACGTTGCGGTTGATCTCCTCGGTCACCGCCGACTGTTCTTCAGTCGCCGTCGCTACCTGCAGGTTCATGTCGCTAATGCGCTCCACCTGCCCGGTGATGGTGGTCAATGAATCACCCGTGAGCTGACTCGACTCGACCCCCGTCCCCGTCGCTGTCTGCCCGGCATGCATCGAGGCCACTGCGGTGCCGGTGCCTTGTTTGAGGCGCTGGATCATCTGCTGGATTTCCCCGGTCGAGACCTGGGTACGTTGCGCCAGGGTGCGGACTTCATCCGCCACCACAGCAAAGCCGCGGCCCATTTCCCCGGCCCGCGCCGCCTCGATGGCGGCATTGAGCGCCAGCAGGTTGGTCTGTTCGGAAATGCTGCGGATCACCGCCAGCACCTTGTCGATGGACGCCACTTCCTCGGCCAGTTCACTCACCGCATCCGCTGCCGTGCCGATCTCGCCGGACATTCCTTCGATATGCGCAATCGAGCGCTGCACCACGTCCCGCGCCTGCAAGGCTTCGTCGCGGGCGGTCTGCGAGGCATGCGCCGCGTCGCCGGCGTTCTGCGCGATTTCTTGCACGGTCAGGCCCATCTGGTGCACGGCAGTGGCGACCATTTCGGTCATTTCCTGCTGCTTGAGCGAGCGATCGGCGGTGCTGACCACCACATGGATCACCTGCCCGACCGCCTTGCGCAACTGCTCGCTGGTGCGCAGGACTTCGCCGATCAGGTTGCGCTGGCCATCGAGGAAGCGGTTGAAGCCCCGGGCCAGGTCGCCCAGTTCGTCACGGCGGCTTTCGTCGAGGCGGTGACTGAGGTCGCCGCCGCCATCGCCGATGGCGATCAGCGCGTCGGTCACCTGGCGAATCGGCCGCGCGATGCCCCGCGCCAGCAGCACCACCAGCAGCAGCGAGAGCAAGGCCACGGCGCCGCCGATCAATGAGGTCAGCCAGACCGCGTCATGCATCTGCCCGTAAATCTGCGACTCCGGCACCTCGGCCACCAGGCGCCAGTTCAAGTCGCGCAGTGGCAGGCTCAAGGCCAGATAGCGCTCGCCGTCACGCTCGAAGCGGCTGCTCTGCAAACCCTCGGTTTTCGCCAGGATCGCCTGCGCTGCGGCCTCGCCAATCTGCTCGGACAACTGCCGCTTGCCGCCATGCTCGTTCTGCGGATGCACCTGGATCAGGCCATCGCCGCGCACCAACATCACCCGCCCGCGCTCGCCGAAGCTGAAGTTGTGGATCAGTTCGGACATCTCGGTCATGCGCAGGCCAAGCCCGCCGATGCCCACCAGCTTGCCGGCCTTCTCGATCCGGTAGTCGATGAACAGCGCCAACTCGCCGGTGGCGCCATCGGTATCGATATTGAGCATGCGATTGTTGCCACTATCGACGAATCCGAAGAACCATTTATCCGCCGGATTGTTGCGGCTCAGAGTCCGGTCCAGGCCCTTCTCGTTGTAGTAGTGGTTGGTGTCGGTGGAGACGAACACCGACGTGAAGGCCTGGTTCTTCTCGCGCATGATTTCCAGGTACTCGACCACTGCCGGCGCCCCGGCAGGTTCCTCGCCAGCGGCGAGCCAGTCGCGCAGATAGGTGTTGTGGGCAATGTCGGCGGCCGCGGTCAGGGGCCGGCTGAGCATCCGCTCGATGTCGTTACGAATCGCCTCAATGCTGGCCGGCAATGCCGTGTCGACCAGGTAACGCTCGGTCAACCGGTTGACCGCCACCGTGTAGATACCGACCACGATCAGAATGCTCACCAACAGGGCTGCGCCCATGCTTGTGATCAGTTGCCACTGGATACTGCGCCGCCAGAAGTGCATGGAGTTCCCTCGGAGAAATAAGACCTGTACTGCAAATGACAGGCCAATTGTATACACATTGGTATCCAATAATTCCATACGAGCAGCACAATGCCCCTCACGAATGTAAGGTCGGACTGAAAAACACGAGGGAAAGGGATGTAGGTGTGGGAGCCGGAACGCTCCCACACAAGGCGATCAACTGTTGACGATGGCCTGGGAGATGGCGTCGACCGTGGCGCTGACTTGCTCTTGATAACGGTCGAGGGCCTGCTGGTGCGACTGCTGCAGTTCGATCTGTCGCGAGCACAGGTTCAGGGCCGCGAGAACCAGCAACTTGTCACCAATCAGCGACGGGTAATTGCGCTTGGTATCGGCCAGGGAAGCCTTGAGCATCCGGACCGCCTCGTGGAGCACGTGCTCCTGGCCTTCCGGGGCCTTGATCGAGTAGTCGTTGCCCATGATCGAGACGACATTGATCGTCTGCGCGGTCTCGTTCATGCGCTAACAGCACCCGCGCTGGCACGCTCGATCAGCGCCTGCAGGCGTGCGGTGGTGGCGCCATTCTTGTCTTCCTGTTCCATCAGGCTCAGTTGCAGGCTTTCGTTCTCGTCCTTGGCCTGGCTCAGCTCGGTGTCCAGTTGTGCATTGCGCTCGGCCAGTTGCTGATTCTTTTGCAGCAGCTCGCCGACCAGTTGTTCCAGTTGACTCAGAGTGGTGTCCAACATGATTGCCTTCTCGGGGGTGATTGCGGGGGGCGCACACGATAAAGAAATCTCGACATGCCCGCCAGAGATATCGGGGCCAGAGCCCCGCGTTGGTGCACATTGACCTGATATAGGTCATCCGGTTCCCGCATTTGGTCGGACAACCCCTACATGAAAGACGATGGGCGGCTCATATTTTGTCAGACAAAACCTCAAGTCCAGCCCGCGTTTACCGATAGGCAAGTAGTACTCCTCCAAAACAGGCGCATGGATCGCGTCCCTTCTTGACTCGGATCCGACCCATGTCCCTACGCAACATGAATATTGCCCCGCGAGCACTGCTGGGGTTCGCGCTGATCGGCGCGCTGATGCTGACTCTGGGCATCTTTGCCCTCAACCAGATGAGCAAGATCCGCGAGGCCGGCGCGAACATCGAAAGCGTCACGGTGCCGAGCATCAAGAGCCTGGACCAGATCAGCCTGATGACCCTGCGCCTGCGCACGCTGTCCTACCGCCTGATGATCAACCGCGAGCCGGACCTGCTGCAGACCACCCTCACTCAACTCGACCAGCGCAACGAGCAGATCGATGCCCAGCGCAAGATCTACGAGCCGCTGATTGCCGCCGATGAAGAGCGCGCCACATACAACCAGTACGTACAGGTGCTCGGCCAGTACCGCCAGCTCGAAACCCGCATGCGCCAGTTGTCGCAGAGCGGCGACCTGCCGGCCCTGCGCGACATGATCAACCGCGATTTGCTGCAGAACATGGAGCAGGTCACCGCGCTCCTGGACAAGCTGATCAAGATCAACACCGAGCAGACCCGCGACTTCAACCAGGCGGCCACCAACGAGTATGAATCCGCGTTCAGCCTGGTCATCGCCCTGCTGGTCGCGGCGACGGTGCTGACCTTCCTCTGCGCCGTGCTGCTGACCCGCAGCATCGTCAAGCCGATCGAAGACGTGCTGGGCGTGGCCGAGAAGATTGCCGAAGGCAACCTGACCCACGTCATCCACCCGGAAGGCAAAGACGAAGCCGCACGCCTGCAACGTGCCATCGCGCAGATGCAGGAGCAGTTGCGTGACACCTTGCAGCAGATTTCCGGCTCGGCCACGCAACTGGCGTCGGCGGCTGAAGAGCTGAACAGCGTCACCGAGGAAAGCGCCCGCGGCCTGCAACAGCAGAACAACGAAATCGAGCAGGCGGCTACCGCCGTGACCGAGATGACCAGCGCCGTCGAGGAAGTGGCGCGCAATGCGGTGAGCACCTCCGAAGCGTCGCAGGAAGCCACCCGCTCCGCCGGCGACGGCCGTGACCTGGTCATGGAAACCGTCAGCGCCATCGAGCGCATGAGCAACGATGTGCAGAGCACCTCGGTGCTGGTGGGCAACCTGGCCGAACAATCGCGCGACATCGGCAAGGTGCTGGACGTGATCCGCGGCCTGGCCGACCAGACCAACCTGCTGGCCCTCAACGCGGCGATCGAAGCGGCGCGTGCCGGTGAAGCCGGCCGTGGTTTCGCGGTGGTCGCCGATGAAGTCCGCGCCCTCGCCCACCGCACCCAGCAGTCCACCGCCGAGATCGAGCGGATGATCGGCAGCATCCAGGGCGGCACCGAACAGGCCGTCAGCTCGATGCGCAACAGCACCGAGCGCGCCGAGTCAACCTTGAGCATCGCCCGTGGCGCCGGCATGGCGCTGGAAACCATCACCGGCGCGGTAGCGCAGATCAACGAGCGCAACCTGGTGATCGCCAGCGCCGCCGAGGAGCAGGCGCAGGTCGCCCGCGAAGTGGACCGCAACCTGGTGAACATCAACGACCTGTCGGTGCAGTCGGCCACTGGTGCACACCAGACCAGCGCGGCCAGCGCCGAGCTGTCGCGCCTGGCGGTGGACCTGAACAACCTGGTGGGTCGCTTCAGGATCTGATCCTGGTCTTCGGGGCGGTACGCCGCCCCTGAAGGCTTCGCACATCCCTGTACCCTGAACGAGCGAGCGTGTCGGGACGCCGAACCGTCGCGAAACCACGTCACCCGTAATCTGGACAGCACCACCAAGAATCCACCTACAAAACTCAACTCTTAGCGACTTAACCTACCGCCACCCGCGCCAGCACCAAACCGCATCAACGCCCCTGTCCTACAAATCCCGCCTAAATCCCCCGGAAACCCCTGATTCCGCCGTCATCCCCCCCTTCTCCCCTCGCATGATTTGATGCAATTTCCCCCTGTGAACATTCCGACCAGTCCCTAACCTCTCGGCGTCCAGACCTCTTCCGAACGCCGGATCGCCCATGAACGAGGCTCAAGCCAGCCTGCTCCAAGAATCGTCCGACAGCACGTGTCGCGCGCCCTCTCAGACCGCCGCCTTCTGGTTCGCCAGCCACTTTCTCCCCGTACCCCTTGCGATTGGCTTTCTCGGCCCGCTGCAAGGCCTGTCGCTCTGGCAATCGCTGCTGGCGATCATCCCTGCCGTATTGCTCGGTAGCCTGGCTCCCGCCCTGTGCCGATCCCTGCGCTGCGCAATCCTCCTGCTGCCGATCGCCCTGCTGCTGCATGTCCTGAATCTGGAAACCCTCTCTCGCGTGGCGATTCACCTGCTGCCCGGCACACCCGTCAACTGGCAAGCCCTGGCGCTGATGTTGGCGGCGCTGGCCGCGTTTATCGGCCCGACGCTGCTGTGCCGCGTGCAAGTCATCCTCGCGCCGCTGCTGGCGTTGGTGTTCGGCCTGCTGACGATGGGCGCGATGTTGTTGCTGGAAACGGACACGGCGCAGCGCCAGTTGCAATTCTCCTGGTCGGCATTCGTGCTCCAGGCGGTAGCGGCGGCGCTCTGGCAGATCAGCCTCACACCGCTCGCCAGCAAAGGCACGCCGCATTACCTCGGCATCGCGCTGCCCGGGCTCTGGCTGATGTCGTTGGGCGCACTGATGGCCTCGGCCATTCCGGCGGTGGATACCGTCGTCAGCCTGCGCCTGGTGGGCGAGCGGTTCTATCCGGGGCTGGGCAGCCTCGCAGTGCTGCTGGGCGCGCTAGCGATGGTCGGCTCCATGGCGACCCACGCCCACGCGGTGCTGGCGGGTTGGCGCCTGAATGAAAAAGCCCGCGGGCTGGCACTCGCGGGCTTTGCATTGCTGGCGCTCTGGATTGAGCGCCAGTTCCATTCGTGACGCCCGACCTCAGTACTCGATCCGCACATCCCCTTTCGGCACGCTGCAGCACGACAGGATATAGCCCTCGGCCACGTCCTCGTCGGTAATGCCGCCGTTGTGCTCCATCTCCACTTCGCCGCCCAGCTTGAGCACCTTGCAGGTGCCACAGATGCCCATGCCACAGGCCTTGGGAATCATCAGCCCGACCTTCGCCGCTGCGGCGTGTACCGTCTCGCCGGGGGCAATGCGGCTGCTCTTGCCGGTGGCGGTGAACTCCACCAGGTGCAGGTCGCTGGCTTCCACTTCTTCCGCCGCTTCGGCCGCCTGTTCGGCATGCTCCACTGCGTCGGCCTTGGCTTCCGGCGGCGTCGCGCCGAACGACTCCTCGTGATACCGGCGCATGTCGTAGCCGGCGGCTTCGAGCAGGCGCTTGACCGCAGTCATGTACGGCGTCGGGCCGCAGCAGAAGATCTCTCGCTCCATGAAATCAGGCGCGATAAGTTCCAGCAGCTTGTGGTTCAGGTAGCCGCGATAGCCGGCCCAGGGCTCGCCCAGGCCGTGCTTCTCGCAAATGATGTGCAAGCTGAAGTTGTCGATCCGCGACGCCATGTGCTCCAGCTCGCGGTGGTAAATGATGTCCTTGGGCGAACGGGCGCTGTGGACGAAGACCATGTCGACATTGCCGTTGGTGTCGTAGAACCAGCGGGCCATGGACATCACCGGGGTGATGCCGACGCCACCGCTGAGGTAGAGCACTTTCGGGCTGGGGAAGTCGATGGCGTTGAACAGCCCGACCGGACCGTGCACCGCCAGTTCCTGGCCTTCGTGCAAGGTGTCGTGCAGGTAGTTGGAGACCTTGCCGCCGGGGACGCGCTTGATGGTGACCGAGAAGCTGTAGGGCACCGACGGCGAGCTGGAAATGGTGTAGGAACGCATCACCGGCTGGCCTTCGATTTCCAGCTCCAGGGTGACGAACTGGCCCGGCTTGAAGAAGAACATGATCGGCTGGTCGGCCATGAAGCAGAAGGTGCGAACGTCCCAGGTCTCCTGGATCACTTTGACACAACGCACGATATGGCGACCGTTGGCCCAGGTCTGGGTGGTCACCGGATTCAGAAAGGGATTGGACATGCTCTTCGTCTCCACGGCCGACTGCGGCTCTATGGCCACGATAATGCGCAAGCCGCGAGCGTCCCACTTACCCATTCACGACATCGGCGTGCTTATCGCGACCAGCCCCCGGCAGCAAGGGCTTGCTCGTCGGAAACGGATTCGGCCATGTCGCCCATGGATATGGTTCGTGGCGTGCCCGGACGCACACTCCGTCGCAAATGATCCCGCAGTCATTGCCTTGCGTCGCATAACAACGATTAGCCACTTTCGCCGGCCGGACAGGCCATGAGGACCGACACGATGGACGCTACCACCACCCTGAGCCTGGGCGACCCGCTGGAACCTGCACGCAAGGCCACTGCCGAGATGCTGCAGAAACGCGAGCGCACCTACTCCCTGCCACAACCGTTCTATACCGACGAGCGCCTGTTCGAAATCGACATGCAGGAGATCTTCCACAAGGAATGGCTGATCGCCGGCATGACCTGCGAGATCCCGGCCAAGGGCAACTTCCTCACGCTGGAAATCGGCAAGAACCCGATCATGGTGGTGCGCGGTGCCGAGGGTCAGGTCCACGCGTTCCATAACGTCTGCCGGCACCGCGGCTCGCGCCTGTGCACCAGCGACAAGGGCAAGGTGGCGAAGCTGGTCTGCCCGTATCACCAGTGGACCTACGAACTGGACGGCCGACTGCTGTTTGCCGGCACCGAAATGGGCGCCGATTTCGACATGAAGCAGTACGGGCTCAAGCCTGTGCATGTGAAGGTCGCGGGCGGCTACATCTTCATCAGCCTGGCGAAGAACCCGCCGGCCATCGACGAGTTCCTCGCCACCCTGGCGCACTACATGGAACCGTACGACATGGAGAACACCAAGGTGGCGGTGCAGACCACCCTGATGGAAAAGGCCAACTGGAAACTGGTGCTGGAAAACAACCGCGAGTGCTACCACTGCAGTGGTTCGCACCCGGAACTGCTCAACACCCTGCTGGAGTGGGATGACACCAACGACCCGCGTGCCACCCAGTCGTTCAAGGACCATGTGGCCGCGTCCGCCGCCGCCTGGGACGCCGAGAAGATCCCGTACCTGCACAAGAGCCATGGCCTGCGTAACCGCATCGTGCGTATGCCGCTGCTCAAAGGCACCGTGTCGATGACTATGGATGGCAAGCAGGCGTGCCAGAAACTCATGGGTCGCATCCAGAACCCCGACCTCGGCTCGATGCGCATCCTGCACCTGCCGCACTCGTGGAACCACTGCATGGGCGATCACATGATCGTCTTCACCGTGTGGCCGATCAGCGCCCAGGAAACCAAGGTCACCACCAAGTGGCTGGTGCACAAGGACGCCGTCGAAGGGGTGGACTACGACCCGCAGCGCATGCGTGAAGTCTGGGACGCCACCAACGACCAGGACCGTCGCCTGGCCGAAGAAAACCAGCGCGGCATCAACTCCACCGCCTACCAGCCAGGGCCGTATTCGAAGACCTATGAATTTGGCGTGGTGAACTTCATCGACTGGTACAGCCAGCGCGTGCTGGCGAACCTGGGGGCGGAGCCGGCGCCTTATTTGAAGGATGTTTCGGTGTAGTGAGACAGGCGCGCGGGGTACGCCCCGCGCGCTCGTTGGTCACCCTTGGGGCACTCGCCTCATCAGACCCTTGTCTCTTCTAAATCTGCGTGATTACCGCGCAGGGCTTTTCGAACAGTGGCGTTTCGGTTGAATGGCGTTTGCTGAGGCCCCTGGGGTACCGGTGAGGGCGAAGTACGCGGACTGGGATTTGGTGGAGCAGGAGGTTGTCCAGAAGTCGCCCGGCTCGCATTGCCGCCAACTGCACCGTCCGCCAAGGTGCCTTTGATACCTGCTGTATTGGCAGCCTCAATTTTGTGCCTGCCATGAATCCACCTGGCTCCGCGCGAAAGACGTCCTGACGTGGGAACGACCGGATAGAGTTGCACAATCGCCCGCCCGAAGATCTGTTGCGCCCCCAAGACAGTGCTGGCCATCATGAGCGCTGTGGAGATGTCTTTCATGACCCCCGCAGGTTGTTCAGTTGAACTGAGTCCGATCCCGGCAAAACCCGGAACCGCACCTCCAATCCCGACCAGTGCGTTGATGCGATCGAGGCCGCCCAAGGTGGAGCTGAGAATGGGCGGCTTGGCATTGAAGTAACTCGTCAGCCAGACAATGTTTTTCTTGGCCGCCATCTTCGCGAGCATGGGAAGAAACATCGCTTTGACCCCCAACACCAACCCCACTCCGATGGTCACGCCAGTCACAATGTGATGCCAGCTAGCCGCACGGCCGGTCGGGTCGACGTAATTCAGCGGATCGCCAAGGCAATAGGCATAGGGATTGAGCCCGCCCTCGGCAAACGGACTGAGTCGGTCCGGGCTGTGGAAACGCATCAACACCGGGTTGTAGACGCGGTGGCCATTGCCCAGGTGATACCAGCCCTGTGGTCGTTCCCTGAACTCGCCATTGAAGCCCAGACGCGATTGCGGCGGGCGGTTGGCGGTCGGGCTGCCGTAGGGGCTGTAAGCGATTCGGTTGATCGCCCCGGGCGTGCTCTCGGCCAATACGCTGCCACTGCGGTCAGTGGCCAAGAGTACGGTGCTACCCGATGCAAGTCCCAGGCGGTTCATGGGTTTCTCCTTGGAACAGTCGGCAGATCCGTCTTCGAAAATACCGTCATGTGCATGCAGGTCCTACTCACGCTTTTAGCAGGGTCGTACCGGTCACACAGCTGCCAGGGAAGGCGACAAACGTGCACTAGCCCCACGGCCCCAACGACATCCACGTCCTGATACCAACAGGCTCGGCAACTCCGTCCAGAATACTTGGGACACTCATTTGGGAGTGAGTACTTGCGAAACTCCATTCGTTCATGGCGGCCCTAATCGTAGGTGCAGTAGATGACGAGGCGCTAGAAGATGACGAGGCGCGACGTATCGTGGACGCAGCAACGGCAGAGGCAAGCGAAGGGGGAGGTGTACCGGTAGCGCCCGGTGGCACTTTACCCGGCCCGAGAAACAAGGTTCTCATCCCCTTGGAAACGGCCGTTTGAATTCCAACGAGGTTGCGGTTGTCATAAATCGTCTGAATGCCAAGCCCCACGCGCAGGCTGGCACCTGCCAACGAACCGAGGGTGCCGGCAATCGAGACCGCTTTTGCCGCCTGAATTCCGCCTAACTGCATACTGGCTCCCGCAGCACCCAATGTGGCACCGAGCAGACTAAAACGTGTGGACCACAACGCGGCACCGCCTACGGGTGACAGGATAGTCGTCACGATGTTGCCCAGCATCAGTGCGATATTCACGCCCAGGCTGTGAAGCGGGTTGCTGCCCAGCCACTCAATGAACTGCCCCGTCGGATCGGTATGGTTGACCGGATCTCCCTGGCAATACGCATAAGGGTTGATGCCCCCCTTGCCGAACGGGCTGATGCGGTCCGGACTGTGGAATCGTTTCAGTACTGGGTTGTACACCCGATACCCATTGCCCAGGCAATACCAGCCCTGCGGCTCCCTGAACTGACCGTTGAAACCCATACGGATCGCCAAGGGTGCGTCCGAACTCTGCACTCCATAGGGCGTATGCAACACCGGGTTCAGTGCTGAACGGCCAACTTCGGCCAGGGGCGTGTTGTGCACATCAGGGGCTATGAGCAGAGTCTTTGGCATGAGGACAATCTCCAGATTCCGGCGATCGGCAACCTACACGCTAGCCTGACTGCTTCCGCCCCTCTACTGGCATTTTTATCAGGTGGCAACATGACATGCCACGGCCTGTATGTTTTTTGATCACCCACCGCAAACACCCGTGTTCATTGGGCCATTGAGGGATGGTGAACACTTTATCCACAGGACGACTCACAGCAATTGTGGGCAACCGCTGTGGAAAACCCCGTTTGCGCTGGATTTTGTTCACAAGCGGGTTTTGGTTATTTTTCGATCAAAACCCTACAAGCCTTTGAATTAAAGGCGTGTAGCGGTTGGCGAACACCTTATCCACAAGCAGGCCAACAGAGAATGTGTGGAACTTTTCCCGTCTGAAGAGCAGAAGTGGATAACTCGCCAACGCTGCGGTTTTTGGGGCTTTAACGGGGATTCGGAGAGAGAAAGGCGGGGTTTGGTTGTTTTTTGATCAAAAACGACAAGCTGTTGTATTTAAAGGATTTATATTGATACAGAACAGTTTATCCACAGAGGCGCTAACAAGGATTGTGGGCAAGTGCTGGTTTTTGTCTGCGAGGGGATTCAACCAAGGCCGAGACGTACCACCCACGTATTTTTTGGGGGGCCGAACCGTCGCGATAAGGCCCGCACGGCCTGGCCGCCGCAGAAAACTGATCAAAATTCGACCAATTCTCTGAGAGCCCCGCCCCGCATGGCCTCCAGCGGACAGCAAACACTTTATCCACAGTCAGGCCAACAGCCTCTGTGCACAACCGCTCAGCGCAGCACGCCTTCCTCCACCAGCAACTTGATGATGGCCTCAGCGCCCGCCTGCGGGCTGACATCCTTGAGCACCTGCCCACCGCCGCCGCTGGCCTTGGCCGTCGCGGCTTTCATGCGGTCGGCACCGCTCTTCGCCTTGATCACCTTGAGCCGCTTGGGCCGGGGTTTGGCCGGTTGCAGTTCGGCGCTGGCGAGCAGTTCATCCTCGACAATCGCCACTTCCCGCGCCGCCAACACACCCCGCCGCGCCGGGCCGAATGCAGTCTGCCGGGGTTTGGGTGCAGCGTTATCCACAGAGGCGAGAAACGGCAGGCGCACTTTGAGCCGGCGCCGTTGACCACGCGGTAGCGCCTGCAGCACCTGGGCGGTGCCGTTGTCGATGGATTCCACCTCGGCCAGGCCCACCACCAGCGGCCAGCCCAGGCGCTCGGCCAGCAGGTACGGCAGCATGCCCGAGCCTTCGCCGGTTTCCGCCTGGCTGCCGGTCAGCACCACTTGTGCGCCGGCATCGCGCAAATAATCGCCCAACACGCCGAGCACATCGGTGCCAGCGGGCTGTTCCAGCACATCCAGGTGCGCCAGCCCCATGCCCAGATAGGCGCGCAAGGCGTCTTCGTGCGGGTCGCCGGCGTGCAGCACCTGCAAGCCTTCGCCTGCCAGTTGCAGGCCCAGTTCCACGGCGCGGGCGTCCTGTTCGGCGCGGCGGCTGCGTCCCGAGAGAGGATGGGCGCCGACCGAAACCAGGCTGATGACCTTCGTGTTCATAACTGTCCCCTGCCCTTATGCCGCGTCGCGCCGGGCGCCGTTGCGGAAGTTTTCCACAGCCTCGATCAGCGCCTGGAGGATTGCCGCGCTGTCGCCGATCACTGACAGGTCGGCCCGTTTGATCATGTCGCAACCTGGGTCCATGTTGATGGCCACCACCTTGTCGCAGGCGCCAATGCCTTGCAGGTGCTGAATCGCCCCGGAGATGCCCACCGCCACATAAACCCGTGCAGTGACCCAGGTACCGGTGGCACCGACCTGGCGATTGCGCGGCATGAAGCCGTCGTCCACCGCCACCCGCGAGGCGCCTTCAGTGGCGCCGAGCGCAGCGGTGGCGCGGTGGAACAGTTCCCAGTCCTTGACGCCGTTGCCGCCGGAAACAATGAATTCGGCCTCGGCCATGGCTATCGCCGCCGGGTCCACGGCCACCGGACCGAGGTCCTCGATCCGCGACAGGCTACGGGCCACGCCTGTGGACAACTCCACCGGCAGGGCTTCATGACGGGTTTCGCTGACTGGCTCGGCGCACTCGGCCGACGCCAGGATCAGCCGCGGCAACGCGCGCACCAGATCCTGCTGGCCGGCCCCGGCACGGCCGCTGCTCACGCCATCCTTGACCTGCCAGACGCGTGTGGCCGGGCGTTCGCCCAGGGCCGCGGCAAAGCGCCGGCCCAGTTCGCCGCCGCCGGTACGGCTGTCAGGCAGCAACCAATGGCGTGGACCGAGCTGGTTATCCACAGCCCGCAGGCCCTGGATACGTTGCTCCGGTGCATAACCCTGGAATTCGTCGCCATCGATCACCAACAGGCGATCGACGCCGTTGCCGCCGAAGTTGCTTTCCTTCTGCTCGCCGAACACCACCGCCAGCACCGCGCCGTCGCTGCCGGCCAGGCTGTGGGCCAGGCCGAGCAGGTCGCGGTCGTGGCTGCTCAGGCGGCCGCCGACCATGTCCGGAACCACCGCAATGTAGAACGCCGGCGCCGGCACCTGATGCAGCGGCAACTGCACTTCGGCCGCAGCGCTGCGCTTGCCGCTGGCGCCACCCTGCTGGGCGCCGCTGCGGTCGATGCGCTTGATACCGTTGGGGCCGATGAAGCCCACTGCATGCGGGTTCTTGCGAATGACGCCGTTGGGCCCCATCCAGGTGGTCTGTTGCACCTGCATGGCCGCGTGCAGCGGGTGCAGGCGGTTACGGGCGATCCATTCGGCACGGGGGTCGCGGCGGATAATGTCGCTCATCAGTGCACCTCCGCGGGTTCACGTTTGTTCGCGGCCGGCTTGCTTGGCGCCTCGGTTTCCACCAGGGCGTCGGCCACCAGCTCGGCCAGGTCCTTGATCAGCGGACGGGGTTCGACCACGCCTTCAAGCATCGCCGTGCATTGTGGGCAACCCACGGCCACCACTTCGGCACCGGTCTGGCGGATATCGTCCATACGCATGTCGGGGATCCGCTGCTTGCCGGGAATGTCGGTGATCGGCGCACCGCCACCGCCGCCGCAGCAGCGCGAGCGGAAGCCGGAACGCTCCATTTCCTTGACCTCGATGCCAAGGGCGCGCAGTACCTGCCGCGGCGCCTCGTATTCGCCGTTGTAGCGGCCGAGGTAACACGGATCGTGGTAGGTCACACTGCCGCCTTTGTGGGCGTCGAGGTTGAGTTTGCCGGCGTCGAGCAGTTCGGCGATGTAGGTGCTGTGGTGCTGCACCTGATAGTCGCCGCCGAAGGCGCCGTATTCGTTTTTCAGCACATGGAAGCTGTGCGGATCGCTAGTGACAATGCGCTGGAAGCGGTACTTGCCCATCGTCTGGATATTGCGCTTGGCCAGTTGCTGGAAGGTCGCCTCGTCACCCAGGCGCCGCGCCACGTCACCGCTGTCGCGCTCTTCCAGGCCGAGCACGGCGAAGTCCACGTTGGCGGCTTTGAGCACCTTGACCAGGGCGCGCAGGGTACGCTGGTTGCGCATGTCGAAGGCGCCGTCGCCGACCCAGAACAGCACGTCGGTGCTCTTCACCTCGGACAGCAGCTTGAGGTTGAGGTCGGCGGCCCAGTTCATCCGCCCGCCCGGGTTGAAGCCGCCGGGGTTGTCGGTGGCGATCAGGTTGTCCAGCACTTCGGCGCCCTTGTTCGGCGTGGCGCCTTTTTCCAGGGTCAGGTAACGGCGCATGTCGACGATGGCATCGACGTGCTCGATCATCATCGGGCATTCCTCGACGCAGGCGCGACACGTGGTGCAGGACCACAGCGTCTCGGCGTCCACCAGGCCGTTGACGATCGGCTGGTGCGGATTGCCGCCGTGTTCGCCGATGGCTTTGCCTGGGTACGGGCTGCCGGCGAATTGCGCGTCAGTACCACCGGCCAGACCGATGACCATGTCTTGAATCAGCTTTTTCGGGTTCAGTGGCTGGCCGGCGGCGAAAGCCGGGCACATGGCTTCGCATTTACCGCACTGCACGCAGGCGTCGAAGCCGAGCAACTGGTTCCAGGTGAAGTCCTTGGGTTTTTCCACGCCGAGCGGCGCGCTGCGGTCTTCCAGGTCCAGCGGCTTGAGACCGGTGGAGCGGCCGCCGCCGAAGCGTTCGGCGCGGCGGTGCCAGGCAAGGTGCAGGGCGCCGGCGAAGGCGTGCTTCATCGGGCCGCCCCAGGTCATGCCGAAGAACAGCTCCGACACTCCCCAGACAACGCCCAGCCCGAGCAGGGCAACCACGAACCAGCCACCGAAACCTTCCGGCAGGATCCCGGCCACCGGCAAGGTGGCGATGAAGAAGGTGGTGGAGAACACCAGCAGGCTTTTCGGCAGGCGCATCCACGAGCCTTTCGACAGCCGCGCGGGCGGGTTGAGCCGGCGTTTGAAGACAAACAGCGCGCCGCAGAACATCACGACGGTGGCGGCCAGCAGCGCGTAGCCGAGGATCTGGTTATGCAGGCCGAAACCGTGCACGACGATGGCCAGCACGGCGGACAGGACGAAGCCGCCAGCGGTGGCCACGTGGGTTTTCGACATGTACTTGTCGCGCTCCACCACATGGTGGAGATCGACCAGATAGCGGCGCGGCATGGCCAGCAGGCCGGCCAGCAGGTTGACCTTCGACGGTCGCCCCTGGCGCCACATGCGCACCCGCCGCACGGCGCCGAGCACGGCCAGGCCGAGCGCGGCGAACAGCAGGATGGGAAGAAGAACGTTCAGCATGGGAAGCTCCCACTGGAGTGGTTGCATGGGGCCGGCCTCATCGCGAGCAAGCTCGCTCCTACAAGAACTGCGGCGCACCGATTATCTGTAGGAGCGAGCTTGCTCGCGATGGGCCGCAACGCGGCCCCCGAACAGCCCGCTCCCGCGCCCGATCAGAAGTCCTTGCAGAGCCGCAAGGCGTCATAGATCGCCGCATGGGTATTGCGCTGGGCCACACAGTCGCCGATGCGGTACAGCAGGTAACCCGAACCCGGCTGGCTGAGGATCGGCTGCGGCTGGATGGCGAACAGGGCTTCGACGTCGATCTGGCCCTTGTTGCGCGAGTCCTCCTTGAGCGCGTAATACAGCGCCTCGTCAGGCCGCACGCCGTTCTCGATCACCACCTGGTCCACCACCCGCTCTTCCTTGGCGCCGGTGTATTCGTTCTCCAGCACCGCCACCAGCTTGTCGCCCTCGCGGTAGACCTTTTCCAGCATCAGGTCGCCGGTCATGATCACTTCCTTGGGGTACATGCTGCGGTAGTACGTGGGGAACGAGGTCCCGCCAATCGCGACCCCAGGCTTGATATCGTCGGTGACGATTTCCACCTGGCTGCCTTTGTCGGCGAGGAAGTCGGCCACTGACATGCCGGTGAATTCGCAAATGGTGTCGTAGACCAGCACGTTCTTGCCCGGCGCCACCTTGCCGTCGAGCACGTCCCAACTGCTGACCACCAGCCCTTCGGCGGCGCCCCAGTGTTCGTTCTGCTCGACGAAAGGATGGCCGCCCACTGCCAGCACCACGATGTCCGGGCGCAGGTCCATGATGGTGTCGGCATCGGCTGCAGTGCCCAGGCGCAGGTCGACTTTCAGCCGCGCCAGCTCCAATTGATACCAGCGGGTGATGCCGGCGATCTGGTCACGTTGCGGCGCCTTGGAGGCAGTGGTGATCTGCCCGCCGATCTGGTCTTTCTTCTCGAACAGGGTCACGTCGTGGCCACGCTCGGCGGCAACCCGCGCCGCTTCCATGCCGGCAGGGCCGGCACCGACGATCACCACCTTGCGTTTGGCCCCTGTGGATTTCTCGATGATGTGCGGCACGCCCATGTATTCACGGGAGGTCGCGGCGTTCTGGATGCACAGCACATCCAGGCCCTGGTACTGGCGGTCGATGCAGTAGTTGGCGCCGACGCACTGTTTGATCTGGTCGATCTGGCCCATCTTGATCTTGGCGATAAGGTGCGGGTCGGCGATGTGCGCGCGGGTCATGCCGACCATGTCGACGTAGCCGCCTTCGAGGATGCGCGTAGCCTGGTTCGGGTCCTTGATGTTCTGCGCGTGCAGCACCGGAACCTTCACCACCTCCTTGATGCCCGCCGCCAGGTGCAGGAACGGCTCCGGCGGATAGCTCATGTTCGGGATGACGTTGGCCAGGGTGTTGTGGGTGTCGCAGCCCGAACCGATCACGCCGAAGAAGTCCACCATGCCGGTGGCGTCGTAGTACTGGGCGATCTGCTTCATGTCCTCGTGGCTGAGGCCATCGGGGTGGAATTCGTCACCGCAGATACGCATGCCGACACAGAAGTCCGGGCCAACCTCGGCGCGGACCGCCTTGAGCACTTCCAGACCGAACTTCATCCGGCCTTCGAAGCTGCCGCCCCATTCGTCGGTACGCTTGTTGACCCGCGGGCTCCAGAACTGGTCGATCATGTGCTGGTGCACCGCCGACAGTTCCACGCCGTCCAGGCCGCCGGCCTTGGCGCGGCGGGCCGCTTGCGCATAGTTGCCGATCACCCGCCAGATCTCTTCCGGCTCGATGGTCTTGCAGGTGGCGCGGTGCACGGGTTCACGGATACCCGACGGCGACATCAGGGTCGGCCAGTTGAAGCCGTCCCAACGCGAGCGACGGCCCATGTGGGTAATCTGGATCATGATCTTGGCGCCATGCTTGTGCATGGCGTCAGCGAGGTTCTGGAAGTACGGAATGATCCGGTCAGTAGACAGGTTCACCGACGCCCACCACTCCTGCGGGCTGTCGATGGCAACCACCGAAGAGCCGCCGCAGATGGCCATGCCGATGCCGCCCTTGGCCTTCTCTTCGTAGTACTTCACATAGCGGTCGGTGGTCATGCCGCCGTCGGTGGCATACACCTCGGCGTGCGCGGTACTGAGCACGCGGTTGCGGATGGTCAGTTTGCCGATCTGGATCGGCTGGAACATAGCTTCGAACGCCATGGCGCGGGCTCCTCGGCTTACAACGGCTTGACGATGAACAGGCCGTCGTCGTGGCCTTCTTCAGAACCGCCGTAGACCTGCTCGGCGACCGTGCGGATCGAACTGCCGCGGGCGGCGAGGATCTGGTCCATGGCCCCGGCGAACCAGCCGGTGAACATGTAGTCGACCTTGCGCCCGACCTTGCCGTAGACGTAGACGAACGCGGAGTGTTCGAGCTTGACGCTGGCGGTACCCTTTTCCAGGTCGATGTCCTGGATCTTGAACAGGCCCCAGCCGCGCTGGGACAGGCGTTTCATGTAGTGCTCGAACACCGCCACGCCTTCCAGGCCATGACATTCAGCCTCTTTCTCGCACCAGTGCCAGGCGGACTTGTAGCCGGCCTTGTAGAGGATCTCGGCGTAGGCCTCAGCGCCCAGCACTTCCTCGATGCCCATGTGGTTGTTGACGAAGAAATGCCGTGGCACGTAGAGCATCGGCAGGGCGTCGCTGGTCCAGACACCGGTCTCGCTGTCGACTTCGATTGGCAATTGCGGGGCGATCTTGGCCATGGAAACTCAACTCCAGAAAATTTGGTTGGCTGCCCCCGCCCTGATGCGGGGGTTAGAAGAAGTGCTTCGGAGGCTTATTCGCCCCAGACATCACGCAGGACATTGACCCAGTTTTCGCCCATGATCTTGCGCACCACGCGCTCGGAATGGCCGCGCTTGAGCAGGGTCTCGGTGAGGTTGGGGAACTCGCCCACGGTGCGGATGCCCAGCGGGTTGATGATCTTGCCGAAACTGGTCAGACGACGGGCGTAGCCCTTGTCGTGGGTCAGGTACTCGAAGAAGTCCTGGCCGTGCCCCTGGGTGAAGTCGGTACCGATACCGATGGCGTCTTCACCGACGATATTCATCGTGTATTCGATGGCTTCGGCGTAGTCGTCGATGGTCGAGTCGATGCCCTTGGCCAGGAATGGCGCGAACATGGTCACGCCGACGAAACCGCCGTGGTCGGCGATGAACTTCAGTTCGGCATCGGACTTATTGCGCGGGTGTTCCTTGAGGCCGGAAGGCAGGCAGTGGGAATAGCAGACCGGTTTTTTCGATTCGAGGATGACTTCCTCAGAGGTCTTGGAACCGACGTGGGACAGGTCGCACATGATGCCGACACGGTTCATCTCGGCGACGATTTCGCGACCGAAGCCCGACAGCCCGCCATCACGCTCGTAGCAGCCGGTGCCGACCAGGTTCTGGGTGTTGTAGCACATCTGCACGATGCCCACGCCGAGCTGCTTGAACACGTCGACGTAGGCGATCTGATCTTCAAACGCATGGGCGTTCTGGAAGCCGAAGAGGATGCCGGTCTTGCCCAGTTCCTTGGCCTTGCGGATGTCGGCGGTGGTGCGCACCGGCATGACCAGGTCGCTGTTCTCGCGGATCAGCTTCTGGCTGGCAGCGATCTGGTCGACCGTGGCCTTGAAGCCTTCCCAAACCGACACGGTGCAGTTGGCCGCGGTCAGGCCACCTTTGCGCATGTCCTCGAACAGTTCACGGTTCCATTTGGCGATGATCAGCCCGTCGATAACGATGCTGTCTGCGTGTAATTCGGCTGGGCTCATCAGGCAGTCCCCTTTTTTGGTATTCCCGCGCCGAATCGTCTGCCGGCGCTATTGGGGCCAGCATATGCCTCGGGGGATTGTCGCCCCGGTGCAAAAACGACAGGGGAATTGCCGAAAGCGTCAAAGCGCGACAAAGCGTCGCGAGCAGGCGGGGAAAGGCAGGCCGGGCGTGAAGGGTGTCCATCTGCCAGCAAGGGGCGGGCAGCCGCCAGTATCGGCGGCGCTGACCACTTCAAAGGAGTTCGTGATGACCCACTCAACCGAAATACTCGATTTCATCGCTGGGCTGTCGCTGCCGGATGCCGGCGCCCCACTGCTGCAAACCCCGGCCGTGCCGATAACCGACAGCGTCGACACCGACAGCGCCCGCATCGCCGGGCACAGCGTAGTGTCCTTTGTCTCCGGCTTGAGCCAGCAGAACCGCGAAGATGTGCTCAACAGCACCCTGCTCATGCAACTGGCCGCGAGCAAAGCCTTCGACAAGGCGCAGCAACGTGAACAGTGGTTCCGTTTCTATACCGAAGGGCTGGGCAAACTGGGCTGGACCGTCTCCAACAGCTCGATCGAGCACTATGTGCCCAAACGCGAGACCTTCACCATGGATCAGGTGGCCCTGGAAATCATCGAGTCTACGGTGGGCGGCGCCGGCTTCGAGCCCGTGATGAAGAAGACCTTCGAGGCGCTGAAGAAACAGCCGCAGGCCCTGGCACTCTTCGAGCGCCACAGCGATCACGGCTGGCTGGGCATGTTCCAGGTTCTACCGTGCTCGCAGACGGCCGAAGGTAACGTGTCGATGTTGCTCAACTGCATGCAGTTCATCCACAACTCGCTGCGCTACAAGATCCTGTTCTTCACCTACCACCAGCACGAAGTACAGGTATACCGCTCGGCGCAACTGGCTGTGCTCAATACCGGGGTCTACAGCCAGGTGCGCGAAGCGGTACTGGACAAGCTCGGCGGCAACGCCGGTCAGTTCATTGCGCGGCTGGCGATTTGATCGATAGCGCACAACTGGAAGGTTTTAACTGAGCTGTCGCCGGCATATTCGCCGGCGACGCACGCGACAACCGATAATCAATATCAACAACTGCAAACCTTCATGGACAGGCGCTGTTCTTTGCCGTGGCGCTGAGCGAGAATCGCTGCCCATGTGCCCCTGGGAGGATGCCGCAGATGAAATCTTTGCTCTGGCTGATGCTGGCCACCCTTGCCGTTGGCGCCCACGCCAGCGAAGAAGAAAGCACGCCGTGCGACAACGTCGAGACTGATCAGCAGAACTACGAGTGCGCGCACTTCAGCCGCACCAGTTCCGAGCGTGAACTTGAGGCGGCCTTCGCCGACCTGCAGGACCGCATCAAGGAGCAATACTCGGGCAAGGCCACGAAAATCGCCGAGCTGAGCAAGCGCCTGAACGATGCCGAAGCAATCTGGAAGCAACTGCGCGATGCCGACTGCCGTGTCGAGACCTACGACGTCCCTGCCGGCAAGGCCTTCGAGGCAGCGCAAAACACCTGCATCGCCCAGCGCAACGACGACCGCTCCGAGTATCTGCAATCCCTCGGCCTGCCCACTTCCGATTGAGCCCGACATGAAAATCTGCGGTATCGAACTCAAGGGCAGCGAAGCCCTGCTGGCCGTCGCCAGTCTCGACGGCAACCAGCCGCTGCACCAGCCCACCACGACCAAGAAGATCGCCCTCGACGACGACGAAGACGCCGCCCAAGTGAAAGCGTTCGCCGCTCGGGTTCAGGCCTTCATGAACGAGCACGGCATCACTCACGTGGCGATCAAGAAGCGCGGCAAGAAAGGCGACTTCGCCGGCGGCCCGGTGACCTTCAAGATGGAGGGCCTGCTGCAATTGCTCAACGGCTGCGAGGTGCACCTGGTATCGCCGCAGACCATTACCGCGCAAGGCAAAAAGCACGACCTGACCCCACCTGCGGCGCTCAACAAGTATCAGCACGAGGCGTGGAAAAGCGCGGGTGCGTTGTTGTTTGGCCGACGCTGAGTAGAGGCGAAGGGGCAGGTTTCTGGGAGGTGCTACATCGAACGTCCAGAAGGTTGGAGCTACGGCTGGGGAGCTTCAGAAGCCCCAGCCTTGAAATCCATCGACCTATCACTCATGGCGCCGTCCTCGACTCCCGGTCCATATCGGCCGGCCACTCGACCTTCGGCGCCAGCAGCATGGCGACGTTGCACCACAGCACATCGTTATGGTCCCAGGGCGGCCCCGGCGGCGGTAGGGCATCAGGGCCTTGTTGCATGTAGGTGCAGACATAGGCCCATGCGTGTGCGTCGGCGCCCATGGCGGTCAGTGGGAAGCGGTCGATGACTTCGTTC
>NZ_QKVL01000037.1 GCF_003231275.1 Pseudomonas huaxiensis
CGGCGACAGCAGTGGGGTACAGGCGGAGCTCGCTCAGAAAGTCACGACGGGACGTACGGTTAGCGTTGCCGAAGCGCAAACCGTCATCGACGCGCAGCATATCGCCAGTGCCTGAGGCTTCGACTGTCATTTATCGTCGTGCCCCCTGATGCCTGTGGAGGCATCAGGGGGACGTAGAGAGGATTCCTATCATGAGTTCGATCAAACAGGATTTGCCGGCGCCCAGTGTCGATGGCGTCGTTGATGGAATATTGGACCCGGCCAGTGTTCCGGAGTCCGGAGCGTTGGCCCATATCACCAATGTCCCCGTGAGTTGGGGCGGCAAGACCCTTACGCTGTATTTGCAGGAGGTGCAGGGGCAGATTCTGCACCAGATCGCCTGGCCGGTAGCGTCACACGGACGGGACATCAAGCTGCCTATTCCCAAAGACACGCTGGACGCCAACCGTGACAAGGACGTGCAGGTGTATTACAGCGTGACGGATGTCGGGTCGTCGCTTCCTCTGGAATTCAAGCTGGGGCAGGGGTTTGGCGGGCCAGTCGAGTTTGACCTTGCGCCGCACAATTACACGGTACTCTTCATCCATTCCGTAGTGCAGCCGCCCAAGGAGATACCCCCGTTTGCCCGGATGCAGCGGGTGATGCCGGGTGCTACCAGCTACAGCAGTAGTAAGGAGGCGGTCGGCACGGTTGATCAGTTCGGCATCGTCACTGCGTGGAGCAACGGACAAACCACTATCAGTGCATCTGGCAGCCCGAACGGCCCGGGCAGTTATGTACTGACGATTACCGGCATCCGTGAGTTTCATGTGCTTAGCAAAAAAGCCACTTGGAAGGGCGCCCAAGACGCGTGTGCGGAAAGCCGTCTGGTCCTGCCGTCGCTGGCTGATTTCTCCAGTTTTTTGAAGTCCTATCCGCGCGATGCGGGGTTTGACCATGACCTGCCGAACTACCCGGCGTGGGGGATGTATATCGGCGCTGACACTGCCTATACCCTTGACTTGAATTCGGGTGACGTCGACTCGACGGGTACGGAGGAATTCAAAGAGCTACAGGCAGTGGGTGTTTCGCCGAGAAGTTGAGCCCCAGAAAACTTCATTAAATCGATAAAGACCTTCGCTCTTCGGCAGCGAGGTTCGAGGATGGAATGATATGTCCAGATTCCTGCTGCATTTATGCGGTGCGCTAGCGCTTTGTCTGTCGATTGGACTTGGCTCGCTACATGCCCGGGCCATCAGTGGGCCGGAGTTGGCAGTCCAGTTGAATCAGGCGTATGCCAGTACACCTGATAAGTGTGTCGGAGGGCATCCGGCCTATTATTGCAGTGGGGTGATGGCCAAGCAGGTCCTGCCCAGCGATCCTCAGCCCTTCTGGACGCACGGGCCCGATGCTGTGGCCCGAGGCGCCGAGCGTTTCGACTACCTGCGCCGTGACATCCCCATTCCGGGCCTCGTGCAGGGAAACGGCTACCTGTTTGCCGATCGTTTCACCGCCATCAGTCAGGAGAAGGATTACCAACTGATCGGCAACGACGGCATGGACCGTCCGGCGGAACTGTTGGTGCGCAATTGGGCCGCTACCGCGCCGGCGCAACTGCCGATCCTGGCGCTGTACCACCGCCGCACGGCGGAGGGCTTGAGGGCGGCCCTGCGGGACCAGAACACCTACTTCAAGGCTACGGGCAACTGGTTGCCGGTCTTGCGGATGGCCACCGCTGCCGATCAAGGACAGTCATTCGGCTTTGACGCCAGCGAGCAGTTGTACAGCGGTTATCAGGTGGCCGACCGCCTCAACCGGCGTTATGCCGATGCCGCGAGTACCTGTTACGACGGGCGTTCGGCAATCCATTGCAATGGGGTGTTCATTCGTGGCACTGGCGCCGGTCCGACCTTTCATGCCTGGAATCCCAGCCCGAATTCGGTGGGGCGCGATGGTGTGTCGTTTGCCTGGGTGCGCGCGGATAACGGTGTCCAGGTGGTCGCCAGCCCTGGGCTGATCTTCCACGAACTGGACAAGCCGTCGACGCATTCAGTCAGGTTCCGTTGTGCCTATCCCGCCAATGCGGGTACTTCAGTTATCCCTAATAGTTGCCGGGCTTCCTGCACGTCGCAAAACATCAGCACGGTAGCGAGCTGGCAAGCGATATATAGCAGCAACCCTGGCGCCAGTTGCACCTTTGGCGATACACCAGCGGAAATCCAGCTCAACACCGATGTGCGCAAGGGGCAGGCCTGGGCGGCGGGGCACACCGAGCTGATCATCGGTGCCTGGCCGCAAAACATCCCTAACGAGTTACCAATCGAGGCGTTCTTTTACGTTCAGTCCACATCCCTTCTGTCGGAGGGGCGCCACCCCATGGAAGGTTCCAGCGATGGCTTCACCTATGTCGGGTCGGCTGGCCTGACCGGGGCGCAATACATCCAGAACGATTACTTCAAGGTTACCGGCCGGTTCATGCCTATCGTGCGGGTTGACCTCACGGCGCCCCTGGGTTCGCGGTTTCTTTATTACCCGCAAGACCAGGGCTTTTGAGGGAGCTGTTTCCAATACCAGGAAATGGAGGTTGTCATGGCGCTTCTTGTTCGCCTTTTGTGTGCGCTGGGCCTGCTGGCGGTAACGTTACCAGCAGCGGCATTGAACGGCCCGGAGACCGCTGTACTGCTCAACCAGGCGTACCGGGCGACGCCCGAGCGCTGCGTGGGCAACTTCCCGGCATATTACTGCAGTGGCGTGATGGTCAAGCAGGTTCGGCCAGAGGACCCCAAGCCGTTCTGGATTCACAGCCCTGAGGCAGTCGGCCGGGGCGCCGAACAATTCGATTACCTGCGCCGCGATGTGCCTGGTACGCCACTGGCGCAACCGAGCGGCTATCTATTCAGTGACCGCTTTACCGCCATCAGTCAGGAGAAGGATTACCAACTGCAGGGCGACGACGGCATGAACCGACCGCCGCAATTGCTGGTGCGCAACTGGGGCGGGGTTGCGCCAGGGCGTCTGCCCTTGCTCGGCGTGTTCCATGTCCTCGGGCAACCGGGAGGTCTGGAGGCGGCCCTGCGGGACCAGCGCGCATATTTCGAGGCCACCGGCGACTGGCTTCCGGTACTGCGCCTGAAGCCCAACGACAGCCAAGGCCAATTGTTCGGTTTCGACGCGCGCGAGCAGTTGTACAGCGGCTACCAGGTGGCCGACCGACTCAACCGGCGCTACGCCGATACGGCCCCGGCCTGCAATGATGGATCAGGGTCCTATAACTGCAATGGGGTGTTGATTCGCGGAACGGTGCCTGGCCCACCTCACTCGTGGAACCCCAAGCCCAACGCAATCGCGGATAAAGGCGTCTCGTTTTCTTATCTGCGGGCTGATGTGGGGTCGCGGATCATCTTCTACGGTCAGGGGTTCATCTTTCGCGAGTTGAGTTTTCCGGTGAGCTATCCGGTCACCTTGCGTTGCGCCTATCCCGGCGATGCAGGCACCAGCGCACCTGACCGGTGTCGGCCCGATTGCAGCTTGAAGGGCATCAAGACGTTGGCTGACTACCGTGCTCACTATCCCACCAGCTATGGAGGAGATTGCAGTCTGGGCCCCGATGCGCAGGCGTTTCAGCTCAACACAGACGTGCGTATCGGCCAGAGCTGGGCCTCGGCCGTGTGGAACGAGATCATCATTGCGCCCTGGACCCTCGACATACCTCTGCAGATCCCGCTGGAAGCGTTTTTCTACAATTGGGCGCAGAGCGCCGCGGGGTTGCCTGGTGCCCAGTACATCCAGCGGGATTATTACCAGGTGACCGGCAAGTTCATGCCTGTGGTCAAGATCGATCTCACGGCTCCTGTGGGGGCGGTCTTCACCTTCGATCCGCGTGAACAGGGGTTCTGACCCGTCACGCTTTGCGCGCCGCCCACGCCGTTGTCACGCGGATGGGCGGCGAACGGAATCTCCCATAAGCCTTCGGCATCAGGTACAATTCCCGGCTATTTTTCGGCGGGCGTCCGGTCCGCAGCCTTTTTGAGTGTTGATCCGTGAGTGATTTGAGTCATATCCGCAATTTCTCCATCATCGCCCACATTGACCATGGCAAGTCGACGCTGGCCGACCGCTTCATCCAGATGTGCGGTGGCCTCAGTGCCCGCGAGATGGAAGCGCAGGTTCTCGACTCCATGGACCTCGAGCGCGAGCGCGGGATCACCATCAAGGCACACAGCGTCACCCTGCATTACAAAGCCAATGACGGCGTTACCTACCAGTTGAACTTCATTGACACCCCCGGCCACGTTGACTTCACCTATGAAGTCAGCCGTTCGCTGGCGGCCTGTGAAGGTGCGCTGCTGGTGGTCGACGCGGGTCAAGGCGTGGAGGCCCAGTCGGTCGCCAACTGCTACACCGCCATCGAGCAAGGCCTGGAAGTCATGCCGGTCCTGAACAAGATGGACCTGCCCCAGGCTGACCCGGACCGCGTCAAGGACGAAATCGAGAAGATCATCGGCATCGACGCCACCGACGCCGTCGCCTGCTCGGCCAAGAGCGGCATGGGTGTTGATGAAGTACTGGAGCGTCTGGTACAGACCATTCCGGCACCGACCGGCGATATCGAAGCGCCGCTTCAGGCACTGATCATCGACTCCTGGTTCGACAACTACCTGGGCGTTGTTTCCCTGGTGCGCGTGCGTCATGGCCGCGTGAAGAAGGGCGACAAGATCCTGGTCAAGTCCACCGGCAAGATCCACCTGGTGGACAGCGTCGGTGTCTTCACCCCGAAACACACCGCTACCGCCGACCTCAAGGCGGGTGAGGTGGGCTTCATCATTGCCAGCATCAAGGACATTCACGGCGCGCCAGTGGGCGACACCCTGACCTTGAGCTCGACTCCCGATGTCGATGTGCTGCCAGGTTTCAAACGTATTCAGCCGCAGGTTTATGCCGGCTTGTTCCCGGTCAGTTCCGACGATTTCGAAGATTTTCGTGATGCGTTGCAGAAACTGACCCTGAACGACTCCTCGCTGCAGTACCTGCCGGAAAGCTCCGACGCCCTGGGCTTCGGCTTCCGTTGCGGCTTCCTCGGCATGCTGCACATGGAGATCATCCAGGAGCGCCTGGAGCGCGAATACAACCTGGACCTGATCACCACCGCGCCGAGCGTAATCTTCGAGGTCAAGCTAAAGACCGGCGAAACCATTCACGTCGACAACCCGTCCAAGCTGCCGGACGTGTCGTCGGTCGAGGATTTCCGCGAGCCGATCGTCGCCGCGACCATCCTCGTGCCCCAGGAGCACCTGGGCAACGTCATCACCCTGTGCATCGAGAAGCGTGGCGTTCAACGCGACATGCAGTTCCTCGGTTCGCAGGTACAGGTGCGCTACGACCTGCCGATGAACGAAGTGGTACTCGACTTCTTCGACCGCCTGAAGTCCACCAGCCGCGGCTACGCCTCGCTGGACTACCATTTCGACCGCTACCAGTCGGCCAACCTGGTCAAACTCGACGTACTGATCAACGGCGACAAGGTCGACGCCCTGGCACTGATCGTGCACCGTGACAACGCGCACTACAAAGGTCGCGCGTTGACCGAGAAGATGAAGGAGCTGATCCCTCGGCAGATGTTCGACGTGGCAATCCAGGCCGCCATTGGCGGGCAGATTGTGGCGCGGACCACGGTCAAGGCACTCAGAAAGAACGTACTGGCCAAATGTTACGGTGGCGACGTGAGCCGTAAGCGCAAGCTGCTCGAGAAACAGAAGGCCGGTAAGAAACGCATGAAACAGGTCGGCAACGTGGAGATTCCACAGGAAGCCTTCCTCGCCGTGCTCAGGTTGGATAGTTAGGTCCTATGTCACTAAATTTCCCGCTGTTGCTCGTCATCGCTGTCGCTGTGTGTGGGCTGCTGGCCCTGATCGATCTGCTGTTCCTGGCACCTCGCCGGCGTGCGGCGATCGCCAACTATCAGGGCCGCGTCACCCAGCCCGAGATGGCGGTGGTCGAGCAGTTGAACAAGGAGCCGTTGCTGGTCGAGTACGGCAAATCGTTCTTCCCGGTGCTGTTCATCGTGCTGGTGCTGCGTTCGTTCCTGGTGGAGCCATTCCAGATCCCGTCGGGCTCGATGAAGCCGACCCTGGAAGTGGGCGATTTCATTCTGGTGAACAAGTTCTCCTATGGCATCCGCCTGCCGGTGATCGACAAGAAAGTCATCGAGGTGGGTGATCCACAGCGTGGCGATGTGATGGTGTTCCGCTACCCGAGCGACCCGAACGTCAACTACATCAAGCGCGTGGTTGGCCTGCCGGGCGATCAGGTGCGCTACACCAGCGACAAGCGCCTGTACGTCAACGGCGAGCTTATCGCCGAGCAACTGGTCGGCGCCGAGCCGGGCACCCTGGGCAGCGCCGAGCTGTACAAGGAAAAACTCGGTCAGGCCGAGCACATGATCCGCAAGGAGATGAGTCGCTACCGCATGCCGCCGGACCAGCAGTGGGTGGTGCCCGCCGGGCACTATTTCATGATGGGCGACAACCGCGACAACTCCAACGACAGCCGTTACTGGGATGATCCTTCGATTCCCAAGGAACTGCTGGGCATGGTCCCGGACCAGAACATCGTCGGCAAGGCCTTTGCCGTCTGGATGAGCTGGCCAGAACCGAAACTGAGCCACTTCCCGAGTCTGTCGCGGGTAGGGCTGATCAAGTAGCACCTTCACGGCGCTGTCCCTCGGGACGGCGCCGAGTGCTTTTCTGGCATAGGCTGTATCGAGGGACCACGGAAGTGGTTCCCAGCCATCCAGGCCAGCAGGCATGAATCCACACCGTCTTTCAGGATCTGCATTTGAACAACGCTTTATTTTCGACGGCCGCCGGCCGGATTGAATCGTGCGGCACCGGCGCCCAGGCGTCGCCGCTGACCATCGACCACGAACTTCGCGTGGGTACACCGTGAGCGTTTCCTTGAGCCGCCTCGAGCGTCAGCTCGGCTACACCTTCAAGAACCAGGAGCTGATGCTGCTGGCCCTGACACATCGCAGCTTCGCCGGTCGCAACAATGAGCGTCTGGAGTTCCTGGGTGATGCCATCCTCAACTTCGTCGCCGGCGAAGCCCTGTTCGAACGCTTTCCACAGGCCCGCGAAGGCCAGTTGTCGCGTCTGCGCGCCCGCCTGGTGAAGGGCGAGACCCTGGCCGTACTGGCCCGTGGCTTCGACCTTGGCGAGTACCTGCGTCTGGGCTCTGGTGAACTGAAAAGCGGCGGTTTCCGTCGCGAGTCGATTCTGGCCGATGCCCTCGAGGCGCTGATCGGTGCGATCTACCTCGATTCCGACATGCAGACCGCCCGCGAGCGTGTCCTGGCATGGCTGGCCGGCGAGTTCGAGAGCCTGACCCTGGTCGACACCAACAAAGACCCGAAAACCCGTTTGCAGGAGTTCCTGCAGTCGCGGGCCTGCGACCTGCCGCGCTATGAAGTGGTGGATATCCAGGGCGAGCCGCATTGCCGGACGTTCTTCGTCGAGTGCGAAGTGACCCTGTTGACCGAAAAAAGCCGGGGGCAAGGTGTCAGCCGGCGTATCGCCGAGCAGGTTGCAGCCGCAGCGGCACTGATCGCCCTGGGCGTGGAGAATGGCAATGACTGATACGAACACTACCCGTTGCGGCTATGTCGCCATCGTCGGCCGCCCCAACGTGGGCAAGTCGACGTTGCTCAACCATATCCTCGGGCAAAAGCTGGCGATCACCTCGCGCAAGCCGCAGACCACCCGTCACAACATGCTCGGGATCAAGACCGAGGGTGATATCCAGGCGATCTACGTCGATACCCCCGGCATGCACAAGAGCAACGAAAAGGCGCTCAACCGCTACATGAACAAGACCGCTTCGGCGGCGTTGAAAGACGTCGACGTGGTGATCTTCGTGGTCGACCGAACCCGCTGGACCGACGAAGACCAGCTTGTTCTGGAGCGCGTGCAGTACGTCCAGGGCCCGGTGATCCTGGCGATCAACAAGACCGACCGGATCGAGGAAAAGGCTGACCTGATTCCGCACTTGCAATGGCTGCAGGAGCAACTGCCGAATGCCGAAATCGTGCCGATTTCCGCCCAGCAGGGACACAACCTTGAATCGCTGGAAGGCCTGATCGCCAAGCACTTGCCGGAAAACGATCATTTCTTCCCGGAAGATCAGATCACCGACCGCAGCAGCCGCTTCCTGGCCGCCGAACTGGTCCGCGAGAAGATCATGCGCCAGCTCGGAGCCGAGCTGCCGTACCAGATCACCGTCGAGATCGAAGAGTTCAAGCAGCAGGGTGCTGTGCTGCACATCCATGCCCTGATTCTGGTCGAGCGTGATGGCCAGAAGAAAATCATCATTGGCGACAAGGGCGAGCGCATCAAGCGCATCGGCACCGAGGCGCGCAAGGATATGGAAGTGCTGTTCGACGCCAAGGTGATGCTCAACCTCTGGGTCAAGGTCAAAGGCGGCTGGTCCGACGATGAGCGCGCGCTGCGCTCGCTGGGCTACGGCGACCTGTAATTCCCCAAGGCCCGATACCGTCCGGTATCGGGCCGACTTTTCCCGAAGCCGATCATGGAACAACCAGAGGCCCGACCGGCCTACGTTCTGCACAACCGCGCCTACCGGGAAACCAGTGCGCTGGTGGACTTCCTCACCCCCGAAGGGCGCGTGCGCGCGGTGCTGCGCCGTGCCCGCGGCAAGGGCGGCAGCCTGGCGCGGCCGTTCCTTCCGCTGGAGGTCGAACTGCGCGGGCGTGGCGAGCTGAAGAACGTCGGACGGCTGGACAGCGTCGGCGTGGCCGCCTGGCTGCATGGCGATGCGCTGTTCAGCGGGCTTTATCTCAATGAACTGTTGATCCGCCTGCTGCCGGCGGAAGACCCTCATCCCGCCTTGTTCGAGCACTACGCCGCGACGCTGCAGGCGCTCGGGGCGGGACGTCCGCTGGAACCGCTGCTGCGCTCGTTCGAATGGCGGCTGCTGGATGAACTGGGTTACGCCTTCGCCCTGGACCAGGACATCAACGGCGATCCGCTCGCGCCGGATGGCTGGTATCGCCTGCAAGTGGATGCCGGACTGGAGCGGGTCTACCTGCTGCAACCCGGTCTGTTCACCGGCGCTGACCTCGCCGCCATGGCCGAAGCCGACTGGGAGGCGCCGGGCGCTCTCGCTGCAGCGAAACGCCTGATGCGCCAGGCGCTGGCGGTTCATCTGGGCGGTCGTCCGCTGGTCAGCCGCGAACTGTTTCGCAAGCGCTAAGCTCGTCGTATGCTGTCGGGCTAAATTTCCAGGAGAGTTTCTTCGTGACCCACAGCAACCGCATCCTTCTCGGCGTCAACATCGACCACGTGGCGACCCTGCGCCAGGCCCGTGGCACCCGATACCCCGACCCGGTCAAGGCCGCGCTGGATGCCGAAGAGGCCGGTGCCGACGGGATCACCGTGCACCTGCGCGAAGACCGCCGACACATCCAGGAGCGCGACGTGCTGCTGCTCAAGGACGTGCTGCAGACGCGCATGAACTTCGAAATGGGCGTCACCGAAGAAATGATGGTGTTCGCCGAACACATCCGTCCGGCGCATATCTGCCTGGTGCCGGAAACCCGTCAGGAGCTGACCACCGAAGGCGGCCTCGACGTGGCAGGCCAGGAAGCGCGTATCAAGGCGGCGGTGGAGCGCTTGTCGCGGATCGGTTCGGAAGTCTCGCTGTTCATCGACGCCGATGAGCGCCAGATCGAAGCTTCGCGCCGTGTCGGCGCCCCGGCGATCGAGTTGCACACTGGCCGTTATGCCGATGCCCATACCCCTGCGGAAGAAGCTGATGAGCTGAAGCGCATTGCCGATGGCGTGGCGTTTGGTCTGGGCCAGGGCCTGATCGTCAATGCCGGGCATGGTCTGCATTACCACAACGTCGAGGCGGTCGCGGCGATCAAGGGGATCAATGAGCTGAACATTGGTCATGCGTTGGTGGCGCATGCGTTGTTCGTCGGGTTCAAGGGTGCTGTGGCTGAGATGAAGGCATTGATTCTGGCGGCTAGCCGCGGGTGATCGCTGTCTGGGGCCGCTTTGCGGCCCATCGCCGGCAAGTCCGGCTCCCACAAGTGCTTGAGCGTGTACTGTCCACCCTGTGGGAGCCGGCTTGCCGGCGATGGGACCTTCATTCACCCCGGAAAAACCAGACTGAACCGCGTCGGCCCCTCCACCGTGCTGCTCACCTCGACCCGCCCACCATGCACCTGCATGATCGACTTGACGATCGCCAGCCCCAGTCCCGTCCCGCCATCCTGCCGCGAACGCCCGCAGCCCACTCGATAGAATCGCTCGAACAGATGGGGCAAATGCTCCGCCGCTATTCCCGGTCCACCGTTCTGCACCCAGCAGTGCAGCCCATCACTCCTTGCCTCGATGCCGATTTCGATCTGTTGGCCCGCTGGGCTATGGCGAATGGCATTGCTCAGTAAATTCGACAGCGCCCGTTGCAGCATCAGGCGGTCGGCCTGCACTGTGCCCCAGCCGCGGACTTTCAACTCGATATCCTTGCTTTCGGCACTCAGGTCGAACAGTTCGGCGACCCGCCGTGCTTCGTCGCCGAGCGCCACCGTTGCCAGTTGCACATGCGTCAGCGGTTGATCGACCTGGGCGAGAAACAGCATGTCGGTGATGATCCGGCTCAGCCGGGTCAGTTCCTCGATGCTGTCTTCCAGCGCTACCCGGTAGTCCTCGGCCGGGCGTTCGCGGCTCAAGGTCACCTGGGCCTTGCCCATCAGGTTGCTGATGGGCGTGCGCAGTTCGTGGGCCAGGTCATCGGAGAACTGCGCCAGTTGCTGAACGCCGCTGTCCAGCCGGTCAAGCATGATGTTGATGCTGTGCGCCAGCTCCCGTAGCTCCCGGGGCAGCTTTTCTTCCGGTAGGCGGTGACTGAGATCTTGCGCCGAGACTTGCGCGGCGATATGGCCGAAACGGCGCAATGGCGCCAGGCCGCCTTGCACCAGTTTCCAGGCGCACACGCCGATCAGCAGCAGCAACAGCGGCAACGCCAGCACGGTGGAGCGTAGGTAGGCCTGTAGCAGGTCGAGGTCGTCGCTGCGGTTGACCGTCAGCAGCACTTGCACTGCCGTGCCGTCTTGCAGGCGCATGGCGCGGGCGGCGGAGAGCAGCGGATTGTCCTGGCTATCACGCCACTGGGTGAAGGACAGCGCGGGACCGACGACGAGGGTGTCCGGCGGCGCCTCCAGCGGCGGGCCGAGGCTGAGCAGTTCCGGATGGCGGCCATGGCGTGCGGCCACGCTCAGGCTCAAGTTGTCATGGCCCATCACTACATCCAGCAGGGGATGAGCGCGGGCGCGCAGGTCAGCAACCTTGAGGTCGACATTCAGGCTGTGTTCGATCTGATCCATCTTGCGCGCCAACTGCGCACGCGCGCGGTTGTCCAGTTCGTGCTCCAGCGCTACCACCGCCAGCGCCGCCAGCAGCAGCACCAGCGCCGCGCCCATGACAATCACGCTAAGGCCAAGGCGCAGCGACAGCCGCGTCGTTCTCATTCGCGGGCTTCCAGCACGTAGCCGACGCCGCGCAGGGTGTGGATCAGTTTGTCTTCGAACGGGTCGTCGATCTTCGCCCGCAGGCGCCGGATCGAGACTTCCACGACATTGGTATCGCAATCGAAATTCATGTCCCAGACCAGCGAAATGATCTGCGTGCGCGACAGCACGTCGCCGCTCTGGCGCATCAGCAGGTGCAGCAGGGAGAACTCCTTCGCGGTCAGGTCGATGCGCTGGCCGCCGCGCCAGGCGCGGTGGCGACCGGGGTCGAGTTCCAGGTCGGCGACTTTCAGGGTGGTGGGCTGCAGCGATTGCTCGCTGCGCCGCAGCAAGGTGCGCACGCGGGCCAGCAACTCGGGAAATTCGAAGGGCTTGAGCAGGTAGTCGTCGGCGCCCAGGTCCAGGCCCTTGACCCGGTCGGACAGCCGGCCATGGGCGGTGAGCATCATGATCCGCGTGGCGGAATGGGCGCGCAGGCGCTGCAGTACGCTCCAGCCATCCAGCTCCGGCAGGTTGACGTCGAGAATGATCAGGTCATAAGCCTGCTGCCGGGCCAGGTGCAGACCGTCCGGGCCGGTGCGGGCGCAGTCGACCACGTAGCCGTTTTCGGAGAGACCCTGTTGCAGATAGTCGGCGGTGCGGATTTCGTCCTCGATGATGAGCAGGCGCATGAGGTTCTCGGTATGGCGGAAAAGGGGGGCGATTCTCGACCCTGAAGTCACTTGAGGGTCAAGCGGCGCTCGGCATGGTAAGCCAGGCGGTAGGGGGGCAAGGCTCAAATAACAGATTTGTAATTATTCAGTCACCTTGCCGATAAAGCCCGCTCCCTAGAGTGGCCCGCTCCGAAAAGTCAGCCGCCCTGCCGGCCTGCGACAGGGCGCAGGGGAGTACAGCCATGCGTTGCACAATCACCACCGGGCAAGCCAGCCGCGGCCCGCGAAAAGGGCGGGCCTGGTCGCTGCCATTGAGCCTGGCGCTGTGGGTGCTGGCCCCGGTCAGCCTGGCCTCGACCTTGACGCTGGATGACGCCTTGCGCAGCGCCCGGGAACTCAGCCCGGAGCTGGCCGCTGCGCGCTGGGGCACCGACATCGCTGCGGGCGAGCGCATCCAGGCCGGTGTGCTGCCCAACCCGGCGTTGAGCTGGGAAGTCGAAGACACCCGCCGCCGCAGCCAGACCACGACCGTCACCCTCAGCCAGCCGATCGAGCTGGGCGGCAAGCGCGGCGCGCGGATCGCCCTGTCCCAGCGCGATCAGGCGGTGGCCGCGCTGGAACTGGAGCGCCGGCAAAACGCCCTGTATGCCGACGTCACCGCGGCCTTTCACGACGCCGCTCGCGCCCAGGAACGACTGGAACTGGCCGGGCAGTCGTTACGCCTGACCGAACGCGGGTTGCAGGTGGTGCAAGGCCGTGTTCGGGCTGGCACTGCATCGCCCATCGAGGCGACCCGGGCGCAGGTGCAGGTGTCGCAGGTACGCCTGGAACAGCAGCGGGCGGAGCAGGCCGTCACGGTTGCCCATCAGCAGTTGGCCACGGCCATCGGTATTGCCCAGGCCGGTTTTGACCGGGTCGAACCGCTGACGAACAGCCTGTCGCCGGTGCCCGCGTCCGAAGCATTGCTTGATCGCCTTGCACAGACCGCTGACGTGCGCCTCGCCAGCCTGCAGATCGACCAGAGCGAAGCGGCCCTGGGCGTGGCCCGCAGCCAGCGGATTCCCGACCTGACCCTGAGTATCGGCAGCCAGTACGACCGCGCCGAGCGCGAGCGGGTCAATGTGCTCGGGGTCTCGGTGCCGCTGCCGTTGTTCGACCGCAACCAGGGCAATGTGCTGGCCGCCGCGCGCCGCGCTGATCAGTCGCGTGATCTGCGCAATGGCACGGAACTGCGGGTGCGCAGCGAAGTGGTCCAGGCCCTCGCTCAGTGGCGAAGCGCCGGCCACGAAGTACGTTCGTTCGAGACCTCGATCCTGCCGGCCGCGCAACAGGCGGTGGACGTCGCCACCCGCGGTTTCGAACGCGGCAAGTTTGGCTTTCTCGATGTGCTCGACGCCCAGCGCACGCTGGTCGAGGCCCGCACCCAATACCTCGCGGCGCAGGCGTCGGGCACCGACGCCCAGGCCCGCATCCAGCGGATCTTCGGTGACCTGACCGGTACCCCGCTCTGATTCCCCCACGTTTCGAACCTGACTGTGCGCGGCCGGCTCCTTTCCGTCGCGCCTTTGCCGAGGAATTTGCATGAACAGGAAAACCATCACGCTGCTGTCCGTGACGCTGGTGCTCGGGCTCGGCCTGGGCACCGTGCTCGGGCAACGGATCGCTGCTCCGCATGCCGAGCAACCGGCCCGCGCCGCAGGGCACGATGAGCATGGCGAAGAGGGCCACGGTGACGAGGCTGAAGCCGGTCATGGACACGGCGAAGAAGGCGCTGAAGGCGAGGGCGAGGACGGTCATGTACGGCTGAGCGACGAGCAGATTGCCGTGGCCGGAATCGAGCTGGCCACGGTTGAGGTACGGACCCTGAGCCGTAGCTTGCACCTGCCGGGCGAGGTCCGTTTCGACGAAGACCGCACTGCCCATCTGGTGCCGCGCGCGGCCGGCGTTGTCGAATCGGTGGCGGTCAGCCTCGGCCAGCAGGTCAAGGCGGGTGAACTGTTGGCGGTGATCGCCAGCCCGCAGGTATCCGAGCAGCGCAGTGAGCTGGCGGCCAGTCAGCGTCGGTTGGAGATGGCGCGCAGCACCCTGGCACGGGAAAAGGACCTGTGGGAGGAAGGCATTTCCGCCGAGCAGGATTACCTGCAAGCCCGACAGGCCTTGCAGGAGGCCGAGATCGCCGCAGCCAATGCCCGGCAGAAAATCAGCGCCCTCAGCGGCAGTGTGGTGCTGGCCGGTGGCAATCGCTACGAACTGCGTGCGCCGTTCGCCGGACAGGTGGTGGAAAAGCATCTGGTCCCCGGTGAAGTGGTCAGTGAAAACAGCGCCGCCTTCACCCTGTCGGATCTGTCGAAAGTCTGGGCGACTTTCGGCGTGGCCCCGCGTGATCTGGCCTCGGTGCGGGTCGGCATGCCGGTCACAGTGGTGGCGAGCGACCTCGGCGAGCAGGTCAGCGGCACCATCAGCCATGTCGGTAGCTTGCTGGGCGAGCAGACGCGCACCGCTACGGTCCGGGTGACTCTGGACAACCCGCGGGGTGCCTGGCGTCCGGGGTTGTTCGTGGCGGTGCAGGTGCCGACCGAGCGCCTGGCCGATGCCCTCACCGTGCCCGAGCAAGCGGTGCAGACCGTCGAGGATAAAGCCGTGGTGTTCGTCCGCAACGCCGAAGGCTTCGCTGCCCAGCCGGTGCAGCCGGGCGTGGCCGCCGAGGGCTTCGTTCAGGTGAGCGGCCTGCAGGCCGGCCAGCAAGTGGCCGCGCAGGGCAGCTTCATTCTCAAGTCGGAACTGGGCAAGGCCAGCGCCGAGCACTCCCACTGAGCCGCCACGGGTAATCGTCATGTTCGAACGCATCATTCAATTCGCCATCGAGCAGCGCCTGATCGTGCTGCTCGGTGTGCTGCTGATGGCCGGGCTGGGATTGGCCAGCTACCAGAAACTGCCCATCGACGCGGTACCGGACATCACCAACGTCCAGGTGCAGATCAACACCACAGCGGACGGTTTCTCACCGCTGGAAACCGAGCAGCGCATCACCTTCGCCATCGAAACCGCCATGGCCGGTTTGCCCGGCCTGGAGCAGACCCGTTCGCTGTCGCGCTCGGGGTTGTCTCAGGTGACAGTGATCTTCGAGGACGGCACCGATCTGTTCTTCGCCCGGCAGCTGGTCAATGAGCGCCTGCAACTGGCCCGCGAGCAATTGCCCGAGGGCGTCGAGACGGCCATGGGGCCGATTTCCACCGGTCTGGGGGAGATTTTCCTGTGGACGGTGGAGGCCGAGGAGGGCGCGCGAAAGGCAGATGGCAGCCTCTACTCCCCCACCGACCTGCGCGAGATCCAGGACTGGATCATCAAGCCGCAACTGCGCAACGTGCGTGGCGTGGCCGAAATCAACAGCATCGGTGGCTTCGCCAAGGAGTTTCAGATTGCGCCCGACCTCAAGCGCCTGGCCGCCTACAAACTGACGCTCAACGACCTGCTCACCGCGCTGGAGCGCAACAACGCCAACGTCGGTGCCGGCTACATCGAGCGCCAGGGCGAGCAGTTGCTTATTCGCGCGCCGGGGCAACTGTCGGGGATCGAGGACATCGCCAACATCGTCCTGGCCAATGTCGACGGCACACCGATCCGCGTGCGTTCGGTGGCCGAGGTCGGTATCGGTCGCGAACTGCGCAGCGGTGCGGCCACTGAAAACGGCCGTGAAGTGGTGCTCGGCACGGTGTTCATGTTGATCGGCGAAAACAGTCGCAGCGTGTCGCAAGCGGTGGCGCAGAAGCTCGAGCAGATCAACAAGACACTGCCGGCCGGGGTCAAGGCCGTGACGGTGTATGACCGCACCGACCTGGTGGACAAAGCCATCGCCACGGTGAAGAAGAACCTGGTGGAAGGCGCGATCCTGGTGATCGCGGTGTTGTTCCTGTTCCTTGGCAACATCCGTGCAGCGCTGATCACCGCCATGGTGATTCCGCTGTCGATGCTGTTCACCTTCACCGGGATGTTCAGCAACAAGGTCAGCGCCAACCTGATGAGCCTGGGCGCGCTGGACTTCGGCATCATCGTCGACGGTGCGGTGGTGATCGTCGAGAACGCCATCCGCCGCCTGGCCCACGCCCAGCAGCATCATGGTCGCCTGCTGAGCCGTGCCGAGCGCCTGCGAGAGGTCTTCGCCGCGTCCCGCGAAGCGCGCCGGCCGCTGATCTACGGGCAACTGATCATCATGGTGGTGTACTTGCCGATCTTTGCCCTGAGCGGTGTCGAGGGCAAGATGTTCCACCCCATGGCCTTCACCGTGGTCATCGCCCTGCTTGGCGCCATGCTGCTGTCGGTGACCTTCGTGCCGGCGGCCCTGGCGCTGTTTGTCACCGGCAAGGTCAAGGAAGAAGAAAACGCCCTGATGCGCGGCGCCAAGCATGGCTACGCGCCGCTACTGCGCTGGGTGATGGACCACCGCCCGCTGGCGTTCAGCCTGGCTGCGGTGATGGTGTTGCTGTCCGGCGTGCTGGCCGGGCGCATGGGCAGTGAGTTCGTACCGAGCCTGAGCGAAGGCGACTTCGCCTTGCAGGCCCTGCGCGTGCCAGGCACCAGCCTGAGCCAGTCGGTGCAGATGCAGCAGCAACTCGAGCGCAGCGTGCTGGAACAGGTGCCGGAAGTGCAGCGAGTGTTCGCCCGCACCGGCACCGCCGAGATCGCCGCCGACCCGATGCCGCCGAACATTTCCGACAGCTACGTGATGCTCAAGCCGAAGGCGCAGTGGCCGGATCCCGGCAAGTCCCGCGAGCAGTTGATCGCCGATATCCAGCGTGCTGCGGCGCGCGTTCCGGGCAGCAACTACGAGCTGTCGCAGCCGATCCAGTTGCGTTTCAACGAGCTGATTTCCGGGGTGCGCAGCGATGTGGCGGTGAAGCTGTTTGGCGACGACATGGCTGTGCTCAATCGCACTGCCACGCAGATCGCCAGCACCCTGCAAGGCGTGCCGGGCGCTTCCGAGGTGAAGGTGGAGCAGACCAGCGGCCTGCCGGTGCTGACCATCGATGTCGATCGTGACAAAGCGGCCCGCTACGGGCTGAACGTTGGTGACGTGCAGGACAGTATCGCGGTGGCGGTGGGCGGGCGAAAGGCCGGGATCCTCTATGAAGGCGACCGACGTTTCGATCTGGTGGTGCGCCTGCCGGACGAACTGCGTACCGATATCCAGGGTATTTCGCGGATGCTGATTCCGGTGCCGGCCAGCGGCGGCAGTGTGCAGATTGGCTTCATCAGCCTGGCCGACGTGGCGCGGGTGGAACTGGTGCAGGGCCCCAACCAGATCAGCCGCGAGGATGGCAAGCGCCTGGTGGTGGTCAGCGCCAACGTGCGCGGCCGCGATATTGGCTCGTTCGTCGCCGAGGCGCAGGAGCGGATCGATGCCCAGGTGCAGATTCCTGCGGGCTACTGGGCCAACTGGGGTGGTCAGTTCGAGCAGTTGCAGTCGGCGGAGCAGCGCCTGCAGGTGGTGGTGCCGGTAGCGCTGCTGTTGGTCTTCGCCCTGTTGTTCATGATGTTCAACAACCTCAAGGACGGTCTGCTGGTGTTCACCGGCATTCCCTTCGCCCTGACCGGCGGGGTGGTGGCGCTGTGGTTGCGGGACATTCCGCTGTCGATTTCCGCAGGCGTCGGTTTTATCGCCCTGTCAGGTGTGGCGGTGCTCAACGGGCTGGTGATGATCGCCTTCATCCGCAGCCTGCGCGAGCAGGGCATGCCGTTGCGCCAAGCGATCGATGAAGGTGCGCTGACTCGCCTGCGGCCGGTGTTGATGACGGCACTGGTGGCGTCGCTGGGCTTTATCCCGATGGCCCTGGCTACCGGCACGGGCGCCGAGGTGCAGCGGCCATTGGCGACGGTGGTGATCGGCGGGATTCTCTCGTCCACGGCGCTGACCTTGCTGGTACTGCCGGCGCTGTATTACCGCGCCCATCGCAAGGATGAAGCACTGGAGGATTCGGAACGGGAGGAGGCCAGAGTCTGATCGATGACGCCCGCTGGCGAGCCTTGCAGCACTGTAATGTGCGGCTCACCTTGCCGTTAGGCGGGCGTCCTTATGATCGCTGTGAATTCATTCACGAGGTCAGATCCATGAACGTCAGCAAATACGCACTGATCGCCGCGCTTGCCTTGGGCAGCACCAGCGTCATGGCCGAAGGCGGCGCCGAGCGGGCCCGGTTGTTCGTCCAGCAATTCAAGGAAAGCCAGCAAGAGCTTTGGGGCGACAAAGGCGACAAGGCGCCAAAGACCGAGCAGGTTGCCCAGAGCGATCAGCGCACGCCGAAAGGCAACAGCAAGTAACAGCCATTCACCGCTCCACAACTCCTTTGCGAGGTGAATGTTTTGGGCGCCCCTTGGGGCGCCCTTTTTTTGTGCTGGATATCAGGGCCTCATCGCTGCATGGGTATTTACACATCTCGGAATTGTGTGACGGTCACGAGCTGCCGATAGTTCTTCAGCGCTCTCAAGATCGAGCGCCACGCGCATCGCGAGCAAGCTCGCTCCTACATGGGGTGCAACGTGCCATGGCCTGACAGGCATAGGTACGTTGCAACCGATGTAGGAGCGAGCTTGCTCGCGATGCGCGGGCGGCGCTCAGTCTTGAAAACGCTGAAAAACTCCCGGCTAGCGCTTGGTCGCCGTTCCCCGACCTCGTGACTGGCACCTCATGGTTTTCATACCTCCACGAGATGTGTAGATACCCATGCTCATCGCTGGCTTGCCAGCGATGAGGACCCTGAGAGCGACCCCTACTTACGCGCCACCAACACCGCCCGCCGTGGCGCCGGCAGACCTTCGATGGTCAGGCTGTGGTCATTCGGATCGAGGAAGTCGCTCAGCGACTGGTAACGCATCCAGTCAGTGCTGCGCTGTTCTTCCACGCTGGTGACGCTGACATCCACGCAGCGCACATCCTGGAATCCGGCCCGGCGCAACCAGCGTTCCAGCGCCGGAACCGATGGCAAATACCAGACGTTACGCATTTGCGCATAGCGGTCTTCCGGCACCAGCACCTGGTTCTCATCGCCTTCGATCACCAGGGTTTCCAGCACCAGTTCGCCGCCTTTGACCAGGCAATCCTTGAGCGCCAGCAGGTGCTCGATGGGCGAACGGCGATGGTAGAACACGCCCATGGAGAACACCGTGTCGAAGCCTTCCAGCGCCGCGGGCAGGTCTTCGAGGGCGAAGGGCAGGTGCCAGGCCGGCAGTTCCGGCAGGTAGCGCTGCACCGCCTGAAACTGACAGAAGAACAGCCAGTTGGGATCGACGCCGATCACGCTGTCGGCGCCGGCACCGAGCATGCGCCACTGGTAGTAGCCATTGCCGCAGCCCACATCCAGCACGCGCTTGCCGCGCAGGTCGAGGTGCGGCGACACCCGCGACCATTTCCAGTCCGACCGCCATTCGGTATCGACGTGCACGCCGAACAGGTCGAACGGCCCCTTGCGCCACGGCGACAGGCCCATCAAGGCACTACGTGCCTGCTCGCGGGCGTCGTCGTCGCAGTCGAAGTCCAGACGCAGGCCGTTGACCAGGTCGACGTCACTCGGGGCCAGGGCCGGCAGGGCATCCAGTGCGCTTTGCCAGCGCTCCAGGTCGCCATGGCCTTTTTCCAGTTTGCTGTCGAGTTGCGCTTGCAGGCCCTGGGACCATTGCGCCAGGGGCGTGCCCGCCAGGCGGCGAACGAGAGGGGAGAGATCGATCATGGCAGGGCAATCAGAGAGGCGAAGTTCAGGCACTGGAACCACGGCACCACCTTGGAGAAGCCCGCAGCCAACAGGCGTTCGCGGTGCTCCTCAAGGCTGTCGGGTTTCATCACGTTTTCGATGGCGCTGCGTTTCTGGGCGATTTCCAGTTCGCTGTAGCCATTGGCGCGCTTGAAGGCGACATGCAGGTCGGTGAGCAGCGCGTGCTCCCCGGGCTCTTCGAAGCGCAGTTTTTCCGAGAGGATCAGCGCACCGCCCGGCACCAGGGCCTGGCGGATCTTGCCGAGCAGGGCCAGGCGCGCGGCCGGCTCGACGAACTGCAGGGTGAAGTTCATCGCCACCACCGACGCCGGTTGCAGCTCAAGGGCGGTGATGTCGGCCTCGATCACCTGTACCGGCAGCAGTTCCTGGTACATGGCGTCCTGGGCCTTGAGGTACTCGGTGCAGCGCTCGACCATGGCCGACGAATTGTCCACCGCCAGTACCCGGCAGCCTTCGCTGCGCACATGCCGGCGCAATGCCTGGGTGACGGCGCCGAGGGAACTGCCGAGGTCATAGAGCAAGGTGTTCGGGCGGGCGAACTGCGCGGCGAGCACGCCGATGTTCTCGACGATGGTCGGGTAGCCGGGCACCGAGCGCTTGATCATGTCGGGGAAGACCCGGACGACATCTTCGTTGAAGGTGAAGTCGGGCACCTGCTCCAGCGCTGCGGCGAATAGACGGTCGGGTTCTTGGCTCACGGTATGTACACGGGATGGTCGAAACGGGGCGACATTCTAGCCAAGTGGGGAAGGGATGCCTATGAGTTACCGGACGGGGGGCCGCCTTCAACCGCTTCTACAGGATGTTTCTGCCATTGCGTGCGGAAACCGGCGGCTCCAATCACTCGACGAGAAACATAGGGTAGTCCTCCTGGCATGCCGTGCATGACAGCAATCAGGTCCGGAAGGACTTTTTGATGAGGGCGTAAAATGATTAGCAATATACAAAATGAGTCGCTGCAGGCACTGGATATCCAGCAGCGCGCTGAATTCGTTCCGAAACAGTACTTCGATGTCATATCCAGCTCTGCTGAAAACAACAGAATGCAGCCGGCCCTGATTTTTTCCGCCGATAACCTGAAAATCATCAAGCGGTATGTCGAATACGTTTATCGATTGCCGAAAAGTGCCCAGGAAATCAGCGAGGGCCATGATTTTTCGCTCGTGGGGCTCGATGTTCAACTCGTGGTCAATCACTACAAAAACCTGCGCCAGCACGTCGAGGCGTGGGACATCATTGAGCGTGAATCCAAGCTGTTGGGCACCAAACTTGAACAATTCGCCAGCGAGTTCGTGGCTCAGGGCGGCCACTTGGTCAGCGCGCTGAAAAGTACGAAAGCTTATGGCCTGCTCAGTGAGCGCCTGGGGAATGTGATGGATGACGTCACGCTTCAGTACCAGCCATACCGGGCTCTGGAGAGCAGTGACAAGGCGCAGATCGGTGATGTGAAGGACTTCCTGTCATTCATCAAAGACGATATTGCCGAAGCCAGGCAGGACATTGCGTCGGTTAAAGATCGGGCGGTCTGGTTCAGTAATGTTGTTGTGAGGCAGTTGCGCCCCGAAATCGACGGGTTGATGCAACGGATCAAGGACTCGGGGGGCGAGAAAAAAATCGGTGAACTGCGTAAGCAGATTGAACCCCTGGACGAGCTGATCGCCCAGAAAAGTGACGAATACCAAGCGCTGGTGGGCTATGCATTTACCGGGCTGGCATTCGGATTGATAGGTGTTGCAATTACCGGCGGTATTTATGGGGCACAGGCAGAAGCTGTTCGCGCTGAAAAAAATGAATTGATCTCCCTGCGTGACCGGTTGGCACAGCAAATCGCTGCCATCAACCCGATGATCGGCAGCATCGAGAAAACGTCCCTGCAAATTGCTGACCTCAAGTTTCGCCTGACCGAGGTGCAGATGGCAGCGAAGAATCTGGAGGATGTCTGGAGCATGCTGGGCGTGTATGTCGAGGAATCAGAAGAAGAGCTGCTGCAGATCGATACTGATCTCAAGCTGGCGACGTTCGTCCATCGCTTCGAGCGTGTTGTCCGACCATGGGAAACCATTCGTGGTCTCTCCGCACACCTATCGAAAATTTTCAATGAAACGCTGGATGAAATCAGCCGGCAAGGAGCTATCCGATGAGCAATCCCGTCACTTCCGTGGAGGCGTATCCACATCCCGCCGTGGCGCAAATGGTCTCGCTGAAAGAGCAGGTGCTGGACGTTGTCTACAAGGATTCGCAGGCACTGCTGCCCGTACTCGTTGAAAGCATGCACGACCTGGTCGATGCGCTGCTGAAGACCGAGCGTATGCTCAGCGAGCAAGTGCTCAGTGCCGTGGTGCTGTTGAACAACCACAAGTGGGAGGCTCTCGGAGCATCGCTGGAGGCGGCCCGCCGCTTGCCGGAGTTGGAGGATCAGCAGCGTGACATGGCGGTGCGCAGTCGCGAGCGCGATCTGGAACAGGATGCGCAACGCGATGTTCAGCGCTTGAAGAGCAAAGTCACGGAGATCGAGGATCAATTACGCGCACTTGAAATGCTCAGGTTACCTGAAACAGGACCGCGTTCCGCGAGCCTCACCGAACAGCGCGATGACCTGTTGAAGACGATAGCCAGCGAGCGGGAGAGTATCGACAGACTTGATTCGCGAATCGCGGATATCACGCTGGTGATCGACGCGTTCGATGTGCCGAGTGTGTCCAGCGTGTTCAAGGGCCTGATTCCTACGGAACAGGAGATTGCACAGGTCGCCAGCGCGCTTGCCGGCAAGGGGCTGAGCGCCGATCTGCTGCTGAGTGCTGCCAGGAGTTTCACCAACAACCTGTCGGGCATCATGGAGGGAAGAAAGCTGATCGACCTGACGCGAACGCGTACCCGCCTGGTGAATGAGAGCAATGCAATCCGCACGCAATTGCTTGACTGGGAAGCGAGACAAGCGGTGTTCGAGCGCGAACTCAAGCAATTGCCCAACGTGGCAAAGTTGAACGACCTGCGAAGCCAATGGCTGGAGCAAGGCCATGTTCTCGCGCGCAGTTGGAGCGCGCAGGTTGCTGTGATGAACCAGCAAACCAGCCTTGCGGAGCTGGCGGACAGGTTAGTGGCGATGATGCGGTACCTGGTGGCAGTGCGTCGCCTGTACGAGGCGGCCTAGCGTACCGAAACCTGGCAGTCGAAGGTGCTCTCGGGTTTGACCTCGGGGGCCCAGGGCTGCTGGTAAACCAGCAACAGGTTACCGCTGCCGGCGGTGCGGGCGCGAAAGCGCCATGTGGACTGGCCGGCGCTGCCGACCATGCCGTCGGTATCGCCACTGCTGTAGACCTCGGGGCCGAGGGCAGTGAGCACGCTGTTGGCGGGATTCTGCAGCAGCCAGCGGTAGCCGGTGCTGGGGTTGCTCGGGAGCGTGAGGGTCAGGGCCTGACCGACGTTCAGGCGGATCGGGCACTGGCTTTGGCTTTCGACGATGAGGGGTTCGGTCTGCACGGCATCGCGCGAGCAGGCGGCCAGCAGGCTCACGCCCAACAGCAGGGCGGTACGGCGGATAGTCATGATCGCTCCGGAGCGCGAGTGGGTATGGGCTCGGAGCTTAAACCGGATGGACGTTCAGGTTCTACTGGTGCTGTGGGAGCGAGCGTGCCCGCCCCCACAGGTAACGATCAGGCGAACATCACCTTCGCCACATCACCGAAACGCTTGGCGAAATGCACGGTCAGCCCCTGCTTGAGGTAGTCCGGCAGTTCCAGGAAGTCACCGCGGTTGGCTTCCGGCAGGATCAGCTCGAAGATCTTCTGCCGCCGCGCCGCAATGACTTTCTCCCGCACCCCGCCGATCGGCAGTACATGCCCGGTCAGCGTCATCTCGCCGGTCATCGCCACACCTTTTTTCGGCGACTGGTCACGGGCCAGTGACAGCAGGGCGGTGGCCATGGTGATACCCGCGCTCGGGCCGTCCTTCGGCGTGGCACCTTCCGGCACATGCAGGTGGACGAAGGCCTCGTTGAAGAAGGTCGGATCACCGCCAAACTGCTTCAGGTGCGAACTGACGTAGCTGTAGGCGATTTCCGCAGACTCCTTCATCACGTCACCCAGTTGCCCGGTGAGCTTGAAGCCGCGATTCAAGGTGTGGATGCGGGTCGCTTCGATCGGCAGGGTGGCGCCGCCCATGCTGGTCCAGGCCAGGCCGGTAATCACCCCTTTGCCGGCCAGCACCTGCTCGCTGCGGAACACCGGCATGCCCAGCGCCGCTTCGAGGTCTTTCGGGCCGATCTTGATCACGGCGTCCGGTTCGTCCAACAGGCGCACCACGGCCTTGCGCACCAGTTTGCCCAGTTGTTTTTCCAGTTGCCGCACCCCGGCTTCGCGGGCATAGCCCTCGATCACCGTGCGCAAGGCTGCATCGCTGATGCTCAGGCTGGTCTTGGCCACACCGGCTTTTGCCAGTTGTTTGGGCCACAGGTGGCGCTTGGCGATCGCCAGTTTTTCCTCGGTGATGTAGCCGGACAGGCGGATCACTTCCATACGGTCGAGCAACGGACCGGGGATCGAGTCGAGGGTATTGGCGGTGCAGACGAACAGCACTTTGGACAGGTCCAGGCGCAAGTCGAGGTAGTGGTCGAGGAAGTCGACGTTCTGCTCCGGATCGAGGGTTTCCAGCAGTGCCGAGGCCGGGTCGCCCTGATAGCTCTGGCCCATCTTGTCGATCTCGTCGAGCATGATCACCGGGTTCATCACTTCCACGTCCTTCAGCGCCTGCACCAGCTTGCCCGGTTGGGCGCCGATGTAGGTGCGGCGGTGGCCCTTGATCTCGGCCTCGTCACGCATGCCGCCGACGCTGAAGCGGTAGAACGGCCGGCCCAGCGATTCGGCGATGGACTTGCCGATGCTGGTCTTGCCCACGCCCGGCGGACCCACCAGCAGCACGATGGAGCCGCTGATCTCGCCTTTGTAGGCGCCCACGGCGAGAAATTCGAGGATGCGTTCCTTGATGTCGTCCAGCCCGGCGTGGTGCTGGTCGAGCACTTTGCGCGCGTGCTTGAGGCTGAGCTTGTCGGTGCCGTACACGCCCCAGGGCAGGGCGGTGGCCCATTCCAGGTAGTTGCGGGTGACGGCGTATTCGGGCGAGCCGGTTTCAAGGATCGCCAGCTTGCCCATTTCTTCGTCGATGCGTTTCTTCGCGGCGGGCGGCAGGGTCTTGCCTTCCAGGCGCTGCTTGAACTGTTCGAGGTCGGCGCTGCGGTCGTCCTTGGTCAGGCCCAGCTCTTGCTGGATGACCTTGAGCTGTTCCTTGAGGAAGAACTCGCGCTGGTGCTCGCCGATCTGTCGGTTCACCTCGGCGGAAATTTCATTCTGCAGCCGCGCGACCTCGACTTCCTTGCGCAGCATCGGCAGGACTTTTTCCATGCGCTTGAGCATCGGCACGCAGTCGAGGACTTCCTGCAACTGTAGCCCGGTAGCTGAAGTCAGGGCCGCGGCGAAGTCGGTCAGCGGTGACGGATCGTTGGGGCTGAAGCGGTTGAGGTAGTTTTTCAGCTCTTCGCTGTACAGCGGGTTGAGCGGCAGCAGCTCCTTGATCGCGTTGATCAGCGCCATGCCGTAGGCCTTCACCTCGTCGGTGGGGTCGGCGGGCTGGTGCGGGTATTCGACTTCCACCAGGTACGGCGGACGGTGGTGTTTGAGCCAGGTACGGATGCGCACCCGGGTCAGGCCCTGCGCGACGAACTGCAGCTTGCCGTTCTCGCGGCTGGCGTGGTGCACCTTGACCAGCGTGCCGTACAGCGGCAGGGCCGAGGTGTCGAAATGGCGGTGGTCTTCGACCGGCGTGTCCATGAAGAACAGGGCCAGGGAGTGGTGCGGGGTTTTCGCCACCAGGTCCAGGGTTTCCGCCCACGGTTCTTCGTTGACGATCACCGGCAGCACCTGCGCGGGGAAGAACGGGCGGTTGTGGATCGGGATGACGTAGACCTTGTCCGGCAACTGTTGGCCGGGCAATGCCAGGGTCCGGCCGGTGGGATCGTGATCTTCGAGATGTTCGACTTCGGCGTATTCGTCTGGGTGTTCCGGTAGATCCTGCTGGTCGCTCATGGGGCACCTGCGTGAATGACTATGGTGCTTAGATGGGGCGGTAGGTGGGTGGTTTCAATGCCTGACGGATTTTGTCGGAGAGTCTGACCGGACGGTCGATGCCGATCGAAGCTTAGTGCAGTGATCGCCAAATGCTACTGTGACGGTTTGTCGGTTAACCACTGGACAGGGAGGTAAGGCGATGGACGTTGCACTCAAGCGCATCAACCGCGAACTACAGGATTTCAGCAAGGATCCACCGGCCAATTGCAGCGCGGGGCCGATTGGCGATGACCCGTTCAATTGGCAGGCGACGTTGATGGGACCGTCCAGCAGCCCGTATGAAGGCGGGGTGTTTTTCCTCGATGTGCAGTTTCCGCCGGATTACCCCAATCATCCGCCGAAGTTGCGGTTCAAGACGCCCGTGTGGCATCCCAATATCGGTGAGGACGGCGAGGTCGGGCTGGATATCCTGGAGGAGAACTGGACCCCGGCGCTGACCCTGGCGAAGGTGATGCTGAGCATCAGTGCGTTGCTGGTCGATCCGGACCCGCGGGGAGCGCTGCGGCTGGAGGCGGCGGGGGAGTATCTGCGGATGCGGGTGGAGTTCGACCGGAAGGCGCGGGAGTGGACGCGGAAGTTTGCCATGTAGGTTTGTTGTGGGTTTGAAGGACTCATCGCCGGCAAGACCGGCTCCCACGGAGCGTATCTGTGGGAGCCGGCTTGCCGGCGATGAGGCCCTCAGCCGCACTCAGTTCGGCAATTTGTAAGCGATGATGTAATCGCCCATTTTGGTACCCAGCGAGCCATGGCCGCCAGCGGTGACCAGCACGTACTGCTTGCCGCCCTTGCCGGTGTAGGTCATCGGGGTGGCCTGGCCGCCCGCTGGCAGGCGGGATTTCCACAGTTCCTTGCCGGTGTTGACGTCATAGGCCCGCAGATACTGGTCCAGGGTGCCGCTGAGGAAACCCAGGCCGCTGGCGGTGACGATGGAACCGCCCATGCTCGGTACGCCGATCGGCAGACCGATGGGAATCGGCGAGCTGTCGCGGCTGGTGCCGTTCTTGTGTTTCCACACCACTTTGTTGCTGAGCAGGTCGATACCGGCCACATAGCCCCAGGCCGGGGCCTGGCACGGCACGCCCAGCGGCGACATGAACGGGTGCATGGTCACCGCGTACGGCGCACCGGCGTTCGGTTGCACGCCGCTGGTCTCGCTTTCGCGTTTGCTGCCTTCGGCAACGGCGGCGCGTGGCACCATTTTCGAGACGAAGGCCATGTAGTTCGGGCTGGTGAACAGGATCTGCCGAACCGGGTCCACCGACACGCTGCCCCAGTTGAACACGCCGACGTTACCCGGATAGACCAGCGAACCCTGCTCCGACGGCGGGGTGTACTGGCCTTCGTAGCGCAGTTGGCGGAACTGGATACGGCAGAGCATCTGGTCGAACGGGCTGGCGCCCCACATGGCCTGTTCGGTCAGGTCCGGGCCGAGCAGGTTGAGGTCGGAGCGGGCCTGGGTCGGTGCGGTGTGGTCGCCTTCGACCGCGCCTTGCGGTGCCGGGATCTCGCGGATCGGCACGATGGCGCTGCCGTCGCGACGGTCGAGCACGTACAGGCTGCCCTGTTTGGTCGGGGCGATCAGCGCCGGCTTGATGCCGTCGGCGGTCTTCAGGTTGAGCAGGGTCGGCTGGCTGCCGACGTCCATGTCCCACAGGTCGTGGTGGGTGAACTGGTAGTTCCAGCGCACCTTGCCGGTGGCCAGGTCGAGGGCGACGATGCCGGCGCTGAATTTCTCCGCGCCCGGGGTACGGTCGGCGCCCCACTGGTCCGGGGTCTGGTTGCCCAGCGGCAGGTAGACCATGCCGAGATTCTCGTCGACGCTGGCCAGCGACCACATGTTCGCCGAGTTGCGGCTGTAGGTCTTGCCGGGCGCGAGCGGCGCGGTCTGGTCGGGGTTGTTGCTGTCCCAGTTCCACACCAGGCGACCGTCGTGGACGTCAAAGGCGCGGATCACGCCGGACGGCTCGTTGGTCGATTCGTTGTCGGTGACGTGACCGCCGAGGATCACCAGGCTGCGGGTGATGGCGGCAGGCGAGGTGGAGTAATAGCCGCCTGGGGTGAACGGGCCGATGCCTTGGGTCAGGTCGATCACGCCCTGGTTGCCGAAGCCTTCGCAAACCTTGCCGTTGTCGGCGTTCAGCGCGATCAGGCGGGCGTCGGCGGTTGGCAGATAGAGGCGACGCGGGCAAGCGCGGGCCACAGCCTGGCCGGCCTCGGAGATTTTCGGCGCCGGGCTGCCGTCGGCGTTCACGTAGCTGTTTTCGTCGTAGTAGGAGACGCCGCGGCAGGTCATGTGGGCGAAGCCCTTGAAGCCGGACGGGCTCTTGATCTGCGGGTCGAAGCGCCAGATTTCCGCGCCGGTGTCAGGGTCCAGGGCCAGCACCTTGCTGTGGGCGGTGCAGGCGTAGAGCATGCCGTTGACCTTCAGCGGGGTGTTCTGGTTGGTCAGTTCAACCGGGTCGTTTTCGGTGGGCAGGTCACCGGTGCGGATGCGCCAGGCTTCTTCCAACTGATAGATGTTGGTCGGGGTGATCTGGCGCAGTGGCGAATAGCGGTCGCCGAACTCGGTGCGGCCATAGGCCTGCCACTCGCCGTCGGGCATGTCCGGGGCGGTGCTGCCCAGGGTGGTGGTGTCACGACCCAGCTCACCCTTGATTTCACCGGGGTAGGTGAACTGGCTGGCGATGGCGGTGGCGCCGGAGGCGACGACGGCCAGGCTCAGCAGGGCGATGTTGATGCGTGCCGGCTGACCGGCCAGGCCACGCAGCGGACGCCGAGCCCACGGCAGCAGCAAGACCACGCCAATGGCGAACCACAGGGCCAGGCGCGGTACCAGTTGCCACCAATCCAGGCCGACTTCCCAGAGTGCCCAGGCGGTGCTGCCCAGCAACACCACGCCATACAGGCCCAGCGCATGCTTGCGCAGCGCCAGCAGCATGACGCCGGACACGGCGAAGCCGATCCCGGCAATCAGGTAATACAGCGAACCATCGAGCTGCATCAGCTTGATACCGCCGGCCACCAGGGCCATGCCCATCAGCAACAGCAGCACGCCGAGCAGTCTCGGTAACCAGCGGGTTCTACTCAGGGCACCCTCAGTGCTCATCGTCAGTTCTCCATCATGTTGAATACGTCAGGCCCGGGGGCCGGTTAAAAGCTGCTCTGGATCTTCAGGCCACCGATCAGCGCGTCGTCCACCTCGCGGACACCGCCCGGATGGCGGATGTACTGCAGGTTCGGGCGCACGGTGAGCCAGTCGGCCAGGTGAATGCCGTAATACAGCTCGGCGCTGTATTCGGTGTCCTGGACCGGACGGAAATCGGAATCGTCGTAATCAGTGAGGCCGGCGACGGCGTTGCGCGTCTCGGCGTTCTTGCGATAAGCGGGGTTGACGTGCACGCGGGCGAGGGCAAAGCCGATGTCGTCCTTGGCACGCGCATCGAACGGCCCCCTGTACACCACACCTGCCTGAACATAGTTGTCGATGGCATTGGTCTTCTTATCGTGCAGCGTGGCATTGGCGAAAACGCTCAGGCCACGGGAATGGTCGCTTGCCAGCGACGTCACCTGCTGCTGCGCCCCCAGCCAGAAACCATGCTTGCCCGCATGACGGGCGTAGGCCTGGCCACTCATTGCCGCAGCGTGATCGTCGTCGTCGCGGTAAACATCGTTTGCCTTGGCATTACTGTAGTAGTAGCCGGCGCGATATTCCCCTTTGAGGCCTCTGACTTCCGGGCTCCAGACCAGTTCAAGCGGAAACATCGCACCCTGGGTGCCGCTGCCGCTGAGTTTGAAACCGTTCTGCCGGTCGAGGTTGGACGGGTTCTGCTCGAAAGCGCCGACCTGCGCGTACAGCTCGGGCGTCAAGTTGTAGCGGACCCGCGCCGCCCACTGGCTGACCGGCCAGTTGTACCAACTGTCGCCGACCCAGTTGCCGACCTGGGAGCCGCAGAACGCCAGGTTCTGGAAGTCGCAGGGGAAGCTGTTGAAGTCCTCGCCTTCGCCGAAGCGGCCGACTTTCACGTCCAGGGCGCCGTCGAAGTACTTCTGCTTGACCCACATCTGCGTCAGCCGCCAGGTCTGTCCGCGTCCCCAGACTTCCTGAGCCGAGGTGAAGCCGCCGACGCGCGGGTCGTTGATGCGGTCATTGCTGATGTTGTTGCCGTGGCGCTCGGTGACGGTCAACTGGAACTCGGCGTCGTGCCAGCCGAGGATTTTTTCCAGGTCCAGGTGGCTGCCGAAGCCGAACTGGTCGCTGTAGCGGGCGGTGCTGTCGTGGTCATGGCCGCCGCGCAGGTTGCTGCCCATTTCCCCGGTGTAGGTCAGGCTGAAGTCGTAGCCGCGTTCGGCCAGCTCACTGCGACTGCCGTTCCAGTCGCCGAGCATCCGCGGCGAGTCGGTATCGAACAGCGAAGCGCCGTGGGCGGCACTGGCAAAAGCGCACAACAGCGGCGCGGCGAGGAGGCGGGGTGCAGGGAAACGAGGCATGAGATAGCGCTATCTTTTGATTGTTGAAAAAAACGGCAAATGTCCCGGCGGGTAGAGATCGCCAGGATTGTGCCGTGATTTTTAGTGGATTAAGCGTTTCAGCTTGGGGCGGGGAGGATATAGAGGATCGCGGGGATTGGAAAGGCGGGACGTGGCGATGGAGTGTTGTGGGATTGGTAACAATCCTGCTTGCAGGCCTTCGCGGCGAACCACCGCGAAGGCCTGCAAAGGGTCAGAACGTCGTGCGCAACCCGACTTCCACGCTGCGCCCGGCCGCCGGCGCGATATCCCGCAGGATCGAACTGGCATAGCGCACCGTCTGGTCCGTCAGGTTCTCGCCGCGAACGAAGGCCAGCCATTCACTTTCCCCGACATTGAAGCGGTAGCCGAGGCTTGCCCCCAAGGTGGTGTAGCCATCGGTGCTGGTTTCGTTGGCCGGCTTGCGGTGCTGCGAGGCGGCGTGTTGCACGTCGATCCGCGCCTGCCAGCGATCGAGGTTCCACAGCAGCCCGCTGTTCAGGCGCAGCGGGGCGATGCGCGGCAGGTCTTCGCCGGTGTCGAGGTTCTTCGCGCGGGTGTAGTCGCCGGAGAGTTCCAGGGCGAAGCTGCCGTAGCGGTTTTCCAGCAGTTGCCAGCGGTCCTGCGCCTCGATGCCGTAGAAGCGTGCGCGCACGCCGCGGTAGAGGTACTCGGGCACGTCGCCTTCGTGGTCATGATCGTGGTCGTGATCATCATGGTCGTGATCGTCGTCGCCGTGGTCATGGCCTTCGCGCATTTCACCGCTGGCCAGCAGGCCGATGTAGTTGCTGAAGTGGCTGTAGAACACCCCGACGCTGCCTTTGTGCGTGCCGTTGTCGAAACGCAGGGCGAGGTCGCTGGCGATGGCTTTTTCTTTCGACAGGTTCGGATCACCCACCTCAAAGCTGCCGGTGGCGACGTGGGCGCCATTGGCGTACAGCTCATAGAAAGTCGGCGCGCGTTCGGTGTAGCCCAGGCTCGCGGCCAGCGACCAGACCGGGGTCAAGCGGTACACCGCGCCGGAAGACAGGCTGGCAGCGGTGAAGCTGCTGGCGCTGTCGGCCTCGGCGAAGCGCTCGCTGCCTTTGCTGTCGGGATCGACCCGGGTGTGTTCCAGGCGACCGCCCAGGCTCAGGTTGAGGCGCTCGGTGGCTTGCCACTGTTCCAGCAGGAACAGCGCGACGCTGTTGGTATCGGTCTGCGGGACGAAGGCTTCTTCACCCAGGGCCGAGAATTCGTTGCGGCTGACCTGCGCGCCGATCACCCCTTCCACCGGGCCCAGCGGCTGGTGCCGGGCTTCGACGCGGGCCTCGTAGCCCTTGTTCTTGAAGGTGGTGTGGACCTCGCCTTCTTCCAGTTCGCGGTGCTGGTAATCGGTGTAGCCGAGGTCGAATTTCAGCGAGCTGAACGGGCCGTCCAGGTCGCGGATTTCCGAGGCGAAACCGTAGTGATCCTGCTCCATGGCCAGGCGGACGCCGGGTTCGGCCACCGAGCCGTAGTTGGCGTCGTAACGGCTGTAGGACACGCCGGTGTAACCGTGCTCCCAGGTGTAGGAACCGCCGATGGCGCCGCCGTCCTGGCGTCCGTCGCTGTTTTCCAGACGATGACGGCTGCCGGGTTCGTCGGCGTCGCGGACCTTCGCGCTCTGCGCGTAGCCGGGAATGCGCAGGTCATTGAACTGACGGCTGTTGGCGTCCAGGTGCAGGGCGAAACGGCCGTCGCCCGCTTCCAGCTTGCCGGCGGAACTGCGGGTGGTGTCTGCGCCGCCGTAGCGCAGTTCGCCGGCACCGTGGATGCCTTCGATGGCTTCGGTGGGAATGCGGTTATCGAAGGTGTTGACCACGCCGCCGATGGCGCTGCCGCCGTAGAGCAGGGCGGCGGGGCCGCGGACGATTTCCACCCGCTCGACATTCACCGGGTCCAGCGGAACGGCGTGGTCGTAGGACAGCGCGGACGCGTCCAGCGCACCGACGCCGTTGCGCAGCAGGCGAATGCGGTCGCCGTCCAGGCCGCGAATGATCGGCCGGCTGGCGCCCGGGCCGAACCAGGTCGAAGACACGCCAGGCTGGTTGTTGAGGGTTTCACCGAGGCTGCCTTTCTGTTGCAGCAGCAACTGGTCACCTTCCAGCACGCTGCTCGGCGTGGCCAGTTGCGCATTGCCCAGCGGGTTGGCCGTGACTACCTGAGGTTGCAATTCCAGCGCCTGGCTCGGTGAGCTGGCAAGCCAGAGCGCGACGGCAAGGGGTGAAAGGGGAAGCGGGAGGTAACGCATGCAGGGTCCTTGGCAGAGGTCATTTATCGTTACACTATAACATTGCCGTGAAATCAAAATGCAATCCCTCTCGTGGCGCATCCCGCCAGCTAGACTCCTGAAAGCCTCGATCCGGATGAAAGAGGCAGACGCGCGCCGGCACCTGGGCTAAGGTGCGCACCTTTGTTTTGCTGGAGACAGGCATGAGCGCCGCTGACAAGAATCCGCTGCATGGCGTGACACTGGAAAACATCCTCACCGCACTGGTGGCGCACTACCAATGGGACGAGTTGGGGAAAAAAATCGACCTGCGTTGCTTCAAGAGCGATCCGAGCATCAAGTCGAGCCTGACTTTCCTGCGCAAGACGCCGTGGGCCCGTGAGAAAGTCGAAAGCCTGTACCTGAAGATGCTGCGCGATATCAAACGCGGGCAGTGAGTCGATGACCGCGCGACACTGGACCGGCGCGGCAGCCTGCCTCGGCTGGTTCGGCCTGGCGATCCAGCTGTACCTGGTGCTGTGGGCGCGCTGGCAGGACCAGGCCAGCCTGTTGGGCGGGCTGGTCAACGTCTTCGGTTTTTTCACCGTGCTGAGCAATGTGCTGGTCGCGACCGTGCTGACCCAGGCGGCGTTCGGCCGTGAGTCGGCGGCGCGGCGGTTCTGGCTGTTGCCGTGGGTGGGTTTCGGCGTGCTGGTCAGCATTGTCTTCGTCGCTGTGGCCTACAGCCTGTTGCTGCGCCATCTCTGGCAACCCGAGGGTTGGCAATGGCTGGCGGACGGCCTGCTGCACGACGTGATGCCGGCGCTGTTCGCGGGGTATTGGTGGCTGCGGGTGGAGAAGGGCACCTTGCGGCTCAGGCATCTGGCGGCCTGGTTGCTGTACCCGCTGGGGTATTTCGGCTACACGTTGCTGCGCGGCCATTGGGTCGGGTTCTATCCGTACCCGTTCATCGATGTGGCGAGCCTGGGTTACCCCCAGGTACTGCTCAATGCGCTGACGATGCTCGGCGCCTTTATCGTTCTTGGCCTGTGTGTGATTGGCCTGGACCGCTGGCAGGGAAAGCGCCTGACGCGAGCCAGGACGCATCCCTGATTTCCGTCAGTCGTCGGCGGTGCCGTCCAGGCGCCAGTAGGCGGCGGCCTTGAGGCGGTCTTCCGACACGCCTTTTTCTTCCAGCAGCAGCGCCTTGGCCTTGCGGGTCAGGCCTTTTTCCAGCGCCACCCAAGCGTACAGCTCGCCTTGCGGCAGGCTCACTTTGGCCAATACCTCCAGCACATTCTGCTTGTGCCGCTCAATCCAGATCACCTCGACATCCGCCTTGCTCGGCAGCGGCTGGCGTTCTTGCGCGTCTTCGATTTCCACCAGCACCAGCACCTTGCGGCCGGCCGACAGCTCTTCCAGACGGCGACCGATGGCCGGGATAGCGGTTTCATCGCCCACCAGCAGGTAGCTGTCGAAGATATCCGGCACTACCAGCGAGCCGCGTGGGCCGGCGATGTTCAATCTGTGGCCGGGTGCGGCCTGGGCGGCCCAGGTCGACGCAGGGCCGTCGCCATGGAGGACGAAGTCCAGATCCAGTTCGTTGTTGACCAGGTCGATGCGCCGCGGGGTGTATTCGCGCATGGTCGGCTTCACGCCTTCCTTGGGCAGGGTGAGGGCGTCCATCGCGGCCTGTTCTTCGGCGTTGTTGGCGAACAGCAGTTTGACGTGGTCATCGCTGCCGAGGCTGATGAAGCCTTGCAGTTGCGCACCGCCAAGGGTGATGCGGCGCATGCGCGGAGTCAGGTCGACGACCCGCAGCACGGTCAACTGACGGTGTTTGATCTCGTGCATGACGCGGTGGATGGTGTTTTCGCTAACAGTCATTCGGATGGCTCCTGGGAAGGGGAGGTTGCCGGGCCGGCAACGATGGCTTTCGCGGTTTCGTTGAGCAGGTTGCGTACCCGCTCTATCTCTTGTGGGTTCCAGCGCCCGCTGTGCATCTGCAGGGCATGGCGCAGGTTGTGAACGGCTTCGTGGATCTCCGGCGGACGGTCGTGCCCGCGTAGCGAGCGTTTGCTGACTTCGATGCGCATGCGCACGCCGTCCAGCGCCACGGCCTGGTCTTCGAGGGATTGGCGCCCGGCGTCGGTGGCGCGGTAGAGCTTCTTGCTGCCGTCGATTTCGCCGCTGATCAGTTCGCTTTCTTCGAGAAAGGTCAGGGTCGGGTAGATCACGCCCGGGCTCGGGCTGTAGTTGCCGTCGAACAGGCTTTCGATCTGGCGGATAAGGTCGTAGCCGTGGCAGGGCTGCTCGGCGAGCATCGCCAACAGCAGCAGTTTCAGGTCACCCGGAGCGAAGACCCGGGGACCTCGGTCGCCGCGTTCGCGACGGCGCTCGAAGCCTTCGGATTCGCGGGGGCCGTGGGGGAAATCGCGCATGAGGTTTCTCCTGAGTGCTTACGATATGTCTCAAGATATTACTCAAGATATATCTTATTGCAAGCGGGAGATGGGTTTGGTCAGGCCTCATGCGGCTTAAAGGGACGACGGAGAACTCAATTTGCCTGGGTAACACTCGACCCCGGCTCAGCCATCAGCGGCGGCGCACAAAGGGTATTGCCGCCCGGTTTCAGGTACGGCAGAAGGATCGGCGCCATGCCCTTGAGCACCTGCACCGGCAGCGCCGAGGTGAATTTGAACGCTTCCGCAGCCCGGCCCGGGACGAACGCTGTGAGAGTGCCGAAGTGGTTATCACCCAGGAAGAACACGAAGGTCGCCGTGCGGTTCAGCGAACGCGAGCCGATCAGCCGGCCGCCCGCGCCGAAACTCTCGATGCGGTTGTCGCCGGTGCCGGTCTTGCCGCCCATGGTCAGCACGGTGCCGTCATCGAGCTTGAACGCCCCGGACACCCGCCGCGCCGTACCCGCATCGACCACTTGCGACATCGCTCCGCGCAGCGCCTGCGCCACTTCCACCGAGAGCACCCGTTCGCCGCGGTCCGGATTACCGGCCAGGCTGGTTTCGTAAGGGGTGCCGGCAGCGAAGTGCAGGGTGTCGATCCGCAGCACCGGCAGGCGCACGCCATCGTTCTGGATGATCCCGACCAGTTCGGCGAGGGCGGCCGGACGGTCGCCGGAGCTGCCGATGGCGGTGGCCAGTGAAGGCACCAGGTGATCGAACGGATAGCCAACGCGTTTCCAGCGCGCGTGGATATCGAGGAATGCCTCGACTTCCACCAAGGTGCGGATGCGACTGTCGCGAGCGCCTTTGTGCTTGCTCTTGAACAGCCAGCCGTAGACTTCCTGACGCTCGAAATGGCTGGCCAGCACGGCCTCCTGGAAGCTGGATCCGGGGTGTTTGAGCAGATAACCGACCAGCCACAGGTCGAGCGGGTGGGACTTGGCGATGAACCCCTGGTCAGGCAGGTCGTACTTGCCGGGGCCGTAGGCCAGATACAGGTCTTCGAGGCGGCCGTCGCTCAGTGGATCTTTCTTGCCGGCCTGCGGCTTGCTGACCAGGCCTTCTTTCTTCATATGGGCACGGACGAAGGCGTTGAAGGTGCTCTGGTCCGCTTCGGGGAACAGGTAGCGGTGCACGGCGGCCAGGCGAATCGGTGTCGCCCGCAGGCCGTCGAGGAAGGTATCGAGGCGTTCCTGGGACGTCTTGCGCTGGTATTTTTTCCAGAACCGGCGCAGGAAATCGGTACCTTCGCGGTCAGCGAAGCGCGCCAGATATTCCTGACGCCGCGGCTCGGCATCGTCCTTGAGCAGCGCGGAACTGTTGCCCGGCGCCTGGTAGGTGCTGTAGCGCACCAGATCGCGCATCAGGCGGATGAAGGGCAGGTTGATCGACTCGCGCAGGGCGTCTTTCAGCGTCGGAATGCGACCGTTGTCTTCCTTGCGGAAGTTGTTGAACACGTGCAGGCCGCCACCGGTGAAGAACGCCTCGCCAGGGCTGGCCGAATATTTGCGCTCCAGCGCGGCATCGAGCATCGCGGTGATATTGCGGTCCTTGTTCTGGATCAGGTAGTCGATGGCCCAGCGGGTGATGAAGTCGACGTCGGTCACTTCGACTTTCTTCAGTTCCGGCACCGACATGCCGCCGTAGCGGTCATGCAGCTCGGAGATGATCTCCAGGTAACTGGTCAGCACCCGCAGCTTGGCGGTGGAGCCCAGCTCCAGCTTGCTGCCTTCGTTGATGTCGAAGGGCTGGTCGGTGCTGTCGGTCTGCACCCGCACCCGCGAGCCGTCGGCGGTGCGTTCCATCAGGGTGAAGCTGTAGCGCACCTGGGTGGTGCTGGTGGGGGTCAGCAAGCGTTCGCCGAACAGCCCCATTTTTTCGGCGAAGGCCGGGTCGGCGAGGTTTTTCAGGTAGTCGCTGACCTGGGTCTGCAAGCCGGATTGCAAGGTGCTGGTGGCCGACAGATCAAGGCGGTCGAGGTCGTACAGCGGCCGCGCGAGCATGCTCGAAAGACGGCTGCGGGCGACGCTGATGCCCTTGTTGGTGACGATCGGCACGATGGTCGGCTGGGCCACCCAGTCGCGGTAAATCGCCTTGCTGGCCAGAGCCGCATTGGCCAGTGGCTGGTCGATGATGTTGCCTGCTGCCAGCAGGCGAATATGGCTGTCGGTCAGGACCGCCAGTTCATTGCGGCCCTTGGCCAGAAAGTGCGAAGGACGGCGCTGGGCGATCATCAAGGACAGCACCTGGCGCAGGGCCAGGCCGCGGGCGGCGAGGGTTTCCGGATCGGTTGCGGTGGAGGCCAGCAGGCGGTTGACCTCGGCGAAATCGGCGCCGTACCAGACGCGCAAGCCCTCGGCCATGCCGTGCACTTCACCGTGGCCGGGCACCGCCGAGAGCGGCACGCTGTTGAGGTAGTCGCGGACGATACGCTGCCGCGCTTCCAGGGTTTGCGGGCCGTCCTGGTAGGCGCGCACGCTGGCGGAAATCATCTGGCGGATCTTCTCGCCGCCGGACGCCGTCAGGCCGTCCGGCGAATGGCGGTATTTCTCCAATTGCGTGGCCAGGGTGCTACCGCCCGCCGACTGGCCGGGCAGGGCCAGGTACTTGGCGATCTGGGTGTAGGCTGCTTTGGCGAAGCGCGGCCAGTCCACTGCCGGGTTGCCGTTGGGGTCGTTGGGATCAAGCAGGTCGCGGTTCTCGATGAACAGCAAGCTGTGCACCATCACCGGTGGAATAGCGGCGAAGTCCGGGTAAAGGTGTTGCGGGTACTGGTACTGATAGAGCACATCGCCCTTGCAGTCGGTGATACTCAGGCCGGCCTGAATTTTCTCGGTGTAGGGTACGAAAAAGCCGCGATCAACGTAGCTCATCAGTGCTGGAGAGAAGCGAGTCTGCTCCACCACCACATAGTCCCGCTTCAGCAGGCGAGGAATGAATTCTCCGAGGGCGCTGTAGCCCAGACGCTTATCGAACGGCCCTTCGCCGGGGTAGACCATGGCGTCGGTGGGGCCCTTGTGCATCGAGTAGCTCAGGGTCGCCGCAAACTTGCTGAACTCGCGGGATTGCAGGCGGGAACTCTGCATTTCCTTGGCGGCGGCATAGGCCAGCAACGTCAGCGTGACCAGCACGATCAGGGCGATCAACCACCACAAGTAGCGTAGGCGGGAGCGGCGAGGCGGCGGCGTATCTTCCGAATTTTCTGCGGGGGCTAGGGTATTTCCGTGATCAGAGTGCCACTGTGCGCCCATAGTCTTAAGCCTGGTTTTGTCTTTTTCGTCTTACTTGCCTGAAGCTTAGACGCTGACCGGAGGCGGTGAAAAAATTGTTGGGAGCTGTCAGCTAATTCCTAAAAACGGGTCAGAAATCATAGGCTTTGCATGTCATATTGGCCGCCCTATTTTGGTGCCAAATTCCCCGTGCCCCCTGAGCGATTCGCGCTTGTGCGGTGAAAGCCACTCCACAAAAGCCGTTTTAGCCGAGACTTCCAGCCAAATATCCAGGTGTTTACAGTGAAAACGCCTGCTTTCGCCTCCCTATACTGCTGGCCCTTTCGCTCTGCCGGCACCTTGACTGCCCGCGGACGGGCTCACCCACAAGGTCGAGCCCGGCGAGGCACCGCGTCCTGCCTATCGGCGATGCGCCTGCCTGCGTGATTGCTCATATCCAATAACAAAATGAGGTTGTATCACCATGCCAGTCGGCAACCCTTCTCCTGCCGAGACCGTCCAGGGCGGTCCACTCAAACGGGAACTCGGCGAACGCCACATTCGCCTCATGGCCCTTGGCGCCTGCATCGGCGTCGGTCTGTTCCTCGGTTCCGCCAAGGCCATTGAAATGGCCGGTCCGGCGATCATGCTGTCCTACATCATTGGTGGCCTGGCGATCCTGGTGATCATGCGGGCGCTCGGCGAAATGGCCGTGCACAACCCGGTGGCCGGGTCCTTCAGCCGTTACGCACAAGATTATCTCGGCCCGCTGGCAGGCTTCCTGACCGGCTGGAACTACTGGTTCCTGTGGCTGGTAACTTGCGTTGCCGAAATCACCGCGGTGGCCATCTACATGGGCATCTGGTTCCCCGACGTCCCGCGCTGGATCTGGGCCCTGGCGGCGCTGGGCAGCATGGGCGCGATCAACCTGATCGCGGTCAAGGCTTTCGGTGAGTTCGAGTTCTGGTTCGCCCTGATCAAGATCGTCACCATCATCGCCATGGTCATTGGCGGCATCGGTGTCATCGCCTTCGGCTTCGGCAACGACGGTGTCGCGCTGGGCATCGGCAACCTGTGGAGCAACGGCGGCTTCATGCCCAACGGCGTCACCGGTGTGCTGATGTCGCTGCAGATGGTGATGTTCGCCTACCTCGGCGTGGAAATGATCGGCCTCACCGCCGGTGAAGCGCGCAACCCGCAGAAGACCATCCCCCAGGCCATCGGCTCGGTGTTCTGGCGCATCCTGCTGTTCTACGTTGGCGCGCTGTTCGTGATCCTGTCGATCTACCCGTGGAACGAGATCGGCAGCCAGGGCAGCCCGTTCGTGATGACGTTCGAGCGCCTCGGCATCAAGACCGCCGCCGGCATCATCAACTTCGTGGTGATCACCGCTGCGCTGTCGTCCTGTAACGGCGGCATCTTCAGCACCGGGCGCATGCTCTACAGCCTCGCGCAGAACGGCCAGGCCCCGGCCGCCTTCGCTCGCACCTCGCGCAACGGCGTGCCGCGCAATGCGCTGCTGCTGTCCATCGCCGCGTTGCTGCTGGGCGTGTTGGCCAACTATCTGGTGCCGGAAAAAGTCTTCGTCTGGGTGACCTCGATTGCCACCTTCGGCGCGATCTGGACCTGGGCGATGATCCTGCTGGCGCAACTGAAATTCCGCGCCGGCCTGAGCGACGCCGAGCGCGACCGCCTGCAATACCGCATGTGGCTGTGGCCGCTGAGCTCCTATCTGGCGCTGGCGTTCCTGGTGCTGGTGGTGGGCTTGATGGCGTACTTCGAAGACACCCGTGTGGCGCTGTATATCGGCCCGGCGTTCCTGGTGTTGCTGACGGCCCTGTATTACGGGTTCAAGCTGGCCCCGAAGGGTGAAGAAGGCGGGCTGGTACGCCCCGCCTCGTAACATCGAAAAAAACCTGCAGGAGCGCACTTGTCCGGGCGCTCCTGCACGGATCAGGCGGCGGGTGCCGGCACCACCCGCGTCAGCCGTTTGTTCCAGTCCAGCCACACCGCCAGCAGCATCATCAATCCTACCCCCGCCAGTGCACTGAACACCTGCATCGACCAATGTTCATCGCCCAGCGCGTTGGCCATGTCCGCCAGCGGTGCCAGCAGTACGCCGAAGCAGAACACTTCCAGCGAATATCGGCCCAACCGGCAGCTCTGTCGCGCCAGCCAGTTTTCCAGCCATGCGCCTGCGGGCAACAAACGTGCGGTGCAGTAGGCGAGGGCCAGGAAGTGCAGCAGCCGCGCGGGTGACAGGTTGGTCTTGCTGATCGGGTACAGCCACTCGGCCAGCACCTTCGGCATGAAGGCGTCATGCACCTCGGGCCAGCGCCACGACAAGGCGATCAGCGCACACAGCAGCAAGTAGCCCGCAGCGACCATGAACAACGGTTGTCGCCATACTGGCCGCAGCTCCGGCGGATGCTCGCGCTGGGAATGGATCGCTACCGCGCCGCCGAGGATGAACAGCAGTTGCCAGGCCAGCGGATTGAAGAACCACACACCGCCTTCCTGCGCCGCCAGGTTCCACTGGAACATCGGCGCCATCAGGTATAGCGCCACGGAAAAGCCCACCACGTATTCCGCCCGGCGCAGCATCAACGGCAGCACCAGTGGCAGCCCGAGCAACAGCAGGATGTACAGCGGCAGCGGGTCCATCAGGTTGGGCTTGAAGCGCAGCAGCAACTCGTCCACCAACGCCTGTTGCGGATTGCCGAGGAAATAATAGAGGCCCATTTCCTGGATCATGTCGCGGGTTTCAACATGGCTGTTGGCGACGAAGACAATGCCCATCAGCAGCACCAGCAGGAAGATGTGCACCACATACAGCACCCAGGCGCGGCGCAGGATGCGCACGCAGGCGACGACCCAGCCGTCGCGCAGCGCTATCTTGCCGTAGGCCAGCACCGCAGCGTAGCCGGCGAGGAACACGAAGATTTCCGCCGCATCGCTGAAGCCGAAATTGCGCACGGTGAGGTTGGCCAGCGGGTTGCCGGGGATGTGGTCCCAGAAGATGAAGACCAGCGCCAGCCCTCGAAAAAAGTCGATCCGGTGATCGCGCCCGTTAATCATGATGAAGGCTCTTGAAGAAGGGTGTTTCAGTAGAGGATCAGCGCAGGCGATCTGCGGTTCCGCGCCGCTGACCTTTGCCGATCAGTGGCGCGGAGGGTGGGGAGTTTTGCCGGATATTGCAACGACGGCGTGTTACCGAATGTCTCTCAGGCGGCCTCGGCGTTCGGCTCGAAACTGTCCGCCCGGGCCATCGCCCACATATGCTGGTAAAACTCGCCGCTGACCTCACCGCTGAGGAGTTCGCCCGGCTTGAGGAACACATGCAGTTGCGAGAACAGCTTGATCTCGGTGGCGGACTTGCGCCGCACCAGATGTTTGGCCTCCAGTTGCGCCGGGTGGTCGAGGCCGGCGGCGGCGAGCATTTCGGCCAGGGCCTTGAGGGTGTTGCGGTGGAAGTTGAACACCCGTTGGGCCTTGTCCGGCACCACCAGGGCGCGCTGGCGCAGGCCGTCCTGAGTGGCGACGCCGGTCGGGCATTTGTTGGTGTGGCAGCTTTGCGACTGGATGCAGCCAATGGCGAACATGAAGCCGCGCGCGGCGTTGGCCCAGTCGGCGCCGATGGCCAGCACACTGGCGATGTCGAACGCGCTGACGATCTTGCCGCTGGCGCCGAGCTTGATCTTGTCGCGCAGGTTCAGCCCGACCAGGGTGTTGTGCACAAATAACAGGCCTTCGCGCAGCGGCACGCCGATATGGTCGGTGAATTCTACTGGCGCCGCGCCGGTGCCGCCTTCCTTGCCGTCGACGACGATGAAGTCGGGCAGGATGCCGGTCTCCAGCATCGCCTTGGCGATGCCCATGAACTCCCACGGATGGCCCAGGCAGAACTTGAAGCCCACCGGTTTGCCACCGGACAGTTCGCGCAGTTGAGCGATGAAATGCATCATCTCGATCGGCGTGGAGAAGGCACTGTGCCGCGACGGCGAAACGCAGTCCTCGCCCATCATCACGCCACGGGTCTCGGCGATTTCCTCGGTCACCTTGTGCTTGGGCAGGATGCCGCCGTGACCTGGTTTGGCACCCTGGCTCATCTTGATTTCGATCATCCGCACCTGCGGGTTGCGCGCCTGTTCGGCGAAGCGCTCGGGGTCGAAGCGGCCGTCGGCGGTGCGGCAGCCGAAATAGCCGCTGCCCAGTTCCCAGGTCAGGTCGCCGCCGTGCTCGCGGTGATAGGGGCTGATGCTGCCTTCGCCGGTGTCATGGGCGAAGTTGCCCAGCTTGGCGCCGAGGTTCAGCGCGCGGATGGCATTGGCGCTCAGCGAGCCGAAGCTCATCGCCGAGATGTTGAACACCGACGCCGAGTACGGCTGGGTGCATTGCGGCCCGCCGACGATGACCCGGAACGCCGACGGATCGCTCAGCGGCGCCGGGCGCATGGAGTGGCCGATGAACTCGAAGCCGGACTGATAGACATCGATCAGAGTGCCGAACGGCTTGTCCGCCCCCTCGTTCTTGGCCCGCGCGTACACCAGCGAGCGCTGCGCGCGGGAGAACGGCAGGGCATCGCTGTCGGACTCCAGCAGGTATTGGCGGATCTCCGGGCGAATGCCTTCGACCAGGTAGCGGATATTGCCGAGGATCGGGTAGTTACGGCGCACCGCATGACGCTTCTGCAGCAGGTCGAACAGGCCGATCAGGCTGAGAATCGCAGTGGCGAGGGTGAAGGGCCAGAGCCATTCATGGTGCAGGAACGGCAGGCTGGTGAGGGTGAACAGGACGCAGGCGGCGAAAAAGGCGTAGCGGCTCAGAAGTGACAGGCTCATACGGTTTCCTTTGTATTGGCACGGTCAGGCAAGCCGTTAACCATATAGCCGATAAGGAAATGAAGCCAGTCAGGCGCCGCGAATCAAGCGGTCGCGCAGCGCCGCATGATCCTCCTCCGCGACCTCCGGCCAGCATTGCACCGCTCCCGCTACCAGCGCCGCTACGGGCAGTCCGTTGCGGTATAGCAGGCGATTGCCGGCCAGCGCCGGGACCTTGCTGCCGGGCAGCAAACTGCCGCTGAGGTTGAGCGGATCGCTGCCGCTGACCACCACCAGGCTGCCGTCCAGCGGACGTCGGCGCACCCCGCGCAGCACGGCGATGGCTTCCGGCAGGGCGAACTGTTCGCCGGCCAGGCCGCTGACGAAGCGGCCGCCACGGATTTCGCCGCGGGCCTCCAGGCGGTGGAAGGTGCGCAGCAATTCGCGCCAGCTCGGCAGCCAGTCGGCCTCGCGCTCCAGCAGGCGCCAGAACACCACGCCGTAGCGGCGCAGCAAGGTCCGGGCGATGTGCTCACGGACGGCTTCGCTGTCGTCAGACGCTGCGCTGCGACGCAGCAGCGCCCAGCGTCCGGCGTCGTCCATGCCGCCGAACAGCGGTCCGCGGCCGCGTCGGCTGCTATGGGCCTGGCGTTTGCTGGCCGGGGTGATCAGCGCGCGCAGGCCGGCGAAGCTGTCGGCGCTGACCAGTCCGGCCGCCACCAACTCCTGCAAGGCGTTTTCCAGTTCGGTGGGCAGCAGGTGAGCGTCGTCACGCAACTCGTCAAAAAACAACGCGCCGTGCTGGCTCAGGGCGCTGTGAACCTTCTGCGCCCGAGGCGACAGCGCGTCGATGTCGAATGGCTGACCGAGCCCTTGCCAGATGCCCAGGCGGCTGCGCGGCAGCAGCACCAGCGGCGTGCTGCGCAGGGTGCTGGCGGCGGCTTTGCCGGTGGGGGCCAGGCGCGCCCAGGTGAACTTGCCGGCGCGACAGGCTTCGTCCAGCCAGCGCGGGCTGTAGTCGCCAAGGCGTGCCGGCAGCAGGTCGCTTTCCCAGGCGCCGGCCGCCGCCGCGTAGCCTTCGAACTGCTCCAGTACTTCTCCCAGGGCGGCGTTGCCTTGCAGGCGGCTGGCGCTGGACAGGTGCTGCCAGTCGAACAGGAAACGCATGAAATCCTGCAGGCTGACCGGCTCGATTTCCCGGCGCAGGCGCTTGATGGTGTAGCGGTGAATACGCGCCAGCAGGTGCCGTTCGCACCATTGCTCGCGGGGCTCATCGGGATGGAACTGGCCACGCATGACATAGCCTTCGCCTTCGAGGCGAGCGAGGACCTGCTGGATGACAGCGAGCTCCAGGTGCAGCGGCGCTGCGATCTGTTCCGGGGTCAGCGGACCAAAGCCGCTCAGCCGCGCGCGCAGCAGTTCCAGCGCGGCGCTGTCTTCATCCACCACGGCATCGAAGCCGGGCAGCGCTGCGACGGCGGGTTGCAGTTCGGCGTGTGGATACACCGCCCGCAGCCCGTTCAGGCGCTCGCGGGCGAGCCACAAACCGGCGCCGTCCGCCACTTGCAGATGGCAGGCGCGCCCGCTTTCGGCCAGCGCCCCCAGCCACTGCGCCCAGCCGGGATTGGCGGCCACTTCCGCGTCGCTGATCGCCGCGAGGCTCATCAGTGCTTCATGCATTTCATCGCTGCTGCCCGGCGCCGGCCAGGCTTCCAGCGCCACGGCGGCAATGGCGTCGCGGTCGAGGGCGCCCAGTTCGTCACCGCTTTGCGGCTCGCTCCAGCGCCGGTTGAGCACGGCCTGGGTGCGGCGTTCTTCCAGCGGCGCGTCGTCAAGGAAGGTGTAGGGGCGGGCATTGAGAATCGCTGCCGCCAGGGGCGAAGGCGCGGGCAGGTCGCGGCAGATCAGGCGGATATCGCCACCTTCGATACGCCGCAACAGGGCGAGCCAACCGTCGGCATCCATGGCTTCGTGCAGGCAGTCATCGAGGGTTTGTTCCACCAGCGGGTGCTCGGGGACTTCGCGCTCGCCGGCGAGGTTTTCCAGGCAGGCCAGTTGATCGGGAAATACTGCGGCGGTCAGGTCTTCGCTGCGCATGCGCTGGATCTGCGGGGCGATCCGCTTGCCGCCGGCAAAGCGCGGCAGGGCCAGGGCGACCCCGGCGTTCCAGCGCCAGCGCACGCCAAACAGTGGCGCGTCGAGCACCGCCTGGATCAGCACCTGCTCGGCGCTGGCGCTGGGCAAAAAGCGCCAGACGTCTTGCAGCGGGAAGCTGTGGCCGGCAGACAGCGAAAGGATGATCGCGTCCTCGCTGGCCGCCGCCTGCAATTCGAAGTTGAAGGTGCGACAGAAACGCTTGCGCAGGGCCAGGCCCCAGGCGCGGTTGATGCGGCTGCCGAACGGCGAATGGATGATCAGTTGGGTGCCACCGGACTCATCGAAGAACCGCTCCATCACCAGGGTGTTCTGGGACGGCAGGGCGCCGAGGACCTGGCGGGTCCGGCCGAGGTAATCGAACAGTTGCGCGGCGCTGTCCGCGGCTAGGCCGAGCGTCGCCCCGAGCCAGTCCAGCAGCGGCTGTTCGCGGCCCTGGTGGTCTTCCAGGCACTGGTCGATTTCGCCTTGCAGGCGGGCGACGGCGCGGGACAGTTCATCACTGCGCCCCGGCGCTTCGCCGAGCCAGAAGGGAATAGTCGGCGGCAGGCCCTGGGCATCTTCGACCCGCACCTTGCCCGGCTCGACGCGCAGGATGCGGTAGGACGCGTTGCCGAGCTGGAAGATATCGCCGGCGATGCTTTCCACCGCGAAGTCTTCGTTGACGCTGCCGATGTTCAGCGCCTGGGGTTCCAGCATCACCGCGTAATCAGCGTTGTCGGGGATGGTCCCGCCGCTGGTCAGGGCGGTCAGTTGGCTGCCGCGCCGTCCCCGCAATTCGCCGCTTACGGCGTCGCGGTGCAGGTAGGCACCGCGCACGCCCTGGCGACCGCTGTAGCCTTCGGCGAGCATGCGCAGCAGCGCCTGATAATGCGCCTCGTCGAGGTCGGCGTAGGGTTTGGCGCGACGAAAACAGTCGAGCAGCGCCTGTTCTGCCCACGGCTGGCAACTGACCTCGGCGATGATCTGCTGGGCCAGCACGTCCAGCGGCGCTTGTGGCACATGCAACTCGTCCAGCTCGCCGCGACGCACGCAGTCGAGCAGGGCGACGCATTCGATCAGATCGTCGCGGGTGGTGGCGAACAGACGGCCTTTTGGCGTGCCTTCAACCTGGTGACCGGAGCGGCCGACGCGCTGCAGAAACGCGGCGATGGAGCCGGGCGAACCGATCTGGCAGACCAGTTCGACTTCGCCGATATCGATGCCGAGTTCCAGTGATGCGGTGGCCACCAGCACTTGCAGTTCGCCGCGCTTGAGGCGTTGTTCGGCGTCCAGTCGCGCTTCTTTCGCCAGGCTGCCGTGGTGCGCCGCCACCGCTTCGCGGCCGAGGCGTTCGCTGAGGTGTCGGGCCAGGCGTTCGGCCAGGCGCCGGGTGTTGACGAACACCAGGGTGGTGCGGTGTTCGCGGGCCAGCACCGCAAGGCGGTCGTAGACACGCTCCCAGACATCGTTGGCCATCACCGCGCCGAGGGGCTGTGGCGGGACTTCAATGGCCAGGTCGCGCTGGCGTGCGTGACCGATATCCACCACCGCGCAGGTGCGCTCCGTGCCCACCAGATAATCCGCCACACGCTCCACCGGCCGCTGCGTTGCGGACAGGCCGATGCGCCGCAGCGGCCTGCCGCACAGGGATTCAAGACGCTCAAGGGTCAGGCTCAGATGGCTGCCGCGTTTGTTGCCGGCGATGTCGTGGATTTCATCGACGATCACTGTGTGCACGGTCGCCAAGCCCTTGCGCCCGGACGCCGAGCCCAACAGCACATACAGCGACTCCGGTGTGGTCACCAGAATGTGCGGTGCCTGCCGGCGCATGGCGCTGCGTTCTTTCTGCGGGGTGTCGCCGGTGCGTACGGCGGTGCGGATGGCGGGAACCGGCAGACCGAGCTGCTCCAGCTCGGCACTGATACCGGCCAGCGGATTCTGCAGGTTGATCTGGATATCGTTGGACAGCGCCTTGAGCGGCGAGACGTAGACCACCCGGGTTTCATCCGGCAACTGGCCGTCGTTGGCCAGGCCCTGTTCGAACAGTTCGTCGAGTACGGCGAGAAAGGCGGTGAGGGTCTTGCCGGAACCGGTCGGCGCCGCCACAAGCAGCGATTCACCGTTGCGGATCAGCGGCCAGGCCTGCGCCTGCGCAGCCGTCACCGTCGGAAAATGGCGGCGAAACCAGTGGCGGACAGCCGGGTGGAAGATGTCCAGCACCGGATGGTTGTGGGCGGGCAGATTCATCCTCTGTTTATGCGTCCTGCATCCGATGCTTGCAAGGGGCCACTGGTCAGTTGCGGCATGACCGTGGGATCCTTGCCGGCCTTTTTTTCGCTGTGAGCTGTCGCCATGAGCAAGACCATCCGCATCGCCGCCGCCTTGTTGATTGACCCGCGCGGACACACCTTGCTGGTGCGCAAGCGCGGCACCCAGGCGTTCATGCAGCCGGGCGGCAAGATCGAGGCGGGCGAAGCACCGGTGGCGGCGCTGGCGCGGGAGTTGTTCGAAGAGTTGGGGCTGCGCATCGATGAGGCGCAGGCCGGCTATCTCGGCAACTTCAGCGCGCCGGCGGCCAATGAGCCGGGCTTCGAGGTGGTGTGCGAACTGTTCCGCGTTGACACCGCTGAGACCGTGGTGCCAGCGGCGGAAATCGAGGAAGCCCTGTGGGTGGATGCCGAGGCGGCCGAGCGGCTGGTGTTGGCGCCGTTAACGCGGGATCTGATCCTGCCGCTCTACCGAGGCGTTTGACAGGCAATCGCAACGCGTCGGCCACGCACAATTCCGTGGGAGCGGCTGTTCGCCGCGAAGGGCCGCGCAGCGGCCCTAAATCCATCCAGCAACCTGTTTCTGGCCGGTTGGGGTCTCACATTCAGCGATCCTCAACGTCGACAAAAATGCCGTATGTAGACAGCCATCTCGTGCTGGATGGTTTTGGGGCCGCTGTGCGGCCCATCGCGGCTAACGGCCGCTCCTACAGGTTCCGTGTCAACTCCCGGTGTTTGCGTAGATATCTATCCTTACCTGACCACACTCACCCCATCGAGGGTGGAGAACGAGGTGTCCTTGGCGGTCAGCAGGAAGTCGCGCATGTACGGTGCGTCGAGCATGTCGGTGCGGATCGCGGCGTACAGCGTGGCGAACAGGCCTTTTTCGCCGAGGCGCTTGCCCTTCACATAACCCCGTGAGCTGTATTCGTGCAGCGCCCAGTGCGGCATGCCGCAGACGCCGCGGCCGCTGGCCACCAGTTGCATCATCATCACCGTCAGTTCCGCCGTGCGCACTTGCCCCGGCTCGACGTCGGCCGGTTCGAGGAAGCGGGTGAAGATGTCCAGGCGGTCGCGCTCCACCGGGTAGGTGATCAGGGTTTCCTTGGCCAGGTCTTCAGGCACCACATAGGGCTTGGCTGCCAGCGGGTGCTGGTTGGCCACGGCCAGCATCGCTTCGTAGGTGAACAGCGGGACGTAGGTGATCCCGGCCAGATCCACCGGGTCGGAAGTCACCACCAGATCGAGATCGCCACGGGCCAAGGCCGGCAGCGGGGCGAAGGCGAAGCCTGAGGCCAGGTCCAGCTCGACTTCCGGCCAGGCATCGCGGAACTGGTCGATGGTCGGCATCAGCCACTGGAAGCAACTGTGGCACTCGATCGCCATATGCAGGCGCCCGGCGGTGCCACCGGCCAGCCGCGCGATGTCGCGTTCGGCACCGCGCAGCAGCGGCAGGGTGGCGTCGGCCAGTTGCAGCAGGCGCAAGCCGGCGCTGGTGAAGCGGATCGGCTTGGTCTTGCGCACGAACAGTTGCATGCCCAGGCGCTCTTCCAGTTCCTTGAACTGGTGCGAGAGCGCCGACTGGGTCAGGTGCAGGCGGTCAGCGGCGTCGACCAGGCTGTCAGCCTCGCGCAAGGCGTGCAGGGTTTTCAGGTGGCGGATTTCGAGCACCCGGATTCTCCATGAATAACATTTGAGTAAAAACAAGATTGGTTGAGTTTGTCTCATGCAGGCCGGGCTGTCGACTACCGAAATGACATCGCCATCAGCCGGCAGAAAGCCGGACCGTTTTGCGCCGGGCCGGCTGTTGGAGTGGGCGGTGCGCCGTCGATCAGGTGAACAGCGCCGCGAAGTGCTTGCGCGCTAGCGCCTTGCCAATATCGCCACGCCAGATTCGCTTGGCCGTTTCACCTTGGGCCTGCTGCCATTGCAGACCGAGGCGGCGTTGTTCGGCGGTCTTGAGGTGGGCCTTGGCGAAACTGTCGAATCCCGGGTTCGCCGAGTCGTAGTGAAAATGCGCATACCACAGGGGCGCAGGCGGGGCCTGGGTCAGGTCGCGGATCTCGAACTCGAGCAGAAACTCGACGCGCCCATCGGGACGCCGTGGCATTGCTGTCATGTCGCTGACCTTGATGATGTCCACTGATCCTTGTTCCAGCAGATAGTCGAGCATTCCTTCGCTTGGCGTTTTGCTCTCCAGGGTCTGGCGGATGCGCAACTCCCGACCCAGTGTCAGCAGTTCATTCGCCTTGGTCCGGAGCACGTCTGGCAGCGAGGCTTGCGGATCCTGTGCGGCGATGAGCGAGGCGCGGGTACGAAGCTCCAGGGCTTCACTGACCAGCATGTGCTCCAGGTCTACCGGCAACATATTCTGTCGCGCATAGCCCTGCACTTTGCTGGTGTAGGCGGGGAGTTGGTCCAGACGTTCCCGCGCTTCACGGGTGAGCTGCTTGAGGTCAACGGGTACGGGTGGCGGCGAGGACCTGGGGTTTTCCAGTCGCCAGCGGCCTTGCTGGCCCTCCACGTAGATTTCCGTCTGGTTGTTGATGCCGGGGACCGTCATGCGCCGCTGCCTGTCGGCACGTTGCTCGATACCCATCAGGACCTGGTTGTCCTCGGTTTCGAACAGCCGACGCGCTGGTTGGGCCGGGCCCGGACGACGCGTGGGCGGGAAGGCGGCCTTCTTTCTCCAGCGCTCGGCCAACTCAGTGATGTAGAGCAGTCCGTCCAGGAGTGGACGGACATGGCGCTGCTCGAAGAACTGCGGATAGCTGGCATTCCAGGCGAGAAAGTCGCGGTGGAAGTTCTGGTAGGTTTCGTGGCAGTTCTGCAGCACAAGGTTACGCTGGGCAGCGTTGCTTTGAACTTCAGTCAGGTGGAGTTGGTTGCTGAGTGCCCGATCGAGTCGGGTCCGGCTTTCGGAGATCCGCAGTTGTAACAGGAACCAGGACACATCGATGGCGGCGTCGTAGTCATTGACGATTTCCAGGTAGTTGCCGACTTTCAGGAGCTCGGTGGTGGCCTGGCTGAATTTCTGCCGCAGATGCTCCACATCTTCGCGCACGTGGGCGCGCTGCTCGGCGACGGTGATGCGTTTGTTCCAGGATTCGACTTCCTGCATCAGGGTGCTGGTTTCGTCGAGTTTCTTCACCAGTTTCAAGCGCATCTGTTTGCGTTGCTGCAACAGCAACACGTGGTGCTGGATGTTCTCGGCGGGGGTTGCCTCGATCTCGAGGCCGAGGCGGTCGATTCGTGCAAGGTGTGCCAGGGCCTTGGGTTTGATGATGTTCAGTTCGTTGAGCCGGCGATCGACCTGCAGCCAGGCAAGACGGCTCTGCAGGGCCTTCAGCCGCGTTCGGTTATTGCCGGCGCTCAACAACACCAGCGCGTCCAGGTCCGGGTACAGCTCGCTGGCGATTTCTCGTTCCTTCAGGTAGCGGACGCTCAGCTCGTTGCTCAAGGTTTTACGTACCTGCAGATCGGCTGTCTGGTTGAAGCGTCTTTGCAGGTCTGCAGTGCCGGTGTTAAGGGTTTGAAGTTCGCCCATCTTGTGGTCGAGGCGACTTTTGAGTGCTTGCTGGCGACGCAGGACTGCATCGGTCCACCAGCGTGGCAGGTGCTGACGAATGGCTGCGGGCCAGAGCGGGTCGGCAAGGTCGGCCAAGTGTCCCAACGCTGCCCCGCCTCCGGCGACGGGGCTGATGATGTTGACGCCGTAGAGTGCTCCGTGGGTATCCCAGTTTCCGAAGCCATCAAGGGCGACAGGCTGTCTGTACCCGGTATGGCTGTTACCGAGCAGACGCCAGGTGTGGCGGCTGGCATCGAACTGCACTTGATAGATCCGGCCGTTGTTGAGGATGAAATTCCCTCGGGTGTGGCGGTAGATCCCGCGGTAGATGCCCTCGGTACCTGGGGTCAGACCCGCCAGTGACAGTTCGCCGATGTACTCGTAGCCACTGAAGCGATCCACGACGGTACGCCGACGGCCCCCAGGCGCGGGATGCAAGTGACCGCTGGCGACCAGCCGGACCAATTGTCGCTGGCGGATCCACGCGCGGCTCGGCATCGGGTTGGCCCCTGCGCCGGGCGCGAGGTCCATGGCGGCGTCGATCAAGGACCCGAGGAGCGATTCAAGTGCCTCCAGACCGTCGACCACGTCGTTGCGCAGAAAGGCGGCGACCGCGCGGTTCGCGCTGGTCCAGGCGTCATAGAGTGCGATCACCGTACCGACGAATGGCAGCACGCCCAAGGCCATTTTTATGTAGTCGAATACCCTTCCACTCTCCAGCGCGAACAGCTCCAGGCGCAGGTCCCGATTGGAGCGCGATGTCGCGCGGTGGGCCTGCACCAGGCGGCCCAGGTGCGCGTTGAGCTGGTGAGCTGCCAGCGAAGTGGTGGCGGGCCAGGCTTGCTCAATGCCGATCAGTCCGTCGAAATGGCGAATGCACGCCTCGTTGATGCGGGCGAGGTGGTAATCCACGGCACCCTCCAGAGCCCGGTCGGCGAGATAGGCCGCCATGTTGCTGTCGAAGGCCAGATTGAACAGGGCCATTCGCGCGCTTTCCAGGTCCGCATACTGGCGCAGGAAGACGGCATCGGGGCTGTCTGGCAAATAGAGCAGCGTCAGGCCACTGACGCGTTCATGGATGAACGTCACGCCCGACAAGGTACTTGGGCGATCATCGCTGTCGGGGCCGCCAGGCATCAGCATCGCGGGCAACAGACAGACGCGTTTGCCACCCTGATTGAAGGCTTCGTTGGAGCTGGCGTCGATGGCCAGCGTCAGGATTGCCTGGCCGGCAGAGGTGATATGACGCTGGTGAAGCGCCGCCCGCGTACGGATCGCCAGCATCAAGCGAATTGGCTCAAGCAGGCACTCCTGATGGTATTGCTGGTGAAACGGATCGCCATCCGCCGAGCCCAGGAACGTATCGCGGATGCGTTGCTCGTAACGGCCGGCGAGGTCCAGTTCGGTAACGAAGCGCCGCAGGTAAGTGAGGTCCAGCCCGGAGGCGAGCGTGGCCTGGTCTGTGCTGTTCCCCCGGGTGAGCAACACCTTCATGAACTGCAGACGGAAGAACATGCTCTGGTCGATGTTGGTCAGGGCCAGTGTCTGAAGGCTCATCACGCTTCTGGTCTTGCTCGGTGTCAGCACCACTTTCATCGGTGTGCCGGGGGCTCCTGATCCTGCAATCACGTCCTTCGCGAAATAGGTCGTGTCGGGAATGTCGAGGTTCACCTGCACCTGACTGCCGAGCGCGAAGTCTTGTAACAGTCGGGCTGCGACCTGCTGTGTGGCGAAATCATCGCGGCGAGGTAGCTCGCGCTCCAGCAAAGCCTGTGAGCGTTGCGCGGCAGGCAAGCAGGCCTCGATCAGAGCCTTGAATGACTGGCGGTCCTGGTCTGACAGCCGTTCAAACCACTGCGGCTGGGCGCGGCTCAGGACCAGGGATCGGTTCTGTTCGAGGAACCGCTCGTAGGCCAGATCCCTGGCGGCATTGACTGGAACGCTCAACTCATCGATGACTGCGCGCCGCAGTTCCTCCAGTGCGCTCTGGTACTGCGCTTGATCGTGCGCGGTAAAGCGCTGAAGCAGCTCGAGCGCAGCCCGCTCGAACCGGGCAAGCTGGTGTTGCAGGCTGTAGTCGAACGCGTCTTCCTGCACGGGCGTGAGTAGCAGCGTTTGGGTATTGCTGCCGGCTGGAAGCTTGAAGAATTCACGCTCCAGCGCCTCGACCGAGGCGAACCGCAGCAGGCCACCCGCGCCGCCAGGCCAGCACAGCAATACCGGGTACTCGGGGGCCAGAGTGGACGCCGAAGTCCCCTGAGCAATGACCAGTACACCGTTCAGGGGATGTGAACGGACCTGTTGGTTGTCGTCGGCATGCAGGGTCAGCGAGGCTGCAACCACCGGCATGTGGCGCTGCGCGGCAGTGGGGGCGCTGAGGACCGCGTCGAGCATTGCCCATTCGTCGTCGCCAAGCTGACGCATGGCGCGCTGAATATCGGCCTCGGCCCGCAGGCCATCCTTGCGCGCTTGCTTGAGTTCGTCGTAGGAGGGGCCTGATGAAATACGCAGCTCGTGCAGGCGCGAGCTGTCGAGTAATGAGGTCGCCGCCTGCTCGGCGCGGCTTTGCGCACTGGCCAGGGCGTCGAAGGCTCTGTCGAGCGGTTGCAGGGTGGACGGGGGAGGCGATTCGCTGTTGTCCTTCGCACCTGCCATGGCTTCGAAGGCTTCCAGATGCCGCTTGACCATGGCCAGGCGAGTGCCCAGTGGCATGTCCTGGTACAGGTTGCCAAAGTCGGTCGAACGGTGCATTTCGGCGTCTTCGATATCGCTGGCCAACGTCGGCAATTGAGGCGGTTCGGCGAACAGGGGGTTGGCCGCGCGCGCGCGGTCGTAGGCGTCGGCCGCGGCGAGTGGGGCGCCCAGGTCGGGCTCATCATTTTGAAGCACGGAACTGAGGCGGATCTCCCGCAGATGGCTCATCAGGTGCCGGAAGGCGGCATCCAGCGGCGCTTCCTGCCATTGATAGGCCAACGTGTTGCGCGGTCGAACCTCGTTGCCCTTGTAGCCCCACAGTGACCGCTGGCGGTCCAGCAGCTCGGATTCCAGCGCCGCTCGGTTGGCGAATACCTGCATTACCGGTGTGTGCAAGGGCAGGTACAGCAGTTGATCAGTACCCAGGCCCGCGTCGGTGATGACCAATGCGCCAGGCAGCTTCAGTTTGCTGCCATCAACCAGAACCAGATGCAGTGTCTCGAATCGCGTGGATATGGCGACCGTATCCGGGCGAGGGAACGCCGCTTGTGCTGCTTGCCATTGGTCCGTGGTCAGGGTGCCCTCGGCACGGGCAAGATCGAGCGCGGCCCTGAAGTGCGTCTGATACTGGTTCGCAGCCCAGGCGCGCCGCGACAGTGGTGTGCAAGGCGCTCGGGTATTCCAGTAGGCGGTCCACTGGTCATTGAGGTTACCGCTGAAGTTGAGGGTTTTGAGCGTTTCCAGCAGCGCCGTTGGCGACTGGCCATGCAAAGGATGGTCTGCGGGCAAGCCAAAGACTTCGCTGATCTGATTCAGGTCGGGTTCCAACCGGGGAAGTTGCAGGGCGAGCGCACTGGCTTCCCCCAGGTCGATGCGTTGGCCGCTGTGAAAGCGCAGGCCAGCTAGCGCACTGTCCAGGCTCCAATGCTGGTGGATCTGCTGGCTGATCGAGTCGCGGATCCCCGGAAGCCCGCTCAGCAATTCGAGCATGTGTTGACGGCATTCCTGCCAGCGTGCAGCAGCGCTGAAAAACAGGTTTTCGTCGTACGGGCGGGAGTCGTCGAGGTCCTGGTCCAACGCGAAGTCGATCGGGTTCAGGGGCGCGTTCTGGCTGGGGAGGGGCATCGGGTTTACCTCAGATTCGGCAAAAGCAGGCCGTCGTGGCGCTGCTGTCGGCAGATTTGAGGTGAACCCCGGCGTGGGTGGGCGGTAGATAACTATCCGCTGGGCGGGGTTCATGAAATTGTCACGGAACTGTGGCAGCGCGCCGGCACAAACATCATCACACTCGCGCTCTACTGGGGATTTCGTTTTCGGTGTTTTTCCATGCGGTTCTATTTATTTCTTCTGGCGCTGCTGAGCGCCTTTCCGTCGTTCGCCGCGCCGCGTTGCGACGTGCATGCGCCTGTCCAACAGGCCGAACTCAAGCAGGTCAGCCTGGCCTACCAGAGTGTCGGGCGCAGCACCGATCCGGCCTTGCTGCTGGTCATGGGCCTGGGCGGGCAATTGATCCACTGGCCCGATGAAGTGGTCGAGGCGCTGTGCAAGCAGGGCTTCCGGGTGATTCGCTACGACAACCGCGATGTCGGCCTGTCGCGCTGGAACCAGCCGCCCGCCGATGCCAGCCTGACCTACGAACTGGTGCGCTATCGCCTCGGCCTGTCGGTGAGCGCGCCCTATACCCTCGAAGACATGGCCGAGGACGGCCTGGAACTGATGCAGTACCTGGGCGAAAGCCGCTTTCATGTGTTGGGCGTGAGCATGGGCGGGATGATTGCCCAGCACCTGGCGGCGATGGCGCCGGAGCGGGTCGAGAGCCTGACGCTGATCATGTCCAGTTCCGGTGCCCAGGGCCTGCCGGCGCCGAGCGCGGCGCTGATTCAGCAACTGGCGCGGCGCGGTGCGCCCAACCGCGAGGTGGCGATCGAGCAGCAGGCGGATTTGCTGGCGGCGCTGGGCAGCCCGCGGGTGCAGGATGATCGGCAGGTGTTGTTGCAGCAGGCGGCAGTGTCCTACGACCGCGCGTTCAACCCCGAAGGGGTCAAGCGCCAGATCATGGCGATCCTCGCCGAACCCAGCCGGGTCGAACTGCTCAATCGCCTGCGGGTCCCGGCCCTGGTGGTGCATGGCACCGCCGATCCGTTGCTGCCGGTCATGCACGGGGTGCACCTGGCGGCGCATATCCAGGGCAGCCAGTTGGCGTTGATTCCGGGCTTGGCCCACCGTTTTCAGGAGCCGTTCAAGGCGGCGCTGCTGGCGGCGGTGTTGCCGTATCTACAGGCGCACCGGAATGATTTCAGCCATCTTGCCCAACGTTAGGCTCTGTATGAAAAGCCTTGATACTCGGTGATGCTGCGTTGAAAACAGCCTCGTGCGCGAGCCCGGTCGAAATGCTCATTTACAACCCGTAAACGTCGAGCGCGACCCCGG
>NZ_QKVL01000038.1 GCF_003231275.1 Pseudomonas huaxiensis
ACCCTTACCGGACATCCGCGAAAGCCCGCAGTTGGCCAAAAGCGGACTGTCCTCCATTGTGGGAAATTGGCTTTAACCAAAACGGCTGTTTGGGTAGATTTGGACAGAGCTCGACTGTCAGCCTTGAGTTATGGCAGATAGCAAGTGATTACCGCGCCCTGTCTATTACAGGATTACCCTCATGATCACCTGCCTCGCCTGCTGTCGCGCGGCAAGCCAGGTGAAAGGTGCCTGGCAACCGTTTGGAAGGTTTCATCCTGACTGATTAGCAATGCAGAGAAGTCAAAGTAGTTGACCGTGAAGTTTGCGGCATGCCATTGGCTTTCGAGATAGTCTTTAAAGGCCGCTGTTTTCTTGTACCTGTCGGAGATAGCAAAAGAGGCTGCAAATTTTGAGACCTCTCCCCGGGTTGCTTCATCAAAAATCGGAGTGTCAGTGGACATGGCGTCAAGGAAGGCGAACGAACCTGCCCAGTACCTGATGTGATAGATCCCGATTGACGTTGCCCTAAAATAGAAGTTTTCAGGGTCTTCGCTGTCCTGAACGTGAATTTCTCTGTAGTGACCATGCGGTGTTTCAATTAATCTGCGCTTTGCCAGTCCTTTCAGCGACTTCGCAATTTGGTCGCTGATGAAGCCTTGAGTTGCGACTTCAGCACCGATTGTCCTCCCGCTTACGAAGCCATCGTTGTCAGCTACCCCTTGGCTTGAAGCTAGATAGGCGACAATCAGCGATGCTAGAAAGTGCTCTCGGGGATCTGCCGTGCTTTGAATATCAAATAGGTTGCAGGCAACAAACGAAGACTGTGCGTTGAAATATGCATATTCACCCAGCAAGGCGTGTTTGGTGAATTCGTGCAACGGTATTCGATAGTTTCCTCGTTGCTCTTCAATGTCGATGATCTTCTGCGAGTCGACGTTGGGGCTCCCAAAAAAGCCAGTGATCAGCTCGATCACCGAGCGGGTATTGCCACCTGTGACGTTGCTCAGAAATGTTTTGATCTGATCGTTTGCCCGTATCGAGCGGAGCGTGGCGTTTAAGAAAGCCACAACGCTAGTCAGGTGCACCCTTATATCAGTCAAGGTCGCTGGAGCAACGCTCCCTTCCGCGACACGGCCAGCAAATATCAGACGTTTCTGCACTACCTCGTCAGCGGGCGGCGGGGAGATCGTCAACACTTTGTTTTGATACCCGGACAGCGCCCCCGTCGTCTTCGAGAGAAAAAAAGTGCTCGGGCGTAAGGCCACAAAAACAAGCAAATTGCGCGTCGAAGCGAATTCCTGTGCGATCAGGAAGGTTTCCTGCTGAACCTCGAATGATCGCTGATCAGCATTGTCGAGGACTAGAATTATCTGTTTTCCTCGCCCTCTTGATAAATGACCTAGCGATGCGCGCAGGTGCATATCCGTTTTCTTGGTCAAGTCGATCAGAAAGCTGGCGCGTTCATCGTCATACTTGGCGCGATTGGTTTCCTTAAGTCGACCAGGCGTTGTTTTATCGAAGTCGAGCAAGTCACGATGATAAATGGACTCAACAAAGGACGCTTCGTAAATATCTAATGCGTAATGTTCTTTCAGGGCGCGCGGTATTTCTGACAGCAAAAAATCTTTGACCGAAGAGCTGAGTGTCGCCTTGTTCCCTAGGTTAAGGTTCAGAAAGTAAGTTTGAGCCCGCTCTGATATGCTCAGGCTTTCGTAGAGGTTTTCAAAAAACGAGGTCTTGCCGACCCCTACATCGCCGATGATCACAATCGGCCTTGATCCAGCTGCGGCCAATGAAGGGTCGCTGAATTGCAGGTTGCCTCCATCCACCACCGCTATTTCGTCAAAGGCGGAAGGCGCCACCCCGAGTTCTCCGGCGCGCCGGTAACGGGCTTGGATAACCTTCCTGCTCAGCAGCAGGTGGCGGTTATTTGCCTCTAGCTTGATGTAGCATTCCTTGTAAAAGTCTGCCTTCAGCTCTGTGTTATCCTCGATCTCTTCAAGCAAGAGCGAGGATAAGGATCGCAAATTTTCCTGAAAACGGTTTCGGTACCTGTATTTGAGTGGTTCAGGTATTACTGTCGATGCCTTTGGCGGGATCCGTGGATGACGATGATGGGCCAACTCACGATAGGCTCGGTTTTCGGCAATGCCTTCCGGAGACATCAGTTTCCAAAGCATTGCAAAATTTGTTACATAGGAATCGAATCCGTTGAAAATATAGCACTCGCCATCCAAAGGCTGGTAACCAGGTGATATCGCTTGAAAAATCGCCAACTGCGGTCCATTGCAGACGATCGCGACGGAGGCGCCATTGATTGCACAGTATGGAATTACTTGCTTGACCGCAGCGTCGAATGTTTTTGAAGCCAGAATCAAGGAGGGCATCTTGCGTAACAGATTGCCGCCAATGGAAGGGAAATCGAAATAAGCCGATTCGCGTTTAGCCTCTAGTATGGCTTTCGCTGGTTTTCCAAAAATGTAGTCTGCACGACCGCCCAGCTCGTCAGTTTTCTCTACGCTCACATTCGGGTGCGCCCACCCTAGGCACTCGAAGATCAACCTATCAATAAACTGAAATCTGTTCTGTGCTTCGTTCCAGTGACTGCTGTCAGTTGGAAGTTCCGCAAGGATTCGTTTTAGATTCTCCAACCCTTCAGACATTTCTATAAGTGCCTGCATCAAGCCTCCATGCTGTGGGAACTCAAGATCAGATAATATCGAACCGTCGAGGCGCTTCAATAGAAATTTCTGCGTGGGCCTAGGCCCCATTACTGTCTGTCCTACAGCGTTACAGTTTTGGTCGATTTCTTGCTGGTGTCAATCGCGGGCGCGACTTGCGACGGCTGTTGGCCGGCTACTGTCCTTCGTGAAGGGTCGCTATCGACCGAGGGTGTGAAACACCGAGCCGAGGTGATTTTCCAAAATTGGTTGGGGTTCACACAGCTTCGGCCTAGGGCAGACAACCAACCACTAACTTGCTAGGTAAGTCGCCCGCCGTAGCCGGCTCTGCTTGATGGGCGTGCTAGGCTAACTTGCGGCCGGCACGACCTAAAGCAGCCAGAGTCTGTTCTTTGTATGTAGTATGAGATTGATAGATACTCATGATCGCCTTTACTGCTTCCTCCCCCCCAGCCTCACCAAGAGCATGTAATGTCTGCTCTTTGTAAGTAGTGTGAGACTTGTAAATGCTCATGATTGCTTCTACCGCTGCATCGCCTCCCGCTTGACCAAGAGCCTTGAGGGTTTGCTCTGTATAAGAAGTATGAGATTTGTAGATTGCCATGATTTTAGATACAGCTGAGCTCATAAAAATACCGTTTTCTTGGAAGTGATAAGGTTCGGCTAGATTTAGATAGCGCGCAAAAATGGTCGTCGACGCTACAGGAATTAATCTATCCGTAAAGATAAAAGTGAGCAATAGCAAAAAACTAGGGAAACTAAATATTTCGACAGTGGTGCTTGTTGTGAGCCGCAAAAAGCCAGTGATGGAATCACTGCTTTTTGCCGACTTCAGCCGTTGCCGAAGGTCTTCAATAGGTCGAGCGCGTTCAGTCGCTGCTGGCAGCTACCGGGCAACAGCGGCCAATCGACTAATTCCACTTCCCTAATCTCACTTCGGTATTTCTGAGAGTACCACACTAGCCTTGCCAATATTTATTGCAGGCAGAATTCGGAGTGCGCAAGCTTGTAAATCGGGTCTTCGAGCCGCTGGAACTTGCAATAGTAAAGATGCTCGCGTTTGTGGCCGTTCATATTCGTGTACTGTCTGGACTGCAGGTACGTGAACTCGGACTTCGGGAATTGCGATTGTAGTTCGGTAAGAAATGTATTGCAGAACTCTGGGCTGCTGGATTTCTTGGTTTGCCACTCGCCTAGCTTTTCGACTGTTACATTCAGGTCGTAACCTTCAATGCCGTGGATCTTCCTCCTGCATGCAGGGTAGGTGGCACAACTACCGTATGTGACGGATTGTGCACCGGCTTGGTCAAGGAACGGCTTGGCGTAGTAAATAGGGATAACGTACGAGACCAGTTGGCTAGATCTTTTGTAGGCGACAGAGATGCCGATGACCGTGCCATTGCTGCCGAATACGGGCCCGCCACTGTTGCCCTCGTTCAGTGCCAAATTGGTTTGCCACCAAGGCTTGTAGACGCCGTCGACTTCGGCCAGCTCCGCTGTTTTCATACCGTTGGGTATCATTGCCAGCTCCCAGCCGGCATATCCCAGAGCCATCAACGGGGCAGCAATAGGCGTCGGCACTGCCGTGCCGATTGCAACGCTCTGCCAGCTCTCGCCATCGCCACGCGCGGACAATTGCAGTAACGCGATATCGTTAGCCCGGTCACGTGCAACAACCGTGGCCCTCACGCTGCTGGTTCGCCTGTTACCGATCTTGACATCGATTGTTTCGGATTCGACTGTGACATTTCCTACAGGGCGGATGACGTGGTCGTTCGTGATGACCAGCCCGGATTCGGAGACGATAAATCCCGAGCCGTTGCTTTCACAATTGCCATCGCCATTGGCCAGGATGCAGGTGTAGTGGATGCGTGCCGTCGCGTCTCTGTTGTTTTCAAACAAACAACTATCTTCCATTGCGTACGCGGTATCGAGAGAAAAGGCCGCCATCAGCGTCGCAATCGTGGCTTGATTCGTGCTGTTCATACTTAGCCTCCTTCAGGGCGTGAGGTCCAGTCGCGAGAGAGGCTTGTAGCCAGCCTGCATCAACTCAGCTTCGCTGTACGACCGCCGGCAAACGCCGCCGCAGGACGCATTGGCCGCTGATTCGATCACGGTATGGAAACGTCCTTTTGGGCCGTTTGCGGTGCTTTCGAGAAGCCGCACATGTGACCCTGACTTGTTGACGATGTCGCCGGGCCGTAGATTCTCCCAGAGCACGGCTGCGCTTACTTTGGCATCCGGCAGACTACGTGTTGTGTAGTAAGCCCCTGTTTGCCAGGCGTAGGAGACAAAGCCTGAACAGTCCAGACCCGTTGCGGCGGGATAGACGCAATTGGAGCTGCGGCATGTGCAATCAGAGCCCGCCAGCCTGCCATCACTGAGGTGCTGCCTGAAGGTATCGAGTGAACTAGCATAACCGCCCCAGCGGTAGGGAATGGCCGTAACTTCCTTTTCCAGCAGCGCATCCAGACGGCTTGGGCGGTGCCAGATATTGGCCGAGGGGTTACAGAGGTTGGGTACTCCGGTGCGGCTGTAATTATTAGCATGCATGACCCACTTCAGTTCCAGCGCCTCACGTGCTTTTTTCAAGATGCTCTGGCGGCTGACCTGTTGCAGGGCTACTAGGCCGACAGCGCTGGTTCCGTTCAACTGCTCCAACTGCTTGAGTATGTCCTGTTCCGATGCGATCAGCGCCACATCTGTGGGGCGAGCGATAACCACCGGCTTTGCGGTGCCGACTTTGGAAAAAACCACAGGCTCAACGGTGACTTTCCCATTCTTGGCAAATGAAAGGCTGACAACCACGCCGTTGGTCAATCGCGCGAAAGGGCGGCGGATATTACAAGCGTAGGCATCTGGCGACATGTATGCCTCCGCGGTAAGCGTGCCTTGCACATCGGTTGTGATAAGGCGCACAAAGCTCAGTTCTTTGGGGGCTTTCACGGTTTCCTGCGTTGCAATTAGGGCGCCTTCATCAGCGCTCGCCCAGAGCATGCGCACATCGACCAAGCGTCGCTCCGAGGAAACGCTCGTCTGCTTGAACCCTGTGGTGGAGATCGCGTTCCTGCCCACTGCAAGGGTGGGCTTTTCCAGCTTGAAATCAAAGAATGACGCGGCCACCTGGCCTGGATCGGCGAGCGCCCCCAATACCTTGCTGTCGATATCGATGGGCACCTGTTTGCCGGCGAGGTTCTCAAGCGTGAGCTGACCGTCCGACAGCACCACAAGGCGGGGCGCGCCTGACTCGGGGTCATAGCGGGTGAATGAGCGCGCGCTGACCCTGGACGTCGCTGAAACAAGAGCCACGTCGCCAAGCGCGCCGACTACCACATACCCAGACGTCGTCGCGATCAAATCGACGGGGTCGAGCAAGTCGGGGGGCAGCTTGATTTCTGTGGCGGCCTTTGTACCGACGATCAGGATCTTTTGGTTGACGCTGTCCAGAATGGCCAACTGGCCATTGGGGCCAGGGGCGATGGTGGCCGGCCCCCTGCATTCTTCGTTGGGAATGCGCTCAATACCGACCTGACCGAGGCCATTGCCTATTGGCAAGTCAAACGGGCCGGTGATTTGAGCTTGAGCAGCGCTGCATGGAGGTATTGTTGCTAGCAATAACCCCCCTAAGCAAAACCTTGCGAGCATATAGCCTCCCCTGGCTGTAGCGTAAATGTCTTTTACCGCCGGCGCATAATGTCAGTAGGCTAGCATTGCTTCCGTTTTCCTCAAGGTGAGTTAGCGGGGGTCATGTAGTTTCGAGCGATGTTCGATTACATAGTCAGGGTAGTACGGGGCAATGAGTGCAGGTTCCCAACCCAAGACTTCGAGTTGAGGGCGACAAGTCAATGTCCACGTCTGGTGGGTTGCAGCCAGTAGCAACTGGCTGCTTTGAGTCGAGCGGACGTTGTGGAGAAAGTTGGTATTAACAGTGCTTTTAGCTCTGCTTCAAGGATGAATGGTATCCAGCAGCCCTGGGCCCTGATTCCGCACATTTCCCACTTGCTTGCCGACTGGATACCACTGAAAGGCATCCGCTGGCCTGCAGCCACTGGCCATAATTTCAGCAGCGCGCTCTAGCGATGTCTCCGTATCAATCCATTCCCTAGCCAGCTCAGGGGTTAGCACCAACGGCTTGCGATCATGTATGTCGACCAGTCCCTGATCTGCAGCCGCTGTGACGATCACAAACCCGTCCCGCTCGTCCGGCTCTAGCCCTTGATGTACTTCGGCCAGCGCTGCGAAGAACAGTGGTTCACCGTCGGCGCCGGTGATGTAGTAGGGTTGTTTGCGCTTCGGGTCGGCCGGGTCCGGAATCCACTCATACCACCCGTTCGCCGGCGCCAGCGCTCTGCCTGCCGGCCAAAGCGCCTTGAAAAACTTGCCCGCCGCTATCGTCTCGGCCCGCGCATTGATTGGATCAGGACGCTTTCCCTTCGCCCAGAAAGGCGACCATCCCCATTTGACGCGATCCACTGCCAGCCGATCTCCCAGTTGTCGAATCACTTCAACCCGGGTCGAGGGCGCGATGTTGTACCGATTGATTGGTTCATGGTCGTAGCCATTGATTACGACCAGGTCGAGCGACAGCTGCCGCAGGTAGTGGTCCATAGACTCGTAGAGCGAATACCGTCCGCACATTTCCCACCTCGTCTGTCAGAAATTTCCTGCTCGGCATTGACCAGGCGTCTGATGCTGGATTAACTGTATATGCATACAGTTTGCATTGAGCCCGTAATCATGAACATCACGCTCCTGGGTGCGCCGACCGGCGGCACCGAACCACTCCCGTTGTACTCCTTCCATGTCCCGGCCGGGTTTCCATCGCCTGCGGCTGACCATCTGGAAGGTCATATCTCGCTCGATGAGTTATTCGACCTTCGAGCGCCCCATGTGTATCTCATCAAGGTAGAGGGCGACAGCATGGAAGGGGCAGGTATCTATTCCGGCGATCTGGTTATTGTGGACCGAGGGCGAGAGGCGGAACACGACGATATCGTAATTGCCGCGGTCAACAGCGAGCCGGTATGCAAACGGCTACACCGACGTGATGGCGTGGTGATTCTCAAGTCGGAGAACATCAAGTACCCGGCACGACACATCATGGAGGGCGACGAATTGGTGATCTGGGGCGTTGTCCGCTACAGCGTCCGCGATCATGCACAGTGACCAGGTGTTCGCACTGATCGATTGCAACTCGTTCTATGCATCGTGTGAGCGCGTTTTCCGTCCAGACCTGGCCAGGGTGCCGATCGTTGTGCTTAGCAACAACGATGGTTGCGTGATCGCTCGAAGCTACGACGCGAAGCCGTTTGTGCAAATGGGAGAGCCTTACTTCCAGGCAAAGGAAAAAATGCGTCGTCACGGAATCATGGCGTTCAGTAGTAACTATGCGCTCTACGGAGACATGAGTGAGCGAGTGATGACGGTGATTGAGTCGCTGGTCCCGGCCGTCGAGATCTACAGCATTGACGAGTGTTTTGCTGATCTGACAGGTATCCAGAGTGATCTCACTCAGTTTGGCCGGCAGATCCGATCGCGGGTGCTGCAGTGCACGGGCATTCCGGTCGGCATCGGGATTGCGCCCACCAAGACGCTTGCCAAATTGGCCAACCACACGGCAAAGCGGCTGCTGTCTCACACAGGTGGAGTGGTCGACATCTGTGATCCGTTCAAGCGCGACTGGGTATTACGCAATACCGAGGTGAAAGAGGTGTGGGGCATAGGCAGGCGTATGAACATGCACCTTGAAGGCATGGGCATTCGGACTGCCATGGGCCTGGCCCAGGCGGATCCCCGGACTTTGCGGCAGACGTTCAGCGTGGTCGTCGAGAGGACCGCTCGCGAGCTTGCCGGCACGCCATGTCTTGAGTTGGAGGAAGTGGAGCCGCTTAAGCAGGAAATTTGCTGCAGCCGGATGTTTGGCAAGCGGCTGACCGAGCTGGAGCCCATCCGGCAGGCGGTGGCCACCTATGTCGGGCGTGCTTCTGAAAAGCTGCGTGCCCAGGGCTCGGTCTGCAAGCGAATGCGCATCAGCATCCGCACCGGGATGTTCAACCCTGACGAAGCGCACCATGCCCAAGGAGCGCTGGTCGAGTTACCGTACCCCACCAGCGATACGTTGTTGATGACGCGGCTTGCCTCCAGGGCGGTGGCGCAGATCTTTCGGCCAGGCTACCGCTACAGCAAAGCGGAGGTGCTGCTGATGGATCTGCGACAGCCGGGAGAGTTTTCGGGGGACCTGTTTACGGCCAACCAGCCGGTGGAATGTGATCGGTTGATGCAGGTAATGGACAGCATCAACGTGCGCTGGGGCAGGGGGACAATGCGCTCCGCCAGCGTACCTTCGGCGCCGGACTGGGGAATGAGGCGGGATATGATGAGCCAGTCGTATACCACCCGGATTGATCAGCTATGGACGGTGCGATGCAATTGAAGTTGACGCTGAACCAGCTCTCCCATCGGGTCCATGGATAAGACCCTCGATTCTATTGAGCTCAGGTGTAGCTCAAGCATCGCTTAAGTCATTCGGAAGATAGATTTCGTCCAGGTACCAACCCCAGCCGTTCGGTGTCCTTGTCAGGCCAACCTCTTCAGCCGCCCTGTATTTGGCCTTGGTCCTTCTGAGGATGGTAAGTCCACTGACCGTGATTTCCACGACGGGGTCATTGAGGACCTGTTCATTAGCAATCGCGACGCGGCGCGCGAGTTGGACGACTCTATCTTGCGAGTGAAATCTGCCCATCACGTAGTGCACTCGATCAGGTTGAATTTGCCGAGAGGTGTATAGAGCTGCTTCGGGGTAAACCAACACGGAAACCATCTCCCAATCGTCGCCGCGGACGTCTTTACTGGGACGAGTGGACAGGCGCTGCATGAAGATTGGACCTTGCGAAAGACAGGCGGCACGCTGACGGTGGGTTTCGAAGCCCATCTGGATCCAGAACTCCACTGACGCACGTGGCTCACATTGGACTACGAGCACGGCGTTGTTGGCAGCTTCTTCCAACTTGATAGCATGCCCAACTAAAGCTCGCCCAATGCCACGTCCTTGGTACTCGGTTTGAACCTGCAGGATCGTGTCGCAGGAGAGGCCGTTGGTGAGAAAGGCAATGGGTTCATTAGCCTCACTCCAGACAAGCATCCGGCCTTCAGCGCAAGTGCTCTGGATGAGTTCCCAGTTGTGAATGAACCCAAATCCATCGCGCGCCTCGAGGGTGAGCCAAATATTAATAGCTAGCAGGTCTGGCGCAGTGGCCGGCCGAATTCTGCTGTCGCGTTGGCCTGGCAGGTACGGTGCATTCATCATAATCATCCCCGGTCGCAGTTCGCTAAAAAAGGAAACGGCTGCCATTCTCTCCAAAATTGGGCTGTTGTTGTACTGTTCCTTTGAAAGTGCAACTTTCTAATGGGGTAGGTGCAATACAGGCGCGAGGGGAGGTTGCTAAAATAGTAGTTTTATTATCTAAGTCGATCCGCCATTTTTGAAAGCTTGACTTCTTTGGGGTCAGTCGCGGTGACATAAATAATGTATGTCGAGTCCTTGAGGCTTAGTAGTGATGAGTACGATACGCTTTGTATTCGGCCATGCCCAGTATGGCCATATTAATGGCTATGAGTCAGGGGGTGGTTGCGGAGCTTTAGTTTTACTCGAAAAGCCGAGAGCTTCAAGATCGTCAGCGAAAGACACTTTCTTCAGTGTGTAGTTCGAGACCCCAAAAAGCAACGCAATTAGGATCGCTAGCGAGATAAATAGGGCTGGAGCGTTGGCACTTAACCATCGATCTAGGGGTTCGAGTTGGTTAAAAGCCTGGCGCGCATAATAGCCGAGAGTGCTTGTAAGTTCTCCTGGAAAGAAACGCCTCATGGTGGTCAGGGTTAGTGAGCTAAAGAATAATAAAGCTAAACATATATTGCCTGATATGGCTGCGTAGACTTTGAATTGCTGCCAGTGCCTCCTGAATCTGCTGTCAATTGTCACAAATTCTATGTCGCGTATCTGCAAAACCTTTCCATGCGCTACCGTATCCTCTTTTTTCCAGGTTACGTCGCCAAAGGCTCTTGAGCGGTATTGGCCAAGGAATCGTTTATAAAAGGAGATGGTTTTGAGCGTGTGAGGTTTGAATTTTTCAGCCGCAGCGTCAGTGAAAAGTAGGGCACATTTGGGGGTGACGAATCTTGTGATGCTGCTATGTTTGTCTGTGTCCAAATCGAGAGTGTAGACGCGGCCTTGGGTTCTGACTTTGAAACGCCCAGTGTCTCCTGAGAAAGCACTGATGTCTGCTGTCGAGTAATGGATCAGGGCGCGTTTAGGTTTCTTATTCAGCATGCGATTGAGTCTAGGGTAATTGGGCGCGCTTTATAGCCAGATGTGGATGCAGGTAATACCTTCGAATGCTGGTAGGTTTGTTGTGGCCCTTTGGGTTCAAGGGACACTGTTTTTTTCAGATAAATTCAATTGATTTTTCATAGTTCCGTCTTTGGGTCGAGCCTCTAGCTGGAAATAAACGATTTCAAGATATGAGGCTCTATAATGCCCCGGTAACGGGCTTGACTAGAGTTCTTAATAGGAGTGCATTTGCATATGAGCCATTAAGGTTGGTCTGCATCCGAGTACGTACTGGTGTTAGAAATCAAGCTCATTGGGAAAGCCACGACTCAACAACATCTTGGCCATACTGGGATTTCCAGTCTTTGAGGGTCTTGTGATTGCCGCCCTTGGTTTCGACCACTTCGCCGTTATGTGGGTTTTTGTACACTTTCAAGGTTCGAGGTTTACGAGTTTTCGCTGCTTCTGGCTGGACCGCAGGGCGGCGTGCCGAGGCCTGAGGATCCAAGAGGGCGATAACATGCCCGAGGTTAAAGCCGTATTCAGCGAGAAGTGCACGCAGCTTGGTTTCGAACTCAAACTCCTTTTTCAGGCCCACATCATTCTTGAGGGTTTCGAGCTCAGCCAGTTGAGCGGCGAGCTGCTGCTCGAGTTTACGGAATTCTGCAAGACGGGACATAGCGCTTCACCTGGATGGTCTGAGAAATAAACAGAAGCTAGTGGATCGATTTTTCAATAGTAAGCTAATGAAGTTTGGAGTCAAACTAAATTCGCTGATCTGGCGCCATTAACGATTAAGAAGGTTTCATTTCGCAGAGATAGTCAGGTTGGCATTACGGACACTCAGTGAGATAGGGAGAGTTGGAGCGAGTGGTAAGCGAAAAACCACAACAGCCCCTATCTCAAAGGGCTGCTGCGGTGTAAGCGGTACTACAGAAGCACCTTCATTGCAGTCAACAAAATGCCGATGGTGGCAGAGAACATCATGCCCATCCTGATGGTGAGCTTGGTTTCCATCTGAGCAAGGTCGGTTTTGACCTCGGTACGGAGCGCAGCAACATCTGCTTTGGTAGCCAATAGCGAGAGCAAATCCGCCTCCAATGCTTCGATTACAGCGGTGATTTTCAGCTCAGGTACGTTGATCGCGGTCAGCGCTTGGTACAGAGCCAGTTCCATTTTCATAAAGGCCTCCAGGGAGTTAAAGGCCTGCCCTCGACGGGGTAGGCCCGTCGAGGGTTGAAGAGTGTTGCCTCCATCGACCTTGGGGGTCGACTGATCGCGTTATGAGGCGAGGCGATCGGTGGATCGGCCCGATACATCGAGCCACCGCGTTGAAGATCCAGGCGGTCGGGGCATGTTGCTGGCGACGCCAGCGGAACATGCCTCAACGTTAACCCGCGGGGACTCGATGTCAATTTATGAATACGCTACTTGGTCACACCATGTTTCGGGGTGTGAGCGGAGTGTTGCAGTTAGAAGCCGACGCAGAAATCCAGCTGCCCACTATCCTGAATGACGCCACTGGAAGCCTTGCTTCGATTCTTGATATCGATGACTACCATCGTGTCTTTTTCGCAGTCGAACGCGGTTGTCAGGCAGATCCATTCGCAAAGCTCGAGTGCGCTGTATGTAGCCTCAAGTGCATAGAAGGATGAGGTCTCATCCCAGTAATTCTCGGCGCTGAGTGTCTTCAACTCGCGGGTGAAGGAGTCGTAGCGGCGTTGGTAGTCTGTGTCGTGCTTGATGCGGTACGTGATGATGAAATTGTTCATGGCCTGATCCTTCAGGTGATGGGATGAGGGCTGAACAGTAATCCGTGTTTGTCGGTGGTGAAGGGATGTCCTTATTTCAAATTGTTCGCGTTGCGCAGGGTGAGCCCGGAATCGTTAGGCGTCGTCACCAGGCTTCGAAACATGCAGATGCAGATAGGGGTTGTTGAGCTTGAACTCGCCGATCAGATCGCCCGGGTCTTTGAGCAGGTAGCCGTGAAGACGACGTGATTTGCGTGGTCCTGTCACTTGGCATGTCCAGATGTTCAAGCCGCCTTCCTGCTTATGATGGACACGCAGTTGTTCGAAGCGTTTTTGCACCCATTGCCAGTCACCGACCTCATCTGCCCTGGCCAGCGCCGAGACGTTCGGGTGCTCCTGGATGTAGCGCTTGAAGATGCCAGGGCTGACCAGATAGAGCGTTTCCGCAACGGTGTGAACCAACGCCTTGGCATCGTTCATGATCAGGCGACGGGAGCGCAGACTCTGTTGTAGCCAGGCCATGAAGTGTTCGCCGGACGGGGTGTCAGGGATTGTTTCTGTGGTGGCCGCGGATATGAGCTCCTTCGATTCGGCTGGGGCGCAACGAACACCATTCGCGGGGCTGGAGTCGTGTGGTGCTATCAGCCCGAAGTCCAGGAAGTCCTCCATTCCGAGGTCCAGGTCAGGAGGGAGCATCAAGCCTGTTTTTGGCAACGGGACTGGTGTAGTGCCTTGTTTTTTCTCTTCGGGAACGTCGACCGTCACGGTGCCGGAAAAAGGTTCCGGTCGGGCATTGAGTTCCCAGATGAGCGCTGGCGATACCTTCAGAAACGTGAAGGTATGTTGCCAGCCGCTAGTGCTGCTGACTGTCGCTTTCCAGATGGCTTTGCCTTCGGGGCTTTCCTGAGCGATGCCGTGATCCTGTAGCACATCGAACACGGCTGTATTTCGTTCTGGAATGCCTTCGATACCTTGTGACAGCAGATGGGCGCGCAATTTGTCGGAGACGGTTTTGCTGACCAGCCAGAGGGTGTCCTCGGTAAGCCAGGCATCCGAGGCCTGCGGCTGGTTGAGTTTCAGCTCGTGCGTGAGGAGATAGCGAAGTCCGTCCAAGAGTTTGCGTTGAAGGGCGTGTTTTGGGGCGGCTAGGGCTTTGCTCGGGTCTCCACCCAAGGCTTGGGCTACGGAGGCTTGGTCAGCTCTGACCACAAGATCTCCGAGAAACCCCGCATGCTCGAGCTGGCCTGCCAGAACATACAGCAGTGAGGCCCAGAGTTCGGGATATGAGCTGATCCAGTCGAAAATTGGTGCAGCAAGCACCCGGTTGTAGAGCAGGCCGGTCGCTGCGCTGTGAAGGCGATATTGGCGACCTTTGCGGTAGTTCAGCCGATACGGCTGTGAGATCGGGGGATGCCAGGCGCTCCAGTGCTGGCCGTTGGCAAGCTCGATCTGGACATCAACGGCAAGCTTGCCAATGTCGTGGAGAAGGGCAGCGTAAGCACAGGCGGCCGTCCACGCTTCGGCTTGGGCTGCCTGTGTTTCGGGCGGTGCTCCGATTGGGAGCAGGTGGGACTGTCGCAGCTTGAGGGCGTAGGCGACTGTTTCCAGTCCGTGATCAAGCATGCCGCCCGAGTAGGCGTGGTGGTGGCTTTCAGAGGCGGGGGTGAGCTGGACCAGTTCTGCGTAGCGCTTGAAGGGTTCCAGGTAGAGCTTCTCGAACTGTGCCCGTGATAGGGACGTCCGCTGCCAGATCTGCTCGATGAGTAGTTGGCGTCGAGGCGTGTTCAGCAGTTGTTGTGCTGATTGCGGTGCTGTCCAGCCGGTGGGGGCATCGGGTTCTATGGAGGACAAGTGGGAACCCTGTGGATTGAGCAGGCGGTGGATCCCCGATCTGAGCCAGGTAGTGGCTGAGTAGGCCTTTTCCCTTTTGCGAGTAGAGCCTTTCCCCTTCATTTCCATTCCCTTGTTTTTCCCCTTTGGGTCGTTACCTTTTGAGACTGTGCTGGCGCCGGGTGGGACCCCGAGATCGGTGGTATGGCGCTGAGTTGAACAGGAATAAATCCAGTGCCCGCCGGATTGGGCGGAAGGAGCGATGATTGAATACCTCATCTGATTCGACCAGGGCTGAACGCCTCGGCAGGTGGCTCGGTAAGAAGTGGCGTTGCCAGCAGCGGCGGGAAGGACTTGTGGCTGCAGTACTCCAAGAGCGGGGTGTACCAATCCAAATCACGACTGTGCTGATCTGGATTCTGAAGCTCAGCGTATTGGGGGGGGTGGCGTACAGCTTTTTCTGGATAGCCTTCATTTTGGCGATAGTTATGCTGTTTGGATGGGGAATGATGAAAGCCAATGTCGATGATTTTGATGACCAACCTGAATGGCGGGACGGGTCCAGTGGATATGGGTTGTATCGAGGTGGAAATCGGGTTGATGTAGGGATCTCGGATGATGATTGATCCACTTACCTCACCACCTTGAATGCAACTCCCGTCCCTTTGCCTCCCGCCGATTTAGCATCGTCACTACCGGAGTTGAGCAACTGCGCGATGTTCCCAACCCGCATGCCAGCCCAAGCTAGGCTAGCGACCCAGAAGCCAGGTAAGACCACGAACATCGTTGCCATCACGAAATTGAGCAGCATGTCCCCGAAGGAGTTGTTCAGGCCCATTAGGGGGTTGAAGTTGCTGTGTGGGGAGTTCCAGCTGTAGAGGGCGTCGAGGATGGTGCTGTCGAGCCAGCGGGCGAGTTGGAACCAGAAGTCCACGAAGAACAGGGCGAAGTGAACGCAGGTGATGGTCATCGTGGCTTTGAGGTCGAAGGTGCCGATGACCAGCACTAGCGGGATGCAGATCACCAGGGCCATCTTCAGGAATGACAGCACCATGGGGAGCGCTTGCCGGACAACGTCCATGGCGGGAAAGAAACCCAAAGCGCCCACAGTCAATCCAAGGTCCCCGGCGCTGCGGGTTGCCACGTTTGCTTTACTCATGCCGATCTGGCCACCGTAGTCGGTGTAGACCTGCCCTTGGTTCAGCGACTGCTGCCGTGGAGATACCACCGTGCGGATCATGGCGTCCTCGGCACTCTCCTGGCTGAGGAAGCTGGTCCAACGTTTAAATTTCTGGAGCAGGTCTGTGTCGATGTGGCTCAGCAGCCGTGCTCTCAGTCCGATGTGGGGAGCCTCCCACCATTGGCTACACGTAGGGAATCCGCCGCTCTGTGTGGCTGGTAGTCCTGCATCACGGTTCGCATCGTAAGGCCAAGCGTTACGTGGTGCTTTGGCGCGGTAGGTGTCGTAAAAACCTGATGCCGTCAGGAAGTAGCGGGAGCCGATCCAGCTGACTTCACTCATCTGACCTTCGCTCAGTGAGGGGCGTTGCGTGAAGAGTTTTGCACGGGCCGGGCCATAGCAATCGTGGCTGAAGTCGGCGACCTCCTGAGCCAGGAGCGGGTCGTGGATTCGCGTGGCATCAATGTCCATCCGTAGCTGTCGCAGGTCAGTGCCGCAGGGGATGGCTGCTACGGCGGCACCCGTGACGGCCTTGGAGACGGAGTGCATGAAGAACCACCAGATCGGAACCTGTGCGCTCTGGTTGTTCAGGGTGCTGAAGCTGGTGGACCAGCGTGTTTCCTGTGGGGTGGCAACTTGGACCTGGCACTGTGAAGAGCGGGTGTCGTCGAACTGCAGGGTGTTGAGGTCGAGGGGAATTATGGGTAGGCCGGCGAAGAGGATGACGACACAGGCTGCCCAAGTGCGGTTTTCCACGCGAAGGGTGGACAGCACACCTTTATTGCCTTCGTCGGCGCCTTCGCTGCGAGCGCGCAGCCACTCCTGAATGATGATCACGCAGAATGGCAAAGCGATCAGGCCGGTACTGACCAGCATCTGCCATATGCCGTTATGAACGAGCCAGCCGAGGAGTGTGAGGTAGTACTCCAGGTAATCGCTCGTGTAGAGGGTCATGGGATGCTCACCGTGCTCAGGTCCAGGTAGAGCAGTTGGGTCTCCATCACAATCATCAAAAGGACTGCACTGATTTCAGCTCGGCGAAGACGGTTGCGCTGTGGCTGAGTCATGCCGCGGCGACGGAGGCGTTGACGCATGCGCCACCAGCCATAGGTGAGTGCCGTGTAAAGGGTGAGTCGCCAGATCCTCAGCAGTGAGGAGTGCTGGCGCAGCCAAGCCTGCCATTGCTCAACGCCCCCAGTCCATTCGATGGTGACAAGGCAGATGGCGAGAATCATCAAGACAGTCAGCAGCAGTATCAGCGCTGTGGCCGCTAGGCGTTTTGCTGTCTGCCAGCGGTTCATCGCGGAGCCTCCGGGGTTGTGGGGCGCTGGATGTGCTGGAGGCGATTGCGGGTGTCATCGCCTTGGTAGATGCCGCGTGAGCTGTTGCTGCGAGCGTCGTTGCGCTGGATCAGCAGAAGGGCGGTGTTGCCTGCAAGGCTGCGTCGTAGTTCCAGTTCAGTTTTGAGGTTGTTGATTTCCTGGGTCAGCGTTTCGTTTTCACTGCTCAGCGTCTGCTGAGCCAGTGCGTTGGCGGCGACATTGGGCTCCTTTCGGCCAATGAGTAGTGTGCGCTGCAGCAGCAGGGCTTTTTCCAGGACGGCTGACAACGCGACCTCTGAGGCCAGGCGCTGGGTCAGCACATCGCGGTCGGGTTCATCACGGAGTGCCTCGATCACGCCTCGGGTAATGGGAAGTGATTGGCTGCTGGCTGCCTGGAGGTTTTCGAAGGTAGTCGGGGTACTACCGCTGACCAGTTGCTGAAGGGCCTGCAGCTTGAGTTCGTGCTCGCGTTGGATTTCGGGTGTGAGGCCGGCGCCCGGTTGTGTCTGGGTTTTGGTGCAGGTGTCGCAGGTACGCTGCTCACGCTCGCCGAGCACCCGCGTGGCCCACTCCGAGGCTGCTTGTGGGGTGGGCCAGGTTTGGCAGCTCAGTTGGTTAGCGCAGTTGTTGAAGTTGGCGGGAGACGTGTCATCGACATGTCGTCCGTTCACAAGGTTATAGCCCGCGCGAGTGACGTCACTGACCAGTTTGATAGGTGGTTGACCATCACCGCCGGCCGGCTGGCCTCCGACCCAGGGTACGCCACGACTGCCACGTTGGGTTTCGGCCTGGTTGACTGCTGCGACTGCATCTTTGCTACCGACCGATTGGGTGAGGGCCATGCCCTCCGCCAACTGGTTCCAGCCCAACTGGCCACCTGCGATGTCAGCCATACGGTTGGCCATTGCCCGGCAGGTGTTCTTGGAGCGGTCGAAGTCCAGGCGAGCTTGGAGGATGCCGTTGGTGAGGAGGTTGTAGAGGCCGGGGTCGGCTCGCTGAATGATCAACGCGGGGAGGGACGCCACTGCGCTGGTAGCGTTCTGAATTACCGAGCTCATGATCGACTGGAAGCCGTTGGTGATGCCGTTGAGCTGGTTCTGCAGCGTCGTTTCCAGTCGCATGTCCCCGCAGATGAGGTTGTTGTTCCAGCCCGCGCCGACCCCGATACTGCTCATGCTGGCTGCGCCATTCATGGAAACGGCGTTGCCTCCACCAATGCTGTAGAACACGTCATCGCCCAGAACGCTGCCGCCTGCGCTGAAGCCACTGTTGAACAGTGTGGGTGCTCCCTGAACCAGTCCGGCAGACATCAGCAGTGCAATCAGCCAGGTACGGTGAGTGCGAAGGTTCATCGTGTCGCTCCTTCGAAGTCGGTACAGCCGAGATAGGTCTGACCCTTACGCTCACAGCAGCTGTAGGGTCTCCAAAGTGTCCAGGCGTAGTCGCCTCGTTGGGCTTGAACCTGAGGGTCTGTGTGGGGAAAGGTTGTGCAGGTTTTTGACAGGGTGGGCGTCAGTTCCTGCCACGTACCGCTGTTGGCGTCGCTCTCTTGCAAAGGGCCAGCAGGCCAGTACCCGTCCTTGGGTTTCGCCAGGAGTGGTTGGTAGACATGGGCCTGGCCGCGGCGAGTGACGATGTCGCCTGCTCGTTGGGCTACCACTGCGGCAGCCTTGTAGTCGTCGACCTGATGGAGGAAGCCGCCTCGTGGATAGATCGCTCCCCACAGATTTTGAGAACTGCGGCTACCGATCTCGCGCAGGCCTGGAGTCAGGGCTTCAGGGAAAACCGCTTCGGGTATGTTGAAGCGCCAGGCGATGCTGTCCAGCGTGCTCAGGTAGAAGGGAGTCAGGGGCGTCCCTGCGCCTGCGCACACATAGCCGGAGCGATTGGCGAACTGACTGAACATTGCGCCAGCGGGGTGGCCGATCACATCGGCATTCTTGAATTTGCTGAGGACGTTTTCGTAACTATGAGACGTGGTACCGCCACCGCCGCTGCGTGCATCGTTACTGACAGGACTGTAATGGCGGGCTGGCTGCCAAGGGTTCTCTCCCGTGGAGGCGTAGCTGGACACTACGGCATCCGGGACATAGTGGCTGACCTTTGGGGATTTTCGGACTTTACAACCAAACTTGGTGCAGAGAAGCCAATAGCAAACCCCGACAACGCGGTACTGAAGGCATTGAGGAGATGAGGCTGACGCCACAACAGTTCCCAGGTCCAGCGCCGACGCAGTGCCATGTCCGCTGATGAGAATCAGGAAAAGCCCATGTGACGGAAGGCGTTCGATCAAGCGTGACATGGACTAGAACCTACTTCAGGAGTGGGTTCATAAAGTCCGATATGTTAGAGGGGCAGAGCGACCAAAAACCAGGGATTGGTCGTGCCCGTATTTGAAAAGGTTGCCTTTGATAGAATGCCGGTGCGTTCTCCGCTGCCGGCGCTCCGGCTTCTCTAAATAGCCAGTTGCGCAAGAGTTAGGATTCCCTAGCTAAGGGAACACCACCGCTTGGCGACTCGTTACTGAAAGTTTGCAACAAGTTATGCTGCGATGCTCACATTGGCTTACAGGTTGCGGTGTTCACGGCATTACTTTACTAATAGTGCCTAACGCATCGAGTGATCTGCATTAACTAAAGACTCGATGGGCTCAGCCGATATACGCTGCAGACTAGAGCGCTACAGCTAATGCTGCGCTGAATATCTCTGCCTCCCAAGGAGTCCTCGATGACCCACAAATGGCACCTGTTCGAGGCGTCGTTGCAAGCGCACAAACCGGCACTTCTGGCCGACCTGAATCCCCCTGCAACAGGCAAAGTTCTTCAGCGATTACAAAGTGAACTGGGTGTCAGCTTGCCGGATGGGTTTCTCGATGCCTTGCGCGGGCACGATGGCCAAAAGGGTATCAGCGAGCCGCTGCTAGGCGCTTATCAATGGCTCTCCAGTGCCGGGATTCTAGATGCTTGGATTTTCTGGAAAAAACAGTCTGAAAGTGCAGGGTTCGATAATGGTGGTGCCGAGCCAGATCCGGGAGTGCAGGGTCATTGGTGGAACATCGGATGGATTCCATTCGCTTCCAACGGGAGTGGTGATTACCTCTGTTTAGATCTTGTGCCCGCCGCTGGTGGCAAGTCAGGCCAGGTGATTTCGGTATGGCACGACGACGGCGCGCGCTGTGTAGTCAGTGAAAGCTTCACGACCTGGTTTGCTCTATTTTTCTGATAGTCCCTGTTCGCCCACTATTTTATCCAAGGAAAAGGTATGGAACTTACCCTTACCGAATTGAAGGAACAGCGGCTGCAGAAGTTGTTCAGCGATTGTCAGCAGCAGGTCATTGCCCAAGTAATCGGGCCGTTCGGCCTTTCTACCGCCATGTTCGAGGATCGCAATGGCGGCAATGTCACCACCGTCCATAACTTCGAAAACGCCAGTGCCGATTACGTGGCGGAGAAGGACCAGAAAACCTATACCGCTTCCCGTGAGCGGTATGACCGCAGCAAGCTCAAGGACATCAAGCAGAGTGTCAAAGATCAGCTTAAGGCACCAGGAGTAGACGGTTATACCGGTAATGAGGTCGACCCTGCACACCTAGAGGCCGATCATGTTACAGCCCTGAAGACGATCTATAACGGCCGAAAGAACCATCTGGCCTACAACACAGGTGAGGGCCTAGATCGTCTTAGCGATGTGGCGAACAGCACAGAAAACCTGGTCGCAACGCATCGGGATGTGAACAACCCCAAGCGAGCCAAAGACATTCTTGAGTTTGCTGATGAAGTGGTCGATGGCAAGACTCAGGCCGAACGCCTAGGGCTTGATTCGGAGCGGATGAGGGCGGCAAAGGACCGTTCCGAAGAGTTCCTGGAGGGCACCGCGAACCGTGCGATCAGAGTCAAGCAAACCGGTGAACTGCTTAAGACAGGCGCAAACCAGGCCGCTCAGATGGGCCTGCGCCAAGCTTTGGGTGTGCTGCTCAATGAATTGGTCAATAGCCTGTTCAACGAGATCAAAGCTTTGATCAAGCACGGGGTAGAACAGGGTAAAACCTTGTTCGAAGAGATTCGTCAGCGCTTGGCTGTGGTGGTAGAGCGCGTGCTCAAGAAAATTCCCGATGCAGTCTCCCAGATGTTCCAGGGAGGCATCAGTGGCTTCATGAGCAATTTGCTGACCTTTGTGCTTAACGGGTTTCTGTCTACTGCCAAGCGCTTTGTCACGGTCATTCGCGAGGGGCTGATTGGATTATTCAAGGCTTTCAAGATGATTCTCTTTCCACCGGCGCATCTGACATCTGATCAAGCGTTGCAGGAAGGCTTGAAGTTGCTGAGTGCGGTGGTTGTGTCATCGGTGGGTCTCCTGCTCCAGGAGACCGTAAAAACGTTCATCTCGAGTATGGCGTTTCTGTTACCTGTGGCCGATATCCTGTCCTCGGCATTGATAGGTACGTTGAGCGGTTTGTTGTCGGCGTTTCTCGCCTATCAGATCGACTGCCTGTTTGATCGCTATCGTCACGGCTACGACGAGCAATTCATGGATGAATTAATCGCGGACTCTCGGCGTCGGGAGGAGCTTGCACAAGGTTTGGTTGAACTGTCAGAAAGCTCCTTGCGGAATGTGAGCGCTTACAACCAGTCGATCATTCTTTATCAGGGTATTGGACATACTTTCGCGGCTTCGGGCCGAATGGCTGATGCGACCTTGGTAAGCCTCGAGCAGACGGTATCGCTAACCCGTGAGCAGGTTGCAAAAAGCGTGGCGATGATCGAGTACATCGAATCGAGTCAACGTGACATAGAAGATTTTCTGGAAACGCTTTGAGATGGAAATGAACGATCGTAGTGCAACGCGGCAAGACCTCCAGATCGTCGAAGCTTTCTCTTCGGTCAGTGTGCCGGAACAGATCTACCGCCAGAGCAATATCGGGGAGTTGGTACAGGGAATGACCGATGCCCAGGCGTCGGTTCAATCAACCACCAGCAAGTTGGAGCGCGCGCGTCGTGAGCAAAAGGAAGGTAACTTCTTCGGTAACTGGTGGAACGATCGGAGTGATGCAGTTCAGGACGCACAGCTTGACTTGAACAAGTCGATTGGCAGCCTGACGCAGAAGTCCTCGCAGCTTTTGATTGTTAATACAGCAATCTCCAAGATTCTGCATGATCAGCAGGGTGTTCTGTTACAGCAGCAGAATATTTTGAAAGGCCAGGCCGACACGTTGCAGACGCAAAACGGCAAGATCCTCAGTCAACAGAGGATTTTGGAGCAGCAACAGCGGGAAATTAATGCCGCCAATGAAGGGCTGATGCAGGCCAAAGGTATCACCCAGGAGCAGGCACAAAAACTTGTAGGATGTGTAGTTCGGGTGAGTGAGGCCGAGAAGGCCATTCACCTGGCGAACCAAGATTTGAGCCAAAGTGTCGATCTTCGTTTGAGAGAGTCTACGCAGGATTACCTAGCGCGTTTGCGCCAAGGGTTGGAGGAGCGGGATCAGCGTTGGTTAACTGCAGAGCGGCAGGTGCACGAGGCGTTCGAAGCGCAGAACAAACAGATTCAGCATGACCAAGCTGCGTTGCATGAGCATCTCGTGGTTCTTCGAGAAAGCTTGGAACTGAAGCTGCAAGTCAGTGAGCAAGCGTTCGAGTCACGCGCGACGGCGCAGCAGCAGGTCATCCGGCAAATGGAGGAGCTTTTTACGCTGCAGGTCGAAAGCGCTCAGCAGGCTGTTGTGGAGTCTTCCCAGCGGAGCGAGTTGGCTTTCGAACAGGTGCGTGAGACGGTCGAGTCACAAAATGCGCAACTGCAGAATCAGCATACTGCTATGCGTGAGCAACTGGGTATCCTTGACGAGAACCTAGAGCAGCAATTGCAAGCCAGCGTGCAGGCGCGTGAAGCATTCGAGGGGCAGAATGCGCGACTGCAAATGGAACAGACTGTTTTACGTGAGGAACTTGTTGTTCTTGAGGGAGGCCTAGAGCAAAAGCTGCAAGCCAGTATGCAAGTGTTGGAATCGAGTATGACTGCGCAGCAGGAGGCCATCCAGCAAATTGAGGAGCGCTTCTCGCTGCAGGTGGAAAGCGTTCGGCGAGCTATCGTGGCATCTGCCAAGCAAAGCAGTTCGGCGATCCTGAATACTCGGAAGATGATGACAGATACGTTCGAGTCGGTCCGGCAGGCAGTCAAGCAAGCTCTCCAAGCGCAAGAAATAGATTTCAAGCAGTCACTCGAAGATGTCGTGACAGGTCTGGAGGCGGCCCGGCAAGAGCTGATGACCCAGCAATCGCAACTGACCGATCTCCAGCAAGCGTTGAAGCAGAACCAAAAAAGGCAGCTGATCGGCCTGATTTCTGTCGGTTTGCTGGCTCTTGGTGCACTGGTATGGCAAGCCACCTATGTTTGGGGGACAGTTCTTTGATTCCATATTTTAGGCCGCGCAAGAGGGTTTTTGTGCGCACGCAAGCAGGGGCGCGCAGGTTAATTCGCCACTCAAGCAGCTAGGGTTTAGCTCAGTTGTGGCCAAGCGCGACACTTCTCTTTCCAATTTAACGTGGTTATAAAAATGAGAGGGGCTGCGGACGGTGTGGCAAAGAAAGTGTTGGCGGACCGCTCTCGCAGTACGCCAACCTGTAGGTTTAAATGAGGCCTGCTTCTGCAAACGAAAATGCCTCACCTGATCCCACGATGAAGTGATCCAGCACACGGACATCCACCTTGGCGAGGAGATCTACCAGTGCCTGGGTGAGCATCCTGTCGGCCTGACTTGGTGAAACATCCCCTGAAGGATGGTTGTGGGCAAGCACCATGGCTGCGCAGTTGAGCTCCATGGCGCGCTGCAAGACTAGCCGCGGGTAAATTGGCGCGGCATGGATAGTTCCATGAAACAGAATTTCGAAACTGATCACTCGATGACGGGTATCGAGAAATACGACGCCAAACACCTCATGTTTCTGCGGTGCGAGTTTCAACTGCAGGAACCGCTTGGCACTCGGCAGGCTGGTCAACTCAGGACCGCGCTGAAAAAGACGTTGTTCCAGAACCGAAATGGCCTCCCGAATCATGCAGTCTTCCTGCTCGATGGTCGCAGTGGCCGTTGTGGCTGGATAGGAATCGGACATGGGAACCTCCAGGGACGAACAAGAGGCTCCGGCCCCAACGGGACTGAACCCCGTTGGGTGGAATGGATGGGCCCGAAAGTGGGCGAGGAGTGGAGTCGTTCAACGCGGCATCGCTGCGTCGTAGCTTCAAGAACGTCGCTACCTGGGCGGGTTGCTGATCACATCAGCAGGCTCACGAAGGATTGTTATTGAAGCGCGTGTTGCTGGGGATGATGATTGCGCAGTCCACGGCGTCCGGATTGTCAGTCCCAATCGAACGGTAACGGCTCGATGCCGCGGGCCAGGTCAATCTGTTGCGCGATGCGAAGGGCGGCATCGAGCTCGCTGATTCCGTGTTCTTTCATCAGGGCATACCGTGCGGCTTTCTCTTCCGGTTCGGTCATGGCCAAGGCCAGGTAAAGGCTGGGCGGTACAGCCCTGAACAGGGCTTCCATTGACTTGGAAAGCACCACCCCTTCGGTGTATTTGCCGGCCTCTTTTCGGGCGGAAAGCATGAGGCGTTTTTGCGCGACGTTTAGCTCACGGAACCGGGCGATCTTTTCGACTTCATCCGGTGGCATGTTCAGGCATATCCACCATTCAATCATGTTCAGCATTGGCTCTGCGGCCTTGGGCAGGTCGTCGATGTTCTGCGTTGCTAGCCAGAACCATGCCCCCAGTTTTCTCCACATCTTGGTGATCTTGACGATGTAGGGAGAGAGCAACGGGTTTTTGGTGATGATGTGGCCTTCGTCGGTGATGTTGACGATGGGGCGGCCGAGCATCTGGTCACGCTCAGCTATGTTGTTCACGGTGTTGAGAAGCGATAGGTAGGCGATCGAGAGCTGTGCGCTGTAGCCCTCGCGAGCGAATGTTGCCAGGTCGACAATAGTAATGTCTGCTTCGGGCCAGGGTGTGCCGGCACGGTTGAACATCTCGCCGTCGAGGCCTTGGCAGAACATGTCCATGGCCTCGGCCATCTCGAGCAATCGGACGCGACGGGCTTCTGGCAAATGGTTGTCCTCACCTCGCCGACGCAGCGCATCGCGTATGTCTTCGGTCAGCACCGTTCGCCGAGTCGCCACACAGTTTTCGGCCGCCTGGATAATGCACTGGCGAATCAAGCTACGATCAGCGCGTGTCAGTCGTGCATCTTCCTTCTCTTCACCGCCGGTGATCATCAGCCGCGCCGTGATCTCCAATTCACCCAGGACATCACGTTGCTCATCGCCGCCGGTGATAGGCGTCTCATCCAGCAGTTCTGCGTCCAACGTCTGCACCTGACTGGGTGTTTCCACCAGTCGACGGGCATCGGCGAACGGTGCAAGACTGACCCCGGATCCTGGCGAAAGCTTGACCCGGTTAACGGTCATGCCAAGGCGTTGTGCGAATTCGCTGAATAGGCCGAATGAGTTACCCGCCTCGACGATGAAAAACCGTGGACGGTACAACGCGGCCACCTGATTGATCATGTTGTTGAGCGTCGCGGATTTTCCCGATCCTGTGGGCCCGAATAGCAGCAGGTGCGCATTCATTTGCCGGTCGAGGCGATTGAGTGGGTCGAAGGTCAGCGGGCCGCCGCCGCGGTTGAACTGTGTAATGCCAGGGTGCCCGGTGCCGTGGCTCCGCCCCCAGAGTGGGGCAAGGTTGGCCAGGTGCTGGGCGAACATCAGTTGGGAGTACCACTGGCGCTGGTCGAGGCTCGGATTGAACGCGCCAGGTAGGTTACGCAGGTAGCTGTTCAGTGGCGCAATCTCGTCGTCCTCACGCACGGGCTGTAACCCGGCGTTGAGCAGCACGTTGGCGAGTTGCACGCCGCGGGCGTCGAGCTCGTCCGGGTCTTTGCCACGCAGGTAGAAAGCCAACGAGCCACGGTAGAGTTTGTGAGCGCTTCCTATCAAGCCGCGTGCTTCATGCACGTCATTCCGGGTCTGTTCAGAGGCGAGAGTATCGCCCACGGCCTTCTTGCTCAGATGGTTGAGATGGCCTTCCAGTACATCCTGAGGTGTGACGACAACGGTCAGGCACATCAGGGTGTCTTCAGGCATCTGATCGAAGAGGGTGTTGATGGCATCACCCTTGCGCGTCTCTCCTGTCAGATGCCCTGTGCCGGGGGCGGTGCGCAGACGGTCCAAAAGGACGATCCGGTGAGGCATGTCGTCGAAGTGCCAGGTACCACGTTCCACATCGGAACGCGGCTGGCTGAAGAACAGGCGTTGTGCGAAATCGGTACCACTGGCTTGCTCTAATTCTTCCTGACCCTCATCGGTTTCTGGGTACCGGGCGAGTTGGTAAAAGCGTTCGCGATCCTCCGGGGAGGATCCCAGTGCGGACGGTTTCGGATTGAACCAGCGCAGTAACCAGGCGTGGATTTCGCAGCCACCCAAGCGGCGTGCCTTGACGCCGGCGTTGCTCAGGCCGCCGAGTAGCCGCTCGCACACGGTGGCCAAGGCTTGTTCCGGTTCCGGGTCACGGGAGGCCTTCGAGACCACTGGTGCTCGGCGATAGACGACCAGGCGGACCTTGCGGGTTTGCCCGCGCCAGGGAAGATGGGTAAGTGTCGTGTCCTCAAACAAACCGCCGGGCCTGGAGATGGCCTTGAGGTGGTGAGCGAAGAAGCGCAGGTAGAATTCGGTGAATGCTGTGCCTTGGGCGCGAGGTTGAACATAGCCCCGCAGCGTCCGGAGGTAGTCATCCCAATTGGTTTCGTCCTGAGCATAAAACTGCACTACCCATGGGTGCTCGTCCAGTTCGTCGAAGCTGTCCTGCAGGGCGTTTTCGAGGGCGTCACGGGCATGCAGTAACCAGGTGCTTTCGCGACCTTCGGTGCCAATGGGCGTGAGCTCAAAGAACGCGGCCACCGAGTGACCGTCCTCCAGCAGCATGCACTGGGCGTGAGGTAGGTACTCAACCCAAGGCAGATGGTCAACGAAAGAAGGTGCTACTGCGTACAGGCCCTGTGCATCGGCTTGAGTGGCGGGTCGCCGCAGGCCAGCGTTGGGTACGGAGGCGCCGTGGCGGGTGAGCCGTTTGACGTACCGCTCCCAGATATCCTGGTAATGCGGCTTGTTGTCGGGCTCGGGTCGCCGCCGCCAGGGGGGTAGCCAGGGCATTTCAATAGTCCTCCAGGCGTTCGCCGGGGAGGGCATAGTGAACCCGTGTATGCAGCGGGAACACGGTACTGTAGCCGGGTACCGGGACGGTCTCGGTTCCTGCCAGGTGCGGGAAGATGAACATCACCAGATCAGGGTTAGGCAGGCGGTGGAATTGACGTTGGATCTCGTTCTGCGCGGAGCGGGTATATCCCACGTTGTCCATCGCGATTTCAGCGTTGGTCAGCGGTCTTCGCAATGCCATACGGGCTTCGATAAGTTGGGTGTTGGCTTGGCCGGACGCTTGTAGCCCTGCCTCCTGGAACCAGATGTCCGCCATGGTCTGATTACCGTGGTGCAGCAACTTCTCTGCGTCGGTGGCGCACCCGGTGAGAAAGACACAAAATGCGAGCATCGCGAGTTCAGTCCAGGTCCGGGACATGGCGTTCTCCAAGGCTGTGATCGACTTTGCGGCCGCTATCGTCGTAGTCGATGGTGAGAGGCTGTTCAATGTGAACGGCGACCTGTGCCCCGGGCTCGACGTAGATCGCCGCGAAGGCCTGCCCGTAGAGCTTGTTGACCCATTGCGACATCTCCTGGACACCATTGCCCAAGACGCGCCCCATGGCTTCGCTGGCGGGAATGCCGACCTGGCCGATGCCGCCGGTACCGTTGGCGATGTAGGCGGTTCCACTGCTCTGTGACTGGATCAGCGTGGCCGTGGCTGCACCTGCGGCGGTTATCAAGGCCTGTGAACCGAGATACTCCTGAGCATTGCTGCGCCGTTTCCCAGCAATGCAGGGTATGCCGTGGGGATCGCTGATCCAGCCGAGACCGCCTTGGGTGGTTTCGGTATTTCCCGACCCATCACCCTGCTCCGGCAGGGTCCGAATGGTGCCGTCCTCGAACACGAAGGTGATCGAGCGGATCTGTCCGCGAACGCAGGACAATGTCCAGTCCCCTGAGGCGCTGCCGGTCACGACTGCCCCGGCCACCTGCGGCAGGTCGATGCCATTGGCAGTGAGGTTGGTCCGGCCAATCAAGACTTTGAAGGGATAAGGGTCGTTGACGGTGCCATCGACCGGCACACGCCCCAGCAGCGCTGTCATGGCGATCGAGCCCATCAAGGTGGCGTTGGCGGGGATGGTGTAAACCGCTTTCGTAGAGGGCTCAGCCTCTGTTCGGCTGAGTGGTTCGGTCGCGGTCTGTGCAGTGCCGAAGCGAGTGGGAAAGCTGAGGCCCTTGCCGTTGAAGCTGAGCGAGCTGTCTGCCGCGCTGCTGCCATTCGGTTCTATCCAGGTCAGCGTCTCACCCACCGAGCCCATCTCTTCGTCTGGCCGAAGACCGAGGCCGACAGGCAGGTCAACGGAGGGATCATCGCCGCCAAGACTGTTCAGCTTGCGTTGGAGCTCCTGGAGCATCCCTTGTGTGTGCTGCTGATCGTTGGCAACGCTTTCGCGCTCCTGTTGCAGGCGAGCGCGTTCACTGTCCCACGCGGTCTGAATGCGTTGATCGACGGCTTGTTCCCGCTGACGCAGCCGCTCATTCTCGTTGCGTTGATGCTTGTTGTCGGTCAGGGCGGTTTGCAACTCGTTGCGCAGTTGCTTCACCTGGGCGACGAGGGTTGCCACAGTGTCTCGTGGCGTGTCGCCTTCGATCCCAAGGCTTTTCATCTCTTCAGTGGTGAGCCGAGCGGGTTCATCATTTGGGGCAGGTCTGGTCGGTTCTTTGTTCGACAGGCGAAGACCAACAAACACCAGAAGCATTACAAGCGGCAACATCAGCCATTTCAGCAGTGCATTACTTCTCATCGCTAGGCTCCCTTGTCTCTGGTGGCGTCAGGTTTAGGGCTGCGTCGAAGCGACTCTGAAAAGGGGGCAGTGCACTGGCGAGATCCTGCTTGTGAGTGACCAGGTACAGCACGGTCGTGTCGGTGGCGGAACCCGCCGGCCCGAGTGTTGTGTGCTGAAAGCTTGCGGAAAAGAACTGTCCCTGCAGTTCCCTCGGGTCGAGATCGATAGTTGAACCTTGAGCATTGCGCAGGAGCAGGGCGGACACTCGGTAGTCGTCCAGCCGCCATCCCGCGAGGGGACGGACTAGAACGGGGTGACCGGGCAGCAGTCGATCAAGTGGGAGGTCCTTGGCCAATACTTGGAGCCGAATCCCATGCAGGGGGGCGATTGTCCGTAAGGGCGCGTACAGGTTCTGTGCGGCGTAACGGGTCAGCGCGACCGGTATAGGCGTAGGTCGGGATGCCTCTGCGGGTGAGCCGTTTGATTCGGGCGGCGGCGGGAATTGCACGATGCGGATGGGCTCAAGCGGCGCTTGATCGACTTCGCTCGATCCTGCCTGAATGTCGAGCAGAATCACTTCCCCGGTTTCGATGTCCTGCAACTGAATGCGTGATATCTCCAACGGTCCATTCGCCCGTAGATACACGGCGCCGGCGGCTGTTTGCACACGAAGGCGGCTGCCGACATTGCCTGGCACGCCGACGCGCACATTGCGGTCAACGAACACCACCCGCTCCTGGTCGATGACCAGCTGTACCGGCAAGGGCAACCGCTCCCAGTGCATCAGCTCAACTGCTTCGGCGAGCGTTGTGCTGCTTATCAAGACCCCACCCAGCATGCAGGAGATCAGCCTGTTCATGGCAGGGACTCTCCAGGCTGGTGATCAGAAGAAGAGGTGGCTGATGTGCTAATGCGTCTGGGGGCCTTGTCGTAGCAATCCAGGGCAAGGCCGAACGGGTTTTTCTCGGGGTCGATGTCGAGCCGTACTACTTTGATGGCGTAGCGCACCAACGCACGCTTCACCTGTTCCGCCCCGTGGTACTCGTCGGCGCTGAGGTCGAGGGTGACCACCCAATCACGTTTCGAAACGATGTGGACCCGGTCAGAGGGAGAGTCACCATAGCCGCGGCCAGGAATCTCATATACCCCGCGGACACGATCCTTCAACTCCCCGGTGCTGCGGCGATAGTCATAATCCTGCTGCAGGTAGGCTTTGCATGCAGGCGTCAGGTACTCCGACAGTGCGTGGAGATTCTTGGGGTAATCCGCTTCCCCATCGGTAGGCCAGCGGTGGAGCTGCTGGAAGATGTAAAAGGTGAATGCGTAGACGGATTCTGGCGGCACATCCCACCACTTTCGACTACTTCCAGAACGCAGATCGGGGGGAACATGCACGGTCAGATCTTTTGAGGCGGTCCACCAACCGATGGCCAGCCCTCCTGAAAGCGTGAGGGCGCCGATCAGCGCCCAGCGCAGGCTGCGGACGTGACCTTGCAAGTGCAGCACTTCATTGCGAAATCGGCTCATGGTCTACCTCGACGCGTGCTCCAGCGGCCGGAGCGAGTGATCAGCGGAGGAAGCCTCAGGGTTGAGGCCAGGGCAGGATGGCGGCGTGCGAGGTGCCAGTGCAGGCGGCGGTGCAGCCAGGTATCGGGACGGCCACGTTTCTTTCGGCGTAACCAGCCACCACCGAGAAACACACCCAGTGCCACCGTAGCGGCGGTGACGGTGGGGACGACCGCGATGCTGCGCAGCAACCAGGCCAGGGGAATCCCTGCTGCGAGCCCCGTGCAGGCAGACACTCCCACGCAGATCCACAGCTCATCGGCGGTCAGGCCCCTGACGACAACCGGCTGGCGGTTCAAACGGTGGGGGAGAAATGCAACCGTGCCGTCGGGGAAATAGTGGGTTGGCTCTGCCATGACGGGCCTCACAGCACGCCGGTGGCTTTGGTCAGCAGCCAGATCCCGATCACCAAGAGGACCGCGCCAACCGAAACGCTTAGGCCGAACTGCCCCCACGTTGAACGTCCGCTATGAATCTCCGAGTAACGCGTGTAGGCGTGGTAGCAGACGCCAATGAACATTGCGGCTACCACCACGAGGGCGATCAGCGACACGCCATCGTAGGCGTAATTTTGGACCGTGCTGATGATGTTCGTGCCGGCACCCCGAGAGGGGTTTTCCAATGTTGGAAGGCTACCGACTGCGTGAGCGGTCAGGGGGAGCAGGGTTGCAACGACAAGGGCTGGGAGCAGGGTGCGTTTCATGGGGGTAGTCCTCTGGTCAGGAAAGAAGCAGGAAGCTCAACAGCACATACAGCGCGATGACGCGGACGGCGACGCCGAGGAACTGGCGTTGGTTGATACGTTGTTCGGCCCAGCCGCTGTAGGCCGTGCGCAACGCCCAGGTTCCCCAGAGCAGCAGGACTGAGAACACCATGGACAGCAGCAGCGTTTGCAGGTCATCAGGGGAGATGCCGCCGCTCGCCTGGAAGGCGTTTCGCTGAGCGGCGGTCATGGCGAATTCCCTGATTCCTTTCGGTAGTCGCCTGACAGCGCAAACGGGTCGCGAGGCTGTGCACGTCGGGGGGTGAGGTAGTCCTGGACACCGAACCGGATACGCTCAAGGTCACTCTGAAAGCGCTCGTAGTCGAAGTGATAACGAGATGGTTGGGTTTTGGGTTGTGAGGCACGTTGCCGTGACTGCCGATCGAGTGCATCGAGTTGACGCAGCATCAGGCTCAAGTGGAGCCGCTCGAGGTCTTCGGCATTGGCGCAGGAGGGCACGGTGAGCAGTGCCAACAAGGCTGCTGCTGCGGTGGGTCGTAAGAAATGTGTGAGCCCTGCGGTCTTCACTGGCGTGATCATCCTGATGAAGGTGGATGCCACGATAGTGATAGGCGGTACTCGCCAAGGCTCGGATCAATGGGCGTTGGCTGAGCCCCGGATTTACAGGTACTTCTTGAAGCTGGCTGCGGCGATGTTGGTGGCTATGCCGAGCAGAACGGCTGCTGGCAGCAATATCAAAAGTGGACTCACACTGACGGGAAGAGCGAGGTAAATCACCCAAGGGCTGACGACCAGCGGCAGCAAGGTTGCTCGGGCGCGGTGGTAGACAAAGCCCGACTCTCGACCGGCGCCGAAGCGTCGAATGTCTCTGCGCACCAATCCATCGATGAACCCAACAAATGCCGCAGCGAAGAACAGTGGCACACTCAGGCACAACACGGATAAGCGAACGAGAAATACCAGCAGTGTGTAGGCCCCGGCTAACAGAAATCCTTCCAGGTAGCGGTAGGCTTGGCTCACGTACGTGAGCAGGTCGTGTCTCTCTGCGGAGCTCGCGCTCCTAAGCTGTTCCGACCAGGTCAATAGCGCACTGTCCACGACCAGGCGCTTCTGCACCCAGGCCACCAGCTCCCCGATGGTACGACCTGGCTCCTGTATCAGTACGCTTCGGGCAAAGTCTCGAGAAAATTGCTCCAATTCAAACTCGAGCATGCCTTGGGCATGGCGCCAACCTTGCTCTGGCCAGAGCCAGACCAAGCCAATCCACTCGATAACCAGGCTGATCAGGAGTGATCCGGCCAGCACGGCGAAGAGTCGAAACGGCAGGGTCACCAGCGCGATGATCAGGCCTTGCTGACGAGTCTGCTGCCTGCGAGCGGCGTCGGCAGGATCACTCATTGTCCGTGGCCTCGACGTGCTCGGCCGTATCAGGTTGGACAAGATCATCCGGGAGTGGGGCATCGGGTGCTGGGGCTGATGATTGCTGCCACCATTCCCCTGCTTCGGTGTAGCGCTGGCGCATGTAGCTCGTTAGCGTTTGCAGGTCCTTGGGGATGTCCTCGTCCGGATCGGGCGCGGGCAGAGGCATACGGATCTTCCAGAGTTGACCGCCCTCGATAAGCGCGAAAGCTTGGCCTTTGGGTAGCGCCACGACGTGGGCTGGCTCGATCAAGGGCACGCTGGTGCTGGAGACCCTGTCCTGGGTGCTGGAGGTGAAGGCTGTATTCCCATTTGGATCGGAGCTGTCGGTAGCGCCGCTCATGAGCGTGGTGCTGTACACGTCGACCTTGGGCAACTGACGGGTCAGGAGCTCGGCCGTGGCGGTTTCGCGTACGCGGAGCATGAACAGGTTGTTGAAGTTGCCCACTACCTGGCCCGCCTTGGCGCGGTTCCCCAGTCGGGCCTCGATGTCGCTGAGGGTTTGTGTATACGCCGTGACCTGCAGACCAGCGCCTCCGCCCTTGTTGATCAGCGGAATGAACTCGTCCCCCATGAGCTCATTGAATTCGTCTGCATGGACATTGATCGGCGGTCGAGGCTCTTCGCCCGCGTCGGGGAGGCCATCGTTGACCCCGAACTTGTACAGTTGGCCGGCCACGGAGACGAGGTCAGCGAACATGGAGTTACCTACTGCGGCAGCCACCTCTGCGTCCGACAACGCGTCCAGACCGACATAAACCACGGCACGTTTGCGGATGATCTGCATCCAGTCGAAGATCGGGCGCGGGTCGTTGAGGTCGTTGTAGTCGGGCGCCAACAGTTGAGCGATTTTTCCGGTGGTGAGTTTTTCAAGCAGTGGCAGTAGCGAGGCAACAATCTTGTCGAAATAGGTCCGGTCATAGCGAACCGCCGATCGCAGGCCATCCATCACGGGATCGTAAATACGCTTCTGCGAGAGGTAGAGCTCAATCGCGACCACCCGCTTTTCACGGCTGGCCATGTGCCGGGGCGTGTTCTTCTCGTTGAGCTTGGCCTCAATCTGCACGATCGTCTCCCAGGCCTTCGGGTCTTTACGTGCGAAGAAGCTGGCGGCGTACTCGACGAACAGCGCGTCGATGTTGATCACATGACGGTGGATGAGCAGGTAATCCGGGCGCTGCCCAAGCTCCACCAGGGCGCGGGCAATGATGTTGACGAATCGCCATGCAAACTCACGGAAGGCCGCAGAGTTGCCCTCTCCAGAGAGCTGTCCTGCGATGCGTGAGGCGACCTCTGTGATGCGGCTGAAGCGCCCAATGGCATTGTAGCGGGCAGAAACGTCAGGCCAGCCGAGGTGAAAGACATAGAACTCGCCCTCGCGACCTGCGCGTTTCGCTTCGAGGTACATGCGCTTGAGCAGGTCAGCATCGCCCTTGGGATCAAAGACGATGCAGGTTTCACCGCGGCGAATATCCTGGGTGATGAACAATTCTGCCAGGCGGGTTTTGCCGACTCGAGTCGTGCCCAGCACCAAGGTGTGGCCGACGCGCTCACGCAGAGGCAGGAAGACATCGACCTCGTTGGGTTCGATGCCATGCAACCGGGGTAGCCCGCCAACGGGGGGCAGAGGGCGGACAGGGTTGAGCGAGTGGTCCCAATCTGCCAGGTTCGGTACGAGGCTCAGGGGAAATGGCGCGAACTCCAGCTTCCCGGCGATATGCCGAGCACTACGGTAGAGCCAACTGGGTTCGACATAGCGACGGAATTCGGGGCGGTAGGTCTGAAGCAGCCGATGGGTGTGCCGCTGGTCCCAGCGAAACCCTCGACCGATGAACAGCCGGGTCTGGCTGACCGGTACCTGTCGACTGGTCATGACATAGCGGGGCAAGCGACGCAGGCGCCGACGGTACCCAATGATCGTGGCAGCTTGGCGCAGTCGAATGGTTCCGCAGCCGGCGAAGACCAGAGCGCTGGTCGTGCCAAAACCCGGTGATAGCGCAAGTGACCAAGGTGCTGCCAGACAAAGCATTGCTGCGCCCGCGCAGGCCGCGACACTGTAGAGCTCGACCGCAGGCCGCAGGAGTACCTCGATGGCATGCTCCTGGCTCACGTTATTGCTCGATGGCTGATCCGCTGATCAGCACGGGGTAGTGTTTCAGGCCCAGGCGCTGGGCCAGGTCGTCCGCCGATGCGGGGGAAAGCGTGAGCCCTGGAGCCAGCGCACGCAGGTCTTTCAATGCTTTGGTCGAGCTGACTTGCACGACGATGCCCACGGCGTTCAGTCGTTGCAGGGTTGGCAGCCTCTGCTTGAGCCAGGACCTCGAACGAACGTCATCACCGACCAGGAAGAATGCCGGAAGGCCGGGCATGTGGGAGGCCCGCGCTTTAACGGGGCCTGGTGTCAGAAGTGCTGAATGGACGGGCAACATGGCGCCTTCGTCGAAGCGCTCCGACAGATTCTTCGTTTGGGCCTGCGCCTGTCCGGTGCTCAACATCACCCACAGCAAAGCGATCGCGACGGTCCGGCTCATTGCAATGTCCCTTTTTGCAGGCGTGAGAGGTATTCGCTGACACGGCGTTGGTAGCGTGTTGCAAGAGGGCCTCCCGCCGGCCGGTGGTATCGGCCGATTGCCGGCAGCCAGTCCTCTCCAGCACGCCGGTGCCGCCGCAGGATCGACGCTGCGATGGTCAGGTTGTGCGCGGGGGAGAGCAGCTCACACGGTGCGGAGTAGTGTGCTCGTTGATATCCGAGGTTGAGCTGAGCAAGGCCTACATCAATGCGAGTGGCTTTGACCCGGCGCGCTGCGTACTGAAGCGCGGCACAGGCTTGGGTGCGAGAGCTGTAATACTGACTCTTGCCCGCAACATTCAACGTCCACGGCCATGGACGCCGCCGGCCCCGTAGTTCCAGACCGCTTTCCTGTAGCGCGATGGCGTAGAGCACTTCGGGTGGGATTTCCGCTGCCTGCGCGGCGTACTGGTAGGCGATAGGCGGTACCGCTGCTGACGTCGCTGTTGACCAGAGTCCGGGCGCCATCAGCAAGTAGGCAGCCAGTGGTCGGAGCACTACTGACGTATCCATTGCCCATCGACCTCCCGTACCAGTGCCGGTAATTGACCTGCAAGTCCCAAGGACTCCCAACGTCCCGCGTCGTGGTTCAACGTGATTCGGCGTGCTTGGACTTGAGCCGGATCGATACCCACTTTGCGGGCCCAGCCACGTATCCTCTGGTCATCGTTTCCGCTACCCACGAGGTACAGGTCGAACGGAGTGGATGAAAGCTGCAGGCGAATCACCTTGTGCTCACAGGGCGGGCAATCGGCCTGGACGAAGAGCGCCAGCCGGTTGGGGCGAGGGCTGGAGATGGGCGTGTTGTCGGGTAGCTCAGCGCGCAACATGCCGGGGAAGCGGGCTTGCCAGGCACGGTCGTAGGCACGCTGATACGCCAGCAGTTTCTCCACCCGATGGGCCTCGGCCTGCACTTGCAGGTCCGCGTAACGACGCTGGTCTGCCTCGGACTCTGCTTCGATGCCGAGCGCAGTCAAAGGATCGATGTTAGGCGAATAGACGCCCAGGGGGCCCTGCATCAGCGCTCGGTACCGGCTCAGTTCCTCCGGTTGCAGACCCCAAGCCTCGGCCAGCTGCTTTTCCGAAAGCGAGAGTGCTCTCGAAATCTGGACACCACTTTTGCGCTCAGTCATATCGCTGGCAGAGGCGGTCTGTTGTATGACGAGCAATGCGGCGAATAGCACTATTCTGGGCATCAAAGGCTCCTAGGGCAGAGGCAGGATGCGTGTGTTCCCGTGCACACGGAACTCCGCACCATCAGGGGTGACCCGGTTGAGTTGCCACGCTCCGATCGCTTCTCCGATGCGCAGCAGTGTGACGTCAGCGATCGAATGTGAGCCGTTGGCGAGGAGGGTGAGGAACTGGTGCCCGCCGCGCAGTTCCGGTCCAACTATCTGGAAGGGAGGTTGAGCCTCCTGCGACGGCAGGTGGAGTGCGGGCCGGCGAGCAGGGCGGAATGGGCGAGAAGGCCGAGGACTTGGGGTGGCTTGTGATTCAAGGGCATGGACACGGCCCCGTAGCCTTTCCAGATCAGCGTCGGATGGTTGGAGTCGAAGTGCGTCTTCGATGGCAGTGATGCGCTGCTCGAAGGTAGCCTGGCTTAGCTCAAATTCTGATTGGGCCGCATGGGGTGGTTGGGTGCTTAGGTGTTCCAGCGTTCTTTCAAGTTTCTCTACGTTCGCTTGCAGGTCTTGAGCCTGCCCCAGAGGCGATCGAGCCAGTAGTTCGACTTGTAGCTGCCCGAGACGATGGTACTGATGAACAGACATGCCTAGAGCTAAGGCGAGGCTGATCCCGGCGACAACTCGCAACACAACGACGCCGGGCTTTTGGAGCGTCTTCGGAGCCTGTATCACGGCTGCTCTCCCGTTACCGGGCGATTCATTAACGGGTCCCGCTTACTGAAGCAGATGCGCCTTTGACTTTGATCCACTTCCAGCGACCAGGCTGGGCCGGATAGTGTTTCCAGAGCATCGCGTAATGCCATTGGTCCCAGTTTTAGGTGTACGGCGGGAACTGGGAGGTCGAGTAGCTGGTTTAGTTCGATGCTTGTGTTGCAGAGCTGAAAGCCGGACTTTAGAAGAAGATATTTGAGTGCTGAGCCAACGCTTTCAACCGGAGGGGTAGGAATATCCAACTCTATGATCTGTAGGAGCAGATTGGTTTGGTCGGCTGTTGGGCCCGGTCGAGCGCGCCTATATCGTCCTTGCAGAACAACAGCTTCTGATGGCTGTGCGCATTGCTGACCCGTGGCTGTGGTCTCCTCCTCATGCGAAGAAACGAAGGTCGCACAGCCGCTGATGAGTGTTATGAGAAAAACCCCTGTGAGGTAGGCGCATGAGCAGGGTAGATGGTTCATGGCGGTGCTCCGAACAATGTCGCTGGTCACCGTCTCAAAACAGTAGCTTGGATTCAGCAAACATTCCGAGAGGACTCATGTCCGAAATGCTTGCTCAGATTGAGGGCCCGGCCACAACGGTTTCAACACGTACAGGCCAGAAGCTCGAGATACGGATTTCGCCGGCGCATTGATTGTCCTCGAAGCTCTCGGTCAGTCTCGCTATCAAATAATTTGCGTGATAGCGCTCGAGTGGAAGCGAAAAAAATACAGCGTGATCAGTCAAACCAAGCACTCTTAGAACTGGTGCGACCAGAGACTCAGACACGGGGTAGTAATCGTGTTTCCAGCATTCGGTGTTTGAAATTCGATGTTCGCCTCTCCGAAGTAGTGCGTTGGGTATCATGTTGCCAGCGTGTTTTTTGCACGTGGCCTTACCATTTTTGAATGCACTGCTAGCGGACTTGGCAGCTTCCCAGATGGCGGCAAATATTTCACGCGGGGGTAACTTGTTTATCAAGGTTTTGAGGGCTGCGCGAGTGTATCGCTCAGTTGTTATATTGAGCCCTTCTCTTGAGAGCTGTTCTTGTAAGTATGAATACAGGTCGTCTTCCAATAGCTCGTGAATTAGGCTGATTATTTCAAGCTCGTTTGCTATTGTGAGATTTGAGTGGATGTCACACTGTATGGTCTCTATTAGCTCTGCGTCGGCTAGTTGGCAAACAGGTGTCGGAACTAATGCTGCATTGGTTCGCCATACGGCTTCTTCGGGATAGTATGCGATCAAATCGTTCAGGCTGCTCGACCACTTGGGCATATCAGCAAGCTTGATTATTCCCTTTATTCTAAGTTTGTTTAGATGTTTTGTCTTTGCTGAACATTCGACGTGTGAACGAAACCGCTTGCGTTTGGTGTTTTTGTTGTTGGGGTGTGAGAGTAGGGTTAATGTCAAAAGCTTGTCTTGAAAGTCAAGTTCACTATATTGTAGTGACTGACTTCCCCATTTGCCGTTCAGTCGGTTGATGGTTAACTGCCAGCAGTAAGCACATTGGCAGCCACGCTCCATGGTATGTTCACATGGCTTGCAGAACGGGGCTGATTGCCCAGTCGTCTTGGTTGCCCACTTCAATTGTAAAGGTGCTGAACAATTTGGGCAGGAAGTGTTCAGTAACGTGCGAAGAGGGAGTAGGGGATTTAGCTGTTTGGAGTTTGTGGAGATTTTATATTCAATGAGTAGAGGGGCGAGTTTCTCGCCATTGATAAAGCGAGAATGAAGCTCTTCGATTTGTGCAATGCTTAGGTGCGCAATTGAAGGGTGAAACGTGGCGTAAAAAATATTAGTTAGCATTTTCTATTTTTTATATGAGGCAGAGATCGGCAGTGTAGTCACTCTGGCTAATCGGTTCTTCATATTTTGTGTCGATTTATTTCTATTTGTTTGGTCTCGTACTAGCAGTGCAAAAAAACCGTATTTCTGAAAAAAAAAACGGCCCCGAGAGGCCGTTTGAGTTGCAGCGTTAATAGTCTTCGGGAAGCAGGATCGTGGTGACGCTGCGATCAGCTTCAGTGATAACCCAAATCTTCAGGTCAGGAGCAATCTGATACGACGACAGGATGCGATTGCCTAGTTCAACGGCCGAGGTATTGGCGTGCCTGTCTTCTTCGCAAAGATCGCCCCAATCACCGCTGACGTGGCGGCAGACATAGAGGAGTGGGTCAACACGACCCTCTCGAATCAGGGTGTCCACACTGGCAGTGCAGATCAGTGCCCCGATGGGGAACAGAGGAAGGTGTTGGGCGGATGAGTGGATGGCTGGATGCATGAGAAGATCCTGTGCAACCGGTGCCTGACACCCTACGGGGCAGGCGTCCCGGAGAGGTGAGAAAAGTCGAGCGCATCACTACTGGATCGCCAGGCTCTGGTGAGGATGTCGATCAGTACGAGTCGGCGGCTATTGGCTCCGCGACTGGAGCACTGTTTTCCACAGAGATTTGTCCTGGTTCATCGGTAGACTTCGGTTCGGCCTTGTACACCTGAACGTTGTCGACCTTGACCCAACTGATGAACAACAGGCGCGCTTTCAGGCTCACGCCGTACTGTCCCGCGCGGTCGCCGGTTCGGTACATGAAGGACTCCGCATAGAGATCACCAAGCCTGAAACCGATCAGCACTTTGCGCTGCTCCTCAACCGCCTTCTTGCACCGGCGCACCAGGTCCTGTGCTTCTGTGCCAGAAACCGTGACATCGAAGCGGCAGTATTGAACATTTGTACTGAGGCCTTTGAGCGCTACAACGTCGCAGGCGAGAAAAGGTTTGCCTTGTTTCGGCGTAACCTCACGCACGCGATTCAGATAACCAAGCCCGGTTATGTGCAGATCGAAATATGAAGTTTCGTTCGATGAACTCATGACGTGTCTCCATTATGAAAACGCGCAGGAGACGACCCGTACGGGGGCTCTCCCGCTTGGGTTATCGGATCGGTTGATCCGTAGTGAGGTGGGTACATCCGTCATCCTGGGATGACTGTTCGCCGAGGGATGCGTAGCGCGAACGGGTCAGTCAACGCGGAACCCGCGTCGTAGCCTTGAAGACCTTGGCTACCTGGGCATGACGCGATGAGTCATCGCAGTTCATGGTTCAACATTGTGGTGTTTCAATCAGAGCGTCAGCGAGAAAGACCATGGCGCTCGACTCCGCTTTCTCTCAACACCCACAGCAGCCGCTGCCCAACCCAGGCGATACAGGGCACGGCCATGCTGTTTCCCAATACCCGGTAGCGGGGTGCATCCGGACATGCCAGCGCTGGTTTGTTGCGCCAGGGAATTCGGGTATAGCCGCGTTCGAACCCTTGAATGGCTTCGCACTCGACAGGCATCAGGCGGCGCACTGCAGCTGCGTGCACAAGGATCGGGGCTTCATGGTTGCACGTGAGTGTGGGGGACCCATCCACCAGAACCTCTGCATTACCTTGGCCATGCGCAAGGCAATACGGCGTCAGGACTGGCTGCAGGCAAGTGAGATCACCGCCTGCATTGCGTGTAGTAAGGGTGCCGGCAACCGTCTTTTGTTGCGGGCTGACCGCCGCAAGATCCCGGCACAGGCTCGTACGCTCAAAAAGTACTTCAGTGGGATCGAACCCTTCTCGAGCACTTGCGATAAGGATGACTCGACGACGGCGTTGGGGCACTCCGAAATATTGAGCATCCAATACCCTCCACGCGATAGTTCTCTGGGGACCCAGCACCACACCTGCGTCCGACCAACTCTTGCAGGGTGGGCGTAACACATGGCATTCGCCAGCCAGTGCCGAGAGCAGGCATCCAAAGGCGTTGGTTCGATCGGAAAGCACGCCGGGGACATTCTCCCAGACGATGATCGACGCGGGTTTCTCCTCTTGTTTGCGGATGGTATCGAAGGCATTGGCAAGCTCCACGTAGCTGAGGGTCAGTGCGCCGCGCGGGTCATTCAGTCCTTGGCGCAGGCCGGAGATGCTGAAGGATTGGCAGGGTGTCCCGCCAACCAGAACCTCTGCTGTGGGAATTGCTCCCTTAAGCACCAGAGAGGCGAGGTGGGTCATATCTCCTTGGTTCGGTACGTGCGGGTAGTGGTGGGCGAGGACGGCACATGCGAAGGGGTCGATCTCGGCGAACCAGACGGGTTTCATACCCAATGGATGCCAGGCCGCGGTGACGGCCTCGATCCCACTGCAGATGCTTGCATAGGTGACGCGATGGGGGTGTCTGTTCATAACGCTGGACCTTGATCGTTAGGGGGGCTAGGCGAGATCAAGGTGCCGATGGCAGGTGCCATCGGCTGGAGCAGTGAAACCACGGCGGATTGCGTCAGGCCCGGTTGTCGTCTTCACCGATCCCCGATGAGTATTTCCGCCCGACCCGTGTCGTGGCTGGGGCCGGAAGCTTTTGGCACACATTCGCGCACAAACGGCGCCCTTTGTTGGCCGGCGGGCACCGGCATCGAGTACGGCTTACCCGGAAGGGTCTCCTCAACTCACGCAGGCATGAGTTCAGGGGACTCTTCCTTGAAACCTGAATCACAGAAATCAGTCTCCATTCGACAGGTATGAATTGGCGCAGGGACGCGGGCTGAACTCTGGCGCAACCGCTCAGGGGGCATGCTTCACCTGTGCTGTAATGGCGAAAAGAAGAGAGGGAAGAAAGAGCTCCGCTTTGTGCCGCGCGCGGCGCTCGGTGAACATCAGCGGATGAAAGCAGCCCCTGAATGACAGGGGCTGTGCGGGGAGGCTAAAGGCTTTGGACGAACGTCAAGCGTGCTGCAGACGCGTGATGGGAGGATGGCTTCGTTGCTCAGCTTGCCAGAGGTCATAAGCGGCTTGCATGGCCAGCCACATACGGGCGGTGCTGATACCGGCAAGCTCCAGGCGGTGAGCCAAGTCGGCGGATACAGCGGCGCGACCATTCAGTACCGTCGATAACTGGCCGCGGGAATAGCCCAGATGATGTGCCAGGTCGGTAATGCTCATGTTGAGCGCCGGGAGCACGTCACAACGAAGCGACTCGCCCGGGTGGGGAGGGTTATGCAGGGGCATTGAAAGCCTCCTAATGATAATCAAGGTAATCGACCAGCTCGACGTGGCCTGCGCAAAAGCGAAAGACCAGCCGCCAGTTGCCAGACACATTGACCGCCCAGTAGCCGGCATATTTGCCCTGCAGAGGGTGAAGTCGATTGCCTGGCTGGTCCATATCACCTGGACTCTGGGCCTGTTCCAGAAACGCCAGAAGGCGAATCAGTCGAACTGCATGATCCTGACGTACCCCGGATGTATCGCCCCGAAGGTACAGCGCTCTCAGGCCTTTGTGCCTGAAGCCTGTGATCATTGGAATTCAGTGTAAGGCCACACCTTACACCGATCAAGGGCAGAAATATTCGTGGACATTACGAGCTCCTGAGGGAGAGGGAAGTGGCATCGTCGCTACGGGATAGCGAGTGCCCGCGAAGAGATGCGGTGCGGACGGGGTGGCCATGACGCTAGAGCGAAACGCAGCTTTGAAGACCGGGGCTGCCTGGGTGGGGACTGACCAACGTCAGTAGCACCTGGCCCGAGAATGAAGGGGAGGAGAGAAGGTGTCGTGGATGTATGCGTACTGCCTGGCGCCCCTATACCGGTAGCATCGCCATGTGCCGCGCCAGCGGGCCTCAGTGAGCCTCGGCGGACATTGAATGGTGGTGCGACCTGGGGGCGCTCGATTTCGGGCGGTGGGTGGCCACCGCCCTGATGCTGGATATGTTCAGCCTTCGCTGGAACTGTCCGTAGCAGGTTTGGCGGCGATTGTAATTCCGTCGAGCCGATAGGGAAGGATGCCCACACGACGTGCTTCGATCTTGAAGGTCACTCTGACGTTCTCTTCGTCATCCTGCCATTCGTCACGCACGGTTCGTCCCTCGACAAGTACACGCATGCCTTTCTGGTACAGGGTGCTCCAGCGCTCTGCATCCTTGTGCCAGATTTCGACGGGCGCCCAGTAGCCCCCACGGTCCTCATAACCATCCTTCACCGGGACAGGGTTGTCGAAGTAGACGTTGAGACGCAGCAGGTGCCGAGGCTCACCGTTACCTTGCCCGAAGCTACGGTGCTCCGGCACTGAGCCAATATTCCCTTCACCGAAAAAATGAGTGCTCATTGGTGTTTTCCCTTCGTTGGAATGGAGTCGTGGGTGAGCCGCCGGACGAGCACGGCCTCCGCGTGACCAGCTTTGTTGGCGCATTCCTCAGCTTGCTTTGCCATGGTGTGAGCCAAGCTGATGAGCATGTTGAGGTGGATGCGATGCAGTTCCAGGTCGTAGAGATCGACCAGCAGTTCCTGGGGCGTCGATGGGCTGGCGATCAACTGTTCCCACAGACCCACGCCCATCGCGCTGCGATCGAGATTGCGCCAGCGCAGAAACACGGTCCCCGCTTCAGTCGCCTGCTGGGCCAGTTGAACGGGTAGGAGACTGAATGGTGCGGAACGGGCCTGCGCCAGTACTCGTCTTGCTGAAAGACGAATCAGGTCGTCCCGTAACTGTCGACATTGACTGGCCCAGCCTTCCAGACCTCTTTTACCTTTAAAAGGTTGTAAAAGGCCTTTTAGGGAGGCTGTCTGTGCCAGAACATCAAAGTCTTCCTGGGTAAGCGGTATGAATGACAAGACCTTCATTGAGGATCCTCCTCACCTAGCACCGCCTCTTTGCTTTCGTCACCCAAAGATGAGTTCGGTGTTTTGTCGGCAACCTCACCAGCCATTTCAGGGACAACTGTGCGCTCAGAGCCGTTACGCCGAACGATAGGCGGAGCAAACCGCGATCGCCGCGTTCCCTCCAGGACGTCGTGCGCCAGCTCTCCGAACTTCTCTCGCGCCGATCGCGCCGCTGCATTATTGGCAGCGAAATCATCGCGCTGGGTGCCAGAAAATTTGTATTGCTGGGCCAGGCTGAAGAGGCTGCGGAGCGCATGAGCCCCTTCATCCAGCCATCGTTCAAGGGTGTGCCTGTCGATGAGGGCGGTGTGATGGGCCAGGATCAGTCGTCGGGCGAGGTCGTCGAAGTCAGCCAGAAGATAAACTGCGGCGAAGCCCAGTTGAGCGTTGATAAAAAGCGGCAGGGAGACAGGTTGAACATTCAGGTTCTCGCCAAGGCTCAATGCCCTGGGAATGTCTGCAAGCACGAGATCGACTTGCTCGCGCAGTTGCTGCAGTCGGGCTTTCGTGTCTTCCAGTTTGGCTTCTATACGAAGCATCCAGTTGTCAGAGTAGGGATCGTCCTGCTCTGCGCCGCGCTTCATCTTGTTCATGATCGCGAGAAACCCGTTCAAGCCGATGATGGCGGCGCGACCGTCACCCGATGCTCGCCCATGCCAGATACGTGAGGCATGGTGGGTGTGAAGGGTTAGCTGCATGCTGCTGCGCAATGCGCCCAGGTTCAGTTGCAGGTCATTGCTCATGGTGGGTGCTCTTGTGGAAGAGATGAGCACACAGGGTCGAGTTACCGATACCCGTTGTCAGTGATCAAACCGAACGGTGTCGGGGCCTGATTCTGATGGCTCTCGGTAATGCTCGGGTATGGCGCAAGCGGGTGATCGGAAACCTATCCCCAGGGGATAGATCAGCCCGCTCAGCCAGAAGGCAGGGCAGGGGTCGGTTGAGTGCCGATGTTGAGCATCGCGCGAAGCTGGGCCAGGTAAGCGCGAGCGAGCGTTGGTTGCTGGCGCTTTGTGTCATGCCTTTGGCGTGGTGGGGCCAAGACTGTGAGGGTGGAGGCTGCGGGCGATTGCTGCCTGGCGGCCCAAGGTTTGAACTCGCCGCGCAACGCCTTCTGCAGGAGGCCATATAAATATCCCGCCGGGCTACGAACCTGCTGCTTTTGGCATCTGACCGACCATTCGTCCAGCACGGCTTGTCGCAGGTTGCCCGGCACCTTGGACATCGTGGTCTTGATCTGCGATTGCTGATCGACCTTCAACTGGATGAACAACGCCGGATACCGTAGTGGTTGTGCCAGCTCGGGCTGTTCGAGCGGTTCCGTACTTAGCTTTTTCTTGTCTTTTAAAGTACTACGGTTCGACTTCGGATTCAGATCGTGCGGGGTGGAAGCCTTGGCCCTGAGGGTGTTTGGTGTGTACCGCGGTCGAGCGTCCTGTGGATAGGAGTCCGGCGCAGTGACTTCGGAATTAGCAACATGCACCACAGTGGGCGTGTGCTGGTCGATTACGTCGTGAGCTTGACCAGTCAATCGCCTTAGCTCTTCCGGCAGATCGATGATGTTGAATAGAGGGTCCAGCAAGATGTCCTGAACAACTTGGCGAGCCACTCGTTGTACCGCCTTGCTCGCGTGCTTTAGAGAATGACAGACCAGCGTCAGGTAGGAGGGGTCCAGCTTCGTGGCTTCATAAGGTGTGAGTGGATAATCGTGGAGCACGTAGAGGTTGGTGAGCATGCGGCCTGTCTTCTTGTCTCGACGTTTCTGAAACAATGTCATCCATCGGCTGAGCCGTAGTAGGGTGAGGGCTCGCGCGATGGTTTCATGTGACGCTTTCGCGCCGCAGGGCATGGTTGTCATGTAGGGCTGCAACTGCTCGTAGGTGGGCAGCGGTGATATGCCTTCGCTTGCCAGCGTCATGCGAAAGAGCTGCCATGCATTGCGTTCCAACGGTGTCAGTCGATTATCGGTGAACAGCTGTCGAGGCACTGGTCCGTGAGTGTCACCGCTGTACAGCAGTCCCTCGTTGAGTAGCGGACGGGTGTGAGGTGGCGCGAAAAGGTCACAGGTAGCAGAGGCTTGTTCAGTCATGATTTCACCAGCCCTTCGTCAATCCAGCTGCGAACGGTCGCCCAGATCACCGACGCCGGGTGCCCGAGGATCTCGGCCAGGTCCAGAGTGAGGGCGAGCAGAGCCAAGTCATCGTTGATTGCAATGCGGCGCGCATCGAACTCCGGCTTCCAGGCTTCCCAGAGCTCGGTGTCTTGGGCTTCGCTCAGCACAGGGTGTCGACCTTTGCGCTTGGGCAGGCCCAGGATGTCTCGTCGTAGCGCAATTTCCTGATGGGTGAGGCCATAGAAGCCTGCCACCATTTCTGTGCTCGCCCCCAAGCGAAGCATGCGGTCGACATTGGCGATCTCCTGCTCAACATTATCCAGTTGTCGAAGCAGGCGACGAAGCACCTCATGGTTCACTGTTACGGTGCACCAGGACACCGATGCGTTGAGCAGTACGCTGACTTGAGAGGGCTCCTTCAGCGCAGCCAGATCATCATCGTCGAAGCCCATGGCTTTGCATCGTCGCAGCTGGCCATTGCGCATGTCGTGCAACGCTTGTGCGATCACGGCTTGATTCAAGGGATGCGGTGAAGACATCTGAACCTCCTGGCATCAGTACATCGAATCGTTGCCCAACTCCTTCAGACGGCGTGCAAGTCGGATCAGTTGGAACAGTTTGAGCAGATCTGGATCACTCAGGCGTTGAGTACCGCTAGACGGATCAGGCTCTCCCAGGAGCAGTTGCACCAGCGGTGTTGGCGTGGTCGAGTTCAATGAGGAAATGAACGCAAGCAGAGGGCTTTGAGAGGCGCCAGCGCTGCACTGCACGCCGATGCCGCGGTCTGTTATCGCCATGTGCTCGCGCTGTTCACCTGCCAATTCAAAAGCCATTTGGCCGGTCAGCTCGCGCAGCCGTGCTGGTTGGTCGACACCTGGAGGTAATGGCCATATCGACTCGAATACATCGGGTGAAGACCCTTCAGCTCCCGTGTGGCTGGAGACCAACTGTTCAATGGAGTCGTGGCGGGGTGGGGGCGGGGTATTCGCGGTGGATAGGTCAGTGGTTCCGCACACGCTGGGCAGGGCTGGTGCCGGAAGCGCAGTGCCTTGTGGAAGCTGACCACCCGCAAGTACGGAGGGTGCTGGCTCGGGAGGCTCGGGGTGTTGGTGCAACGCTGTCTGCCGAGCTTCGTTGGTCTTCAGGTCGAAATTGAGGATGTCGTAATCGATCCCCAGTGAGTCAGCCATCCGCCCGACGAGTTCGTCTTGAAGTCGCTGCTGCAAAAAGCCCGAGAGGTCACCGTCGAACTGCGCCAGCACTTCCTGAAATAGCTCCGTGAAGTCAACATTGGCCGCTCTGCCCTTGGCATGTTCATCCCAGATACGGTGTCCGGCATTACGCAGTACCGCAAGTTTCTCGACTTGATGTCGACCAAGCCCCGAGAATAAAAGTTTGGGTATGCACGGCAGCAGGTACTGAACCGCTTCGCGCATTCGGCTTACGTGAGATTGCGGGGTAGGGTAGCCATCCGCCGTCAGGCGCCTTGCGAGTTCGGACTGGGAAAGGGCTTTGCCACACTCACTTTCATAAAGCGCACTGGCATCTTCGACGCCCAAGGCGCGCTCAATGAAGGTCAGGTGGCCGCGCATGTCGTTTTCCGCCAGGTGCCCTGTTAACACCACGATGTCGCCGCGTGCTGGCCATGGCCGGAGCAAGCAGGATATGCGGAAGAAACGCTCCTCCTTCGTTTCGGTCCATAGCTCTCGCAAGATGCTCAGCCGTGTTGTCCCGCCGCTATAAATCCTGAAGCCAGACTCGCCTGGACGCTGCGTTATCCCAGGGGGGGCATCCAGACCGCGTTCGCGGATAGAGGCCTTAATTTCCTCATACTTGGGGTTGCGGATCTTTCTTGGGTTCCGGTCGTATGGCAGCAGTTGATCCAACGTCACGCTTACGGGCCTGTCCGCTAAAGGACTCTTCAGCTCAACATCATTCTGACCGGAGTGCTGGAACACTTCTGCTTTGAGCAAGGCTGTTAGCGAAGCGTCTGTCTCATCACTGCTGGAGATCGCCATGCCCGCCATCCTTTTTGCCTGTGTCTGTAACGGCTTCGAACCGTTGCCGCCAATGCGGGAACAGCTCGATACAGAGGTCCCTGAAAGTATCCAGTGCAGCAGGTGCTTTACGCTTCCAGGGTTTCCTGGGTTCTATGTAATGCGCCGGCAGGCGCTCGCTTGCCGAAACGGGGTACGCCTGGACCGCAGGGATGAGTGTGTCGAGTATTTGGATCTCCATTTCCTGTTCGAAAACTTGTCGTAGGGCGTGTTGTACGGCACGGGCGTTGCGCGAGATTGCAGGTACACGATTGAGCAGCAACTGAAGAGTCGGTGGTTCAACACCTAGCGCTCGGAATGGCTGCATATCATGCATTAGTTGCACCGTGCCCCGGCGAAGCTCTCGTGCTGCGAGAATCTCCGGTGTCACGGGCGACACCGCACGATCTGCCGCGAGCACTGCGGACTCAAGTAGGACACTGCGAGCGCCCTGCGTATCGATGATGATGAGGTCGTAATGAGCTTGGAATATCTGCAGTTGCCCTCTGAGTCTCAAGCGGCCATCGGGTGCATGCATCAGCAGCGTGTTGAGCTGGCCTTGAGCATCATTTGATAGAACCAGGTCGAGTCTTGGGATTATGGTTTTCGAAACGAGGCGTTTCATGTCGCACTCGTTGAGTGCGAGCATTTCATAGATGCCGGCGGGAGCCTGGAGGCTGAGCGGAAAATAGCTCGAGAGTGTTGGTTGAGTATCGAGGTCCATGAGCAGAACCCGCAAACCCGCGTCGGCCGCTAGAGCACCCAGATTAACGGCGATGGTGGTTTTTCCAACACCGCCCTTGGTCGAGAGAATCACCAGTACAGTCATGCTCACTCCCTCAGACCCTGTCTTTCAGGCGCTCGCTAACCCAGTGGGCGATTTCGGCTGAATCCCAGCCAATGGCGCGTATGCCGATGCGTAGCGGACGAGGGAATCGATCGAGTTTGATAAGGTTGTAGATGTGCGTACGTTTGAAGCCGACGGTCTTTTCAACCTCAGCAAGGCGCATAATTCGGTGCTCTGGTTCAACAACCTGGATCATGCTTTCTGTGGTCATACGACACTCCTTGGCCCTCACTGGGCGCCACTGTGGGATGTGTCGGGTATTCAACGCTGATGGTTTGGAACCACCATCGACAATGCGCGATACCCGTTGACCCGTTTTCCTGGAAAGCTCACGGGGTTTATCGCATTGCAGTTGAATCGACCTGCTGTGAACAACATTCGAATGAGATTGAGTCCTTTTGTACAGACCGATCTGGTCTCAACCAATGGACAGAACGCAACAGCCCTAAGACGTCGCCCTCGGAACTTCGTTGTTTGCGAAGCGATGGCCTCGAGTGATGCACAGAAGGTCAGACGCTCACTCGATTTTGCATCCTCTTGAGTGAGGCGTAGGTTGATGCTCGGCCGCTACGGCCATTGCGCGTTCTATGAAGCGGCTGATGTGCGGCGGAGAAGTTTGGAGTGATGGGCTTAGCACATAAGTTGTCAGGTAGGTTGGCTGGCCGGCTAAAGGTCGCGTGACAATGTCCCTCGCATCACGTAGCGCCATTTCCTGCTCACAGACCAGGCCTACCCCATAGCCAGCGGTAATCAGCGTTATCATCAGCTCCAAGCTTTCTACGCTCTCCACCACATTAGGTGGGCAGCCTATCGCGTCGATTAGCTCATCGGTTTTATGGCTGATGCTGGTACGGCTACGCGGCAGGAAACGGACCATTGGATAGTCCAATGCCTCTGCCAAGGGTACGTAGGCGTACTCCAGCAAAGGGTGTCTTGGTGGCATGGCAACCACCAGTTGCGTTCTCCACAATGCCTTGGCCTGGATACCTTCTGGCACCGTACTCGTACCGCAGAAACCTATGTCGTAGAGGTCTTGGGTGAGTCCTCTCAACTGATCGACCAAGGGCATTTCAAAAAGCCGGATTTCGATATCAGGTTCTTGTTCTCTACTCAGAGCCAGTATCGAAGCCAAGCGGTTGGGGAAAATTGCGTCTGACAGTGCGACGCGCAGAGTGCTTCGATGCCCAGAAGCAACTGCCTCAACGCTTCTGCGTGCTTGCTCCACCGCGGTAAAAATTCGAGGGACGGTTTCCAGCAACGCTCGCCCTGCTGAGGTCAGTCGCGTACCTCTGACACAACGATCAAACAAGACAGCGCCAAGATCAGATTCAAGATCCTTGATGCTGCGAGATAGGGGTGATTGTTCGATGTGGAGGCGTTCAGCCGCGCGGGCAAAATGTAGCTCTTCAGCTACCGCCAGAAAACGGTGTAGATGGCGTAAATCCATGGCTGTGAAAGGCCGATCCTATGGCAATTGAGGCGGTAAATCATAATTCCCGTTCTGCGATAGTTGTTGGGTGGGCTCCCAAATCAGAGTGGTCCTACAGATGCAGTGAAGACCGATTCCTGAAATATGGGAAAGTGGTGCACCTGCATGAAGGGCCGCTCCAGTTCCAAGCCGTAAAAAAGCTCCTGCAATTGCGTGCCTCCCTGATCGGAGATGTGAGAGGGGCTGTCCAAATGAGCTATCAAGGCGTACGAAAAATCCAGGGTGGCTCAAACCAACACTCCGTGTCGACCCTAGCACTTGGCTCGATTTCAGGCGCGGCTATTGGCGACCAAGGTGATTTGGCCGGATGTCCACCGGTAACCGGTAGGCGCTGCAATTGCGTGTGCGCCTCGCCACAGTCCGAAAATGCTGGCCAGTCCTCCGAGTACTTCGTCATGAGACGGCCTGCACGCAACACTTCCGACGTAAGCAGGACTTCGAAAGCAGAGAATACCTGCCAGCAGCAGCGAGAACGGGCCCCCCCGGCTTTCGCCGCCACGCCAGCTAACGGACCTTCTTGACTGAGCAATCCTTGGCGGTCCCCCAGCGGAGGTATACGAAGACGCTGGTCGTACTGCGGGTGCTGAGCCTTGGTCAGCGGGAGTATATGGTGTTGTCGCGCAACGTCGCCTGCACCTCGCGGAGTGTTTCCTCTTTCTCAGCCTGCTGTTTAGCCAGGGAGCTTTTAGGGCCGGTGAATGTGAGGATTACAGGTGTACTTGCTCCGTCGGTGGCATTGCGGGGCAGGTAGGACACCGTCCACTCGCCGTTCGCGACCGCGAGGACTTGGGTGTCGCCTTCGACCTGGACCAAGGGTGGATAGCCTTGGGCAGCCCGCATTTCGTCCGTACGTGAGGTGATCGCGGCACCCCACTGGGCTGGTAACTTCTGCATGTCGCCGAAAGCGTCTTTCATGTGGCTTATCTGCAGCTCGACTTCATCCGGGTCGCCGTCGAATATCTTCATGTAGTAAAGCTTCCCGGCGTCGCTCGCTTCCTGCCGGAGCGCAACAGCCAGTTGTTCGACTTCGTCCTGGACGAGGATCTGTCCACTAGCTGCAACCGCATCAAGAACTGCACGCTCGTTGCCTCCTGACGCTGCGACGGTCAGTGCCGTGATGGCGGCCACGGTCGCTGCCTTCTTAACCTGCCGCATCTGCTCGGTGGGCAGTTGCTCGGTGATGTTGTTGGTAACGCTGGTGATCAGCGAGGCGCGGATGGCGCTTTCTGCGGATTGCTCGTCGAAGGTCGTGACCATCGCCTTGGCACCGGCTATGGACGCATCTGCGAGGGCTTTCTTGAGTGGCGTGTCTTTGAAGTTCGGCGGCAGATCGATTAGGCCTTGGGCTGCTTGGGCGCTGATCTGTTGGTAGATCGCTCCCCGGATTGCTTCTTCGCTTCCCGCGCCGGAGGCGGAAGCCTGCGCCGCAGCGAATGCGGCTGAGGCGCTGACCTTCTTTGCGACTTCTGTGGTCGTGCCACTGGGCATGTCGGCGATGCCGCTACCGACGGCCGACACCACCCCACTCAGCACGCCCTGTTTAAGGGCGAGCTCGGCGTCGCCAGTGGCCTTGTAGGTCAGCCAAGCCGTGTATGCAGCGCCGCCCGCCGGACCTCCATAGGTCGTGGCGGCGAGTTGTCCCGCGGATGCGATGTATTTGTTTTCCAACGCGGCCTGTGCGGCGTTATTGTCGGTGTTCTGGTACTGCTCAATGTTGAGGCCCCAGATAGCATCGACCACCTTGCCTTCGCGAAGTCTGCGCTCGGCGCTTCCAATTGAGTCGCCGATCCCGCTGATCTGCCGGCGGTTGAACCGTTCGATGGCCTTGGCGACATCCAATGCCTCGGACGCCGTTTGCTCGACAAGTGATACTTGCTGGTTAAGCAGGTCCTGCTGGAGCTTAAGAGTAGCCAGATAGGTCTTGCTGGCTTCGGACAGCACTTCTGTGACGGTGCGCGTGCCGTCCTTCAGGATCTGTGTGACAACCTTGTTCCCGTTCGCAAACACTTGGGTGAAGATCTTTGTGCCATTGGCGGTCTCATCGAAGACGCGAACATAACCATCGCGCAGCGTCTCGGTTATTGTCTTGCTTCCATCGGCCAGCAACTTTGTGACTCGCTTTTCGCCTTCCGGGAACGTTTCCGTGATCAACTTGACACCTAAGTCCAGGTCTTGTGTGACCTGAGTCACCCCGTTCGGAAACATCACAGTAACCAAAGGCGCGGCACCTGGGATCTGTTCGGTCGCTACCTTAACGCCGTTTGTGAACTCCTGCGTGATCCGTTTTTGACCGTTGGTGAGGATTTCGGTCGTAGTATTGACGACATTCTGAAGCGTATCTCCCGTATCTCCGAGTGGTTTACGGAAGAAAGAGTTACTGCCTCCAAACAGATCGCTTTTGGCCGGCAGCGCGCAGGTCAATGCAGCCAGCAAGATCGAAATCTGAATTCGGTTCATGGCTATGCACTTGTCATGTTGAAGAACATTAGTGCTTATAGAGCTTGGCCGGCGGAATTACAATCCGATGAGTATTTATGTGCAGCCACGGGTCGTACAGAGATAGCGGGCCTGCTGCACCTAGGGGCGCGCGGGCGAGCAGGGTGGCGAAGCCGGTCGGTGAGATCGAGGAAATGTTACCGCATCAGTGGGGTCCGGCCTGCCTTGAGCGAGTTTGGCGAACGCTTCGCAGGTTCGAGTGAGAATCTGCTAAGGAATAGACTTTGGACCATGTGGTCTTTATAGAATGGACGCAGGATTTAAGCTAAATGAAAAACCTTTTGGCGTTGGCCAAGCGACTAGGCTCTTTGCGCTTCTGGATCAGCACGTTGCTTCTTGGGGGGCTTGCCTTTTGGTGTGGGCGCAAGCTGGTCGATCTGAAACTGACGGAGAAGTACCAAGCTCTCGACCCTTCGATACAAGAGTTGCTGTCGGTGCCGGAGTGGTGGCTCGAAACGCTTGCCGGCGCGTGCATCCCCATGTTCGTGATTTTCGCGTTTCAGTTTTACACATTGAAGTTGTTCACTGACAGCGACCTCAAGGAAAAGTTAATAGCCATGCTGCCGTTCTTGCCGAAGCTTGGCTGGCTGGCCGGAAAGCCGATCATGTTCATGCTGATGACCGGCACATTTCTCATGGGCATGGCATCCCGTCTTAACGGTCTGGCATTAACCTTATCCGGGGGCGCGGGGCTGCTCATCGTGATGCTGGGGTTCGTAGTCAAGTACAACTACAATTTATTGCTTAGTGGCCGTAACTTTGGCAAGTGCACATCCTCCTTGGCTATTTGGCTTGGCCATCTATGTCTACTCATAGCCATCGGCTGTTGGCTATACGCAGATGCTTGGGCACCCTTCAAACAAGTGCTCTGGCTGGCGAAGAAGCTCGCAGTCTGAATGCGCAGTCGGAGTGTCCCATACCCCGCGCGTCCGCTCAGATCAGGAGCCGGTAAGGTCTTGAAGTGATACAGCACAAAATCATGTAACTGAGTGGAAAGTTTTCTGTGAAAGCCCCAACGAAGCCCTTGGCCCTATTGTCCAGCCTGTAACCAGCTAAACCAAGGGCGACTCATTCTTAAAGGAACCCCAAAACATAGATATAGGCTCTGTACGAAATGTATTCGAGCGAAGGCCAGGCAAGGCGAAAACAGGCGAGGAAACGGAGTTGACTAGTTGTCAATGAGCATCCGAGCCTGTTTTCAACGCAGCATGGGCGAGGTCGGATGTATCTCGTACAAAGCCTGGAGGCGAAGTCCGCCGGTAGCCACGTATTTCAAGTGCACCGAATCGGGTGCCTGATCCCGTGGGGCGCTGAAGCGGATTTGCGTTGGAATAGCTTGGGTAATGTGACG
>NZ_QKVL01000039.1 GCF_003231275.1 Pseudomonas huaxiensis
CCCTGGGCGAAGTTGCGCAAGGTGTCGCCCTCCATGCGGTAGCGCACCCACTCGTCCTGGGGTTGCGCGCCGATGGAAAGGTAGAAATCGATGGCCGGCTGGTTCCAATCGAGCACACTCCACTCCAGACGACCGCAGTCATTGGCGCAGGCCACCTGGGCCAGGTGGCGCAGGAGCAATTTGCCGGCGCCGGTGCCGCGGGATTGCGGCGTCACGTAGAGGTCTTCGAGGTAAATGCCGTTGCGGCCGAGCCAGGTGGAGTAGCTGAAGAAGTACACGGCATAACCGATGGCCTGGCCGTCACGCTCGCAGATCAGCCCCTTGGCGGTGCTGTCCGGGCTGAACAGGCTGCGCTGGATGTCCTCGACGCTGGCGATCACTTCGTGGCGGGCGCGCTCGTACTCGGCCAGTTCAGTAATGAAGGTGAGAATTTGTCCGGCGTCTTCAGGCTGGGCGGGGCGGATGTGCAACGACATGAAAGGCATTCCGATGAAAAAGGTGCCGACATCGTAGTCCACTTTACCGACCGCCGTCAGAGGGTGTCGGGTGGAACAGTAAAGTGTATCTGCGCAATAGTGCAAAACTGTACCGCTGTGGGCGCACGGTTTCCCGGTAGGGTTTTACCGACAACGCCAAGGGGCACGACGCCCCGATAATCAGGTACACCGCCATGCTGCTCACGTCCCTCAATCTGCTTTCAGCCTTCGTGCTGTTTGCCTTCGTTTCCTCGATCACCCCCGGCCCGAACAACACCATGCTGTTGGCGTCGGGGGTGAACTTCGGCGTGCGTCGGACCATTCCCCATGCGCTGGGAGTGAGCATCGGTTTCATGGTGATGGTGCTGGGTGTCGGGTTTGGCCTGGGCGAGGTGTTCAAGCTCTATCCGATGGCCTATACCGTGCTGCGCTACGCCGGGGCCGCGTACCTGTTGTACCTGGCGTGGAAGATCGCCACGTCCGGGCCGATGTCGGCGAGCGATCCGCAAAACCGCAAGCCGCTGGGTTTCTGGGGTGCGGCGGCGTTCCAGTGGGTCAACCCCAAGGCCTGGGTGATGGCGGTTGGCGCGATCACCACCTACACGCCGGCCCAGGGCTATCTGTTCAACGTCGTGGTGATCGCAGCGGTGTTCTGCTTGGTCAACCTGCCGGCGGTGTGCGTTTGGGTGATGTTTGGCAGCGCGTTGCGGCGCTTCTTGCAGGATCCGCGTTGGCTTCGGCTGTTTAACCTGCTAATGGCAGCGCTGTTGGTGCTATCTCTGTATCCGCTGCTGTTTGTAGAATCGGGCTTTTCCTGATTCCCGCTGCGAGCCCCGATGGAACTGATCCCCTGGTCGCATGATTGCGCCGAACACTTCACCCTGCGCGGCTGGCGTTCACCCGCCAGCGGCAGGCCGCTGCTGCACTTCATTCACGGTAACGGTTTCTGCACCCTGGCGTACCAGCCGCTGCTGGAACGCCTCGCGGTGCACTTCGACCTCTGGCTCAGCGATGTTCAGGGCCATGGCGACAGCGATCACGGTGGCACCTTTGTCGGCTGGAACCGCAGCGCCGAACTGGCGCTGGAAGCCTTTCACGCCGGACGCGGTGTCTACGGCGATGTGCCGATGTTCGCGGTGGGTCACAGTTTCGGCGGCGTGCTGACCGGATTGATGCTGGCCCGCGAGCCGCACCTGTTCCGCCGCGCGGTGCTGCTCGACCCGGTGGTGTTCAGCCGCTCGATGATCGGCGTGATGGGCGTGGCCAGCCTGTTCGGCATGCACCGCCGTCACGGCCTGGCGCGCAAGGCCGCCACCCGCCGCAGTTTCTGGCCGGACCGCCAGGCCGCCCACGACTCGCTGCAGGGCCGCGGCATCTTCAAGGGCTGGAACGAAGCGGCGCTGCAGGCCTATGTCGATCACGCCATCGGCGACTGCGGCGAAGGCGTGGTGCTCAAGTGCCGGCCCAGCCGTGAGGTGGAAATCTTCAGTTCCTTCCCGCAACGGATGTGGGCGTCGCTGGCCAGCATCGAGGTCCCGACCCTGGTGCTCTACGGCGAGCAGACCTATCCCTTCGTGCCCTTGTCATTGGCGCGCCTGGCTCGCCTGAACCGCAAGGTCGAACCGCGCAAGGTGGCGGGCGGGCACTGCTTCATGCAGGAAGACCCGCAAGAAAGTGCTGCGCAGATCGAAGCCTGGGTGCTGGAAGCGTTGACCACCGCCCAAGTGAAATCCGCCTGATTGTTCCACTAATGGAACAGTGCGGGCGTTTTTAGCCCTCTACCGCCTTTTTCGTTGCATGGGTATTGTGTGTCCCATGCAACGAGGAGGTTTTCAATGAAGAAGATTCAAGGCGTTTACCAAAGCCCGGCGGCCCATTGGGTCGGTGACGGTTTTCCGGTGCGCAGTCTGTTTACCTACGACAACCTGGCCCGCCATATCAGCCCGTTCCTGCTGCTGGATTACGCGGGGCCCCATCATTTCAGCCCCACCAGCGCCCGCCGTGGCGTCGGCCAGCATCCGCACCGCGGCTTTGAAACCGTGACCATCGTCTATCAGGGCGAACTGGAGCACCGCGATTCCACCGGTGCCGGTGGCTTGATCGGCCCGGGCGACGTGCAGTGGATGACCGCCGCAGGCGGGATCATCCATGAAGAGTTCCATGCACCGTCGTTCGCCCGATCCGGCGGGATGATGGAAATGGTCCAGCTCTGGGTCAATCTGCCGGCCCGCGACAAATCCGCGCCTGCCGGATACCAGACCCTGCTTGCTGCCGACATTCCGCGAGTCGAACTGCCTGCCGACGCTGGCAGCCTGCGCGTGATCGCCGGTGATTACCTTGGCTACCAAGGGCCGGCGCGGACCTTCACGCCCATGGACGTCTGGGACCTGCAGTTGCAGGCGGGCAAGTCCGTCAGCTTGTCCACGCAGGAAGGTTACAACGCGGCGCTGGTGGTGTTGGCCGGCAGTGTCAGGGTCAATGGCCAGCAGGACCTAGGCAAAGCGCAACTGGTGTTGTTCGAGCGCGACGGTGCGCAGGTGCAACTGGAAGCCAGCAGCGACAGCAAATTGCTCTGGCTCAGCGGCGAACCGCTGGACGAACCCATCGTCGGCTACGGGCCGTTCGTGATGAACAGCCAGGCAGAAATCGCCGAAGCGTTCGATGATTTTCACGCCGGCCGTTTTGGCCAGATGGGCGCGGAGGGGTGATCCGACAACCTTTCGTCTGATGGGCCGTCACCTCGCCTGAACGGGCAGCGAGCGCGCCGCTCTTTAAGTCATGGCCTACGGGTCTGGCTGGTGACAGCCATGTGCGGGCTCAATGAGGGAAGGGCTGATCCATGGCTTTTTCAATTTGAACCTGCTGCCGGGCAGGCCTAACGTGGGCGACAGCCTTGACGAGCAGAGGGTTTGACGATGCCAATGCACGGAGTGTGCGATCTCGAATTGCGGCAGTTGATAGAGGGTGCCTTCCTCCCGGACCACTGCGAGGTGCGCTGTGGTGACGGGATGTCGCTGACTCTGTATTTCCCTGCCGATGCCAAACGCCAGGCGATGGTGGTCGGCGATATCCAGCTCAACAGCCTGCCAGACTGCAGGGCGCTGGCTGATCTGGTGATGAAGGTGCGTCAGCAGCGTGAGTTGCACAGCCATGGGCGGGTCGACGTGCCGCATCTGATGGCTGGGCGTTGAGATTTGCAGCGCATCGCGACGAACCGTCGCGATGCGTCCCCTGATTCACCCCGCCTTGCGCAACGTAAAATTGATCCGCCGCGCCCCGAGCAGCGGATGCACGCCGTCCTTGAGCGGCAATATCCCGTGAAAGCGCAATCGATCCTCACCACCCCACACCATCACATCCCCATGCTGCAACCCGATTCGCTGGGTGCGGTCAGCCCGTTCGTGGCCGCCAAACAGAAAGGTCGCCGGCAACCCCAGTGACACCGACACGATCGGCTGGCTGAAGTCCCGCTCGTTGCGGTCCTGATGCAGGGTCAGACGATTGCCGGGCAGGTAGCTGTTGACCAGGCAGGCATCCGGGGTGAAGTCGGCGAATCCGGCCTCGCTCGCGGCCTCCCGCGCAAGCTCCAGAAAGACCGGCGGCAATGCTGGCCACGGCTCCCCGCTCAGCGGATCAAGCGGACTGTAGCGATAACCGCGCAGGTCGCTGATCCAGCCCAGTTCGCCGCAATTGGTCACCCGCACCGAGATGGTCCGGCCACCCGGCGTGGTCATGTTGCGAAACGGCGCGGCATGCACTACCCGGCGCAAGGCGGGCAGCAAGTGTTCCACGCGTTCCAGGGCGAAGCCGGGCAGCACCACCGTCTGTTGGCCGACCCACTGCGGCTCGCGGCGCTGTGGCGAATCGAACAGCGCAAGTTCTGTCTGCATGTTCAAAGAAGCTCTGGGGGAAATCAGGTCGCCAGTATGAACCGGCGCGTGCTGGGTTGCCGGCTCACGCGACCGAACGGCGCTCGACGCCCGGCGGGTCGGCATCAGGGCAGTGGCCGAGGAGGAAGTCGCGCAGCGTATCGATGCTGTCCTGCCAGGCGCTGCCCGTCGGCCAGACCAGGTAATAGGCATCGCCGGTCGCTACCGCCTGAGAGAACGGCAACGCCAGCCGGCCATCGCGTAAATGAGCACCGATCAGCGCTAGATCGCCGACAGACAACCCATGTCTAGCCATCGCCGCAGCCATGCCTTGGTCGAGGGTATCGAAGCAGATGCCGCGCATCAGGTCGATGTCTGTCTCCAGCCCGCTGCCGCGCAGCCAGCGTTGCCAGTCGCGGCGGTCGCTGGACGGGTGCACCAGCGAGGCGTTGCTCAGGCGCTGGACGTCCCATGGTGTTTCACCCAGCAGCGACGGCGCGCAGATCGGGATCAGCCATTCCTCGAACAGCTTGCAACTCTGCACCTGCTCACCGAAATGGCCGTTGCCCAGCAGCACCGCGCAGTCGTAGGGCTCACTGGAAAAATCCACGGCGTCCTGGTCCATCCACACGCTGGCCAGTTGCACGGCGACGTGTTGCGGGTCTTGCCGGAAATGCTCCAGGCAGCCCAGCAGCCAGTGCATGGTCAGGGTCGACGGAGCTTTCAGGCGCAGTTGCCGACGCGCCCCGCGAAACGGCTGGCAAGCCTGCTCGATCAGGGTGAAGCCGGCGTTGAGTTGCCGGGCCAGGCGTTGTCCGGCGTCGGTCAAACGCAGGCGCGGTCCGTGGCGTTCGAACAGGCGGCAGCCCAGGTGGTTTTCCAGGCTGCGGATGTGCCGGCTGATGGCGCTCTGGGTCAGGGCCAGTTCATCGGCGGCGCGGGTGAAGGAGCAGGAGCGGGCGGCGACCTCGAAGGCGCGCAGGGCATACAGCGGGGGCAGGCGGTCAGCCATGGCAAAGGCTCATGATGAGTTTGAGTCATAGTAGGCCAGCGCTTTTTGCGTTTTTCAAGGCAGAGTCCACTGCCCAGAATGCGCGGATTCAACGCTACGAGAGCCAGACATGAACACACCGTTGCTGATTGCCTACCTGGGCACTGTCATCCTGTTGATCGCGACACCGGGCCCGGTGGTGCTGTTGGTGGTGGAAACCAGCAGCCGCGCCGGCACCGCCAAAGCGGTGAAAACCGCACTGGGCGCCAATGCGGCGTCGCTGATTCTGGTCGCGGCTGCTGCGGCGGTATTAGCCGGCAGCCTGGCGATCAGCCCGCAATTGCTGCAATGGGGCGGCCTGCTAGGTTGCCTGTTTATCGGTTGGCTGGGTTTTAGCGGCTTGCGTGATTCCGCCAGCGCCGAGACGAGCGTGGCCCCGCGCGCCAGTGGCTGGTGGCAAGGCTTCGTGATCGGTATTTCCAACCCCAAGGACATTCTGTTTTTCGTGGCCCTGTTCCCGCAGTTCATCCCGGTGACGGACTCCTTCGGCGTCAGCATCGGCTTGTTGGCAGTGCTCTGGTTGATCGTCGACCTGGGGATACTGGCGTTGTACATCGGACTGACACGACACGCTCTGGCACAACGCTACAGGGCGGGCGTGTCGCGGCTATCGGGTTGGGGTCTGTTAATCCTCGGAGGGATGGGTGCGGTTTACTGGACTGGCGTCCTGACAGGTTGATTCACGTCTCGGGCAGTACGGAGGAGTGATGGCTGCTGATCAGCCAGCGTTCACCGTCCCACGTATAGGCGAAGGAGTAACGTGCAGCGACCTCGGCCCCGGTGCCGACAAACTTGAAGGTGTAGAGACCGCTCAGCAGTGCACTGTTACAGCCGGTGTGGACGCGCTGGCTGTCGAGCTTGCCGACAGGCTGGCTGGCGAGGAAATGCTTGAAGTAGTCGATCCGTTCCTGAGCATTCAGGCGAGGGATGTTGGAGACCGTTGGCAATAAAACCGCATCGGGGGCGTACAGCGCGTTCACGGCCAAAGGGTCGCCGCTTTGCAGGCTGCTGTTCCACTGATGGAACAGATCGAGGATGTCGGCTTCAGTGGTGGTCACGCAGCGAGTGGCTGAGGGTGCAGCCTGTACGGACGTAGCGAGGAACGACAAAAGGGAGAGGCAGAGCAACGTTGTTCTCATCGAAGAGTCTCGGCATGGCTGACGCCTGATGCGCCAGCGCTGGCGGATTCTCGATAAACGCGCCCAGCAGTGAAATGCCGAAACTGTGAGGAACTGTTTATCTTTGCGCTGCGGCGCCGCTCTGCGGGGCTGGAGCTTGTTGTAACAGGAAATTCAGGCGTGCGACCTGCTCCTTGAGCTGGTCACGTTCCTGCTTCAGACGCTGCAGTTCGTCACGGCGAACCTGGACGTAGAGGGTCTGGGGTGGGCTTGCCGGCATCAGGGTTTGCATTGCGCACCTCGCAAATGGGTTGTCACAGAACTGAAGCGTAGACGCTTGACGGGGCGCGATTCTGAATTCTTTTTCCGTCGGGTGGAACTTTTTTGTTTGTCGCTGTCATGCCGTTCGTCGTGAAACCATCCTCCGGTCGTCTGGACTAACCTTGTGCACCTGATGAAGCATTTCTTCCTTTCGAACGGAGCGTCGGCACATGCAACTGGGAATCGTGGGGCTGGGCCGCATGGGCGGTAATATCGCAAGGCGCCTGATGCGCAATGGCCATCAATTGGTGGTGAACGACCGCAATCAGGCGGCAATCGCCACCTTGATGGAGCAAGGCGCGCAAGGCGCGCCGGACCTGCCGGCGCTGGTGGCGCAACTGGCCAAGCCGCGGGCCGTGTGGGTGATGTTGCCGGCAGGCGCTCCGACCGAAGAAACCATCGCGCAACTGGCCGACCTGCTGGAGGCGGGCGACGCGATCATCGACGGCGGCAACACCTTCTACAAGGACGATATCCGCCGCGCCGGCGAACTGAGCGCGCGTGGCCTGCACTACGTGGATGTCGGCACCTCGGGCGGCGTCTGGGGGCTGGAGCGCGGCTACTGCATGATGATCGGTGGTGAACAGGCGGTCATCGAACACCTCGACCCGCTGTTCGCCAGCCTTGCTCCGGGCGTTGGCGATATCCCGCGCACCCGCGGTCGCAGCGGCCCGTCCGTCCGTGCCGAACAGGGCTACATCCATACCGGGCCGGCCGGCTCCGGGCATTTCGTCAAGATGGTCCACAACGGCATCGAGTACGGCCTGATGCAGGCTTACGCCGAAGGCTTCGACATCCTGCGCGGCAAGGCCGGCGAGGAACTGCCCCCCGAGCAGCGTTATCAACTGGACCTGGCCGAGATCGCCGAGGTCTGGCGGCGCGGCAGCGTAGTCACTTCCTGGCTGCTCGACCTGACCGCTGATGCGCTGGCGGCCGATCCGCAGTTGAGCCACTACAGCGGTGCGGTGGACGACAGCGGTGAAGGGCGCTGGACCATCGATGCGGCGGTGGAGCAGGCGGTGCCAGTACCGGTGTTGTCCAGCGCGCTGTTCGCCCGCTTCCGTTCGCGACAGCAACAGGGCACCTATGGCGATCGCCTGCTGTCGGCGATGCGCTTCGGTTTTGGCGGGCATGTCGAGCGTTCCGAATGAATGAATACAACGTCGAAACCGCACCACCTTGCACCCTGTTTCTGTTTGGCGCCAATGGCGATCTGGTCAAGCGCCTGTTGATGCCGGCCCTTTACAACCTCAGCCGCGACGGCCTGCTGGACAGCAATCTGCGCATCGTCGGTGTCGACCACAATGCCGCCACCGGCGCTGAGTTCGCCGCCCGCCTGGAAGCCTTCATGCACGAACGCGACAAGGCGGCAGGCGAGGGTGCGCAGTGCCTGGACCCGAAGCGCTGGGCCAAACTGGCAAAGCGCATCGATTACCTGACCGGGGATTTTCTCGACGACGCCACCTACCAGGGCATCGCCAGGCACATCGACAAGTCGCGCAATGGCAACGCGATCTTCTACCTGGCGACTTCGCCACGCTTCTTCGCCGATGTGGTGCAGCGCCTCGGCGCCGCCGGGCTGCTGGACGAACGCGACGGTTTTCGCCGGGTGGTGATTGAAAAACCGTTTGGCTCGGACCTTGCCAGTGCGGAAATGCTCAATGCCCGCCTGCTCAGCGTGATGAGCGAAAAGCAGATCTACCGGATCGACCATTACCTGGGCAAGGAGACGGTGCAGAACATCCTGGTCAGCCGTTTTTCCAACGGCCTGTTCGAAGCGTTCTGGAACAACCACTACATCGACCATGTGCAGATCACAGCGGCGGAAACCGTCGGCGTGGAAGAGCGCGGCGGTTTCTATGACGGCACCGGCGCGTTGCGTGACATGGTGCCGAATCATCTGTTCCAGTTGCTGGCGATGGTGGCCATGGAGCCGCCGGCCGCTTTTGGCGCTGATGCCGTGCGCAGCGAAAAGGCCAAGGTCATCGGCGCGATCCGGCCCTGGTCGAAAGCCATGGCCCTGAAAAACTCTGTACGCGGGCAGTACAGCGCCGGCAAGCGCGGACGCAAGAAGCTCAAGGCCTATCGCCAGGAGCCGCGAGTGGAGGCGGACAGTCAGACCGAAACCTATGTGGCCCTCAAGGTGATGATCGACAACTGGCGCTGGGTCGGCGTGCCGTTCTACCTGCGCACCGGCAAGCGCATGAGCGTGCGCGACACCGAGATCGCCATTTGCTTCAAGCCGGCGCCCTACGCGCAGTTCCGCGACAGCGATGCTGAACGGCCCAAGCCCAACTACCTGAAGATCCAGATCCAGCCCAACGAAGGCATGTGGTTCGACCTGCAGGCCAAGCGTCCCGGGCCTGCGCTGGTGATGGAGAATGTCGAACTGGGCTTCGCCTACAAGGACTTCTTCAAGATGCGCCCGGCGACCGGCTACGAGACCTTGATTTACGACTGCCTGATTGGCGACCAGACCCTGTTCCAGCGTGCCGACAACATCGAGAACGGCTGGCGGGCGGTGCAGCCGTTTCTGGATGCCTGGAAGGAGGGCGGCGAGGTTCATGAATACCCGGCGGGTGAGGATGGACCAGCGGCGGGGGATGAGTTGCTGGGAAGGGAGCGCAGGAGTTGGCATCGGTTGGGGTGAGTTTCGATTTGATTGCTCCATGGGTATCTACACATCTCACGGTGGTGCGGCGACCAAGCGCTAGCCGACAGCTTTTTAGCGCTCTCAAGATCGAGCGCCGCCCGCGCGGCGCATCGCGAGCAAGCTCGCTCCTACATTTGTCGCAACGTGCCATGGCCTGTCAGAGATGGGTTGCCAGCCTTTGGCGCTTGACGATGGATTGCGAAGACGCTTTTGGGCCAACTTGATATCACGTCGTACAAACAAGGCGGGCAACTATGGCCTGACAGACATAGGCACGTTGCAACAAATGTAGGAGCGAGCTTGCTCGCGATGCGCCGCGCGGGCGGCGCGCGATCTTGAGAGCGCTGGAAAACTCCCGACATGCATCTGGTCGCCATCACTCGGTCTTTTGACAAGCGCCTTCCAGCCATCCCCTGAACCTTCACCAAAACCATCCAAACGGATGCCTGACCTAGCCGTCAGTATTTTCCCGCATAGCCCGTAACACGCGGGTTACAGCCATTCCTTGACGCCATTTATTCGCCGCCAATGGCAACTGGCTATATTGTTTCGGATGCGGCATCTTAGAAAAAAAGCGAGCGCGATCGGGCTTTTTGCAATCCTCCACAAGAGGCCATCGCGGTTCATTTTTCACGTATCCGTTGAAGGGTTTCGCATGGACGCCGTCTTGGCAAAGTCAGGGAATTGCACGCCATGAGCCGGCCGGGTGGACTGCAACAGGTCCTGGACGACAGTAACGGGCGGTATCCGGGCAAGGCGGCGATCATCTATGCCGGCGAGACCTACACCTACGCTCAAGTCGAAGACGCCAGCCAGCGACTGGCCGGCGGGCTATTGGGCGTCGGTCTGCGCACCCAGGACCGGGTGCTGTTGTGCCTCGGCAACCGCATTGAGACGGTGTGCGCCTTTTGGGGCGTGCTCAAGGCTGGCGGCGTGGTGGTCAATGTCGAGCCGCAGATCAGCGCCAGTCACCTCGACTACATCCTGCGCGACTGTGAAGCCACGGTGCTGATCACCACCTGCGCGACCCTTGCCGGCCTGCCGTCGAGCATCGCCGGGCTGCCGCACCTGCGCAGCATCGTCCTGCTCGACGGCGAGCCGGATGCCAAGGCCACCCGCACTTTCGAAAGCCTGCTCGGACAGGAAGCCTGGTGTGCCTCGGCGATGCCGCCGCAGGAGCAGGACCTGGCGACCATTTTCTACTCCGACGACACGCCGGGCCTGCCCCGTGGCGTCATGGTCACCCACCGCAACATGCTTGCGGCGCTTGGTTCATTGCGGCGCAACCTGGCGTATGAGCTCAGCGACAACGTTCTGTGCTGCTTGCCGTTGTCCTCGGACTACGGCCTCTACCAGATGCTGATGGCGCTGGACGCGGGTGCCACCCTGGTACTGGAGAAAACCTTTGCGTGGCCGATATACCTGGTTGAGAGCATCGAACGTCATGAAGTCAGCGTGGTGCCCTTTGTCGCCAACACGTTGATGCAGTTGCATGAGTATGCGGTTCGCCGCGGTCTCTGCTTTCCTGCGGTGCGGCTGGTGACCAATGGTGGAACCGGGCTGCGCCGGCGTCAGGTTGCGCGGATCGGCACGCTGTTTCCCATGGCGCAGATCTGTACGTTGTACGGGCTGCCGGAGTGCAAATGCTGCGCTTACCTGCCTGCCGAAGACGTACATGACAAGCCGGGCAGTCTGGGTATTCCGGTGCCCGACACCGAGGTCTGGCTGATCGACGAGGAGGGCAGCGACATTCTCCAGCCGGACCGCATGGGCCAACTGGTGATCCGCAGCCCATCGATGATGCCGGGTTACTGGCGTAACCCGGTGGTTACGGCGCAGCGGCTCAAGCCGGGCGTCGAGCCAGGCGAGAGCGTGCTGCACACCGGTGACCTGTGCAGCCGTGACGAGGACGGTTATCTGTATTACCACGGCGCGATCCAGCGCCTGGCGACCTGCGACGGCGTGCGGGTCAATCCGGTCGAGGTAGAGAGTTTTCTGCATGCCCTGGAGGGCGTGCAAGACGCCGCGGTGGTGGGCATTGCCGACCCCGTGGCCGGCGAGCGGCTGTGGGCCTTCGTGGTGCCGGACAGCAACGGGCCGCCGAGCCCCGGCGAAGTACTGGAGCGATGCCGGACCGGATTGACGGCCTGGCAGGTGCCGCAGGGGGTCACGTTCAGAAACGTGCTGCCCAGCACCGGTAGTGGTCGGGTGGACTTCACCCTGTTGCAACAATGGGCACGTAACGAACAGATGCAGGGAGATGGACCATGACAGCCGCCGAAACAACACTGGAGGAACCGAGCTTTGACTTCGACAGCATGCTCTGTTTCGCCCTGTATTCCACCGCCAACGCCCTGATCCGCGACTACGGTGAACCGCTGCGCCGGCATGGCGTGACCTACCCGCAACTGTTGGTGCTGATCGGCCTGTGGGGCGAGGACGACCTGTCCATCAGTGCCTTGAGCGCGGTGACCCTGTTCGACCTCGGCACCCTGACGCCGATCATCCGCCGCCTGAGCGATGCTGGCTTCATCACGGTCTACCTGGATCCGGGCGACCGTCGCCGGCGCAAGGTGTTGCTCACCGACCAGGGCCGAGCCCTGAAGGTCGAGGCGGCGCGGCTGTTCGAACACATGCAGGGCAAGTTGGCGCTGGAGCCACAGAACGTCAAGCACGTGCTCGACACCTGCGGGCACATCCGCTCGCGGCTACGTTGAAGCCGATCCGTCGAGGTGCTGCGGCGTATTGAAGTTGGCCAGCCGCGGATCGTCCTCGGCACAGTCCAGGGGCACTAGCGGCCCGCTGCGCAATACTCGCAACAAACTGCGCTCGCCGGCATTCCAGGCGTCCGCCAGGGAGGCGTGCAACGCCCGCGGAACGACGCTGAACATTGGTTGCCACTGACCGGCCTGACGCACCATCACCGGCGTATTGTGCGTCGCGGCGAGGGTCAGCATCGACGTCAGCAACCCATCGTCCACTTGCGGCGCATCGCAGGCCAGCACCAACAACCACTCATGACGGGCCGCCGCGAGCCCGGCCAGAACGCCGGCCAGCGGGCCGGGAAAGTCCGGCTCGTCGTCGTGGACCAGGGTGTCGGCGTACGTGCGGTAAGTGTCGGCGTTGCGGTTGCAGGAGATGATCAGGTCATCGCTGAGGGGGCGCACCACCGCGTGCAGGTGGGCAACCAGCGGCGTGCCGCGCCAGGGCAGCAAGCCCTTGTCCTGACCACCCATGCGCTGGCCGCGACCACCGGCCAGGATCAGGATCGAACAGGGCGGAAGAGGGGCGGCGCTCATTGCGAAGTGTTTCCGTCGGACAGGGTCCGCCACCTTCCCATGAGCGCCGCCGGGCTGTCCATCAGCTTTCGCTGACGGCGGCTGACGCGGCCTTGGCCTTGTTGCGGCGATAGCCGGTCAGGCGCATCACCACCACGAAGAACACCGGCACGAACACGATCGCGAGAGTGGCGCTGAGCATGCCGCCGACCACCCCGGTGCCGATCGCCTGCTGGCTGGCCGAGCTGGCGCCGGTGGCGATCGCCAGCGGCACCACGCCGAGGATGAACGCCAGCGAGGTCATGACGATCGGCCGCAGGCGCAGGCGCGCAGCCTGCACCGTGGCGTCCACCAGGTCGTGGCCCTGGTCCACCAGGCTCTTGGCAAACTCGATGATAAGGATGGCGTTCTTCGCCGACAGGCCGATCAGGGTAATCAGGCCAACCTTGAAGAACACGTCGTTGGGCAGTCCGCGCAGGGTCACCGCCAGCACCGCGCCGAGAATCCCCAGCGGCACCACCAGCAGCACCGAGGTCGGGATAGACCAGCTCTCATACAGGGCTGCCAGACAGAGGAACACCACCAGCAACGACAGGCCCATCAACAACGGCGCCTGGCTGCCGGACAGCCGTTCCTGCAGCGACAGCCCGGTCCATTCCAGGCCGAAGCCCAGCGGCAGCTCCGCCACCAGTCGTTCCACCTCGGCCATGGCGGCGCCGGAGCTGTAGCCCGGCGCCGGCTCGCCGCTGACGGCGATGGCCGGATAACCGTTGTAACGGGTCAGTTGCACCGGCCCGGACACCCATTGGGCGCGGGCGAAGGCGGCCAGCGGGACCATCTTGCCGCTGCTGTTGCGCACATGGATCTTCAGCAGGTCTTCAACCTGGCTGCGGCGGTCGCCTTCGGCTTGCACCACCACCCGCTGCATGCGGCCCTGGTTGGGGAAGTCGTTGACGTAGCTGGAGCCCACTGCGGTGTTCAGCACGGTACCGATATCAGCGAAGGACACGCCCAGCGCATTGGCCTGCTTGCGGTCGATCTCCAGTTGCACTTGCGGGCTTTCGGCCAGGGCGCTTTCACGCACGTTGACCAGCACCGGGCTCTTTTCCGCAGCGGCGAGCAACTGGTCCCGGGCGGCCATCAAGCGGTTGTAACCCAGGCCACCACGGTCCTGCAGACGGAACTCGAAGCCGGTGGAGGTGCCCAGGCCGTCCACTGGAGGTGGCAGCACCGAAAAGGCGATGGCGTTCTTGAACTGGCTGAAGGCGATGGTCGCTCGCTCGGCAATGGCCGCAGCGGCATCGTTGGCGCTGCGCTCGGACCAGTCCTTGAGCGTGGTGAACACCAGCGCGGCGTTCTGGCCGTTGCCCGAGAAGCTGAAACCAAGGATCACCGTGGTGTCGCCGACGCCCGGTTCAGCAGCGTTGTGCGCCTCGATCTGCGCCGCTACCTGCTCGGTGCGCTCGCGGCTGGCGCCGGGCGGCAACTGCACGTCGGTGATGGTGTAGCCCTGGTCCTCGGTGGGCAGGAACGACGACGGCAACTGGCTGAAGCTCATCACCAGCACGCCCAGCAGCACGGCATACAGCAGCAGGTAGCGGCCGCTGCGGGCGATGGCGCTAACCACCCAGCGCTGGTAGCCGTTGCTCATCGACTCGAAACGCCGGTTGAACCAGCCATACAGGCCGCGGCGTTCGTGGTGTTCGCCCTTGGCCACCGGCTTGAGCAGGGTGGCGCACAGCGCCGGGGTTAGGCTCAGGGCGAGGAAGGCCGAGAACAGGATCGACACCGCCATGGACATGGAGAACTGCTGGTAGATCACTCCCACCGAACCGCTCATGAAGGCCATCGGCAGGAACACCGCCACCAGCACCAGGGTGATGCCGATGATCGCGCCACTGATCTGGCCCATGGCCTTGCGGGTCGCCTCACGCGGCGGCAGGCCTTCTTCCATCATGATCCGCTCGACGTTCTCCACCACCACGATGGCATCGTCTACGAGGATGCCGATGGCCAGCACCATGCCGAACAGGGTCAGTACGTTGATCGAGAAACCCAGCGCCAGCATGGTGGCAAAGGTGCCCATCAGCGCCACCGGCACCACCAGCGTCGGGATCAGCGTGTAGCGGATGTTCTGCAGGAACAGCAGCATCACCAGGAACACCAGCACCATGGCTTCGCCGAGGGTGTTGATCACCTGGGTGATCGAGACTTTGACGAACGGCGAGGTGTCGTAGGGGATCGACCAGGTCGCCCCCGGCGGGAAGTAGCGCGACAGCTCTTCCATCTTTGCCCGCACCAGGTCGGCGGTCTGCATGGCGTTGGCGCCGGGCGCCAGTTGCACGCTGAAGGCGGTGGCCGGCTTGCCGTTGAGGCGGGTGCCGTATTGATACTCCTGGCTGCCGATCTCGACCCGGGCGACATCGCCGATGGTCACGCTGGAGCCGTCCTGGTTGGCGCGCAGGACGATGGCGGCGAACTCTTCCGGGCTCGACAACTGGCCCTTGACCAGCACGTTGGCGGTGATTTCCTGGCCCGAGCGGCCCGGCAGGTCGCCGATGCTGCCCGGTGCCACCTGGGCGTTCTGCCCGGCGATGGCGGTGTTGACGTCCTCCGGGGTCAGGCTGAAGCCGATCAGTTTCTGCGGGTCGATCCAGATCCGCATGGCCCGCTCGGAGCCATACAACTGCGCCTTGCCGACACCCGGGAGACGGCGGATTTCGTTCATCACGTTGCGCGCGAGGAAGTCGCTCAGGGCAGTTTCGTCGAGGCGATCGTCGTCCGCGGTGAGGGTCACCAGCATCAGGAAGCCGGTGGAAACCTTCTCCACCTGCAGGCCCTGTTGGGTGACGGCCCGCGGCAGGCGTGACTCGACGATCTTCAGGCGGTTCTGCACATCGACCTGGGCCAGTTCCGGGTTGGTGCCTGGCTCGAAGGTCGCGGTAATGGTGGCGCTGCCCAGGCTGCTCTGCGACTGGAAGTACAGCAGGTGGTCGGCGCCATTGAGTTCCTGCTCGATCAGACTGACCACGCTTTCATCCATGGTCTGCGCCGAGGCACCGGGGTAGACGGCGTAGACTTCCACCTGCGGCGGTGCCACGTTGGGGTACTGGGCCACTGGCAGCTTGGGCAGCGCCAACGCGCCGGCCAGCAGGATGAACAACGCGACCACCCAGGCGAACACCGGGCGATCAATGAAAAACTGCGGCATGGATCAGGCCCTCACTGGCCGGTGGTCTGGACGATGGGTTGGTCGCCCGCGGCGCTTGCTGTGATCTGCACCGGGTCGCCGGCCTTGACGTGCTGCAGGCCCTCGGTCACCACACGGTCCCCTGGGGCCAGGCCGTCGCTGACGATCCAGCGGTTGTTCTGCGCGCTGCCCAGGGTCACTGCGCGTTCGCTGATGCGCTGTTCGGCGTCCACTAGCAACACCCGCGGCTGGCCGGCGCTGTCACGCAGGATGGCTTGCTGCGGCACGCTGATGCCCTGCGGCTGGACCGCCTGTTCCAGACGCACGCGGATAAAACTGCCGGGCAGCAGGTCGAGGTCCGGGTTGGGGAATTCGCTGCGCAGGGTGATCTGCCCGGTGCTCTGGTCGACGCTGATGTCCGAGAACAGCAGCTTGCCGGCTAGAGGGTAGGGCGTGCCGTCGTCCTGGATCAGGGTGACTTTGGCCTGGTCCTGGCCGACCTGTTGCAGTTCGCCGGCCCGCAGTGCGCGGCGCAGGGCGTTGATTTCGCGGGTGGACTGGGTGAGGTCGGCGTGGATCGGGTCCAGTTGCTGGATGATTGCCAGCGGCGTCGATTCGTTCTGTCCGACCAGCGCGCCCTCGGTGACCAGCGCACGTCCGACCCGCCCGGAAATCGGCGCGGTGACCGTGGCATAGCCGAGGTTCAGGCGTGCCCGTTCGACGGCGGCCTTGGCGGCGGCAATATCAGCGTCGGCCTGCATCATCGCCGCGCGGGCGTTGTCGCGGTCCTGGCGGCTGACCGCGTTGATTTCGATCAGCTCGGCGTAGCGCTGGTCCTGCAGGCGCGCTTGGTAGCGGGTCGCCTCGGCCTTGGCCAGGGTGGCGCGGGCGCTGTCGAAGTCGGCCTGGAACGGCGCCGGGTCGATGCGGAACAGCACGTCGCCCTGTTTCACGTCGCTGCCTTCGCGGTATTCGCGCTTGAGCACCACACCGGCCACGCGCGCGCGCACTTCGGCAATGCGCGGCGCCTGGATGCGTCCGGACAGCTCGCTACTGATGGCCAGCGGCTGGACCCGCACGGTTTCTACCGAGACATTCGGCGCGGGGGCTTTTTCTTCCTCGGGGTGCTTGCTGTCGCAGGCACCCAGCAACAGGGCGATGGCGGTGACGGGGAGCAGACGTCGCAGACGGGCGGGGCTTGAAGGAAACATACGGATCTTCCATAAATGACCGGCGAATGGTAAGGCAGGCGCGCGATCAGCGGCTGTGAAGCTCTGTAGAGCGTCTGTTAAAAAGTGTGAACAAATAACTCGTTACCTTTTCCGGTTCTATATTCTGCGTTCCTTTCTCTGTCCTCCAAGTCAACTCATGCCCAACATTCTCCTGGTCGAAGACGACTGCGCCTTGTCCGAACTGATTGCCAGCTACCTGCAACGCAACGGCTTTACCGTGAGCGTCATCGCCCGTGGCGATCTGGTGCTGGAGCAGGTGCGCCGCGACAAGCCTGATCTGGTGATCCTCGACCTGATGCTCCCCGGCCTCGACGGTCTGCAGGTCTGCCGCCGTCTGCGCGGCGAGTCGCAGAGCCTGCCGATCCTCATGCTCACCGCGCGCGACGACAGCCACGACCAGGTGCTGGGCCTGGAAATGGGTGCTGACGACTACGTGGCCAAGCCCTGCGAACCGCGTGTATTGCTGGCCCGGGTGCGGACCCTGTTGCGCCGCAGCAGCATCACCGAGCCGCACCTGGAAAGCGACCGGGTGTTGATCGGCGCGCTGTGCATCGACCTGGCCGAGCGCACTGTGTCCTGGCGCGGACAGCCGGTGGAGCTGTCCAGCGGCGAGTTCAACCTGTTGGTGGTGATGGCGCGCAATGCCGGCACCGTGCTCAGCCGCGACCATATTCTCCAGCACCTGCGCGGCATCGAGTTCAACGGCACCGACCGTTCGGTGGACGTGGCGATTTCCAAGTTGCGCCGCAAGTTCGACGACAACGCCGGTGAGGCGCGCAAGATCAAGACCGTCTGGGGCAAGGGCTACCTGTTCAGCCGCCTGGAATGGGAGGTCTGAGACCGGGCCATGCTGAAGATCCTCGTCCGCCTCTACTTGCTGACCATCATCACTTACGCCGGGGCGATCTTCCTGGTGCCCGAAGTGATCCTCAAGGTCTTCAACGAACGTTACATGGCCTACAACCTGGAGCAGGCGCGGGGCGTGCAGGGGTTGATCGTGCGTCAGTTCCGCCAGGCATCGGAGAGCGAGTGGCCGGCGCTGGCGAAGGCGCTGGCCGCCGATTTCGCACCGCTGGCCATCGAACTGATGCCGAGCACCTCGGCCGACCTCACCGAGCAGGAGCGGGTGCGCCTGGACGCGGGCCAGAACGTGGTGCGTCTGGGTGACTGGGGCTATTACGAGACTGCCATCGCGCCGCTCAACGGCCAGTGGCTGGTGGCCTTGCGCAATCCGCCGGACCCGTTCGACATCAACCTGCTGTCCTGGGGTATCACCGTGTTGATCGGTGCCGCGCTGCTCGGCTGCCTGTTGCTCTGGCTGTGGCCGCACTGGCGCGACCTGCAACGGCTCAAAGCCACCGCGCAGTTGCTGGGGCAGGGGCAGTTGTCGGAACGTACGATGATTTCCTCGCGCTCCAACATCGGAGAACTGGCCCAGGTGTTCGACACCATGGCCCACGACCTGGAACAGCTGCTGACCCAGCAACGCGAGCTGCTCAATGCCGTGTCCCATGAGTTGCGCACGCCACTGACCCGGCTCGATTTCGGCCTGGTGCTGCTCTATGACGAACTGCCGGCCACCAGCCGCAAGCGCCTGATGCAATTGGTCGGGCATGTCCGCGAGCTGGATGAACTGGTGCTTGAACTACTGTCCTACAGCCGCTTGCAGACCCCTGGACAAACCGTCGAGCGGGTCGAGGTGTCGCTGCTGGAATTTGTCGACAGCATTCTCGGCAGCTTTGCCGAGGAACTCGACAGCCGCGATATCTGTTGGGAAGTCCGTGCGGCCAGCGACCTGCCGCGGTTCGCCCTGGACCCGCGGCTGACCGCCCGCGCCGTGCAGAACCTGATCCGCAATGCTATGCGCTACTGCGACAAACGCCTGATGCTCAGCCTCGACCAGGACGCAACCGGTAACTGCCTGCTCAGCGTCGAAGATGACGGCATTGGTATCCCCGAACACGAGCGTGAGCAGATCTTCCAACCGTTCTATCGCCTGGACCGCAGCCGCGACCAGGCCACTGGCGGGTTCGGCCTGGGGCTGGCCATCAGCCGTCGGGTCATCGAAAGCCAGGGCGGGCAACTGACCGTAGACCAATCGGCATTGGGCGGCGCGCGCTTCCATATTCAACTGCCCCGGCGTTAAGCACTCGCTTTTCCCACGGCGCCGGGTGTACTCACAAAGAATCCTTCCTCCTGCAAAAAAGGGTACAGACCACGCGCCTATTGCCCATTTCCCCGAGCTGTTTCTTAGGCTGTGAGTAAGCTCGGTGGGAAATTTCCCGGTGTCACTGGGATACGTCTGATGTAAGCCTTTTTCCCAGTCACGAATAATCCCTCCTGCCCATCAGCGCCAGCAACCCCTTCCCCGGCGGCGTCTTCGGTGGGCTTCGGAATTTTCGTAACTCAAATAGGGAAAAGATCATGAAATACAGTGCGTTCGTACTTCCGCTGGTATTGATGCTGGCGGCGGGCGCGGCTACGGCGGCGGAACCGATAAGCAAGCAAGTCAAGATCGGCGGTACCGTTCCAACCGAGTTCTTCAATGTGATCGATCAGGGTAAGTGGTGGGGCAAGAATCATGAATTGGTATGGGTGGATGGCCAAGGCTTTGCGTTGTTCAAGCAGAGACTTGTCTTCAGGAGCACTGTCGGGGCGGTCACGGCCCACCTGACACTGCCGCCGCAGCTCATCAACGACAAGGACGATGTGATCAATATGCGCCTCGCGGTGGGCGGCAAGGCCCTGAGTACTGTGCCGCAAGAAGTGGCCAGCGCGGAACAGATGTTGAGTGGCAGACCCTTGTCGCTGGATTTCGATCTGACCGCCGACCCCGCGACGGTGCCAGTGCCCGGCAACTATGCAGGGACATTCGGAATGATGTTCGAAACTGCGGCGCCACTGTAACCGGCGCCTGGCTGCCGATATCAATTCGTATCCCGATAAGGAACAAGTTCATGAAATACAGTGCTTTCGCGCTTCCCCTTGCATTGCTATTGGCATCCACTGGCGCTTTCGCAGCGCCCGAGCCGATCGAAGGACAATTCACGGTTACAGGCACGGTGCCCACGGAAAGCTTCAGCATCATAGATCCCGGAAACTGGATGTCCGTGCCGCAGACGTTGCCTTGGAACGAATTGGGGATCGGGTTCGCGGGGTTCCGGGAACAGCTCTTGATGAAGAGTACGGTAGGGCCCATCTCGGGTTACTTGCTTGAGCCTGCGCAAATCAGTAATGGCGATAGCGTTATTCCTTTGTCTGTGTCTATTAACAGCGTTGGTATGGCGTTGACCCCCAGGATGATCGTCAAGGCCGAGGATGCTGCCTCCGGCAAGTTGGTGGATTTCCATACCTCGGTCAGCTCCTCAGGTATCAAGTATGTCCCCGGTGATTACTCGGGCACGCTGAGCATGATGTTCGAGACTACTGCGCCGCTCTAGCCATTCGCCAGGTCACCCTTCGCTTATTGCCGGCTCGTTCCGAGTCCTTGTTTTCAAGGGCTTGGGGCGGTCGCTGAGTTCTTTCCATTCACTGACGAGCAGTGACATGTCTTTGGCATTATCCATTCGACTGGCCTTGTGTTGTACGGCCTCGGTCTGGCTGGCGGCTGCCAGCGCATACGGGTCGACGGAGCAGAGCAGTCGATCAGGAATCCTCCGCCAGGCGCAAGGCTTGCCGAAGGGGTTCGATGAACATTTTTTTGACGTGCCGCTGGCGGTGCGGGTCGATCTGGACGGTCGATTGTTGGGCGAGGCACTGGTGGTGCTGAGCCGCGACGAGCGGGTCCAATTGTTGAGCTTCACTGATAGTCGCGACAGCCAGGAACCCGAAATCCTGCGCCAGGCGTGGGCGGTTGCACTGGGCAACGGCCTGGCACTGGGCAACTGCGAGCGTGCTTGTCCACGTGACTTGCTGGCGCTGCACTACGATCTTCTGGACTCGCGTTTGTCGATCCTCACTCGCGGTGCGGAGAGCAGCGGTCAGGCGACTTACCACCGTCTGCCGGAGCAGGGGAGCCGAGGGCTGATCCTGCGTAACCAGCTTAACCTCAGCCGCGACGGCGAACAGACGGTCGGGCGCTATGCGCTTCAAGGGCAGAGCAGTATCGGCAACTGGACCACATTGGCTGAAGCCCGTTTCGATCGCAGTGGCGGCCGCTATGGCGAGGCTCGGCAGAACGTCGACCAACTCTATGCCGAACGTATCCATGAGGACCGTTTTTTTCGCCTGGGCTATTTCACGCCTGATGTTCAGGGCCTGAGCCGTCAGCCGATATCACTGGGCAACACGCCGGAAACGACCTTGGGTGTGATGTTCGGCAGCAGCGACAGCCTGGCGGTGAACAATGGCAGCGCCAGCGTCACGCCCATCTATGTCACGCCCAATCGCCAGGGGCAGGTGGAGATTTATCGCAACGGCCAGTTGATCCAGACACAACCGGTCGCGCCGGGCCTTCAGGTGCTGGACACCCGTGGCCTGCCCGGTGGTATCTACGAGGTGGAGGTGCGCCTGATCGAGGACGGTCAAGTCACCTCGCAAAGCAACGAGTTCGTTTACAAGCCCAACAACTGGAGCAACACCGATTCGCCCTGGCGCTACAACCTGTATGCCGGCCAACGCCAGGAGTTGCTGGGCAATGAGGACGAATCAACCTACAGCGGCCTGAGCGCTGGGGTCATTGCCAATTACCTGTTGCACCCCCGGGTGGTTACCGGCCTGTCGGCACAGCGGGTCGATGAGTACATGCAGTACGGCTCATCCCTGGATTGGCAGGTGCTGGATCGTCTGCAATTGTTGGGGAATGTCTTTCGTACTGACGGGCTGGGCAATGGCTATGACCTGCGCGGTATCTATCACTACGGCAATGGCAGCCTGATTTTCAGCCATAGCAGCACGGCGCTGGGGCCGCGTCCGGCCGATCGTGGTGACGTCGCAGCCTCACGGCGCCGCGAGCAGACCTCGCTGTCGCTGAATCACCGTCTTAGCCGTGAATACACAGCCAACCTGCGCCTGAGCCAAGACAGTGGCAGCAACGCAGGCACGGCGATGGACCTGGGGCTTTCCTATTTCGGCAAACTCTGGGAAAGCAATGCGAACTGGCGGGTTTCGCTGTTCGACCGTCCTGGCACCGGCAGTAGCGGTGACCGGCGCAGCCGAGGTATCAACTTCAGCGTCAGCACCAGCCTGGGCAGCTCTGACCGACGTCTGTCCGCCAGCCTGGGCACTCGGACCTCGCGCGACGGCGGGCAAGAGCGCAATGCCGCGTTGACCTATCAATACCTGCCTGAACAAGGCAGCGTGCGCAGTATCGCCGGGACGCTCAACCTGGACCGCTATGGCACAGGACTGTCGGCGGATACCCAATTTGAGAACAGCGCGTTGAACGGCGATGCCTTTATCCAGCGCTCATCATTCAATCAGGACCTCAGTGCCGGTCTGAACCTGGACAGTACCTTGGCAGTGGGCGGCGATCACCTTGGATTCAGCGGCCAGTACCTGCCGTATAACGCAGGGCTGATCGTGGATGTAGAAACGGACGTGCCGGACCTCCTGTTGAGTGCCAGTGACTCCGAAGGCGGCAGCAGTGTGTTGCGCCCTGGTCGCAACGTAGTACCGGTCAGTGCCTACAAGTCCGGCCATGTGCAGTTGGACTTCCAGTCCGGCTATGACGCCAGCGCCGTTATTCAGCCGCCGACACTGGCGTATCACCTCAACCGCGGCGGCGTGGCCTACGAGACGTTGCGCGTGATGCGCACGGTCACCGTCATCGGCCGCCTGCTGGATGACCATGGCAAGCCACTGCGCGGTGCAATGTTGATCAATCACGCCAGCCGCGGCGTGAGCGAAGCAGACGGGTTGTTCGTGGTGGAGATCAGCGAGGCAACGCCCACGCTGGAGGTTCTGTACAAGGGCCGGCAACTGTGCGTCCTGCACGTCAGCCCGCAAGGGCCGCGTGAAGATGGTGTGCTGCTGGCAGGTGATCAGCAGTGCGAGGCGAGGACGCTGGTTCAGGGTGAGCCTGTTCGCTCAGGAGGTGGCGCGTGAGGCATTCAAGTGGCTTGAAAACGATTCCATGGCTGCTTCTGATGCTATGGGCGGCTGCGGCCAACGCAGTGGAGGTAACAGTCAGCGCCGAGTACCGTAATGGCATCGACTTTGTGCACACCTCGCAGGCGCCTGGTTTCTGCGCGCGCTGGCCGGGGCAATGCAACGCCGGGCCGGCGCTGGACCTGCCCATCAGCTACGAGCTGGCAATACTCCAGAACAAGGACGCAGAACGTGCCGGGGTTACGATCAGGGTACCTGGCCGGCGTCAGGTCACGGTCACCAACGAGCGCAGCGGTGAGTCTTACACGCTGGGATTCGAGACACTCGCGTTGGGCCTGCAAGTGGACGCGCCAGCCGCTTCGCCGGCGTCCCACGCCGTGCAGGGCGGGTGCTCGGCGGCGGGGCTGCAGCACGCCGGGGCACGGACCCATTATTTGTGGCGGATCAATACGCCGACACAACCGGCAACCTGCGTGTCGGCAGGGCAAGTGGGCCAGGTCGATGAAACCGACCGGTTGCGCATCGGCGAGCTCGGCCTGGCCTACCGGCTGACTACGCCATCACCCCTGAAAATGAAGCCGGGCAAGTACCGGGGACGCCTGGTGTTCAGTGTCGGATCTGGCGCGGACTTTGATCTTGGCAACGGCGTGACGACGCTCGATGCCGATAGCCTGGAGCTCAACTTCGAGCTCGATGTGGTGCATGCCTTCCGTCTCGAATTCGCACAGGGCAGCGAGCAGGTCGTGCTGGAGCCGCCCGGCGGCTGGAACCAGTGGCCCAACGGTCTTCCGAACCGCCTGTATCGCGATGTCGCCCTGCGGATCTGGTCTTCCGGGCCGTTCAGCGTCCACCTTCGCTGCCAGTACATGGCAGGGCAAGGGTGCGGCATGCGCAATCAATCCAATGAGCACCAGGTGCCGTTGCGCGTCGCGCTGACCTTGCCGGGGGGATTCCAGCACTCCGGGCAGGGAGTGAACCGCGTCGTGCTTCCGGTGGGTGAAACCATGGCGCTGAAGCTGGAAAGCCTGCAGCCCATGCTCAATCAGGGCGGGCTTTTACATTTCGACGTGGGCAAGGCCGAGGTCAGGGAAATGGCTCGTTATCCGGGCATGGAATACGCGGGCGACGTGACAGTGATTTTCGATGCCGGGATGTAGGGCTCGAAGCAAACCGTAAAATTCACGAGGTAATGAACGATGAAAACCATGCTTTGCGCTCTGTTGCTGCTGGTGACGGCCGCTACGGTGCAAGCGGCGCCACAGATCAACGTGGGCAACCTGTACGACTACCTGAGCGGGGAGCGCAGCACGTTGCTCAAGCGGATTCGCAACAGCGGTGACACCACTGCATTCGTCAAGGTCAGCGTGTTCGAGCTGGTTTATGACGCACAGGGCACGATCACCGAGGTTGCGCAGGACGACCTGCCCCTCGAGCAGCGCCCGTTGATCGCCAGCCCTGCGCGGCTGATCGTGCCGGCCTCGGGGATGCAGACCATGCGCGTGCTGTATCGCGGCGAGCGTGACAAGGAGCGTTACTTTCGCTTGCGCTTCGTTCCGGTCGTGCCGGAGCGCGGTGACGGGTTCGCCATCAGCGAAGAGGACGCACAACAGTACGAAGCGCTCAAGGCCAAGGTGGAAATTCTGACTGGGTTCGGTTCGCTCTTGTTCGTCCATCCCAGCGGCACGCAGTACCAGACCGAGGTTTCCAGCGAGACCCAGCGCTTTATCGTGCATAACCGTGGCAGCAGCACCGTGGTGCTGGACCATTTCAACGACTGCGACGCAAGCGGCAAGCAATGCTCGGTGGCGACCAAGCACCATATCCGCCCCGGCAGCGACCGCGAATTCAGCCGGGATTCGGGACGGATATATCGCTTCGAACTGATCGAGGGCAATGAGCGCCGGCGAGTAGAGATCAAGGGCTGATTTAGACGCTGGGAAATTTCCCTCATGGATTAGGGAAACATCCGATGCACATGTGCCTGTCTTGAGGCCGATACTCTGCACATCAGAGTGCTGGCCTTTTGATGTTATTTGCCCGACCTCATTCGGTAGCCATGGCATTTGAAGCTGACCACACACGTCATCTAATTAACAGGGAAGATTTCATGTACAAAGCCATGATCGTGGACGACCATCCGTTCATTCGTGCCAGTGTCAGGATGTTGTTGCGTCAGGAGCAGTTCGAGGTGGTTGCCGAGGCCGACAACGGTATCGACGCCATGCGCCTGATCCGCGAGCACGAGCCGGATATCGCCATCCTCGATATTGCTATCCCGCGTATCGACGGGCTGGAAATCATCACTCGGGTCAAGGCCGCGCGCCTGAACATAAAGATGCTGGTGCTGACGTCCCAGGCCGTCGGTTATTTCTCGCTGCGCTGCATGCGCCTCGGGGCTTCGGGGTTTGTCTCGAAGAACGATGATTTGAGCGAGTTGCGCAAAGCGGCACTGGCGATCATGTCCGGCTACACCTATTTCCCGGAAATTTCCCTGAGTTCGGTAAACCGTTTCGATTGCCATGCCACTGAAACGCAGCGCATCGAAAAGCTCACCGACCGCGAACTGCTGATTCTCCAGCAATTGGCCCGAGGCTTGAGCAACAAGGCCATCGGCGAAGCCATGCTGCTGAGCAACAAGACCATCAGCACCTACAAAACCCGTCTGCTGGAAAAGCTGCGGGTCAGTTCCCAGGTAGACCTGGCCGACCTGGCCAGACGCCACACGCTGATCTGACGTCCACTTGCTGCCTCTCCCTCCTGTGCGCCGCACCTTTTTGCTGTCGCTGGCGGTACTGTGCGTGTGTCTGCTCAGTGGCCTCGCCTGGGCGGAAACGCCGAACCTGCTGGCCCGCTCAAGCCTCGACGACAACCTGCGGCTGGACCTGGGCGACAACGACCGCCACTGGCTCTGGGCGCGGCGGACGTTGTGGCTCGGGGTCAGCCGGCCCGACCGCGTGCCGTTCGACATCACCGCCACCGGGCGCGACTACGAAGGCCTCACTGCCGATTACGCCGGCCTGCTGGGTGAATTGCTCGACGTGCAGATCCGCGTGCGGCGCTATGGCTCGCGGGCCGACGCGATCAGTGCGTTGCAGCGCGGCGACATCGACCTGTTGGGCACCGTTTCCGCCGATGAGGCGGCGCGCAGCCGCCTGCTGCTGTCGCGGGCCTACGTGGAAAACCAGCCGGTGCTGGCCACCCGCAGCGACGGTGGCGCGCCGGACGTCGACCGGCCTGGCGTGCGCCTGGCACTGCGCGAGGGGTACTTGTCAGAGGAGCGCGCCCAACAACTGTTTCCCAACGCCCGCTTGGTGTTCTACCCGTCGCTGCTCAATGCTCTCGGTGCCGTGGCGTTCGGTCAGGCCGACCTGTTTCTCGGCGATGCTCTGGGTGCGCAATATCTGTTGCACAAGAATTACCTGGCTCACCTGCAGTTGTTCCCCACCGAGTTGCTTGAGGGCGGGCATTACGGCTTTGCCGTCAACAGTGACAACCTGCGCCTCAAAGGGCTGGTCAACCAGGCGTTGGAGCGGATTTCCGAACAAGCGCGCCTGGCTATTCTGCGACGCTGGAGCGGCGGTGCGACCAGCTTCGCCGCGCGTGGACAACTCGACTTCACCGATGCCGAGCGCGAGTGGTTGCGTCAGCACCCGCGGCTGACGGTGGCCATTGACGAGCAGTTCCTGCCGGTCAGCTACCTCGATGACCAGAGCGTGTTTCGTGGCATCAGCGCCGATTTGCTGGAGCGCATCGCCCAGCGCACCGGACTGGCCTTCGACATCGTCGCCGGCGGCGGCTTCGATGACATGGCGCAGCGTCTGGAGGTGCAGCAGGTCGATCTGGTGGCGGCGATGCCGTTCAGTCGTGGCCGCCAGGAACAGGTTGGTTTCAGCCGTTCCTACCTGAGCAACAGTCTGGTGCTGGTCACCCGAGACAACGACCGTGACCTCGACAACCTCGACGATCTGGCTGGCAAGCGCCTGGCCCTGGTCCAGGGCAGTGTGCTCGAGGACTACATGCGCGAACGTCACCCGCAGGTCCAGGTGCTCTGGAGCAGCGGCCCGCAGCAGGCGCTGGAACGGGTCGCCAACGGTGAGGCGCAGGCGGCGGTGACCAGCCTGATCGGCGCGCGCTACAGCATCGCCCGGCAGTTCCGTGGCCAACTGAGCATCCGTGCCGCGCTGCCAGTGCCGGCGGTGCACTTTGCCTTCGGGACGCGGCGCGGCGCGCGGGAGTTGCTGTCGATCATGAACAAGGCGCTGCTGAGCATCGCGCCGCAGGAGATGGACGAGTTGACCAATCGCTGGCGCAACGAAGTTATCGTCGTTGACAGCTATTGGCAGAAGTACCGCGGAATGATCCTGCAGGGCTTTCTCATGGCCCTGTTCCTGTTGCTGCTGGCGATGTATTGGATTCGCGGCCTGCGTCGCCAGGTTCACAAGCGTCTGCGGGCCGAACAGGCCCTGAGTGACCAGCTCGAGTTCATGCGGGTGATGATCGACGGCACGCCTCATCCGATCTATGTGCGCGACCGCGAAGGCTGTCTGCTGACCTGCAACGCCAGCTACCAGCGGGCCTTGAACGTCGATCGCGATGCGGTGATCGGCCAGCCTGTGCCGGAATGGTTGATCGGCGCGGACCAGGCTCGGCGCTACCGCGAGTCCTATCGACGGGTTATTGCTCAGGGCGCGTCGGTGGTCGAGGATCGCGAGCTGCTGCTGGCAGGCAGGCGCCTGATCATCTACCACTGGATGCTGCCGTACCGTGCAAGCGATGGTTCGGTGGCGGGCGTCATTGGTGGCTGGGTGGATATTTCCGAACGCCAGCAACTGTACGAGGCTCTGCAACAGGCCAAGGACGAAGCCGAGGCGGCCAACCAGGCCAAGACCACGTTCCTGGCGACCATGAGCCATGAAATCCGCACGCCGACGAACGCCTTGCTGGGCATGCTCGAGTTGGCCCTGCGCAAAGCCGAGGAGGGCGTGCTGGATCGCCTGGCCATCGAGGTCGCTTCCGGTGCGGCCCGGGGCTTGCTGGAGTTGGTGGGCGACATCCTCGATATCACCCGTATCGAGTCCGGTCACCTGGAGCTGGTGCCGCAGCAGGTCGACCTGTGCCGTGAGGTGGAAAGCACGGTGCGGATGTTCGAGGCACAGGCCCGGCAAAAGCGCCTGCATTTGCGGCTGGACATGGACAGCCACTGTTCGGTGCAGGTGTTGGTCGACCCGGTGCGGTTCAAACAAGTGCTGTCCAACCTCGTCAGTAACGCCATCAAATTCACCCACGAAGGCGAGGTCTGCGTGACCCTGGTTCTGGACGTGGACTGTGAACGGGTCGGGCTGTGTCTGTCGGTGGAAGATACGGGTGTCGGAATTCCCCAGGACGAAATGGCGCTGCTGGGCAGCCCGTTTCGTCAGGCCAGCAACAATCAGCAGAGTGCCCGCTGTGGTTCAGGGCTGGGCTTGAGCATCAGTCACACGCTCTGCACCATGATGGGCGGCGACATGTTGCTGGACAGTACCCTCGGCGTTGGCACCCGGGCCCGGATCAATCTCGACCTGCCGCGCCTGACGCCGTCCGAGGCGGTGCTGGCCAGCCTGCCGCAACTGCCCGCCCGCAGCGATGCGCCGCTGGATATCCTGGTGGTGGACGATTACCCGGCCAATCGTCTGCTGTTGCAGCAGCAACTGAGTTTTCTTGGCCATCGCGTGGTGACCGCGACCAACGGGCACGAAGGGCTGCGCACCTGGTTGCGGCAGCGTTTCGACGTGCTGATCACCGATTGCAATATGCCCGGCCTCAACGGCTACGCTCTGGCCCGGGCGGTGCGAGAGGACGAGCGGCGAAAGCGCAAGGTCTCGATCCTCTTGCTTGGCTGCACCGCCAACGCTCAGCCGCAGGAGCGCAAGCGGTGTATCGAGGCCGGTATGGATGACTGCCTGTTCAAGCCGCTGAACCTGAAGGACCTGGCCGGCAAGCTGGTCTCGGGCGAGCCGGGCCTGGTGCCCGACGACACCTCGAGCGGGTCGGCGCCGGGGAACGGATTGGACTTGTCCAGCCTGCACAAGATCACTGGCGGCGACCCCACGGCGGTCAAGGCCCTCTTGCAAGACCTGCTGAGCAGCAACCGCGAAGACCTGGAAAAACTGACCTATCTCCAGAGCGAAGGCGACCTGGGTGGCCTCGCGGACCTGGTGCACCGGATCAAAGGTGGCGGACGGATCATCAAGGCACACAGGTTGCTGTACGCCTGCCATAACCTGGAAAAGGCCTGTCAGGACAGTGCACCGGCCGAGCGAATCGATCCACTGGTGGATGAGCTGCGTCAGGCCGTGACCGCGCTGACTCAGCGCCTGGAACTGTTTTGCCAGTCGTGAAGCGTCGGAGATTTCCGCCGAATGCTGGGAACCCTCCTGATTCTTCCTGGCTGAACCGATAGGAATATGGGGCTTGGCCTATACGAGGGAAGCGGTTGTGCCTGCTAAGTCTTTGCGTGTCCTGATCCTTGAAAACCAGTCTTTTCAGCGCGCCATCGCCGTGAAGATTCTTTGTCAGCTCGGCTGCCGGGACGTCTTGGAAGCGTCCTCCGGCAGCGAAGCAATCACGCTGCTGGAGCGCATCGGCCGGGTGGATGTGGTGGTGTGTGATGTGCGCATGGAGGGCATGGACGGCCTGGAATTCATCCACCGCGCGGCTCAGGCGTCGCTGATCGGCGGGGTCATCGTCAGCAGCGGTTTGCATTCCGAGGTGCGCCGGGCCATTACGCTGTTGGTTGCCCGCCTGGGCGTGGCTTTTCTCGGCGATGTCGGCAAGCCCCTGCACATGGAGGGCATGCGTGATGCGTTGGCCAGGGTACGGACCTTGCCAGCGCTGTCACTGACCACACCGGTGCTAGGGGCGTGGGTGACCGAAGCAGATATCCGCCGGGGGCTGTCGTACAAGGAGTTCGTCGCTCACTTCCTGCCGCGCTGTGACCTGGGCAACGGCGAGATCAAGGGCGTGGACGTGCGGGTTCGCTGGAAACACCCGGTCCATGGCCTGCTGGCGGACAATCTGTTCATGCCCCAGGTGGAGCGGGCGGGGTTGCTGGATGACGTGCTGGTGGTGTTGCTGGAGCAGGGCCTGGCCTTGCAGCGAGAACTTATGGCCCAGGGACGCGTGCTGCGCATGTGCTTTGCCTTGGGCTTGTCACAGCTCTGTGGCCGCAGCCTGACCCGCCGGCTCAAGTCGCTGATGCAGTTCCATCGCTCGGTCGGCCAGGGCATCGCCTTCGAAATGGCCTTCTGCGGCGCGCTGGAGGCTTCGCCGATGCACCTGGAAAGCCTGACGCGCCTGCGCATGCTCGGTTGCGGGTTGTGTCTGGGAGAGTTCGGCAGCAATGGCGGGTCCTTCCAGCGGCTCTGCCAGTTGCCATTCAACGAAATCAAGCTGGCCAGCCAGTTCATGCACGATCTGGAACACCAGCCACGCCACCGTGCCGTGATCAGGAGCAGCCTGGCGCTGGCCGGCACACTTGGCCTGGGCGTCACCGTCACTGGAGTGGAAAGCGCCGGCCAGCATCTCATCCTGATGGATATGGACTGCGCGGTCGGCCAGGGCAACTACTTCGCACCGGTGCTGGACCGTGAAGAACTGGTCCGCCGGCTCGGTCGGCGCGCGCGTGGGTGCTGAAAGACATCTTTATGACGGAAGGATGCGTGGAGCGTCTGTACCGGATGCTAGCAATGTGCTACAAACTTTCGCTTTAACTTCAGGCTTTTAACCGCGCAAGGAAGGTGACCCCCGTGACTGCAACTACCCTGATCGAAACCGTAAGTGCCGATTCCCTGACCACCCTGCTGCAAGACGCCGGTTGCCGCGTCAACCGCACCGAGCAGAACGCTGTGATTCAACTGCTCAGCGCCAGCCAGGGTGTCGGCTACGCCGTCCGTTTCGGTAACAGTGCCCCGGAAGAAGGACAATTCCTGGACTTCACCTACAGCTGTGCACTCCGCATCCAGGGTGAGCTGCCTGAAGGCCTTACCAACCTGTGGAACGCTTCGCGCCGTTTCTCCCGTCTGGCTCAACAGGGCGAGTTCCTGGTCCTGGAAAAAGACGTGATCGTTGCTGACGGCGTTAGCCTCAAGCACCTGCAAGGCTCCCTGGTGCTGTGGGACCGCCTGCTGCAAGAGTTCGTTGTGTACCTGCGTGACTACAGCCGCAACGTCGCGGCTGCCCAGGTTCCTGTGGAAAGCGCTTCGTGAGTCGCGGTCGCCTGTGGGCCGGCGCTGGTGCGCTGGCCGTGCTGACCGTTGCGGTCACCCTGGCCCTGCGTCCTGGCGACGATCTGGAGGCGGCCAGCCGCACTGTTCCGGAGTCCACCGAAAGCGGTACCGCGCTGGCTCGCCTGGGTGACCAGCAGGTCAACGCCGAAGAGCTCAAGGCGCTGTTTGCCCAATTGCCGGAGCAGGCTCGCCTGCAACTGCGCAATGATCGTCCTGCCCTGGAAACCTGGATCCGTGCACGCCTGGCGGAAAAGGCCCTGTACCAGCAGGCCGAAGCCAAGGGCTGGTCGAAGCGTCCTGACGTCGAAGCCCAGACCCGCGCGGCAATCGAGCAGATCGTACTGCGCAGCTACCTGAACAGCGTGACCAAGGTAGCGGATGACTATCCGCCCGAGCAGGACCTGAAGCAGGCCTACGAGAACGGCAAGGCTTCGTTGCAGGTCCCGGCGCTGTACCGTGTCAGCCAGATCTATCTGGCCGTACCGGACGAGCAGGCCCTGGAATCAGTGCGCAAGCAGGCCGAAAGCATCGCCAAGCGTGCCCAGGCCTCCGGCGCCAACTTTGCCGAACTGGCGAAGACCTACTCGCAGGACGCAGGCAGTGCGGCGCAAGGCGGCGATATCGGCTTGCAACCGCTGACGCAGTTGCTGCCGGAAGTCCGTACCGCGGTGTCGAAGTTGAAGGTCGGCGCGGTCAGCGAACCGTTGCAGAGCCCGCTGGGCCTGCACATCGTCAAGCTGGTCGAATCGCAGCCGGCGCGTGTCGCCACCTACGACGAAGTTCGCGGACAACTGCGTGACGCCTTGCGTGCGCAGCGTCAGGAACAGTTGGCCAAGACCTACGTCGAAGGCATGTTCAACAGCGCCACCCTGAGCATCGACGGGGCTGTACTGAACAAGGTTATCGAAGCCGAGAAGTAAGATATCGCTAGCCTCATCGCCGGCAAGCCGGCTCCCACACAGTCCGGTGTATACAGTACCTGTGGGAGCTGGCTTGCCAGCGATGAGGCCCCGACGTCAAACAACAACCGCAGCACCCTCCGAAATACCCTCAGCCTTCGCCTGTAGCTGCCGCCGATACCGTGGCAACGCCATCACCAGAAACCCCGCCGCCAACACCAGCAACGACACTGACGCCGCCAGCGCATAGCGCAGCGATTCGCCGCCCAGCGAAGCGACGAAGAAGTCACTCAGCACACCAATCACCAACGGCCCCAGGCCAACCCCCAACAGGGTCATGGACATGACGAAGATCGCCGTGGCCTGAGCCAGGCGTGTGGCCGGGAACAAATGGGTGATCGCGCCCAGGCACGGCGTTGCCCACCACACGCCGAAGAAACCGAACGCGCTGTAGAACAGGAATGCCTCGGGCACCGGAATGCTGCCGATATGAAAAGCGATGCCCTGTGGCCAGAGGAAATAGGCGAGGGCGAAGGGAATGCTCAGCAGGGTGCCGAGCAGCGGCACGCCGATTTGCCAGCCGACATCACGTCGGGCCAGGCGGTCGGTGAGCAGGCCGCAGGCGAGGGTGCCGATGGTCGAGCCGGTGCCGCCGACCACGCCCACCAGAAAGCCGGCTTCCTGCATGTTCAAATCATGGGATCGAATCAGGAAACTCGGACTCCAGGTGCCGATGGCATAACCGGCGATCGCCGCCGTGCCACCGGTCAGCACCAGCCAGAAGAATGACGGCATGCGGAACAGCTCCACCAGGGTCGTGGTCCAGCCATCCTGCGTTGTGGCCGTGGCCTGGCGGATCTGCGCGGGCTTTGGTGCACGCACGGTCAACAGCAGGATCAGGCCGAGCAGGATGCCCGGTGCACCAATCAGCAAAAACGCATAGCGCCAGCCGTGGTGCTGGGCAATCCAGCCACCGAGGCCGAGGCCGACGATCGCGCCCAGGCTCGACCCCAGCATCAGCACCGACAACGCGGTGGAGCGGCGGTTGGCCGGGTACAAATCGGAGACCATCGCCACCGACGGCGCGGTGCCGCCGGCTTCGCCCACCGCCACGCCAATCCGTGCCAGCACCAGGGTGAGGAAGTTGCCGGCCATGCCGCAGAGCATGGTCATCAGGCTCCAGGCCATGCAACTGAACGCGATCACCGGCTTGCGCCCGATGCGGTCCGACAGCCGTCCCAGCGGGAAGCCGAACACGGTATAGAACACCGCGAAGGTGACCCCCGAAAGCAGGCCGATGCCGGTGTCGGAAATGCCGAATTCGAGCTTCACCGGCTCGATCAGGATCGCCATCAATTGGCGGTCGATGTAGTTGAAAACGTAGATGCTGGCGAGCACCAGAAGCGCGTAGTGCGTGCGCCAGGTGACGGGATTGGGTGGGTTCACTGCACTGCTCCGGTTCTTGTTATATCGAGCTCGATCGTCGGCGCATCCCGCACCTGTTTCATCGTCCGTTCAGACCATTTTTCCTGCGCGTTTCAAGGCGCTGCCAACCCTACCTGAAGCCGCAAAACTAGTCTTGTCGGACGATGTTTCGGCCTCGTTGCGGATCAATCATGCAGCCCATATCCGGGGTTGCGGCAATGCTCCAAGCGGCCGGTCAGCCCCGGGCACAACAAGAACTTAAGGAGCTGACATGAGCATCTTGTTCGAGCCGGTGCGCCTGGGCGAACTGCAACTGGCCAACCGTATCGTCATGGCCCCGATGACCCGCAGCCGCGCCGATGTGCAGGCCGTGCCCACTGCCGAGATGGTCGAGTACTACCGCCAGCGGGCCAGCGCCGGGCTGATCGTCGCCGAAGGCACCGCGCCGTCGGCAGGTGGTCTGGGCTACTGCCGCACCCCGGCGATCTACACCGCCGAGCAGATAGCCGCCTGGCGCCAGGTGACCCGCGCCGTGCATGCGGAGGGCGGGCGCATCGTCCTGCAACTGATGCACGTCGGCCGCGCCGCCAGCCGCTACAACAAGCCGGCCGGTGCTGCCACGGTGGCGCCGTCGGCCCTGCGCGCCAACACCCAGGTGTTCACCGACGCGGTAGGCATGGCCGACACCGAGCAGCCCGAGGCCTTGAGCGTTGCCGGCATTGCCGCGGTAATCGCCGAGTACCGCCAGGCCGCGCTGAATGCCCGCGAAGCCGGCTTCGACGGCGTCGAGCTGCACTGCACCAGCGGCTACCTGCCGATGCAGTTCCTCGCCTCGGGCAGCAATCAGCGCACCGATGCCTATGGCGGCAGTGCGGAGAATCGCGTGCGGTTCGTCGTCGAGACGGTACAGGCGATGGCCGATGCCATTGGTGTCGGGCGGGTCGCCGTGCGCTTCTGTCCGGGCAACCCTTACAACGACATTCAGGACGATGACCCGGCCGCCACCGCGATTGCCCTGTGCACTGCGCTGGCGCCACTGGAGCTGGCCTACCTGCATGTGATGCGTTCGCCGCTCGGCACCCTCGATGCCTTCGCCCTGGCCCGTGCCTACGGCAACCAGCGGCTGATCCTCAATGATGGTTTCGACGGTGCCTCGGCCAATACCGCGCTGGACGCGGGCGAGGGCGTTGCGGTTTCGTTCGGTCGGCATTTCATTGCCAACCCGGATCTGGTCGAGCGCCTGCGGCAGGACCAGCCGCTGGCCGCCTTCGACCGCAAGACCCTCTACACCGCCGGCCCCCGCGGCTACACCGATTATCCCGCGCTCAGCCAGGTGGTGGAGGTGACCCCATGAACCTGCCATCCTCCGGCTTGCCAACCAGCGCCGTGGTGCCCCGCGAGCAGACCCAGGCGATCCTCGACCGTCGCGGCGCGGCGGCCGGGCAGATCAAACCTGCGGACCACTACACCCTGGCCGACCGCCTCGAACAACAAGCCGCGCGCTTCGCCGAGCGGCCCTTCCTGATCTATGGCAAGCAGTCCCTGAGCTACGCCGAAGTGGACGCCCGCGCCAACCAGATAGCCCATACCTTCTACGCCAAGGGCCTGCGCGCCGGCGACGTCTGCGCCATGGTCATGGAAAACCGCCCGGCGTTCTTCTGCACCTGGTTCGGCCTGGTCAAGCTCGGCGTGGTGGTGGCCTTCATCAACACCCAGGTCAACGGCCGGCCGCTGCTGCATGCGCTGGAAACCACCGGCGCCAAAGCCCTGGTGATCGGCGAAGAATGCCTGGGCAACGTGCTCGCCACCGAGGGCCTGCCGACGCTGGCCTACTGGCTGGTGGGCGATGAGGAAAATCCGTGGGCCGGCGATCTGCCCGGGTTTATCGACCGCCAGTTCGCCAGCCGCCTGGACAGCGCGCCGCGCAGCGCCTTCCCGCGGGATATCCGCGCGGCGGTCGAGGCGCAGGCGACCACCTTGCTGATCTTCACCTCCGGCACCACCGGCCTGCCCAAGGCGGCGCGCTACAGCCATATGCGCTGGATGTCCTCGGGGGACGTGATGGAAGTCACCCTGGCGGCGACCTGCGACGACGTCTTCTACTGCTGCCTGCCGCTGTACCACGGCGCCGCCGCCACCTCGGTGACCTCCACTGCGCTGCGCGCCGGAGCCAGCATCGTGGTGCGGCGCAAGTTCAGCGTCAGCGAATTCTGGCGCGATGTGGTGCGCCACAACATCAGCGTGTTCCAGTACATCGGCGAGATCTGCCGCTACCTGCTCAACCGCCCGGAACAGCCCGGCGAGCGCGACCACAACCTGCGCTGCATGCTCGGCGCCGGCTTGACCCCGGAATCCTGGCAGCGCTGGATCGAGCGCTTCGGGCCCGTCCAGGTGTTCGAAGGCTGGGGTGCTACCGAGGCCAACACCGCGCTGATCAACGTCGACAACTACGTGGGTTCCTGCGGACGGGTTCCGGATTGGGAGCGCACCAACCTGCGGCTGATCCGCTTCGACGTGGAAAACGACTGCCACCCGCGGGATGAAAACGGTTTCTACCAGGTCTGCGAAGTGGGCGAGTTGGGCGAAGCCATGGCCTTTATCGTCAACCACCCGGAAATCGGCGGCGGGCGCTTCGAGGGCTACACCTCGGCCGACGCTACCGAGAGCAAGATCCGCCGCAATGTGCTGCATGCGGGCGATGCCTGGTGGAGTTCGGGCGACCTGCTCCGTCAGGACGCCGATGGCTACTGCTACTTTGTCGACCGCATCGGTGACACCTATCGCTGGAAGAGCGAGAACGTTTCGACCCAGGAAGTGGCGGACGCGCTCGGTGATCTGCCGGGGCTTGAACTGATCAATATCTACGGCGTGCAGGTGCCTGGCCACGAAGGCCGCGCCGGGATGGCGGCGGTGTTGATGCAGGCCGGGCAGGTGTTCGATCCCGCCGCGCTGTATGCGCTGAGCGAAGCGCGTCTGCCGCGCTATGCCGCGCCGCTGTTCGTGCGGGTCAGCGCTGCGGCGGACCTGACCAGCACCTTCAAGCTGCGCAAAGTCGATCTGCAACGCCAGGGTTATTGCCCGGCCGCCTGCCACGACCCGCTGTACATCCGCGACGAGCAGTCCGGCACTTACCAGCCGTATTCGCAGGCGCTGCTGCAACGCCTGGAACTGGCACCGTTCGTGGTCGCCGACCATGGCTGACCTCGACCACAACGGCCACGAACTGCGCGACGGCCTGCGCTACCCGTGGCCCAAGGCGCCGGCCGGCGGTGAAGTGCGCGCGGTGGCGGATGGCGTGTTCTGGCTGCGCATGCCGCTGCCGTTTCGCCTCGACCATATCAACCTCTACCTGCTGCAGGACGGCGATGGTTGGGTCGCGGTGGACACCGGGATGAACACCGAGCAGACCCGCGAAGTCTGGGAGCAGGTGTTCGCCGGGCTGTGCGCCGGCCAGCCGCTGCGGGCGGTGGTCTGCACCCATTTCCACTCCGACCACGCGGGTGTCGCCGGCTGGCTGGCCGAGCGTTTTCGTTGCCCGGTGTACATGACCGAGGCCGAGTACCAGTCGCTGTACGTCAAGGTGCCGAGCGAGGTCGAACCGGGCTGGGACTTCCTGCAGCACTACGCCAGGGCCGGTTTCAGCGCCGAGCAGGCCGGCGACATGTACCGGACCATCCAGAACGGGCATTTCCGCCCGCTGCACTTCAACAGTTACCGGCGCCTGCGCGAGGGCGATCGCCTGCGCATCGGCCACCGCGAGTGGCGGGTGGTGGTAGGGCGCGGGCATTCGCCGGAACACGCCTGCCTGTACGCCGAGGCCGACGGCCTGCTGATTTCCGGGGATCAGGTGCTGCCGCGCATCACCTCGACGGTGGGTGTGCACGCCACCGAGCCGGACGCCGACCCGCTGCGTGACTGGCTGGCCTCCATCGATCACCTGCGCGCAGTACCCGACAGCGTGCTGGTGCTGCCGGCACACGAACGTCCGTTTTTCAACCTGCATGCGCGTCTGGACCAGTTGGCGGCCCATCACCGGGCCCACCTGGCGCTGCTGTTGGCCACCTGCGACGAGCCGCGTAGCGCGCTCGAGCTGATGGCCGTGCTGTTCCCGAAGCTGTCCGGTCGTTTCGACGAACTGATGGCGCTGGGCGAAACGTTGGCCCATGCCAACTTCCTCATGGCCGAAGGGTCGCTGTCGCGGGCGGAACACGGCGGGCTCTACCGCTACCGACGGCGCGATCCCGACGCACCCGCCACCGATCCGCCCGATGTGTTGTGAGCGTCCGGCACGGCGGCAATGTTGCTCAAACCCGGCAGCCTGATGGCTGCCACACAGGAGAGTCAGTGTGATCGATAAAAACAACAATAATGCGCCTGGCCTTGGCTCACGCGGGGTCCAGGTCACCCACCTGGCGGCGGCCATTGCCCTGGCATCGACGCAGGCCTTGGCCGGCGAGACTATCGAGTTCGATAACGGCGCGACCATCGACTGGTCGGTGACCACCAGCTACGGCGTCGGCATGCGCCTGGGCGAGCAGAGCCGGCGACTGATGGGGGTCAACGCCGACGATGCCAACCGCAACTTCGACCGTGGTTCCCTGACCACCAACCGTATCGGCGCCCTTGGCGAGATGATCCTGCGCAAGGACAACTACGGCGCGGTGGTGCGCGCCAGTACCTTCTACGACGACGTCTATCACAAGGGCAATGACAACGATTCGCCGGCCACCGTGAACAAGAGCGGCGACCACGACGAGTTCACCAGCGACACCCGCTACTACAGTGGCGGCCGCACCCGTCTGTTGGATGCCTATGTGTTCGGCGGCTGGCGTTTCGATAACGACACCATGCTCGACGTCAAGGCCGGGCGGCATATCGAGTCCTGGGGCGAGAGCCTGTATTACCCGGGCGTGAACGGCGTGCAGAACCCGTCCGATGCGGTCAAGGCCGCGCAGCCTGGGGTCGAAGTCAAGGAGGTCCTGCTGCCGGTGGGGCAGGTCTCGGCCTCGTTCCGCCTCAACCCGCAAATCACCTTCGGCGCCTATGTGCAGTACGAATGGAAGGGCACCGAGCTGCCGCCGGTGGGCAGCTACCTGTCCAGCAGCGACGTGATCGGTCCGGGTCGCGAGTTCATTTACAGCGGCAACAGCAAGATCGCCTATCGCGGCACCGACGAACCGCGCGACAGCGGCCAGTGGGGTGTGCAGGTGCGCTTCCGGCCGGTGCCGGCAATCGAAATGTCGCTGTTCCACGTCAACTATCACGACAAGAACCCGGCCACCGCGTTGGTGGGCTATGACCCGGTGCCGGTCGGCGGCGGCCTGTATGCCTTTGCCGCCAACGGCTACAAGGTCAAGTACTTCGAGGACATCAAACTCACCGGTATCAGCGCCTCGACCAAGCTGGGCGAGTTCCAGATCGGTGGCGAATGGTCGTACCGCGACGGCGCGCCAGTGATGGTCAATACCGGCCTCGGTCCGGTGCCGACCCGCGGCAAGGGCCAGCAGATGCAACTGTCGGCGATGCGCGTGCTGGGCGACCGGCCGTGGGCCAGCCAGACCACGCTGACCGCCGAAATCGTTCATGTACGGGTGGACAGCGTCGATGACGCCTCCGCCGCGCCCAACCTGCAAGGTGTGAACCTGCTGCCATCGCTCGGCGGCATGGTGGGGAATTCCGATGACTACACCTACAAGACCTCATCTGCCTGGCGCAGCCGTGATTCCAGCGCCTACACCCTGGGCACATCGTTCAGTTATCCGGGGGTTTTCCAGGGCTGGGATCTGGAAGTGCCAGTGCGCTTCTCCAACGTGTTCAGCGGCTCGACACCGATGTCCGGGAGCATCTCAGGCGTGCAGGGCGACCGACGCCTGAGCGTGGGCACCACCTGGAAATACCTGGGCAACCTCGAAGTCGGCCTGAACTACACCGGCTACCTGGGCTCGGCCGACCCGGTCAAGCGCCCGTTCGCCGACCGCGACTACGCCACGTTCTCGATGAAATACAGCTTCTGAGTTGCACATGCCCTGGGCGCGCCCGGGGCCTCACTATCGCTATGACAACCGGGCCTCAGGCCCGGACGGGGAGAGACTATGGGCCTCAAAGGGCACGCGGCCATCGTTGGCACCGCGCAATACAAGCCGGAGAAGTACGCCACGGCGCCGAAGATGTTTCACCTGGAGCAGGTCGCCGACCTCGCGGCCCGCGCCCTGCGCGACGCCGGGCTCAAGGCCGAGGACCTCGACGGGTTGGTGATCAACGGCCCGCAGTTTCATGAAGCCTCGGTGTTCGTCCCGGCCATGGCCGCCGAATACCTGGGCCTGCGCCTGAACTTCGCCGAAGTGGTTGATTTGGGTGGCTGCACCTCGGTGGGTATGGTCTGGCGCGCTGCCGCCGCCATCGAACTGGGCCTGTGCCAGGCGGTGCTGTGCGTGCTGCCGGCGCGCATGGCACCGCTCGGCCCGGACGAAGACCCGAGCTGGATGGCCCGGGCCATGCGCTTCGGCGGCCACAGCACCGCGTTCGGTGCGCCGGAAGCCGAGTTCGACCTGCCTTACGGGCACATGGGGCAGAACACCGGCTACGCGATGATCGCCCAGCGCTACGCGGCGCAGTACGGCTACGACCCGGTGGCCCTGGCGAAGATCGCCGTGGACCAGCGCACCAACGCCCAGGCCAACCCGGACGCGATGTTCTACGGCCAGCCGCTGACCATCGAACAGGTACTGGCCAGCCGCATGGTTGCCGACCCGCTGCACGTCCTCGAAATCGTCATGCCGGTGGCCGGTGGCGCGGCGATGATCATCGCCTCGAAGGAAGTCGCGGCACGCTCACGCAAGCGCCCGGCCTTCGTCACCGGTTTCGGTGAACACCTGGCGTTCAAGTCACCTTCCTATGCCGCGGACATGATCCACACACCGATCGGCCCTGCGTCCCAGCGTGCCTTTGCCATGGCCGGGCTCAAGCCCACCGATGTCGACGCTGCGCAGATCTATGACTGTTACACCATCACCGCGTTGCTGACCCTGGAAGATGCCGGTTTCTGCGGCAAGGGCGAGGGCATGGCCTTCGTTCGCGAGCACGACCTGACCTTCCGTGGCGATTTCCCGATGAACACCCATGGCGGCCAGCTCAGCTTCGGCCAGTCTGGCGCTGCGGGTGGCATGTCGCAGGTGATCGAGGCGGTGACGCAGATCGCCGGCACGGCGGGCGAGCGTCAGCTCAACGGCTGCGACACCGTCTATGTCTCCGGCACCGGCGGCGTGATGAGCGAGCAGGGCGCATTGATTCTTCAGGGAGCATAAGAGCATGTCCAACAACAAACCGATGCCCGTTGCCACGGAGATTTCCGCGCCGTTCTGGGAAGGGATCAAGGCCCGTCGCCTGCTGATCCAGCAGTGCAACGCTTGTTCGCACTGGGTGTTCTACCCGCGCCGGCACTGCCCGTCGTGCCTCGCTCACGACCTGGCCTGGCGCGAAGTGCCGGGCCGGGCAACGCTGTACAGCTACACCCTGACGCGCATCCCGACCCTGCCGGACTTTGCCGATGAAATGCCGCAGAAACTGGCGGTGGTCGAACTGGCCGAAGGCGTGCGGATCAACACCAACCTGGTGGGCCTGGACGAAGACGAGATCCACATCGGCATGGCTTTGCAGCCGGTGTTCGCCGAGGTGGACGGCAAGGGCAACCGCCTGTTGCGCTTTACTGGCATGGACAAGGACGCCGCCGCGCTGGAGCCGCTGCCGGGGCTGGAGCCTGAGCCGCAACCGGCTGAGGATGCCGGATCGGTGCGCAGGATCGACTTCAACGATGCGGCCGCGCTGCAGTCGCTGGTGAGTGACCGTTTCAGCGACTGGAGCAATGTGATCGTCGTTGACCAGGCGCTGATCGACGCCTTTGCCCAACTGTCCGGCGATGACTACTGGATTCACACCGACCCTGAGCGCGCACGGCTGCAGAGCCCGTTTGGCGGCACCATCGCCCATGGCGCGCTGGTGCAGGTGTTGCAGTCGCGGATGAAGCTGGCGCTAGGCTTCGAGATCACGGGATTCGGCACCCAGATCAACTACGGCTCTGACCGCCTGCGCTTCCCGGCGCCGGTACCGGCAGGAGCGCGGATCCATGCGCGGGCGCGGGTCAAGAGCGTGGAACTGCTCGGGCGTGGCACGCAATTGACCCTGGAGATCAATATCCATGTGCTGGGGCAGGAGCGGCCTTCGGTGATCAATGATCTGGTGATTCTGTATCGGGCCTGAACAGCGTTGTTGTGGTGAGTGGCGTGCTAGCCGGCAGATCTTCAGCGGGCTCAAGATCGAGCGCCATCCGCGGCGCATCGCCGGCAAGCTGGCTCCCAGGTTTGGGGTTGACCCTGAACCCTATGGGCGCTGGCTTGCCGGGGCGCCGAACCGCAGCGATCCACCTCAAGGTCAGCGTTACTGCGTGTCATGCCAACCCGCGCCAGGTAAGCCATTTGGACGATGTTCCAAAGCTTCTCAGCACTGACTATCCCGTGAAACGACGCCCACCGTGTCAAGGAGCGCTTCGCATGAGAGACGCACAATGAATCAGGTCAAACAATGGGTAACGCACTGCGTCGAGGTCATCGCCGACTGGCTGATGGCCTGGCGCAAGGGGCTGCTGGCGCTGTTCGTGCTGCTTAGCTTGGGGCTGGGCTACAGCGCCCTGAACACGCAACTGGACCCTGGCTTCAACAAGCAGATCCCGGTCCGCCACGCCTATATGGTCAACTTCCTCAAGTTCAGCCAGTACTTCACCGGCGCCAATCGCTTGCTGGTCAGCGTGCGCTGGAAAGGCGAGGGTGACATCTACAACCCTGAATTCCTCGAAACCCTGCGCAAGGTCACCGATGATGTGTTCTTCATCAGTGGCGTGAGCCGGCCCAGCGTGACCTCGCTGTTCACCGCCAACGTGCGCTACATCGAGATCACCGAAGAGGGTTTCTACGGCGATGTGGTGGTGCCGCCACGCTTCAGTGGCAGCCCCGACGACCTCGCCCAGGTGCGCAGCAACGCTGCGGCGTCCGGGCAGGTCGGCCGGCTGATCGCCAATGACCTGAAGTCGGCCATGGTCCGCGCCGACCTGCAGGACCTCGACCCGCGCAGCGGCAAACCGGTGGATTACACCCAAGTGGCCAACAGCCTGGAAGAGATCCGCCAGAAATACGCCAGCGACACCATCGAGATCAATGTCGTCGGCTTCGCAAAGCTGGTGGGGGATGTGGTGGAAGGCCTGACCACGGTGATCGGTTTCTTCGCCATCGCCTTCGTCATCACCGGCCTGCTGTTGTGGCTGTATTCCCGCTCCCTGCGCCTGACCCTGGTGGCGCTGGTGGTGGCGTTGCTGCCGGTGGTCTGGCTGCTGGGGTTGCTGCCGCTGCTGGGCCTGGGTATCGACCCGATGTCGATTCTGGTGCCGTTCCTGATCTTCTCGATTGGCGTGTCCCACGCGGTGCAGATGACCAACGCCTGGAAACAGGACGTGGTCGCTGGTGCCACGTCGTTGCAGGCGGCGCGCACGGCGTTCTGCAAGATCTTCATTCCCGGCTCCCTGGCCCTGCTGATGAATGCCCTGGGCTTCGGCGTGATCATGCTGATCGACATTCCCATCGTCCATGAACTGGGGGTGACCGCGTGCATCGGTGTGATGCTGATGATCATCACCAACAAGCTGATGTTGCCGATCATCATTTCCTGGCTGCCGCTGGAGCGCGGTCTGCTGAGCCGCGAACAGGCCGGCCGGCAAGAGCGCCATCGGTTGTGGTGGCGGCTGTCGGCGCTGGCCGAGCCGGGCCCGGCGTTGGCGGTATTCGGCCTGAGTCTGTTGCTGCTCGCAGCCGGTGCCTGGAAAGCCCGTGACCTGGCGGTGGGCGACATCGGTGCCGGCGCGCCGGAGCTGCGTGCCGACTCGCGTTACAACCAGGACAACGCGCGGATCATCAGCAGCTATTCGATTGGCCTGGACGTGCTGGCGGTGTTCGTCCAGACCCACGATGTCGAGGAAGGCTGCCTGAATCCGGAAGTGATGCGTGCGGTGGAAGGTTTCGACTTCCGCATGCGTGCGGTACAGGGCGTGCAGTCGGTGCAGAGCGTGGCCGGCATGGGCAAGCGAGTGATCGCCGGCAACAACGAAGGCAATCCGCGCTGGGCAGCGATTCCCGGTTCCTCCCGCGGCCTGAGTCAGGGCGCTCGCGCTTATATGCCGGACGACGGCCTGGTCACCGATGGCTGCCAGCAGATGCAGATTCTGGTGTTTCTCGCCGACCACGAAGGCGCCACCGTCAGCCATGCGGTCAACGAAGCGAAGCGGATTATCGCCGAGGTGGCTACGCCGCGGGTGGAGTTTCTCCTGGCGGGCGGCAACGTCGGCGTGATGGCGGCCTCCAATGAGGCGGTCAAGCGCGCCGAGGTGATCATGCTGGCGGCGTTGTTCGGTTCGGTGGCGCTGTTCTGCTGGCTGACCTTCCTGTCGGTGCGGGCGGTGCTGTGCATCCTGGTGCCGCTGGCAATCGTGGCGATCCTCTGCAACGCGCTGATGGCCATGCTCGGCATCGGCCTGAAAGTCGCGACCTTGCCGGTGATGGCCCTGGGCGTGGGCGTCGGCGTGGATTACGGCATCTACTTGTACGAACGCATCCAGCACGAGATGTCCGCCGGCGCCGACCTGCGCGAGGCGTTCTACCAGGCCATGTGCCAGCGCGGCACGGCGGCGGTGTTCACCGCCCTGACCATGTCCATCGGCGTGTGCACCTGGGCCTTTGCGCCGCTGAAGTTCCAGGCCGACATGGGCGTGCTGCTGTCGTTCATGTTCCTGGTCAATGTGCTCGGCGCGATCTTCCTGTTGCCGGCCCTGGCGGCCTGGTTCAACCGGGGGCGCCCGCTGGTGGCCCGGGAGGCGCAATCGGTGGAAGTGCTGCGGGGTGAATTCCGGCTGAAGAAGCAACCGGCAGCACCACACATCCGATAGCTGCGGATATCAGGGAGCGCCCTATTGTGGGCGCTCCGGGAGATAGCGAGACTGCAACGCGACGTGCACTTCGAGGGGGCTGATTGCCCCCGAGTCGAACTCATAACAATAAGAAGGGAAGGCCCAGCCTTACCCGAGCGAGGAGAAGACGGTGGAGAACCCTGTGCTGACCCCGGATGGCCTGAGCAAGCTCGGTCTCGATCTGGCCGGCTACGACCGGCTGGTGAGTGAAGTCTACGACGGCGCCATCAACCCCCGGCAGATGGCCCGGGCCCTGACCAGCTTCCGCGACCTTTACGGCGCCAACTACGTGACCCTGATCCTGAGGGTGCCAGACCAGCCTGACATGGGCCTGATGATCATCGTCGGTGATATCGAAGGCGCGGGCGAAGTCAGCTACATGACCTACCCGCAAACCCAGACGCCCTTCACTAACCAGCCGCTGGACTATGTGTTCACCGTGGATGATGTGCTCACCAGCAGCCAATGGGAGCAATCGGCGTACTTCAAGATGTTCTGCGGGCCACAGGACGTCTACCACGTCATGGGCGCCGATATCTCCACCGCCGATGGCGGCAAACTGCGCCTGCGGATCACCCGGCCCAAACGGGCGCCGGCCTTCTCCCGCGACGATCGGGCGCTGTGCGCGATGTTCCTGCCACACCTGCGTCGCGGCATGCAAATGCACAACCTGCTCGACCGCAGCGAATCCCTCAGCGACCTGTACGCCCAGGCCATCAGCCGCCTGTCGGTGGCGACGCTGGTGCTGGACGAGAGCGGCAGCGTGCTGCGGGTCAACCCGGTGGCCCATGACCTGCTGGCCCAGGCCGACGGCCTGAAACTGGTTGGCGGGCGTCTGGAAGCCACCTATCCCAGCGACAACCGCGAGCTGCAGCGCTTGATCCGCGCGGCGTTTTCTCCGGATGCACCGAAAAGCGCCGAGGCCATGTCGGTGACCCGGCCGTCCGGGCTGGTCAATCTGGGGCTGGTGGTGGAACCGATTCCGTCGCTGGACTGGGCGGAGGGCAAGGGCAAGCCGGCGGCGCTGGTGTACATCCGCGATGCCGCCAGCAAGTCTTTGGCCAGCGAACTGGTGACCAAGCAACTGTTCAACCTGACCAAGGCCGAGACGGCGCTGGCCATGGAACTGGCCAACGGCCTGTCACTGGAAGAGGCCGCCGAGGAACTGAACATCCGCCGCAACACCGCGCGGGCGCACTTGCGTTCGATCTTCTCCAAGACCGGTGTGCGCCGGCAGACCGAGCTGGTGCGGATCCTGCTCAACAGCGTGGTGGCGTTGGGCAAACCGAAAATGCCGCTGAAGGTCCCCGGCAAACTGAAGGTCCCGCCGCCGCAACTGGCGGTGCCGATGGCGCGACGGGCATGAAGGGCTCACGCGTGTTGTGAATGAGCCTTAGGCCAAAACGGTCTTAAGAACTATCAGTAATGTCAGGTGTGCAACGGGTGCGGCACGCAAAGAATGGGGTAGCGGGCAGGCAGCTTGCCGCCCCTTCTTTTCGAGGTGAACCGATATGGCCGGCGTAGATGAGATTGTTCTGAAAGTGTCCCAACTCACCAAGGGCGAGGAATTGAACGCGGTGACAGCAGCGGTTAACAGCCGATTGGCCGCTTTGCGTAGCGCGGAGACGGACGCAGCGATGAGCAAATATACGGATGTGAAACATAAAGAATTGAAAGGCAAGGTGGATCTGAACGAGATATTGAAAGGAGACAGCGATCCAAACAACAGCCAGCAGTAATAAGAAGAGCAACCGCGGTTCCTTGGCGTCCCAAAGCAAAAGCCCAGCCTCGTCCGGCTGGGCTTTTGTTTGCAGTGCATTTTTAGTCTTCTCGGACGATGTTTCCGGCAAGGTTGCTGCTGATCATGGGGCTGCTGTGCAGCCCTTCGCGCCGAACCGTCGCGAAGGATCAACGCCCAACTCATGGAGATTCCAATGCCCACAACCGCCATCACCGGCTCTGCCTCCGGCATCGGCGCCGCCGTTGCCACGGCCTTGCGCGCCGCCGGCCACCGCGTCATCGGTATCGACCGCGGCAACGCCGAGGTCATTGCCGACCTGTCCACCCGCGAAGGTCGCGATGCGGCCATTGCCCAGGTCCTCGAACTCAGCGGCGGCGTCCTCGACGGCCTGGTCTGCTGCGCCGGCATCGGCGTCACCGCGCCGTCCTGCGGGTTGATCGTGGCGGTCAACCATTTCGGCGTCAGCCAACTGCTCGGCGGTCTTGAAGGTGCGTTGGCCAAGGGCAGCAACCCGGCGGCGTTGGTGATCGGTTCGGTGGCGGCGATCCGTCCCGGCACCGAGCAAGAACCCATGACTCAGGCCATGCTCGACAACGACGAAGCGCGGGCGCTGGACATCGCCAACACCCTGGGCGAGCCCCAGGTGGCCTACGCATGCTCCAAGTACGCGATCACCCATCATGCCCGGCGCCTGGCGGCGACTTGGGGCGCCAAGGGCATTCGCCTCAACGTGGTCGCGCCCGGAGCGGTGGAAACCCCGCTGCACGATGCTTCGCGCAATGACCCGCGCTTTGGCGATGCGGTACGTGCGTTCGTCGCGCCACTCGGACGCAATGGCCACCCCGAGGAAATCGCTGCGCTGATCGCCTTCCTGCAGTCGCAACAAGCGGGCTTTATTCACGGCAGCGTGATGTACATCGACGGCGGCATGGACGCCATGGTCCGGCCGCAGCGGGTCTGAGGAAAACACATGAACAAGGTTGCATTCATCACCGGCGCCAGCCGCGGTATCGGTCGTGCGGCGGCGCTGGCGTTCGCCCGGGCCGGCTTCGACCTGGCGATCAGCGCCCGCACCCTGGACGAAGGCGAGCAACACCCGCACGCCTTGCGCGATGCCAGCGGCGCGCCACTGCCGGGCAGCCTCAACGGCACTGCCGAAGCCATCCGTGCGCTGGGCCGCAAGGCGCTGGTGGTGCCGATGGACCTGCTCGACAGTGACTCGGCACTGGCTGCGTGCACGGCGGTGCTGGCCGAGTACGGTCGCATCGACGTGCTGATCAATAACGCGATCTACCAGGGCAGTGACCTCAATGCCGGTTTCATGGCATTGCAGCCCGAGACGCTGGAACGGATGTTCAAGGGCTACATTCTCACACCGTTCCTGCTGACCCGCGCCGTGGCCCAAGTGATGGCGGAGCAGGGCGATGGTGTGGTGATCAACGTCACCTCCGGCGCCGGCGAGAGCGACCCGCCGGTTGCGGCCGGGAAGGGCGGCTGGGGCTATGCCTATGGCGCGGGCAAGGCGGCGGTGTCGCGGTTGTCGGGGATCGTTGCGGTGGAACTGGGTGATGCCGGGGTTCGCGCCTACACCGTCAATCCCGGGGTGGTGACCACCGATGCGCTGAAAGCCACCATCGGCGAGAAGGGTGTGATCGCTCTGCGCGCCGGTAGTGCGCCGCCAGAAGTGCCGGCGGCGGTGATGTTGTGGCTCGCCACTGATGAAGAGGCCAGCCATTATCAGCGCCAGACCATTGCGGCCCAGCCGTTTGCCAGAAAGCTTGGGTTGTTGGCGGACTGAGGCCCGTCGACACCGGACCCTGTGGGAGCCGGCTTGCCGGCGATGCGCCGCACCTGCGGCGCTCAATCCAAGGGGCGCAAACACACGCCGAGTTAGCGTTTTTCCATACAACCTTGTGCGCAAATTTTTTTATACCCCTGACGAGTGTTAAAGTGCCATCAATAAAAAATGTTTCATCTCGCCAAGGTCGGGCCCGTCAATTGCTAGCGTAGCGCTGCTGCGCCGTCAGGGATGAGTCGCCTGATCCACACTAGGAGTTGTTGTGGACAGACGTAGAACTGCAGTACCTCGCACGGCCCGTACCCGCTTGTCGCTGGCTGTCAGCCTGGCCATGTTCGGCGCCTTCGCCGCCATCGACCCTGTTTTCGCCGCGTGTACACCCGGCGCGCCCGCCGATGGCGCGGCGGTGAACTGCACTGGCACCAGCCTGGACGTAGCGCTGAACGCCAACTCGCTGACGGTCACGGTCGGCAACGGCGCACTGTTGACGAGGAACGACATTACCTTCCCGACGCTGGCCATTACGGGTATCAACAACACCTTCATCAACAACGGCAACATCGACCTGGGCTACTACGGACCGCCACCTGTCCGCATGACGGCGGTCAAGATCACCAGCCCCACCGCCTCGAACCTGACGATCACCAACAACTCAGGTACCGGCAACAACGGCCAGATCGTCGGTTACAGCGGCTTCCTCGGCATCGGCATGACCAACCTCACCGGTGCGGCGCTGGACATCAACAATGGCTCTGGCGGGCGCACGAACATCAACAACTACGGCCGGATCCTGTCGATCCTGCTCTCTGGCGCTACAGAAACCGAGCCCGACCTGCCAGTGATCGGGGTCTACGGCGGTAGCCAGGTGACGTTCACCAACACCGGCACCATCACCGGGCGGATTGCCTTCGAAAGTTCGGGTGAGGGCAACATCTTTATTAACCAGGGCACCATTACCGGCGGCGTGTCGTTGGGCCAGGGTGGTGGTAATAATGAGTTCAGGGCAATAACCGGTTCGTCAGTCGTCAGCGGCGGCGGCAGCGGTGCGGCGCTGTCGATCAATGGCCTGCAGTTCGCCGCCACTGGCATCGTCGATGGCGGGGCCGGCGGCGACAATACGCTGTACCTGCAGAACACCCTGAACGGCGGCACGGGTACCAATACGGGCGTCGGCAACATAAACCTGAGCTCCTACGTCAATTTCGGCTTCCTGAATCTCCTCGGTGGGACCTGGACTGTGCAAGGCGCTCTGACCGACGGCGTCATGGCCGTCCTGCAGGGTGGCACGCTGCAAACCGACAACAGCGGCTTTATCGGTACCGGCCTTATCGGCGGCTATGGCGGTACGATCGCCAGTTCTGCGGCGACGATGAACTTCGCCAACAACTTCTACCTGGGTTATTCGTACGACATCGCCGCCGGCGGCCTGACGTTCAGCAGCAACACCACCGCGTTCACCCTCTCGGGCACAATCGAGGGGGAGACCAATTCCCCGCTGGTCAAGACCGGTACTTCGTCCCTGCGCCTGAACGGTGTCAGTACTTACATTGCCGGCACCATCCTCAGTGGCGGCTCGCTCATCATCGGCAGCAGCCAGGCGCTGGGTAGCGGCACTGTCTCTGCGGGGACCGGTACCCGGATCGACTCCGCAGCCACCTCGACCCTGAGCAACACCTTCAGCATGGCGGGGACCGTGAATTTCGGCGGCACCAGTTCGCTGACCCTGAACGGCACGGTCCTGGGCGCCGGTGCCTTGCTTAACAAGGATGGCTCGGGCACGTTGGTGCTGACGCGCAGCAATACCTACAGCGGCGGCACAACGCTGACGGCCGGCACCCTGGGGATCGGCAGCAACCAGGCGCTGGGCAACGGCAACGTGGCCGCGGCAAGTGGTACCCGGATCAACTCCACGGCCACCTCGATCCTGAACAACAGCATCCTCATGACTGGCACCGTGAATTTCGGTGGCAGCAGCACGCTGACCCTGAATGGCACGATCCAGGGCGCCAGCGCCGTGCTCAACAAGGACGGCTCGGGCACGCTGGTCCTGACCGGCGCCAACACCTACACCGGCGGCACCACGTTGAGCGCCGGTACGCTGACCCTCGGCAGCAACAGCGCGATCGGCACCGGCAACTTGACGGTAACCGGGGCCTCCACCCTGACCAGCAACCAATTTGTCACCTTCCTCAAAGATGTTGCGCTTAACAGCACCCTGACCGTGGGCGGCAACAACGATCTGCGCCTGCTCGGCAACATCAGCGGGAACTCAAGCAACAAGCTGATCAAGACCGGCAACGGCAATCTCATTCTGGGCGGGAACAACAGCTTTGCGGGGGGGATCGAGCTCAATGCAGGCTCCGTGACACTGCTCACCACGGGTGTGCTGGGCAACGGCGGCCTGACGGTCACCGGCAACAGCAGCGTGGTGGTCGAGATGCAGCAGACCAACCTCCAGCCGGTCGCCATCAATTCGGGCGCAACCTTGCAACTGGTCGCCAACCAGGCCTACGCGCTGCAGGGCGTGCTGTCCGGCAGCGGAACGCTGGTCAAGGACGGCGTCGCGGACCTGTCGCTGATGGCTATATCGCCGAACTCGTTCAGCGGCCTGTTCGATGTGGTCAAGGGCCAGCTCGTCTCGATGATTCCGGGCAGCCTGGGCACCAATGCGAGCGTGAATATCGGCAGCAACGGCACCGTCAGCCTGGCAGGCAGCGAAACCATCGACGCTCTCAGCGGCACTGGCAGCCTGGTAATCGGCGACGGCGGCACCCTGAGGGTCGGCAGCCTCAACAGCAGCTCCACCTTCGGCGGCGCCATATCGGGCGCCGGCACGCTGCAGAAGATCGGTACCGGTAACCTGACCCTCACCGGCACCAGCGTTATCGGCGGTGTCACCAGCGTCAGCGCCGGGCGCCTGACGCTCGGCTCGGGTGCCAGCCTGAACAGCGCCGGGGTGACCGTAGTCAACGGCGCCAGCCTGGCGGGTAGCGGCAGCGTGCTCAGCAACCTGACCGTCAACTCTGGCGGTCACCTGGTGCTCGCCTCGGGAGGCACCCTGACGGCCAGCAGCCTGAGCCTGAGCAACGGCAGCATTGTCGACGTTGCACTCGGCACGCCTTCGCTGACCCCGATGCTCAACATCGGCGGTGCTGCAGCCATGGGCACCACCTCGTTCAATTTCACCGATCTTGCGGACATCGCCAACGGCACCTACCGCCTGGTCACTCACCAGTCGGGGCTGCTGGCACCTACGGCCACGATCGCTTCGATGCCGACCGACTTCCTGCCGGGCGAACTGCTGCTGCAATACGTCAGCGGCGGGATCAACGTCATCGTCAACTCCATGAGCCTGGCCGCCCAGTACTGGGATGGCATCGCCTCGGGCGCCAACGGCAGCATCGATGGCGGCGGCGGTGTCTGGAATGCGGGCAACACCAACTGGACCAACGCCAGCGGCAACACCAACGATGTCTGGAAGGGCGTTTCGGCGGTCTTCCAGAATGGTTCGGGCACCGTGGCCATCCAGGGTACCCAGACCATCAGCGCGTTGCGCTTCAAGAGCGATGGCTACGTGCTGTACGCCGATGCGACCAATGGCCTGAGCCTGGTCAACAGTTCGGGCGGCTCGGTGGTGGTGACGGTCGACAGCGGCTTGACCGCGACACTGGATACCCTCCTCGCCGGTACCGGCAAGCTGGAGAAAAGCGGTGCCGGGACACTGGTCCTGACCCGTAGCAACAGCTACGCAGGCGGCACCGCGCTGACCGCGGGCACGCTGTTGGTCCGTGATAACAACGCCCTGGGCAATGGCGCCCTGAGCCTTGCCTCCGGTACCACCCTGAGCAGCAACCTGTCCGCGCTGCAACTGGCCAACAACGTCGTCCTCGCCGGTGCCTCCACCGTCGATGTCAGCTCCGGTACCCTGAGCCTGAACGGTGTCGTCAGCGGCGCCGGTGGCCTGGTCAAGGTCGGTGCCGGCAACCTGTTGTTGAGCGGCAACAACGCGCAACTGGGCAATACCTCGCTCAACGCTGGTGGCCTGGTGCTGGGCCACAGCAATGCGCTGGGCGCGGGCACCTTGAATACGGCCAGCAACACCACCCTCGACAGCAGCCTCGCGGGCCTGCTGATCGGCAACAACGTGGCGATCACCGGTAACCTGACGGTCGTCGGCACCCAGGACCTGACGCTTGATGGCACTGTGTCCGGCACCGGCAACCTGATCAAGAACGGCGTCAGCGCGCTGACCCTGACGAAGGCCAGCACCCTCAATGGCAGCGTCTCGTTGAACCAGGGCACCTTGCGCCTTGCCAACAACAATTCGCTGGGCAACGCCAACCTGGTGGTCGGCGGCGTGTCGACCTTGCAGGCGGCGGCGAACA
>NZ_QKVL01000004.1 GCF_003231275.1 Pseudomonas huaxiensis
TTGCGTTTGAAAACTTCAAGGAAGTCGCGGGGCAGAACCCCGCGGGCTGGCTTACACGAATGCCTGAGGTGCAACGCCTCGTGGCAAACGGCAGCGATCAGGACGGGCCGAGAGGCGCACGCGCCAGTTGGCCTTGAAGCAGAACGGAGCGGTCTTTACTTGGCTCGCCTGACGCTGCTTGCGCAGTTCCGCCAGCGACGGTGCCTTTTTCACGGGGGCGGCTTCGACCTTGGTCAGTGAGCGCTGGCACGATTTGCAATCCACATCGGCTTCCACTGCAGTAGTGCTCAGGTTATTGCCAGCGCGGCCACAGGCGACCGCATCGCCGTTCGTTGAGTAATGCATTACCAAAACTGTAAATCTCCAATCGGGTGAACAAAAAGCCCGGCATTTTCGCACAGGAAGACAGCCAGATGCCGCGTCCCGTCGGTCAGTACTTACCTTGTTGCAATTGCTATCAGCGACGGCCTACAGATAGAATTGATAGCAATTCTTAATTACATCCAGCCGTCGTAGGCCGGTGTTCAGTGGTCTCTATGTCGTCGACTGATCGCGCACCTCATCTGCATATCGAAACCCTCTACTGCGAACACCATGGATGGCTGCATGGCTGGCTTAGCCGCAAGCTGGGTAATGCCAGCGATGCTGCGGACCTTGCCCACGACACCTTCATCCGTCTGCTGACGCGCCAGAGCAGAACCTTTGGCACCGAGCCCCGCGCACTGCTGACCCATATCGCCAAAGGCCTGGTGATCGACCGCTGGAGGCGTCAGGAGGTCGAGCGCGCCTACCTGGAGTCCATCGCCCACCTGCCCGAGCCCGAAGTCCCGTCGCCGGAAACCCGTTGGCTGATCCTCGAAGCGCTGCATCGCATCGATGCCATGCTTCGCGAGATGCCCAGCCGAGTCCGCCAGACCTTCCTGCTCTCACAGATCGACGGCCTGACTTACAGCGACATCGCCGAACAACTCGGCGTCTCACTGATCACCGTCAAACGCGACATGCGCGACGCCTTCCTCGCTTGCCTGAGCGTGACTTGATGAACCCGTCCATCGACCCGCTGATCCTCGGCGAAGCCGCTGACTGGCTGGTGCAACTGCAGTCCGGCGTCGCCACCGAAGCGGATCATCACGCGATCCAGCTCTGGCGCGACCGCAGCCCGCAACATGCTCAGGCCTGGCAGCGGGCCGAAGCCCTGCTGGGCGATCTGCGCGCCGTGCCTGGCAATGTCGCCAGCGACACCTTCCAGCGGCTGAACAACAGCAAGCGAATCGGTCGTCGTCAGGCGCTACATCGCCTCGGACTGTTCCTGTTAGCGGGTCCCGCCGTATGGATAGCATCCCGCGAACTGCCCTGGCAGCAATGGAGTGCCGACCAGCGCACCGCCATTGGCGAACAGAAAAACCTGACCCTTCCCGATGGCACCCAACTGCTGATCAACACCGGCAGCGCCCTGAACATTGCCTTCAATGCCCAGGAACGACGGATCAAACTGGTGGAAGGCGAAGTCCTGATCAGCACCGCCAAGGACCCGTCCCGCGTCTTTATGGTCGAGACCCGTCACGGCACCGCCCGCGCCCTGGGCACGCGTTTCAGCGTCCGGGTCGGCGAGCAGCTCAGCCATGTCGCGGTGAGCGAAGGATCCGTGGAGATGGTGCCGCTTCATGCGCGCCAGGGCCTGATTCTCAAGGCCGGCGAGCAGAGTGCGTTCGGTCTTGACCGCACGGCCGCTGCCGAGCCGTTGGACGCCGCTGCCCTGACCTGGGAACACGGCATGTTGGTCGCTCGCGATATGCGCCTGAGCGATCTGCTCGTCGAACTTGGCCGTTATCGCCCCGGCGTACTGCGCTGTCATGAGCTGGTGGCCGGGCTCAGCGTCTCCGGCGCGTTCCCCTTGAAGGACACCGATGCCAGCCTGCGTTTGCTGCAGGACACCCTGCCGATCCGTATCAGCAGCCTGACCCGTTACTGGGTTGCCATCGAGCCGGCCTGAGCCACGAAAAAAATCGTGCGCAGGCTGATACCTTTTCCCCGCTCCTTCGGTGTGGAAGTGAACCCTCACTTTTCAGGCGCCGACAGGAGCTCCGAATGATGTCCAGGCCGTTGCAGTCCATCTCCCGAATCAGCCCACCACGTGTTGCCATGAAGGCGCTGAGCCTGGCTGTCGCCCTCGCAGCGCTGATGCCGGCGCACAGCGTGATGGCCGCTGATGCCATGCCCAACAGCGTGGCCCGTAGCTACAGCATCGCGCCCGGTCCGCTGGCTGATGTGTTGGCCCAGTTCGCGGCGATGTCCGGTGTGCCGCTGTCATTCGACGCGAAGATGCTCAATGACCGCCGCAGCCCTGGCTTGCAAGGCAGTTACACCGTGCAGGCCGGCTTCGCGCTGCTGCTTCAGGGCAGCGGCTACACCCTGCAAAGCGCCGGCGGCAACGGCTACACCCTGGCCCCGCTGTCCAGCGGCGATGTGCTGGAATTGGGCGCGACCAATGTCGATGCCGCCTCGAACATGATCGGCGACACCTACGCCGGCGGCCAGGTGGCGCGCAGTGCGCGGCTTGGCGTGCTGGGCAACCGCTCGATCAACGATGTGCCCTTCAGCGTCACCAGCTATACCGCCAAGGCCATGGCCGATCAGCAAGCCCGCACCATCGGCGACGTGTTGCTCAACGATGCCTCGGTGCGCCAATCGGCAGGCTTCGGCAACTTCTCCCAGGTCTTCACCATTCGCGGGCTGCCGCTGCAGAGCGATGACATCGCCTTTAACGGCCTCTATGGCGTGCTGCCACGGCAGATCATCAACACCGAAGCGGTCGATCGGGTCGAGTTGTTCAAAGGCCCCAACGCCTTTCTCAACGGCGTTGCACCGCAGGGCAGCGGTATTGGTGGCAGCGTCAACCTGGTGCCCAAGCGCGCCGATGACACACCAACCCGCAGCGTCACCCTCGATTACACCAGTGACACTCAGGTCGGTGGGCACCTCGATCTGGGCCAGCGCTTCGGCGAAGACAACCGCTTTGGTGCGCGGATCAATCTGGCCCAGCGCGGCGGCGACACCGCCATTGACGACGAAAACAAACGCACCTCGCTGATCGCTGTTGGCCTCGACTACCGTGGTGAGCGCCTGCGTCTGTCGACCGACTTCGGCTATCAGAAGCAACGCATCAACAATGGTCGCTCGGTGGTCTACCCCAACGGCACCAAGGTCCCGGATGCTCCCTCGGCCAAGGACAACTACGCCCAGGACTGGAGCTGGTCGGAGCTGGAAGATACCTACGGCATGGTCAACGGCGAGTATGACCTCAATGACAACTGGACCGCCTACGCCGGCATCGGTGCCAAGCACACTCGGGAGAATGGCGAGTATTCCTCGCTTTATGTGGGCAACGACGGCAGTGCGCGTACGGGCTTTCTCTATTCGCCCCATGACGAAGACAACAAAAGCGCGGTGGCTGGTCTCAATGGTCGCTTCCACACCGGTGCGGTCAGCCATCAGATGAACTTCGGCCTGTCCGGCATGTGGGGTGAGCAGCGCTCGTCCTTCGAGGCAATCCTGGTCGCAAATCGCCAGCCCGGTAACCTCTACAACCCGATCCAGATTCCCCGCCCGAGCAACACGTATTTCGGCAGCGATATCCATGACCCGCGTATCGTGGGCAAGAACCGCGTAAAAAGCGTGGCAGTTTCCGACACCCTGGGCTTTGTCGATGACCGTGTATTGCTGACCCTTGGCGTGCGCCGGCAGACCATCGAAGTGGATGCCTGGAACACCACCAGCGGTGCTCGCACTAGCAATTACGAAGAGTCTGTCACCACGCCGGTCTACGGACTGGTGGTCAAGCCGTGGGAGCACGTCTCGTTCTACGCCAACCGTATCGAAGGTCTGGCCCAGGGGCCGACCGCGCCGTTGACCGGCGTGACCAACCCCGGTGAAGTGTTCGCGCCCAAGCGCAGCAAGCAGACCGAGGCTGGCGTCAAGCTGGACTGGGACAGCTACGGCGCAACTTTCGGCGTGTACCACATCGAGCAGCCGAACAACTCCACCAGCTACACGCCCGGCGTGGTTCTCGGCACCTTCAATGTTGATGGCGAACAGATCAACAAAGGCGTTGAACTGAACCTCTTCGGGGAGCCGATCGATGGTCTGCGGGTACTGGCCGGTGCGACGTGGATGAACACCGAGCAGAAGAAAACGGCGGGCGGCGCCACCGATGGTAACCGCGCTGCAGGTGTGCCGCGCTTCCAGTACAACCTGGGCGCGGAGTGGGACGTGCCGGGCATCGAAGGGGCGGCGGTGAGTGGCCGTCTGTTGCGTACCGGTGGCGAATACGTCAACGCAGCCAACACCCTGAGCATCCCGGCCTGGACCCGCGTCGACCTCGGCGCACGCTATGGCTTCAAGGCCGACGACAAGTACATCACCCTGCGCGCCAATGTCGAGAACGTGGCGAACAAGGCGTATTGGGCTTCGGCGTCGACAGCGAACAATTATCTGACCCAGGGTGAGCCGCGGACGTTGAAGGTGTCTGCGACAGTCGATTTCTGATCGGTGCCAATGGCCGTTCAAGGCCTCTGCTGGCAACGATTAGTGAACCTTTCATCAAGCCCGGGCTGTGGAGTAGTCCCGGTGCCTCTGCTTTACTTTCTCCCCGCAGTCAGCACCGTCCGTCGACGATTCGTCATACGGAATGGAACTTAATGAGCGACGGGCATTTCCTTCATATCGCCAGAAGGAAATGCCTATCGATTCAATAAAATTCATAAATTTGTTCCATGACTGGTACCGTTTTAGTCTTGCTCTATCGTCGGTCGCAACACAGAGGGCCGGTCTGCTGAGGAAAAAGGAGAAAGCAGCATGTCGAACCAAGGTAAATGCCCGTTCCACAATACAGCCGGTGGTGGCACCAGCAATCGCGACTGGTGGCCCAATCAACTGCGCGTAGAGCTGCTTAGCCAGCATTCGGACCGTTCGAACCCGCTCGGGGAGAACTTCAACTATCGCGAAGAATTCAAAAAGATCGACTACTCCGCGCTCAAGGCCGACCTCAAGGCGCTGCTGACCGATTCCCAGGACTGGTGGCCGGCCGACTGGGGTAGCTACGGCGGCTTGTTCATTCGCATGGCCTGGCACAGCGCCGGTACCTACCGCACAGTGGATGGCCGTGGCGGTGCAGGCCGTGGCCAGCAGCGCTTCGCGCCGCTGAACTCGTGGCCCGACAACGTCAGCCTGGACAAGGCGCGTCGCCTGCTGTGGCCGATCAAGCAAAAGTACGGACAGAAAATTTCCTGGGCTGACCTGATGATCCTGGCCGGCAACGTGGCGCTGGAGTCCTCGGGCTTCCGCACCTTCGGTTTCGGTGCGGGCCGCGAGGATGTGTGGGAACCGGACCTGGACGTCAACTGGGGCGACGAGAAAGCCTGGCTGACTCACCGTGACCCGGAAACCCTGGCCAAGAACCCGCTCTCGGCCACTGAAATGGGCCTCATCTACGTCAACCCCGAAGGACCCAACGCCAGTGGTGATCCCGCTTCGGCTGCGGCCGCGATCCGCGCCACCTTCGGCAACATGGCGATGGACGACGAGGAAATCGTCGCGTTGATTGCTGGCGGTCACACCCTCGGCAAGACCCACGGTGCCAGCGCCGCCACCCACGTGGGTGTCGACCCTGAAGCCGGCGGCATCGAGGCCCAGGGCCTGGGTTGGGCCAGCACCTATGAAAGCGGTGTCGGCGCCCACGCCATCACCTCCGGCCTGGAAGTGATCTGGTCGCAGACCCCGACCCAGTGGAGCAACAACTTCTTCGAGAACCTGTTCAAGTTCGAGTGGGTACAGACCCGCAGCCCGGCAGGCGCCATTCAGTTCGAAGCGGTGGACGCGCCGGAGATCATGCCCGACCCGTTCGACCCGTCGAAAAAACGCAAGCCGACCATGCTGGTGACCGACCTGACCCTGCGTTTCGACCCTGGCTTCGAAGCGATCTCGCGGCGCTTCCTCAACGATCCACAAGCGTTCAGCAATGCCTTCGCCCGCGCCTGGTTCAAGCTGACCCACCGCGACATGGGCCCGAAAGCCCGCTACCTCGGCCCGGAAGTGCCGAACGAAGACCTGATCTGGCAAGACCCGCTGCCCGCAGCGCTGTATCACCCGAGCGCGGACGACATCGCCGACATCAAGGCGCGTATCGCCGAATCGGGTCTGTCGGTCAGCGAACTGGTCTCGGTGGCCTGGGCTTCGGCCTCGACCTTCCGTGGCGGCGACAAGCGCGGTGGCGCCAACGGCGCACGGTTGGCGCTGGCACCGCAGAAGGACTGGGCGGTCAACGCTCTTGCGGTCGGCACTTTGGACCGTCTGAAAGCGGTGCAGCAGGCGGCCAACAAAGCTTCGCTGGCGGACGTGATCGTGCTGGCCGGTGTGGTGGGTGTAGAACAGGCGGTCAAGGCTGCGGGTGTGAACGTGCATGTGCCGTTCGAGGCGGGTCGCGTCGATGCGCGTCAGGATCAGGTAGACGTGGAGTCCTTCGAGTACCTGGAGCCGCTGGCTGATGGTTTCCGTAACTACCGCAACACCGACAGCCCGGCCAGCACCGAGTCGTTGCTGATCGACCGCGCGCAGTTGCTGACCCTGACCGCGCCGGAACTGACCGCGCTGGTCGGTGGCCTGCGCGTCCTCGGCGCCAACTACGATGGCAGCCAGCACGGCGTCTTCACCCACCGCGTCGGCGAGTTGAGCAATGACTTCTTCGTCAACCTGCTGGACATGGGCACTCAGTGGAAAGCCGTGGGCGACTCCACCGAGCTGTTCGAAGGTCGCGACCGCAAGACCGGCGAGGTGAAATACACCGCTACCCGCAATGACCTGGTGTTCGGCTCCAACGCCATCCTGCGTGCCTACGCCGAGGTGTATGCCAGCAGCGACGCCAAGGAGAAGTTCGTCAAGGACTTCGTCGCCGCCTGGACCAAGGTGATGAACCTGGACCGTTTCGACCTCGCCTGAAGCAGAGCGGCGCCTGTCGCGAGGCAGGTGATCTGTTGACGTGATGAAGGCCCGGTGAAGTTCTGCTTCACCGGGCTTTTTTTGGATTCGCTTCGGCTACAATGCCGCCCCCTCGACCCCTTCACATCCCAGGTTTCCATGTCCGGCAACGCTCTCTATACCGACCTGTCGGGCTACTACGACCTGATGTGCGCCAGCATCGACTACCGCGGGCAAAGCCATTGCGCCCACCGCCTGCAGCAGCTCTTCGGCAACGGCGGCAAACGCCACCTGGACCTCGCCTGCGGCACCGGTCCTCATGTGCGTCATTTCATCGATGCCGGTTACCAGAGCGCTGGGCTCGACATCAACCAGCCGATGCTGGATCGGGCCACGCTACGTTGCCCTGAAGCGCAATTCTCCCTCGGTGACATGTGCGGTTTCAGCGTCGCGGAGCCGGTGGACCTGATCACCTGTTTCCTCTACTCCGTCCACTACAGCGGCGGTATCGAACGGCTCAAGGCCTGTATCGCCAGCGCGCATGCGGCGCTGGCGGCGGGTGGCGTGTTCTGCTTCAACGCCGTGGACAAGCAGCGGATCGACAACGGCTCGTTCGTCTCCCACACCGACACACTCGACGAGGCCCGGTTCGCGTTTCGTTCAGCCTGGTATTACGAAGGGGAAGGCGAGCGGCAGTCGCTGAGGTTGAGCATCGAGCGGACGCTGGCGGGGGAAACCCAGGTCTGGCATGACGAACACCCGATGGTGGCGGTGAGCTTCGACGAACTGCGGGCGCTGTTGGAGGCGTACTTCGAGGTGCATGTGCTGGAGCATGATTACGAGAAGCTGGTGCCGTGGGATCAGGCCTCGGGGAATGCGCTGTTTGCGTGTGTGAAGATCTGACTCTGCCGAGGCCGGTTTCGGACGATAGCCAAGGCTGAGCCTTGGCTATCTGTGCCAATGGTGCTGGGGGCTATCGCTTACTGCTTTTTATAACCCACCAGCCACATGTTGGTATCTCCGCCAGCTTCCCAGCCGGTGCTCACGATCAACTGGGAGATGAACCCGGGGAAGTCCTGCTGCATCTGGCGCTCACCCAGTTGCTGATTGCCTGGCACTGCCAGCATCGGTGGCTTGGGACCATCGCCGCGCACGTTGCCGGAGGTGTTCATGGCGGTTTGTCCCATGAACATATGCAATCCGGCGGCGTTGTTGACCGCGAAGCCCAAGGACTGGCCCCAGCACACGGCGAACGGCGCCACCGGCTCGGATTTCCTGGCACTCCACCAGATGGTTGCCTTTGCGGTCCAGCAGTCACTCCGGCTCCAGTCGGTCACGGTCACGGCAACGCGAGGGAAAGGCGCTGCGGTGCTGCCGTCATACGGGTGCTTGGTAAAGATTCCCGAAAGGCTGGTCGCACTGATGGCGCGCACGTTCGGCAGGCTGGCAGTACGGGTCTGCGCGGCGGTGGTATTGGTCGACGTGGTGGCGGCTTGCGCAGCCGGCTGGGTGGCTGGCGGCAGGCCCAGCGCATCTGCCAAGGAAATATTAACCCGGGTAGAGCCATCAGGTTGTGGCTGCGTCGTCACGCAGCCGTTCAGATGTGCGGCGACCAGTGCAAGGGCGAGGGCTTGGGCTTTACGAGTCATGAAAGGGAGGGCAGTGAGCGTCACTGTGTTCGATCCTTCGAATTAAGGGGTGGCAATAATCCCACAAGCCGAGGTCGTTTTCCGCCCGTTTTATGTGGAGCACTTCGCGTTCGGAGGGGAATGCAAGGGTGAATCGCCGCTGAACTGCAGGCGCGAGATTGCTCGCTAAAGGCCGCCCCATGAAATACAGGGCCGGCAAAAAACGGCTTGCCGGCCCCTGAATCAGCTCAACGACTGTGCCGCTTACTGTGATGAATGGGACTGTGGAGCCAAGGGCGCGCGCTTGAGCCGGAGCCGACGTCGGATCACCAGGCCGATGGTGACCGCTACGATCAGCAGCACACTGAAGAAGATAGTGTTGAAAACCGGGAAAGGCTCCGAGCGGCTGGTGGTGGCCTTGAGGTCAGTGATGTTCGGGAACATTGAGAAGATCTGGAAGCGCCACCCGTAGTAGCGGATCACCGCTAGCTGGCTCTGATCACGGGAATAGTCCTGGGCCTTGGCCTGCAGATCAGCGCTGTCGAACTTGAAGTACCAAGGGAACCCCCAGCCAGTGTCTTCATTGCGATAGACGACGACTTCACGATCAGCGTCCGACGATACCGTGTTGATGAAGTACACGTCCCGGGTAGGGCCATCTGCAGGATTTTCTGCATTGATGACGCCATCTGCGTCCATCCTTTTTACTTCGACACCGGTGATGTGCACCACCTTGTGGCGTGGGAGATAGTGGTGAAAACACAGCGCGGCGACTGCTACCAATATCAGGCAGAGAACGGCAATGGAACGTTTGACCCAGGGCATTGAGTGATCACTCTCGAGAAACGGAGGAATATGAGGGTAATGCCATCTGTTTGCGCAGGATGGTTGTTACAGAATGCGTCAACTCAAAGCGTAAACACCAGCCAGTTAAGAAGCAGATGATCCTTTCAGGGCCGCCTTCGCGGGTACGCATTGTACTTGTAGGAGCGAGCTTGCTCGCGAAGGCGTCGGTGAGCTCACTAACGCACTCGCGAGCAAGCTCGCTCCTACGGAGTCCAGCCAAATCAATTAGCCATGTTTGTTCTATGAGAGCGGGTTCACCGGGACGCCGGACCGCCGCGATGGGCCGCCGGTGCGGCAGGGCAAAAATCAGAAACTTACGACCCTCTTTACCCACTCCTTCCAGGCCGACATCCCTTCGCGTGGCATCACCTGCGGCCCATCCACTACCACAGGCATATCCCGCAACCTCACCCAAGGCTCACTCTGCCAATACAGCAGGCTGACTACCCGCTTCCGACCCCAGCGCATCAGGCCCAGTCGCGGCCCATCCTCGCCCGCGTTGTTCTGCTCATCCCGCAACACCGCCACCACCTCGTGGGTCAGCCAGTGCCGCAGCGAGCGGTTCTCTGGTACATAGTGATGCGCCAACACGGTGTAGGCGCCGGACTCGCTGATCATCAGCGTCTCGGCATACCGGTCATAGCGGAACAACATCACACTGCGATGCTGATCCGGATCGAGCCGGCGCAGGGTGCGCTCATCGACATAACAGCCCATCAGCCGCCCGAATTCGCGGGCGCAGAACCAGGCTTGGGATTCGAGCCAGAGGGTGTGGAGAGGGCGGTTGTGGCGGGTGAAGAGGGTGGGCTCGTAGAGGTCAGTCATGGCTGGCCTCCGATTTTACGGGGATTGATAAGCAGGCTGGTCGCGGACTGCGAAAGCCTGTGAGCATCAGCGTCGATAGGCATTTCTGAAAATCTCCGTGTGATGGCAGCTTTCTTAGGGCTGGGTGTCGGGAGTTAAGAAACCTCACACGGTAGGCCGGACGTATTCCCCTTGCGGGTCTTTTATTAGTCCACTCCCGACATAACGGAGCTTTTTGCGAGCAGCAGTAGACCACAGGCAAAAAAAAGCCGCATCTGTCGGGAGCGGATGTACCGCCGTGTGTGGCGTTTCTTAGGCGCCGGTAGCCAAGTTAGAAGGCACTGGCGCCGCCGTCAATGTGCGGGAGTGTAGGAAATTTCAGAAATATAAAGGGAGTAGAAAGGCTCATCCTTGAGCCTCAACGGTTATCCCTTTGGAGGGAAGTCGTCATTTCCATGACTGTCGCGTTCCCGAATTTGCCCGTTTCGCCCATGAATAAGCAGTTCGCTCTCTTGGTTGCGTGCAATGTCGCGCGCGTAATCGATGGCATCCCGCTGAGTGTCAAACTCTTTGGTTACTTTCGAATTACCAGCCCCGCGAACCGCCCAAGAGCCGTTATGGGGCACCACGTGTTGATTTTTTCCAGTCATGTTTTGAGTCTCATGATTTTGGGCGCTTGCCCTAATAAATGACGTACAGCGTTCATTTGCTGCAGCACAGCTGCTCTCATTCGCTTGATCAAAGTCCAGCAGCTATGGGCTGCGTGAACCTATCGTGGATATCTCCGACATGAGGCCGTTGAAACCGTCTGTAAGTCATCTATAATCACGTCCCGCATTTTCCCAATGCTTCGTGATTTGGATGTTTCAGTCACGGTCCGTACTTCTGGGCTTCGTTCAGACGCACGGTTAAAAAGCCCGCATTAGCCCGCAATGGTTGCAGCCATTGTTCAGCTACTGCGGGTTTTTTATTTCCAAAAGGGAACGGGCCAGTTTGGCTGGCCCGTTCCCTTCAAATCAATCCCAGCTCAACGCCCCACCCGTCTGATACTCGATAACCCGAGTCTCAAAGAAGTTCTTCTCCTTCTTCAAGTCCATGATCTCGCTCATCCATGGGAACGGGTTAGTGGTACCTGGGTACTCTTCCTTCAGGCCGATCTGCGACAGGCGACGGTTGGCGATGAATTTGAGGTAGTCCTCCATCATCGCGGCGTTCATGCCCAGTACGCCGCGCGGCATGGTGTCGCGAGCGTATTCGATTTCGAGCTGGGTACCCTGCAGGATCATCTGCGAGGCTTCTTCCTTCATTTCGGCATCCCACAGGTGCGGGTTTTCGATCTTGATCTGGTTGATCACGTCGATACCGAAGTTCAGGTGCATGGACTCGTCACGCAGGATGTACTGGAACTGCTCGGCCACGCCGGTCATCTTGTTGCGGCGACCCATGGAGAGGATCTGGGTGAAGCCGCAGTAGAAGAAGATGCCTTCCAGAACGCAGTAGTAGGCGATCAGGTTGCGCAGCAGTTCCTTGTCGGTCTCGACGGTGCCGGTATCGAATTCCGGGTCGGAGATCGCACGGGTGTAGCGCAGACCCCAAGCGGCCTTTTTCGCGACCGACGGGATCTCGTGGTACATGTTGAAGATCTCGCCTTCATCCATGCCCAGCGATTCGATGCAGTACTGGTAGGCGTGGGTGTGGATCGCTTCCTCGAAGGCCTGGCGCAGGATGTACTGGCGGCACTCGGGGTTGGTGATCAGACGGTACACGGCCAGCGCGAGGTTGTTGGCAACCAGGGAGTCGGCAGTGGAGAAGAAGCCGAGGTTGCGCATGACGATGCGGCGCTCGTCATCGGTCAGGCCTTCCGGGCTCTTCCACAGGGCGATGTCCGCGGTCATGTTGACCTCTTGCGGCATCCAGTGGTTGGCGCAGCCGTCCAGGTACTTCTGCCAGGCCCAGTCGTACTTGAACGGGACCAGTTGGTTGAGGTCGGCGCGGCAGTTGATCATGCGCTTTTCGTCAACGGCAACGCGGGCGGCGGAGCCTTCCAGCTCGGCCAGGCCTTCGGCGATGTCGAGGTCGTCCAGGGCGGCCTTGGCGCGGATCACCGCGTCAGAGTCGTTGCTGGTCACGGCGCGGGCTTCGAGGGCGGCGGCACCGCCGGCGCTGTCGAGTTTGTCGATACCGGTGGCAGCGGCTTGGGCATTACCGCTTTTGGCGGTGGCTTCGCCGTCTTCTTTGTCGAATTCGTCCCAGCTCAGCATGGTGGGTCTCCTGCTTGAGGGCCATGTTCAGTATGGCCAGTGGATCTTGGTTGCGGTGCTTGCGTTCGGGTACTGCAGTGCACGCAAAATCTGAGAGCCGGAGCCTTGGGGCTTCGGTCTTTTTGTTTCTGGCTCAGGGACGGCGTCGGCCTCGATCACGAGTACGCCGTTCATCCTGGCAGCAGTGAGGCTTCCCGAAGGAAGCCTCACGATCACCTTATTGGCAGGCTTCGCAGTCCGGCTCGTCGATCGCGCAGGCTTTAGGCACTGGCGCTGGAACAGGGGCTGCGGCCGGAGCGGCCTGGGCCTGGACCGGGGCGCTGTTGTCGCCACCGCTGGAAACGGCATTGAGCTTGCCGGTGGTGATGGTCGACTTCTCGGTGCTGGTCGCGGCCAGGGCACGGAGGTAGTAGGTGGTTTTCAGACCACGGAACCAGGCCATGCGGTAGGTCACGTCCAGCTTCTTGCCCGAGGCGCCGGCGATGTACAGGTTCAGCGACTGCGCCTGGTCGATCCACTTCTGGCGACGGCTGGCGGCATCGACGATCCACTTGGTTTCAACTTCGAACGCGGTGGCGTACAGGTCTTTCAGCTCTTGCGGGATACGCTCGATCTGCTGCACGGAACCGTCGTAGTACTTCAGGTCGTTGATCATGACCGAGTCCCACAGACCGCGGGCCTTGAGGTCGCGAACCAGGTACGGGTTGATCACGGTGAATTCGCCCGACAGGTTCGATTTCACGTACAGGTTCTGGTAGGTCGGCTCGATGGACTGCGACACGCCGGTGATGTTGGCGATGGTCGCGGTCGGCGCGATGGCCATGATGTTCGAGTTACGAATACCTTTTTGTACGCGCTCGCGAACCGGTGCCCAGTCCAGGTGCTCTTCGAGGTTGACGTCGATGTACTTGGCGCCACGGGCCTCGATCAGGATCTGTTGCGAGTCCAGCGGCAGCACGCCTTTGGACCACAGCGAACCCTGGAAGGTCTCGTAGGCACCGCGCTCGTCGGCCAGGTCACAGGAGGCCTGGATGGCGAAGTAGCTGACCGCTTCCATCGAACGGTCGGCGAACTCGACGGCAGCGTCGGAACCGTAGGCGATGTGTTGCAGGTACAGCGCGTCCTGGAAGCCCATGATGCCGAGGCCGACCGGACGGTGCTTGAGGTTCGAGTTGCGAGCCTGCGGCACGGAGTAGTAGTTGATGTCGATCACGTTATCCAGCATGCGCACGGCAGTGTTCACGGTGCGTTGCAGTTTGGTGTGGTCGAGTTTGCCGTCGACGATGTGGTTCGGCAGGTTGATCGAGCCCAGGTTGCAGACGGCGATCTCGTCCTTGTTGGTGTTCAGGGTGATCTCGGTGCACAGGTTCGAGCTGTGGACCACGCCCACGTGCTGCTGCGGGCTGCGCAGGTTGCACGGATCCTTGAAGGTCAGCCATGGGTGGCCGGTCTCGAACAGCATCGAGAGCATCTTGCGCCACAGGTCTTTGGCCTGGATGGTCTTGAACACCTTGATCTTGTTGTACTCGGTCAGGGCTTCGTAGTACTCGTAGCGCTCTTCGAAGGCCTTGCCGGTCAGGTCGTGCAGGTCTGGCACTTCCGATGGCGAGAACAGGGTCCACTTGCCGTCATCGAAGACGCGCTTCATGAACAGGTCAGGGATCCAGTTGGCGGTGTTCATGTCGTGGGTACGACGACGGTCATCACCGGTGTTCTTTCGCAGCTCGATGAATTCTTCGATGTCCAGGTGCCAGGTTTCCAGGTAGGCACAGACAGCGCCTTTGCGCTTGCCGCCCTGGTTGACCGCGACGGCGGTGTCGTTGACCACTTTCAGGAACGGCACGACGCCCTGGGATTTGCCGTTGGTGCCCTTGATGTAGGAGCCCAGCGCGCGCACCGGGGTCCAGTCGTTGCCCAGGCCACCGGCGAATTTCGACAGCATGGCGTTGTCGTGGATCGCGTGGTAGATGCCCGACAGGTCGTCTGGCACGGTGGTCAGGTAGCAGCTCGACAGTTGCGGACGCAGGGTACCGGCGTTGAACAGGGTCGGGGTCGACGCCATGTAGTCGAAGGACGACAGCAGGTTGTAGAACTCGATCGCACGGGCTTCACGGTCTTTCTCGCCCAGGGCCAGGCCCATGGCAACGCGCATGAAGAACACCTGCGGCAGTTCGAAGCGCACGCCATCCTTGTGGATGAAGTAGCGGTCGTACAGGGTCTGCAGGCCGAGGTAGGTGAATTGCTGGTCACGCTCGTGATTGATCGCCTGACCCATGCGGTCGAGGTCGAAGGTCGCGAGGGCCGGGTCGAGCAGTTCGAATTCGACACCCTTGGCGATGTAGGCCGGCAGTGCCTTGGCGTACAGGTCGGCCATCTCGTGGTGGGTGGCGGCGTCGGCGACTTCGAGGAAGCCCAGGCCTTCGGCGCGCAGGGTGTCCATCAGCAGGCGGGCGGTGACGAAGGAGTAGTTCGGCTCGCGCTCTACCAGGGTACGGGCGGTCATCACCAGGGCGGTGTTGACGTCCTTGATGGCCACGCCGTCGTACAGGTTCTTCAGGGTTTCGCGCTGGATCAGCTCGCCATCGACTTCGGCCAGGCCTTCGCAGGCCTCGGTGATGATGGTGTTCAGGCGGTTCATGTCCAGCGGCGACAGGCTGCCGTCGGCCAGGGTGATGCGGATGCTCGGGTGCGGTTGCACGACGGCGTCGGTGTTGCTGCGGGTGGCGCGCTCACGGGCACGCTGGTCGCGGTAGATCACGTAGTCGCGGGCGACTTTCTGTTCGCCGGCGCGCATCAGGGCCAGTTCGACCTGGTCCTGGATCTCTTCGATATGGATGGTGCCGCCGGAAGGCATGCGGCGCTTGAAGGTCGCGGTGACCTGTTCGGTCAGGCGCGCGACGGTGTCGTGGATACGCGACGACGCGGCGGCGGTGCCGCCCTCAACTGCAAGGAACGCTTTGGTGATGGCTACGGTGATCTTGTCGTCGGTGTAAGGAACGACAGTGCCGTTACGCTTGATCACGCGCAGTTGGCCAGGGGCGGTCGCTGCCAGATCCTGATTCGAATCTGCGGCCTGCGGCGCCTTGGCCTGCGGGTTCTCGCGAGTTGTGTCGGTTTGCATGGGTGTCTCCACGTTCTTTAAGTTTGTTTAGGCGCCGGGTGGGCGCCAACCGTTCCATCCAAAAGCCCGACAGGCACCTGGCACGCGCGTGGCTCAAAGGCTCTCGCGCGCCGCTCTGGGCACATACCCGACTTCGGGACGGATCAGGAAAAAGGGGCATTCGCATGCCGCTCCCTGGCCGAAGTCAAAAGTCTTGGGTCGACAACCCAAAATCTGTTGCTGTTGGGGGTGCGGCCCTGGCCTGCACTACCCATACCCGGAACAAGTCCCTCAAAGGGCTTGCAACGGTCGCCTCCGCAGGAGCGGTTTGGCTGCTGAAATCACTTTAAGTTCAAGCAAAAAAAACAGCCGCTGAAGGGCTTGAGTTCGATGCTTGTCTTGTGCTTGGGAATTTCGTGAAAACCCAAGATGTAGTGTTTTGCTGCGACTGAGATACAAGATAATGCGGTCTCGGGGGTATTGCAAGGCGGCGGCCTGTGGATAACTTGTGGGTAGATTGTGAGTGAAATTGAACAAAACGCTGTAGGCCCCGTCCTGCCGCGATGAGACCGCCTGTCATCCTTTTTTAATGTAAGAAAAGGCGACGAAGGGATTTTTGGGGGCGCGAACCCTATCACAAAAAACACCGCTGACCGAGGTCATTGGCAGGCTATTTGCCTCGCCCGTGCGCGCGGTTGGCAGTGGCCGGTGCGCATCGTAGTATCCGGGGCCGATGTTGCCCTTTGGTGATGGCGGTGGCGTCGATCCCATAACAACAAGCAGAGGTGGCCCGTGGAGCAGCAGAGCAGTCAGGTGTTGATTGTCGAGGATGACCAGCGTCTCGCCGAACTGACCCGCGAATACCTCCAGGCCAATGGCTTCAGCGTCGAGGTCGAGGGCGACGGCGCCAAGGCTGTGGCGCGGATCATCAACGAGCAGCCGGACCTGGTGATCCTCGACCTGATGCTGCCCGGCGAAGACGGCCTGAGCATCTGCCGCAAAGTGCGCCAGCGCTATGCCGGGCCGATCCTGATGCTCACCGCGCGCAGCGACGACCTCGATCAGGTCCAGGGCCTGGACCTGGGCGCTGACGACTATGTGTGCAAGCCGGTGCGTCCGCGCCTGCTGCTGGCGCGGATCAACGCCCTGTTGCGGCGCAGCGAAAGCCCCGTCACCACCACAGAGCGGCGAGCGCTGCAATTCGGTCCGCTGCGGGTCGACAGCACCCTGCGCGAGGCCTGGCTCGGCGAGGCCAGCATCGAACTGACCAGCGCCGAATTCGACCTGCTCTGGCTACTGGTGAGCAACGCCGGGCGGATTCTCTCGCGGGAAGAAATCTTCACCTCCCTGCGCGGCGTCGGTTACGACGGCCAGGACCGTTCCATCGATGTGCGCATCTCGCGCATCCGCCCGCGGATTGGCGACGACCCGATCCACCCACGAATGATCAAGACCATCCGCGGCAAGGGTTACCTGTTCGTACGCGAGGCCGCCGAGGCTATGGGCCTGCCCGAATGAACTCGATCTTCCTGCGGATCTACGGCGGCATGCTTGGCGTCCTGGTGCTGGTGGCGGTGCTCGGCGTCCTCAGCCTGCACCTGCTCAACGAAGTGCGCTCCGACCAGTACCGCGAGCGCCTGGCCCACGGCACCTTCACCCTGATGGCCGACAACCTGACGCGCATGAACAGCGTCGAGCGCACCCGCGCCGTGGCCCTGTGGGAGCGACTGTTGGGTATTCCCCTGGCGTTGCAGAGCAGCAACGAGGTCGGCATCGACGGCAGCCAGCGCACCCGCCTGCAGCGCGGCCAGGTGCTGGTGGAGCACACCGGTCCCCATGCGGCGCGGGTCATCAGCCAGCTCAAGGGGCAGGACCTGCTGCTGACCGGCGATGTGCAGCAGATCAGCGAGCAATTGGCCCGCGCCACGATCTACCTGCTGGTGGACGAATTGATCCGCTATCCGGTGGCGGAACAGGCCCGGCGCCTGGCAGAACTCAAGCAGAGCAAGGGTTTTGGCTTCGACCTGCGTTTGCTGGCGCAGACCGATGCGGACATGGACGAAGACCAGCGCCGCCGGGTCGAAGAAGGCGATACGGTGATGGCGCTGGGCAAGGAGGGCAACTCGATTCGCGTGTTCGCCGGTATCTCCGGAACGCCCTGGGTGCTGGAAATTGGCCCGCTGTACCAGATGAATCCATACCCCACGCAACTGCTGGTGCTCATCGCCGCCCTTGGCCTGAGCCTGATCGGGCTGGTGGTCTACCTGCTGGTGCGACAACTGGAGCGGCGCCTGTCCAAGGTCGAAACGGCCGCGACGCAGATCACCCAGGGCAGCCTGGAAACCCGGGTGGTGGTGCAGGGCGCCGATTCGGTGGGGCGGCTGGCCGAAGCCTTCAATGGCATGGCCGAGCACTTGCAGCGCTCATTGACCATCCAGCGCGAGCTGGTGCGGGCGGTGTCCCATGAGTTGCGCACGCCCGTTGCACGGCTGCGCTTCGGCCTCGAAATGATCGCCAGCGCCAGCAACGACCAAGCCCGCGAGAAGTACCTGGCCGGCATGGACAACGACATTCAGGACCTCGACAAGCTGGTCGACGAAATGCTGATGTATGCCCGCCTCGAACAGGGCGCGCCGGCCCTGCATTTCCAGCGGGTCGACCTGGATGCCTTGCTCGATCAGGTAATCGCCGAGCTGGCGCCGTTGCGCCGCGAAGTACGGGTGGTGCGCGGGACGTGCCAGGGCGGTGAGGATGCCCAGGGTGCCTGGGTCGAGGCCGAGCCGCGCTACCTGCACCGTGCCCTGCAGAATCTGGTGAGCAATGCCATGCGCCATGCCGAAACCGAGGTCAGCCTCAGTTATCAGTTGGGGCTGCAGCGTTGCCGAATCGATGTCGAGGACGACGGTCCCGGCGTTCCGGAAACTGCCTGGGACCGGATCTTCACCCCCTTTACCCGTCTTGATGACAGCCGCACGCGGTCTTCCGGTGGCCATGGGTTGGGGTTGTCCATCGTCCGGCGCATCATCCACTGGCATAACGGTCGCGCGCTGATCGGCAAGAGCGTGCACCTGGGCGGCGCCTGCTTCAGCCTGAGCTGGCCCCGTGAGCAGACGCCGGGTGCGCAATGAGTGAGGCGGTTACGCTGGATGAACTGCTGGAGCCGCAGCGTTTTCATGCGCTACTGCTGGCGCTCTATGGCCCGGAGTTGATGCCGGCGCAGCTACCGGTGCTGGTGTCGCAATGGTCCAAGTACTACTTCATGTTGCTCTGGCGCGAAGCGCTGGCCGGACGAGCGCCCCGGCTGTCAAGCGGGTTGCGGATAGCGCTGGACGAGCGCGGCTTGCCCGTCGGCTTTCACTCCGATGATGGACTGGATGGACTGGCACAAGCGATCGAAAGCCATCTGCCGCCGCTGATCGAGCGTCTGGCGAGGCTTGGCGGCGTGGCGAGCGCGGTGCTCTGGGGCAATGCCGGGGACTGCCTGGAGCAGCAGGCCGGCGCGCAGGCGAAGGCGTGGCTGGAGGCGCCGGACAGCCCGTTGTTCGCCGCAGTGTCCTACGACCAACAAGGCCGCCGCCGACGGCGTACCTGCTGCCTGAGCTACAAAGTGCAGTGGGTGGGGCATTGCGAACACTGCCCGCTGCTTTCCTGAATCAGACCGCGACCAGACTCAGCAACTGCTCGCCCATCAGACAGAACTGTCCTTCCAGCTCGCGACCGTGGTGCCATTCCGGCGACAGGTCGGTGAGCAGGCGCAGGCGCGCGTGGCCGGCGTCGTTCCACTCCAGCACTTCGGCGTGTTCGAAATAGAAGCGCTTGAGCACCAGCGGATAGAGCGCCTTGAACAGGCTTTCCTTGAGCGAGAAGGTCAGGGTGACGGTAAGCCCGACCCGCACCGAGTCCAGGCGGAGCAGCTCGGCCTCGGTGAGGATTTCCTTGGCCAGGCGCTCGGCGCGTTCGTCGTCCAACAAGTTTTCCTGATCCAGCCCCAGCCCCGCGCAATCACTGCTGCGTGCCACCACTGCGGCGGCCCAGCCCTTGCCGTGGGTGATCGAGCCGCTGATGCCGGCTGGCCAGATCGGTGCGCGGTCATCGCCGGTGGCGGGTACATAGTCGCGGCCATCGAGGCGTTGCAGCGCGGCGCGGGCGCAGGCCCGGCCGGCGAGGTATTCGGCCTGGCGCTTGGCCACTGAACGTTGCAGGGCCGGCGTCTGCTCGATGGCGGCGCGCTGGAAATCGTCGCTGGCGAGGTGCGCCGGATCGAAGGCGCAACTGACCAACTGCACACCGGGGACCGGGCGAGGCAAGGGCCAGTGGTGCTGGAGGGGGGAGCAGCAGGAAGGGAGTCGGTTCATGGCGGGTATTGTGCCGTGGGCGGTAGCGGGGGGCCAGAGGGTAGGGCGTTGGGGCTGATCGCGACGGTTCGGCGCTCCGACAAGCTCGCGCCTACGGGGACAGCGATTCTGTAGGAGCGAGCTTGTCGGGGCGCCGAACCGTCGCGAAGCGGTGAAGCATCAGAAAATCTTCTTGAAGAACGCCTGCAGGTCCGCCCAGGAACTCTCGTCCGCCGCCTTGTTGTAGCCGATGTCCGGCCCGCCATGTTCGCCATGGCTGAGGCGGTCGGCGTCCGGGTTGGTGAAACCGTGCTTGGCGCCCTCGAGGGTGACGAATTCGAACGAGGCATTCGCCGCATTCATCTCGTCCTTGAACGCCTGAACCTGCTGCGGTGTGACCATGCTGTCAGCGCCGCCGTGTTCCACCAGAATCTTGGTCTTCACGCTGCCGGGTGTGGCCGGCGTGTCGGTCACCAGGGCGCCGTGGAAGCTGGCCACGCCGGCCAGCGACTCACCGCGGCGGGCGGCGTCGAGCACCACCTTGCCGCCGAAGCAGTAGCCAATGGCGGCGATACGTTCCTTGTCGGTCTGCGGCTGGATTTTCAGCAGCTTGACCCCGGCATCGAAGCGCTTGGCCGAGGTGGCCGGGTCTTTCAGGGCAGCCTGCATGAACGCCAGGGCGTCGGCCGGGTGCTCGGTGTTCTTGCCGTCGCCGTACATGTCGATGGCCAGGGCGCTGTAGCCCAGCGCCGCGAGGTCGCGGGCGCGGCGCTTGGCGTAGTCGTTCAGGCCCCACCATTCATGCACCACGACCACACCCGGCACCGGGCCCTTCACTGCGTCGTCGTAGGCGTAGTAGCCGACCAGGCGTTTGCCGTCGGCATCCTGATAGGGAATCTCGCGGGTTTGCACGGCGGCCTGGGCCAGGCCGGCAGCGCCGAGCAGCACGGCCGCAAACAGTAATCGCATGATCGGTACTCCTGAATTCAATGCATGGGGTTTCAACGCATGGATTCGAAACATCAAAGGCGTTCAGCCAGCGTTCAGGTCGGGTTCAGCGGCGGTTCAGGGCCAGGTACTTACTCTAGACCTCAATTTCCCAAACCCGCAGCACTGTGGAGAACATCCCCATGAAAAACCTCAACACCCTGCTGGCCGCCCTGACTTTCCTTGGCACAAGCATGGCCGTCCAGGCCGCCGACGACACCTTCGCCAGCGTCACCTATGGTCAGACCAGCGACAAGGTCAAGAAATCCGGGCTGCTCACCGAGAACGTCGGCCACCTCAACAGCGACGGGATCATCGGCAAGGACGACACCTGGGGCATCCGCCTCGGCAAGATCAATGACCAAGGACGCTACTACGCCACCTACGACAATGTCTCGGGTACCCATAACGGCCTCAAACTGCGTCAGGAAAATCTGCTCGGCAGTTACGATCTGTTCTATCCGGTCGGCGGCAGCACCAAGCTGTTTGGCGGCGCAACCGCTGGCTTGACCAAGCTAACTCAGGACTCCCCAGGCGCCAGCCGCGACAGTGACATCGGTTACGCGGTCGGCCTGCAAGCGGGCGTGTTGCAGCAAGTCAGCGACAACACCTCCGTAGAGCTGGGCTACCGTTACCTGCGTAGCAACGCGACCACCGAGTTGGCCGAAAGCGGCGGCAACAAGTTGGGGGCGTTGCGCCTGGACAGCAGCGCGCAGACCTACCTGTCGGCCAACTACCGGTTCTGACCACGTGCCCAGGCTTGATGAACCGGCCCCTGGACAGGGCCGGTTCGCTGTTATTCTGCGCGCCGCGCACTGCAAAGGGAGAAGGTGATGAAACTGTTGGTGGTCGAGGATGAAGCGCTGTTGCGCCACCACCTCTACAGTCGCTTGAGCGAAAGCGGGCACGTGGTCGAAGCGGTGGGTGACGGAGAAGAGGCGCTCTACCAGGCCGAGCAGTTCAACCACGACCTGGCGGTGATCGATCTTGGCCTGCCCGGCATGAGCGGACTGGAACTGATCGGCCGCCTGCGGGCCCAAGGCAAGACCTTCCCGATCCTGATTCTCACCGCCCGTGGCAACTGGCAGGACAAGGTCGAGGGCCTGGCTGCTGGTGCCGACGATTATGTGGTCAAGCCGTTCCAGTTCGAAGAGCTGGAAGCGCGCCTGAACGCCTTGCTGCGCCGCTCCAGCGGCTTCACCCAGGCCACCATCACCGCCGGCCCGCTGCGCCTTGACCTGAATCGCAAGCAGGCCCTGCTGGATGAGCAGCCGCTGGCGCTGACCGCCTACGAATACCGCATCCTCGAATACCTGATGCGCCATCACCAACAGGTGGTCGCCAAGGAACGCCTGATGGAACAACTCTATCCGGACGACGAGGAGCGCGACCCGAACGTCATCGAAGTGCTGGTCGGCCGTCTGCGGCGCAAGCTGGAAGGCAGCCAGGGCTTCAAACCGATCGACACCGTGCGTGGCCTCGGCTACCTGTTCACCGAGCGCTGCCGATGATCCGTTCGCTGCGCGTGCGCCTGATGCTGGCGGCCGCCGTGCTGGCGCTGCTGTTCATGCTGGCGCTGCTGCCGGCGTTGCAGAAGGCTTTCAGCCTGGCCTTGCAGGAGTCCATCGAGCAGCGCTTGGCGTCGGACGTGACCACGCTGATTTCCGCCGCGCGGATCGAAAACAACGAATTGATGATGCCGGTGCTGCTGCCGGACGAGCGCTTCAACCTGCCCGACAGTCGCCTGCTGGGCTACATCTACGACCGTCAGGGCAATCTGGTCTGGCGCTCGCGGGCCACCGCCAACGAAAACATCAACTATCAGCCGCGCTACGACGGTCGCGGCAACGAGTTCGCGCGGATCCGCCAGGACGACGGTGAGGAATTCTTCGTTTACGACGTCGAGGTCAAGCTGCTCGGCGGCAAGAACGCCGCGTTCAGCATCGTGGCCCTGCAACCGGTGCGCGAGTACCTGCAGACCATCAGCGGCCTGAGGGAAAAACTCTACCTGGGGTTTGGTGCCGCGCTGTTGGTGCTGTTGCTGCTGCTCTGGGCCGGACTGACCTGGGGCCTGCGTTCGTTGCGACAGATGAGCGTGGAGTTGGACGAGGTTGAGTCCGGCGCCCGTGAAGGCCTGAGCGGCGAGCACCCCCGCGAACTGCTGCGCTTGACCCGATCCCTGAACCGCCTGCTGCACAGCGAGCGCGAGCAGCGCGGGCGTTATCGGGACTCCCTTGGCGATCTGGCCCATAGTCTGAAAACGCCACTGGCGGTGCTGCAGGGCGTTAGCGAAAGCATGGCCCAGCGCCCCGAAGAGCGCGAGCAGGCGTGGGTGCTGCAAAGCCAGATCGAGCGTATGAGCCAGCAGATCGACTACCAGTTGCAGCGCGCCAGCCTGCGCAAGAGCGGTCTGGTACGCCATCAGGTGCAATTGCGACCCTTGGTGGAGAGCCTGTGCGGCACCCTGGCCAAGGTCTACCGCGACAAGACGGTGCAGGTCGATTTCGCCATGGCCGATGATGCGCGGGTGCCGATGGAGCAGGGCGCCTTGCTGGAACTGCTCGGCAACTTGCTGGAAAACGCCTGGCGCCTGTGCCTGGGGCAGGTGAGGGTCAGCCTGGTTCAGAACGGCGCCGAGCTGGAGCTGTGCGTCGAGGACGATGGTCCTGGCGTGCCGGCCGATCAGCGCGAGCGGATTCTGCAGCGCGGCGAGCGGCTGGACCGGCAGAACCCGGGGCAGGGCATCGGCCTTGCCGTGGTCAAGGACATCATCGACAGCTATGACGCCCATCTCACCCTCACCGACTCGCCTCTGGGCGGTGCCGCCTTCCGTATTCGTTTTCTGGTGGACTGACGCGCCACGCCCGCGTTGGCGGATTTCCGCCCGCCAGCCATTTCCCCACGGCTTGTAGGCGGATTACCGCCAAGCCAAACCGGATAAATCCCGCCACGGGCGGAAATCCGCCAAGTGCGCGCTGCATGAATGCCACTGGATTGTGCAGCGAAACCCCCGAAAACATGGGGTTGCACCTCAACGGCGCAAATTGGCATCGCGCTTGCTATGAACCTCGCAGAGTTCTGCCACGCAGCTCGACACAACAAATCCCTCCAGTGCAGGAGGGTTCGCGAGTCAGGTGCCTCGCGTCCTGGGAAGGACGGGCCGGTACCCTTGAGGAAATAGCCATGACGACAACCCGTCAGCCACTTTACAAATCGCTGTATATCCAGGTGTTGGTAGCGATCACCATCGGTATCCTGCTGGGCCACTACTATCCCGAAACCGGTGTGGCCCTCAAGCCGCTGGGTGACGGCTTCGTCAAACTGATCAAGATGGTCATCGCTCCCATCATCTTCTGCACCGTGGTGAGCGGCATCGCCGGCATGCAGAGCATGAAATCGGTGGGCAAGACTGGCGGCTACGCGCTGCTGTACTTCGAAATCGTTTCCACCATCGCTCTGGTCATCGGCCTGGTCGTGGTCAACGTAGTCCAGCCTGGCGCTGGCATGCACATCGACGTGTCGACCCTGAACGCCAGCAGCGTGGCAGCCTACGCCGCCGCCGGCGCGCAGCAGACCACCATTGGCTTCCTGCTCAACATCATTCCTAACACCGTGGTCGGCGCCTTCGCCAACGGCGACATCCTGCAAGTGCTGATGTTCTCGGTGATCTTCGGTTTCGCCCTGCATCGCCTGGGTGCCTACGGTCGTCCGCTGCTGGACATGATCGACCGCTTCGCCCATGTCATGTTCAACATCATCAACATGATCATGAAGCTGGCTCCGGTCGGTGCCTTCGGTGCCATGGCCTTCACCATCGGCCAGTACGGCGTGGGTTCCCTGGTGCAGCTGGGCTACCTGATGGCCTGCTTCTACGTCACCTGCCTGCTGTTCATCCTGGTGATCCTCGGCGGTATCGCTCGCGCTCACGGTTTCAGCGTTCTGAAACTGATCCGCTACATCCGTGAAGAACTGATGATCGTGCTCGGTACTTCCTCCTCGGAATCCGCGCTGCCACGCATGCTGACCAAGATGGAGCGCCTGGGCGCGAAGAAATCCGTGGTTGGCCTGGTGATCCCGACTGGCTACTCGTTCAACCTCGACGGTACTTCGATCTACCTGACCATGGCTGCGGTGTTCATCGCCCAGGCCACCGACACCCCGATGGACATCGGTCACCAGATCACCCTGCTGCTGGTGCTGCTGGTTGCGTCCAAAGGTGCTGCTGGCGTCACCGGTAGCGGCTTCATCGTTCTGGCGGCAACCCTGTCCGCTGTCGGCCATCTGCCGGTTGCCGGCCTGGCGCTGATCCTCGGTATCGACCGCTTCATGTCCGAAGCCCGTGCCCTGACCAACCTGATCGGTAACGCTGTTGCCACCGTGGTTGTGGCCAAGTGGGTCAAGGAACTGGACGAAGACAAGCTGCACAAAGAGCTGGATTCCGGTGGTTCGCCGCTGACTGAAACCCGTCCGGTCGATGACCTGGGCGTGGCTGAAGGCCCGGCTGTTCGCTAAGCGAATCGCGCACTGCAAAAAGCCCATCTTCGGATGGGCTTTTTTGTGGCCGGTGTGTCGAGGTCGGACGACGCGGGTGAGGCTTACTCCACCCGCGTTTCTCCGCTAAACACCAGTGTCTGCCGGCAGCGCCGGCACAAGTAGCGCCGTCCCTGCCTGACCAGCCCGTGGCGCTGCGCTGAAAACGGGAAATCACTCCCGGCGCACGGGCAGCGGTAGATATAGCGGGTCACAGTGCGGCGCTTGACGTCGTAGTTGTGGCAGCGATTGGGCGGCAGTTCATAGACCCCTCGCATGATCAGTTGCCATTCCTCGCCATGCGGCTGGATACGGTCGCCGAACAACTGATGCGCCACCAGATGGGCGACCTCGTGGGCGACGGTCTGGCGCAGGAAATCCTCGCTGTTCTCCTTGTACAACTGGAGATTGAAGCGCAGCAGGTTCTCGTGCAGATGGGCGACACCGGCTTTCTGCCCGCGCAGCTTGAAGCTGACGTCGGGGCGGTGGAAGGGACGTTTGAAAAAGGCTTCGGCTTGCTTGTAGCAGTCTTCGACGCGGGTTTTGAGCAGCTCTGGCATGTGGTCGGATACTCCTGAGCGGCGATTATGCCGCAACCATGAGCACGCTGCCGAGACCGTCGGTCCGCAGACGAAGTCAGGCCGCCTTGCGGCGGCCTGACGGTATTGCCCCTAAGTTGCTGGCATTTTTTCTAATTGGTGTAGACGGGCCCCACGCCCAGTCCCCAGGTGATGACGGTGAACGCCATGATGGCAACCAGTACCACCAGCCCGACGGCCAGCACCGAACTCGAGAACAGGAACCCTTCATCCGAAGGGATGTTCATGAAGGTCGGCAGCCCGACGTAGAGCAAGTAGACCGTGTAGCAGATGGCCGCCGTGCCGACGATCATCCCCAGCCACAGGTGTGGGTAAAGCGCCGCCAGGCCGCCGATGAACAGCGGGGTAGCGGTGTAGGTGGCGAACGCGATGCATTGCGCCAGGCTCGGGTTGGCGTCGTAGGTACGCGCCATCCAGTGGATGAAGGCGCCCATGACCGCAACGCCAGCGATCATGGCCAGGTAGGACATGACGGTCATCCATATTGCGCTTTCCATGGTCAGCATGACCGGGGCGCGCTCGCCGATGACCCAGCCGACCTGGGTGGTGCCGATAAACGCCGATACCGCAGGAATTGCCGCCAGTATCAGGGTGTGGGTGAGGTACATGTGGCTGATGGATTCTTCTTCGCCACGGATTTCCCGCCATTCCTGGTCGGGGTGTGTGAACAGCCCTACAACGTGATGGATCATGCCAATCACTCCTACGTCGTTTCCAGTCGCCCCCCAAACGGAGCGCTTGCTAGGTTTTGTACGAACATTGCCTGATCGCCACTTGGCGACTTCTCGAGCAAAACCCGGGGCCCACAAGGCAGGGCCGGACAGGACAGGCCGCTATTGGTGCGGTCTTATGTCGCAGTATAGAAAGGCGTTCGCTGCACAAACCCGCTTTTTTAGAGCAAATCGCGCTGTCAGGATCGGGCTTGATTCCCTCGCAGTCTTTATCGGAGGGGTCTGTGTCCTGCGGTGGTTTATGCGTAAAATACGCGCCTTTTGTCACACCTCGCGGATTCAAGCGCTATGGGCACCCTTTCGGTCAACCAGAACAAACTGCAAAAACGCCTTCGGCGCCTCGCCGGCGAAGCCATCGCCGACTACAACATGATCGAAGATGGCGACAAGGTCATGGTCTGCCTGTCTGGCGGCAAGGACAGCTACACCATGCTCGACGTTCTGCTGCACCTGCAGAAAGTGGCGCCGATCAAGTTCGAGATCGTCGCGGTGAACATGGACCAGAAGCAGCCCGGCTTCCCCGAGGATGTGCTGCCGGCTTACCTGGCGACCCTCGGCGTCGAGTACCACATCGTCGAGAAAGACACCTACTCGGTGGTCAAGGAACTGATCCCGGAAGGCAAGACCACCTGCTCGCTGTGTTCGCGCCTGCGCCGCGGCACGCTGTACACCTTCGCCGACGAGATCGGTGCGACCAAGATGGCCCTCGGTCACCACCGCGACGACATCGTCGAGACCTTCTTCCTCAACATGTTCTTCAACGGCACCATGAAAGCGATGCCGCCGAAGCTGCGTGCCGACGACGGCCGTAACGTGGTGATCCGCCCGCTGGCCTACTGCTCCGAGAAGGACATCCAGGCCTATTCGGACATGAAGCAATTCCCGATCATCCCGTGCAACCTCTGCGGCTCCCAGGAAAACCTGCAGCGTCAGGTGGTCAAGGACATGCTGGTGGAATGGGAGCGCAAAACCCCGGGCCGTACCGACAGCATCTTCCGCAGCCTGCAGAACGTGGTGCCGTCGCAGCTCGCCGACCGCAACCTGTTCGACTTCACCAGCCTCTCCATCGATGAAACGGCCACCCCGCGTTTCGTCAATGTGCTGAATATCTGACCCATGCGCGATTACCAGTGGCTGTATGAGTACTGTCTGAACCGCTTCGGCTCCGCCGCGGCACTGGAGGCGTACCTGCCCCAGCCGAAAACTCCGGCTCAGTTGCGTGCCATCGGTGATGACCGCTATCTCTCGACCCTGGCCCTGCGGGTCTTCCGCGCCGGGCTCAAGCACAGCCTGGTGGACGCCAAGTGGCCGGCGTTCGAAGAAGTGTTCTTCGGTTTCGATCCGGAGAAAGTCGTGTTGATGGGCGGCGAGCACCTGGAGCGGCTGATGCAGGACACCCGGGTGATCCGTCACCTGGGCAAGCTCAAGAGCGTGCCGCGCAATGCGCAGATGGTGCTCGATGTGCAGAAGGACAAAGGCAGTTTCGGCGCGCTGATCGCCGACTGGCCGGTAACCGACATCACCGGGCTGTGGAAGTACCTGACCAAACATGGCAACCAGTTGGGCGGGTTATCGGCGCCACGCTTTTTGCGGATGGTCGGCAAGGACACCTTCATCCCCACCGATGACATGGCCGCCGCGCTGATCGCTCAGGAAGTGATCGACAAAAAGCCCACCAGCCAGCGTGATCTGGCCCTGGTGCAAGCGGCGTTCAACCAGTGGCATGCCGAGAGCGGGCGACCGCTGTGCCAGTTGTCGGTGATGCTGGCGCATACGGTCAATCACTGATTTCCAGCAACCACAGTGATTCGTCGCGGAACCTGTAGGAGCGGCTAACGGCCGCTCCTACAGGTTCTGCGTCAACCCGCGAGCCTTTCAAATCAAACAGCGCCTTCTCCCGCCAACCGCCGGTCGTACTGAAACCGCCAGCGGATATACAGCAGCGCACAGACGAACAGCTTCAGGCTGATCACCACTTCCAGCCAGCCAAACAGCGCCCGCGACGGGTCGAACGCGGCTTCCACGCCAGTGATGAAATACAGGTTCAGCACGAAGCACATCCAGGCATGGGCCCGCGCGCTGCCGCCCAGCATGCCCGGCGCTACCAGCGCCAGTGGTAGCAACTGAATGCCGAGAACCACCCACGGTCGAGCACCGTGCAGGTCGGTGAAGAACAGGGTGTTGACGATCAGCAAGGCGATCAGCGCGAAGAATGCGGCCAGGCTCAGCGCTCGGGTCAGGCGTACGCGCGGCTCCAGCCATTCCAGCGCAGGAAGGATCTTCGGCTTCTTAGCCACGGCCGTTCTCCAGGTGCTTGGCGGTGTTCGCCAGGCGCTGGCCAAGGGCGCGGCACAAGGCTATTTCGTCGGCATCCAGGTCACGCTTGCCATCGGCGCCGGCATGGTGGCTCGCGCCATACGGCGTGCCGCCGCCACGGGTTTCGATCAGCGCCGACTCGCTGTAAGGCAGGCCCATGATCAGCATGCCGTGGTGCATCAACGGCAGCAGCATCGACAGCAGGGTTGATTCCTGGCCGCCATGCAGGCTGGCGGTGGAGGTGAACACCGCCGCTGGTTTGCCCACCAGCCCACCACTCAGCCACAGGCTGCTGGTGCCATCGATGAAGTACTTGAGCGGCGCGGCCATGTTGCCGAAGCGGGTCGGGCTGCCCATGGCCAGGCCCGCGCAGTGGCGCAGGTCGTCGAGGGTGGCGTACAGGGCGCCGGTCTCGGGGATCGACGGCGACACCGCTTCGCACTCGGTGGAAATCGCCGGCACGGTGCGCAGGCGTGCTTCCAGGCCGGCCAGTTCGACGCCGCGGGCGATCTGCCGGGCCATCTCGCTGGTGGAGCCATGGCGGCTGTAATACAGAATCAGGATGTAGGGCTGGCTCACGGCAGGATCTCCAGCACCTTCTCGGGCGGACGACCGATCACGGCCTTGTCGCCGGCGACCAGGATCGGCCGCTCGATCAGTTTCGGGTGCTCGGCCATGGCGGCGATCAATTGCTCGTCGCTCAAAGCCGGGTTGGCCAGGTCGAGGCTTTTGTATTCGTCTTCGCCAGTGCGCAGCAATTGCCGGGCGCCGATGCCCAGTTTGCCCAGCAGCGCCTTGAGGGTGGCGGCATCGGGCGGGGTTTCCAGGTAGCGCACCACGTTCGGGGCCAGCCCGCGCTCTTCGAGCAGTTCCAGCGCACCACGGGATTTGGAGCAGCGGGGGTTGTGGTAAAGCGTCAGGTCAGTCATGTCAGGGTCGCATCTGGCTGTGAGTGGCGGGTATTCTAACCGCAGCGTATTGGCATTTTGCTTGAATCTTGAAGAAGGATTGACCCATGACAAGGCGTTTGGCAGCAGCCCTGGCCATCACCGCGAGCCTGCTGCTCGGTGGCTGCGGTGCGGACTACGGCCTCGACCAGAACGGCAACACGGTGAAAGCCGAACAACTCGACGGACGCTGGGTAGTGCTCAACTACTGGGCGGAATGGTGCAGCCCGTGCCGCGTCGAGATTCCCGAACTGAACCACTTCGCAAAAGAATGGCAGCCCCAGGGCGTGACCGTGGTCGGGGTGAATTTCGACGGTTTGCAGGGCGAGGAACTGAAGAAGGCCAGTGAAGCCATGGGCATCGGTTTCACCGTGCTGGCCGAAGATCCCGCCGAGCGCTATGACCTGCCACGCAGCGAAGCGCTGCCGGTGACTTACATCATCGACGACAAAGGCAAGGTACGGGAGCAGTTGATGGGCGAGCAGACAGAGGCGGGGTTGGTGGAGAAGATCAAGGCGCTCAAGGGCGCTTGATTAAGGCCATTCCTGTAGGAGCGAGCTTGCTCGCGATGGGCGGCAACTCAGTCCTTCGCGAGCAAGCTCACTCCTACAAGGGCTTTGGGCAGGCCGGGCTTAGCCTTCTTCAGGCCAGAAGCGCAGCGGCTTGCCTTCGGCGGGCCAGAACCTGACCTGCTCGATCGGCGAGATGTCCCAGCGCTGGACCGTGGTCAATGCCTGCAGGAAGCGTTTTTCCTGCTCCATCAATGCCGGGGCACACAGTTTGCGGGTGCTGCCCACGGCGCCGAAGCTCAGCGTGCTGCCTTCCAGGGTGTACGGCGCGAACCAGTGGTTGCAGCCGGCATTGCCGTAGGCCCGGCCATCCGCGGCGAGGGTCAGGGTCAGGTGGCTGTAGTCCATCAGCGGTCGTTCACCGATCCACTCCAGCACGTAGCTGCGTTCCTGCTCCAGTTTCATCGGCTCGGCCGCGCAACCCGCGAGGGCCGCAGCGACCAGTCCGCTCAACAGAATCCTGTTCATTACCGCGCCTGCTCCCGGCATTTCGGGCACTGGTGCTTGTCGCCCTTGGTGCTCCAGCCCAGCTCGGCAACGCGCGCCACGGCGGCCGGTTGCTGGGCTTTCTTGCCCAGCTTGGCGTCGACGGCGAACTCGAAGTCGAGGGTCGCTTCGCAGCTGTCACAGTTAACCTGCCACTGATGAATCGCCAGCTCGCCGAAGACCGGACCCGTGGCCACCGCGACCCACTGGCCGCTCGGGTTGATCAGGTGGCGGACGCTGTCGACGGTCAGGCGCATCGACAAGGTCTTGCTGCCCTTGAGGGTGACCAGCAGGACGTCGCCTTTCTGGATCGAGCCGCCGTTGCCAGTGACCTGGTAACGGCCCGGCACCAGCGCGCGGCATTCGATCAGGGTGTGTTGCGGGTTGAAGAGGGTGTAGCGGAAATCGTGTTCGACCATGGGGCCTCCAAATTTGCCGCGTATCCTACCTCATCCCTCCACCAGATTCTGCGGCTGGCCGACCATCCACCGGGCAATGTTGTCCAGGGTGGTGCCGGCAATGGCGGCCAGCGCCTCGCGGGTGAGGAACGCCTGGTGCGCGGTGATGATCACGTTGGGGAAGGTCAGCAGCCGCGCCAGCACGTCATCCTGCAGCGGCAGGTCGGAGCGGTCTTCGAAGAAAATCTGCGCTTCTTCTTCATAGACATCCAGGCCCAGGTAGCCGAGTTGGCCGCTTTTCAGCGCTTCGATCAGCGCTGGCGTGTCCACCAGCGCGCCGCGGCCGGTGTTGATCAGCATCGCGCCCGGCTGCAGGTCGGCCAGGCTGCGCGGGTTGATCAGGTGTTTGGTCTGCGGTGTCAGCGGGCAGTGCAGGCTGATGATGCGCGACTCGCGCAGCAGCTCGTCGAGGGGCAGGTAGCGGGCGCCGAGGGCTTGCACCTCGGGGTTGGGATACGGGTCGTAGGCCAGCAACTGGCAGCCGAAGCCGGCCATGATGCGGGCAAAGGCCAGGCCGATCTGGCCGGTGCCGACCACGCCGACGGTCTTGCCGTGCAGGTCGAAGCCGGTCAGGCCGTGCAGGCTGAAATCGCCTTCGCGGGTGCGGTTGTAGGCGCGGTGCAGGCGCCGGTTCAGCGCCAGGATCAGAGCGACCGCATGTTCGGCCACGGCGTGGGGTGAATAGGCCGGCACCCGCACCACGGTCAGGCCCAGGCGTCGGGCGGCGGGCAGGTCGACATGGTTATAGCCCGCTGAACGCAACGCGATCAGCCGCGTGCCGCCCGCCGCCAGGCGCTCCAGCACCGGCGCGGACAGGTCGTCGTTGATGAAGGCGCAGACCACCTCATGGCCGGCAGCCAGGGCGGAAGTGTCCTCGGTCAGGCGGCCGGGCTGGAAGTGCAGCTCCAGGTCCGGCACCGCCGCGGCGGCGTTGAAACTGTCCTGGTCATAGGCCTGGCTGCTGAAAAACAAGGCACGCATGGTCATGCTCCCGATCGATCGAATGGCGCCAGTGTAGCCAAGCCGGCAAAAACAGCTTTGCCCCAGGTCAGGCGCTCTGGCGCGCGGCCCAGGTCAGGCGGTCGATGGCCCGTTCCAGTTCGTCCAGCGACTGCGGCGCCTCCGGATCGTCCTGCTTGAGCAGGGTTTCGCTGCGCTGGCAGGCAGCGCGCAATTGCGGCACGCCACAGTAGCGCGTCGCGCCATTGAGACGGTGGACCCGCTCGATGGTCGCGGCGCGGTCATCGGCATCGCGGGCGGCACGGATCGCCAGGCGATCGGACTCCAGCGACGCCAGCAACATCGCCAGCATGTCGGCGGCCAGGTCCGGTTTGCCGGCGGCCAGGCGCAAGCCTTCATCCGGGTCCAGCACCCTCAGTTCGCTGCCGCCGTGGTACGGCTCGGCCTGGCGTTCGGTGCGGTTGAGGCTGACCGGCAAACCGGTCCATTTCTGCACCACCTGGGCCAGTTGTCGATCGCTGATCGGCTTGGTCAGGTAGTCATCCATGCCGCTGTGCAGCAAGGCGCGTTTTTCGTTGGCCATGGCGTGGGCGGTGAGCGCCACGATGGGCAGCGCCTGGCCACCCTGGCCGGCTTCCCAGCGGCGGATCTGCTCGGTGCACTCGCGACCGTCCATGCCCGGCATCTGCACGTCCATCAGCACCAGGTCGAAGCTGTCCTGCTGCACCGCCTTGATCGCCGAGGCGCCGCAGTCCACGGCGAGCACTTCGGCGCCGAGGTCTTCCAGCAGAGTCTGCACCAGCAGCAGGTTGGCCGGGTTGTCATCGACGCAGAGCACTTTGGGCAGACGCTGGCCCGGTGGCGCCTTGATCTCGTTGTTGCTGCGCCGTGGCTGGATGAGTTCCAGCAGCGCCCGGCGCAGTTTGCGCGTGCAGGCCGGCTTGGCGTAGAGCTGGCCGTGGGCGTTGGGCAGGAAGGGGTGATACAGCGTTTGTTCGGTGGTCGGGCAAAGCACCAGGGCCTGGCAGGCGAAATGCTCAAGACGCTGGATCAACTGGCCTAGCCGCTCCGGCGGCAAGTCATGCAGGTTGACCCCGAGCACCGCCAGTTCGAACCGCTGGCCGGCGAGCCGCGCGGCCTCGACGCCGCTGAGCAGGTGTTCGGGAGAATTGAAGGTGGTGACGTTCAGCCCGCAGTCTTCCAGTTGATGCTCAAGGGCTTGAAGTGCCAACTCGTGATTGTCGACGATGGCGGTGCGCCGGCCTTGAAGAATCGGCAGCGGCTGGTCTTCGATGGTGTCGCGGGCCTTCGGCAGGTTCAGGCTGACCCAGAACTGCGAGCCTTCGCCCGGCGTGCTGTCGACGCCGATCTCGCCGCCCATCTGCTCGATCAGGCGCTTGGAAATCACCAGCCCCAGGCCGGTGCCGCCGGGTTGCCGCGACAGCGAGTTGTCGGCCTGGCTGAAGGCCTGGAACAGCGCCCGCACGTCCTGCGCCGACAGGCCGATGCCGGTGTCCTGGATGCTGATGCGCAGTTGCACGCTGTCGTCGGTTTCGTCTTCGAGCATGGCGCGGGCGACGATGGTGCCCTCGCGGGTGAACTTGATGGCGTTGCTGACCAGATTGGTGAGGATCTGCTTCAGCCGCAGCGGGTCGCCCACCAGCGACAGCGGCGTGTCGCGGTAGACCAGGCTGACCAGTTCGAGCTGTTTGGCGTGGGCGGCCGGAGCGAGGATGGTCAGGGTGTCCTGGATCAGGTCACGCAGGTTGAACGGGATGCTCTCCAGCACCAGCTTGCCGGCCTCGATCTTCGAGAAGTCGAGAATCTCGTTGATGATGCCGAGCAGGCTGTCGGCGGATTTTTCGATGGTGCCCAGGTAATCGAGCTGGCGCGGGGTCAGCTCGCTTTTCTGCAACAGGTGGGTAAAACCGAGGATGCCGTTGAGCGGCGTACGGATTTCATGGCTCATGTTGGCGAGGAATTCGGACTTGATCCGGCTGGCTTCCAGGGCCTCCTTGCGCGCCATGTCCAGCTCGATGTTCTGGATCTCGATGGTTTCCAGGTTCTGCCGCACGTCTTCGGTGGCCTGGTCGATGCTGTGTTGCAGTTCTTCGTGGGCGTTGTGCAGGGTCTCGGCCATGCGGTTGATGCCGCCCGCCAGTTCGTCCAGCTCGTAGCTGCCCATATTCGGCAGGCGCTCTTCCAGGTTGCCGTCCTTGAGCTGGCTGACCGCGTGCTTGATCTGCCCGATCGGGCCATTGATCGCCCGGCTCATGCGCAGCGCCAGCAGGGTAGTGCCCATCAGTCCGATCAGGATCAACAACAGGCTGGCGAACAGGCTGCGGTAGCCGCGCAGCAGCGTGCCGCCGTGGGATACCTCGATTTCCACCCAGCCGAGCAAGCGGTCGACTTCCTGGGGTACGGGGTCGTCGGCAAGGTCGCGGTGACGGCCGAACACCGGCAGCAGGTAACGGGTCGCATCGCTGCCGGAGCGTTGCAGCAGTTGGGTTCCGCCACCGGCGGGCGGCAGGTTGAGCATGCTCGGGCCGGCGTGGGCCAGGCTACCGCGGTCTGGGGAGAGGAACGACACCGCACGCACGTCGGGCTGTTCCAGGGTCTGGGTGGCGATGCGCTCCAGTTGCGGACGGTCCTTGCGCGCCAGGGCCGGCGCCACCAGTGGGGCCAGGCTCTCGGCGACCATCCGCCCGCGCTGGAGCAGTTGGGTCTGCAATTCGTTTTGTTGCACCCACGTGAAATAGCCGCCCAGTACCAGCGCCATGGTCGCGGCGGGAACGACGGCCAGCAGCAGTACGCGAGTCCTGATTCCAAAACGATTCAGCACGCCCGATCTCCTGTGTCTGCGTTGCGCTGGAGGTTCGCTGTCGGGTTGTACCGACAGGACCAGGGAAGAAAACTACCGCGACTGCCGGTGTATTGCACTTATTTGTCTCTGGTCGGGTGAGCTGGCACTTCTACCCAGGTCTGGTTGCCTGGGGGAGAGCAATGCTCAATAATCGCGCGATTGAGAATTGCTAGCAGCCGCCAATGAATCCCGCCGTCATCCGCAACCCCAGCATCCTCGCCATCGAAGACGACCCGGTGCTGGGGGCCTATCTGCACGAGCAACTGGAGCGCAGTGGCTTCCTCGTCACCTGGTGCCGCAACGGTCGTGACGGCCTGGAACAGGCGCGCCAGCGGCATTTCGACGTGGTGTTGATGGACATCCTGCTGCCGGGCATGACCGGGCTCGATGCGCTGATGCAGTTGCGCGAACGCAGCAGCACCCCGGTGATCATGATGTCGGCGCTGGGCGCCGAGGCGGATCGCATTACCGGGTTTCAGCGCGGCGCCGACGATTACCTTCCCAAGCCGTTCAGCATGGCCGAGTTGCGCGTGCGTATCGAAGCCATCCTGCGCCGCGTGGCGCTGGAGCGGCGGCATCCACCGGTGGTGGTGCAGGCCGCCGCTGGCGAGCTGGTGTTCGACGACGAGGCTTGCGATGTGCGTCACGGTGGTCAGGCGGCGGGCCTGACCCCCAGCGAATACCGGTTGCTCGACACTCTGCACCGCAGCCTCGATGAGGTGCTAAGCAAGGCCTTCCTTTATCAGCATGTTCTGCAGCGTGGCTACGCGCGCCACGACCGCAGCCTGGATATGCATGTCAGCCAGATTCGCCGCAAGCTCAAGGCCATCGGTTATCACGAGCGGCAGGTCCGCACCGTCTGGGGCCAGGGCTATGTCCTGAGCGCCGGCGAGGATCACTGAGTTGCCCAATCGACATTCACTGTTCTGGAAACTGGCCATTCTCCTGGTGGGTTTCTGCCTGTTGCTGATCGGTTTGAGCCTGTCCTGGGGCCGGCACATGGAAGTGCGCAACGCATATCTTGCGCCGCAAGCCCGGGCCCTGCTGGAAGCCTATGCCGCCGAAGCCGAGCAGGCCCTGATCCGCAACGGTACGACCGGCATCGATGCCTGGCTGACCGACATGCGCGAACGCGAGAGCGGGTTTATCAGCGTGATCGGCCCCGACCTGCAATCGCTGGGCAGCCTGCCGCTGACCGACGCCGAAACCGAACACCTCACCAACCTGCGTGGCGTGGAGCGTCCGGTCAGCCGTCACTCCACCACCTTGCCCTGGATGCGCGTGCCGTTCCCCGGCGACTCGGCCCTCGGCAGCCTGGTGATCGAGCTGCCCCAGCGGCTGATTCCCGACCACTGGAACCTGGTGTTCTGGCGGCTGGTCACCAGCGGCCTGATTCCGGGTGTGCTGACGTTTCTGTTCTGCGTCGGCCTGTACCGCATGCTGATTCGCCCGCTCCATCAGTTGCGCGACCAGGCCAATGCCTGGCGCGCGGAGCAGTTGACCGCCCGCGTGGCCAGCGCCACCACCAGCCGTCATGACGAGTTTGGCGAGCTGGGACGCGCCTTCGATGATATGGCCGAGCGCCTGCAAGGCACGGTCACGTTGCAGCAGCAGTTGCTGCGCGACCTGTCCCATGAACTGCGCACGCCCCTGAGCCGCCTGCAAGTCGCCAGCGACAGCGAGCAGGACCTGCCTGCCCTGCGCGAGCGGCTGGGGCGGGAAGTGGAGTGCATGCAGCGGCTGGTGGAAGACGCCCTGCAACTGGCCTGGCTGGATGCCGAGCGGGCGCCGCTGGCGTGCGAGCCGATCGAAGTCCAGGCGCTGTGGGAGATGCTGGTGGAGGATGCCTGCTTCGAGAGCGGCTGGCCGCGTGAGCAATTGCACTGCAGCCTGGATGGCGGCTGCTGGGTGCTCGGCAACCTCAACAGCCTGGCGCAGGCGCTGGAGAACATCTTGCGCAATGCCATTCGTCATTCGCCCGCCGCAGGCCAGATTCGTCTCGGCGGCCAGCGCCAGGGCGAGCACTGGCTGCTCTGGCTGGAAGACCAGGGCGGCGGCGTGGATGAGGCGGAACTGGAGCGGATCTTCGCCGCCTTTACCCGGCTCGATGGCTCGCGTCCCGGCGACGGCGGCTTCGGCCTGGGCCTGAGCATCGCGCGCAACGCCGTGCAGCGGCAGGGCGGGCGTTTGTGGGCGCAGAACAGCGGGCGCGGGCTGCGTTTGAACATTCGCCTGCAGGCGGCGAAGCCACCGAGCGCCGATCAGGAGTTATAGCTATCTGCTATAAGCCCCGCACATTGCGTGATATGGAGCCGGGCGGATTGCCGGTATGATAGGCGACCCCGGCAGTCTGGATTGCGAAAACGCCATGACCTTGCAGTACCCCACCATCGCCGATTGCGTCGGCAACACCCCCCTGGTTCGCTTGCAACGCATGGCGGGCGACACCAGCAATACCCTCCTGTTGAAACTCGAAGGCAACAACCCGGCGGGTTCGGTCAAGGACCGTCCGGCGCTGTCGATGATCACCCGTGCCGAGCTGCGCGGTCAGATCAAGCCGGGCGATACCCTGATCGAGGCCACTTCGGGCAACACCGGCATTGCGTTGGCGATGGCGGCGGCGATCAAGGGCTACAAGATGATCCTGATCATGCCCGACAACTCCAGTGCCGAACGCAAGGCCGCGATGACCGCCTACGGCGCCGAGCTGATCCTGGTCAGCAAGGAAGAGGGCATGGAGGGGGCTCGCGACCTGGCCGAGCGTCTGCGCGATGAAGGCCGCGGCCTGGTCCTGGACCAGTTCGGCAACGGCGACAATCCCGAGGCCCATTACGTCAGTACCGGCCCGGAGATCTGGCGCCAGACGGAAGGCGGCATCACCCACTTCGTCAGTTCCATGGGCACCACCGGCACCATCATGGGTTGCTCGCGGTACCTCAAGGAGCAGAACCCGAACATCCAGATCGTCGGCCTGCAACCGATGGAAGGCTCGGCGATCCCGGGCATCCGTCGCTGGCCCCACGAATACCTGCCTTCGATCTTCGAGGCCGAGCGTGTTGACCGCGTGGTTGACATGGCCCAGAGCGAAGCCGAGGAAACCACCCGCCGCCTGGCACGCGAAGAGGGCATTTTCTGCGGCGTGTCTTCCGGTGGGGCGGTGGCGGCGATGCTGCGCCTGTCCCGCGAAGTGGAAAACGCGGTGATGGTGGCGATCATCTGTGACCGTGGCGACCGCTATCTGTCGACCGGCATTTTCGACGCGGATCGCTGATGTCCAAAGCCAAACGTAACGGCGGCCTGCGCTTCCAGCCGGCCGGCGGTAGCCGCACGCCCCAGGTTCCTGCGGGCAAGAAACAGCGCCTGACGATCGAGCGCCTGGCCGGGGATGGCCGTGGCATCGCCTTCTTCGAAGGCCGCACCTGGTTCGTCAGTGGTGCGCTGGCCGGCGAAGAGGTCGAGGCGCGTGTGCTCAATGCCCACGGCAAGGTGGTCGAGGCGCGCCTGGAGCGGGTCTTCAGTCCGAGCCCGCTGCGCCGCGAGGCGCCGTGCCGGCACTTCGCCCGTTGCGGCGGCTGCAACCTGCAACACCTGCCCCATGCCGACCAGCTCGATCTCAAACAGCGCCTGCTCGCCGAGCAGTTGCAGCGGGTCGCTGGCGTCGTGCCGGAGCAATGGGCCGCGCCGCTGAGTGGGCCGGAATTCGGCTACCGCCGCCGTGCACGGGTGGCGGTGCGCTGGGATCAACGCGCGGCGAAGCTGGAAGTTGGTTTCCGCGCTGAAGCCAGTCAGGACATCGTTGCCATCGAAGACTGCCCGGTGCTGGTACAGCCCTTGCAGTCGGTGATGCGTCACCTGCCGATGCTGTTGCAGAGTCTGGACAAGCCACGGGTGGTCGGGCACGTCGAGCTCTTCGCCGGTACCGCGCTGGCCATGCTGGTGCGCCACACCGCTGCGCTGGCCGACGCTGATCTGGCGCGCCTGCGGGCGTTCTGTAGTGAGGCGGGTGTACAACTCTGGCTGCAAGGCGAGGGCGAACCTGCTCCGGTAGAGTCGGATGCATCCCTGGGCTTTGTCCTGGAGCCGTGGAAGCTGGAGCTGGCGTATCGGCCCGGTGACTTCGTTCAGGTCAATGCCGGGGTCAATACGGCGATGATCGAACAAGCCCTGGACTGGCTCGCGGTGCAACCTGACGAGCGGGTTCTGGACTTGTTCTGCGGCCTCGGCAATTTCGCCCTGCCGCTGGCGCAGCAGGCCGCTGAAGTGGTGGCGGTGGAAGGTGTGCAGGTGATGGTCGACCGCGCCGCGGCCAATGCCCGTAGCAACAATTTGAATAATGTTCGCTTTTTTCAGGCGGATTTATCCCAACCCTTGAGTGCGTCTGGTTGGGCGGCCGAGGGGTTTTCTGCGGTACTCTTGGATCCACCTCGGGACGGTGCCTACGAAGCGGTGAGAAATATCGCCGCACTGGGTGCAAAAAGGCTGGTCTATGTGTCGTGCAATCCGGCGACCCTGGCCCGCGATACGCTCGAGTTGGTCAAGCAGGGTTACCGGTTAAAAAGGGCCGGGATCCTCGACATGTTTCCGCAGACCGCGCATGTCGAGGCCATGGCGTTGTTCGAGGTGGATCAGCGTCGCTGATCGCCCGGTGTGCGTTCTCTGATCTGGCGGAACGGCACCCGTGTTTTCAAGCGCATCACGGATGCGCTGTAGGGAAAGGTAAACAAAGATGGTACAGGTGAGAGTGCACCAGCCGGTCAACACCGACGGCAGTATCAATCTCGATGCATGGCTGGATCATGTGGTCAGCGTCGACGCGGCGCTGGACCGGCAAGCCCTCAAGGTTGCCTGCGAGTTCGCGCTGGACGTCGAGAAGAAGGGCAACCAGGCGAAGCATTCCTGGGCCGACGGCACCTCGAGCTTCCAGGCTGGCCTGGAGATCGCCGAGATCCTCGCCGACCTCAAGCTTGACCAGGACTCGCTGGTTGCCGCGGTGATCTATCGCGCGGTGCGCGAAGGCAGGACCACCCTGGCCGAAGTCGGCCAGCGTTTCGGCGCGGTGGTGGCCAAGCTGGTCGATGGCGTGCTGCGCATGGCGGCCATCACCGACAGTCTCAACCCGCGCCATTCGCTGGTGCTGGGCTCCCAGGCACAGGTGGAAAACCTGCGCAAGATGCTTGTGGCCATGGTCGACGACGTCCGGGTCGCACTGATCAAGCTGGCCGAGCGGACCTGCGCGATCCGCGCAGTGAAAGGCGCCGATGACGAGAAACGCAACCGGGTCGCCCGCGAAGTCTTCGACATCTATGCGCCGCTTGCCCATCGACTGGGCATCGGCCATATCAAGTGGGAGCTGGAAGACTTGTCCTTCCGCTACCTCGAGCCGGAGCAATACAAACAGATCGCCAAGTTGCTGCACGAGCGGCGGCTGGATCGCGAGCGCTTCATCAGCGACGTGATGAGCCAGTTGCAGAACGAGCTGCTGGCCACCGGGGTCAAGGCCGACATCAGCGGCCGGGCCAAGCACATCTACTCGATCTGGCGCAAAATGCAGCGCAAGGGCCTGGAGTTCAGCCAGATCTACGACGTGCGCGCGGTGCGCGTGCTGGTCCCGGAAATGCGCGACTGCTACACCGCGCTCGGGATCGTCCACACCCTCTGGCGACACATTCCCAAGGAATTCGACGACTACATCGCCAACCCCAAGGAGAACGGCTACCGCTCGCTGCATACAGCGGTGATCGGCCCTGAGGGCAAGGTGCTGGAAGTGCAGATCCGCACCCATTCCATGCACGAGGAAGCCGAACTCGGCGTCTGCGCGCACTGGCGCTACAAGGGCACCGACGTCAAGTCCGGCTCCAACCACTACGAAGAGAAAATCTCCTGGCTGCGTCAGGTGCTGGAGTGGCACGAGGAACTGGGCGACATCGGCGGCCTCGCCGAGCAACTGCGGGTCGATATCGAGCCTGACCGGGTCTACGTGTTCACCCCCGATGGCCACGCCATCGACCTGCCCAAGGGCGCCACGCCGCTGGACTTCGCCTACCGCGTACACACCGAGATCGGCCACAACTGCCGTGGCGCCAAGATCAACGGGCGCATCGTGCCGCTCAACTACAGCCTGCAGACCGGCGAGCAGGTCGAGATCATCACCAGCAAGCACGGTAACCCGAGCCGCGACTGGCTGAACTCGAACCTCGGCTACGTCACCACTTCGCGGGCGCGGGCGAAGATCGTCCATTGGTTCAAGCTGCAGGCCCGCGACCAGAACGTCGCTGCCGGCAAGACCCTGCTCGAACGCGAACTGAGTCGCCTCGGCTTGCCGCAGGTGGACTTCGAACGGCTGGCCGAGAAGGCCAACCTCAAGGCTGCCGAAGACATGTTCGCGTCCCTCGGTGCCGGTGACCTGCGCCTGGCCCATCTGGTCAACGCGGCGCAGCAACTGGTCGAGCCGGAGCGCATCGAAGAAGTCGAACTGATCACCCGCAAGGCCACCGGCTACAAGCCCGGCAAGCGCGGCGACATCCAGATCCAGGGCGTCGGCAACCTGCTGACGCAGATGGCCGGTTGCTGCCAGCCGTTGCCCGGCGACGCAATCGTTGGCTACATCACCCAAGGCCGCGGCGTGACCATCCACCGTCAGGACTGCGCCTCGGTGCTGCAACTGTCCGGGCGCGAGCCGGAGCGGATCATTCAGGTCAGCTGGGGTCCGGTGCCGGTGCAAACCTACCCGGTGGATATCGTCATTCGTGCCTACGACCGTCCGGGCTTGCTGCGTGACGTCTCCCAGGTCCTGCTCAACGAGCGGATCAACGTACTGGCGGTGAATACCCGCTCGAACAAGGAAGACAACACCGCGCTGATGTCGCTGACCATCGAGATCCCCGGCCTGGACGCCCTCGGGCGCTTGCTCGGGCGCATCTCGCAGTTGCCGAACATCATCGAGACCCGCCGCAACCGCACGCCTTGATACCCGCCGCCCGCTCTGGAGACCGGGGCGGGCGGTGAGGTTTTATCTGCCAGACGAGAGCCGACGATGTACACCCTGGACGATCTGCTGCACCTCATGGCCCGCCTGCGCGACCCGCAATACGGCTGCCCGTGGGACCTCAAACAGAATTATGCGAGCATCGTCCCGCACACCCTCGAAGAAGCCTATGAAGTGGCCGATGCCATCGAGCGCGGTGACTTCGAGCACCTGCAGGGCGAGCTCGGCGACCTGCTGTTCCAGGTGGTCTATTACAGCCAACTGGCGCGGGAGGAAGGGCGTTTCGAATTTGCCGGGGTGATCGACAGCATCACCCGCAAGCTGATCCGCCGTCACCCTCATGTCTTCCCCACCGGCGAGCTGTATGCGCCGCTGGACACCCCGTTGCTGGATGAAGAACAGGTCAAGCAACGCTGGGAAGAAATCAAGGCCGAGGAGCGCGCCGAGAAAAGCGTGCCCGAGCAGCTTTCCCTGCTCGACGATGTGCCGGCGGCGCTGCCGGCCTTGTCCCGCGCGGCCAAGTTGCAGAAGCGCGCGGCTCAGGTCGGTTTCGACTGGCCGGGACCGCTGCCGGTGCTGGACAAGGTCCGCGAAGAACTGGACGAAGTGCTCGAAGCCATGGCTGACGGAGACGCGGCGGCGATGGCCGACGAGGTCGGCGACCTGCTGTTCGCCACCGTCAACCTGGCTCGGCACCTGAAGCTCGATCCGGAAAACGCCCTGCGTGGCGCCAACGCCAAGTTCGAACGACGCTTCCGTTTTATCGAGCAGGCATTGCGCGACATAGGTCGTCCGATTGAAGATTGCACCCTCGAAGACTTGGACGCGCTCTGGGGCGAAGCCAAGCGTCAGGAAAAGAACCTGCCCAGCTGCGGCTGAGCTGTTTGCATTAAGTGAGTGAACATCAATGAGCCTTTCCCTTCGCGACCAATTGCTCAAAGCCGGTCTGGTCAACCAGAAGCAGGTCAAGCAGGTCAATAAAGACCAGAAGAAACAGAAACGCCTGGAGCAAAAAGGCCAGGTCGAGGTCGACGACAGCCAGCAGCGTCTGGCCAAGGACGCGATGGCCGAGAAGGCCGCGCGTGACCAGGAACTCAACCGCCAGCAGCAGGAGAAGGCCGAGCAGAAGGCCCGTGCCGCGCAGGTCAAGCAATTGATCGACGTGTCCCGCTTGCCGAAGTTGAACACCGAGGACTACTACAACTTCGTCGACGACAAGAAGGTCAAGCGCATCGCGGTCAACGCCCTGGTGCGCAGCAAGCTGAGCAGTGGCTCGCTGGCCATCGTCGCCCATGGCGGCGGTTACGAGATCATCCCGCGGGAAGCGGCGGTGAAGATCCAGGAGCGCGATCCCCAGCGCATCCTGTTGCTCAACACCCAGGTGGAAGAACCGGATGCCGACGATCCGTACGCCGCCTACGTCATCCCGGACGACCTGATGTGGTAACAACGACAAACCCCGCCTCGGCGGGGTTTGTGCTTTCTGGGGAGCGGGTCAGGACTTCGTCTGCCGGGACTCCCAGATTTCCAGTTCCATGCGGTAGTGGTGGGCATCGTTTTCGTTGTGGAACATGCCGACCAGTTGGTCCTGCTGGTGCACATCCCAGATGCGCACGCCAGCGGCCACGCCTTCATGGGACAGTTTCGATTCGTCGCGCTCAGTTACTTTGACAGTCATGTGCAAACTCCAAATCCGGTTAACTGCGGCACTCTGTCGCAGGACTCTTTTATAGGGTTTGTTAGCTGGCTAAGTAAATTAAAAGGGCCATGAAAGATGTTTCATGGTTGGCTGGGGAACCGCACCGCAGGCAAAAGAAAACCCCGCACAAGGCTAATGCCTGTCAGTTAAAGCGATTAGGGCCCTTCGCGAGCAAGCTCGCTCCTACCGTGTAGGAGCGAGCTTGCTCGCGAAGGGCCCAACTGGCCTAACTGACTGGCATTACGCACAAGGCGGGGTTTCGGGTGTTGCCGGCAAGCAGGTCGGTCAGTTGCCCTTGACCGCCTTGCCATTGACCGTACCGTCCTGCAGCACGATCACGTATTCCTTGCCGTCGGTCTCGACCTGGCGCAGTTGCACCAGCAGGAAGTCCCAGTCCTTGGCGAACCACAGCTCGGTGATGCGCTTGCTCTGGCTCGGGTCGCGTACGCGCTCGACCTTCACCGCATCGACCTGGCCGGTACGGGTGGTGACTTTCTCGGTGCCGAGCACGCGGAAGTCGTAGGTGTCGATCTCGTCGCCATCCACAACCTGGTAGCTCACGCTCTTCTTGCCGGCGGCGACGTCATGCTGCAGCGCCAACTGATAGGAAGACTTGTCCAGCACGCCGCGGTTGAGCGGCAGCTTGACGGCGTCACCACGGTCGGTGCCGGTGATCATCTTGGTCGACCAGTCGAAGTCCAGGTCGACTTTCTTCGCCTTGCCCAGGCCGCCACGTTCGAAGTGGTAGCTCTGCGGCAGCAGGGTGTCCTTGTCCAGGCTCAGGGTGCTTTGCTCGGTCAGGCTGGCGATCATCATCGAAGCCTTGAAGTTCAGGCTCCAGGTGCCGTTGGCGTTCTTTTCCAGGCTGCGTTCAGCGGTGCCGCTCATGGGCAGTTGCTTCCAGTCGGCGGTGTAGCTGGCCGAGAACGGTTTCAGGTCGGCTGCCTGAAGCGGCAGCGCGAGCACGGCGAGGGCGAAGAGCAGGGCGCGACGCATAAAATCTCCTAGGGTCGTATCAAGTGGCCGCTGGCCGCCAGTGGCTGGCCGTCCAGTAGAGCACCGTGCTCGCCCAGGCGCAAACGGCCTTCGGCGAACCAGCGCACCGCCAGCGGGTAAATCTGATGTTCCTGGCTGTGAACCCTGTGCGCCAGTGTCTCTGGCGTGTCATCCGGCGCCACCGGAATGACTGCCTGTACGACCAGCGGTCCGCCATCGAGTTCCTCGGTGACGAAGTGCACGCTGCAGCCATGCTCGTGGTCACCGGCTTCCAGCGCCCGCTGATGGGTGTGCAGGCCCTTGTACTTGGGCAGCAGGGACGGATGGATGTTGAGCAGGCGCCCCTCGTAATGACGGACGAAACCGCCGCTGAGGATGCGCATGAACCCGGCCAGGACCACCAGTTGCGGCGAGAAGGCGTCGATGCATTCGATCAGGGCCTGATCGAAGGCTTCGCGGCCGTCGTAGCCCTTGTGGTCGAGCACGGCGGTGTCGATACCGGCATCACGGGCGCGCTGCAGGCCGTAGGCATCGGCGCGGTTGGAAATCACGGCGCGGATCCGTACCGGGGAATCCCCGGCACGGGCGCTGTCGATCAGGGCTTGCAGGTTGCTGCCGGAACCCGACAGCAACACCACGACATCGCAGGTCTTGCTTGGCATCAGTGCGCCTTGAGGTTCTTCAGCTCGACCTGGGCAGCGCCTTCGGCGGCGACGCCGATCTGGCCGATCACCCATGGCTGCTCACCGGCTTCGCGCAGGACGTTCAGGGCAGTTTCGACCTTGTCCTGGGCAACGCAGATGACCATGCCGACGCCGCAGTTCAGAACGCGGTGCATTTCGTGCTCGTCGACGTTGCCTTGCGCTTGCAGCCAGTCGAAGACCGCTGGGCGTTCCCAGCTCGCGACATCAACCACGGCCTGTGCGCCTTTTGGCAGTACGCGCGGGATATTGTCCAGCAGGCCGCCACCGGTGATGTGGGCCATCGCCTTGACTGCGCCGGTGTCTTTGATCAGCTTCAGCAGCGGCTTGACGTAGATGCGGGTCGGGGCCATCAGCAGTTCGGTCAGCGGGGTGCCGTCGAGCTGGACTTGCTCGATGTCGGCGCCGGAGACTTCGATGATCTTGCGGATCAGCGAGTAGCCGTTGGAGTGCGGGCCGGAGGACGGCAGGGCGATCAGGGCGTCGCCAGTGGCAACTTTGGAACCGTCGATGATCTCGGCTTTCTCGACCACACCTACGCAGAAGCCGGCCAGGTCATAGTCTTCGCCTTCGTACATACCAGGCATTTCAGCGGTTTCACCGCCGACCAGCGAGCAGCCAGCCAGTTCGCAGCCGGCGCCGATGCCGGTGACCACGGTGGCGGCAACGTCGACGTTCAGCTTGCCGGTGGCGTAGTAGTCGAGGAAGAACAGCGGCTCGGCGCCGCAGACCACCAGGTCGTTGACGCACATGGCGACCAGGTCCTGGCCGATGCTGTCGTGCTTGTTCAGGTTCAATGCCAGACGCAGCTTGGTGCCGACACCGTCGGTGCCCGAGACCAGAACCGGCTGTTTGTAGCCGGCCGGGATTTCACAGAGGGCGCCAAAACCGCCCAGGCCGCCCATGACTTCGGGGCGCGCGGTGCGCTTGGCGACGCCTTTGATGCGTTCGACCAATGCTTCACCGGCGTCGATGTCTACACCGGCGTCCTTGTAGCTCAGGGAGGGTTGCTTGCTCATGATCCAGGCCTTTAGGGGGGAGGGATTCGGGGGAATCGACCGTGACCTGCCAGGGAGCGGGGAAAAAGATCCGCCTGCCTGACCGTCGGCGGTCTGCGAAGGCGCGCGATTTTATCAGGGTTGCCCGGCAGCGGCCATCCTCAGGCCGACGGGCTGGACCTGAATCCGGTGAAAAACATCGATTCTCTGCGCGCGGGTGGTTGCCTTGTCACGGCCTGTATAAGGTATAGGAAGGGAAACACCGGCCCATGAATGAATTTTGCGCTGCGGCGCGGGTCTGGGCTTCACGCGTCACCTTTCACTTCTTCCTTTATCTGGACAGGAATCCTTCATGCGTTTGCGTTCTTATCTGTTCGGTTGCTGTGTTGCGCTATTCGGTCTCGCCGCTCAGGCCGAGACCGTCAGTGGGCTGTATCAGGTTCGTGAACCGGTCAGCGGGCAGGGCGCCGAAGCACGTGCCCAGGCGACCCAGGCCGCGCTGGACACCTTGGTACTGCGCCTGACCGGCGACCCGAAGGCGCCGCAGAACCCGGGTCTTGCGGAGCTTCGCAAGGACCCGCAACAGATCATCAGCCAGTTCGGTACCGAGGCTGGGCCGCCAGAGACGCTGCTGGTGGAATTTGACCCGGGCAGCACCGAACGTGCGCTGCGCAAGGCGGGTTTGGCGCTATGGGGCAACAATCGTCCGGCAATTCTCGGCTGGTGGCTGAATGACGGTACCGACGGCTCGAACCTGGTCGGTGACGGCCAGGGCGCTGCCGACCCCCTGCGCCGCGCCGCCCAGCACCGCGGTTTGCCACTGCGCCTGCCATTGGGTGACCTCGACGAACAACTGGTGGCCACCGCGAAGAATCTCGAAGGCACCGATCCGGCGCCGCTCAAAGCAGCATCCGGGCGCTACGGGGCCGATGCGCTGCTGGCTGTGCATGCTACCGAGGCCGAAGGTAAATGGACCGGCACATGGCGCCTGTGGCTGGGTGACCAGCGCGAGCAGGGCAAGGTCGAGGGCGCCGACCAGGCCGCTTTGGCCGATGCCGTGATGTTGGCGGTGAGCCAGCGGCTGGCGCCGCGTTTCGTTGTCCGGCCGGGTGCCAGCAGCGAGCAGGCGATCCAGGTGCAGGGCGTCAATCTGGAGCGTTATGCCGAACTGGGCCGTGTGCTGGAGCCGTTCGGCGGGCGCATCACCGAAGTCCAGGGCGATGTCATGACCTGGGAGGCCACCGCCACCGCCGATCAGTTGCGCGCGCAACTGGGGCTGGCACGCTTGCAGGAGATTCCTGCCGAAGCCGCTCCGGTCGCACCGGTCACCAACCCGGCGGCGCCCGCGGACGCCTCTGGCGCCGCGCCTGCTCCGGCCCCCGCACCGTTCAACGGTCTGCGTTTTCGCTGGTAAGGAGTCGTGGTGATGATAGATGTACGCCGCTGGATGTGGCTCGGCGCGGTGTTTCTCCTGGTCGTGCTGCTGTATTTGCTGCACGGAATCCTGTCGCCGTTTCTTGTCGGGATTCTCCTGGCTTATCTGGCCGACCCGCTGGTTGATCGCCTGGAGCGCGCGGGCCTCTCGCGCACGGCGGGCGTGGTGGTGGTCTTCACCCTGTTCAGCTTGATTATGCTGACGATGCTGCTGGTGCTGATCCCGATGCTGGCCAAGCAGCTTGTGCGCCTCTATGAACTGACGCCGCAGATGCTCGACTGGCTGGAGCATGCGGCCCTGCCTTGGGTGCAGGCCAAGCTGGGGCTGGCCGACGGCTTCTGGAAGTTCGACAAGGTCAAGGCGGCGATTGGCGCGCACATGGGGCAGACCACCGATATCGTCGGCGCAGTGCTGGCCCAGGCGACCGCGTCGGGCTTGGCGCTGCTCGGCTGGCTGGCCAACCTGGTGCTGATCCCGGTGGTGGGCTTCTACCTGCTGCGCGACTGGGATCTGATGATGGCCAAGCTGCGCAGCCTGCTGCCGCGTCAGCGTGAGGAGCAGGTGGTGGGGCTGGCGGGGGAGTGCCATGAAGTGCTTGGCGCCTTCGTCCGCGGCCAGTTGCTGGTGATGCTTGCGCTGGGCGTCATCTACGCGGCGGGGCTGATGCTGGTGGGCCTCGAACTGGGCTTGCTGATTGGCCTGTTGGCGGGGTTGGCGGCCATTGTGCCGTACATGGGATTCATCATCGGCATTGGCGCGGCGATGGTCGCGGGGCTGTTCCAGTTCGGCGGCGACATCTATCCGCTGCTGGGGATCGCAGCGGTGTTCATGATCGGCCAGATGCTCGAAGGCATGGTGCTCACGCCGCTGTTGGTGGGCGACCGCATCGGCCTGCACCCGGTGGCGGTGATCTTCGCGATCCTTGCTGGTGGTGAGCTGTTCGGATTCACCGGTGTCTTGCTGGCGTTGCCGGCGGCGGCGGTGATCATGGTGCTGCTGCGTCATGCGCACGACTTCTATAAAAGGTCGGACATGTATGGCGAGAAAATAGACCCCGACCTTTAAGCGGCAAGCATCAAGCTGCAAGTGACAAGAAAGGGCAATCCACGCTGCATTTGCTCTTTCTTGCCGCTTGTAACTTGCCGCTTGCAGCTTCTAGCGCAAGCCTTTGATTTTCCTTGTGGTCTTCGCTCATTGTGCGACCGACGTCACGGGTATAGACTTTGCAGACTTTTACCAAGGGCCCTTTGCGGTTCCTCGCAACCGCCCAGCCAGCATGAAACCGATCCAGTTGCCCCTGGGTGTGCGTCTGCGTGATGACGCCACCTTCATCAACTACTATCCGGGTGCCAACGCCGCCGCACTGGGCTATGTCGAGCGACTCTGCGAAGCCGACGCCGGCTGGACCGAGAGCCTGATCTACCTGTGGGGCAAGCAGGGCGTCGGACGTACCCACCTGTTGCAGGCGGCCTGTTTGCGTTTCGAGCAGATGGGCGAGCCGGCGGTCTACTTGCCTCTGGCGCAATTGCTCGACCGTGGCGTCGAACTCCTGGATCACCTCGAACAGTACGAACTGGTCTGCATCGACGACCTGCAGACCATCGCCGGCAAGCCAGAGTGGGAAGAGGCGATGTTCCACCTGTTCAACCGCCTGCGTGACAGCGGCCGGCGCCTGTTGATCGCGGCCTCCAGCTCGCCGCGCGAACTGCCGATCAAACTCGCCGACCTCAAGTCGCGCCTGACCATGGCGCTGATTTTCCAGATGCGTGCACTGTCCGACGAAGACAAGCTGCGCGCCCTGCAATTACGGGCTTCGCGTCGCGGGCTGCACATGACCGACGAGGTCGGGCACTTCATTCTCACCCGCGGAACTCGCAGCATGAGCGCACTGTTCGACCTGCTGGAACGCCTCGATCAGGCATCGCTGCAGGCGCAACGCAAGCTGACCATCCCGTTTTTGAAAGAGACGTTGGGCTGGTAAACAGCGTCCCAGAGCCTCGGCACATAAAAGTCACATTTTTTTCGATTGAATTTGCAAATCGAATCGATAGAAGGCATAGTCTCGGCTTCTTTGAATTCCAGACACGGTCGTGCCCATGCTAAATCGCTTCGCACCCCTCGTGCCCCTCGCACTCGTGACGCTGCTTTTCGGCTGCGCTGCCCACAGCCCGGTTTCGCAACAGCAGGATCACAGTTCCATCGCTGCCAAAGTTGCCACCCAGCCTTCCGCCGACGTTTCGGTGTTTGAAGAAGAGCTGGCCACAGAGCAGGAACTGGAACAGTTCTCCACTTCCAAGCCTTACCAACTGCCCGTGCTGGCTGACAGCATCCTCGAACGTGGCATGGCGCTGATCGGTACCCGCTACCGCTTCGGTGGCACCTCCGAGCAGTCGGGCTTCGATTGCAGTGGCTTCATCGGTTATCTGTTCCGCGAAGAAGCCGGCATGAACCTGCCGCGTTCTACCCGCGAAATGATCAACGTCGATGCCCCGCTGGTCTCGCGCAACAACCTCAAGCCGGGTGATCTGCTGTTCTTCAGCACCAACGGCCGCGGTCGCGTCAGCCACGCCGGTATCTACCTCGGCGACAACCAGTTCATTCACTCCAGCAGCCGTCGCAGCGGTGGCGTGCGTATCGACAGCCTCGGCGATCGCTACTGGAGCAAGACGTTCATCGAAGCCAAGCGCGCGCTGGCAATGGCACCGACCACGCTCTCGCGCAACTGATTCCTTCGTAGCGTCATGTACACGGCGACGATGCTGAAAAGCTCGTCGCCGTGCGTGTTTACAGAAAGCGTCTAATCTTGATTCTCACCACTTTGCCGGCATCCAGCCGGGCAGCTTCAGACAGGATGTTCTGACGATGTCGATAATGGCGCGCTTAGCGGTATTGTCCCTGGCGGCACTGATCAGTGCCTGTTCCAGCCACGCCCCGACCCCGCCCCAGGTGGTCCAGCCGGCGTTCACTTCTCCTCAGGTGTATTTCTCCCCGGTTGCCGAAGATGTGCTGTTCCGCGCGCTTGGCCTGGTGGGCACGCCCTATCGCTGGGGTGGCAACACGCCGGATGCCGGTTTCGATTGCAGTGGCCTGATTGGCTACGTCTACCGTGACGCCGCGGGCATCGCCTTGCCGCGCTCGACCCGCGAGATGATCGTCATGGGCGCCCCGAACGTGTCCCGCGATGCCTTGCAGTCCGGTGACCTGGTGTTCTTCGCCACCAACGGTGGCAGCCAGGTCAACCATGCGGGCATTTATGTCGGCGAAGGGCGTTTCGTCCATGCGCCGTCCACGGGCGGGACGGTGCGGTTGGACTATCTGTCGAACAACTACTGGCAAAAGTCCTACCTCAACGCCAAGCGCGTGCTGCAAGGCAACCATCTGGCGCACAACCCCTGATTACGTCGAGGTAAGCGATGACCGGTCAGACGCTTTACCTCGACGATGCCCTCTACGATTACCTCCGGCGCGTCTCCCTGCGCGAGACGCCGTTGCTCGCGCGCCTGCGCGCTGAAACCGCCGCGCGGCCGAACGCCAATTGGCAGGTAGCCCCCGAGCAGGGCCAGTTGCTGGCGCTGCTGGTGCGTTTGAGCGGTGCGCGCAGGTTGATCGAGGTGGGCACCTTCACCGGCTACAGCGCGTTGTGCATGGCCGACGCCCTGCCAGCGGACGGCGAGTTGCTGTGCTGCGACCTGCCGGGCGACTACCACGACATCGCTCGCCGCTACTGGCAGGAGGCGGGCGTGGAAAGCCGCATCGAGCTGCGCCCCGGTCCGGCCCTGGACACCCTGGCGACACTGGCGGACGGCGCGTTCGACCTGATCTTCATCGATGCCGATAAGGCCAACTACCCACGCTATCTGGAAGAAGCCCTGCGCCTGCTGCGCCAGGGCGGCGTCGTGCTGTTCGACAACACCTTGTGGAGCGGCCGGGTGTTGCAGGCGCAGCCGGACAGCGACGACACCCGCGCCATCCAGGCCTTGAACCTGGCGCTGCGTGACGATGTGCGGGTGGATTTGTCGCTGCTGCCGCTGGGTGACGGCCTGACGCTGTGTCGCAAGCGCTGAACGTCCTCAAGGCGCCTTGCTGACCCGCCAGATCACATTGCCCACGTCGTCGGCCACCAGTAGCCCGCCACGCTGGTCGTTGATCACCCCCACTGGCCGGCCCATGGCCTTGCCGTCGTCGTTGAGGAACCCGGTGAGCAGGTCGATCGGTTTGCCAGCCGGTTTGCCCGCAGTACTGAACGGCACGAACAACACTTTGTAGCCACTGTGCGGCTTGCGGTTCCAGGAGCCGTGCTGGCCGATGAACGCGCCCTGGTCGAACGGCGGCGGCAGGACGCCGGGTTCGGCGAAGGTCAGGCCCAGAGACGCAGTGTGTGGGCCGACCGCATAGTCCGGGGCGATGGCCTTGGCCACCAGGCTCGGGTCCTGCGGCTGTACGCGCACATCCACATGCTTGCCGTAATAGCTGAACGGCCAACCATAGAAGCCGCCGTCGCGCACCGAGGTGATGTAGTCCGGCACCAGATCGCTGCCGATTTCGTCACGCTCGTTCACCGCCGTCCACAGTTGCCCGCTGTGCGGTTCCCAGGCCAGGCCGTTGGGGTTGCGCAGGCCCGAGGCGAAGATCCGGTGGTTGCCGGTGGCCGGGTCGATTTCCCAGATCGCCGCGCGGCCTTCTTCCTTGTCCAGGCCGTTCTCGGCGACGTTGCTGTTGGAACCGACGGTGACGTAGAGCTTCTTGCCGTCGCGGCTGGCAACTACGTTCTTGGTCCAGTGATGGTTCAGCGGGCCGCCGGGCAGTTCGGCGACGACTTCGCCGGGCGTGTTGATCACGGTGGCGCCGGTTTCGTATTTGAAGCGCAGCAGCCGATCGGTGTCGGCCACATAGAGGTCGTCGCCCACCAGGGTCATGCCGAATGGGGAATTGAGGTTTATCAGAAAGAGCGTGCGGGTCTCGGCGACGCCGTCGCCGTCGGTATCGCGCAGCAGGCTGATACGGTTGGCGCTGGGGACGGCAGCCCCGGCGCGGGCCATGACCTTGTTCATCACCCAGCCCTTGATGCCCTTGCCGTCCTCGGGTTTTGGCGGTGCGTTGGTTTCCGCCACCAGTACGTCGCCGTTGGGCAACACGTACAGCCAGCGCGGATGGTCCAGGCCGCTGGCAAAAGCCGCCACCTGGGTGCCGGGCGCCGCGACCGGCTTGGCGCCTTTCGGCCAGCCGACCGCAGGGGCGATGTTGACGGTGGGGATCAGCGTCTTGTTCGGTTCCGGCAACTGCGGTGCCGGGCCGCTGCCGTCGGTAACCTGGAGCCGGGCGGTTTCACCGCAGGCGCTCAGTCCGGTGGTGATGGCCAGTAGCAGGGCGATGCGTAGTGAAGGCATGAGCGACTCCTCGGGGAACGGGTCCTTACAAGGAGTCAGAGGCGGATCGGAGGAGGGAGGTTCAATCGCCGGTGCCGCAAGGCGGCCCCGGCGACCCTCAGGCCTGCTTCAGCAGCAGGGCAACCCCGGGATAGTACTGGCCGAACTCGTCGTGCAGCTTTCGATAGCCATACGGGAAACACCAGGCAACGGCGCAGGCGTTGTGCTTTTGCAGGTCCTCGACCAGGTCCTGCAACTCTTCGGGGCTGGCATGCTGGCCCAGCTTGCAGGGGCTTGCGAACAGCGCGGCGATCTTCAACTGGCTCGGGTAGGCGACATTGCGCGCGCCGGCGCTGAGTTCCTGCAAGGCCGGGCTCAGGTCCAGCCGTCCGACCTTCGGCCAGCGCTGGCTGGCATGCAGGTACGCAGATTCATCGCGGCTGGCGATCAGCAAGTCGCAGCGGGCACCGCGTTCGCCTTCGTCGCGCTGCTTCTTGCTCTGGAAGTCCTGAAGGGTGACCAGCTCGGCTTGCCAGATGGCCGCCGAGAGTATCCCGAGGTTGCCCTGGAGCCCTTGCCAGTAAGGCCCTTCGTTGTCGCCGAGGGTCTGGTTGAAGCGTTCGATGCATTCGCCCCAACGCTCCAGCGCCGGGCGCAGGAATTCCAGGCGAGGATTGTTGATGATCAGGCCTTGCATGCTGCTCTCCTTTCGTAATTGTTGTACGAGTACAGCGGAAAACCGTGGCACTTTGATATCACTCGACTGAGTGTTGCACAAGACGACAGAAACGCCATCGGTCGCCTCGTACCGGGCGCCTTTCATTGACGCTCCGGGTCCAACCCTCTAACCTTTGCGGCTTGTTTCAGGTGCTCTGTGGCCCGCCGGCCGACAGGGTGAAACAGGGAAGCCGGTGAGCACGCCAGACGTGCGATTCCGGCGCTGCCCCCGCAACGGTAAATGAGTCAAGGCTGCGCATGGCCACTGGGTGTCATCACCCGGGAAGGCGCCCGGCCAGGATCTGAAATCCGCTCATGAGCCCGGAGACCGGCCTGCAAACAGTCAACGGCATCACGGAGGGTGATGCGCGGTTTTTCGGGCCTTGTCGCCCGACTCCTGCGCGTTCCGTGTGCCACCACCCCTTCATCTGTCGTTGCCCCCAGCCTTGTCGCTCCAGCGGACAAGCCGCGCCGACAGTGGCCCGCGGAGATCCCGATGACCGAATCCACCGAACGTGACGAACGCCACCTGGCGCGCATGCTGCGCAAAAAGGCGGTGATCGACGAGCGCATCGCCAACTCCCCGAATGAATGCGGCCTGTTGCTGGTGCTCAGCGGCAATGGCAAGGGCAAGAGCAGCTCGGCCTTCGGCATGCTCGCCCGGGCCCTCGGCCACGGCATGCAGTGCGGCGTGGTGCAGTTCATCAAGGGGCGCAACGCTACCGGCGAAGAGCTGTTCTTCCGCCGCTTCCCCGAGCAGGTGCGCTATCACGTGATGGGCGAGGGCTTCACCTGGGAAACCCAGGACCGCCAGCGCGACATCGCCGCCGCCGAAGCCGCCTGGGCGGTTTCCCGGCAACTGCTGCAGGACCCGAGCATCGGCTTCGTGGTGCTCGATGAGCTGAACATCGCCCTCAAGCACGGTTACCTCGACCTCGAACAGGTGCTCTCCGACCTGCAGGCTCGTCCGCCGATGCAGCACGTGATAGTTACCGGCCGCGGCGCCAAGGACGAGATGATCGAACTGGCCGACACCGTTACCGAAATGGGCATGATCAAGCACGCCTTCCAGGCCGGCATCCGTGCCCAGAAGGGCGTCGAACTATGAGCGACACCCGGCATTGCCCGGCGGTACTGATCGCCGCGCCGGCTTCCGGCCAGGGCAAGACCACCGTCACCGCGGCCCTGGCCCGTCTGCACCGTAACCAGGGGCGCAAGGTCCGGGTCTTCAAGTGCGGCCCGGATTTCCTCGACCCGATGATTCTCGAACGTGCCAGCGGTGCGCCGGTGTACCAGCTCGACCTGTGGATGGTCGGTGCCGAGGAGAGCCGGCGCCTGCTCTGGGAAGCGGCGGCCGAGGCCGATCTGATCCTGATCGAAGGCGTCATGGGGTTGTTCGACGGCACGCCGTCCAGCGCCGACCTGGCGCGGCATTTTGGCGTGCCGGTGCTGGCGGTGATCGACGGCACTGCCATGGCCCAGACCTTCGGCGCCCTGGCCCTCGGCCTGGCTCGTTACCAGCCAGACCTGCCGTTCGCCGGGGTGCTGGCCAACCGGGTCGGCTCGCTGCGCCACGCGCAACTGCTGGAAGGCAGCCTCACCGAAGGGCTGCGCTGGTATGGCGGGCTGTCGCGGGAGACCGGTATCGAACTGCCGAGTCGCCACCTCGGGCTGGTTCAGGCCAGCGAGCTGACCGACCTCGACCTGCGCCTCGATGCCGCCGCCAAGGCGCTGGGCGACAGTTGCCAGTCGGCCTTGCCGCCGCCGGTGGCGTTCAGCGGGCCGGCGCCGCGCAGCATCGAGCGTCGTCTTGAGGGCGTGCGCATTGCCGTGGCCCGCGACGAAGCGTTCGCTTTCACCTACGGCGCCAACCTTGAGCTGCTGCGGGCGATGGGCGCTGAACTGAGTTTCTTCTCGCCGGTCCACGACCGCGAAATTCCGCCGGCCGACAGCCTGTACCTGCCCGGGGGCTACCCGGAACTGCACCACCACACCCTCGCCGCAAACGCACCGATGCTGGCAGCCATCCGCGCCCACCATCAGGCAGGCAAGCCGTTGCTGGCCGAGTGCGGGGGCATGCTCTTCCTGCTCGATGCGCTGACCGATGTCGCGGGCGAGCGTGCCGAGCTGGCCGGGCTGCTGTCCGGCGAAGCGGTGATGCAGAAGCGCCTTGCCGCGCTGGCCCTGCAAGCGGTGGAACTGCCGGAAGGCACCCTGCGTGGGCACACTTACCACCATTCGCTGACCAGCACCGAACTGGAACCCATCGCCCGCGGCCAGAGCCCCAACGGCGGACGCGGCGCCGAAGCGGTCTACCGCCTTGGCCGGTTGACCGCTTCGTACGTGCATTTTTACTTCCCGTCCAACCCTGATGCGACGGCGGCGCTGCTGGCACCATGAGCGAACACGCCTACAGCGAGGCCGAGCGCGCGGCGATCTACCGGGCCATTGGCGAGCGCCGCGACATGCGCCATTTCAGCGGTGGCGAAGTAGCGCCCGAGTTGCTTGTCCGTCTGCTGGACGCGGCGCACCAGGCGCCCAGCGTCGGCTTGATGCAGCCTTGGCGCTTCATCCGCATTACCCGTCGCGACCTGCGTCAGCGCATCCAGGCGCTGGTGGAGGACGAGCGCATACGCACCGCCGAAGCGCTGGGGCAGCGCTCCGATGAGTTCATGAAACTCAAGGTCGAAGGCATCAACGACTGCGCCGAAGTGCTGGTCGCCGCGCTGATGGACAAGCGCGAGGCGCATATCTTCGGCCGTCGTACCTTGCCGGAAATGGACCTCGCCTCGCTGTCCTGCGCCATCCAGAACCTGTGGCTGGCGGCCCGCGCCGAAGGCCTGGGGATGGGCTGGGTGTCGCTGTTCGATCCACAGGCACTGGCCGAACTGCTGGGCATGCCGGTGGGGGCCAAGCCGCTGGCGATTCTCTGCCTGGGCCCGGTGCACGAATTTTACCCGGCGCCGATGCTGGCGCTGGAAGGCTGGACCACGCCGCGACCGCTGGCGGACATGCTGTTTGAAAACCAATGGGGAGAAGCCGAATGAGTGTGGCCTTGCTGACCGTGGCCGGGGTGGCGCTGGATGCGCTGCTGGGCGAACCGCGGCGCTGGCATCCGCTGGTGGCGTTCGGAAACATGGCCGGGCGCCTGGAACAGCGTTTCAACGCGGGCGGGCGCGGCTGGCGCAGCCATGGCGTCACGGCCTGGGTTCTCGCGGTGGTTCCTTTGACGCTATTGGTCACGGCCTTGTCCTGGCTGCCCTACATCGGCTGGTTGGTGGAGATCCTTGCGCTGTACTGCGCTCTCGGTCTGCGCAGCCTTGGCGAGCATGTGCAGCCGGTGGCCGATGCCCTGCGGGCTGGCGACCTGGACGAAGCGCGTCAGCGCGTGGGATATCTGGTCAGCCGGCAGACTTCCGAGCTGGACGAAACCGCCGTGGCCCGTGCCGCGACCGAGTCGGTGCTGGAGAACGGCAGCGACGCGGTGTTCGCTGCGTTGTTCTGGTTCGTCGTTGCTGGCGCGCCGGGGGTGGTGCTCTATCGTCTGAGCAATACGCTGGATGCCATGTGGGGTTACCGCAATGAACGCTTCGAGCGCTTCGGCTGGGCCGCGGCGCGTATCGACGATGTGCTCAATTACCTGCCGGCGCGGCTGGTGGCGCTGACCTATGCGCTGCTGGGCAAGACCCGTCTGGCGCTCAAGTGCTGGCGCCAGCAGGCGCCGCAATGGGACAGCCCCAACGCCGGCCCGGTGATGGCGGCGGGGGCCGGTGCCCTTGGCGTCGAGCTGGGCGGGCCGGCGGTCTACCACGGTGAATTGCACGAGCGTGCCCGCCTGGGCGAAGGCCCGGCGGCCGATGCCGGCGCCATCGAGCGCGGCTGGCGGCTGGTGTGCCAGGGCGTCTGGTTGTGGCTGTTGCTGCTGTGCCTGGGAGCCGAATTCTATGCTTGAACACGGTGGCCGCCTGCTGCGGGCGATTGAGCACTACGGCATCGCCCGCGAGGACTGGCTGGACCTGTCCAGCGGCATCGCGCCCTGGTCTTTTCCGATTCCCGAGATTCCACTGCGCGCCTGGGCGCGACTGCCAGAAACCGATGATGGCCTGGAGCAGGCGGCGGCCGGGTATTACGGCGTCTCGCACCTCCTGCCGGTGGCCGGCTCACAGGCGGCGATCCAGGCGCTGCCGCGCTTGCGTCCGCGCTGCACCGTCGGCGTGCTCTCGCCGTGCTATGCCGAGCATGCCGAAGGCTGGCGCCGCGCCGGGCATCACGTGCTGGAACTGAGCGAGGAACAGCTCGCCGGGCAACTCGACCACCTCGACGTGCTGGTGGTGGTCAACCCGAACAACCCCACGGGCCGCCTGCTGGCAGCGGACACCTTGCTCGACTGGCATCAGCGCCTGTCGCGCCACGGCGGCTGGCTGTTGGTGGACGAAGCCTTCATGGACAACACGCCGGCGCAGAGCATCGCCGCGCATAGCGCGCGCGAGGGCCTGATCGTCCTGCGTTCGTTCGGCAAGTTCTTCGGCCTGGCCGGGGTGCGCCTTGGCTGTGTGCTGGCCGAGCCGTTGCTGCTGCGGGCGCTGGCCGAAGAGTTGGGGCCCTGGTCCGTCAGCGGCCCGACCCGGGCGCTGGCCCAGGCCTGTTTCACTGATCTGGCCAGCCAGCGTCAGCAGACCGAACGCTGCGCCGCTGCCAGCGCCCGTCTCGCCGCGTTGCTGGACAGCGCCGGGCTCACGCCCTCCGGCGGCTGCGACCTGTTCCAGTACCTGCGCCATGAGCAGGCCGCTGCCATTCACGATTTCATGGCCCGGCGCGGCATTCTCCTGCGCCTGTTCGATCATCCGCCGAGCCTGCGCTTCGGCCTGCCCGCCGAGGACGCCGACTGGCAGCGGCTGGCCGTGGCGCTGGACGACTACCGCAAGGAAACGCCATGACCACCCTGATGGTGCAAGGCACCACCTCCGATGCCGGCAAAAGCACGCTGGTGACCGCGCTGTGCCGCTGGCTGAAACGCCAGGGTGTCGGCGTGGTGCCGTTCAAGCCGCAGAACATGGCGCTGAACAGCGCGGTCACCGCCGACGGCGGTGAAATCGGCCGCGCCCAGGCAGTCCAGGCTCAGGCCGCGGGCCTGGAACCGCACACCGACATGAACCCGGTGCTGCTCAAGCCCAACAGCGACACCGGTGCGCAGGTCATCATCCATGGCCGCGCAGTCACCAGCATGAACGCGGTGGCCTATCACGACTATAAGGCCATCGCCATGCAGGCGGTCCTGGCTTCGCACCAACGCCTCAGCGCCGCCTGGCCAGTGGTGATGGTGGAAGGCGCCGGCTCGCCGGCCGAGATCAACCTGCGCGCGGGTGATATCGCCAACATGGGCTTCGCTGAGGCGGTGGACTGCCCGGTGATCCTGATCGCTGATATCAACCGCGGCGGCGTCTTCGCCCACCTGGTCGGCACGCTGGAGCTGCTTTCGCCAAGCGAGCAGGCGCGGGTCAAGGGCTTTGTCATCAACCGTTTCCGTGGCGACATCGCCTTGTTGCAGCCGGGCCTGGACTGGCTCGAAGCGCGAACCGGCAAACCGGTGCTCGGCGTGCTGCCCTACGTCACCGACCTGCACCTGGAAGCCGAGGACGGCCTCGACCGGCGCCAGGGCGACAAGGTCGCGCAGGTGCTCAAGGTGATCGTGCCGGTGCTGCCGCGCATCAGTAACCACACCGATTTCGATCCGCTGCGCCTGCACCCGCAAGTGGACCTGCAATTCATCGGCCCCGGCCAGCCGATTCCGCCAGCCGACCTGATCATCCTGCCCGGCTCCAAAAGCGTGCGCGGCGACCTGGCGCAACTTCGCGAGCGCGGCTGGGAACAGGCCATCGCCCGCCACCTGCGCTACGGCGGCAAGGTTCTGGGGATTTGCGGCGGCCTGCAGATGCTCGGGCGCGATGTGCAAGATCCACTGGGCCTGGAAGGCGCCGCTGGCAGTAGTCCGGGCCTGGGCCTGCTGGACTACGCCACGGTGCTGGAAACCCACAAGCAATTGCGCAATGTCAGCGGCGTTCTTGAACTGGAACAGGCGGCGATCAGCGGTTACGAGATTCATGCCGGCGTGACCAGCGGCGCGGCCCTGGACCGTCCGGCGGTGCAGCTGGCCGATGGCCGCCGCGACGGGGCCATCAGCGCCGACGGGCAGATCCTCGCCACCTACCTGCATGGTCTGTTCGAAGCGCCGGACTCTTGCGCCGCGTTGCTGCGCTGGGCCGGGCTGAGCGAGGTTCAGCGGATCGACTATCACGCCCTGCGCGAACGCGATATCGAACGCCTGGCCGATCTGGTGGACAGCCACCTGGATTGCGCCCGGCTCCGTCAACTCTGTGGGCTCGACTGACATGCTCAACCTGATTCTCGGTGGCGCCCGCTCGGGCAAGAGCCGCCTGGCCGAACAGCGCGCTGTGGATAGCGGCTTGGCGGTGACCTACATCGCCACCAGCGAACCGCTCGACGGTGAAATGAACGCCCGGGTGCAACTGCACCGCGAGCGCCGCCCCGCCGAATGGGCCTTGATCGAAGAGCCCGTGGCTCTGGCCCGGGTCCTCCAGGCCGAAGCCGCCAGCGACCGTTGCCTGCTGGTGGACTGCCTGACCCTGTGGCTGACCAACCTGCTGATGCTCGAAGACCCGCAGCGCCTGGCCGCCGAGCGCGACGCGCTGCTGGCCTGCCTGCCGACGCTACCGGGCGAGATTATCCTGGTCAGCAACGAAACCGGCCTCGGCGTGGTGCCCATGGGCGAACTGACCCGGCGTTACGTCGATGAAGCCGGCTGGTTGCACCAGGCCATCGCCGAACGTTGCCAGCGCGTGGTGCTGACCGTCGCGGGCTTGCCGCTTTTCCTCAAAGGAGCCGAATCATGAGTCAAACCTGGTGGCTGAAGCCTTGTCGCGCCGCCGACGAATCGGTGCGCGACGCCGCGCTGGCGCGTCAGCAGCAACTGACCAAACCGGCCGGCTCCCTTGGCCGGCTGGAGCAGGTGGCGGTGACCCTGGCCGCGCTGCAGGGCCGGGTGAAGCCGGCGCTGGAGCAGGTCTGGATCAGCATTTTCGCGGGCGATCACGGCGTGGTTGCCGAAGGCATTTCCGCTTATCCGCAAGAAGTTACCGGACAGATGCTGCTGAACTTCGTCAGCGGCGGTGCGGCCATCAGCGTGCTTGCCCGGCAATTGGAAGCACGGCTGGAGGTGGTTGACCTCGGCACGGTGAACCTGGCGCTGGATCTGCCCGGCGTGCGCCACCTGCGCATCGCTCCCGGCACCGCCAACTTCGCCCGCGAGCCGGCGATGACTGACGAGCAGGGCCGGCAGGCGCTGCAAGCGGGGCGCGACAGTGTGTTGCGTGCGGTCGAGGCGGGTGCGCGGCTGTTTATCGGGGGTGAAATGGGCATCGGTAACACCACCGCCGCCAGTGCTCTGGCCTGCGCTTTGCTCGGCTGCCCGGCGACTGAACTGAGCGGGCCAGGCACCGGTCTGGACGCGGCGGGCGTACGGCACAAGGCGGCAGTAATCGAGGCGGCGCTGGAGCGTCATGCCGAGGTCAACGGCGATCCGCTGCTGGCGCTGTTCCATGTCGGCGGCCTGGAAATCGCGGCGCTGGTCGGCGCTTATCTGGCCTGTGCTCAGGAAGGCGTGGCGGTGCTGGTGGACGGATTTATCTGCACCGTGGCGGCGCTGGTGGCGGTGCGAATCAATCCGTCTTGCCGCGAGTGGCTGTTCTTCGGTCATCGCGGCGCCGAGCCGGGCCATCGCCGCGTGCTGGCGGAACTGGACGGCGAGCCGCTGCTGGAACTGGGCCTGCGCCTGGGCGAGGGCAGTGGCGCGGCGTTGGCGGTGCCGCTGTTGCGTCTGGCCTGCGATCTGCACGGGCAGATGGCGACTTTCGCCGAAGCCGCGGTGGCGGACCGTCCGGCATGATCCTCGACCTGCTGCGGCACGGTGAAACCGAACTGGGCGGCGGCTTTCGCGGCAGCCTTGATGATGCTTTGACTGAGCAGGGTTGGGCGCAGATGCACGCAGCGGTGTCCGAAGCCGGGCCTTGGGATCAACTGGTGAGTTCGCCGTTGCAGCGCTGCGCGCGGTTTGCCGAGGTGCTGGCCGCGCGTCTGGAACTGCCGCTGGCGCTGGAGCCAGGGCTTCAGGAGCTGCATTTCGGTGAGTGGGAAGGGCGCAGCGCCCTCGATCTGATGCAAGACCACGAACAGGCGCTGGGCGAATTCTGGGCCGACCCCTATGGTTTCACGCCGCCGGAGGGCGAGCCGGTGGAGGCGTTTTCCGCGCGGGTGCTGGCCGCGTTGGAGCGTTTGCAGGTGGCTTATGCCGGTCAGCGGGTGTTGCTGGTGACGCATGGCGGGGTCATGCGCCTGTTGCTGGCGCGCGCCCGTGGCTTGCCCCGTGAGCAGTTGTTACAGGTGCAGGTCGGCCATGGTGCGTTGCATCGGCTGCATGTCGAGGCAGGCGGTCGCCTGCTGGAAGCTTGCCAGCGCTAAATGAACCCTGTGGGGGCTTGCGGCGCCTCGCGACGGTTCGGCGCCCCGACAAGCTCGCTCCTACAAATCCGGGGCACATCGTCCTCTGTAGGAGCGAGCTTGCTCCCGATGCGCTTGAAGCCGGCTCCCCAAGTAGACTTTTCCAGGAGAGATAAATCGATGTTGCCGTTCTGGATCGCCTTGCAGTTCCTCAGCAGCCTGCCGGTGACCTTGCCGGGCATGCCATCGCCCCAGCAGAACGGGCGCTCGTTGCTCTTCTATCCGTTGGTGGGGCTGTTGTTCGGTGTGCTGCTCTGGGGTTTGAACAGTCTGTTGGCCGGTAGTCCGCCGCTGTTGCATGCGGCGTTGCTGCTGAGTGCCTGGGTTGCCTTGAGCGGCGGCCTTCACCTAGACGGCCTGGCCGATAGCGCCGATGCCTGGCTGGGCGGTTTCGGCGATCGCGAGCGCACATTGACCATCATGAAGGATCCGCGCAGCGGGCCGATTGCGGTGGTCACGCTGGTGTTGGTGCTGCTGCTCAAGTTCTGCGCGTTGCTGGCCCTGATCGAGGCGGGGCAGGGCGCACTGCTGTTGCTCGCGCCGGTTACAGGACGGGCGGCGATGCTGGCGCTGTTTCTCAATACGCCTTATGTACGGCCCGGCGGCCTCGGCCAGGCGCTGGCCGAACACCTGCCACGGCGCGGCGCGACCTGGGTGCTGTTGCTGAGTGGCGCAGGCTGTTTGCTCCTGGGCGGAGGCGCGGCAGCGGTGGCACTGCTGGCGGCGGCGCTGGCCTTTTTCGCCCTGCGCCGTTCGATGATGCGACGACTGGGCGGCACCACCGGCGACACCGCTGGCGCCGTGCTGGAGCTGCTGGAAATGGTGGTTTTGCTGACCCTGGCCCTGAAGCTCGGCTGAAATATTCTGTTGCGTTTACCGAGGTGCGGGTATATACACGCATCTATGTTGACCAGTATCTGCATCTGCACCCATCTGCGTCGCGCTGCCCGTGGGGTGAGCCGGCATTACGACGAAGCCCTCGAAGGCTTCGGCATCAATGTCGCCCAGTTTTCCCTGCTGCGGCACCTGCAACGCCTCGACAAGCCCAGCATTTCCTCCTTGGCCGAGGCCATGGGCCTGGACCGCAGCACCCTGGGGCGCAACCTCAAGGTATTGGAGGCTGACGGACTGGTAGCGCTGGCCGAGGGCGATGACTTGCGCAATCGCCTGGTGTTGCTCACCGAGCAGGGCAAGGCCCGCGTGCAGGCCGCCGAACCCGCTTGGGAGCAGGCCCAGGAACGGCTGGTGGACAATCTGGGTGAAACCCAGCGCGATGAGCTGGTCCGCTTGCTGAAACAGTTGGCCTGAGTTTTTAACGACCTTAAGCGGGTATATACCCGCAAATAGCTGCCGGCACAGGAGAGAAGAACAATGACATCCGTATGGCGAACCAGTGGTTGGCTGTTGCTGGGCGCGGCCCTGATCCTGGCGTTGTCGCTGGGCGTGCGACACGGCTTTGGCCTGTTCCTGGCGCCGATGAGTGCGGAATTCGGCTGGGGGCGCGGTGTATTCGCCTTCGCCATCGCCTTGCAGAACCTGGTCTGGGGCCTCGCCCAGCCTTTTGCCGGCGCACTGGCTGACCGCCTGGGCGCGGCGAAAGTGGTGGTCATCGGCGGCATACTCTATGCCTGTGGCCTGGTGCTGATGGGTATGTCGGACTCGCCTGTGACGCTGTCCCTCAGCGCCGGTCTGCTGATCGGTATTGGCCTGTCCGGCACGTCGTTCTCGGTAATTCTCGGTGTGGTCGGCCGCGCCGTACCGCCGGAAAAACGCAGCATGGCCATGGGTATCGCCAGCGCTGCCGGCTCGTTCGGCCAGTTCGCCATGCTTCCCGGCACCCTCGGCCTGATCAACTGGCTGGGCTGGTCGCTGGCGTTGCTGGCGCTGGGCCTGATGGTGGCGTTCATCGTGCCGCTGGTGGGCATGCTCAAGGACCGTCCACTGCCCGCCCAAGGGCATGAACAGACCCTCGGCGAGGCGCTGCGTGAAGCCTGTGCGCACCCGGGTTTCTGGCTGCTGGCGCTGGGCTTCTTCGTCTGTGGCTTCCAGGTGGTGTTCATCGGTGTGCACCTGCCGGCCTATCTGGTGGACCAGCACCTGCCGGCGACTACCGGCACCACGGTGCTGGCGCTGGTCGGCCTGTTCAATATCGTCGGCACCTACACCGCCGGCTGGCTCGGCGGGCGGATGTCCAAGCCACGCTTGCTCGCCGCGCTGTACCTGCTACGCAGCGTGGTCATCGTGCTGTTCCTGTGGGCGCCGATCACCACGTTCAGCGCCTACCTGTTCGGCATCGCCATGGGCCTGCTGTGGCTGTCCACCGTGCCACTGACCAACGGCACCGTGGCGACCCTGTTCGGTGTGCGCAATCTGTCGATGCTCGGCGGGATCGTCTTCCTCTTCCATCAACTGGGCGCCTTCCTGGGTGGCTGGCTGGGCGGGGTGGTGTATGACCAGACCGGTAACTACGATCTGGTCTGGCAGATTTCCATCGTCCTCAGCTTGCTGGCCGCGGCGTTGAACTGGCCGGTGCGCGAGCGTCCCGTGGCGCGTCTGCAAGCCACGGCGGGGGCGGCGTGAGTCGGTACGGCCTGTGGTTGTTCGGGCTGTCGCTGGCAGCCCTGTTGCTGGCGTTGGCCTGGTGGGGCTGGCAGCGCGGTGGTCTGGCGCTGATGCAGTTGGGCATGGGCGTCTGTTAGGCGTAGGCTGAAGGTTCGCACCCTAAAAGGAGAACCTTCATGCACGTCCGCCGCCTGTTGATTGCCTCACTCCTGCTCGGCTTCAGTGGTTTTGCCTTGGCCGACGGCTGCCCGGCCTTGCTCCAGGGCGATCTGCAGAAACTGCGCGCCAAAGAGCGGATCGATCTGTGCGAACAGTTTGCCGGCAAGCCGCTGGTGGTGGTCAATACCGCCAGCTATTGCGGTTTTGCCCCGCAGTTCGAAGGGCTTGAAGCGGTCTACAAGGAGTACCACGAGCAGGGGCTGGAAATGCTCGGGGTGCCGTCCAATGACTTCAAGCAGGAAGACGCCGACAGCGAGAAGACCGCGAAGGTCTGCTACGCCAACTACGGTGTGACCTTCACCATGACCGAGCCGCAGCGGGTGCGCGGCGATGACGCCACGCCGCTGTTCCGCGAGCTGGCGCAGCAGAGCAGTGCGCCGAAGTGGAATTTCTACAAGTACGTGGTCGACCGCCAGGGCAAGGTGGTGGCCAATTTCTCCAGCCTGACCAAGCCGGATGATCCGGAGTTCAAGGCAGCCATCGAAAAAGCCATCGCCTCCCGGCCCTGATGCGGCGCGGGGTCATTTCGGCGGGTGGACGGTCCACGACACCAGTTTGATCACGATCGGCCGGACCACCAGCACGCAGGCGAACGCGACCGGCATGGCCAGTTGATAGGCCCGCAGCACATTGCCCAGGTAGTGCTCGTTGACACCGCTGTTTGCGGCGGTGATCACGAAGCACATCAGCATGGCCATGATGGACGACATGTAAAACGCGAAGACGTAGGGCGTGGCGCGGACGCCGAGTTTCGGGCGACGGGTGACGGCGGATGAAGTCATGAATGCTCCTCGAAGGATTCAGTTGAGTGGCCGCAGGTTAACAAGGCCTCCGCGAGGCAAGTAGACGGGCAATTCTTAGGTCTTTATAAAGGGAATCTTACGAATCCAGGAGATTGCCCGTGAACCTGCTGGGCCTGATCAAGAGTTTCATCAAGGTGGTCGAGGCCGGCAGCATCGCCGGTGGCGCCCGCACGCTCGGCCTGAGTGCTGCCGCGGTCAGCCAGAATATCGCCCGTCTTGAAGCGCACCTGCAGGTCCGCCTGCTGGCCCGCACAACCCGCAGCATGGTGCTGACCTCCAGCGGTTCGCTCTATTACGACAAAGTGCGGTCTATCGAGCGCGACCTGGAAGAGGCACAGCAGGCCGTGACCACGGTGGACAGCGAGCCCCAGGGCCGCCTGTGCATCTCCACCTCCTCGGCGTTCGGTCGGCATGTGCTGGGGCGGTTGATTCCTGAATTCAGCGCCCTGTATCCCCGTCTTTCGATTGAATTGCTTACGAGTGACAACAAGGTCGACCACGCTCGCCAAGGTGTCGACGTGAGTATCCGCATCACCCCGCAGCTTGAAGACGGCCTGCTGGCGCGGCACATCGCTCAGGTGCCGTTTGTCTGCTGCGCGTCCCCTGGCTACCTGGCCCGCGAAGGCTGGCCGCAAAGCCCGGAGTCGCTCAAGCAGCGCCGTTGCCTGGTGTTCCGCTACCCGGTGGATGGGCGCTTTCTGCGCTGGGGCTTCGTGCGCGATGGTCTGCGCTTCGATGCCGAGTTCGGCGATGTGCTGATCAGCGACGATATTGACGTCCTGGCCCAAATGGCCGCCCGCGATGGCGGTATCACGCGGCTCGCCGAATTCGTCGCCCGGCCGTATGTGGAGCGCGGCGAGTTGGTGCCGCTGTTCGAGGACCGGGACGGGGAGCAGGCTTACGCCCAGACCGAACCGATGGATATCTACCTGTGCGTCACCGACCGCTTGGCGATGACGCCGAAGGTGCGCGCGTTCCAGGCGTTTCTCCAGGCGAACCTGGGCGATGAGTGGAAGGTGAAATCGCAGCCATGAAAAAACCGCCACGAGGGCGGTTTTTTCATGCAGCCAGACGCGAAATCAGAAGCGGTAGGTCAGGGACGCACCCACACCGTGTGCACTGTTTTCGTAGGTGGCGCGGTACGAGCCCTTGAAGTGCGCAGGGTCGGTCGGCGAGGTGGTCTGGTTGATCTTCGCGTCTTCTTCCCACAGGTAGGAGTAGGCGACGTCGATGGTCATGTCGTCATTCGGGCTCCAGCCGGCACCGAGGCTGAAGATCTTGCGATCGCCAGTCGGAATGCGTGGCGAGCGGTTGACGTTGTTGGTTGGCGACTGGTCGACGGTGAAGCCGGTACGCAGTACCCATTCCTTGTTCAGCTTGTAGGAAGCACCGATGGCGTGTGCCCAGGTGTCATGCCAGTTCTGCTCTTCGCTGATCTGGCTGAGGGTTGGCGCCAGGGCAGCCGGTACGCCGTCGTTGTTGACGGTGATGGCTTCCAGGCGGCTCCAGCGGGTCCAGGTGCTGCCCGCGTAGATGGTCCACTGGTCGTCCAGCTCGTGGGTAACCGAGAAGTCCACCGACTCAGGGGTCTTGATCTTCAGCGAGGCGTCGTACTTGGAGCCGCTCAGCGGACCGAAGCCGGAACCCTGGATCTTGGTGTCGCCTTCGAGCTTGTAGTCGACCATCGAGTGGTAGGTCAGGCCGACGCGGGTGCTGTCGGTGGCCTGTACCAGGATGCCGATGTTGTAGCCGATAGCGGTGTCGTCACCGGAAATCTTCACCTTGCCGTCGTTGCGGCCCAGGGTTGCGCGGTTCAGCGCAGCGGATTCCAGAGCGCCTTCGATACGGTTGATGGTCGGACCGAAACCGATCGAGACCTTGTCGTTGAAGGCGTAGCTGATGGTTGGCTGCAGGGTGACGACTTGTACTTCGGACTTGGTCCCGAAGTAACGGCCGGCAAAGCCGTTTTCATAGTCGGTCAGCAGGCCGAACGGTACGTACATACCGAAACCGAAGGCCCAGTGGTCATCGATCGGCTTGACGTAGTAGCCCATCGGGACGCCAACCACGGGAACCATGTCGCCGTCGTTGCTGCCGCCGAAGGTGCCGCTCGCGTGCTTGATGTCGGTCTTGGCGATGACGGCGGCGCCGCCAACGGTGACTTGTTCGCGCTTCAGGCGCGACATGCCGGCAGGGTTGCCAAACACGGTGCTGGCGTCATCGGCAGTAGAAGAACGTCCCGCGAAACCGGTGCCCATGCCGCTGATGCTCTGTTCGTTGAGCGCAAAACCGCTGGCGAACAGGTTGGAAGAGGCGAGGGCAACGGCAAGACTGAGGGTGGTTTTGACGAGTGTGACTTTTTTCATTATTAGAACTCCAGGGGATCACCGGGGCGCAAATTACCAATATTTTTCTACATGCGCTATAGGCTGTATCGCCGGAGATAGAGCGGTTTTGTAGGACAATCCGACCATTATTGGTAATTTTTCCGTTTGCTGATGTAGTTATTTTCCTAACATGCCTGGCGTTCCAGTGGCGTGATGCACGCCTGCCAAGCCCGGGTGAAGTCGCGCAGCCGGCCCTGCGGCTGAAATATCTGGCGCCATATTTTCGCCATGCCGAGCAGGTCATCTGCATCGGGCAACCGGGGCGCTTGTTCTTCGATCAGCATCCAGGCAATCGCGGTCGCGTAACGAAGATTGACCGTCAGTTCCAGGTGCGGGCCGTTGAGAAAGGCATGTTGACTAGCCAGACCGCGCACCAGGCTGGCCAGTTCCGGATCGCGGGCGAGAAAGTGATCCCAGACGGATTGGTGACGCAGTTCAGCGATGCGGTAGAGGCCATGGCCGCGGCGGTCGTGGAGGGCGGCGCCGAGGGCTGACTGGCTGGCCGCTACGCCCAGTAGAAGGGCTTCGGCGCTGGGGCAGTGACGGTCCAGGTAGATCAAGGTCGGACGGATCACGTATTGGCTCAACTCGCTCGCGGCGATACCCATAATGCCCTCGAACTGAAAAGTGGCCGGCGGGACGCTGGTGCTTGGCAGCAGGTGGTCGGGGGTCAGGCCCGCCGGAAGCGGACAGGGCCGCTTGAGTTGAAGTGTAGTGTCATATTTGCGCTGTAAAGGGCTGTTTTTAAATCATTTCCGGCTTTTCGTTATAGGTAATATGCCGTTAGGTGATTAAAAATCAGGGGTGTTTCAGGCGTGCCGGAACGGCGATGCGGATAGCAAAAGCCCCTCGGATGAGGGGCTTGGGCGTGTGTCCATCAGGCGACGAGCGCCTGGCGGGTCCGGTCGATGACCGCTTGCAGCGGCTCGGCACCGGTGTATTGGTCGGGGTAAAGACGTTCGCTGTGTTGAGCGATACCGTGTTCGTCGACCAGGGTGAAGCTGAAGCTGTTCTTGCGCGAGGCGAGAATGATGCAGTTCAGTGGCGCAAAAGCCTGGGAGAGGGTGCGAATGGCAGCCTGAGTACGGGTGTTTTGATTCATCATTATTGGAAGTTCCTGCATGAGATACGGCAGTTTGAGCCGTATATATTTCAAACGTTCCAGTAACGCTGGCCTTTAGTAAGGCGATGCGGAGAACCTGACTGGAACAGGGCAGCCAGTGAAGAGCGCAATAAAAAGTGGCGCCTGGGCTGACTGGTAGGTACTTCAGAAGACGGGCAACACGCCAGGGCAAGGTTCTGCGCCTCTGGGTGAGGATCCTGTTCAGTCTGCTTTTTGGCTCTGCAGGGCGGGTATGGATTTGCCTGGGGAGCTTTCGAGTGGCGGGTCCTGTTTCAGCAGGATGGCCCGGAAGTGTGGGCGATGCTGCAAGGACCGCTTTTGCCAGAATGAGTTTCAGCTTGGTACTAACGGCGGCAAGAGTATAGGGCTCGTCCGGTGTTGGCAAGCTTTTTATCTTTCGTCCGGCAAGCCGAGCATTATGTCCACTTTGCGGGTCGCTGTGAAGCCCTGCATCTTGCTGCGAATCGCTGCGATGGTGCAGTGCGCCGCCTCGCTTTGGGGCGCTTGTGCACACTTGGCGCGACCTGTGTCACAGCGCTGTAACAGCCTGAGATATGCCAGCCATTGACTTGCTCGAACGGACAAGTCAATGAAAAAAAACACTTTTTTGAGCTGGTGAAAAAATCGACAGTTTGACTGGGAGCCCCATTCCACCGGGGTTTGCGGGGTGTCAGGAGCGGTTGTCCACCGAGTTATCCACAGCTTCTGTGGATTGTCCCGAGCGGTTGCTCTAGGACGGGCGTGCTAGCTGATCGAAGGCTGTCGGACAATTTACCTTGGGCGTAGTACTGGCTAAAAAATCACCTAAGAAAGGTCAAGAAAAAACTTCAGCCGAATCGAAAAAAACTTCAGAAATGACCCGGGCGATCGTCGGAAAAATCGGGTAGAGTGCGCGCCCCAAGAAATTCCTTCCCTGTTTTTATGAAGTTTCGCGGTAAATCCTCAGACTCTAATCCCTCGTCATCGTCCGTACCCGAGCCTCGGCGCTTTTCGCTGAAGGTAGCGTTGTGGCTGCTCGACAGCCCGCGCCTGGGTGACAAACCCCAGGTCAAGCATTTTGCCGGTCGCCTGCTCAAGCAGCCGGCCCGCGAAGGCGTGGTGGTGGCGCAAAGCCGGTTGGGCCAGATGCTATGTCGCGATTGCGGCAATGCCCGCGACCGGCGTATCGGTCATGAACTGCTGCGCCAGGCGGCCCGGGCCGGTGACCGGAGGGCGCAACTGGAATACGGCCGGCTCTGTAGCCAGCCCGAGGTCAACGAGCCGGAGCAGGCCCGTCACTGGCTTGAACAGGCCGCAGCCAAGGGCTCGGCCGAGGCCAGCCGCCTGCTGGGGCAACTGCCACGCGGCTGAGTGCTGCAGCGTGCTCGGGTGCTGTTAAGCTCTGCGGGACTTTTTTCCGGGGGTGAGCATGTTGTCGATGGCTGCAATCGATCTGGCCAGTGTGATGCTGGGTGTGGTGCTGGCCCTGGTGCCGTCGGGCCTGCTCCTGTTGCGTTGGCAGCGTCAGCAGACGGAGCGCCAGGCCCTGGCGATCCTGCACGAGGAGCGCCTGAGCAGTGCCCTGCTGGCCCAGGAAGGCCTGCAGGCGCAATTGGACGCCAGCCGTGACGAGATCAGCGATCTCAGCCAGGCCAACGCCGTCAAACAGGCCAATCTCGCCGCCCAGGCCCGCGAACTGGACCTGCTGCAGATCGATCGCGATAACGCGCGCGATGCCGCCCACGCCTGGAGCCTTGAGCGCACTTCCCGCGAAGCCGAACTGCGCCGCCTCGATGCCCGTTGCGCCGCCCTCGACGCCGAGCTGCGCGAGCAGCAGGACAGCCACCAGCAACGCCTGAATGACCTGCAAGGCTCGCGGGATGAATTGCGTGCGCAGTTCGCGGAAATGGCCACGCGCATCTTCGACGAGCGCGAACAGCGTTTCGCCCAGACCAGCCAGCAGCACCTCGGGCAGTTGCTCGATCCACTCAAGGAGCGCATCCAGGCGTTCGAAAAACGGGTGGAAGAAAGCTACCAGCAGGAAGCGCGCGAGCGCTTCTCGCTGGGCAAGGAACTGGAGCGCCTGCAACAACTCAACCTGCGCCTGAGCGACGAGGCGACCAACCTGACCCAGGCGCTCAAGGGGCAGAAAACCCAAGGCAACTGGGGCGAACTGATTCTGGAGCGGGTGCTGGAACATGCCGGCCTGGAGAAGGGCCGCGAGTACCAGACCCAGGTCAGTCTGAAGAGCGCCGATGGCGAGCGCTTCCAGCCGGACGTGCTGATTTTCCTGCCGGACGACAAGCAGGTCGTGGTGGACTCCAAGGTCAGCCTGACGGCCTATCAGCAGTTCGTCGCCGCCACCGAGGACGACGTCGCCCAAGCCGCATTGAAGCAGCACGTGCATTCGTTGCGTAGCCACATCAAAGGCTTGTCCAGCAAAGACTACAGCCGCCTTGAAGGTTTGCGCAGCCTGGATTTCGTTCTGTTGTTCGTGCCGATCGAGGCGGCGTTCTCGGCGGCGCTGCAGGCCGAGCCGACGCTGTTTCAGGAAGCCTTCGACCGGCAGATCGTGGTCGTCAGCCCGACCACGTTGCTGGCCACCCTGCGGGTTATCGACAGTCTGTGGAAACAGGAGCGGCAGAGCCAGAATGCCAAGGAAATCGCCGAGCGCGCCGGCTGGCTGTACGACAAGTTCGTACTGTTCATCCAGGACCTGGACGAGCTCGGCAGTCGCCTGCAACAGGTGGACAAGGCTTACGCGGCGGCGCGCAACAAGCTCTGCGAGGGGCGCGGCAACCTGATCAGCCGCAGCGAACAACTCAAGCTGCTCGGCGCCCGGGCCAGCAAGAGCCTGCCTGCCGATCTGCTGGAGCGGGCCATGCAGGCCGGCGACAACCCGGCCAACGACCTGCTTACTGCACCAGGCTCAGATGGCGATTGAGCAGGGCGCGCAGGGCTGCCGGCTTGACCGGCTTGCTCAAGTAGTCGAGGCCCGCGGCATGCACCTTGGCCACGGTCTCGCCGTGACCGTCGGCGCTGATCACCACGCCCGGTACTGGCTCGCCCAAGCGGGTACGTAGCCAGGCCATCAGTTCCGTTCCCACCTCGCCGTCGTCCAGGTGATAGTCCACCAGTGCCAGGTGCGGGCGCAGGCCCTTGTCCAGCAGCGCGGCGCATTCTTCGCGATTACGCGCGGTGGAGACCTGGCAGCCCCAGCGACTGAGCAGGCTGTTCATGCCGATCAGGATGCTGTCTTCGTTATCCACGCACAGCACTTGCAGGCCCGCCAGAGGCTGGCCGGCCTGTTCCGGCGTTTTCACTGGTTCGATAGCCCGCTCACTGGCCAGCGGGACCCTGACCCGGAACACGCTGCCCTTGCCGGTCCATGACTGCACTTCCAGCGGGTGGCCGAGCACCTTGCACAGGCCGTCGGCGATCGCGAGGCCCAGGCCGAGGCCTTTTTCGGCGCGGGTCTGGTGGCTGTCCAGGCGTTTGAATTCTTCGAAGATCACTTGCAGCTTGTCGTCGGCGATACCCGGCCCTCGGTCCCAGACTTCCAGCCACAGGTGGTCCTTGTGGCGGCGCACGCCCAGCAAGATCGGGCTTTTGCCGTAGCGGAAGGCGTTGGTCAGGAAGTTCTGCAGGATGCGCCGCAGCAGCTTCATGTCGCTGTTGACCCGCAGGCGGCTACCGCGGAGGCGGAAGTCCAGGCCCTGTTCGCGGGCCAGCACCTTGAACTCGGCGCCGAGGGTGTCGAACAGATCGCTGAGGGCGAAGGGCTTGGCGTCCGGGGTGATCTTGCCGTTTTCCAGGCGGGAGATATCCAGCAGGTCGCTGATCAGTTCTTCCGCCGAGCGCAGCGAGCTGTCCATGTGCTGTACCAGTTGCTGGGCTTCGCCGGACAGGCCCTCGGCCTGGTGCGACAGCGCCGCCGAGAACAGTCGCGCGGCGTTCAGCGGCTGCATCAGGTCGTGGCTGACCGCAGCGAGGAAGCGGGTCTTGGACTTGTTCGCCGCCTCGGCATGGCTCTTGGCTTCGGTCAGGGCCAGGTTCAGTTGCGACAGCTCGCGGGTACGCTCGGCGACCCGTTGTTCGAGGCTTTCGTTGGAGTCCTTGAGTGCCTGTTCGGCTTCGCGGAACGGGGTGATGTCGGTGAAACTCATGACGAAACCACCGCCCGGCATCGGGTTGCCGATCAGCTCGATGACCCGACCGTTGGGGAACAGCCGCTCGGAGGTATGCGCGCGGCCCTGGCGCATCCAGTGCAGGCGCCGGGCGACGTGGACCTGCGCTTCGCCGGGGCCGCACAGACCGCGTTCGGCGTTGTAGCGAATGATGTCGGCGATCGGCCGGCCAACGCTGATCAGCCCGTCCGGATAGTTGAACAGCTCAAGGTAGCGGCGGTTCCAGGCCACCAGGCGCAGCGACTGGTCGACCACGCTGATGCCCTGGCTGATGTTTTCGATGGCGCCTTGCAGCAAGGCGCGGTTGAACTGCAGCACTTCCGAGGCTTCGTCGGCGATGCGCACCACGTCTTCGAGTTGCATGTCGCGGCCTTCGATGGCCGCCTTGACCACCGCGCGGGTCGAGGACGTGCCCAGCACACCGGCGAGCAGGCGCTCGGTGTGTTCGATCCACTCGCCGTCGGCATTCTGGTTGGGGTTGAAGCCCTTGCCCTGGCGGTAGGCGAAGCGGATGAAGCTCTGGCGCGCACGTTCTTCGCCGACAAAACGCGCGGCGAGGTGCAGCAGGTCATCGATCTGCACCGCCAGCAGCGACCGGTTGCTCGGCCGCGCGCTGCTTTGCTGGCCGATGAAACGCCCGGCCTGCCAGTGCTCGGTGACCCGGGTCCGTGACAGCACCGAGACCCAGGCGAAAACGGTGAAGTTGCCGGCCAGCGACAGCACAACGCCTTGGGTCAGCGGTGTGATCGGCAGGTCCAGCGGGTTACCGTGCAGCCACGCCAGGCCGGGGAACAGATCCAGCGACCAGCCCAGGCTATGGGCGGCGATCGGCAACACCAGGGTGTAGAACCAGAGGAAGGTGCCCGTGGCGAGACCGGCGAATACGCCGCGGCGGTTGGCCTGTTTCCAGTACAGCGCGCCGAGCATGGCTGGAGTCAATTGGGTGACTGCGGCGAAGGCGATCTGGCCGATGGTCGCCAGGCTTGCCGTCGAGCCGAGCAAGCGGTAGCTGACATATGCCAGCAGCAGGATGACCACGATGGTCACCCGGCGCACCGTGAGCATCCAGTGGCGGAACGCTTCGAACGGCCGCTCGGCGTTGTTACGGCGTAGCAGCCAGGGCAGCAGCATGTCGTTGGACACCATGGTCGACAGCGCCACGGCCTCGACGATGACCATGCCGGTGGCGGCCGAAGCACCGCCGATGAACGCCAGCAGGGCGAGGCTCGGATGGGCCTCGGCCAGTGGCAGGCTGATGACGAATGAGTCGGAAATCACCGTGCCCGGCAGCAGCATCTGTCCGGCCAGGGCGATCGGCACCACGAACAGTGCGGCCAGAACCAGGTACATCGGAAACACCCAGCGCGCCATGCGCATGTCCTGCGGCTCGATGTTCTCCACCACGGTGACCTGGAACTGCCTCGGCAGGCAGATGATCGCCATCATCGCCACCCCGGTCTGCACCACCATCGACGGCCAATTGATGGTCTCTTGCCAATAGGCGTCCAGCGCTGGCGAGGCCTTGGCCTGGCTGAACAGGTCGTCAAAGCCGTCATACAGGTTGAACACCACGAAGGCGCCGACGGCGAGGAACGCCAGCAGCTTGACGATGGCTTCGAAGGCGATGGCCAGGACCATGCCGCGGTGGTGCTCGGTGACATCGAGGCTGCGGGTGCCGAAGACGATGGAGAACAGCGCCAGCACCAGCGACACCACCAGCGCGGTGTCTTGCACCCGGCTGCCGGTGGCGTCGGCGTTGGCGCCGATCAGCAGGTTGACCCCGAGGACGATGCCTTTCAGTTGCAGGGCAATGTAGGGCAGCACGCCGACCAGGCAGATCAGCGCGACCACCACCGCGAGCGCCTGCGACTTGCCGTAGCGGGCGGCGATGAAGTCGGCGATGGAGGTGATGTTTTCCTGTTTGCTGATCGCCACCATCTTCTGCAGCACCCAGGGCGCGAAGATCATCAGCAGCACCGGGCCGAGGTAGATCGGTAGAAACGCCCAGAGTTGTTCAGCGGCCTGGCCGACCGCGCCGAAGAATGTCCAACTGGTGCAGTACACCGCCAGCGACAGGCTGTAGACCCAGGCGCGCAGGCGCGGCGGCAGCGGGGTGCTGCGACGGTCACCGTAGAAGGCGATAGCGAACATGATGGCCATATAGGCCAGGGCGACCACCGCGATCAGCCCGCTGGACAACGACATGACAACTCCGAACAAAAAGTGAGCTGGCCGGCATGGCAGACGACGAGCCTCGATCAATCAGTCTGGCACGCCGCCAACGCTTCGTCAGCGCCGACCAAGGTCGCAGTGGCGGGGTGTCGCAGGGAAGCGGTGATCCAGACGGGTTGTGGCGCAATTGCGGGGTTCTGTTATCGGTTAAATCGATAACAGATAGAGAAAATAACCGTTATATGGATATTCCTGTCAGTTGTAAGCTCATTCCTACCTCATCAGAGGACAGGAGATAACCGCCATGACTTGCCAGACCACTGCCCATCCCTTACGTCCCTTCAACCAGTTGGCCCATCCCCGCGAGGTGATTCGCCAGTTCACGCCGAACTGGTTCGCCGTGGTCATGGGCACCGGCGTGCTGGCGCTGGCCTTGCCGCAAGCGATGCCGGCGCTGATGGGCGTGGCCGAAGCGCTGTGGTGGCTGGCCATGGGGTTGTTCGTGTTGTTCTGCGTGCTTTATGGCGCGCGCTGGGTGCTGTTCTTCGATGAAGCCCGGCGCATCTTCGCCCACTCCACCGTGTCGATGTTCTTCGGCACCATTCCCATGGCGCTGGCGACCTTGCTCAACGGCGCCCTGGCGTTTGGCCTCGCGCGTTTTGGCGACGGCATCCTGCCGTGGGTCGAAGCGCTGTGGTGGCTGGACGTGGCGCTGGCGCTGCTGTGCGGCGTGGCGATTCCGTTTCTGATGTTCACCCGCCAGGAGCACAGCATCGACCAGATGACTGCGGTCTGGCTGCTGCCGGTGGTGGCGGCGGAAGTGGCGGCGGCCAGCGGCGGCTTGCTGGCAGTTCATCTGGACGACGCCGCGCGGCAGTTCCAGGTGCTGATCACCAGCTATGTGCTGTGGGCGGTGTCGTTGCCGGTGGCCTTCAGCATCCTGACCATCCTTATCCTGCGCATGGCCCTGCACAAACTGCCGCCGGCGCACATGGCCGCCTCGAGCTGGCTGGCGCTTGGCCCGATCGGCACCGGCGCGCTGGGTATGTTGCTGCTGGGCGGTGATGCCCCGGCAATCTTCGCCGCCAACGGCCTGGCCGGCTTCGGCGAGATCGCCCGCGGCCTGGGCCTGATCGCCGGGATCGTGCTCTGGGGCTGTGGGTTCTGGTGGTTGCTGACGGCGGTGCTGATCACCCTGCGTCACCTGCATCAGGGCATGCCGTTCAACCTGGGCTGGTGGGGCTTTACCTTCCCGCTGGGGGTGTACGCCCTGGCGACGCTGAAACTGGCGGTGTGGCTCAAGCTCGGATTCTTCCAGACCCTCGGCGGCGTGCTGGTGCTGGCGTTGATCGGGATGTGGTCGGTGGTGGCCTGGCGCACCGTGCGGGGGGCGTGGCGGGGAGAGTTGTTTGTTTCGCCGTGTATTGCCGATTGTGGCCGCAAGAAGGGCTGACCGATCAGGGCAAGCGGCACTGGATTGAAAGACGGCCAATCCGGCAAAGTGTGGCTTTTCTCGCGCTCGGCGCCTCAAATCACAAAGCCCACTCAGGTACATGGACGATGAGCCACACCTCGCAGTTCGCCTTGCTCAAGAAACGCCGCTTCTTGCCCTTCTTCATTACCCAGTCGCTGGGAGCATTCAACGACAACCTGTACAAGCAGTCGTTGATCCTGGCGATCCTCTACAAGCTCAGTATCGGCGGCGATGGCTCGATGCTGGTCAACCTCTGTGCACTGCTGTTCATCCTGCCGTTCTTCCTGTTCTCGGCGCTGGCCGGGCAATTCGGCGAGAAGTACACCAAGGACGCCCTGATCCGCGCGATCAAATTGGCCGAGGTGGTGATCATGAGCATCGGCGCGGTCGGCTTCCTTTATAACCAGTTGTGGCTGATGCTCGTGGCGTTGTTCGCCATGGGCACGCACTCGGCGTTGTTCGGTCCGGTGAAGTATTCGATCCTGCCCCAGGCCCTGCGCGAAGAAGAGCTGGTCGGCGGCAACGGCCTGGTGGAGATGGGCACGTTCCTGGCGATCCTCGCCGGCACCATTGCCGCCGGGGTGATGATGTCCAGCAGCACTTACGCTCCCGTGGTGGCCACTGGCATCGTCGGCACCGCGGTGCTGGGTTATCTCGCCAGCCGTTCGATTCCCCGCGCAGCCGCGGCATCGCCGGAACTCAAACTGCAATGGAACATCATCGCCCAGACCGGCGCGACCCTGCGCATGGGCTTGCGCCAGACGCCGGCGGTGTCGCGCTCGATCGTCGGTAACTCGTGGTTCTGGTTTGTCGGGGCGATCTACCTGACGCAGATCCCGGCGTATGCCCAGGTGTGGATGCACGGTGATGAAACCGTGGTCACGCTGATCCTGACCCTGTTCTCGGTGGGCATCGCCCTCGGCTCACTGCTCTGCGAGCGCTTGAGCGGACGCAAGGTGGAAATCGGCCTGGTACCGTTCGGCTCGTTCGGCCTGACCCTGTTTGGGCTGCTCTGGTGGTGGCATTCCGGCGATATCCCGGCCGGCGCCGCGCCTTATGACTGGTTGGCGCTGCTGGGCATGGCCAAGGCCTGGTGGATTCTGCTGTCGATCGTCGGCCTCGGCGTATTCGGCGGCTTCTATATCGTGCCGCTGTACGCGCTGATCCAGGCGCGCACCCCGGAAGACCAACGGGCCCGGGTCATCGCCGCGAACAACATCCTCAATGCGCTGTTCATGGTGGTCTCGGCCATCGTCACCATGGTTCTGCTGGGCGTGGCCGGGCTGGAGATCCCCGAGCTGTTCCTGGTGGTGTCCCTGCTCAATATTGCGGTGAACGCCTATATCTTCAGCATCGTTCCCGAGTTCAGCATGCGCTTCATGATCTGGCTGCTGAGCCATTCCATGTACCGGGTCAAGCACCGCGACCTGGAGCAGATCCCGGACGAAGGGGCGGCGCTTCTGGTGTGCAACCACGTGTCGTTTGTCGATGCGTTACTGATCGCGGGTGCGGTGCGTAGGCCGATGCGCTTTGTCATGTACTACAAGATCTACAACCTGCCGGTGCTGAACTTTATCTTCCGCACCGCCGGCGCCATCCCGATCGCCGGGCGCAGTGAAGACCTCGCCACCTACGAGCGGGCGTTCGAGCGGATTGCCGCGTACCTGGAGGACGGTGAGCTGGTGTGCATCTTCCCGGAAGGCAAGCTGACCAGCGACGGTGAGATCGACGAGTTCAAGGGCGGGATGAAGCTGATTCTGCAGCGCACGCCGGTACCGGTGATTCCGCTGGCGTTGCAGGGGTTGTGGGGGAGTTTCTTCAGCCGCGATCCGGGCAAGGGCTTCTTCCGACGGTTCTGGTCGCGGGTGACCCTGGTGGCCGGCCCCGCTGTTGCGGGAGAACAGGCGGAGCCGGCGCTGTTGCGCGAACGGGTAGGGGCGTTGCGCGGCGAGATTCGCTAACTGACGTGAGCGAAGAAGGTCAGCTTGCGCTGACCTTCAGTCCAATCAGGCCGGCGACGATCAGCGCAACGCTGAGCAGCCGCACCAGCGCCATGGACTCCCCGAACAGGATGATCCCGGCGATGACCGTCCCCACCGCACCCACGCCGGTCCAGATTGCATAGGCAGTACCCAGCGGCAATTCCTTCATGGCAAGACCGAGCAAGCCAAGGCTGACAGCCATGGCGGCGACGGTGAGGGCGGTGGGCAGGGGGCGGGTGAAGCCGTCGGTGTACTTCAGGCCGACAGCCCAGCCGACTTCGAAAAGGCCGGCGAAAAACAGAATGATCCAGGACATGCTCGTTACTCCATCAGGTGATGGGGCCGTCCCCGGATGGTCACGCGGTGCGTCGCGAGGCCGTCCTCGCAGTGCGCAGTATAGTGCACAGTCTTGGTGCGAAGGGCAAACAGGATGTAGGCGGGACCGCAACCGCGGCCCCGCGCTTCATCAGATGCCTTGCGGAATATCTTCACCGCCCAGCGCTTCGAACAGCGCCGGCAGGAACTCGGTGAAGGTCAGCATCATCAGGGTGAAGCTGGCATCGAGCTGGCCCAGGGCCTCCTCGCCGCCGTCTTCCTCGGCCTGATCCTGCAGCAGTTCTTCGAACTTCAGGCGCTTGATGACCATCTTGTCGTCGAGGACGAACGACAGTTTGTCTTGCCAGGCCAGGGACAGTTGCGTGACTTGCTTGCCGGTGCCCAGGTGCAACTGGATCTCGTCGCTGGTCAGGTCCTGGCGCTTGCAACGGACGATGCCGCCGTCTTCGTGGGTGTCGCGCAGTTCGCATTCGTCCAGGACATAGAAGTCCGGGGCGGCTTTCTGGCTTTTCACCCAGTCGGTCATGGTGGCGGTTGGGGCGATCTTCACGGTCACCGGACGCACCGGCAGCGAGCCCATCACTTCACGCAGGGTCGACAGCAGGTCTTCGGCACGCTTGGCGCTGGCCGAGTTGACCAGTACCAGGCCCAGCTTCGGCGCGATGGCGGCGAAGACCATGGCGCGGCGGATAAAGGCACGCGGCAGGAAGGCCTGGATGATCTCGTCCTTGATCTGGTCGCGTTCCTTCTTGTAGACCTTGCGCATCTGCTCGGCCTCGATCTCTTCGACCTTCTCCTTGACCGCGTCGCGCACGACGCTGCCGGGCAGGATGCGCTCTTCCTTGCGCGCAGCGATCAGCAGGAAGTCACCACTGACGTGCACCAGTGGCGCGTCTTCGCCTTTGCCGAAGGGGGCGACAAAACCGTAGGTGGTCAACTCCTGGCTGGCGCATGGGCGAGCGGGCTTGGTGGCCAGTGCAGTTTCCAGTGCTTCGGCATCGAACGGGATGTCCTGGGTCAGGCGGTAGCTCAGCAGGTTTTTGAACCACATGGGGCGGATCACTCCTCTCTATATAAGGGGGGCATTATTCTCCGAGGGAGCCGCTGAGGCCAACCCCGCTAAGTCGTTGGAACGCCTGAAAAAATTTTTTCAAAAAGTGCTTTACAGACCTTGGGGTGCTCCGTAGAATGCGCGCCACACCGAGACGAAGGGTGATTAGCTCAGCCGGGAGAGCATCTGCCTTACAAGCAGAGGGTCGGCGGTTCGATCCCGTCATCACCCACCACTCAGTGTTAAGCGCAGCGGTAGTTCAGTCGGTTAGAATACCGGCCTGTCACGCCGGGGGTCGCGGGTTCGAGTCCCGTCCGCTGCGCCATATTCAACTTCCAGGGCCCACTGAACACCCGGAAGTTACAAAGGAAGCGACCTTAGGGTCGCTTTTTTTGTGCCCACGATTTCTTCGGCATCCCATGCCACGCCTTGGTGCGCCGCTCACCATCACGGTGCAGCGATTTCCTCACGACAGACCGCCAAGCCCCATGAATCAGGGCTTCGGGCACTCTGGCGCGCCCCTTGCTTTCACCTGCTCATCAGGCAATCAACGTCGATTGCCCCGTTCACGACAAAGGCGCCGTGCTGCTTCCCCTGTTTTTCAGGGCGGAGCGGCAGGGCGCCTTTTTGTTTTTGTGCAAAAGGCAGGGGAGTCAGGGTCATGACCAGCACGACGGTGCGCAGTGTCTGTCCGTATTGCGGTGTCGGTTGCGGCATCGTCATGAGCGTGACCGACAACCGGGTGACCAAGGTCAGCGGTGACAAGCAGCACCCGAGCAATTTCGGCCGGCTCTGCACCAAAGGGCTGAGCTGCCATCAGCCGCTGCGCGAGTCCGGGCGCATGGAATGGGCGTTTCTGCGCGATCAGCGCCAGCGCGACCCGGTGCGTCTGGGGATTGAGCAGGCCATCGAACAGACCGCCCGCCGCCTTCGCGCAATCATCGACCGCGACGGCCCGGACGCCGTGGCGTTGTATGTGTCCGGGCAGATGTCGCTGGAAGCCCAGTACCTGGCGAACAAGCTGGTGAAGGGCTTTATCCGCAGCCGGCATATCGAGTCCAACTCGCGCCTGTGCATGGCCAGCGCTGGCAGCGGCTACAAGTTGTCGCTGGGCGCTGACGGCCCACCGGGCAGCTATCAGGATTTCGAGCACGCCGAGGTGTTCTTCGTCATCGGCGCCAATATGGCCGACTGTCATCCGATTCTTTTTTTGCGCCTGCTCGACCGGCTCAAGGCCGGCGCTCGGCTGATCGTCGTCGATCCGCGGCGTAGCGCCACCGCCGACAAGGCCAACCTGTTTCTGCAGATCCGCCCCGGCACCGACCTCGCCCTGATCAACGGCCTGCTGCACCTGCTGCACGAAAACGGTCACACCGATAACGAGTTCATCGCCCGCTACACCGAGGGCTGGGACGAAATGCCGGCCTTCCTCGCCGATTACACGCCGGCACGGGTTGCTGAAATCACCGGTTTGGCCGAAGCCGATATCCGCCAGGCCGCCGCCTGGATCGGTGCGGCGAAGGACTGGATGAGCTGCTGGACCATGGGCCTCAACCAGAGCATCCATGGCACCTGGCACACCAATGCGCTGTGCAATCTGCACCTGGCAACCGGAACGATTTGCCGTCCCGGCAGCGGACCGTTCTCGCTGACCGGCCAGCCCAATGCCATGGGCGGGCGGGAAATGGGCTACATGGGCCCCGGCCTTCCCGGACAGCGTTCGGCGTTGGTCGAGGCCGACCGGCAGTTTGTCGAAGGTCTCTGGAACATTGCGCCGGGCAGCCTGCGCGCCGAAGGCGGCGAGGGCACCATCGGCCTGTTCGAGCAGATGGCGGCGGGCGAGGTGAAGGCCTGCTGGATCATCTGCAGCAACCCGGTGGCCAGTGTCGCCAACCGCCAGGGGGTGATCGACGGCCTGCGCGCGGCGGAACTGGTGATCAGCCAGGACGCTTTTCTCGACACCGAAACCAACCGTTACGCCGACATCCTTCTTCCCGCCGCGCTGTGGGCCGAATCCGAAGGCGTGATGATCAACTCCGAACGCAACCTGACCCTCACCGCCAAGGCGGTGGATGCCCCTGGCGATAGCCTGCCGGACTGGCAGATCATCGCCCGGGTGGCTTGTGCCATGGGCTACGCCGAGGGTTTCAGCTATGCCAGCGCCGAAGCGGTATTCGAGGAAATCCGCCAGGCCTGGAACCCGGCAACCGGCTACGACCTGCGCGGTCTCGATTATCAGCAACTGCGAGAAGGCCCGCGGCAATGGCCGTGCGAGCCGGGGCGGGCCGACAGCCGCAGCCCGCTGCGCTACCTCAATGACGGCCTGAGCCAGACGCCACGCGACGGTGTCGATGGTGAACGCCCGGCCATCGTTTTTGCTACCGCCAGTGGCAAGGCCCGTTTCTTCGCCCGGCCATGGTTGCCGCCGTCCGAATTACCGGACGAGTCCTACCCGCTGGTGCTCAACACCGGCCGCGTCCAGCACCAGTGGCACACCCTGACCAAGACCGGCAAGGTCGCCAGCCTGAACAAGCTCGAGCCTGGGCCGTTCCTCGAAATCAACCCCGAAGACGCCGCCGCCTTGGGCATTGCCGACAAGGACCAGGTGAAAGTCAGCTCCCGCCGCGGCCAGGCCGTGCTGCCAGCGCGGATCAGCGCGCGGGTCCTGGCGGGCAACTGCTTTGCGCCGTTTCACTGGAACGACCTGTATGGCGAGCAACTGGCGATCAACGCCGTGACCTGCGATGCCGTGGACCCGATTTCCCTGCAGCCGGCGTTCAAGCACTGCGCCGTGGCCCTGACCCGGGTCAGCGGCGAGCGCATCGATGCACTTCAACTGAATCCCGTCATTACCAAGGAGGCCGGGCTGATGCCGACCGACACCTTGCGCCAGGTCCTGGGCCTGGGTGCGCCCCCTGCTTTGGCCCTGGCCGAAAGCGAACAGCAGTATTTGCACGGCTTCCTGCTCGGGCTTGGTGCGGCGACGCCCGTTGGTGTGCCGGTACTGCCCGCCAATGCGCCCCTCGCCCCGGCGCGGCGCCTGTTTGTCGATGGGCTGCTGGCCGGGATGTATTCCCGCAGTGAGGCGTCGACCAGCAGCGCGCTAGCGGCGATCGAGCAAAAGCCCTCGCATCTGGTGCTCTGGGCTTCCCAGACCGGCAACAGCCAGACCCTCGCCGAGCGTTGCGCCAGCCACCTGCGGGAGGCGGGGCTGAGCGTGCACCTGGACTGCATGGAAGCGGCGAAGCCGGCGCAGGTCGGCGAAGCGGCCAGTCTGCTGTTGATCACCAGCACCTTCGGCGATGGCGAAGCGCCCGACAGCGCCACCAGCTTCTGGCAGGCGCTGCAGGATGACGCCGCCTGGGCGAAGCGGCCTTATGCGGTGCTGGCCCTGGGCGACTCCAGCTACGACCAGTTCTGCGGTTTCGGGCGAAAACTGGATCAGCGTCTGACCGAACTGGGTGGCGAGCGCCTGCTGGAACGGGTCGATTGCGAGCCGGATTTCGATGAGCCCTTCGCCAGTTGGCTGCAGGCGCTGACGGCCAAACTCGCCGAAGCGCCGATGCCGATGCCGATGCCGATGCCGGTGCCGGTCGCCGAGGTGGCAAAGCCTGCGTTCGGCAAAAACCATCCGCTGCCCGCGCAGTTGCTGGAAAACCGCGTGCTCAATGGGCCGGGGGCGAGCAAGGAAACCCGGCAGCTTGTGTTCGATCTTGGCGACAGCGGGCTGAGTTACCAGGCGGGCGATGCGCTGGGTGTCTGGCCGCGCAACTGTCCGCAACTGGTGGAGGAGTTCCTGCGCTGTAGCGGGCTGGACGGTGATGCCGTGGTCAACCTCAAGGAACCGATGCCGCTGGCTGTTGCGTTGGGCGAGCATCTGGATATCACCCGCATCACGCCGCAGGTATTGGCCAAAGTGTCCGGGTTGCCCGCTGGCAAGGCCGAATTGAATGACTGGCTCTGGGGACGGCAGTTGGTCGATCTGCTCGCCGAATTTCCCTTGAACCTTTCCCTGGCGGAGTGGCTGGCGCTGCTCAAACCATTGCAGCCGCGGCTGTATTCCATCAGTTCCAGTCCAAAGCTGCACCCGACGCAGGTGCATCTGACCATGTCCACCGTGCGCTTCGGTCAGCGCAAAGGGGTTTGCTCCAGCTACCTCGCGGATCGCGCCGAGAACCTGAGGGTGCAGATTTTCCCGCAGCCGTCGGCGAGTTTTCGGTTGCCGGCGGATGATGGCGTGCCGGTGATCATGATCGGCCCCGGCACCGGGATTGCGCCGTTTCGCGCGTTTCTGCAGGAGCGGGAGGCGCGGCAGGCCAAGGGGCGTAACTGGCTGTTCTTCGGTGAGCAGCGAGAGGCCTGTGATTTCTACTACCGCGATGAACTGATGGCGTGGTGTGACAGTGGTGTTCTGACCCGACTGGACACGGCGTTTTCGCGGGATCAAGCGGAAAAGGTCTACGTGCAACAGCGCATGCGTGAACACGGCGCGCTGTTGTGGCAATGGCTGGAGGAGGGCGCCTGCTTCTATGTGTGTGGTGATGGGGCGCGGATGGCCAAGGATGTGGATGCCGCGCTGAAAGAGGTGATTGCCGTGCAGGGTGGGATGAGTGCCGAGGATGCCGCGCTCTATGTGGCGCAGATGGGGCGGGACAAGCGTTATCTGCGGGATGTCTATTGAGGCCTCACGGCAGCTCAGCCGGGCCGACTCTGTAGGAGCGAGCTTGCTCGCGAAGCAGCCCCATTAGAGTTCACCCCCGGAATGAATTGCACCAGCGTGGTTCGATTTCCCCACGGTTTCACTGCAATTTCCCTGATTTCCCCACTTGGCACACTCCCTGCTTTTACAACTCCACAACGTCCCGGGTGGTCAACGTCGATCACCGCTACGGACTACATAACGATTCAAGACCAGGCAAAGGCGCCTGGAGCTTCGGCTCCAGGCGCCTTTTTTTGTGTTTTTTTCGGGGCACGCCCCGCACCGTGAGGATCCGGACATGAACGCCATCGCGTCCATCGAACAACGAGAAAAGCTGGTCATCGTCGGCAACGGCATGGTGGGCCACCATTGCGTCGAGCAACTGATCGAGCGCGGCGCTCTGGCCCGTTTCGAGGTGCGGGTGTTTGGCGAAGAGCGCCAACGCGCCTACGACCGGGTGCACCTGTCGGAGTACTTCAGTGGCAGCGACGCCGAGGCGCTGGCGCTGGGTGAGGCGGAGTTGTACGCCGAGCATGGCATTGCGCTGCACCTGGGCGAGACGGTGCTGGAACTGGACCGCGAGCGCCGCGAAGTGGTGACGGCCGAGGGCCGTTACCCCTACGACCGGCTGATCCTGGCCACCGGTTCCTATCCCTTCGTGCCGCCGATCCAGGGCTCCGAAGGCGCGGCGCGGCTGGTTTACCGGACCCTTGATGACCTCGACGCCATCCGCATCGCCGCCACCAACGCTCGGCGCGGCGTGGTGGTGGGCGGGGGCCTGCTCGGGCTGGAGGCGGCCAACGCGCTCAAATCCCTCGGCCTGGAAGCCCATGTGGTGGAATTCGCGCCGCGGCTGATGCCGGTGCAACTGGACAGCGAAGGCGGCGCGGCCCTGCGTGCGCAGATCGAGGCGCTGGGTGTCGGCGTGCATACCTCGCGGGCGACCCAGGCGATTGTAGACGGCCAGGACTACCGCTACCGCATGAACTTCGACGGTGGCGAGAGCCTTGAGACCGACCTGATCGTGTTCTCCGCCGGCATCCGGCCGCAGGACGCACTGGCCCGTGGTTGTGGCCTGGAGATTGCCCCGCGCGGCGGCGTGGTAATCGACGGCGAATGCCGCTCCAGCGACCCGCGTATCTACGCCATTGGCGAATGCGCGTCCTGGAACGGCAGTATCTTCGGTCTGGTGGCGCCCGGCTACAACATGGCCCGCAACCTTGCGGCGGCACTGGCGGGGCAGTCGTTCAGCGCCTTCGAAGGCGCCGACATGTCCACCAAGCTCAAGCTGCTCGGCGTGGACGTCGGTTCCATCGGCGACGCCCACGGCGCCACGCCCGGTGCGCGCAGCTACCGCTTTATCGACGAGGCCGGCAGCGCCTACCGCCGACTGGTGCTGGACCCCAGCGGCAAGCGGGTGATCGGTGCGGTGCTGGTGGGCGACAACAGCTATTACGACACCCTGCTGCAATACGTGCAGAACGGCATCGCGGTGCCGGCCGATCCGTCGTCGCTGATCCTGCCGCTATCCTCCGGTGCCCCGGCCCTCGGCGCCGACGCGCTGCCGGACACCGCGACCATCTGCTCCTGCCACAACGTCAGCAAAGGCGCGATCTGCGCCGCCATCGACAGCGGTTGTGGCGACCTCGCCGCAGTCAAGGGCTGTACCAAGGCCGCCACCGGTTGCGGCGGCTGCGCGGCGCTGCTCAAGCAGGTGTTCGAGCATGAGCTGACCGCCCGCGGCGTGACCGTGGACAAGAGCCTCTGCGAACACTTCGCCTACACGCGCCAGGAGCTGTACGGCATGGTGCGGGTCGAGGGGATTCGCACCTTCGCCGAACTGCTGGAGCGCCACGGCAAGGGTCATATCGGCTGCGATATCTGCAAGCCCACCGTAGGCTCGATCCTCGCGTCGTGCTGGAATCAGCCGATCATGGACCCGGCGCTGGTGCCGCTGCAGGACACCAACGACACCTTCATGGCCAACATGCAGAAGAACGGCACCTACTCGGTGGTGCCGCGAATTCCTGGCGGTGAAATCACCCCGGAAAAGCTGATCGTGATCGGTGAAGTAGCGAAGAAATACGACCTCTACACCAAGATCACCGGCGGCCAGCGCATCGACCTGTTCGGCGCCCAGTTGCATGAGTTGCCGCTGATCTGGGAAGAGCTCATCGCTGCCGGTTTCGAGACCGGCCACGCCTACGGCAAATCTACCCGCACGGTGAAGTCCTGCGTCGGCAGCACCTGGTGCCGCTACGGCGTGCAGGACAGCGTGAAAATGGCCTTGCTGTTGGAGGACCGCTACAAGGGACTGCGCTCGCCGCACAAGCTCAAGTTCGCGGTGTCCGGCTGCACCCGCGAGTGCGCCGAGGCGCAGAGCAAAGACATCGGTGTGATCGCCACCGAAAAGGGCTGGAACCTCTATGTCTGCGGCAACGGCGGCATGCGTCCGCGGCATGCCGAACTGTTCGCTACCGACCTCGACGACGACAGCCTGGTGCGCATCATCGACCGCGTGCTGATGTTCTACATCCGCACCGCCGACAAGCTGCAGCGCACCTCGGTCTGGCGTGAAAGCCTGGAGGGCGGGCTGGACTACCTCAAACAAGTGATCCTCGACGACAGCCTGGGCCTCGCTGCCGAGCTGGAAGCGCAGATGCAGCATGTGGTCGACCGCTACGAATGCGAGTGGGCCAACGCCCTGAAAGACCCGGAAAAGCTCAAGCGCTTCCGTACCTTCGTCAATGACCATCGCGCCGATCCGGGCGTGCATTTCGTCCGCGAGCGTGGCCAGCGCCGGCCGATTGCTGCGGCTGAACTCCATTTGATCCCGACCACCGAGGAGGTGCTCTGATGAACCTGTCGAACGTAGCGGTGCAATCGCCAACCCAATGGACCCCGGTATGCGCCGAAACCGACCTGGTGGCCCAGTCGGGCGTGGTGGTGTGGCACGAGGGAGCGCAGGTGGCGTTGTTCTATGTGCCGGGTGCCGAGACCGAAGTGCATGCGCTGGACAACCATGACCCGCGGTCTGGTGCCAATGTGATCGGGCGTGGCCTGATCGGCAGCCTGAAGGGCGAACTGGTGGTGGCGTCGCCGTTGTACAAACAGCATTTCTCACTGCACGACGGGCGCTGTCTGGAGGATGAAGGGCAGGGGTTGCGGGTCTGGGCGGTGCGGGTGAATGAGGGGCGGGTGGAGATCGGCGAGGAACGCACTTACAAGCTGTAAGCTTCAAGCTTCAAGCTGTAAGCGGCAAGCTGCAAGAGGAAAGCAGCGGCGACGCCGACCGCTCTTTCTTGCCGCTTGAAACTTGTAACTTGAAGCTTGAGAGCCGATAAACTCCGACCATGAACCTCGACACCCGAATCAAATTCCGCCACCTCCTGTGCTTTCTCGAAATTGCCCGCCAGGGCAGTTTCGCCAAGGCCGCCGATGCCGTGGCCATCACTCAGCCGGCGATTTCCAAGACCCTCAAGGAACTGGAAGACCTGCTCCAGACCCGCCTGTTCGAGCGCGGCCGTCAAGGCGTTGAACTGACCCCGGCCGGGGTGCGTTTCATGCGTTACGCCGGTCCTTGCGTGCAGGCGCTGCGGGAAGGGGTGAGCACCCTGCGCGGCGAAGAACATGCGCCGCCGCAGGTGAAGGTGGGCGTGCTGTCGACGGTGGAAAGCCTGCTGATGCCGGAAGCCCTCTGCCGCCTGCATCAGCGTCATGCCGCACTGGTGGTCAGTGTCGCTACGGGGCCGAGCGCGCACCTGCTGGCGCAATTGCATGTCGGTGAGCTGGATCTGGTGATCGGTCGCATGACCGACAGCCCGCAAATCCAGGGCCTGTTGTTCGAACACCTGTACAGCGAATCGATGTCGTTGGTGGTGCGCCCCGGCCATCCATTGCTGGCGCGCGTGCCGATCGAGCGCAGCCAGCTCGGCGCCTATCCGCTGGTGCTGCCGCTGGCCGGCACGACCATTCGCAAGCATGCCGACAGCCTGTTCGTGCAATGCGCCATCGAACAGCCGCGCCAGCGCCTGGAAACCCTTTCGCCAGCCCTGAGCCGGCGTTATGTCCAGGGCAGCGATGCGATCTGGGTCGCGCCGCGCGACGCGGTACGGGTAGACCTGGATCGTGGCGAACTGGCCGAGCTGGACCTGGGCGTCAGCGAGCCGGGCGGCTCGGTGGGGATCTGCAGCAACGCCGCCTTGCCGCTGCCGCTACCGGCGCAATGGCTGTGTGAAGTGTTGCGTGAAGTTGCAGCGCAATACCGTGACGGCGACTATCCGTAAGCCGCGCAATGGCACTTTTGCCCCGGTCGAACCTTCCATACTGGCCCCGTGCCGGATGCTTGTATGAAGACCTGTTCATCTTGCTGAACTTCTAGGACTTTTCTCGTTCCTATTGCCGGTAGCCATTGGTCGTGGCCGCCTGATATTCTCGCGGCTTTACCCGATTGCCCCTTTGGCGCATGAACAAGGAAATAGCATGAAACAGCATCGGTTGGCGGCTGCGGTTGCCCTGGTTAGCCTGGTCCTGGCGGGTTGCGATTCGCAGACCAGCGTCGAGCTGAAAACCCCGGCACAGAAAGCCTCCTACGGTATCGGCCTGAACATGGGCAAGAGCCTGGCTCAGGAAGGCATGGACGACCTCGATTCCAAGGCTGTTGCCCAGGGCATCGAAGACGCCGTAGGCAAGAAAGAGCAGCGTCTCAAGGACGAAGAGCTGATCGAAGCCTTTGCCGCCTTGCAGAAGCGCGCTGAAGAGCGCCTGACCAAGATGAGCGAAGAGTCCGCCGCGGCTGGCAAGAAATTCCTCGAAGAGAACGGCAAGAAGACGGGTGTCGTCACCACTGCTTCGGGCCTGCAGTACGAAATCGTCAAGAAGGCCGACGGCGTTCAGCCCAAGCCGACCGACGTGGTGACTGTTCACTACGAAGGCAAACTGATCGATGGCAAGGTGTTCGACAGCTCCGTCGAGCGCGGCAGCCCGATCGATCTGCCGGTCAGCGGCGTGATCCCGGGTTGGGTCGAAGGCCTGCAACTGATGCACGTCGGCGAGAAGGTCAAGCTGTTCATCCCGGCTGACCTGGCCTACGGCGCACAGAGCCCGAGCCCTATGATCCCGGCCAACTCGGTTCTGGTCTTCGACCTGGAACTGCTGGGCATCAAGGACCAGGCCAAGCTGGATGCTCCTGAAGCACCAGAAGCCCCAGAAGCACCTGCCAAGTAATTCGGCCGATGCTGTTGTCCAACGCCCCGTCATGACGGGGCGTTGTCGTTTGTGCGGGACGGGAAAGGCGGTTGCGGCCGGACTGTGAAGCCCTTCGCAAAACGATTGCGGATTGAAACAAGTGTGTAAAAAACGCCCGATTTAACCCCGGGCCTTGCCCAGCGGGATTTGCGGGCCTAAAAAGAGGCTCTGTTCACAAGGTTATCCACAATTAATGTGGATAACCTTCCGGCATTGCCGTTGGAGGTCACATGAAAGCACCGTGGAATTTCACTCGCTTCCTGCCCCTGGCCGAACGCCTGCTCAGCCGCGGCCGCTTGCCGGCACTGCTGTTCGCCGTCGCCCGCAAAGGCCCGCGGCTGGGCCAGCTCAAGGACGACGTCCGGCTGCTGCAGGCGCTCTGCGTCGCCTGGTGGCGTGGCGAATACCGGGCCATCAGTCCCAAGGCGCTGGTGACCATCGTGGCGGGCCTGTTGTATTTCGTCAGCCCGCTGGACGCCATTCCTGACTGGCTGCTCGGCGTCGGCCTGCTTGACGACATTGCCGTGCTGGGCTGGGTGCTCAAGACTGTGAGTGATGAACTGGACGCTTTCCGTGCCTGGCGCGAGCGTCAATCTCCGGAAAAACTGCGGGTGGTCGAACGCCTGCCAGACACCCCGGAAGCCCTGCGCCTGGAACAGAACCGGCGCTGAGTAAAACCGGGCTGCTGCAATTCCCCCGTTGGCTGGTAATATTATTGGCATAACGATTATGCCTACAGATTACATGCGAGAAGTCCGACAAGGGGGTTGTGATGGCTATTCAGGTTATTAGCCGAGACGGTCAACCCGAGTACGCGGTTGTTCCCTGGGACCACTATCAGGCGTTACTCAAGGCGGCGGGTCAGCCGGAGGCCGTATCTCCGGCCGCGCAGACCGCCATTGAAGCACCCTCCGAACCGGCCAGCCTGCCTTTGTTGAGCGAGCTGGCCGTGTTGCGTCAGGCCAAGGGCCTGGCGGCGGAGCAACTGGCCCGGAGCGTTGGCATCAGCCCGCACTACCTGGCCATGATCGAAAGCGGTGAGCGCCTGCCCGACTCGGCGATACGCCGCAGCTTGGCCTGGGAGCTGGGGTTGCCGGGCTGGAGCGATCCGTCATGAGCGCCGTGCGGATCAGCCGGCAGCACTGGGACGGGCTGCTCGGCGAGCTGGATGTCGCGCGCCGCCAGCGCCATCTACTGACCTACCGCGCCTTGCTCGAACGTCTGCAATTGCCCAGCCCGGCGATGCAGACGCTGACCGCCGCCCTGGAACACCTGGCGCTTCTGGATGCCCGTGCCGAGCAGCCGCTGCGCAGCTCGCTGGTGATCAGCCAGGGCGCCAGCCGGTTGCCGCGAACCGGCTTCTTCGAGTGCGTGGAGCGTCTGGGGCGTTTTTCCGGGCCCTCGGACGGCATGGCCGCAGCGTCATGGCATGCCTCTGAAGTGGTGCGGGTCTTCGAGTTCAGTTACCCCGAAGAAGCCTGACGGTTTTTTCGCGCGTCTTCGGGGCGGCCCTCGCCCTGACGTGGTGGCGTGCGGGCCGGATTTTCCCGCCAGAATGAAAACTTTTTCATCTTTCCTGACCGCTTATCGGAACTTTCCCGATGGTGGCAAGTCAATGGCGTCAAGATATTGAGTAGCCATCATTTGGATGGTGCGTTCGATCTCTCCATCGCCAGGTTCAGGGACGAACGTCAGCCATCCACGGATGGCACGCTGCCTTGAGTCGGGCCCATACCCTGCGACAAGGAAGCTTCCTCGTGAAACTCAAATTTCTCTCCCTGCTGTGCGCTGCCACGCTTTTGACTGGCTGCGGCAATGACGCGATCGAAGGCACCTTCCAGGTCCAGAGCAGTGTCATGGGTATGCAGATCAACGGCGGCCAGGCCGTACTCAAGTCCGACAGCATCGTCATTGACGGTGACAAGTTCGTGGTCGACGAGTGGGAACAGGCCGACGGCATGGTCACCGCCCGCGACAAAGACGGTCAGGCCATCATCCATGCCCGCGTGCTCGACGGCGGTAACCGCCTGCAAGTGGTCGGCGAGGGCAACCTGCTCAACGTCACCCTCGTTCGCGTCAAGTGATTGTGTTCATCCACGGAGAGAAACGCATGCGCAAACTTCTGTTGCCCGCCGCCATCGGCCTGATCCTCACCGGTTGTGGTGGCTATGACGCCAAGGACCTCAAGTCGTCCGACGGCGACCAGTTCCGGCCCGGCTCCCGCTACGCCGAGCGTGATGGCGGCAAGCCGGCCAACGGTTCGGTGACCCGTACCGAAAACGGTGTGAAGACCCTGGAATTCAGCGTCAAGGACGGTCGCGCCGATGGCAAGTGGGTAGCTCACGACGAGCAGGGCAACCTGACACAGGACCTGGAGCTGCGCGCCGGCGAATTCACCGGTTCGTCCACGGTGTACTGCACCAGCAAGGGCGACGAGAAGAAGCAATCCATGACCATCGTGGTGAAAAGCGGTGTGCGCACCGATACCACGTTCGACTGCGCCACTGGCTTCAGCCTGCGCGAGATCGCCAAGATCGACGAGCCGGGCACACCCAACCACCGCAAGACCGTTGGCGAGCAGAAGGCCTGGCAGATCGTCGAGGGCAAGCAGGTGCTGCGCGGCGTCGAGCGTTACGCCACCGACGGCAGCGGCAAGCTCGAGGGCATCAGCGAGGTGTATTTCCCTACGGGTGTCATCGGCGTGCGCAAGGCTTACAAGAACGGTGAGCTCAGCGGTCGCAGCGAGGAGTATTACCAGCTCGAAGACGGCACTTCGCGTCTTGCCGAGGTGAACAACTACGTGGCTGGCAAACGTGAGGGCGAGCAGCTTCGTTACTTCCGCGCGCCGTGGCCGGAAGGCACGGTCAAGGAACGTCAGGACATCGTCAACGACAGCGAAAAGACCCTGACCACCTTCACCTACGGCAAGGCCAACGTCTACGAGCGCAGCTTGAACGAGGGCGAGAACTACCAACTGGCCAAGATGCTCGAAGGCCGGCAACAGGGTTACGCCAACGAGGTGGCGGATCTGCAGGGCCTGGAATACCTGCTGACCAACAGCAAGGTCGATATCAACGCGCCACTTGATCAGTACGGCAACCGGCCGATTCACCGCGCCGCGGAAAACGCCTACGAGCTGATGATCAAGCTGGGTGCTGATGCTTCCAAGCAGGCGTTCAACGGCCAGAACCGCCTGATGCGCTGCATGACCAACGAACTCAACTGCTCCGCCGACCACGTGCTGCGTCTGGCCGCTGAACCGGCAGGCAAGCAGGTCGATCTGTACGGCAACACCCCGTTGCACCTGCTGTGCCGTTCGGCCAAGTTCATGGGCTTCCGCGAGGACACCCGTGCCGATGAGCGCCTGCAGAGTCTGATCGCCAATCAGGACGTCAACGCCAAGGACTACCAGGGCAAGACCGCGCTGCACTACTGCATGAAGAAGAACCCGCAGTTCATCGATGGACTGGTTGCTGCGGGCGCTGATCTCGATGCCGCCGACTACGCTGGTATCACCCCGATGCATGCGCTGTTCTTGGTCAACATTGACCTGGAGTCGATCGCAGGTAGCGCTTATCAGGTGAGCTGGAGTCAGGCGGCGGTAGAGAAGGCGGGTGGCTTGATGAGCCATTCCAAGTTCCGCTTCGACGCGCCATTCCCTGGTTTCCCGCAGGGTCTGAAGCAACTGATGATCGAAAACGGTGACGCGCAAGCCGCGATGACCGCCGACCGAGTCACGCCGAAGGCCTGAGCCGAACGCTGACAGAAAACCGGGGCCTGGCCTAATGTCAGTCAGTTAGCGTTTTATGCAGTCCATCGCGAGCAAGCTCGCTCCTACAGTGTAGGAGCGAGCTTGCTCGCGATGGGTGTCAACAGGCTTAACTGACTGGCATTAGGGCCTGGCCCCGGTTTTTTCGTTTAGGCAACCGCAGTATCGATCAGGTACAGGCTGTGGCCGGCGACATCCTTGGCGTGGTGCTTGGCCTGCGACGCGAGGTCGGCCAACTGGTCGGCATCGAGCTGTGCACAGGCTTCCGGGCGCAACTGCACGACACCGATGGACAGCGACAGCAGAGGAAATTCCTGACGCTGACCGAGGCGGTTGTGCGCAATGAAACAGCCGGCTTCCACATGCTCGGCGCGATAGAAACGCCGGCATTGCTTTTGAAAGTCCTCCAGCAGCACGTTCAGGCGCTGCTCCCAATCCAGTGAGCCGAGTACCAGCATGAAATCGTCGCCACCGATGTGTCCGACGAAATCCCGGGCCGGATCCACCCGGTCATTCAGGCACTGGGCCAGGCACAACAAGACTTCATCGCCACGGGCGTAGCCGTAGATATCGTTGAAGGGCTTGAAGCTGTCGATATCGACGTAGCAGATCGCCGCCTTGCGCTGCTGTTGCAGCAAGCGGGTCAGGCACTGCTTGATCGGCACGTTACCTGGCAGCAGGGTCAGCGGGTTGGCATAGCGAGCCTGCTGGATCTTCTGCTCGGTGATCAACTTGAGCACATCGATGACCCGGCCCAGACCAACGTAGCGGCCGAGGTGGGTGATGATGAAATCTTCCTCGATACGCTGGCGGGCGCGGCTGGTGAGCAGGCGGCTGACGGTCTGCAACGATTGGGTCAGTTCCACGGCGAGGAAGTCCTCGCTCATCAGCCGGCTGATCGGCTTGCGCGCGAACAGGTCGGTGGCGAAGGGCTTGAGCAGCGCATCGGAGAGCGAGTGGCGGTGGACGATGCCACAAGGCCGCTGCTGCTCATCGAGCACCGCCAGCGAGTTGAGGTTGGCCTGGCGGCGGAAAGCTTCCAGCACCTTCGGCGTGGCGGTGCTGCCGGTCACCGCCGGTTGCTCGATCAGCAGGGCGCCGAGGTCCGAGGGCTCGTCCACCAGCGCCGGTACGCTGCTTGTCACCGGGCCGGGGAGCAATTGCGCGGCATCCCGTGGCGGCTGCTCCTGCGGGCGGCTGATGAAATAGCCCTGGACCAGATCGACGCCCATCTCGGTCAGCACCGCCAGTTCTTCGGCCAGCTCGATGCCTTCGGCGATCACCTTGGCCCGCGAGGCCTTGGCAATCTGCAGGATGGAGCCGACGAACTCGCGCTTGACCGCGTCCAGGTGGATGCCGTCGATGAAGTGGCGGTCGATCTTCACGTAGTCCGGACGCAGCTCGGACCACAGGCGCAAGCTCGAATAACCAGCACCGAGGTCGTCCAGGGCAATGGAAAAGCCCATGTCGCGGTAGTGGTGCAGGGCGTTGAACAGCAGTTGGAAGTCGTCAGTGGGGGTTTGCTCGGTCAGTTCGATGACCACCTGGCTGGCGGGGATGCCGAGGTTCTGCAGCAGCTTGAGGGTCAGTCCGGACTGGTATTGCGGTTCTAGCAGCGATTCAGGCGAGACGTTGAGGAACAGCTTGCCGTCCAGTTTCTGCTGGCTGAAGCGGCGGCAGGCGCTTTCCCGGCAGGCGATTTCCAGCTCGGTCAGACGACCGGCGTGACGCGCCACGGCGAACAGGTTGATCGGCGAATGCAGCGGGCTGTTGGACGGTCCGCGGCTCAAGGCTTCGTAGCCGAGGATGCGCCGTTCGGAGAGGCAGACGATGGGCTGGAACAGGCTGTGCAAGCCGCTTTGAGTCAGGATGGAACTCAACGCGCTGAGCTGTTCGGTCATGGTCATGTCGGGACTACCTTGAAAAAAAGGGACTGAGCACCAGTGGTGCTCAGTCCCTTATTTCACGACAGTTTGATGACTGTTTAATGACGTAACGCTATGCGCTCATACTATTTTGCCATTATCGATTCAGCCATTTTTCAGTGCTTGGCGACTGCCGAATTCAGGCTCAGGTAGTCCAGCAGGATGCGCCCGGTTTCGCTCAGGTAGGCATCGTCTTCCGGCTTGGTATCGTCCGGCTCTGCTGGAATGGCGTCTTCGTCTTCCTTCTTCAGTTCTTTCAGTGGTTCCTCGCCCTTGGCCTTGCGACGAGCGTTTTCCAGGACCAGTTGCTTGTTTTCGATATCGGCGTGCTGCGCACGGCGCTCGACCTCGTTGAGGCTGACGGTCTTCTCGCTCATCAGTTTCTGGGTCAGGGCCAGACGATCGCGAATGTAGACGAACTCCGGGTCCTTGGCGCTGCGGTCGTCGTGGCGGTTCTTGAGTTGCGCAAGGAACGGTTTGAACGGATCGCTGGCTGGTTTGATCGCCGGACGGATGGTGTCCCACGGCATCGCTTCGGGCAGGGCGCTCTCGCCGATTTCCTTGGTGTCGATGATCGACGGGTAATCGATGTCAGGCAGTACGCCCTGGTGCTGGGTGCTCTGGCCGGACACCCGGTAGAACTTGGCCAGGGTCAGCTTCAGCTCGCCATGGTTGAGCGGCTGGATGGTCTGCACGGTGCCCTTGCCGAAGGTCTGGCCGCCGATGATCAGTGCGCGGTGGTAGTCCTGCATGGCGCCGGCGAAAATCTCCGAGGCCGAGGCCGAGAGGCGGTTGACCAGCAATGCCAGCGGGCCTTTGTAGAAGGCACCGCTGTTCTCGTCTTCGAGCACGTCCACACGGCCGTCGCTGTTGCGCACCAGCACGGTCGGGCCCTTGTCGATGAACAGGCTGGTCAGCTCGGTGGCTTCCTGCAGGGAACCGCCGCCGTTGTTGCGCAGGTCGATGACCACGCCGTCGACTTTTTCCTTCTGCAGCTCGGTGAGCAGTTTCTTCACGTCGCGGGTAGTGCTCTTGTACTCCGGATCGCCGGCACGGAAGGCCTTGAAGTCGAGGTAGAAGGCCGGGATCTCGATGATGCCGAGCTTGTAGTCGCGGCCATCCTGCTTGAGGTTGAGCACGGATTTTTTCGCCGCCTGCTCTTCCAGCTTGACCGCTTCGCGGGTGATCGAGACGATCTTGCTGGTCTGGTCGTTCGGCGCGTTGTTCGCCGGAATCACTTCCAGGCGGACCACAGAGCCTTTCGGGCCGCGGATCAGCTTGACCACTTCGTCCAGGCGCCAGCCGATCACGTCGACCATTTCCTTGTCGCCCTGGGCGACACCGATGATCTTGTCGGCGGGTGCGACCTGCTTGGTCTTGGCGGCAGGGCCGGCCGGTACCAGGCGCACGATCTTGACCTGGTCGTTGTCGCTCTGCAGCACCGCGCCGATACCTTCCAGCGACAGACTCATGTTGATGTCGAAGTTTTCCGCGTTGTCCGGCGACAGGTAGTTGGTGTGCGGGTCGTAGGACTGGGCGAAGGTATTGATGTAGGCCTGGAAGATGTCTTCCGAACGGGTCTGGTCAAGGCGCGACAGTTGGTTCTTGTAGCGCTTGGTCAGCAGTTCCTGGATGGCCTTGGGTTCCTTGCCGGCGATCTTCAGGCGCAGCACTTCGTCTTTCAGACGTTTGCGCCACAGGTCATCCAGCTCGGCGTCGGTCTTCATCCACGGGGCGTCCTTGCGGTCCACCAGCAGGGTTTCGCTGACCGTGAAGTCGATCTTGTCGATGCCTTTGTTCAGCTCGGCCAGAGTGAAGTCGAGACGCGACTTCACGCGGTCCAGGTAACGCTTGTAGATATCGAAGCCGGGTTCCAGGTTGCCGCTCTTGAGGAAATCGTCGAACTGGGCCTTCCACTTGTCGAACTCGGCGATATCACCCGCAGTGAAGTAGATGCGCGCCGGGTCCAGCAGCTTGATGTAGCTGTCGTAGATGATCACCGAGCGGGCGTCGTTGAGGGGCGGCTTGCTGTAGTGGTGGCGCTTGAGCAACTCGACCACGTTCAGGCTGGCGACCACCTGGTCGCGGTCCGGGTGCAGCGACTCCCAACTGTTGGCGGCCAGTGCATTGCCCGCGAGGGGCAGACTGCCAAGGCCGATCAGCAGGGCGAGGGCGGTGCTGGGAAGAAAGTGCTTCATGCTGATTCGACGCAGGGGCAATTGATAACGCATAGTGGGCCGTCTTTGAATTCGCCGGCTCCATGGAGCCGGTCGCATAATGCAAAAAGCCCGGGGCCACAGCACCCAGGCTCAGTCTTGACTCAACTATGGAGGCACTGTGAAGGCATTGCAAGGCGTTGAAGGACATGTGGAGTGGGTTGATACGACAAGTCCAACCTGCGATGTAGGTCAAGTACGAATTCGTGTTGCCGCTGCTGGTCTGAATCGCGCCGACCTGCTGCAGCGTGCCGGTCTCTACCCGCCGCCGCCCGGCGCCAGTGAATACCTTGGCCTGGAATGCTCCGGGGTGATTACCGAGGTGGGTGCTGGTTCGTCGTGGCAGGTCGGTGACCGGGTCTGCGCATTGCTGGCGGGCGGTGGCATGGCCGAGGAAGTGGTGGCTGATGCCCGTCACGTAATGGCCGTGCCGGACGGCCTGAGCCTGCACGAAGCGGCCGCGGTGCCGGAAGTGTACGCCACCGCCTGGCTCAATCTGTTCCAGCTTGGCGGCCTGAGGCCCGGTGAGAAGGTGTTGCTGCACGCCGGCGCCAGCGGCGTGGGCTCGGCGGCGATCCAGTTGTGCAAGGCCTTTGGCAGCCCGTGCTGGGTCAGTGTCGGTTCCGCCGAGCGCCTGGCGTATTGCGAAAGCCTGGGCGCCAGCGGTGGCGTGGTGCGGGGTGATGATCTGGAGGCGCTGAATGATTTCGCGCCGTTCGACGTGGTCCTCGATCCGGTGGGCGCCAGCTATGCGGCGCTGAACCTGAAGCTGCTGGGCCGCGACGGACGCTGGGTCATCATCGGCCTGATGGGCGGGCGCAAGGCCGACCTGGACCTCGCCCTGCTGCTGGGCAAGCGCATCCAGGTGACCGGCTCGACCCTGCGCAACCGCGATGATCAGTTCAAGGCGGACCTGCTCAGTGACCTGCAACAGCAGGTCTGGCCGTTGTTCGCCGAAGGCCGGCTGAAACCGCAACTGGTGCGCAGCTATCCGGTGAAGGATGCCGAAGCAGCCTTTGCGGAACTGGAGGGGAACCAGGTCTCCGGAAAGCTGGTGTTGGTGATTGATCCAGCGTTGGTGTGATTGTCAGGGCCTCATCGCCGCGATGAGGCCCTCATTGGCCGCGAATCAGCTCCAGGCCAGCACTGGCCAGCCATTCTTCTCTGCATGCTCGCGCAACACCGGGTCCGGGTTGACCACATGCGGATGATCCACCTTCAGTAACAGCGGCAAGTCATTGCGCGAGTCCGAGTAGAAACTCGCCCCTTCCAGGTTCTCTTCTTCCTGATCCAGCCATTCCAGCAGCCGGGTGATCTTGCCTTCGCGGTAGGTCAGCACGCCGCTGGTCTTGCCGCTGTACACGCCGTTGACCACCTCCAGTTCGATCGCGAGAAATTCGTCGATGCCCAGCCGCGCCGCGATCGGCCCGACCAGATGCGTGCCAGAGGCAGAGATCACCAGGATCCGGTCGCCCTTGCGCCGGTGCTCGGCGATGCAGCGGCAGGCATCGCTGAAGATGATCGGTTCGATGAAGTCCTCGACCCAGGGTTCCACCAGGTGCTCGACTTCCTCGGGCGTGCGACCAGCCACGGGCTCCAGGCTGAACGCCATGTAGTCTTCCATGGCCAGGTGGCCCTTGCCGTAGGCTTCCATCAACTCATGGTCGCGGCGCAGGAAAGACGGGCCGTCGACCCAGCCCAGGCGGACCATCTGCTCGCTCCACAGCGAGGCGCAGTCGCCGTGGATCAGGGTTTCGTCGAGATCGAAGATCGCTAAAGCCATTCAAGAAAACTCCCGTGCATCCCCTACGCGACTTCGCGCAGGGCAGTTGGATCGATCGACAAGGATACCCGTTGTCCGTCCGGATAGAGATCTGCGGATGAGCGGTTCAGCACGTCCACCAGCAACTCGACGCCGCGGGCTTCGACGCGGTAACGAATGATATTGCCCAGCAGGCTGTGGCTGCGGACCTGGCCCTCCAGCTCGCCGTCGAGGCTGATCGCGATGGCTTCCGGGCGGATCGCCAGGCGAGCAGTCACCGGGCGTTGCAGCAGACGGCTGGCACTGTCGGCGTCGAGCAGGTTGTAGTTGCCGATGAAGCCGGCGGCAAAGGCGTCCACCGGCGCGGTGTAGAGCGTTTCGGCGTCGCCGCTCTGGACGATCTTGCCCTGGTTCATCAGGAAGATGCGGTCGGACAGGGTCAGCGCTTCTTCCTGATCGTGGGTGACGAACACCGTGGTCAGCCCCAGCTCGCGCTGGATCTGGCGGATCTGTTCGCGCAGGTGTTTACGGATACGCGCGTCGAGGGCCGACAGCGGTTCATCAAGCAGCAGCAGGCGTGGCCGGGTCACCAGCGAGCGGGCCAGGGCCACGCGCTGGCACTGGCCGCCGGAAAGCTGGTGCGGGTAGCGCCCGGCGAAGTCTTGCAACTCCACCATGCGCAGCGCTTCGTTGACCCGGGTCTGGCTGTCCTCGTCCTTGACCTTCTGCATGCGCAGGCCGAAGGCGACGTTCTGCGCCACGGTCATGTTGGGGAACAGCGCGTAGCTCTGGAACACCATGCCGATCCCGCGTTTCTGCGGGCTCTGTGGCACCAGATCGTTGCCGTCGAGGAGGATCTTGCCGCTGTCCACCGGGGTCAGCCCGGCGATGCAGCGCAGCAGGGTGGATTTGCCGCAGCCGGACGGGCCGAGCAGGGTGATGAACTCGCCGCGCTGGATCTCGAAGTTGATGTCCTTGAACACCGGGCTGCCGGCGTAGGTTTTTTCCAGGTTCTGGATGCTGACGAAGCTCATATCAGGTCTTGTCCTTGTTCAGGCGGTTGGCTGCCCAGGTCAGCACCAGTACGAAGAGGAAGTAGGAAATCACCAGGGCACTGTTGAAGTGGCCACTGCTGTTACGCATGTTGTTGAGGTAGACCTGCAGGGTCTCGTAGCGGGTGCCGACCAGCAGGTTGGCGAAGACGAACTCGCCGAACAGGAACGAGAACGACAGCAGCAGTGCCACCATCAGGCCCTTGCGCAGGTTCGGCAGCACCACCAGGAACGCCGCCTGCCAGGTGCTGGCACCGAGCAGTTGGGCGGCGTCCATCAGGTCGCGCAGGTTGATCGCCTGGAGGTTGTTGGTGATCGCCCGGTACATGAACGGCAGGGCCACGGTGAAGTAGCAGCCGATCAGAATCCACGGCGTGCCGACCATGGCCATCGGCCCCGAGCCGTAGAGTTGCAGCAGCCCCACCGAGGACACCACCGGCGGCACGGCGAAGGGCAGCAGGATGAGGATGTTCATCAGTGCGTCGAGTCGCGGGAAGTGGTAGTGCACCACGAACAGCAGCGGCAGGATCAGCAGCACCGACAGCAGCAGCGCGCCGACGCAGACCAGCAGCGACTGGGCGAAGGCGGTGAGGAAGCGCGGGTCGCTCCACAGCGCCACATACCATTTGAAGGTCAGGCCGCTGGGCAGCAGGCTCGCCGACCAACTGGTGGACAGCGAATACAGCAGCGTGCCGGCCAGCGGCAACAGCAGGATCAGGAACAGCACCCAGACCACGAGTCGGTGGTAGAGGCGGCTGGCCCCCGGTTCAGCGCGCAACATGGTAGCTCCTCTTCAGCAGCCATTGATGGACCAGGGTCACCAGGCTCATCAGCCCGACGAGGATGATCGCGAGGGCACTGGCCAGGTTCGGGTCGAGGGAAATATCACCGGCCACCAGCGCGGCGATGCGGATCGGCAGCACGTTGAAGTTGCCGGTGGTCAGCGCGTACACCGTGGCGTAGGCGCCGAGGGCGTTGGCCAGGAGGATGACGAAGGTGCCCAGCAGCGCCGGGGTCAGCACCGGCAGGCCGATATGCCGCCAGTACTGCCAGGCGTTGGCGCCGAGCAACGCGGCAGATTCGCGCCAGTCTTCGCGCAGGGCATCGAAGGCCGGGTAGAGCAGCAGCACGCCGAGCGGAATCTGGAAGTAGGTATAGAGGATGATCAGCCCGGTCTTGGAATAGAGGTTGAAGTCCTCGATCAGCCCGGCCTGCTTGAGCGCCAGGGTCAGGGCGCCGTTGAAGCCGAGGAGGATGATGAAGGCGAAAGCCAGCGGCACCCCGGAGAAGTTGCTGGTCATGTTGGCGAAGGCGTTGACGAAATCGCGCAGGCGCGAGTCGACTCGCTGCAGCGAATAGGCGCCGAGCACCGCGATCACGATTCCGAACAGGCTCGACCAGAAGCTGATTTCCAGGCTGTGCTGGATCGCCTGGCGGTAGAACTTCGAGGCGAAGATCTTGCTGAAATTGTCCAGGCCCCAGCCACTTTCGGCTTGCAGGCTGTGGATCGCTACCCAGGCCAGCGGGGCGATCTGGAAAATGATGAAGAACACTGCGAAGGGCAGCAGGCACAGCAGCGCTAGCCACTTGCCGCGGGTCAGCGGATTCACGAAAGCAACTCCCGGCAGAACGGTTTGTCGTGGGCCACACCGAGCAACTCGCAGATCGTGCCGCACAGCTCGGTTTGCAGGGGCTTGGCGTTGGGGTCGAGGCTGAAGCCGTCGCCGAACACGAACAGCGGCACGTCACGTTCTTCCGGCAGCAGGCCGTTGTGCGAGCGGTCGTTGTTCATGCCGTGATCGGCGGTGACCAGCACCTGATAGCCCTCGGCGAGCCAGGTGCCGAGGTAATCGGCCAGGAGAACATCGGCGCTGCGTGCGCTGTTGCGGTACTGGCTGCTGTCGAGGCCATGGCGGTGGCCGGCGTCGTCGATGTTCATCGGGTGCACCAGGAGAAAGCCGGGTTGATGCTTGCGCCGCAGGTACTCGGCGTCGGCGAACAGGTGCGAGTCCGGGTAGTGGTCGGCGTAATAGAACAGGCCGTGCTGGATCGGCATCTTGGGCGCGTTCGTATGGCGATCGCGCACCGGGTCGAACGGCGTGCGGTTGTACAGTTCGCTGACCCAGTGATACGCCGCCGCTGCGGTCCCCACGCCGGCATCGCGGGCGTAGTGGAAGATGCTGCGTTCGCGGGACAGGCGGGACACCTGGTTGTGCACGATGCCGCTGTCGATCGGTGGTACACCGGTGAGAATGCATTCGTAGAGCGGGCGGGACAGCGCCGGAAGCTCGCATTCAAGACGGTACAGCGCGGCGCGGTCAGCTTCGACGTAGGCGTGCAGGTGGCCCATGGCATGGTGCGCGACCTGGTGATTGAGACCGTCGAGCAGGACCAGGATGACGTTGTGGTTCATTGGAAGCTCCGAAAGCGGCGGTGCGGTCAATCGCGAGCAAGCTCGCTCCTACACGAACGACGCGATCGTCTGTAGGAGCGAGCTTGCTCGCGATTGGGCCTCACTCCATCTCGATGATGACCTGCTCCTGCCACTTCTGCGGCAGGGCCTTCGAGGTGGCTTCCCACGCCGCGGCATCCTTGATCGGCTGCGCGGCCTGGTATTGCTCGTTCGGCAGCAGCTTGGCCTGAACCTCAGCCGGCAGCTTCAGGTGGTCGGCGCGTATCGGCCGGGCGTGACCGATGGCCAGGTTGGTCTGGCCGGCATCGCTGAAGATGTACTCGCGGGTCAACTTGGCCGCGTTCGGGTGCTTGGCGTATTTGTTGATGATGGTGGTGTAGCCGGAAATCACCGAGCCATCGGACGGGATCAGCACTTCGAAGCGCTTCGGATCGATCTGCTCGCGGTAGCTCAGGCCGTTGAAGTCCCAGACCACGCCCACTTCGATCTCACCCTTTTCCAGCGTCTGGATGGTCGGGTTGGCCAGCGACAGGCGCTTCTGCTGGGCCAGCTTGGTGAACAGTTGCAGGCCCGGCTCGATGTTCTTCTCGTCGCCCTTGTAGGCGATGGCTGCGGCCAGTACGCCGTTGGCGGCCTGGGCGGCGGTGCCGACGTCACCGATGGCGACCTTGTACTTGCCCTTTTCCAGGTCATGCCAGGTCTTCGGGATGTCTTCTTCCTTCACCAGTTGTTTGTTGACGATGAAGGCGATAGTGCCGGTATAGGCCAGCGCCCAGTGGCCGTCCTGATCCTTGGCCCAGTCGGGCACTTGGTCCCAGGTGCTTGGCTTGTACGGCTGGGTCACGCCCTTGGTCACCGCGATCGGTCCGAAGGCAGCGCCGACGTCACCGATATCGGCGCTGGCGTTGTCTTTCTCGGCATCGAACTTGGCCACTTCCTGGGCCGAACTCATATCGGTGTCCATGTGCTTGAGACCGTACTTGCTGGCCAGGTCGGCCCAGGTCCCTTTCCAGTTGGCCCAGGCGTCGGGCATGCCGACGCTGTTCACGGTGCCTTCCTTGCGGGCAGCGTCTTCGAGGGCTTTGAGATCGGTGTCGGCGGCGACGGCCGAGTGGGACAGGGCAATGCTCGCGCCTAACAGAGAGGCCAGGAAAAGCTGTTTCATCCGAAGCTCCTTAATGGGGTGCCTTGCAAAACGTGTAAAGGGGTAAGACGTCGTTGCGGTTCGGTTGGTCTAGGTCAGCAATACCTGAGCCAAGGTAGGGAGGTTGCGTGACAGTTTGATGTCGAGGCGCTAATCCGAGGCTTGCCAACTGACCTTGGGCTTACAGCGTAGACCAGATGAAAAACCCCGCCCGACAAGGCTTTGGCCGGACACGAAGGCAAGCGCCCGGTGACCTTGTCATCTACTGTTCATTTGTTTTGCCTAGGCTTGAGAGGTTGTCCGGCATTGCGTCGCTGCTCCGTCATGGGGCTGTGCACAGGCTGGACTAGTCCAGAAAGGAACCCGTTGATGCACGCACTGCCGCCACGCGCAGTAACAGCGATCTGCCATGCCCTGCAGGAGCAGATCGAACACGGCTTGCTCGCTTCGGGCTGCAAGCTGCCGGCCGAACGCAAGCTCAGTGAAGTATTCGACACCACCCGCATCACTTTGCGTGAGGCACTGGTGCAGTTGGAGGCGCAGGGCCTGATTTACCGTGAAGAGCGGCGCGGTTGGTTTGTCGCGCCGCAGCGGCTGACCTACGACCTGATCGAGCGTAGTCACTTCCACGCCATGGTCCGCGACCAGGGCCGCACCCCGGCGACCGAACTGCTGTCGGCGCGCTTGCTGCCGGCCGCGGCGGCAATCTGTGCGCGGCTGCAGCGTCCGCCGTTGTCGAGCGTGATCCAGATCTGCCGCCTGCGTCGCATCGACGGGCGGGCAGTGCTGTATGCCGAGCACTACCTGAACCCGGATTACTTTCCGGGAATTCTTGAGCACGACCTCGGCCAGTCACTGACCGAAATCTACGCCCAGCACTACGACATCCATTACGGGCGGGTGCGTTTCGAGATATTGCCGACTGCCTTGCCCGCGGCGGCGGCTTCGGCGCTGAAGGTGACGCCGGGCAGTGCCGGCCTGCACATTACCCGAGTCAACAGCGACCAGGCGGGGCGCTTGATCGACTGTGACCTGGAGTACTGGCGGCACGATGCGATCCGCATTCGTGCCGACGCCGGCTAAGCGTTTTCAGTGCCGGTGGCAGGCGTGCTGCCCGGTGTGGTGAGGACCTGCACCGACAGGCGCGGGGTTGCCAGGTCAAGTCCGGCTTCGTCGAGGCGGCGCTTGAGTGCCAGGTTGAAGGCCCGGGAGACTTCCCACTGCTTGATCGGCGCGGTCTTGAACCGCGCCCGCAGAATCGCCGAGCCGGATTCGAAGCTTTCCACACCCTGCAACTCCAGCGGCGACCAGATATTGCGGCGTTGCAGTGGGTCGTTGCGCATCTTCTGCCCGACATCGCGGATCAGGGTAATGGCCTGGTCGATGTTCATGCTGTGGGGAATGGCGATGCGGAAGATCGCGTAGCCGAACTCACGGGAGTAGTTCTTGATGCTCTTGATCTCGCTGAACGGGATGGTGTGAACGATACCGTCGATGTCACGCAGGCGCACGGTGCGGATGGTCAGGCCTTCGACCGTGCCGAGGTGGCCGCCGACATCGACGTAGTCGTCGATGGCCAGGGAGTCTTCGATGATGATGAACAGCCCGGTGATCAGGTCGGCCACCAGCGACTGTGCGCCGAAGCCGATCGCCAGGCCGATGACACCGGCACCGGCGAGCAGCGGCGTGACGTTCATGCCCATGTTCGCCAGGGCGACGATCAGCGCAATGATGAAGATCGCCACGAACAGCACGTTGCGGATCAGCGGCATCATGGTCTGCGCGCGGGCATTGGCCAGGCCCTTGCGCGAGCGGGTGAGGGCGTGGTGCACGGCGGTGTCGGCGAGGATCCACACCAGCCACGCGGCAATCAGGGTGCCGGCGAGTCCGATCAGGCGCATGGCGACCTCATGGCCTTCGCCCTCGGCGAAGGCGATCAGCGAAAAGCCCCAGACCCGCAGGCCGAGTTCGATGAACAGCAGCCAGATGATCATGTGCACCAGGGTGTAGCCGAAACTGCGCAGGCGCTCGGTGTACACCGCCTGGCGCCGGTTGGCGCGACGCGGCTTGAGCGCGTGGCGGCGAACCAGGCCATTGATCACCATGCACAGGATGACCAGCACGGTGCACATCAGCGACTGGCGCAACGCCGTACTGGTATCCCCGGCGGAAACGAAGGTGGCGAACAGGGAAATCCCCACCAGCACCAGCGCTGGCAGGAACCAGAAGCTGCCGAGGATTTCGATGGTGTCACTCAGTGCCTTGCGTTTGAGGCGCTGGGCCAGCGGCTGGTTGCGGATCAGGTGGGCAATGGGGCGACGGAAGCGCAGGATGAACAGCGCCGTCGACAAGGCTGCCAGCACATTGGCCAGGGTCGCCAGCGCGTGAGCCAGGTGGCCGCCGAGGGCGAGGGAAAGACGCGGATCGTTCATCGCCTCGCCAAAGGCGGCGAAGCTGCCGATCAGCCACAACGGGCGGAATGCCTGGTGCCGGAGGATGTGCAGGGCGCGGTGGCGATGAGGGCCGTCCAGCAGGGAGAAGGCGATCACGCAGATGGCCGAGAAGCAGGTACCCACCACCAGCGCATAGGCCAGCACCATGGCCAGGGATTTGCCCAGCGACGAGGGCAGGGCGAAGCTCAGGTAGACCGTGATCACCAGCGCGACCAGCCAGGGGCCGAGTTTGCGCAGGGCGAAGCGCACCAGGTCCCAGGTGCGTGGGTGCTGTGGCAGTTCTTCGGTCAGGCCGAAGCGCAGGCGCACCTGGTGACCGACCCAGTTCAGCGCGTAGGCCAGCAGACTCCACAGGGCGATGATGGCGATGAAGCCGAAGAACATCGCCGGCCATTGCTGCACCGGGACTTGCAACGCGACCAGCTCGATCTGCGCCAGCTCCATTTCCGCGGCCCAGCGCTTGAACGGGCTGGCCTCGCCGCTGAACTGCTTTTCCAGCTCGGCGAAAGTGCTGCCGATCAATCCCAGCACGCCCTGTTCCGGCTCGGGCTGGGCTTTGCGGGTGCTGTCGCGAAGCTTCTTCAGATCGTTGAGCAGGCGGCTGCGTTGCTGGTCGTTTTCCAGGGTGGTGATGACTTCATCGAGGGACTTGCCCAGCGGTTCGCTGGCTTCCGGCTGCGCTGTACTGCCACCGCCGAGCAGGCTGGGCAGGCCGGCGGCGTGCACCGGGCCGAGGGCGCCGAACAACAACAGGAAAAGGGCGAGACAACGCAGGAAGGCAGGCACCGGACGATCAACCTCAAACACGTGATCGGCGCAGTGTAGAGCATTTGTCAGGCGAGTTTCTCGAGGATCTTCCAGACCATGATGCCGAGTATCGAAAGCATGCCCAGCCACATCATCAGCACCCCGTAATTGCTTTCACGCTTGCTGAAGCCGATGGTCAGCAGGATCAGGCCGGCGAGCACCGGGAGGAACATCGAGTGAAACGCGGACATGCGCAAGATCCTTCTTCTTCCTGGGAAATGTCTGGCTTGAGCATAGGCGCAAATAGCTGGGAGGGGGTTGACCGGTGTCACAGTCCGCGCAAACGGGTCGTCCACGCGGGTCGGAAACTGCGGGGCAGAGCGCCCCGCGTCGATTTCAGGGCAGCTCGCGGCTGCGGTAGAAGGCGGTCAGCACCTTGACCAGATGCGCCAGGTCCTGGCTGCCGCACAGCTCGCGGATCGAGTGCATGGCGAAGGTCGGCAGGCCGATATCGACGGTGCGCACGCCAAGGCTGCTGGCGATGATCGGGCCGATGGTCGAGCCACAGCCCATGTCACTACGGACCACGAAGCTCTGTACCGGGACTTCCTCGGCCATGCACAGGTGGCGGAAGAAGCCGGCGGTTTCGCTGTTGGTGGCGTAGCGCTGGTTGTTGTTGACCTTGATCACCGGGCCGGCGTTGAGTTTCGGGCCGTGGTTGCCGTCGTGCTTGTCGGCGTAGTTGGGGTGCACGCCGTGGGCGTTGTCGGCCGAGACCAGCAGCGAGCGCTGGATGCTGCGCACGAACTCGTCGCCATCCGGCAGCAGGCGGCGCAGGGTCTGCTCCAGCATCGGGCCGTCGGCACCGCAGGCCGAGCACGAACCGACTTCTTCGTGGTCGGTGCAGACCAGCACGCAGGTTTCGTCGCTGTCGGCATTGAGCAGCGCTTGCAGCCCGGCGTAGCAGGACAGCAGGTTGTCCAGCCGCGCGCCGGCGATGAACTCGCCGTGCAGGCCGATCAATGCAGCGTCCTGGGTGTCGTAAAAGCTCAGTTCGTAATCCAGCACCACGTCGGCGTTGAGGCCGTGTTCGCGAGCCAGTTGCTCGGTGAGCAGGGCGCGGAAGTCGACGCGTTCGTCACCGGCGACTTGCGCCAGGATCGGCGGCAGTTCCAGTTGCGGATTGATCGCCCAGCCTTCGTTGGCGGTGCGGTTGAGGTGGATCGCCAGGTTGGGGATCACGGCAATCGGCAGCTTGAAGTCCACCAGTTGGCTTTCCACCTTGCCGTCGCGGCGGAAGGTCACGCGGCCGGCCAGCGACAGGTCGCGGTCAAACCAGGGCGCGAGCAGGGCGCCGCCGTAGACTTCCACGCCCAGTTGCCAGAAACCGTGGCGTTGCAGCTCCGGCTGTGGCTTGACCCGCAGGCACGGGCTGTCGGTGTGGGCGCCGACCAGGCGGATGCCTTCGAGCAGCGGCGAATGGCGGCCGAGCTTGAAGGCGATGATCGAAGAATCGTTGCGGGTCAGGTAGTAGCGACCGCCGGGCACCGTGGCCCAACTGTCGCGCTCGTCCAGGCGCTGGTAGCCGGCGGCGTCGAGACGCTGGGCCAGGCTGGCGGTGGCATGGAAGGGCGTGGGGGAGGCTTTGAGGAAATCAATCAGGCCTTGGTTCAGGGCGTCGCGCATAAGTCACTCCAGACAGCAATGGGCGCGAGTTTAACGCAGATGGTCGAGGGCTGACGCGGGTTTTTGTGGGGGTGAAGGGCTGTGTCGCAGGTAGGCTGGGGCTTCGCGAGCAAGCTCGCTCCTACGAGGGGTTATGGCCTGTAGGAGCGAGCTTGCTCGCGATGGCCTTCAAAGTAGGCCCGCATTGTCAGAACGGCGCAGGGCACTCGAACTTCAGGCGCTCACCCGTCACCGGATGGGTGAAGCTCAGCATGCTGGCGTGCAGGCACAGCCGTTCATGGGCGGCCAGGGCTTCAGGGTTGGCGTACAGGCGGTCACCCAGCAGCGGATGCCCGATCGACAGCATGTGCACGCGCAGTTGATGCGAGCGACCGGTGATCGGCGTCAGTTCTACCCGACAGTGATCGCCGCAGCGCTCGACGATGCGCCAGAAGGTCAGGGCATGTTTGCCCTGCTCGTGATCGACCACGTGGCGCGGCTTGGTCGGCGGATCGTAGCGCAGCGGCAGGTCGATGCTGCCGCTGTCACGCTCCGGCTGGCCCCAGCACAGTGCGGTGTAGGCCTTCTCGGTCTCGCGATCGTGGAACTGTCGCGACAGCTCACGGTGGCTGTCGGCGTCGCGGGCGAGAAGGATGATCCCCGAGGTTTCCCAGTCCAGACGGTGGACGATCAGGGCGTCGGGATAGCCGTTTTCCTGCAGGCGGGTGATCAGGCAGTCCTTGTTGTCGTCGGCCCGGCCGGGCACCGAGAGCAACAGGGTCGGTTTGTTGATCACCAGGATGGCGTCATCCTCGTGCAGGATGTGAACGTTGGACAGCGGCATTGCGTGTTCTCTGCAAACGCCAACGGCGACGGTCGAACCCGGGCTTGCGCAGCCCGGGCCCGGCCGTCGCCGTGGCAGGTTACCCGCAGACGCTATCAGCGCTCGGGCAGGGTGATGTTCAGTTCCAGGATCGAGCAGCTGCCCTGGTTCTCCAGAGCGACCTGCACATCATCGTTGCCGATGTTGACGTACTTGCGGATCACTTCGACCAGTTCCTTTTGCAGGGCTGGCAGGTAGTCCGGGGTACTGCGCTGACCGCGCTCGTGCGCCACGATGATCTGTAGACGCTCTTTCGCAACCGACGCGGAGCTCTGCTTTTTGTTGGCACGAAAGAAGTCAAAAAGGTTCATGGTTCAGTTGCCTCCAAACAGGCGCTCGAAGAATCCCTTCTTCTGTACATCGAGGAACCGGTGTTCCACGGTTTTGCCCAACAGGCGGTCGACAGTGTCGCTGTACGCCTGGCCGGCATCGCTCTGGTCGTCGAGGATGACCGGGACGCCTTGGTTGGAGGCCTTGAGCACGGCCTGGGATTCGGGAATGACACCGAGCAGGGCGACCGAGAGGATCTCCTTGACGTCTTCGACGCCAAGCATCTCGCCCTTGCTGACGCGCTCGGGGTGGTAACGGGTGATCAGCAGGTGTTCCTTGATCGGGTCTTCGTTGCGCTCGGCGCGGCGCGATTTGCTGGCCAAGAGGCCCAGCATGCGGTCCGAGTCACGTACCGAGGACACTTCAGGGTTGGTCACGACGATGGCTTCATCGGCGAAGTACATCGCCAGGTGTGCGCCCTTCTCGATGCCGGCCGGGGAGTCGCAGACCACGTATTCGAAGTTTTCCTTCAGTTCCATCAGGACCTTTTCGACGCCTTCGACGGTCAGCGCGTCCTTGTCACGGGTCTGGCTGGCGGCCAGCACGTACAGGTTTTCCAGGCGCTTGTCCTTGATCAGGGCTTGCTGCAGGTTGGCTTCGCCGTTGACCACGTTGACGAAGTCGTACACCACGCGGCGTTCGCAGCCCATGATCAGGTCGAGGTTACGCAGGCCGACGTCGAAGTCGACGATCACTGTCTTGTGGCCGCGCAGCGCGAGACCGGTACCGATGGCGGCACTGGTGGTGGTTTTGCCCACACCACCCTTGCCGGAAGTAACCACGAGAATCTTGGCCAAGGTGTATCACCCCTAAAAATGATGAAAAAGGACGATCGGTCCCAAAATACAAAAAACGGCAACATCTGACTAAGTTGCGCGGAAAATGGCGGCAGTATCCGTTAAAGGCGGGTGATGTTCAACACGTCACCGGACAGGCTGACCTGCACGCCGGCCCCCCACAGAGGGTCACGGCGCAGGTCTTCGGAGACCTTGTATTGCCCGGCGATGGAGACCAGTTCGGCGGTCATCTGCTGGCAGAAAATCCGCGCCTTGGTATTGCCCTTGATACCTGCCAGCGCACGCCCCCGCATTGGCCCGTACACATGGATGTTGCCATCGGCGAGAAGTTCCGCGCCGGGGCTGACTGCCGATATCACTACCAGATCGCCACCTTGAGCATAGATCTGTTGGCCGCCGCGTACAGGCGAGGTGATGATCTTGGTCGGGCGGACGGTCGGTTCGGGCGGTGGAGGCGGCGCCGGAGCCGGTTCGGGCTTCTTCACCACCTCGACTTCCGGCTCCACCGGCCGCTCGCGGGCGCCGGACGGCGGCAGCACCGGCAGATCGATGGCGATGGCGGCGGCGATGTCCTCGATACGGCTGGCGCGGATCGCCAGCGTGCGCAGCCCGTGCTGACGGCAGACCCGCATCAGCCCTGGCAGGTCCACCGCGCCTTCGCCCGGCGGCAGCTTGTCCAGCGCCAGCACCAGCGGGGTGTTGCTGAAGAAATTCGGCGCCTGGGCCACCTTGGCCGCCAGTTGCCGGTCGAGTCCTTCGAGGTTGTTCCGGGCAAGCTCCAGCACAGTGATGGCGAGCATGCTGCCCTTGAGCTGGAACACGGGGGCTTGGTCGGGCGTCGGGGTCTGGCTCATGTCTGCGTCGAGGCGCCTTGTTGCGAAAAAAGTGCCCAGACTTATAACGAGAACGCCGGTTAGCCGCAACCCGCGCCGAACCGTTGTAGAATGCCCGGCCTTTTTCTTTCCGGAATCTTGAATGGATCGCCCGCGTTTTCGTCCTTATTTCCTGCACCCGCGTTTCTGGCCGCTGTGGCTGGGGCTCGGGCTGCTCTGGCTGATCGTCCAGCTTCCGTACCCGATTTTGCTGGGCATCGGTCGTGTCCTGGGTGCGCTGATGTACCGCGTGGCCGGTGCTCGTCGGGCGATCGCTGCGCGCAACCTGGAACTGTGTTTCCCGGAACTGCCGTCCGTCGAGCGGAAGCGTCTGTTAAAGGAAAACTTCGCGTCCACCGGCATCGCCTTCTTCGAAATGGCCATGAGCTGGTGGTGGCCAAAGGCCCGGCTGGCGCGTCTGGCGCATATCGAGGGACTGGAGCATCTGCAGGCCGCGCAGCGTGATGGCCAGGGCGCCATCCTGATGGCCCTGCATTTCACCACCCTGGAGATTGGCGCGGCGCTGCTGGGCCAGGTCCACACCATCGACGGCATGTACCGCGAGCACAAGAACCCGCTGTTCGACATGATCCAGCGCCGTGGCCGCGAGCGTCATAACCTCGATTCGCTGGCAGTAGAGCGTGAGGATGTGCGCGGCATGCTCAAGCTGCTGCGTGCCGGCCGGGCGATCTGGTACGCGCCGGACCAGGACTACGGCGCCAAGCAGAGCCTGTTCGTGCCGCTGTTCGGCATTCAGGCGGCGACCGTGACCGCTACCACCAAATTCGCCCGTCTGGGTCGGGCCCGAGTGATTCCGTTCACTCAGGAGCGCCTGGCCGACGGCAGTGGTTACCGGCTGGTGATTCACCCGCCGCTTGCAGACTTCCCCGGAGAAACCGAAGAGGCCGACTGCCTGCGCATCAACCAGTGGATCGAGCAGGCGCTGCGGGCCTGTCCGGAGCAGTACCTGTGGGCGCATCGGCGCTTCAAGTCGCGCCCGCCAGGAGAGCCGAAGCTGTATCGGCGTTAAGCGCGGCGCACATTTATCTCAGGGAGCATGAGCATGGCAGCAGCAGAACCGGTCACCGGTCTGATCCTTTCCGGTGGTGGCGCCCGTGCCGCCTATCAGGTCGGGGTGCTGGCGGGGATCGCCGATCTGCTGCCGCAAGGGGCATCAAACCCGTTCCCGGTCATCGTCGGCACCTCCGCCGGCGCCATCAATGCGGTGACCCTGGCCAGCGGAGCCCTGCATTTCGCCGAGGCGATCCGGCGCCTGACCAGCTTCTGGCAGGGTTTTCGCAGCCATCAGGTGCTGCGCAGTGATTGGCCCGGCGTGATGCGCCAAGCCAGCCGTTTCGTCGGTCACAGCCTGCTCGGCCTTGGCCGGCAAGTGCCGGTGGCGCTGCTCGATAGCTCGCCCTTGCGCGGGCTGCTCAACGAACACCTCGACTTGAGCGGTATCGGTCACGCCATCGAGCAGCGGTGTCTGCGCGCGGTGGCGGTGACCGCGTTCGGTTATGAGTCGGGGCAGGCGGTGACCTTCTATCAGGGCCGTGGCGCGATTGATCCCTGGTTGCGTCATCGGCGTATCGGCGTGCCGACGCGCTTGAGCGTCGAGCACCTGCTGGCCAGCTCGGCGATCCCGCTGCTGTTCGCGCCGGTCAAGCTGGGCCATGAGTATTACGGTGATGGCGCGGTGCGCCAGTCAGCGCCCATCAGCCCGGCGTTGCACCTGGGCGCGAGCCGCATCCTGGTGGTCGGGGTCAGCGGCAACCCGCGTGGCCCTTCGGCAAGCGAGCCGGTGCAGCGTATCTATAGCGGCCAGCCGCCGAGCCTTGCGCAAATCGGCGGGCACCTGCTCAACAGCACCTTCATCGACAGCCTGGAAGACGACCTGGAATTGTTGCAGCGCCTCAATCACCTGAGCCATTTGGTTCCGGAGCAGGCGTATCCGCGCCGGCTCGGGCTGGAGCCGGTGGAGGTGTTGGTGGTAGCGCCCAGCCAGCCGCTGGACGAGATCGCCGCACGTCACCGCCGCGAACTGCCGGCGGCGCTGCGCCTGTTCTTGCGCGGGCCGGGTGCGACCAAGACCAGCGGAGCGGGGGTACTCAGTTACCTGCTGTTCGAAGCCGGTTATTGCAGTGAACTGATCGAACTCGGGCGGCGCGATGCCCTGGCCAAGCGTGATCAGTTATGCGCCTTCCTCGGCCTGCCGCCCGTCCACGACTGAACCCTTACTCGGCGATTTGCAGGTGCCGCGCCTCGGTGTAGACGTAGCGCACCTTCTCGTACTCGAACGGCGAATTCATCTGGCCATAGCGGAACGCGGTGGTGTAGCGCCGGTCGATGGCGCGCAGCACCCACAGTTCGGGGTGATTGCTGCTGACTTCGGCGACGTTGAGGAAGTTGATCTGGTTCTCGGCGCCGTAATCCACCATCAGCCCGCCGGTGTCGCGCAGGTTGGACGGGCCGAGGATCGGCAGCATCAGGTACGGGCCGTCCGGCACGCCATAGAAGCCCAGGGTCTGGCCGAAGTCCTCGTTCTGTTTCGGCACGCCCATCATGGTCGCCGGGTCCCACAGGCCGAAAACGCCGATGGTGGTGTTGACCAGCAGCCGCGCGGTGATGTCCAGCGAACGCTTGCCCTTGAACTGCAACAGACTGTTGAGCAGGTTCGGCACGTCGCCGATGTTGCTGAAGAAGTTGCTCACGCCGCTGCGCACGAACTGCGGGGTGACGTAGCGGTAGCCATTGACCACCGGCAGGAACACCCACTCGTCGAAGCGGTAGTTGAAGTGATAGACCCGGCGGTTCCAGGACTCCAGCGGGTCGTAGACGGTCAGCGCGTTGAGCGTCGAGCGTTCGAATTCGCGTTGGTCCAGTCCGGGGTTGAATTTCAGCTCCTTGAGCGGCTCGGTGAAGCCGTCGGGGTCGATGACGCTGGCCGCAGGCGCGGGTTCGTCGGCGAACGCCGGGCCGGCGGACAGCAGCAGGGCGGTGATCAGCAGGCGTTTAACCACGGAAGAACTCCAGCATGTCGTCGCTGTTGACGCGGTAGTTGAGGTTGCCGCAATGGCCGCCATGGGGGTACAGGGTGAGTCGGTCGCCGAAGGTCTTGCGCAGGAAACCGATGTCGCCGGGGCCGAGGATCAGATCGTCGGCGTTGTGCATCACGGCGATCTTCGGCGTTTTGCTCAGGTAGTCCTGCAGGGCATAAAGGCTCACCTGGTCGATCAGTTGCAGCAGGCTGCCGCCGTCGGTGCGGGCGCGCCACATCGGGATCACTTGCTCGGTCAGGTAGCAGTCGAAATCGCATTGCAACGCACGCTTGAAGAACGGCGTGAGGCTGCTGCCTTCGGTGATCGGGAATTTCGGCGGGATGATCAGGCCGCGGCGGTTGATCAGGTCCGAGGTAAAGGCGATATCGGCCGCGGAGAAGCGGAACGAGGTGCCGATCAGCATGGCCATCTGTTCATTGGAGAGGTGCTGGCGCGACTGCTGGAAGTCGTAGAGCAGGGCGTCATTGAGGTCGATGTAGCCCTTCTGCTGGAAGTAGCGGGTCAGTTTGTTGAGCACCAGTTCATAGAAGGTGGTGTGGCTGGTCACGCCCTTGACCTCGGTCTGTACCAGGCGGTCGAGGTTGCTGATGGAGGTGTAGAGGTTCACCGGCGGGTTGAGCAGCAGCACGCGCTTGAAGTTGAAGCTGCGCCGGGTCTCGTCCAGGTGGCTGACGAATGCGGCGTCCAGCGCGCCGAGGCTGTAGCCGCTGAGGTAGAACTCCTTGATCGGCAGCCGCGGGTGCTGGGCTCGCACGCCTTGCATCACCCGGTACAGGTCTTCGGCGTCCTCGGTGCTCACGCCCGGGGTGGCGAAGCGCGATGCGGCGCTTATGAAGTCGAAGCTGGTCGGCGAGGACAACTGCACCACGTGGTAGCCGGCCTTGTAATAAAGGCGCTTGAGGTACTCGTTGATGCTGGCGTTGTAGCGTGCACCGGTGCCGGCGATCAGGAAGATCAGCGGCGCTTCGTGGTCCTGGCGGGCCAGGCGATAGCGCAGTTTCTTCACCGGCCAGAAATTGTCCGGCAGGGTGAAGGCGCGTTCCGGGCGCAGGTTGAGGTCGTAGTCGGACTGGGTGATGTCATCGTCAGTGGGCAGTTCCGGGCGCATGTCCGGCGGCGTGGTGGCGATGGTCGCCTCGAAGGGGTTGGTCAGCGGATAGCCGTAGGTGGCGGCATCAATGTCCGCTGCCGACGCGGCCGCACTCAACAGTAGGCCGCCCAGCAGGGCAGCGAGGCGCAGTGGTCGAAACATGACGGATCCCCAGAAAAGGCACGAAAGCGTGGTGCGTAGTCCAGCCTAGGACATCCGTGTTACCGGCAAAGTTGCCTGGCGCCACGGTATTTGTCGTGCCGGATGTTGCCGTGATGGCCTTGGACTCTGCAACAATTGGTTCCATTTATCCTGGCGTTAAAAGTAGTCGAGGCTGGCGCTTTCGCCTTGCGTAGACCGCCTGGAGGATTATGCTGGGCGCCGATTTTTCTGATTTTGGAGTCACCATGTCTCAGCGTTTGCCACTTATCGCCTTGTTGCTCTTCGTGCCGTTGTGGCTGGCCGCCAGTTATGGGGTTCGCTACGGGTTCATGGAGGATCCGCAGTGGGTGGGGATCTGCTCGGCGCAGGTACAGGTGTGGGAGTGCCAGGTTCGCTCGACGCTGGGCCTGACCATTCACTTCCGGATTCTGGCGTGGCTGGCGTTGGGACTGGCGCTGGTGGGGACGTTCGTGGCGCACCGGGCCGGGCGTTGGCTGGCGGTGCTGGCACTGGTGGCGGGGATCCCGGCGCTGGTGTTGTACACCGCGAGTATCGCGGTGTTTGCGGTGGTGCTGGCGGGGTTGCGGTTGGTTCGTCGGGCCAGATGAACCGCGCCCTTTGACAGGGCATTTGAGGGCCTCATCGCTGCCGAACTGCAGCGATGAGGCCCGAAAGGACTATCGGGCTTTCAGACAGCGCCACAACGCAGCGACCATCAACACACTGACCACCGCCCAGCCCCAGGCCTGCAGGCTTTCCAGTCCTTCGCGATACAACTGCGGTCCGATCCCGGCACCGACGATCAAGGTCAACAACGCTACTTCAGCCCGCGCCACCTTCACCGGACGCAGCAGGTAAACCAGTGCCGGCAACACGAACGCCGCAGTCGGGAAACTGCGATAGCGCGGATCGAACACCAGCGCCAGCATGCTCACCGCCGCGGCGAAGCCCGCCGCCAGTACCCACCAGCCCGCACGGGCTTCCAGCCAGGCGAAGGTTCGCTCACGCCAGCCACTGCGCGATGCGAGGGCCAGCGCGCCATGGGCCAGCACGATCAGGTTGAGCCCCACCAGCAGCACCACCCACAACCATTCGCCGAAGAAGCGGCTGTTGGTCCGCGCCAGTTCGCCCCACAGGCCGATGCTGGCGGCACCGATCGCTGCCAGCAGCGGCAGAGCCAGGGCGTTGCGGGTGCTGCGGACCGGGCCCGCCAGCACCAGGGTGGCGAGGAACAGCGCAACGCTGGCGGCCAGCCACTGCGGCCACAACGCCAGGTTGCTCACCGGGCCTTCGAGTACGCCCTTGTCGTGGCGGTCGGCGTCGTACAAGCCCCAGTAACCGCCCACCGCGCCTTCGCTGGCGCGTTTCCACGGTTGGTCGAAGGCTTCGATCAGGTTGTAGTGCCAGCCATTCTTCTCCGCCATGGCGACGAAACCACGAATGAAGCGTGCTTCGTTGACCCGGCTCGGTACTGCGGTTTCGCGCTGGCGGCCTTCGCTGGGCCAGCCGGTTTCACCGATCAGGATGTCCTTGGGCGCGAAGCGGTTGCCGAACACCTGGCGGATCTCGCCGACATGCGCCAGGGCATCGTCGATCCCGCGTGGATCATCTTCCCAGTAAGGCAGCAGGTGGATGGTGAGGAAGTCCACCGCCGGGGCGATTTGCGGGTGCTGCAGCCAGAACTCCCAGACATCGGCGTAGGTCACCGGCACCTGGACCTGGCTTTTCACCCGGCCGATCAATTCGGCGAGGCGGTCGCCGGTGATCTCTTTGCGCAGCAGCGTTTCGTTGCCGACGATCACAGCGCGGACCACGTCCTGGTTGGCGTTGGCCGAGGCGATCAGCGACGTGATCTCTTTTTCGGTATCCACCGGATTGCCGTTGACCCAGGCCCCGAGCATCACCTTCAGCCCGTACTTGCGGGCGATATCGGGGATGCCTTCGAGGCCGGTCATGGAATAGGTGCGAATGCATTCGAAGCGTTTCGACAGCAGCGCGAGGTCGGCGTCGATGCGTTCCGGGCGCAGGGTGAAGGGCTGGTCGAAGGGCGACTGGTCCTTGTCGAACGGGGTGTAGGAGGCGCACTGCAATTTGTGCGTGGCGCTGGCGGCATCCGGCAGCACCACCGGCTTGCCGAGCCCGTACCAGAGGCCGGCGAGGGCGAACAGGCCGAGCAGGCAGGCGAAAAGATAAGGAGGCAGCGCAAAGCGGGCAGTCGAGGACATGGAGCGATCCGGTGAGGCAACAAAGCCGCCAATACTACCCGTAAACACCGGAGGTTTTGCCTTTGGCATGCAAAGTTCGGGCGGGCTTTACCGAGGGCCCCGGGATTGCTGGCGGTGCTGGCAAACTGGTGTCGTTTCTCGATGTTTCGAGGTCGCTGACAGAGCAGGTCCGCCACGAGCCGGGGTTGATGATGGGCGCATCAGTACTCCGCTGATGCTCTCTCGGTCCAGGCAGTGAGGCGTGATGGGGGCGCCGTGCACCAGAACAAGACGTGCTCCGACCGGCGTCGGACGCATGACATCCGTGACGTGACAAGGGGAAGCTTTGATGAAAATGCGACGACTCCTGGGGGCGGGCACCGCCCTGGTATTGGCAATGAGCGCCGTGACGGCGATGGCCAAGGAAGTGAGCATCGGCTACGTCGATGGCTGGTCCGACAGTGTGGCAACCACCCATGTGGCCGCAGAGGTCATCAAACAGAAACTGGGCTATGACGTGAAGCTCATGCCCGTGGCGACCGGGATCATGTGGCAGGGCGTCGCCACCGGCAAACTCGACGCCATGCTCTCGGCCTGGCTGCCCGTCACTCACGGCGAATACTGGACGAAGAACAAAGACAACGTTGTCGACTACGGCCCCAACTTCAAGGACGCCAAGATCGGCCTGATCGTGCCGGAATACGTCAAGGCGCAGTCGGTCGCCGACCTCAAGACCGATGAGAGCTTCAAGAAGAAAATCGTCGGCATCGACGCCGGTTCCGGCGTGATGCTCAAGACCGATCAGGCAATCAAGGACTACGACCTCACCGGCTACAAACTGCAGGCCAGTTCCGGCGCAGCGATGACCGCGGAACTGGGCCGCGCCTATGCCAAGCAGCAGTCCATCGCAGTCACCGGCTGGGTGCCGCACTGGATGTTCGCCAAGTGGAAACTGCGCTTCCTCGAAGACCCCAAGGGCGTTTATGGCGCCGCCGAAACCGTCAACAGCATCGGCAGCAAGGAACTGGCGACCAAGGCGCCGGACGTGGCGGAGTTTCTGAAGAAGTTCTCCTGGCAGTCGAAAGACGAAATCGGCGAGGTCATGTTGGCCATTCAAGAGGGCGCCAAGCCCGATGCCGCCGCCAAGGACTGGGTGGCCAAACACCCTGAACGCGTTGCCGAATGGGTCGGCAAATAATGGCTTGATGCCTCTATCCTGAGCCTTCCAGGGCCGCCCCCGGTTTATCCGGTGGGCGGCCCTTCTGTTTGCGGACCTTTACCGTCTTTGCAAAAGACTTTTACATCTAAGACTAAGGTCGTCTGGAGTGCGTTCATAGGCAGCATAAAGTGGAGTCGTTCTATCTAATCTGTGCTGCGAGGACAAAAACAATGAACGACAGCATTTACCTATCGATACAAAACAGCCCGCGGTTCAAGGAGCTGGTTTCAAAACGTGAACGATTCGCCTGGATTCTCTCGGCAATCATGCTCGGCCTTTATTCTGCTTTCATCCTTCTGATTGCCTATGGTCCCCAACTGCTGGGCACCAAGATCAGCCCTGACTCTTCGATTACCTGGGGTATTCCCCTGGGCGTGGGACTGATCCTTTCGGCCTTCATCCTTACCGGTATCTATGTGCGTCGCGCCAACGGTGAATTCGATGAGCTGAACAACGCAATCCTCAAGGAGGCTCAGCAATGATCCGGCGTCTACTGGCAACCCTGGCCATCGGCGCGTTTGCACCCGCCGTCTGGGCCGCCGACGCCCTGACCGGCGCGGTACAGAAACAACCGCTGAACGTTGCGGCGATCCTCATGTTCGTCGCCTTCGTTGGCGCCACCCTGTGCATCACCTACTGGGCTTCGAAAAAGAACAACTCGGCGTCCGACTATTACGCCGCCGGCGGCAAGATCACTGGTTTCCAGAACGGTCTGGCCATTGCCGGTGACTACATGTCTGCGGCGTCCTTCCTGGGTATTTCCGCCCTGGTATTCACCTCCGGCTACGACGGTCTGATCTACTCGATCGGCTTCCTCGTCGGCTGGCCGATCATCCTCTTCCTGATCGCCGAACGCCTGCGCAACCTGGGTAAATACACCTTTGCTGACGTGGCGTCCTATCGCCTCGGCCAGAAAGAAATCCGCACCCTGTCGGCCTCCGGCTCGCTGGTGGTGGTGGCGTTCTACCTGATCGCGCAGATGGTCGGTGCGGGCAAGCTGATCCAACTGCTGTTCGGTCTGGACTACCACGTTGCGGTCATCCTGGTCGGTATCCTGATGTGCCTGTACGTGCTGTTCGGCGGCATGCTGGCGACCACCTGGGTACAGATCATCAAGGCAGTGCTGCTGCTCTCCGGTGCCAGTTTCATGGCGCTGATGGTGATGAAGCACGTCAACTTCAACTTCAGCGAGCTGTTCTCCCAGGCCATCGCCGTTCACCCTAAAGGTGAAGCGATCATGAGCCCTGGCGGTCTGGTGAAAGATCCGATCTCCGCGTTCTCGCTGGGTCTGGCGCTGATGTTCGGTACTGCTGGCCTGCCACACATCCTGATGCGCTTCTTCACCGTGAGCGACGCTAAAGAAGCCCGCAAATCGGTGTTCTACGCCACTGGCTTCATCGGCTACTTCTACATCCTGACCTTCATCATCGGCTTCGGCGCGATCCTGCTGGTCAGCACCAACCCGGCCTTCAAGGACGCTGCAGGTGCCTTGCTGGGCGGTAACAATATGGCGGCGGTGCACCTGGCCAATGCAGTTGGCGGCAGCATCTTCCTCGGCTTCATCTCGGCAGTGGCCTTCGCCACCATCCTGGCGGTGGTTGCCGGTCTGACCCTGGCAGGCGCTTCGGCGGTGTCCCACGACCTGTACGCCAGCGTATGGCGCAAAGGCAAAGTCAACGACAAAGACGAAATCCGTGTGTCGAAGATCACCACCATTGCCCTGGCAGTGCTGGCCATCGGCCTGGGTATCCTCTTCGAAAGCCAGAACATCGCCTTCATGGTAGGTCTGGCGTTCTCCATCGCGGCTAGCTGCAACTTCCCGGTACTGCTGCTCTCGATGTACTGGAAGAAACTGACCACCCGTGGCGCCATGATTGGCGGCTGGATGGGGCTGATTAGCGCTGTGGCCCTGATGGTGCTTGGCCCGACCATCTGGGTGCAGATCCTGCACCACGAGAAACCGATCTACCCGTACGAGTACCCGGCTCTGTTCTCCATGCTGATTGCTTTCGTGGGTATCTGGTTCTTCTCGATCACCGACAAGTCCAAGGCGGCTGACGAAGAACGCGCACTGTTCTTCCCGCAGTTCGTCCGTTCGCAGACCGGCCTGGGCGCCAGCGGTGCGGTTTCGCACTGATCGACCCGGCAATGAAAAAGACAGCCCTCGGGCTGTCTTTTTTTTGCCTGCGGGAGGCGGGTCAGGCGCGGGTCATATGTAGCCGAGCAAGAGCAGTATCAACAGGACGATCAGCACGGTACCGATGATGCCCGATGGTCCGTAGCCCCAGCTTCTGGAGTGCGGGAATACCGGCAGGCCACCGATCAGCAGCAGGATCAGGATGATGATTAGAATTGTGCCCATGACGATTCCTCTGGTTTCGGTCGGATGGGCAGACCTGTCTTTCAGGCCCGCTTGTTATTGCGACTGCCGCCGTGAGGGAAAAGTTTAATCAACCTCACGTCTCCCTCTTCGAAAGCCCCCGCAATCCACGCCTTTTTTTGCCCGTGCCATTCAGCAACCTGATACCGCGTGGGCCGGCGCAGGGCCTTCGCTACACTGGCCTTCACCGTCAAGCACACAAGGCAGCTGGCTATGCAGAACCGCATGATGATCACTGGCGCGGGATCCGGACTGGGTCGTGAAATTGCCCTGCGCTGGGCCCGCGAGGGCTGGCGACTGGCATTGAGCGATGTCAGCGAGGAAGGCCTCAAACAGACCCTTGCGCTGGTTCGTGAGGCCGGCGGTAGTGGCTTCATCCAGCGCTGCGATGTCCGCGACTACAGCCAGTTGATCGCCCTGGCACAGGCCTGCGAAGAGCACTTCGACGGCATCGATGTGATCGTCAACAACGCCGGCGTGGCCTCGGGCGGTTTCTTCGCCGAGCTGTCGCTGGAGGACTGGGACTGGCAGATCGCGATCAACCTCATGGGTGTGGTCAAGGGATGCAAGGCGTTCTTGCCGCTGCTGGAGCGCAGCAAGGGGCGGATCATCAACATCGCTTCCATGGCCGCGCTGATGCAGGGCCCGGCGATGAGCAACTACAACGTCGCCAAGGCCGGTGTGGTGGCATTGTCCGAGAGTCTGCTGGTGGAACTGCGGCAGCTCGACGTAGCGGTGCATGTGGTCTGCCCGTCGTTCTTCCAGACCAACTTGCTGGACTCCTTCCGCGGCCCGACGCCGGCGATGAAGGCTCAGGTCGGCAAGCTGCTGGAAAGTTCGCCTATCAGCGCTACCGATATCGCCGAATACATCTACCAGCAGGTCGCGCACGGCCAGTTCATGATCTTGCCGCACGAGCAGGGTCGGATGGCCTGGCAGCTCAAGCAGCACAATCCGCAGGCGCTCTACGACGAAATGGCGAGCATGGCGGAAAAAATGCGCGCCAAAGGCCGTCAGCCGCAATCCTGAGCGGCGGCATCGGGTATCCTCGGCGCTTTGCCAGCATTGGGGATACCTGTGGTCAACTACCTGTTGTTCTTCCTCGCAGCGGTGTTCGAGATCGCCGGTTGCTACGCCTTCTACATGTGGCTGCGCCTGGGCAAGAGCGCCTGGTGGATCGCCCCTGCGCTGCTCAGCCTGACCCTCTTTGCCCTGCTGCTGACCCGTGTCGAGTCGGCTTACGCCGGGCGCGCCTACGCCGCCTATGGCGGGATCTACATCGTTACGTCATTGCTCTGGCTGGCGCTGGTGGAGCGCGGCCGGCCGCTGGGTAGCGACTGGATCGGCGGATTGCTCTGCGTCGCGGGTGCGACGGTGATCCTGCTGGGACCGAGGCTCCAGAGTGCGGGCTGATCTTGTGGGAAGAATGTGTAGGGCATTTCCGTTAGGCGTGTAGGTTCTCTCTCTTTCAAGATCAGACCATTGAAGCGGACTACCCCGACAGCCAGTCTCCGAATTCACCTTGAAATGGAGGATTCGGGAATGCTGGTCATAGGACGCGAAATAGGCGAGGTCATCAACATCGGCGACGACATCAAGCTCAAGGTCCTGGCTGTGGACGGCGGGACCGTGCGGTTCGGTATCAGCGCGCCGCGCAATGTCGAAATTCATCGCGCGGAGATCTACAAGCGCCTGGCCGAGCAACTGGAAAAGGAGGCGGCCAGTTGAGCCGTCGGCTCAGTCGAGCAGTTCCTTGGGCACATCGTGCTTGGCCAGCAACTGGCACTGCTGGCTTTCGAGGTCGAAGAGGATGAATGCCTGACCCTTGGCCAGCGCCTGGCGAACCCGCAGTACGCGGGTTTCCAGCGGGGTGTCGTCGCCGTTGTCGGTACCTTCGCGGGTGACGAAATCCTCGATCAGGCGGGTCAGGGTCTCGGCTTCGAGTTGGTCGTAGGGGATCAGCATCTGGAGCGGGCCTTGGGGGAGGGGGATGGCACATGCTACCTGTGTTTGTTCTCTGGGGCCTCATCGCTGGCTTGCCGAAACCATGAGGCGCCAGTCAGGAGACCGCGTAGCAGCGACCAGACGCATGCCGAAAGTGTTCTAGCGTTCTTGAGAGCGAGCGCCGCCCGCGCGGCGCATCGCGAGCACGCTCGCTCCTACAGTGGTTGCAACGTGCCATGGCCTGTGAGATCGGCATTGCCAGCCTTGGCGTATGTCTGGAAAGTGCGATGGGGTTGAGGCGTCAGCCTCGGAATCGAGCCGAGCCACAAAGGCGGTCAACCATGGCCTGACAGACTTGGGTACGTTGCAACCACTGTAGGAGCGAGCTTGCTCGCGATGCGCCGCGCGGGCGGCGCTCGGTCTCACGGGCGCTGGAAAACCTCCGGCATGCGCGTAGATACCCATGCAACGATAAGGCCCTCCAACCCATCACTGATCCCGCCTGCCCAGCACCTCCTCAACCGCCGGCACCCGCGTATCACTCTCCATCTGCGCGTCATGCTCAAGCTGATGACTGAAGCGCTCCAGTGAACTCCCCGCCGGGTGCGAGTCGGCGGCGAACACTGGTGGGCTCAGCAGGTACGCGCCCAGCAATCGGCTCAGCGCCGCGAGGCTGTCGATATGGGTGCGTTCATAACCGTGGGTCGCATCACAACCGAAGGCCAGCAGCGCGGTGCGGATATCGTGCCCAGCGGTGATCGCCGAGTGGGCGTCGCTGAAGTAATAGCGGAACAGGTCACGCCGCACCGGCAGGTTGTGTTCATGGGCCAGGTGCAGCAGGTGCCGCGACAGGTGGTAATCGTAGGGCCCGGAAGAATCCTGCATCGCCACGCTCACAGCGTGTTCGCTGGAGTGCTGGCCGGGCGCGACCGGGGCGATGTCGATGCCGACGAATTCGCTGACATCCCAGGGCAGGGCGCCCGCCGCGCCGGAGCCGGTTTCTTCGGTGATGGTAAACAGTGGGTGGCAGTCGATCTGCGGCTGCAGGCCGCTTTCGACAATGGCTTTGAGCGCCGCCAGCAATGCTGCGACGCCGGCCTTGTCATCCAGGTGTCGGGCGCTGATATGGCCGCTTTCGGTGAACTCGGGCAAGGGATCGAAGGCGACGAAATCACCGATGTTGATCCCCAGCGACTCGCAATCAGCGCGGGTCGCGCAGTAGGCGTCCAGGCGCACTTCGATGTGTTCCCAGCTCACCGGCATCTGGTCGATGGCGGTGTTGAAGGCGTGTCCGCTGGCCATCAGCGGGAGCACACTGCCGCGCAACACGCCGTTGTCGGTGAACACGCTGACCCGGCTGCCCTCGGCGAAGCGGCTGGACCAGCAACCCACCGCTGCCAGGCCCAGACGGCCGTTGTCTTGCAGGTTGCGCACGCTGGCGCCGATGGTGTCCAGGTGCGCCGAGACGGCGCGGTCCGGGGAGTTCTTGCGGCCTTTGAGAGTGGCGCGGATGGTGCCACGGCGGGTCAGCTCGAAGGGGATGCCCAGTTCTTCCAGGCGCTCGGCGACGTAGCGCACGATGGTGTCGGTAAAGCCGGTGGGGCTGGGGATCGCGAGCATTTCCAGCAGGACTTTCTGCAGGTAGTTCAGGTCCGGTTCGGGTAGTGGGGCGGGCATACGCACTCCTTGGTTCATGGCGTGGGCCGGCTGTGGGGAAACAGCAGGTCGACGAAACGTTCGGCAGTGGGTTGAGGTTCGTGGTTGGCGAGGCCGACGCGTTCATTGGCTTCGATGAACACGTACTCCGGCTGATCGGCGGCGCGGACCATCAGGTCCAGCCCGACCACCGGGATATCCAGAGCGCGGGCGGCCTGGATCGCAGCGTCGACCAGAGTCGGGTGCAACTGCGCGGTGACGTCTTCGAGGCAGCCGCCGGTGTGCAGGTTGGCGGTGCGGCGGACCGCCAGGCGCTGCCCGGCGGGCAGCACGCTGTGGTAGTCGAGACCGGCGGCGTGCAGGGTGCGCGCGGTTTCGTCGTCCAGCGGGATGCGGCTTTCGCCACCGGTGGCAGCCTGGCGTCGACGGCTCTGGGCTTCGATCAACGCGCCGATGCTGTGCAGGCCATCGCCGATCACCTCGGCCGGGTGACGGATCGCCGCGGCCACCACCTCGAAACCAATCACCACGATGCGCAGGTCGAGCCCTTCGTGGAAGCTTTCCAGCAGCACCCGGCTGTCGAAGCGACGGGCCTGTTCGATGGCGTGGTTGAGTTCGTCGAGGCTGCTCAGGTTGACGGCGACGCCATTGCCTTGTTCGCCATCCACCGGCTTGACCACCACCGCGCCGTGGTCTTCGAGGAAGGCCAGGTTGTCATCGGCGCTGCCGGCGAGTTGCTGGGCCGGCAGCTTCAGGCCGGCGGCGGCGAGGGTTTTGTGGGTCAGTTGCTTGTCCTGACAGAGGGTCATGCTGACGGCGCTGGTCAGGTCGCTCAGCGACTCGCGGCAACGCACCCGGCGCCCGCCATGGATCAGGGTGAACAGCCCGGCATCGGCATCATCCACCTGCACATCGATGCCGCGGCGGTAGGCTTCCTCGACGATGATCCGCGCGTAGGGATTGAGCCCTGCTTCGGGGCCGGGCCCGAGGAACAGCGGCTGGTTGATGCCGTTCTTGCGCTTGACCGCGAAGGTCGGCAGGTTGCGGAAGCCGAGCTTGGCGTAGAGGCGCTTGGCCTGACGGTTGTCGTGCAGCACCGAGAGGTCGAGGTGACTGAGCCCGCGACTCATGAAGTGCTCGATCAGGTGACGCACCAGCACCTCGCCGACCCCTGGCCGGGTGGTGTTCGGGTCCACCGCCAGGCACCAGAGGCTGCTGCCCAGTTCCGGGTCGTCGAAGGCCTTGTGGTGATTCAGGCCCATGACGCTGCCGATCACCGCGCCGCTGTCTTCGTCCTCGGCCAGCCAGTACACCGGGCCGCCGAGATGACGCGGGGTCAGCAGGGCGGTGTTCACCGGCAGCATGCCGCGGGTCAGGTACAGCGTGTTGATCGCCTGCCAGTCCTCGTCGCTCTGCGCGCGGCGGATGCGGAAGCCACGGAACACTCGTTGCGCCGGGCGATAGTCGCTGAACCACAGGCGCAGGGTGTCGGACGGATCGAGGAACAGTTGCTGCGGTGCCTGGGCCAGCACTTGTTGCGGGGCGGCGACATACAGGGCGATATCGCGCTCGCCAGGTTGCTCTTCCAGCAGCGCTGCGGCCAGCAGGGCCGGCTCGGAATAAGTGTGGCCGACCAGCAAGCGGCCCCAGCCGCAATGCAGGGCGCGGGGCTCGTCGCTGGGTTCGTTGCCGTCACCGGCCAGGCGCGCCTGCAGCCGTTCATAGGACGGCACCTGGCCGCGCAGCAAGCGTTGGCCGTAGGCGGAAGTGTGAGGCTTCATCGGTCAGATTCCTTGTTCGCTGAGCCACAGGTTGAGGGCCGCCAGTTGCCACAGTTTCGAACCGCGCAGCGGTGTGAGCTGACCGTGCGGGTCGCTCAGCAGGCGGTCGAGCATCGCCGGGTTGAACAGGCCGCGATCCTGGCTCGGGTCGAGCAGCAACTCGCGCACCCAGTCGAGGGTCGCGCCTTGCAGGTGCTTGAGGCCGGGCACCGGGAAATAGCCTTTCTTGCGGTCGATCACTTCGCTTGGGATCACCAGCCGCGCGGCTTCCTTGAGCACTTGCTTGCCGCCGTCGGGCAGCTTGAAGCGCGCCGGAATCCGCGCCGACAGCTCGACCAGGCGGTAATCGAGGAACGGCGTGCGCGCTTCCAGGCCCCAGGCCATGGTCATGTTGTCGACCCGCTTCACCGGGTCATCCACCAGCATCACCGTGCTGTCCAGGCGGAGCGCCTTGTCCACCGCCTGGCGGGCGCCGGGCTGGGCGAAATGCTCGCGGACGAAATCACCGGCGGCGTCATGCTCCAGCAGCCAGGGCAGTTGCACCGTGTCGCGGTATTCGGCGTGGCTGCGGTCGAAGAACGCGGCGCGGTAAGCCGCGAGCGGGTCCTGCGCGCCATCCACCTGCGGATACCAGTGATAACCGGCGAACAGTTCGTCGGCGCCCTGGCCGCTCTGCACCACCTTGCAGTGCTTGGCCACTTCCCGCGACAGCAGGTAGAAGGCGATACAGTCGTGGCTGACCATCGGCTCGCTCATGGCCCGGAACGCCGCTGGCAACTGGGTGATGATCTCGCGCTCGTCGATGCGCAATTGGTGGTGACGGGTGCCGTAGTGTTTGGCGATCAGGTCGGAGTACTGGAACTCGTCGCCGCGTTCGCCGCCGGCATCCTCGAAGCCGATGGAGAAGGTCGATAAATCTTCGACCCCGGCCTCGCGCAACAAGCCCACGAGCAGACTGGAGTCGACACCGCCCGACAGCAGCACGCCGACATCGACGGCCGCGCGCTGACGGATCGCTACCGCCTCGCGGGTGCTGTGCAGAACGCGGTCGCGCCAGTCTTCCAGGCCCAGGTCCTGTTCATCGGTGTGTGGCCCGTAATGCAGGCTCCACCACTGTTGCTGCTGGCTGCGGCCCTGGGCATCGATGCGCATCCAGGTGGCTGGCGGCAGTTTCTCGATGTTCGCCAGCAGGGTGCGCGGCGCCGGTACCACGGCGTGGAAGTTCAGGTAGTGATTGAGCGCTACCGGGTCCAGCACCGGGTCGATATCGCCGCCTTTCAACAGGGCCGGCAAGGTCGAGGCGAAACGCAGGCGTTCGTTGGTCCGCGACAGGTACAGCGGCTTGACGCCGAGGCGGTCGCGGGCGAGGAACAGTTGCTGGCGGTCACGCTCCCAGATCGCCAGGGCGAACATGCCGTTCAGCCGTGGCAGAAGCTGTTCGCCCCAGGCGTGATAGCCCTTGAGCAGCACTTCGGTGTCGCCGCCGGAATAGAAGACGTAGCCGAGGCTTTCCAGCTCGCTGCGCAGTTCCGGGAAGTTGTAGATGGCGCCGTTGAAGGCCAGCGACAAGCCCAGTTGCGCATCGACCATGGGCTGGGCCGAGCCATCGGACAGGTCCATGATTTTCAGGCGACGATGGCCCAGGGCGATCGGCCCCTGACTGTGGAAGCCCCAGGCGTCGGGGCCGCGGGGCGCCAGGTGGTGGGTTATCCGTTCAACCGCGGCGAGGTCCGCCGGGCGCGAAGGGGTGGCTACAGGGGTGAAACGAAACTCTCCAGCTAATCCGCACATAAGTCCTTACCGGTTTTGCCGTTGGGGAAGGTGCCCGAAAGGTGGGCACTCAGGAACTGACCGGTGCGAATCCTGGGAGTTTTAGATCGATATGGAATAAGTGGAAATGCCGGGCGCAGACACGCGCCCAGGTTTTATCTCCCGCTACCGCGCTTCAGCTCGCGCAGCATGAAGCGATTCGGATGACAGGCCTCCGCCAGTTCCCGTGGCACCGGCAGGGCATCGCCGTTGATCCACGCCGCCACCAGTTCGCCGCACAACGGTGCGGTAATCAACCCGCGAGAACCGTGTCCGCTGTTCACATAAAGCCCCTCCAGCCATGGGCAATCGGCTTCGGGAATCTGCCGGGCGTTCCTGGCCAGGGACGCATAGGCTTCGGCGAACTTCGGCGCATCCGCCACCGGCCCCACCAGCGGTAGGTAATCCGGGGTGGTGCAGCGAAACGCCGCGCGGCCTTCCAGTCGTTGTGGATCCTGGTGATCGATATCCAGGCGTTCGGCCAGGTCGGCAGAGATTTCCCGCAGCAACTCCAGGTTACTACGGTGCTCCTCGGTGGTCGGGGCCAGATCAGTGCTGTGGAAATCGAAGCTGGCCCCCAGGGTGTGCTCGCCCTGTCGCGACGGCGCGACATAGCCGTCGGCGCAGACCACGGTGTTCAGCGTCTGGCTGGCGGCCGTGACCGGCAGGCGGGTGATCTGCCCGCGTATGCGCTTGAGCGGCAAACCGGCGCAGCCTTCGAAGCGCTGGATATCGGCGGCACCGGCCAGCACCACCACCGGCGCCGAGGCCAGCAATCGCTCGCCATCCCAGGCTTGCCAGAGGCCATCGACCTTGCGCAGTTGCAGCGCGTCATGGTGCGTGAGCAGGCGCACATTGGGCTGCGCGAGGTGCCAGCGGCAAAGCGCCGGCGGGTGCACCCAGCCGCCTTCGGGATAGAACAGCCCGCCACTGGCCAGGGCCACTCCGGCCACGGCCTCGGCGTGCTGACGGTCCAGGCGTTGCAACAATTCCTCGTTGAAGGCGCCGGCCAGGACGGCCTGACGCTGGTCTTCCTTGTCGTCGAAGGCCAGTTGCAGAACGCCGCAATCGTCCCAGTCGGTGCCGCGCTGCAAGCGCTCCAGCAGACGCCGGGTGTGGCCGAAGCCGCTGACGATCAGTTGCGAGAGCAGCGTGCCGTGGGCCGACAATTTCAGGTACAGCACGCCCTGCGGGTTGCCCGAAGCTTCCTGCGCCGGGCCGGCGTGGCGCTCCAGCAACTCGACCTGCCAGCCGCGAGCGGCGAGGCTCGCGGCACTGGCGCAACCCGCCAGTCCGGCACCGATCACCAGCGCCTGACGCGAGCCGGACAACGCTGGTGGCCGGCGATACCAAGGCGCTGCGGGCGCTGGCGCCGGATGCTCCTCCGGGCGGCTCTCGAAGCGTCCGCGCAGCACTTCCCATTTTTTGCCGATGCCGGGAATGCGCTTCATCTTGAAGCCCACCGCGATCAGCGCCCGGCGCACCCAGCCGGTGCTGGTAAAGGTGCCCAGTGTGGTGCCGGGCACGGAAAGCCGACCGACCTGGGCGAACAGTTCCGGGGTCCACATGTCGGGGTTTTTCGCCGGGGCGAAGCCATCGAGGAACCAGGCGTCGACCTGGCCGTCCAGTCTGGCGAACTGTTCGCTGGCGTCACCGATCATCAGGGTCAGGCTGACCCGGCCATTGTCGAAGAGGAAGTGCTGGTAACCGTCGTGCACCGCAACGTATTGCTGCAGCAGCGCCTCGCTGAAGCTCGTCAGTTCCGGCCACAGGGCCAGGGCGCGGCGCAGGTCGTCGCGGCTGAGGGGAAACTTCTCGGCGCTGATGAAATGCAGGCGGCTGTCGGCGGGTGCGTATTGTTCGAACAACTGCCAGGCGCAGAAGAAATTCAGGCCGGTGCCGAAGCCGGTTTCGCCGATGGTCAGGCGGCTTCCCGGCGCCAGGGCCTTGAGGCGTTCGCGCAGGTCGTTCTGCTCGATGAACACGTGCTCGGTTTCCGCCAGGCTCTGGTCCTTGGAGAAATAGATGTCGTCGTACTGCCGCGAATGCGGTCGGCCTTGTTCGTCCCAGTCGATCTGGGCGTGGCGTGGGGCGGGGGTGTCGGTCATGGCGGGCTCGGCTACAGCGGATGGCGCATTCTATCTGATCGCCCGGCGGCTGTTTGACCTGGCGCAAGCTCACGCACGGCAGCGACAAAATCGATGGCGATCCGCTAGTCTTGCTTATCCAAGAAGGGAGCCTGGTATGTTTGAATCCGCTGAAATCGGTCACGCGATCGACAAAGAAACCTACGACGCCGAAGTGCCCGCCCTGCGCGAGGCCCTGCTCGAAGCGCAGTTCGAGCTCAAGCAGCAGGCACGTTTCCCGGTCATCGTGCTGATCAACGGCATCGAGGGTGCTGGCAAGGGCGAGACGGTCAAGCTGCTCAATGAATGGATGGACCCACGGCTGATCGAGGTGCGCACCTTCGACCAGCAGAGCGACGAAGAACTGGCCCGGCCACCGGCCTGGCGCTACTGGCGGGCACTGCCGGCCAAGGGGCGGATGGGCGTGTTCTTCGGCAACTGGTACAGCCAGATGCTGCAGGGGCGGGTTCATGGCCAGTTCAAGGACGCGGTGCTGGACCAGGCCATCAGCGGTGCCGAGCGTCTGGAACAGATGCTTTGCGATGAAGGCGCGCTGATCTTCAAATTCTGGTTCCACCTGTCCAAGAAACAGATGAAGGGGCGGCTCAAGGCGCTCAAGGCTGACCCGCACAGTCGCTGGATGATCAGCCCGCTGGACTGGCAGCAGTCGGAAACCTACGACCGCTTCGTGCGCTTCGGCGAGCGCGTGCTGCGCCGCACCAGCCGCGACTATGCACCCTGGCACGTGATCGAAGGCTCGGACCCGCATTACCGCAGCCTGGCGGTCGGGCGGATTCTGCTGGAGGGCCTGCAAAACGCCCTCAAGACCGAAGGCGCCATCAAGCAGCCCACCCACATCGCCCCGCTGGGCGAGAGCATCGACCAGCTCAGCCTGCTGGACAGCCTCGACCTGAGCGTGCGGCTGGACAAGAACGAGTACCAGGACCAATTGCTCGCCGAGCAGGCACGCCTGGCCGGGCTGCTGCGTGACAAGCGCATGAAGCACCATTCGCTGGTGGCGGTATTCGAAGGCAATGACGCGGCAGGCAAAGGCGGCGCGATCCGCCGGGTGGCCGCCGCGCTGGACCCGCGTCAGTACCGCATCATTCCCATCGCCGCCCCGACCGAGGAAGAACGCGCGCAGCCGTATCTGTGGCGCTTCTGGCGGCACATCCCGGCACGCGGCAAATTTACCGTCTTCGACCGTTCCTGGTACGGCCGGGTGCTGGTGGAGCGGGTCGAGGGCTTCTGCACCCCGGCTGACTGGATGCGTGCCTACGGCGAGATCAACGATTTCGAAGAGCAGTTGAGCAACGCCGGCGTGGTGGTGGTGAAGTTCTGGCTGTCCATCGACCAGCAGACCCAGCTGGAGCGATTTCAGGAGCGTGAGCAGATTCCGTTCAAGCGCTTCAAGATCACCGAGGAAGACTGGCGCAACCGCGACAAGTGGGACCTGTATGCCCACGCGGTGGGGGATATGGTCGACCGCACCAGCACCGAGATCGCCGCCTGGACGCTGGTGGAAGCCAACGACAAGCGCTGGGCCCGGGTCAAAGTGCTGCGCACCATCAACGACGCGCTGGAGGCGGCGTTTCGCAAGCACAAGAAGTAGATAGCGGCTTGGGGGAGCTGGTTGGTCAGCTCCCGCGAGAAGCCCCGGCCTTTTGAAAGGGCGCGATGTCCTTTCTGGACCAGCACCGCACCGGGTCCAGCTGTCAGTGTGTCGTCGTACCCAACCACCACCCCGGGCTATCGAGGCCATCATGCATATCTCTTCCGGACGCTGGGCCTATGGTCTGTTCCTGGCGCTGTTGACGGCCCTGCTGTGGGGCATCCTTCCGGTCAAGCTCAAGCAGGTCCTGCTGGTCATGGACCCAATCACCGTCACCTGGTATCGCCTGCTGGTCTCCGGCGGGCTCTTGTTCGCGTGGCTGGCGGCAACCCGCCGACTGCCGTCGTTCACGCCGCTGGGGCGGCGCGGCAAGCTGTTGGTGGCGGTCTGCACCTTCGGCCTGGTAGGCAACTACGTGCTTTATCTCATCGGCCTGAAGCTGGTCAGTGCCGGCACCGCGCAGTTGGTGGTGCAGGTGGGGCCGGTGTTGTTGCTGATCGGCAGCGTGTTTCTGTTCAAGGAGCATTTCAGTGCCGGGCAGGGTGTCGGTCTGGCCCTGTTGCTGGCGGGTTTCGGCCTGTTCTTCAACCAGCGGCTGGAGGAATTGCTGACCTCGCTCAGCGCCTACACCACCGGCGTGCTGGTGATTCTGCTGGCGTCGTCGATCTGGGTGTTCTACGCCCTCGGCCAGAAGCAGTTGCTGACGGTGTGGAATTCCATGCAGGTGATGATGGTGATCTACCTGTGCTGCGCGCTGTTGCTGACGCCCTGGGCGCATCCGCTGGAAGTGCTGCAGTTGACGGCGCTGCAAGGCTGGCTGCTACTGGCCTGCTGTCTGAACACCCTGGTGGCCTACGGTGCGTTCGCCGAGGCGCTGGCGCACTGGGAGGCTTCGCGGGTCAGCGCGACCCTGGCGCTCACGCCGTTGGTGACGTTCGTCGCCGTGGCGCTGGCCGCGTGGTTGTGGCCGGATTATGTAACCGCCGAGCAGATCAACGGCCTCGGGTATGCCGGTGCGTTGGTGGTGGTGCTGGGGTCGGCGCTGACCGCCCTCGGACCGTCGATCAGCGCAGGCTGGCGAGCCAGGCGCGCACGCCTGGCCCGCTGACTCAGCCTTTGCCACCCGCCTCGAGCATCTGCTCGGGGCGGACCCACTCATCGAACTGGGCGTCGGTCAGGTAACCCAGCGTGAGCGCCGCTTCGCGCAGGGTGGTGCCTTCGCTGTAGGCTTTCTTGGCGATTTCCGCCGCTTTGTCGTAGCCGATGTGCGGGTTCAGCGCGGTCACCAGCATCAGCCCGCGCTCCAGGTGCGCGGCCATCTGTTGCGGGTCCGGCTCGATGCCGGCGACGCAGTGCTGCTGGAAGTTGCGGCAGCCGTCGGCCAGCAACTCGATGGATTGCAGCAGGTTATGAATGATCACCGGCTTGAACACGTTCAACTGCAAATGGCCCTGGCTCGCTGCGAAGCTGATCGCGGTGTCGTTGCCGAGCACCTGGCAGGCCAGCATCGACAGCGCCTCGCATTGGGTCGGATTGACCTTGCCGGGCATGATCGAGCTGCCCGGCTCGTTGGCCGGCAAGCGCACCTCCTGAAAGCCGGCGCGAGGGCCGGAACTGAGCAGGCGCAGGTCGTTGGCGATCTTCATCAGCGCCACGGCCAGGGTTTTCAGGCCGCCGGCGAGGCTGGTCAGCGGTTCATGGCCGGCCAAGGCGGCGAACTTGTTCGGTGCGGTGACGAACGGTAGCCCGGACAGCGCCGCCAATTCCGCAGCGATAGCCTCGGCGAAACCGTGCGGTGCGTTGAGCCCGGTGCCGACCGCCGTGCCGCCCTGGGCCAGTTCACAGACCGCCGGCAGCGCCGCGCGGATCGCCCGTTGGGCGTAGTCGAGCTGGGCGACCCAGGCCGAGACTTCCTGGCCGAAGGTGATCGGCGTGGCGTCCATCATGTGGGTGCGCCCGGTCTTGACCAGGTGCATGTGCCGTGCCGACAGCTCCGCCAGCCCCGACGACAGCTCGGTGATCGCCGGCAGCAGATCGGCGTGCACCGCCTGGGCGGCGGCGATGTGCATGGCGGTGGGGAAGCAGTCGTTGGAACTCTGCGAGCGGTTGACGTGATCGTTGGGGTGCACCGGGTCTTTGCCGCCGCGCCCCTTGCCGGCCAGTTCATTGGCGCGACCGGCGATCACTTCGTTGACGTTCATGTTGCTCTGGGTGCCGCTGCCGGTCTGCCAGACGACGAGCGGGAACTGGTCGTCGTGCTGGCCGTCGAGCACTTCGTCGGCGGCCTGTTCGATCAGCCGGGCGATCGCTGCGGGCAGGTCGCCGTTGCGGTCGTTGACCCGTGCAGCCGCTTTTTTCACCAGCGCCAGGGCGTGCAGCACCGCCAGCGGCATGCGTTCCTTGCCGATGGCGAAGTTGATCAGGGAACGTTGCGTCTGGGCGCCCCAGTAAACGTGGTCCGGAACTTCGACCGGTCCGAGGCTGTCAGTTTCGATACGGCTCATGCGCTACCCACTCCTTATGCAAGATGCAAGGTCTGACAAAGCAGTTTAGGCCCTGATGATCCGGGCCGGTTCCATAGTCTCTCGTACTATTGAGCAGATGCTCCCGTCGGCGCAGAATGCTCTACGCTGGAAACACTCACTTACTCTTTAAGGAATTTCGATGACCCGTCTTCGCGCCCTCTGCACGGCTGTCGCGCTGGTTTGCGCCAGCGGCCAGGTATTCGCCGATGCCGCCAGCCACGCTGCCAATGCTGAGAAATTCCTCATGCTGGCGCACGCCGACAAGCTCGGAACCCCGGTCTACATGCAGGTTCAGCAGATGTTCGGTCAGCGCTTCGAGCAGACCAAAGCCCCTGCTTCGAAGAAATCCGTGCTCGACAGCTACCAGGCCAAGGCCAACGCCGCGCTGGATAACGCTATCGGCTGGAACAAGCTCAAGCCAGACATGATCAAGCTGTACACCAGCAACTTCACCGAGAGCGAGCTGAAAGACCTGGTGGCCTTCTATCAGTCGCCACTGGGCAAGAAAGTGCTGGAAACCATGCCTCGCGTTACCCAGCAATCGGCCCAACTGACCCAGCAGAAGCTGGAAGCCGCGGTGCCGGTGGTCAACAAGCTGCTGGATGACATGACCAAGGAACTCGACCCGAGCGCCGGCAAAGCCGCCGCTCCAGCCAAGAAGCCGTAAGCGGGGCCGTTCATGTCGATGCAACAGAAGATCGAACAGAGCCTGCACGCACTGGCCCCCCAGCACCTGCAGGTGCTGGACGAGAGCCACATGCACAGCCGCGGCGTGGAAACCCACTACAAGGCGGTGCTGGTCAGTGAGCAATTCGAAGGCCTGAACAGCGTCAAGCGGCACCAGAAGGTCTACGCCACCCTCGGCGACCTGATGGGCCAGTTCCATGCGCTGGCGTTGCACACCTACACCCCGCAGGAATGGGAAAAAGTCGGCAGCGCGCCGGCTTCGCCCACCTGCGCCGGAGGCAGCAAGCACTGATTTCAAATTCAGGTTTTGCTAGAATCCGCACCCGCGCCGCTTGTCGGCGCGTTTTTATTTGTATTTTTTGACCCGGTCCGCCCTTTACGAGGGTGACCACTGGAGAGTTGCAAGCATGACCCAATCCATTGTCGTGGCGGCGCTGTACAAGTTCGTCACCCTCGAAGACTACGTCGAGCTGCGCGAGCCGCTGCTCGCCTGCATGGAAGCCAACGGTGTCAAAGGCACCCTGCTGCTGGCCGAAGAAGGCATCAACGGCACGGTTTCCGCCACCCGCGAAGGTATCGATGGCCTGTTGACCTGGCTGCGCAATGACCCGCGCCTGGTGGATGTCGACCATAAAGAGTCGTACTGCGACGAACAGCCGTTCTACCGCACCAAGGTCAAGCTGAAGAAAGAGATCGTCACCTTGGGCGTACCGGGTGTGGACCCGAACAAGGCGGTTGGCACCTACATCGAGCCCCAGGACTGGAACGCCATCATCAGCGACCCGGAAGTCCTGCTGATCGACACCCGAAACGACTACGAAGTGGCCATCGGCACCTTCGAAGGCGCGATCGATCCGAAGACCACCTCCTTCCGTGAATTCCCCGACTACATCAAGGCCAACTTCGACCCGTCGCGGCACAAGAAGGTCGCTATGTTCTGCACCGGTGGCATCCGTTGCGAAAAGGCCTCCAGCTATATGCTCGGTGAGGGTTTCGAAGAGGTCTATCATCTTAAAGGCGGGATCCTGAAGTACCTTGAAGAGGTACCTCAGGAGCAGAGCAAGTGGCAGGGCGACTGCTTCGTCTTCGACAACCGGGTCACCGTGCGTCACGACCTCAGCGAAGGCGACTACGACCAGTGCCACGCCTGCCGCCACCCGATCAACGCCGACGAGCGGGCCTCGGAGCACTATTCGCCAGGTATCAGTTGCCCGCATTGCTGGGACAGCCTGAGCGAGAAGACGCGCCGCAGCGCCATCGACCGGCAGAAACAGATCGAACTGGCCAAGGCCCGCAACCAGCCGCACCCGATCGGGTTCAACTACCGCAAAGCCGAGGTGTGATTCATGACCGCTCGCCTGCTCTACGTCATGGACCCGATGTGCTCCTGGTGCTGGGGATTCGCCCCGGTGGCCAGCGCCTTGATCGCTCAGGCCGGGCAGGCGGGGGTTGAAACCCATCTGGTGGCCGGCGGTCTGCGTAACGGCAGTTCACCGCTGGATGCCTCGACGCGGCGCTATATCCTCGAACACTGGCAGGCGGTCAACGAGGCCACCGGCCAGCCGTTCCAGCTCGAGGGCGCGATGCCGGAAGGCTTTGTCTACGACACCGAGCCGGCCTGCCGCGCGTTGGTCACCGCTCGCAGCCTCGATCCGCAAGCGGTCTGGCCGCTGCTCGGGTTGATTCAGCAGGCGTTCTACCAGCATGGCGAAGACGTCACCCTGGCGCCGAAGCTGGTGGAACTGGCCGAACAGGCCGGTTTTGACCGTGCGCGTTTCTCTGCAGCCTTCACCAGTCCCGAGCAGCGCGGTGCCACTGCCGCCGATATCACCTGGGTCCAGGACCTGGGCATCGCCGGATTCCCCACCTTGCTGGCCGAGCGCAACGGCCAGCTCGCCTTGCTGACCAACGGCTACCAGCCGCTGGAAGCCCTCGAACCGTTGCTGGGTCGCTGGCTGGAGCGGGCCGCTTATGCTTGATCTGCCAGGCTCGCCCGACCCGGTTCCCGGGCCTGCGGCGGCGTCTGCCGATCGCTTGAGCTGGGCGGAAATCCGCCGCCTGGCCCTTCATCACAAGAAAGCCCTGTGGACCGCCAACGGCGTTGCCGTACTGGCGGCGCTGTGCAGCGTGCCGATCCCGCTGTTGCTGCCATTGCTGGTGGACGAAGTGCTGCTGGGCCACGGCGATGCTGCGCTGAAGTGGATGAACCAGTTGCTGCCGGCCAACTGGCAGGTGGCGGCCGGTTATATCGGCTTGATGTTGACGGTCACCCTGATCCTGCGCTGCTCCGCATTGGCCTTCAACGTGGTCCAGGCCAAGCTGTTCGCCGGGCTGGCCAAGGACATCGTCTACCGCTTGCGTATCCGCCTGATCGAGCGCTTGAAGCGGATTTCCCTGAGCGAATACGAAAGTCTCGGCAGCGGCACGGTCACCACGCACCTGGTGACCGACCTGGACACCGTGGACAAGTTCGTCGGCGAAACCCTCAGCCGTTTCCTGGTGGCAGTGCTGACCCTGACCGGCACTGCGGCGATCCTGATCTGGATGCACTGGCAACTGGCGCTGCTGATCCTGCTGTTCAACCCGCTGGTGATCTTCGCCACGGTGCAGTTGGGCAAGCGGGTCAAGCACCTGAAGAAACTGGAAAACGACAGCACCTCGCGGTTCACCCAGGCGCTGACTGAAACCCTTGATGCGATCCAGGAAATCCGCGCCGGCAACCGCCAGGGCTATTTCCTCGGCCGCCTCGGTCTGCGCGCCCAGGACGTACGCAACTACGCGGTGGCCTCGCAGTGGAAAAGCGATGCGAGCAGCCGCGCCAGTGGCCTGCTGTTCCAGTTCGGTATCGATATCTTCCGCGCGGCGGCGATGCTTACCGTGCTGTTCTCGGACCTCAGCATCGGGCAGATGCTCGCGGTGTTCAGCTACCTGTGGTTCATGATCGGTCCGGTGGAGCAGTTGCTGAACCTGCAATACGCCTATTACGCGGCGGGCGGCGCGCTGAGCCGGATCAACGAGTTGCTTGCACGGTCCGATGAGCCGCAGTTCCCCGGCGGCACCGATCCTTTCCAGGGCCAGACCACCGTGGGCATCGAGGTACGCGGGCTGCGTTTCGGCTACGGTGAGGAACCGGTGCTGGACCAGTTGAACCTGTCCATCGCCCCGGGCGAGAAGGTTGCGATCGTCGGCGCCAGTGGCGGCGGCAAAAGTACCCTGGTGCAGTTGTTGCTGGGCTTGTACAGCGCTCAGGCCGGCAGCATCCGCTTCGGCGGTGCGACACTGCAGGAGATCGGCCTGGAAACCCTGCGCGAGAATGTCGCGGTGGTGCTGCAGCACCCGTCGCTGTTCAACGACACGGTGCGCGCCAACCTCACCATGGGCCGCGATTGCTCCGATGACGCCTGCTGGCAGGCGTTGGCCATCGCCCAGCTGGACGAAACCATCGGCGCCTTGCCCCAGGGGCTGGATAGCGTGGTAGGCCGTTCGGGCGTGCGCTTGTCCGGTGGCCAGCGCCAGCGTCTGGCGATCGCGCGAATGGTGCTGGCCGAGCCCAAGGTAGTGATTCTCGACGAGGCCACTTCGGCCCTCGACGCGGCGACCGAGTACAACCTGCATGTCGCCTTGGCGCGCTTCCTCAGTGCTCGCACTACGCTGATCATTGCCCACCGGCTGTCGGCGGTGAAACAGGCCGACCGGGTGCTGGTGTTCGACGGCGGTCATGTGGCCGAGGATGGTGGTCATCAGCAACTGATCGCCGAGGGCGGCCTGTACGCCAAGCTTTACGGGCATTTGCAGCAGAGCTGATAGCGACATCATGTAGTGCGGCGTCAGAAATCTCTTATTGCCATGAAGGCAAATGGCCTAGTCTGTGAAAACAACGGGGTGAGTCACGTCACCGGCTATGCCGCAAGGGACTTCATGAAGGGAAAACGGACGCTCGGAGCACCCAGGTTGCTGGGACTCATCTGGCCATTTGTAGCCGTCGTGCTGTTCCAGGCACTGCTGGGCGGGATCAGCCTTTACGCGATGTCGGCCATGCGCGCCTACGTCGGTGGTGAAAGCCTCTGGTCCAAGGGCCAGAAAGACGCGATCTACTACCTGAGCCTGTACGTCGACAGCCGCGACGAAGAAAACTTCCGCAAATACCAACAGGCCATGGCCATTCCCCAGGGCAGCCATCGCCTGCGCCTGGCCCTTGATCTTCAGCCCCCGGACCTGGAGGCGGCGCGCCAGGGCATTCTCGCTGGCGGTAATCACCCGGACGACGTGCCGAGCATCATCTGGTTCTATCTCAACTTCCGTCACGTCAGTTACATGGACCAGGCCATCGGCCTGTGGCAGGTGGGCGACGGTTTCCTGGAAGAGCTCGATACCCTGGCCGCCGAAATTCACCAGGGCATTGCCAGCAGCCGGGCCACGCCGCGTGACCTGGCGGACTGGAAGCGTCGCATTGTGCTGATCAACGAAGCCGTGACGCCTGCGGCCCGCGCCTTCAGCGACGCGCTGGGCGAAGGCTCGCGGATGCTGCTGCGGTTGCTGCTGGTGACCAACCTGGCCACCGCACTGTTCCTGATCGCCCTGGCCTGGTTGCGTTCAAGCAAGTTGCTGGCCCAGCGCCAGGCCTTCGCCAGCGCCCTGCAGGTCGAGAAGGAGCGGGCGCAGATTACCCTGGCCTCGATTGGTGACGGGGTGATCACCACCGATGTTGAAGGCTGCATCGTCTACATGAACGCCGCCGCCGAGCACCTGACTCACTGGGACGCCAGTCATGCCCATGGCCTGCCGCTCGCGGCGTTGTTCAGCGTGCTGGACGACAACGCCGAGAAGGACAACCTGACCCTCACCGAGCACATCCTCAGCGGCGCTCTGCGTGGGGGCAGCGAGCATATCCGCCTGATCCAGCGCCTGGACGGCAGCACGGTTTCGGTGGCGCTGGTCGGGGCGCCGATCATGAGTGAAGGGCGGGTCAGCGGCATCGTGCTGGTGCTGCATGACATGACCCAGGAGCGGCAGTACATCGCCAACCTGTCCTGGCAGGCGACCCACGACGCCTTGACCGGGCTGGCCAACCGCCGTGAGTTCGAATATCGCCTGGAGCAAGCGTTGACCGACCTGGCCCGTCAGGCCGGGCGGCATTCGCTGATGTTCCTTGACCTCGACCAGTTCAAGGTGGTCAACGACACCAGTGGTCATGCCGCTGGCGATGAGTTGCTTCGGCATATCTGCGCGGTGCTGCAATCGGTGCTGCGCGAGGGGGATGTGCTGGCGCGGCTGGGCGGCGACGAATTCGGGGTGTTGCTGCAGAACTGCCCGCCCGAGCAGGCCGAGCGGATTGCCGAGAACCTGCGCCAGGCGGTGCAGAGCCTGCACTTCGTGTGGAAGGGGCGACCGTTCATGAATACCGTGAGCGTCGGCCTGGTGCACTTGAGCCAGGCGCCGGATTCACTGGAGGCGGCGCTGCGGGCCGCCGACATGGCCTGCTACATGGCCAAGGAAAAAGGCCGCAACCGGGTCCAGCTCTACCATGCGGACGACACCGAGTTGTCGGTGCGCTTCGGCGAGATGGCCTGGATCCAGCGCCTGCACATCGCGCTTGAGGAAAATCGCTTCTGCCTGTACGCCCAGGAAATTGCCCCGCTCGCTCCTGGAGACCATGGTGGCGGACACCTTGAGATTCTTCTGCGTCTGCATGACGAAAGCGGGCTGATCATTCAGCCCGACAGCTTCATCCCGGCGGCCGAGCGCTTCGGTCTGATCACCGCGCTGGACCGCTGGGTGGTGCGCAGCGTCTTCACGATCATTCGCGAGTGCCTGGACGAAGGGCGGGAAGGTCCGTTGGCGATGTGTTCGATCAACCTTTCCGGCAACAGCATCGGCGACGACAAGTTTCTCGAATACCTGCATCGGCAGTTCAGTGACTACAACATTCCGCCTGAATTGATCTGTTTCGAAATAACCGAAACGAGTGCGATTGCCAACCTTGGTAGCGCGATTCGTTTTATCAATGAATTGAAGGGGCTGGGCTGCAAGTTCTCGCTGGACGACTTTTGCGCCGGAATGTCGTCGTTCGCGTATTTGAAACATTTGCCTGTAGACTTCCTGAAGATCGACGGAAGTTTCGTCAAGGATATGCTCGAAGATCCGGTCAACCGGGCGATGGTCGAAGTGATCAATCACATCGGCCACGTCATGGGCAAACGCACCGTCGCCGAGTTTGTCGAGACACCATTGATCCAGCAGGCTTTGCAGGAGATCGGTGTCGACTACGCCCAGGGCTTTCTGATCGAGCGACCCCAGGTCTTTTCCTGTGCCAGCCTGCAGCGTCAGCGTGACGCCGCCAGGCCCTTGCTGTTCGGGTCGCCGGGGACGCTTCGCTGACGCTCACTTTCCAGATCACAAGGACAAGGAGCTGACAGTGACTGATGCGTTTATTCGGACAGGTCCATTGATGGACGCCGCAAGTTATCCCCTCTGGGCCCAGCGCCTGATCCAGGAATGCAGCGCCAGCAAGCGCAGGGTGGTGGAGCACGAGCTCTACCAGCGCATGCGCGATGGCCGCCTGGGCAGCGCGACCATGCGCCAATACCTGATCGGGGGTTGGCCAGTGGTGGAGCAATTCTCCGTGTACATGGCCCACAACCTCACCAAGACTCGCTACGCCCGTCATCCTGGCGAAGACATGGCGCGGCGCTGGCTGATGCGCAACATTCGCGTCGAACTCAACCATGCCGATTACTGGGTGCACTGGTGCGAAGCCCATGGCGTAAGCCTTGACGACTTGCAGGTGCAGGATGTGCCGGCAGAGTTGCAGGCGCTCAGCGATTGGTGCTGGCACACCTGCACCGCGGATTCGCTGGTGGTGGCCATGGCGGCAACCAACTATGCGATCGAAGGGGCGGTGGGCGAGTGGTCGGCGGTGGTCTGTGCCACCGGAGCCTATGCCGAGGGTTTCCCCGAGGAAGGCCGCAAGCGCGCCATGAAATGGCTGAAGATGCATGCCCAGTACGACGATGCCCATCCCTGGGAAGCGCTGGAAATCATCTGCACCCTGGCGGGCAACAGCCCGGGCAAGGCGTTGCAGGTCGAGCTGAAACGGGCGATCTGCAAAAGCTACGACTATATGTACCTGTTCCTGGAGCGTTGCATGCAACTGGAACAGGCCGAGTCGCGCCAGGGCGTGCGCTTGCGCAGCGCCCTGGGGCAGGGTTGAGGCTTACTGGGCGTTGAACGCCTGACCGTTGACCCCGGTGCTGTCCGGGCCCATCAGGTAGAGGTAGACCGGCATGATGGCTTCGGGCAGCGGATTGTCCTGCGGGTTTTCGGCCGGGTACGCCTGGGCGCGCATGCTGGTGCGGGTGGCGCCCGGATTCACGCTGTTGGACCGCACCGGGGCGACGCCCTCCAGTTCGTCCGCCAGGGTCTGCATCAGGCCCTCGGTGGCGAACTTCGATACGCCATAAGCGCCCCAGTAGGCGCGGCCTTTGCGGCCGACGCTGCTGGAGGTGAACACCACCGACGCATCTTCCGACAGCTTCAGCAGCGGCAGCAGGGTCTGGGTCAGCATGAACATCGCGTTGACGTTGATGTGCATGACACGCATGAAGTTATCGCCGGACAACTGCTCCAGCGGCGTGCGCGGGCCAATGATCGACGCATTGTGCAGCAGCCCGTCGAGGCGGCCGAAAGCGTTCTCGACCATTACCGCCAACTCGTCGTACTGATGCGGCAGAGCGGTTTCCAGGTTGAACGGAATGACCACCGGTTGCGGATGGCCGGCGGCTTCGATTTCGTCGTAGACCGCGCTCAGGTTGGCTTCGGTCTTGCCCAGCAACAGGACGGTGGCGCCATGGGCGGCAAAGGCCTTGGCGGCAGCCGCGCCGATCCCGCGACCGGCGCCGGTGACCATGATGACCCGGCCGTTGAGCAGGTCAGGGCGAGCGGAATAGTCGAACATGAGGAATGCCTCGAAAGAATGGCTTCAATCACCAACAGGCCGGCGTCGCGGCGGGCCTGCCTGGCGGATGGATGCGGGGATCAGCAGCTGCAAAGGGCGTTGTCGAGCACCTTGCGCAGTTCCAGGGGATGGTCGACCACCACATCCGCGCCCCAGTTGTTGGGGTTGTCCTCTGGATGAATATAGCCGTAGCGCACTGCGGCGGTACGGGTGCCGGCGTCGCGACCGGACTCGATGTCGCGCAGGTCGTCACCGACGAACAGCACGCTGGCCGGATCCAGGTCGAGGGTCTTGCAGGCGAGGATCAGCGGCTCGGGGTCGGGCTTGCTGTTCTTCACGTGATCCGGGCAGATCAGCAGGGACGAGCGTTCGGCCAGCCCCAAGCGCTGCATGATCGGTTCGGCGAAGCGCAGCGGCTTGTTGGTGACCACGCCCCACAGCAGATTGCCGCGCTCGATATCGGCGAGCAGCTCGGCCATACCGTCGAACAGTTTGCTGTGCACTGCGCAGTCGCGCTGGTAGCGCTCGAGGAACTCCAGACGCAGGGCTTCGAATTCAGCCGCCTCGGGGTCCATGTCGAACGTCGCCGCGACCATTGCCCGGGCACCGCCGGAAATCACGTCGCGGATCCGCTTGTCGTCGATCGCCGGCAGGCCGCGCTCGGCGAGCATCGCCTGGCAGATGGCGATGAAGTCCGGCGCCGTGTCGAGCAGGGTGCCGTCCATGTCGAAAAGTACTGCTCGCAAACGCATGTTCATTCCTCGCGAAGGGTCTGGATCATGTAGTTGACGTCGACGTCGGCGGCCAGCTTGTAGTGCTTGGTCAGCGGGTTGTAGGTCAGGCCGATGATGTCCTTGACGCTCAGGCCCGCGGCGCGGCTCCAGGCACCCAGTTCGGAAGGGCGGATGAATTTCTTGAAGTCATGGGTGCCGCGGGGCAGCAGCTTCATGATGTATTCGGCGCCGATGATGGCGAACAGATACGCCTTCGGATTGCGGTTGATGGTGGAGAAGAACACCTGGCCGCCCGGCTTGACCATCTTGAAGCAGGCGCGGATTACCGAGGACGGGTCCGGCACGTGCTCCAGCATTTCCAGGCAGGTGACCACGTCGAACTGCTCGGGCATCTCTTCGGCCAGGGCCTCGGCGGTGGACTGCCGGTACTCGACGTTCACCCCGGACTCCAGTTGATGCAGTTGCGCCACCGCCAGCGGCGCTTCGCCCATGTCGATGCCGGTGACCGTGGCGCCGCGCAGGGCCATGGCCTCGCTGAGGATGCCGCCGCCGCAACCGACGTCCAGCACTTTCTTGCCGGCGAGCTTGACCCGCTCATCGATCCAGTTGACCCGCAGCGGGTTGATGTCGTGCAGCGGTTTGAACTCGCTCTCGCGGTCCCACCAGCGATGGGCCAGGGCCTCGAACTTGGCGATTTCGGCGTGGTCGACGTTGCTCATGGAACAGTCCTCTAAAGCTGTGAAAATTCGGTGCGGCAGCCTGGCTGCCGGCAATCATTCGGTGTGGCCGGCAATCCGCTGGCCCCAGGCGACGGCGGTGGCGTGCAGGGCCTGCTCGTCCATGCGGGTCAGTCGGCCGTCTTCCAGCAGCGCCTTGCCGGCGACCCAGACGTGCTTCACGCAGTCGCGGCCGCTGGCATAGATCAGTTGCGATACCGGGTCGTAAATCGGCTGTTGCGCCAGGCCGGAAAGGTCGAAGGCCACCAGGTCGGCAGCCTTGCCGATTTCCAGGGAGCCGGTGACGGTGTCCAGGCCAAGGGCGCGGGCGCCATTGAGGGTCGCCATGCGCAGGGCGCGGTGGACATCCAGCGCGCTTGCCGAACCGGCCACGGCCTTGGCCAGCAGGGCGGCGGTGCGCGTCTCGCCAAGCAGATCAAGGTCGTTGTTGCTGGCGGCGCCGTCGGTGCCGATGGCGACGTTTACCCCCGCCTGCCACAGCCGTTCGACGGGGCAGAAGCCGCTGGCGAGCTTGAGATTGGATTCCGGGCAGTGCACCACGCTGGTGTTGCTTTCTACCAGCAAAGCCAGGTCTTCATCGCTGACCTGGGTCATATGCACCGCTTGCAGGCTCGGGCCGAGCAAGCCAAGGCGCGCCAGCCGGGTCAGCGGCCGCTCGCCGCGCTGTTCCAGCGATTGCTGGACTTCGCTGGCGGTCTCGTGGATGTGCATCTGGATTGGTGCATCCAGCTCCTCGGCGACGACCCGGACCTTTTCCAGATTGTCGTCATTCACCGTGTAGGGCGCGTGAGGGCCGAAGGCGATGCTGATGCGCGGGTGGTGGCGCAGGTCGCCGAACAGTTCGACGCCCAGGTTCAGGCCTTCGTCGAAACTACGCGCGCCTGGGATCGGGAAATCCAGCAGCGGAATGGCGATCTGGGCACGAATGCCGCTCTCATGCACGCATTCGCTGGCGATCTTCGGGTAAAAGTACATGTCGCTGAAGCAGGTGATGCCGCCCTTGAGCTGTTCGGCGATGGCCAGGTCGGTGCCGTCGCGAACGAAGGCCTCATCGACCCAGCGGCCCTCGGCGGGCCAGATATGGTCCTGCAACCAGGTCATCAGGGGCAGGTCGTCGGCCATGCCGCGGAACAGCGTCATCGCTGCGTGGCCGTGGGCGTTGATCAGGCCGGGAGCCAGCAGGCAGCCAGGCAGCTCGCGGACTTCGTCGGCCTTGAAGCGCCCAAGCTCAGTGCGCGGGCCGATGAAGGCGATCAGGCCGTCGCGGATACCCAGCGCATACTCCTTGAACACCACTCCGGCCGGTTCGACGGGCACCAGCCAGGTTGGCAGGAGCAGCAGGTCGAGAGGGGCGGGCGGCTTGGGCATGGGGCGGGTTTCCCTGGGTTCTGGGGTGGTGGCGAAGTATACCCGAGCGTCCGCGCTTGGGGCTCGTTATAATCGCCGGTTTTTGATGTCCGAATGACGGGGTGAGCATGCGCGATCGACTTCTGGCTGCAGAGAAAGTAAGGGCCATCGATTGGCGGGATGGCGCCTTGCACTTGCTCGACCAGCGCGCGCTGCCGTTCGAGGAAACCTGGCTGAGCTACACCGATGCGGCAGGCGTGGCTGAAGCGATTCGCTCCATGGTGGTGCGCGGAGCCCCGGCCATCGGTATCAGCGCCGCTTATGGGCTGCTGCTGGGGCTGCGTCAGCGCCTGGCTGCCGGCGGCGATTGGCGTGCCGCGCTGGAGGCGGATTTCATCGTGTTGGGTGAATCGCGACCTACTGGCGGCAACCTGGCCTGGGCGCTGAGCCGCATGCGTGATCGCCTGCAACGCCTCAAGGACGGCGACGATCCGTCGCAGGTGCTGGAAACCGAGGCGCTGGCCATTCATGAAAGCGACCGTGAAGCCAATCTGAACATGGCGCAGTTGGGCATGGAGTTGATCCGCAAGTACCAGGGCAGCGAGCAGGCTGTGCTGACCCACTGCAACACCGGCGCACTGGCGACCGGTGGTTTCGGCACGGCGCTCGGGGTGATTCGCGGTGCGTGGCTCGACGGCATGATCGAGCACGTCTATGTCGGTGAAACCCGCCCCTGGCTGCAAGGCACCCGCCTGACTGCCTGGGAGCTGGCCAACGAAGGCATCCCCGTCACCATCAATGCTGACTCTGCGGCGGCGCACCTGATGAAGACCAAGGGCATCACCTGGGTGATCGTCGGTGCTGACCGGATCGCCGCCAATGGCGACGTGGCGAACAAGATCGGCACCTACCAGTTGGCGGTCAACGCCATGCACCACGGCGTGCGGTTCATGGTGGTGGCGCCGAGTTCGACCATCGATCTTGCGCTGGCCAGCGGCGACGAGATCCCGTTGGAAGAGCGCGACGGCGCCGAGTTGCTGGAAGTTGCCGGTCATCGGATCGGGCCGGATGTCGACGCTTTCAACCCGGTGTTCGATGTGACCCCTGCGGATCTGATCGACGTGATCGTGACCGAGAAGGGTATCGTCGAGCGGCCCGATACCGCCAAGCTGGCCCAGTTGATGTGTCGCAAACGCCTGCACTGATCCTCCCGTGCGGGTGGTGGTCGGGGCGTTTTCCTTCAAGCCGGGCGGCGCTTTGCCATACTCCCATGCCCTCGGCGACTGTGATAACATCCGGCGGTTTCCAAGACCGCCCACAGGGGCTGTCTTTACTACGCAGATCCATGCTTTAACTCGTTGATTTGTCGTAAGTCGTTGCGGAGGAACTCCTCCGTGGCGGCGAGCTTCGTTTCTCCCCATATGGATGTGACGAAGTTTCACCAGAAAAAGGAATCAGGCTTCTCATGGGCGAACTGGCCAAAGAAATCCTCCCGGTCAATATCGAAGACGAACTGAGACAGTCCTACCTCGACTACGCGATGAGCGTCATTGTCGGGCGTGCACTGCCCGATGCGCGTGATGGCTTGAAGCCCGTGCATCGCCGCGTTCTGTTTGCGATGAGTGAACTGGGTAACGACTGGAACAAACCGTACAAGAAATCCGCCCGTGTGGTCGGTGATGTCATCGGTAAGTACCATCCGCACGGTGACATGGCCGTGTACGACACCATCGTACGTATGGCCCAGCCTTTCTCCCTGCGTTACCTGCTGGTCGACGGCCAGGGCAACTTCGGTTCGGTCGACGGCGACAACGCCGCGGCGATGCGTTACACCGAAGTGCGCATGACCAAGCTGGCCCACGAACTGCTGGCCGACCTGCACAAGGAAACCGTGGACTGGGTGCCGAACTACGACGGCACCGAGCTGATTCCGGCGGTCATGCCGACCCGGATTCCCAACCTGCTGGTCAACGGTTCCAGCGGTATCGCCGTGGGCATGGCCACCAACATTCCGCCGCACCACCTCGGTGAGGTCATCGATGGCTGCCTGGCGCTGATCGACAACCCGGAAATCACCATCGATGAGCTGATGCAGTTCATCCCGGGGCCGGACTTCCCGACCGCTGCCATCATCAACGGTCGCCAGGGCATCATCGAGGCCTACCGTACCGGCCGCGGCCGCATCTACATGCGCGCCCGCTCCACCATCGAAGACATCGACAAGGTCGGTGGCCGCCAGCAGATCGTGGTTACCGAGCTGCCTTACCAGTTGAACAAGGCGCGTCTGATCGAAAAGATCGCCGAACTGGTCAAGGAAAAGAAACTCGAAGGCATCACGGAACTGCGCGACGAGTCCGACAAGGACGGTATGCGCATCGTGATCGAGCTGCGTCGTGGCGAGGTTCCGGAGGTCATCCTCAACAACCTCTATGCCCAGACCCAGCTGCAAAGCGTATTCGGCATCAACATCGTCGCCCTGATCGACGGCCGTCCGCGCCTGCTCAACCTCAAGGACCTGCTCGAAGCCTTCGTCCGTCACCGCCGCGAAGTGGTGACCCGTCGTACCGTGTTCGAGCTGCGCAAGGCGCGTGAGCGCGGGCACATCCTCGAAGGCCAGGCGGTTGCGCTGTCCAACATCGATCCGGTCATCGCCCTGATCAAGGCTTCGCCAACGCCTTCGGAGGCCAAGGAAGCGCTGATCAGCACGCCATGGGAATCCAGTGCCGTGCAGGTCATGGTCGAGCGCGCTGGCGCCGACTCCTGCCGTCCCGAGACCCTCGATGCGCAGTTCGGCCTGCGCGACGGCAAGTACTTCCTGTCGCCAGAACAGGCCCAGGCCATCCTCGACCTGCGCCTGCATCGCCTCACCGGCCTGGAGCACGAGAAGCTGCTGGCCGAGTACCAGGAAATTCTCAACCAGATCGGCGAACTGATCCGCATCCTCAGCAGCGCCGAGCGCCTGATGGAAGTGATCCGCGAAGAGCTGGAACTGATCCGTGCCGAATATGGCGATGTGCGCCGCACCGAAATCCTCGATGCCCGCCTGGACCTGACCCTCGGCGACATGATCCCGGAAGAAGAGCGCGTGGTGACCATCTCCCACAGCGGCTACGCCAAGACCCAGCCGCTGGCTGCCTACCAGGCGCAGCGTCGTGGTGGTAAGGGCAAGTCGGCTACCGGAGTCAAGGACGAGGACTACATTTCCCACCTGCTGGTCGCCAACAGCCACACCACGCTGTTGCTGTTCTCCAGCAAGGGCAAGGTGTACTGGCTCAAGACCTACGAGATTCCCGAAGCCTCCCGCGCCGCTCGCGGCCGGCCGCTGGTGAACCTGCTGCCGCTGGGCGAGGGCGAGCACATCACCACCATGCTGCCGGTGGAGGAATACACCGAGGGTCACTACATCTTCATGGCTACCGCCAACGGCACCGTGAAGAAGACCCCGCTGGAGCAGTTCAGCCGCCAGCGCAGCGTCGGTCTGATCGCTCTGGAACTGGACGAAGGCGACATCCTGATTTCCGCCGCGATCACCGATGGCGAGCGTGAGGTCATGCTGTTCTCCGACGCCGGCAAGGTGACCCGCTTCAAGGAATCCGATGTCCGGGCCATGGGCCGTACCGCCCGCGGTGTTCGCGGCATGCGCCTGAACGAAGGCCAGAAACTGATCTCGATGATCATTCCGGAAGAGGGCAGCCAGATCCTGACCGCCTCCGAGCGCGGCTTCGGCAAGCGCACCGCGATCGGCGAGTTCCCCGAGTACAAACGTGGCGGCCAGGGCGTGATCGCCATGGTCAGCAACGAGCGTAACGGCCGTCTGGTCGGCGCGGTACAGGTGCAGGATGGCGAGGAAATCATGTTGATTTCCGACCAGGGCACTCTGGTGCGTACGCGGGTAGGTGAAGTGTCGAGCCTGGGTCGTAACACTCAGGGCGTGACGCTCATCAAGCTGGCCAGCGACGAGACGCTGGTAGGTCTGGAGCGGGTTCAGGAGCCGTCCGAGGACGACGATGAGCTGGCAATCGACGCCGAAGCGGATGTCGATGGCGAGGCGGATATCGACGCCCCCGACGGGCAGCAGCGGGATGCCGCCGCTGACGAAGAGGCGCCACAGGACTGAGTTTTAGACGCGTAACCTTAAGGAAGCGGGGCAAGGCCCCGCTTCCTCGTTATCTTGAGCAGAGCGAGAGTGGATGTGAGCAAACGAGCCTTTAACTTCTGCGCAGGCCCCGCTGCGCTCCCTGATGCTGTTCTGCAGCGCGCCCAGGCCGAAATGCTGGACTGGAACGGCAAAGGCCTGTCCGTGATGGAAATGAGCCATCGTAGCGACGACTACGTGGCCATCGCCGAAAAGGCCGAGCAGGACCTGCGTGACCTGCTGACCATCCCCTCCAACTACAAGGTGCTGTTCCTCCAGGGCGGCGCCAGCCAGCAGTTCGCCGAGATTCCACTGAACCTGTTGCCCGAAAACGGCACTGCCGACTACGTGGAAACCGGTATCTGGTCGAAGAAGGCCATCGAGGAAGCGCGTCGCTTCGGCAACGTCAATGTCGCCGCCTCGGCCAAGCCCTACGACTACCTGAACATCCCAGGCCAGAACGAGTGGACGCTGACCCCCGGTGCTGCGTACCTGCACTACGCCTCCAATGAAACCATTGGTGGGCTGCAGTTCGACTGGGTTCCGCAAGCCGGTGACGTTCCGCTGGTGGTCGACATGTCTTCGGACATCCTTTCCCGTGGCATCGATGTTTCGCAGTTCGGCATGATCTACGCCGGTGCGCAGAAGAACATCGGTCCGAGCGGTCTGGTGGTCGTGATCGTGCGTGAAGACCTGCTGGGTCGTGCGCGCAGTGCCTGCCCGACCATGCTTGATTACAAGGTCGCAGCCGATAACGGCTCGATGTACAACACGCCTGCAACCTACTCCTGGTATCTCTCCGGCCTGGTCTTCGAATGGCTGAAAGAGCAGGGTGGCGTCGCGGCGATGGAGCAGCGCAACCGGGCGAAGAAAGATCGCCTGTACGGCTTCATCGACAAGAGCGATTTCTACACCAACCCGATCAGCCTGAACGCCCGCTCGTGGATGAACGTGCCGTTCCGCCTGGCGGACGAGCGCCTGGACAAGGCGTTCCTTGCCGGTGCCGACGAGCGCGGCCTGCTCAACCTCAAGGGGCACCGCTCCGTGGGCGGCATGCGCGCCTCGATCTACAACGCCCTGGGACTGGAAGCGGTAGAAGCGCTGGTCGCCTACATGGCTGAATTCGAGAAGGAACATTCCTGATGTCGGAACAGGAACTCAAGGCGCTGCGGGTGCGCATTGACAGCCTCGACGAGAAAATCCTCGAACTGATCAGTGATCGTGCCCGTTGTGCGCAAGAAGTCGCACGGGTCAAGATGGGTTCCCTGGCTGAAGGCGAGGTGCCGGTATTCTACCGGCCCGAGCGCGAGGCGCAGGTGCTCAAGCGTGTCATGGATCGCAACCCGGGTCCGTTGGGCAATGAAGAAATGGCCCGCCTGTTCCGTGAAATCATGTCCTCCTGCCTGGCGCTGGAGCAGCCGCTGAAAGTTGCCTATCTCGGTCCTGAGGGTACGTTCACCCAGGCTGCTGCGATGAAGCATTTCGGTCACGCGGTGATCAGCAAGCCAATGGCGGCGATCGACGAAGTGTTCCGCGAAGTTGCCGCCGGCGCGGTGAACTTCGGCGTGGTGCCGGTGGAAAACTCCACTGAAGGTGCGGTCAACCACACCCTCGACAGCTTCCTCGAGCACGACATGGTGATCTGTGGCGAAGTCGAATTGCGTATTCACCACCACCTCCTGGTGGGCGAGAACACCAAGACCGACAGCATCAGCCGCATCTATTCCCACGCTCAGTCGCTGGCTCAGTGCCGCAAGTGGCTCGATGCTCACTATCCGAACGTCGAGCGCGTCGCGGTATCGAGCAACGCCGAGGCTGCCAAACGGGTCAAGGGTGAGTGGAATTCTGCCGCCATCGCCGGTGATATGGCCGCGGGCCTGTATGGTCTGACGCGCCTGGCCGAGAAAATCGAGGACCGTCCGGACAATTCCACTCGGTTCCTGATGATTGGCAGCCAGGAAGTGCCGCCGACTGGCGACGACAAGACCTCGATCATTGTCTCCATGAGCAACAAGCCCGGCGCCCTGCACGAACTGTTGGTGCCGTTCCACGAAAACGGTATCGACCTGACGCGCATCGAGACGCGTCCGTCCCGCAGCGGTAAATGGACCTACGTCTTCTTCATTGATTTCGTTGGCCATCATCGCGATCCGCTGATCAAGGCCGTGCTGGAGAAGATCAGTCAGGAGGCGGTGGCCCTGAAAGTGCTGGGCTCGTACCCGAAAGCAGTACTCTGAGGCGCGTTAATGCACGATGTTTTGAACAGGGTCCTGCGCCGTGATTGAAGTTGAAACGCAACAGGGTGGGCCACTCGTCGGCCGCCTGGTGGTGGTGGGCCTGGGGCTGATTGGCGGATCTTTCGCCAAGGGCCTGCGCGAAAGCGGTCTGTGCCGCGAGGTGGTCGGTGTCGACCTGGATCCGCAATCGCGCAAGCTGGCGGTTGAGCTGGGCGTGGTTGACCGTTGCGAGGAAGACCTCGAGGCTGCCTGCGTCGGCGCCGACGTCATCCAGTTGGCGGTGCCGATCCTTGCCATGGAAAAGCTCCTGGCACGTTTGGCCGGGATGGATCTCGGATCGGCCGTGCTGACCGATGTGGGCAGCGCCAAGGGCAATGTCGTGCGCGCAGCGCGCGAGACCATGGCCGGTCGTTTGTCACGGTTCGTGCCGGGTCACCCGATTGCGGGGTCCGAGCAGAGCGGGGTGGAAGCTTCCAATTCCACGCTGTTCCGCCGTCACAAGGTCATTCTCACGCCGCTGGCGGAAACCGATCCGCTCGCGCTTGCCGTGGTTGACCGGCTGTGGCGCGCATTGGAGGCCGATGTCGAGCACATGCAGGTCGAGCGGCACGACGAAGTACTTGCCGCCACCAGCCACTTGCCGCATCTGCTGGCCTTCGGTCTGGTTGATTCATTGGCCAAGCGCAATGAAAACCTGGATATCTTCCGTTACGCTGCCGGTGGTTTCCGCGATTTCACGAGAATCGCGGGAAGCGACCCGGTCATGTGGCACGACATCTTCCTCGCCAATCGCGAGGCTGTTCTGCGCACACTGGATACATTTCGCAGCGATCTCGACGCTTTACGCGACGCGGTCGATGCAGGGGATGGGCACCAGTTGTTGGGCGTATTCACGCGCGCCCGGGTTGCCCGCGAGCATTTCAGTAAAATCCTGGCCCGTCGGGCCTATGTGGACGCTATGAATTCCAACGACCTGATTTTCCTGGCACAACCTGGCGGCCGCCTGTCCGGGCGCATTCGCGTCCCAGGCGACAAATCGATTTCCCATCGCTCGATCATGCTCGGCTCCCTGGCGGAGGGCACCACTGAGGTGGAAGGCTTCCTCGAAGGTGAAGATGCCCTGGCGACGTTGCAGGCTTTCCGCGACATGGGTGTGGTGATCGAAGGTCCGCACCACGGTCGCGTCACGATTCACGGTGTGGGCCTCAATGGCCTCAAGCCGCCGCCTGGCCCGATCTACCTGGGTAACTCCGGCACCTCGATGCGTTTGCTGTCTGGTCTGTTGGCCGCGCAGAAGTTCGACACCGTGCTGACCGGCGATGCCTCGCTGTCCAAGCGTCCAATGAACCGTGTGGCCAATCCATTGCGGGAAATGGGCGCGGTGATCGAGACTGCGGCTGAAGGCCGTCCGCCGATGACCATTCGTGGCGGTCACACGCTCAAGGCGCTGACCTACACCCTGCCGATGGCCAGTGCCCAGGTGAAATCCTGTCTGCTGCTGGCCGGCCTGTATGCCGAAGGCAAGACCACCGTCACCGAGCCTGCGCCGACCCGCGATCACACCGAACGCATGCTGCGCGGCTTCGGTTATGAAGTGAATGTTGATGGGCCGACTGCGTCGCTGGTGTCTGGCGGCAAATTGACCGCAACGCATATCGAAGTGCCTGCGGATATCTCCTCGGCTGCCTTCTTCCTGGTCGCGGCGTCGATCGCCGAGGGCTCGGAGCTGGTGCTGGAGCATGTCGGCATCAATCCGACCCGTACCGGCGTAATCGACATCCTGCGTCTGATGGGTGGCGACATCACCCTCGAGAACCAGCGTGAAGTGGGTGGCGAGCCGGTTGCTGATCTGCGTGTTCGCGGTGCGAAACTCAAGGGTATCGATATCCCTGAGGATCTGGTGCCGCTGGCCATCGATGAGTTCCCGGTACTGTTCGTCGCTGCCGCCTGCGCCGAAGGGCGTACCGTGCTGCGCGGTGCTGAAGAGCTGCGGGTCAAGGAATCCGACCGGATCCAGGTCATGGCCGATGGCCTGTTGGCCCTGGGTGTGAAATGTGAGCCGACTGCGGACGGCATTATCATCGACGGCGGCCAGATTGGCGGCGGTGAAGTGCATGGTCACGGCGACCACCGTATTTCCATGGCCTTCAGCGTGGCTTCGTTGCGTGCCAATGCGCCGATCCGTATCCACGATTGCGCCAACGTCGCTACATCTTTCCCTAACTTCCTCGCACTTTGTGCGGAAGTGGGCATTCGCGTTGCTGAAGAGGGCAAGTCGTGAGCACGCACGCACCGGTCATCACCATTGACGGACCAAGCGGCTCGGGCAAGGGCACGATAGCTGGCCTGCTGGCCCGGCGCCTGGGCTGGAATCTGCTCGACTCCGGTGCCCTCTATCGCTTGCTGGCCTTTGCCGCAGGGAATCATGGCGTCGATCTGACCAACGAAGAACTGTTGAAGGCGCTCGCCGCTCATCTGGATGTGCAGTTCCTGGCTGCGGAAGAGGGGCAGTTGCAGCGGATCATTCTCGAAGGCGACGACGTCACCAATGACATCCGCAACGAGACGATCGGCGCCGGGGCGTCGCAGGTTGCTGCGCTGCCGGCGGTGCGTGAAGCGCTGCTGCAGCGCCAGCGTGCCTTCCGTGAGATGCCGGGCCTGATTGCCGATGGCCGGGATATGGGCACGGTCGTCTTTCCGGATGCACCGCTCAAGATTTTTCTGACAGCCAGCGCTGAAGAGCGAGCGCGTCGCCGTTACCTCCAGTTGAAGGCAAAAGGCGATGATGTTAGTCTGTCGAGTCTGCTAGATGAGATACGTGCGCGCGATGAGCGCGACACCCAGCGTTCGGTGGCTCCGCTCAAGCCCGCTGCCGACGCGATTCAGCTGGATTCCACTGAATTGTCCATCGAGCAGGTGCTGGAACGCATCCTGAGTGAAGTCGCACTGCGCGATATCACCGGATGACCAGGGAGGCTGCAGGATTACCCAGTCAACGTCCTGCAGACGACCCTTACTATGAACGAAACCCACATTGTCTGGAATGTGGCTGATGGGCGGATTTATCGCCCGAATCTACAGGAATTAAAATGAGCGAAAGCTTTGCAGAACTCTTTGAAGAAAGCCTGAAAACCCTCAACCTTCAACCAGGTGCGATCATCACCGGTATCGTTGTCGATATCGACGGTGACTGGGTTACTGTCCACGCTGGTCTGAAGTCCGAGGGCGTCATCCCGCTCGAGCAGTTCTACAACGAAGCTGGCGAGCTGACCATCAAGGTCGGTGACGAAGTTCACGTTGCGCTGGACGCGGTGGAAGACGGCTTTGGCGAAACCAAACTGTCCCGTGAAAAAGCCAAGCGCGCCGAGTGCTGGATTGTTCTGGAAGCAGCTTTCGCCGCCGAAGAAGTGGTCAAGGGCGTTATCAACGGTAAGGTTAAAGGCGGCTTCACTGTCGACGTTAACGGTATCCGTGCGTTCCTGCCGGGCTCCCTGGTTGATGTCCGCCCAGTGCGCGACACCACCCACCTCGAAGGCAAAGAGCTGGAATTCAAGGTCATCAAGCTGGACCAGAAGCGCAACAACGTTGTCGTTTCCCGTCGCAGTGTCCTGGAAGCCGAAAACAGCGCCGAGCGCGAAGCTCTGCTGGAATCGCTGCAGGAAGGCCAGCAGGTCAAAGGTATCGTCAAGAACCTCACCGACTACGGTGCATTCGTGGATCTGGGCGGCGTCGATGGCCTGCTGCACATCACCGACATGGCCTGGAAGCGTATCAAGCATCCATCGGAAATCGTCAACGTTGGCGACGAGATCGATGTCAAGGTTCTGAAGTACGATCGCGAGCGTAACCGCGTATCCCTGGGCCTGAAGCAACTGGGCGAAGACCCATGGGTTGCTATCAAGGCACGTTACCCAGAGAGCACCCGCGTCATGGCGCGCGTTACCAACCTGACCGACTACGGCTGCTTCGCTGAGCTGGAAGAAGGCGTTGAAGGTCTGGTACACGTTTCCGAAATGGACTGGACCAACAAGAACATCCACCCGTCGAAAGTCGTTCAGGTTGGCGACGAAGTGGAAGTCATGGTTCTGGACATCGACGAAGAGCGTCGTCGTATCTCCCTGGGCATCAAACAGTGCAAGTCGAACCCATGGGAAGACTTCTCTGGCCAGTTCAACAAGGGCGACAAGATCTCCGGCACCATCAAGTCGATCACCGATTTCGGTATCTTCATTGGTCTGGACGGCGGCATCGACGGTCTGGTTCACCTGTCGGACATCTCCTGGAACGAAGTCGGCGAAGAAGCCGTACGTCGCTTCAAGAAGGGCGACGAGCTGGAAACCGTCATCCTGTCGGTTGACCCAGAGCGCGAGCGCATCTCCCTGGGCATCAAACAGCTGGAAGACGATCCGTTCTCCAACTACGTTGCTGTCAACGACAAAGGCGCTATCGTCAAGGGCACTGTGAAAGAAGTTGACGCCAAAGGCGCCATCATCACTCTGGCCGACGATATCGAAGCTACTCTGAAAGCTTCCGAAATCAGCCGCGACCGCGTTGAAGACGCGCGTAACGTTCTGAAGGAAGGCGAAGAGATCGAAGCCAAGATCATCAGCGTTGACCGCAAGAGCCGCGTAATCAACCTCTCCATCAAGTCGAAAGACGTTGAAGAAGAGAAAGAGGCTATCCAGCAAATCGCCAAGGCTCCAGAAGCCGCTGGCGCTACCCTGGGTGACCTGCTGCGCGCGGAAATGGCCAAACAGAACTAAGTTCTGCTTGATCAAAAAAAGGCGACTTCGGTCGCCTTTTTTTATGCCTGCTATTTCAGTTGTTTAACCGCGACAGCCTGTAGATATGGGGTTTTCAGCGCGAAGCGGCATCATCCAATTCTGGATTTTTTTCTTAAGTCAATAACCGCACTGTTCAAATTCATCAGCCCATGCTAAAACCAATGGAGGCAATGACCTAGCTGCTTGATACAGAAGGGAAAAAGATGACGAAGTCGGAGCTTATCGAACGTATTGTCACCCATCAGGGGCTGCTCTCATCCAAGGATGTTGAGCTGGCCATCAAGACCATGCTTGAGCAGATGTCCCAGTGCCTCGCTACTGGCGACCGTATTGAGATCCGGGGCTTTGGTAGCTTCTCGCTGCACTATCGCGCTCCTCGCGTGGGGCGCAATCCCAAGACCGGGCAATCTGTCAGCCTTGACGGAAAATTCGTGCCGCATTTCAAGCCTGGCAAGGAGCTGCGCGATAGAGTCAATGAAGAAGATGAGTTTCCTGAAGACTGATCTGTGCAAGGGGATTTGATCATGCGCAATATCAGGCGCCTTTTGCTGGTGCTATTTGCGGTCGTGCTGGCGGCGCTGACTTTATTCTTTGTCCTGGAAAACCAGCAGTCAGTCGTGTTGGTATTTTTTGGTTGGACTGCTCCAGCCGTTCCTGTTGCGGCACTCGTACTGGCTGCGCTCATTGCTGGTTTAGTCGTTGGTCCATTGCTTGGGGCCTGCATGAGGCTAAGGCTTTATCGTCGGTCTAACTGAAATGGGCGCGGGCAAAATGCTGAAATTTCCTACTGCTCTCTAGGATTCGTCCTGTATTCACCTCTGTGCGCATTGTGGGGTAATCGCACTTCTGTGAGTACATGAAGTGAGTCCATCCATATGGCGCCTCCCTGTCATTCGAATTGCGGGTCCTCTGCTGGGGATCGCCTGCGCCAGCTGTATCCGGGCATACGTCTGCAAAGGACGCACCCTCATCAAGTTTCCTATCTTTTTTCTCTTGTTCGTATGGGTTCAGGTGTCCGTGCCGCAGGGGCGTGTCATGAGTGCCCGTGATGAGCCAGAGTCAGTTATCGAGACTGAAGCTGTCGGTCATCTCTGGTCGAGATTCCTGGCGCCTGCGTGCTGGTGCCTTGAGGTATCGGGCCGGGCGTACCCAGGAACTAAGTCAAGGATTGGGTTTCTGAAGCGGAGCAGTTAGCTAAGGCAAGAAAGGAATGGGGGCGGATGGTGGTGACTTTCGAGGCTACACTGCTTGTGCGCCTCGTTGGTGAATTGCGGTAGCTTTTTTGCCGTGTGAGGATCGCTGGAGTCTGAGGGATAACAAAAAATGCGCAAAATACGCGAGCGCTTGGGCGATGTAGGGGAGATTGGTGTCGTTGAGTTGATTCAGGGGGTGTGGGGTGAAAAGCGCCTGATGTTCGCCGTAGGCGCGTCGATAGTGATGCTCGCGGTTGCCTTTGTGTTTTTCTCGGTCCCGCAGTACGAAGCCAAGGTTTATCTTCAGCCTCCCACGCACAATGATATTGCAAGCTTGAATTACGGGCGTGGCGCAGACAGTAGTCTTGAACTGCTCAAGGTCAAGGATGTTTATGACATCTATATACGTCACTTGCATTCGGAATCCTTAAAGAGGGCGTTCTTCCAAAGTGTCTACCTTCCGTCGCTTTCCAGCGAAGAAAAAAAGAGCTCACGAGATGCATTGTTTACTCGTTTCAGTTCCGCTTTGACGGTTGCCAAGGCCGGAAGGGATGATCCCACCCGTTTTTCTGTGAGCGCGGTCGCCTCCGATGGTGCGATGGCTGCTGAATGGGTTAAGGCCTATGCCGGTCGGGCAGGGCAGATGGCTGAGGACGAATTGATCAAGAATTTGAAGAGCGATGCGTCGGTAAAGGCTGAAAATCTCCGTCAGCAAATCGAAGCGCTAAGGGAAAGTGCTCAGAAGGAGCGTGAGGACCAGATCGTGCAGTTGGAGGAGGCGTTGCGGGTGGCGCAATCCATAGACCTAGAGAAACCCCTAATCATAAGCGCTAGCCCGGCCGAAGGGGCTGTGGCTGGCATTGGGGGCGGATTGACATATATGAGAGGTGCCAAGGCTATCGAGGCCGAAATCGAAAATCTGAAGGCCAGAAAGTCGGATGACTCGTTCATCGAGCGGCTTCGCCAGCAGCAGGTTCTCATGGCCTACTACGCAAGCTTCGACATCAAGCCAGAAAGCGTAACGGTGTTCCGGCAAGATGGAGTTGTGGAGATCCCGGATGATCCGGTGAAGCCTAGAAAAGTTCTTATTGTCGTGATGGGTATGGTGTTGGGCGCAGCATTAGCGGTGTTTTTAGCGATGCTCAGCTTTTTGTGGAAACGTTCGCAAATGCTCCGGCATGGTCTTTAGCTCCGCAGGAGCTTCACTGGATTAGCTGGATTTAAGCTGGCATACTGCCCCGGTTCGTCGCCTGACGACAGGGAATGTCCAGTTACGTACCGTTTATAGGCAGTTGGGGCATTTTCGCTTGACCCGGGCGAATTACTCATAACCACATAGGCGTGTCCGGCGTGACGAATCTTTCTTCCAGCATTAATTCTGTCGATCACCGTGACGGTTATGATCTCTTTTCCTTAGTCTCAGGGTTGTGGCGCCAGAAGCGTTTGTTGGCGCTCAGCACCGTTGTCGTGGGTGGGCTTGCGGTTTTCTATGCATTCACCGCTACGCCTGAGTATGAAACAAACACTATTTTGCGTCCCGCTGCGCTCAACGAGCTGGATGCGTTGAATCGCTCGACTGTTTACTCTCTGCCCCCAGATGTGGCCCTGACCCGGGTGGGGGCTGCATTAGACTCCTACGATGCTCGCCTGAGTTTTTTCTTGGCGCGTCCAGATTTATTCAAATCATTCGAGGTTACTGGTCTGGCGCCGGAACAGGCATTCGAAAGGTTCAATCAGAAGTCTTTGAAGATTGTACAGCCAGATACCAAAAAGACGAATTTGCTTAGTAATTACGTCGGCCTGGAACTGAGATACCCTGAAGGCGTGCGCGGCGATCAAATACTGAACGAGTTCGTTAAGTATGTAATCGAACGCGAGCGTGCAAGTATTTCAAAAGATTTGAGTGTTATCATTAGAAACCGCTTGGCAGAAATTGACCTTAAACTTGGTGCTGCCATTTCTGCTTATGAAATGGAAAAGTCTTCAAATATTGCAAATTTGCTTGAAGCGGACTCGTTAAAGCGTGCGCAGTTGCAGGACGAGTTGAAGGCATTGCGTACAGAGCTTCGTGAAAAGCGGGAAAGCAGAATTGCACAATTGGCTGAGGCTATTAGTGTTGCGCGCTCTCTTGGCTTGAAGAATCCGTCCACCCCCTCTTCGATGTCGGAGCAGTCGGCTGTCGGCGGAAATGTGATCCGTACTGAAGTCAATAATCAAGCTATTCCGCTTTATTTCATGGGCACTAATGCCCTGGAAGCGGAACAAAAAGCGCTGCGTGAGCGCAAGTCCGACGATCCTTTCGAGCCGCGTATCGCTGAAATTCGCAAAGAGCTGCAACTGTTGGAGTCCAACCGGCAGGTCGAGGTGCTCAAGAAGCGAGTTAACGAAGAGCTTTTTGTGAGTGGTGTGGAGCCGTTGCGGGCTGAGCGGGTGCGCCTGGAGAAGATCAATACCGATTTCCAGAGCATGGCCATTGTGGATATTGATCGACCTGCTGTTCCCTCTGCTAATCCGGTCAAGCCCAATCGCCCTCTCACCATCGTCCTAGGGGTATTGGTGGGTGGCTGCATCGGTGTCATGTTGGCGTTGCTGCGAGAAATGCAACTGGCACGTAGACTGCGTTTTTCCGGAGTCGGGCATATTCTGCCCGTGGCGAAAATCGTTTCGGATGAGCGAAACACCCTGGAAAGAACCTGACCTCATTCGGGTCGACTCTCGCACAGCGTCGCCACAGGTGCTTGAGGTGGCGCTTCGTTCAGCCATCAAGACTCTCTTGACTCATTGCTTCACCCTATGGCGAAGCATTGGCTTAGGCCGGCTCGTTGTCAAATCTGAGGCATTTAAAGTGCTAACTCTTGCTCTTGATGTGCTCAGGTGTTGCATGGTGCTGGAAGCGTTAGGCATGAGTAGCTTTAAGCTCTTGAGCGGCGTACTAGGGGGGAGCACCTTGTGGTACATTCTCTCAATTCCGTGATTATGTGTTCTGAGTGAAGGCATTTTGATGGCGTATGTCGCTATGTCGAACTGAGCTGAGCAGGCACTTAGTCCTTCTGAGTCGTTGACACAATGGATTCTTGATGGTGCAGGGAGTGGGTCTTCAGGCGGACCTGATTTAAGGAGAATAGGTTGAGTTTAGTCAAGTGGGTAGATTTTCAAAGCCTCGGTGATGAGCGGGGTAGCTTGGTTGCATTGGAAATCGGCATGGAAAAGGCGGTTCCTTTTGATATCAAGCGGGTCTATTACATCTACCACACTGGTGAAAATGTCAGTCGTGGATACCACGCCCATCGCGATCTGAGCCAGGTCGCTATATGTGTGATGGGTAAGTGCAAGATGGTGCTTGATGATGGTGCGCGTCGAGAGGAGGTTTGGCTTGATAGCCCCACACGAGGTCTGGTGATCGAAAGCCTCGTATGGCGTGAAATGCATGATTTCAGCCCGGACTGTATCCTTCTGGTGCTAGCTAGCGAGCACTATGACGAAACCGACTATATTCGTAATTATTCTGATTTCATTATGGAAGTTGGAAATGCCAAAATTTCATGAGTTGGCAGATGTCAAAAGCTCTTCGATTGGCGATGATACCCGCGTTTGGCAGTACAGTGTTATTTTGTCAGGGGCAGTAATCGGCAGTAATTGTAATATCTGTGCTCACACTTTGGTTGAAGGCGATGTTGTGATTGGTGACAATGTCACTGTCAAGTCCGGAGTTTTTCTCTGGGACGGTACGCGTATCGCTGATGATGTATTTATCGGACCAAATGCAACTTTTACGAATGATCCGATGCCTCGATCCAAGGTGTATCCCGAGTCGTTCACTGGGATAACAGTAAAACAGGGCGCTAGCATCGGTGCCAATGCAACGATCTTGCCAGGGGTTACCATCGGGGTTCGCGCGATGGTTGGGGCGGGGGCGGTTGTGACAAAGGATGTTCCCGATTTCGCAATCGTTGTAGGAAACCCTGCAAAAGTTATTAGGTATGTAGAGCAATGATCAACTTTCTGGATTTGAAGAAAATCAACTCGCAGTATCGTGATGCACTGGTCGAAGCTTGCGCTAAAGTTATCGATTCCGGCTGGTATATTCAGGGCTCCGAGGTCAAGGCTTTCGAGCAAGAATTTGCGCAATGGTGCGGTGTGGAGCATTGCATTGGCGTGGCCAATGGACTGGATGCGTTGATTCTCACGCTGCGTGCCTGGAAGCAATTGGGCAAGCTGAGTGATGGCGACGAAGTCATTGTCCCTGCCAATACCTATATTGCCAGCGTGCTTGCTATTACTGAGAACAACCTTGTTCCTGTACTGGTCGAGCCGGATGAACGGACATTTAATCTTTGTCCGAAGAACGCCAAGGCGGCGATTACTCCCCGTACCAAGGCAATCCTGGCGGTACACCTGTATGGTCAATTGGCCGATATGCCAGCCATCATGGAATTGGCTGGCCAGTATGATCTTCTTGTCTTGGAGGATGCTGCTCAAGCACATGGGGCTCATATCGATGGCAAAAAGGCCGGAACCTGGGGGCACGCTTCCGGATTCAGCTTCTACCCCGGAAAGAACCTCGGTGCGTTGGGGGATGCGGGGGCTGTAACGACCAATGATGCTGAACTTGCCTCAATCATTCGTGCACTTGGCAACTATGGCAGTGAGAGGAAGTACGAAAACCTTTATCAAGGTGTGAACAGTCGGCTGGACGAGATGCAAGCTGCGATGCTTCGAGTAAAGCTCAGGTATCTTGATCAGGAAATCCAGCGGCGCAAGGAAATTGCTCTTGCCTATGCTCAGCATATTGAAAACCCTGCCATCGTTCAGCCTATCGCCAGATCTGCCAGCATAGCCGAGCTTGATAATCACGTGTTTCATCTGTACGTGGTTAAGGCTGAGCGAAGAGAAGCAGTACAGGCTGCGTTGAGTGCAGCAGGTGTTGCCACGCTGATTCATTACCCTATTCCTCCACATAAGCAGAAAGCTTATTCGGATATGGTAAATCTTGAGCTCCCGTTGACGGAAAAAATGCATGATCAGGTTCTCAGCCTGCCCATCAGCCCGGTCATGAGCGAAAAGGATGTGAGCACCGTGATCTCAGCAGTCAATGCGGTAAGGTAGGTCAATGATCAAGTTAGTCAGGGAACTCATTGCGCTGATGTCGCCGGAGCAGCGAAAGACTTTTCTTTTTCTGCAGTTTTTCGTGGTGCTGATGGCGATAGCAGAGGTGGTGGGTATTGCCTCGATCGGTCCATTCATGGCCTTGGTTGGCAATATCGATCTTGTCCAAACCAACGCGGTTGTGAATAAGGTTTATGTGCAATCCGGAGCGAGCAGCCCGATCGAGTTTCTGTTTTTCATCGGGGTTCTGGTGCTGGTGTTTCTGGCTATCTCGGCCCTGCTGTCGGTCATTACAGTGTGGAAGCTTTCATATTTTGCAGCGAGAACCGGTGCGGAAATAGGTGATGCGCTTTATGGGTATTACCTGCGCCGTGACTTTCTGTTTCACTCGACCACTACCAGTGCTCAGTTGACCAAGCAGATCGCTACGGAGGCGACCCGCATTACTGACCATATTCTGCAACCCCTCGTGCAGATCAACGCACGCATCATTGCGGCTTTGTTCGTGTCCGTCGCGATCTTTTTTTACAGCCCGGTTATCTCGCTGGTTGGCTTGCTTGTTTTTCTGGTTACCTATTGCTCGCTGTTCTTCGCGGTCCGGGGTCGACTGGCGCGAAATGGCAAGCTGATTTCAAAGGTCTCCAAGGAGCGCTTCACGCTGATGAATGAAGGCTTCGGAGCGATAAAGGATGTTCAACTGCTTGGCCGGGAGGACAGCTTCATCCACAAGTTTCGGGAAAGCGGCAAGATCTTTGCCGGGGCCTACGGCTCAAGCAATGGCCTGTACAATATGCCGCGTTACCTGATGGAGTTTGTTATCTACAGCGGCATGGTTGGTCTTATTCTGATACTGCTCAAACTCTACGAGGGAGAACTGTCAGCAATTCTTCCGGTATTGGCAGTGTTCGGGCTCGCGGCCTTCAAGTTGTTGCCGTCATTCCAGCAGATCTACAGTGGCGTTGCCCAGGTCAAGAGCAACGTGTCTGCCTTCGACTCGGTAAAAAAAGATCTTGCGCGAGCGCGCGCTGCCGCTGCTGCCGCGAGTGCTGGGCGGGCAGACGATCTTTTGTTGACGGGTCATGTTGAGCTGAGATCAGTTGGTTTTCAGTATCCCAATAAACCCACTGCGGCTTTGAATGATATAAGTCTCGCTTTTCCATTGAAGAGTGTGATTGGCATTGTTGGTCCATCCGGTTCGGGGAAGTCGACGCTTGTCGACGTTCTGTTGGGTTTGATCTCACCCGACAAGGGCGAGCTTCGAGTGGGCGGTAAGCTTGTCAATAGTGAAAATATTCGCAGTTGGCAAGATCAGCTGGGCTACGTTCCGCAATCGATATTTTTGACCGAAGGAAGCATTGTCGAGAATGTCGCGTTTGGGATTGCTGCCGATGTCGTTGATATGGCCAAGGTGGAAAATGCCATACGGTTGGCTCATCTTGATGAGTGGGTGAAAGGCTTGCCTGAAGGTTTCGCCACGAAGATTGGTGAGCGCGGTGTGCAAATATCCGGCGGCCAGCGCCAGCGTCTTGGAATAGCCCGTGCTCTTTACAATGACGCGGAATTCCTGTTTTTTGACGAAGCGACCAGTGCCCTTGATGGTGTCACGGAAAAGATGATCATGGAGGCGATCGAGGATTTTGGCAGGAAGAAAACGATCGTCATGATTGCCCATCGACTCAATACCGTTAAAAACTGCGACATGATTTTCATGATTGAGCAGGGGCGGGTAGTCGATCAGGGTACCTATGACCACTTGTTCGAACACAATGCATACTTCAATAAAATGGCAAGCGGCGTATGAATAGCGATGTGAAACCAAACTCATTGTTGGATGCAAGCAAGGTCACCGTTGTCGTCAATACGTGCGATGCCTATCGTGATGTGTGGCCTCTATTTTTCAGTGCACTGGAAGAATATTGGCCGGATCGAAGTGTTGATATTGTGCTCAATACCGAGACGCAGTCTGTTGGTTTTGAAGTTTCTCGCTTGAGCGTTCACAATTTTCAAGACAAGAGTGGGCAGGACAAATGGGGCAAACGTCTTCTTGAAACCTTGAACAGTATCAAGACGGAGTACGTCGTCGCACTTTATGATGACTTTATTCTCGAGGCATCGCTGGATAGTGGTCGTTTGATGTCTCTTGTCAGCATGATGGATGCTGATCGAGACATCGCTGTTTGCTACCTGACCAACATGAAGCTCACTACCCTCCCTGGTGCCGACGTGTGCGGTCAGTCCCGTATCGAGCCGACAATTCCGTACCGTCTGAACTCCGCCCCGGCGCTTTGGCGGCGGAAGGATCTGATTCGATACACCGGCGCTATCGACACGCCTTGGGCCTGGGAGGTCTATGGTAGCTATCGTACCTACGGCGACGGAAAGCATTTTTACTGTCCTACCACTGTGCAGGATGACGTATTCCATTACAATCACGCCAAAGGTGGGGCAATCTATCGCGGGAAATGGGTTGCCGAGGTCGTTGAGCCAAAAAATCTGAAATATAAACTAGGTATGGATTTGAGTATTCGTGGCATGTCTGTCGAAGGCGCTTTCGAGCAGCGAACGCTAGCGTGGAAGCTCAAATTCCTCTGGCTGGGCTATCGAATGGTAGGGTTCAAGTCCTTGGATTTTTTCATCTCATCTCTGAGTAGAAAATTCAAATGACCGTATCCGTGCGTAGTTTTGCATTCTGCGTGCTTGCTTATAATCATCAGGATTACATAGTCGAGCACCTGGAGAGCATCAAATATTTGATCGATACTTATGGTCAGGGCATAGATATACAGCTGATTTTCAATGACGATTGCTCCAAAGACCGAACAGTCGCGCTCGCCGAAGCTTGGCTCGCTGATAATGCAGGTTTGTTTTGTAGTGTCACCAGGTTGTATAACGAATCGAATTTGGGGACCTGTCGGAGCTTTTGCAATATCGTCAATGCACTGACCTCTCAGTATTGTAAAATTACTGCTGGGGATGACGTCTATTCGTATGAAAATCTCTTTGAAGGTGCGCCGCAGCTTGCGCGCGCTGATATTGTTTCAGGTATCCCGCTGGATCTAACTGACGGTGTAATCTCGAAGCGAAACTCTGATGTCTTTCATATGGTCGCTAGCAGTTTGGTTTATGAAGGCGATACCCTGCTGAATCGCTTCAAAGGTATTTCGGTAAATAATGCACCCAACATTTTCTATGGTGCCCAGCACTTGAAGAGTGTCGCGGTACAGCAGTTTGTGGGAGGTTTTGATGTGGTAGAGGATTGGCCTTTGCAGATAGCGATCGCTGAATCCAGTGAGCATGCCAGGTTCGAATTGTTGAACAAGGTGTTCGTCTACTACCGCAGGACTCCGGGCTCGACGTACATCGTGGCGTCCAGCCGTTTTTGCAAGGATCACCAGAAGGTCTATGACTATCTGATAGGGAAAGAGACGTCAATTTTCTCCAGACTGGTGCTTAAGAATCGCTTGTTGTGTTTCAAGTCGAACTCTAAGCTTATAAAGCGCCTTTGTAATCTCGCCGTTTTGAGTTACGGACTGAAGTGCATTTTAAAAATGCCGATGATCCGCCGTCGGGTAGCAGAATTCACACCTGATGTAGCAAGACATGCACGGCACTATAGCGCGATGACGAGTGCTGCCCAACGGTTCCAGATGGCGGTTAGCGTAGCTGAGCAACTGCCACAGTTACGTAACTTAGAAAAACATTGAAAGCTACCTTGTTGGCAGGTGTGCCTGTGGACCGGCTGATGGAGAGGGGCGGGTTGTGAAATATTATTTGCCGATATTGGCGGTCGAATTCTACCTGTGCACAACCTTGCTTATTTTCGAGTTTGGCCCGGTCAGCTATCGTCTCGATAGCCCACTGCTATTCTGGGGCTTTATCTTCTCTTACCATATCAGCATGGTGTTGGGGTATGTTGTAGCTTGCGAAACCCGTAGGCGTCGGATACAGCAAGAACCTCATAATGAGCGGTATTCCGGGGCGCTCGTGTGGCTGCTGATCTTTGCTTCGATCATGGCCAGTCTGATCGGCCACCGGAATATTACGGGTTCGGAAGAGCTTATCCCCTACGGGTTGCTGGATGATGTGATCAACGGCATAACCAATCCAGAAGAGCAGTATATCAAGAAGATGGAGATCGTCTTGAACGCTGGATATACCGGGGACAAGCTGATGAACATGCTTTACTTCTTCATCGCCCCGGCCAAGATCCTGATTATTCCTGTTCTTGTTTTCTACTGGGGGAATATGGGCCCCCTCGCGCGCCTGTTCGCTCTGTTTGCAAGTGTCCTCCCCGTTTTGTCCGGTCTGGCAACGGGTACCAATAAGCCTGCCTTCGACTTTGCCATTTTCTATGGGTCGTCGTTGTTGGTATATTTTTTGTTGAATTATTTCAATCACGGCCGGTTCGGCTTTTTTCAGCGAAAGTTTTTCGTCATCGTGGCTTTGGTGGCTTTGCTGGGCGCGGTGGTTTTCTTCGGGAACTCGATGCTCAATCGTGGCGGTGATGTTTCTTATATTGAATCCATTTCCCCTCTGGGCGATATCAAGGTCACCAGCGAAATCGATGTGAGTGATGGTCTTGGCGGTTTCCTGATGTATACCTTCGTCTGGCTTTCAAGCTACGTCGTTCAGGGCTATTACGGATTTTCCCTGGCCTTGACTCAGGATTTCACCAGTACCCTCGGGGTGGGCAATTCGCAGTTTCTCATGCGGCAGTTCGAGTGGGTGACCGGAATCGATGTCTCCGAGTTGACCTATCAGCACAAGGTCGATGCGTGGTGGGGAGAAACCGCCCAGTGGCATTCATTCTATAGCCATATCGCCAATGACTATCACTTTGTCGGGGTTGCGTTCTGGTGCCTGGTACTGGGCTTCTACCTGGCAAAGTTGTGGGTCAGTATCATTGATGACAACAACCTGTACGCCAAGCTGATGATTCCTTTATTTGCCGTTATGGTCGTATTCATGCCTGCAAATAATCAGGTCTTCGGGTTCTTGGAAACGTTCTCCGCTTTCTTTGTGCTGACGGCATTGTGGTTGCATAGTGTTTTGAAAACCCGGCGACAGGTTCGAAGCGTCACGGAACCGGCGCATCAGGGGTTTAATATTTGAGAGGGTATTATGTTTGACAAGAAAGTCTTGCTGATCACTGGCGGTACCGGGTCGTTCGGCAACGCCGTGCTCAAGCGGTTTATCGATACTGATATTGCTGAAATTCGCATTTTCAGCCGAGACGAGAAAAAGCAGGACGACATGCGCAAGCGCTATGCCAGTTCCAAGCTGAAGTTCTATATCGGTGATGTTCGCGATTATCAAAGCGTTCTAAATGCCACTCGTGGTGTCGACTACATTTTCCACGCCGCAGCGTTGAAGCAGGTTCCCTCCTGTGAGTTTCACCCATTGGAGGCTGTCAAGACCAATGTCCTTGGCACCGAGAACCTGCTCGAGGCGGCCATCCAGAATGGTGTGCGTCGTGTAGTCTGCCTGAGCACCGACAAGGCGGTTTACCCCATCAATGCGATGGGTATTTCCAAGGCCATGATGGAGAAAATCATGGTTGCCAAGTCGCGTGTCGTAGACGACACCAAGACCATCATCTGCGGCACGCGCTACGGCAACGTAATGGCGTCCCGCGGATCGGTCATTCCGTTGTTCATCGATCAGATTCGTGCCGGCAAGGCGCTAACGCTCACCGATCCGAACATGACTCGCTTCATGATGACGCTGGCCGATGCCGTGGACTTGGTGCTCTACGCGTTTGAACATGGCAACAACGGCGACCTGTTCGTGCAGAAGGCGCCGGCTGCTACCGTCGAAACGCTGGCCCAGGCGCTGACTTCGCTGGTTGGCAAGCCCGAGCATCCGATTCAGGTTATCGGTACCCGCCACGGTGAGAAGCTTTACGAAGCCTTGCTCAGCCGCGAGGAAATGGCTTGCGCCGAGGACATGGGGGATTATTTCCGCGTTCCGCCTGACCTGCGTGACCTCAACTACGCGAAGTTTGTGGAGCAGGGCGAAACCAAGATTTCCCGTACCGAAGACTACAACTCTCATAATACTGAGCGTCTGGATGTCGACGGGATGCAGAAGTTGCTGCTCAAACTTGATTTCATGCGAGCCATCCAGCGTGGTGAGAACGCTACGCCAGAGGAGTGATTGATGAAAGTTCTGATTACTGGTGCCAACGGCTTCGTCGGGCAGAATCTGATCGCCCATCTGAGCGAGCGCAGCGATGTCGAGGTCGTACGATTCACCCGTGACGATTCGCTTTCGGATCTTCCGGATCGGGTAGCCGGAGTCGATTTCGTTTTTCACCTGGCGGGTGTCAATCGACCTCAGGATCCTTCGGAGCTCCAGGTGGGGAACACCGACCTGACCCAAGCCCTGTGCAACGCCGTGCTTGCCAGTGGGCGCAAAGTGCCTGTGCTGTATACCTCGTCCAGCCAGGCGGAGCTCGAAAATCCATACGGGAGCAGCAAGCGGGGCGCTGAAGATGCCCTGCTGGCACTGCAGGCCGAGCATGCGGTACCAGTACATCTGTTCCGGCTGCCCAATGTGTTTGGTAAATGGGCCAGGCCGAACTACAACTCGGCAGTGGCTACGTTCTGCCACAACATTGCTCGCGACCTGCCGATTACGATCAATGATCCGAAGGCGCCGGTTACCCTGGTGTACATCGATGATGTGGTCAGCCACTTTGTAGCCGTCATGGAGGGTAAGCTGGCCGGTGATCCATTCGTCAAGGTCAACCCGCAGTATGCAACCACGGTTGGTGAACTGGCTGAACAGCTCCATGCATTTCGAGACAGTCGCAAATCCATCATTACCGAAGCGGTAGGAACAGGCCTGACGCGCGCGCTTTATTCGACTTACCTGAGCTATCTGCCTTGCGAGCGCTTCACTTACGAAGTTCCCAAATATGGCGATCCTCGGGGCGTTTTTGTCGAAATGCTCAAAACCAAGGATGCCGGACAGTTTTCGTATTTCACGGCCTTTCCCGGTATCACCCGGGGTGGCCACTACCACCATTCGAAGACCGAGAAGTTTCTCGTCATCAAGGGGCACGCGTGCTTCCGTTTCCGCCATATCGTGTCCGGCGAGTTTTACGAATTGCACACGACGGGTGAAAAACCGGAAATTGTCGAAACCGTTCCCGGCTGGACCCACGACGTTACCAATGTCGGCGACGATGAAATGATCGTCATGCTCTGGGCCAATGAAATTTTTGATCGTGAGCACCCGGATACCTACGCACGCCCAGTGGGAACCGAGGCCTAAGCGCTAGTCACAGGATATCGCAATGAAGAAACTCAAGATTGTCACCGTTGTAGGCACCCGCCCGGAAATCATTCGCCTTTCGCGCGTAATGGCGGCTCTCGACTCGCACTGCGAGCATGTGCTTGTTCATACTGGGCAGAACTATGATTACGAATTGAACGAGATTTTTTTCCAGGACCTGGGGATTCGTAAGCCTGACCACTTCTTGAATGCTGCCGGGGCTACGGGCGCAGAGACTATTGGCAATGTAATCATCAGCGTTGATCGGGTGCTGGCTGAAATACAACCCGAGGCGCTCCTTGTCCTAGGCGACACCAATAGCTGTATGGCGGTATTACCGGCTAAACGCCGCAAGATTCCGACCTTCCACATGGAGGCCGGCAACCGTTGCTTTGATATGCGCGTGCCGGAGGAAATCAATCGCCGGATTGTCGATCACACCGCGGATATCAACCTGACTTACAGCACTATCGCCCGCGATTACCTGCTACGCGAAGGTCTGCCGCCTGATCGCGTGATCAAGACGGGCAGCCCGATGTTCGAGGTGCTGAATCACTATCGTGACGGTATCGATGCCTCGGACGTACTGTCCCGTCTAGGCCTGGAAAAGGGGCGCTTCTTCGTCGTCAGCGCGCACCGTGAAGAGAATATCGATTCGGACACGAACTTCCTCAAACTTGTGGACGTGCTCAACACCGTCGCCGGGGAGTTCGACCTGCCGGTGATCGTGTCGACTCACCCGCGTACCCAGAAGCGGATCGACGCCATGGGCGTCAGTTTCCACGCGAATGTACGTCTTCTGAAGCCGTTGGGCTTCAAGGATTACAACAAGCTGCAGGTAGAAGCTAAGGCCGTTCTTTCGGACAGTGGCACGATCAATGAAGAAGCTTCGATTCTTAATTTTCCTGCGCTGAATATCCGGGAAGCCCATGAGCGTCCTGAGGGCATGGAGGAGGCTGCTGCGATGATGGTGGGACTGGAAGTCGAGCGCGTTCTCCAGGGCCTTGCCATTCTTGAGACCCAGGCTCGTGGCGATCAGCGTACTCTTCGGCTGGTGGGTGACTACAGCATGCCGAACGTCTCGGATAAAGTTGTCCGTATTCTTCATAGTTATACCGACTATGTGAATCGGACCGTATGGAAGCGTTAATGAACCGAGTTGGATGCATGTCTGATAAGAAGCTGAGAGTGCTTGTCGTCACGCAGTATTTTTGGCCGGAAAATATGCGGATCAATGATTTGGTCCGCGACCTGAAGGAAAAGGGCCACGAGGTGACGGTTCTCACCGGGCTGCCCAATTATCCCGAGGGTGAAGTGTTTGAAAGTTATCGTGCTGCCCCGGGGGATTTTGCGGTCTATCACGGCGCCGATGTGGTCAGGGTGCCGCTGCTGCCGCGGGGCAAGCGCAGCATCCAGTTGATACTCAACTACGCATCCTTCATCCTAAGTGCGTCGACGTTGGGTGTCTTCAAGTTACGTCGCCGCCAGTACGACGTACTGTTCGTCTACGGGGCTTCTCCGATCATGGCGGCGATACCGGCGCTGGTCATCGGGCGCTTGAAAAAGGCGCCGGTTTTCGTCTGGGTGCTGGATCTCTGGCCGGAGTCGCTGCGCGCTGTGGGTGTGGTACGCAACCCGCGGTTGCTGGCACTGGTAGGCAAGATGGTGTCGTGGATCTACAACCGCACCGACTATTTGCTGCTGCAGTCTCACGGTTTCCTGGAGAACGTGAAGCAATACTGCACACGCCGGATCGCCGATGAGCGATTGGTTTATTTCCCCAGTTGGGCGGAAGATGACTTTTCCTCCTCCGGTTCGAACACAAGCCCTTTGATAGCAACGGATCCATCCGTGTTCACTGTGGTCTTCGCCGGTAACCTGGGCGAGGCTCAGGATTTTCCGGCGATTCTCGACGCGGCTGAGGCGCTGCGTGATACCGCGGCGATTCGTTGGGTCATCGTTGGCGCTGGCCGCATGAGCGCTTGGCTGACGGAGCAGGTTCGGGAGCGCCAGTTGCATAACGTGCATTTGCTCGGTCGTCACCCGTTAGAGGCTATGCCAGGCCTGTTCGCCCAAGCAGATGCTTTGCTGGTGAGCCTGAAAACCAACGATGTCTTCCAGAGGACCATTCCCGGCAAGGTGCAGGCTTATCTGGCATCTGGGCGGCCGTTGCTGGGCATGATCAACGGCGAGGCGGCCCGGGTGATTCGCGAGTCTGGCGCCGGGTTCGCTTGTGACTCCAGCGACGCCCAAGGCCTTGCGGCGATCACCAGCACCCTGGCAGGTACCGCCTTGGCGCAACGTGACGCCATGGGCGAAGCCGGGCGTCAGTACTACCTCGAGCATTATTCCAAGCCCAAGCTCATGGCACGCCTGGAATCGCTATTTCGTGAGGCTACCCTACGCAAGGCAGATAAGTGATGTCGCATACCGTGTTGTTGACCGGTGCTTCCGGTTTTGTGGGCAAGGCGGTCCTTGAAGAACTCCTGACGCGGGACTATTCGGTAGTTGCTGCACTGCGTAATACGTCTGCCGAGCTGGATCCTCGCGTCATCGTCAGCCGTTTCGAGGCGCTGGATGGTTCGACGAACTGGTCAACTGCGCTTGCCGGGGTGCGTACAGTCATTCATTCCGCTGCACGGGTGCATGACATGAATGACACCGAAACAGATCCGCTGGCAGCGTTCCGCAAGGTCAACGTAGAGGGCACCCTGAACCTCGCGCGCCAGGCTGCGCAGGCTGGTGCCCGTCGTTTCGTGTTCATCAGCTCGATCAAGGTCAACGGCGAGGGCACCACCAAGGGTCGCCCCTATAATGCCGACGATGCGCCAGCCCCGGCCGATCCTTATGGCGTGTCGAAGATGGAGGCGGAACAGGCGCTGCGCTTGCTTGCCAGTGAGACCGGGCTTGAGGTGGTGATCGTGCGCCCTGTATTGGTCTACGGTCCCGGGGTGAAAGCCAACTTCCTGGCAATGATGCGCTGGCTGGACAAGGGCGTGCCGTTGCCTTTTGGTGCTATCGATAACCGTCGCAGCCTTTTAGCCCTGGGCAACCTGGCGGATCTCGTGGTCACTTGCGTCGCCCACCCGGCGGCAGCCAACCAGACCTTTCTTGTCAGCGACGGTGAAGATCTGTCCACTAGCGACTTGCTGCGCCGCATGGCCAAGGCACTGGGCAAGCCCGCGAGGCTGTTGCCGGTTCCAAGTAGCCTGCTAGAGCTTGGCGCAGGCCTGCTGGGCAAGCGCTCCTTGTCGCAGCGGTTGTGTGGCTCCTTGCAAGTCGATATTGAAAAAACGCGTTCTTTGCTGGGCTGGAAACCACCGATCAGCGTTGACGACGCGCTTCGGCTGACGGCCCAGGACTATCAGGAAAAAACAAGAAAATGACTCAAACCTGGCTGATTCCATTGGTAGGGGGGCTGTCCCTGGTGTTGACCGCCGTGTTGCGGCGCTATGCGCTGGCCAGGAGCATCATGGATATCCCCAATGCGCGCAGCTCCCATGCGGTGCCGACACCGCGTGGTGGTGGCGTGGCAATCGTGCTCGCCTTTCTCCTCGCTCTGACACTATTGATTGCGGACAGCGGTACCGAGCTGAATGGAATCATTGCGTTGGGTGGCGCGGGAGCCTTGATCGCGATCATAGGCTTTATGGACGACCATGGACATATCGCCGCGCGCTGGCGCCTCCTGGGGCATTTTGTCGCTGCCGCATGGGCGTTGGCCTGGCTAGGTGGCTTGCCTGCGTTGGAGGTCTTTGGCGCGAGGCTGGATCTTGGCTGGTTCGGCGCGATCGTCGCAGCGCTCTATCTGGTCTGGCTGCTGAATCTCTACAACTTCATGGACGGGATCGATGGGATTGCCAGCGTTGAGGCAATCTGTGCCTGTCTGGGGGCGTGTCTCTTGTATTGGCTCGGCGGATTCGAGCAACTATTGATGATGCCCTTGTTGCTGGCGATGGCTGTCGCCGGTTTCCTTTACTGGAACTTCCCGCCGGCACGTATTTTCATGGGCGACGCTGGCAGCGGTTTTCTCGGTATCGCCTTGGGTGTGCTGTCATTACAGGCTGCCTGGGTATCCTCGCAATTGTTCTGGTGCTGGCTGATTCTGCTTGGGGTTTTCATAGTTGATGCCACTTATACCCTGATTCGCCGTCTATCCAGGGGGGATAAGGTCTATGAGGCTCATCGCAGCCATGCCTACCAGTTCGCTTCGCGCCTTTACGGCAAGCATTTGCCTGTGACCGTCGCGGTCGGCGCGCTCAATCTGTTCTGGTTGTTACCGGTTGCCTTGTGCGTCATGCTGCTGGGGCTGGACGGAGTGTTGGGCGTGATCATTGCTTATGTACCATTGGTCATCCTGGCCGTGCGTTACCGTGCTGGTGCGCTTGAATAGAGCTGATTGATCCTCTGGCAGGCATCAGCGGAGGCACGTGGTTTCAGGTACAGATTCACTATGGGAGCAGTAAAGGTGTTTGAAGGGGTTATGGAGAGATTGCGGGCGATGTTGCTTGGGCTGCCCCGCCGTCAGAAGCGCCTGTTGCAGGTATTGACCGATGTTGTATTGGTCTGGGGCGCGCTATGGCTGGCGTTCGTCGTGCGTCTGGGCATCGACGAGATGGCGAACCCCATCCGCGACCACCTCTGGCTGTTTATCAGCGCGCAGATAATCGCTATCCCCCTGTTCATCCGCTTCGGTATGTACCGGGCGGTAATGCGCTATTTCGGCAATGATGCGCTTATCGCGATCATCAAGGCGGTCAGTCTCTCGGCCCTGATCCTGGGTGTGGTGGTTTACTGGTACAGCAACCATCAGAATGTCGTGCCACGTTCGATCATCTTCAACTACTGGTGGTTGAGCCTTATTCTGGTGGGTGGCTTGCGTCTGGCCATGCGCCAGTATTTTCTCGGCGATTGGTTCACCGCTGCGCAACATGTGCCGTTCACCAATCGAGACGATGGATTACCCAAGGTTGCGATCTACGGTGCCGGTTCTGCCGGTAACCAGTTGGTCGCAGCTTTGCGTCTGGGCAAGATGATGCGCCCGGTCGCCTTCATCGACGATGACAACAGCATCGCCGATCGTGTCATTTCAGGTTTGCAGGTGTACAAGCCCCGTCATTTGCAAAAGATGATCGATCGCACAGGTGCGCAAGAGATCCTGCTGGCTATTCCTTCGGTGACCCGCGTGCGACGCCGCGAGATTCTCGGTTTCCTTGAAGAGTTCCCTTTGCACGTCCGAAGCGTTCCCGGCTTCATGGACCTTGCCAGTGGCCGGGTCAAGGTTGACGACATTCAGGAAGTGGACATCGCCGACTTGCTTGGACGCGATGCGGTTCCCGCACAGGAGGATCTTCTCGAACGTTGCATATCCGATCAGTCGGTTATGGTGACGGGGGCAGGTGGCTCGATCGGCTCTGAACTGTGTCGCCAGATTCTCGGCCTGCAGCCGCGGATACTGCTGTTGTTCGAACACAGTGAGTTCAATCTTTACAGCATTCTGTCCGAACTTGAGCAACGGGTCCGTCGCGAGTCGCTCCCGACCAAGATCCTGCCAATCCTTGGGTCCGTGCGCAATCAAGGACAGTTGCTCGACATTATGAAGACCTGGCGCGTCGATACCGTTTATCACGCGGCAGCCTACAAGCATGTGCCTATGGTCGAGCACAATATTGCCGAAGGTGTGTTGAACAACGTCATCGGCACCCTGAATACCGCCCAAGCCGCGTTGCAGGCCGGCATTGCCAACTTCGTCCTGATTTCCACTGACAAGGCGGTGCGCCCGACCAATGTCATGGGCAGCACCAAGCGTCTTGCGGAAATGACCCTGCAGGCACTTAGCCGCGAGCTGGCGCCGGTCCTGTTCGGTGACAAGGGCAATGTGTCCCAGGTGAACAAGACCCGGTTCACCATGGTCCGTTTCGGCAATGTACTTGGGTCGTCCGGTTCGGTAATTCCGCTATTCCACAAGCAGATCAAATCCGGTGGACCGCTCACCGTGACCCACCCGAACATCACCCGCTATTTCATGACCATCCCCGAAGCAGCCCAGTTGGTAATCCAGGCAGGCTCCATGGGGCAGGGCGGCGATGTCTTCGTCCTCGACATGGGCGAGCCGGTACGCATCATCGAGCTGGCGGAAAAGATGATTCACCTTTCCGGCCTGAGCGTGCGTTCGGACCGCAACCCGCATGGTGATATCGCTATCGAGTTCACTGGTTTGCGCCCTGGAGAAAAGCTCTACGAGGAGTTGCTGATCGGCGACAACGTTGCCGCAACGCGGCATCCCATGATCATGACTGCCAACGAGGACTATCTGTCCTGGGATGTTCTCAAGGAGCGCCTGAGCGAGCTGCTCAGGGCCATCGAAGCGGATGATTACAATCGAGTGAGGCAATTGCTGCGGGAAACCGTTAGCGGTTACGCGCCTGACGGAGAGATCGTCGACTGGATCTATCAACAGCGACGTCTGGATCCCTGAGCAGGTGGGCTCTGTAGATTGCTCTGGGAAAAAGCACTAAAAATTTGGTAATGAATGCTCGTTTGACGCTCTTCTGTGTTGGTCTAGGTTAGAGAGGCAGCCAAGGAAATGCTGCCTCTGTGATCTACAACTCAAGGAGTTATTCATGCGCCATGCTTACTTTGCTTCGCTTCTGTTGGCCCTACTCGGTATGTTCTCGCTCCCAGTGAGCGCTGTACCGGCTGTGGCGACTTCAGCAACCACGGTCATGGTAGAGCTGCCGCAACCGGTTCTTGACCTCAACAAAGCTGACGCCGCCACACTGCAAAGTGAGCTCAAGGGCATCGGCAAGACCAAGGCTGAAGCAATCGTGGCTTACCGTGAAGAGCACGGTGATTTCGCTTCGGTGGATGAACTGCTGGAAATCAAGGGTATTGGCAAGGCGTTGCTTGAACGCAATCGTGAGAAGCTCACCGTGAACTGACGCTACTGAAAGCAAAAGGCCGATCCTCAAGATCGGCCTTTTCGTTGTTCATCAGCGATCCTTCGCCTCCTTTGCATCCATTTCCGCATTCCTTTCATGAACCCGCTTGAGCTGCTCTTCCGTCAGGGGCAACTTTTTCGCGGTGTCCCGTAGCATCATGAGGCCGCCGACGATCGAGCCGATCGCTACCACCAGAATCAACCAGGCATACCAGGGCATGGCACTCTCCTTTGCACGGCGAATAGGGCCGTACCTGTAATTTCGAGTAAAACTTCTCTGTGTTGGTTCAATTATAGGGGGGAACGCCAGTAGGGAATTCGCGATGACTGACCCCCGTTGCGCCGCTGCATCGTTTACAATGCGCGCCGTTTTCGACTTGCCAAAGAGACCTTGCCCATGTCCGTCTGCCAGACGCCCCTGATTGTCGCCCTGGATTTCCCCACTCGTGAGGCCGCCCTGAAGCTGGCGGATCAGCTGGATCCTGCGCTGTGCCGGGTGAAGGTCGGCAAGGAGCTGTTCACCAGCAGCGCTTCCGGTATCGTCGAGACCTTGTGCAGCAAGGGCTTCGAAGTCTTCCTGGACCTGAAGTTCCACGATATCCCCAACACCACGGCAATGGCAGTCAAGGCTGCGGCGGAAATGGGTGTGTGGATGGTCAACGTGCATTGCTCCGGTGGCCTGCGCATGATGTCGGCCTGTCGTGACGAACTGGCCAAGCGCAGCGGCCCGCAGCCGTTGCTGATTGGCGTGACCGTGCTGACCAGCATGGAGCGCGAAGACCTGGCCGGTATCGGCCTGGATATCGAGCCTCAGGAGCAGGTGCTGCGTCTGGCGGCGCTGGCGGAGAAGGCGGGGATGGATGGTCTGGTCTGTTCGGCCCTGGAAGCGCCGGCGCTGAAGGCCGCGCACCCGTCGCTGCAACTGGTGACGCCGGGCATTCGTCCTGCAGGCAGCGCCCAGGATGATCAACGCCGCATCCTGACCCCGCGTCAGGCTCTGGATGCCGGGTCCGATTACCTGGTGATCGGTCGCCCGATCAGCCAGGCGGCTGATCCGGCCAAGGCGCTGGCGTCGGTGGTTGCGGAAATTCGCGGCTAAGGCCAGACCAGACCAGGCGGGGCTCCCAAGGGAGCCCCGTTTTCGTTTCAGACCTTCAGCACCAGCTTGCCGAAGTTCTCACCGCTGAACAGCTTCAACAGCGTCTCGGGGAAGGTTTCCAGCCCCTCCACAATGTCTTCCTTGCTCTTGAGCTTGCCGCTTGCCAGCCATCCGGCGATTTCCTGGCCGGCCGCGCCATACTGCGCAACATGGTCCATCACCACGAAGCCTTCCATGCGGGCGCGGTTGACCAGCAGCGACAGGTAGTTGGCCGGGCCTTTCACCGCCTGTTTGTTGTTGTACTGGCTGATGGCGCCACAGATCACTACCCGGGCCTTGAAGTTCAGGCGGCTGAGCACGGCGTCCAGGATGTCGCCGCCGACGTTGTCGAAATACACGTCCACCCCTTTCGGGCACTCGCGTTTCAGGCCTTCCAGTACGTCTTCGGCCTTGTAGTCGATCACCCCGTCAAAGCCCAGTTCTTCTTTCAAGTAAGCGCATTTCTGCGCACCACCGGCGATGCCCACTACGCGGCAGCCTTTGATCTTGGCGATTTGCCCAGCGATGCTGCCCACTGCGCCGGCGGCGCCGGAAATGACCACGGTCTCGCCTTCCTTGGGCGCGCCGACGTCGAGCAGGGCGAAGTACGCGGTCATGCCGGTCATGCCCAGCGCCGAGAGGTAGCGGGGTAACGGCACCAGTTTTGGATCAATCTTGTAGAAGCCCTGCGGCTCGCCGAGGAAGTAGTCCTGGACGCCCAGTGCACCGTTGACGTGATCGCCCACGGCGAATTTCGGGTTACGCGAGGCGATCACTTCACCGACCCCCAGTGCACGCATCACCTGGCCGAGGCCTACCGGTGGGATGTAGGACTTGCCTTCGTTCATCCAGCCCCGCATGGCCGGGTCGAGGGACAGGTAGAGGTTCTTCACCAGCACCTGGCCGTCGGCGGGTTCGCCTACCGGCACCTGCTCGTAGTTGAAGTCGTCGCGGGTCACAGCGCCTACCGGGCGTTTGGCGAGCAGGAAGCGGCGGTTGGTCTGGGCAGTCATGGAAGCCTCGCAAGGTTGGGCAAAAGCTTTGTGATAGACCTTCATGGCGCGCTCGGCAAGTTCTGCCTTTGCGGCGAATACCTGATTATCTAACAGGGTGATGAAACGGCACGTTGATAATCACCTGTTCTCATAGCGCATCAACCGGAACCCTGATGATGCTGCCCATCCGCTCTATCGGCTGACTAGACTCACGCCACTTTCCTCACCTTGTTGCAGGAGCTTTCGATGAGTATGACGTTTTCCGGCCAGGTCGCTCTGGTCACTGGTGCCGCCGCAGGCATCGGCCGTGCCACGGCGCAGGCGTTTGCCCGGCAAGGGCTGAAGGTGGTGGTAGCCGATCTGGATGTTGCGGGTGGCGAGGCCACGGTGGCGTTGATCCGCGAAGAGGGGGGCGAGGCTATCTTCGTCGCCTGCAACGTGACCAAGGACACCGAAGTGCAGCAGTTGCTGGCGCGGACTGTCGAGGCCTATGGCCGCCTGGACTACGCCTTCAACAATGCAGGTATCGAGATTGAGCAGGGCCGTCTGTCCGAAGGCAGCGAGGCGGAGTTCGACGCGATCATGGGCGTCAACGTCAAAGGCGTGTGGCTGTGCATGAAGTACCAGTTGCCGCTGATGCTCGCTCAAGGTGGTGGCGCGATCGTCAATACCGCTTCGGTTGCCGGCCTTGGCGCGGCGCCGAAGATGAGTATCTACAGCGCCTCCAAGCACGCGGTGATTGGCCTGACCAAGTCCGCTGCGATCGAGTACGCCAAAAAGCAGATCCGGGTCAATGCCGTCTGCCCGGCGGTGATCGATACCGACATGTTCCGCCGTGCTTACGAGGCCGATCCGCGCAAGGCGGAGTTTGCCGCAGCCATGCACCCGGTTGGACGCATCGGCAAGGTCGAGGAAATCGCCAGCGCCGTGCTCTACCTGTGCAGCGACGGTGCAGCCTTCACCACTGGCCAGGCGCTGGCGGTGGACGGTGGGGCCACGGCTATTTGACGGCCAGCATGGCCTGGACCGTGGCGTTTCTGCTGGAGCGCAGCAGGGCGCCGGCGACCACCAGGCAACCTACCAGCAACAAGGCGCCGAACAAGCTCAAGGCGGTGCCGGCACCGAAGCGGTCGGCCAGCAAGCCGGTGAAGATCACCGGCAGGCTGAACCCCAGATAGGCGAGCAGGAAGAATCCGGCGCTGGCGCGGGTTTTTTCTGTTCCGGCCAGCGCATTGACCGCCGACAGCCCTCCCAGATAGATAAACCCGTAGCAGGCACTGCTGGCCCCGATTGCTCCCAGCAACACGGCCGGCAATGTGCCGCTATGCGCGCCCCACGCCAGTAGTGCGTAACTGCATGGCAGCACCAGCAAGCCCAGTCCGGTCGAGCGGGCTGGCGTCATGCGTCGTGCCAGTGGTTGGAACAGCAGGCCGCAACTGATGACACAGAATGTCGACATCCCCGACCAGTTGGCCAGTTGATGGCGTGCCAGGATCGAAGGCATCAGGGCGATGACCAAGCCGACACAACCCCAGGCCAGCAGAATCGCCAGGCCGTAGGGAAGGCTTCCCGTCGGGTAGAACGGCAGGCGCAGCAGCGCGGTTTGGCGGCGAACGCCAGGATCTGGCAACCCCGACACCGCCAGCAGTGCAACCAACGCCAGGCTCAGGTGCAGCGCAAAGCTGCCGGGTACGAGTGTGGCACCTTGTAGCAGGAACAGACTGGTGACCGCCGCGCCGAGACCGAAGCCCAGCGAAGTGCTGGCAGTGACCCGGTTGGCTGCGGCGCGGCTGTCGCCGTTGCGCATCAACTCGCCCATGTACGCGGTGCCGGTGGCCGACGCCAGCGCAGTCCCCACGCCCAGCAGGGTGCGGGCAGAGGCGAGGGTGGTCAGGCCGGGTGCGAGCATCGTCAGTAGCGTGGCCAGCATCGACAGGCAGAGTGCCGCAATGATCAGCGGCTTGTGGCCGACCCGGTCCGCCAGTCCGCCGAGCAACAGCAGTACTGGCAGGACGCCGACGACGTAACCGGAAAAAGCCACCGCAGTCGCCGCCGCCCCCTGACCGGAAAGCGCCGCGTAGGCGGTGTAAAGCGGGGCCTGGAGATTGACGGCAAAAGTGACCAGGCACAGGGCGAAAGCCAGTATGGCGGACGCATGGCGGGTAATCATGGGGGACTCCTTGTAGTGACAAGGTGATTTTCGGGTGACCGTAGACAGGGGGAAAGGCACACCCCGGGCTCTTTTGTGATTAACTGTTCGGCCAAAATGACCAAACACTCAAGCCATGAAACTGAACCTTGATCGGCAATTGACGACCCCGCTGGTGCAGCAGTTGGCGGATGGCCTCCAGGGTTGGATTGCCGCCCAGCGGCTGCGTCCTGGCAGCCGTCTGCCGTCGATTCGTCATTTGGCGAAGGAACAGGCGGTCAGCCAGTCCTGTGCCATCGAGGCCTACGACCGGTTGGTATCGCAGGGTTGGCTGGAGGCGCGCCACGGTGTGGGTTTTTTCGTCGCCGAACGTAAGGGCCTGGCACCTTTCGCCGAAGAACCGCACTGGGAAGAAGGCATCGACGGTCGCTGGCGGTTGTTCAGCGACGATCGTGATGCGCTGCTCAGGCTTGGCTGCGGCTGGCTGCCGGACAACTGGCGGCAAAGCGAGGAAATTGCCCTGGCAATTCGCCAGGTCAGTCGCGGCGCGGAGCAGGATCTGTTCAGCTACGGGCCGCCGTTGGGGCTCACCGCCTTGCGCCAGCAGGTGCGCAAGCGCCTCGGGTTGTTGGGTATCCAAGTGCAGCCCGAGCAGATTCTCACCACTCAGGGTGCCAGCCAGGCCCTCGACCTGCTGGTGCGCACCCTGCTCAAGCCGGGCGATACCGTGCTGGTGGAAACGCCCGGCTATTACAACCTCTACAACCTGCTGCGCCTGCACGGCGTGCGCATGCTGCCGGTGCCGCGCACGGTGGACGGCCCCGACCTTGAGGTGATGGCTGATCTGTTGCGCGAGCACGCCCCGCGTTATCTGTTCATCAACAGCCTTTATCACAACCCCACCGGCACCAGTCTGAGCCCGCGCACCGCCCAGCGGTTGCTGGAACTGGCCGGCGAATTCGACATGAGGATCATCGAGGACGACATCTACGCTGACTTTCAGGACAGCCAGGCGACCCGCTTGACGACCCTCGACAGCCAGCAGCGGGTGATTTACCTCGCGAGTTTTTCAAAGACCCAGAGCAGTTCGCTGCGGGTCGGTTACCTGGTCGCCGATGCGGGGCTGATCGCGCGCCTCGCCGAGGTGAAGATGATCACCGGGATTGGCACGTCGCGGTTCGCCGAGCAGGTGCTGGCGCAACTGCTGGCCAGCGGGGTGTACCGCAAGAGCGTGCAGCGCTTGCGCGTGCGCCTGGCCCAGCATATGGCCAGTGCTTTGCGCCTCCTCGAGGCCACCGGCTGGGAGGTTTTCGCCGAGCCTTACGGCGGCATGTTCGTCTGGGCCCGCTGCCCGGGTGTCGACTCCAGCACGCTGCAACAGATCGCCCAGCGCGAAGGTGTCGTGCTCTCGCCGGGTTCGGCATTCGACCCGGAGGGCGCCGACAGTGACTGGCTGCGGATCAATGTTGCCTACACCCAGGATGTGCGTGCTCAAGCGTTTTTTCAGGCGGTTGGCCAACTATCGCCGCGACGACCTTCAGTTTCCTGAAAACGACGGCTCCGTAGCTTTTTGCCATTATTCCGGCGCCGGTGTCTTGTGCTGCCACGGGCGCCGTTGCCACTCTGCACCCTTGGCTATGCGGCGAGTTATCCAGGGGCAGAAGGGGGCAGCGAGCAATGAAGTCGGGCGCAAATGGTGGTTTCGCCAACCTGGGCATGGCCCGCAAGCTGGGACTGGGATTCACCCTGGTGCTGTTATTGACGGCGGTTGTGGCCGCGATCGGTATTGCCGCGCTGTATGGCCTCGGCCAGCGCGTCGATGGGCTCAAGCAGATGACCGCGTTCAACAACGGGGTGCTGGCCTTGCGCTTGAGCGAGCAGCGTTTCGCCCAGCGTTCTGACCCCAAGGCGGCCGAGGCACTGCGCAAGGGTGTGGAAGCCTTGAGCGACCAGGCCGGGCAGTTGCCGGAGCTGGCCGGCAGCGATGTCGGTGCCGAGTTGAATGCCTACCGCCAGGCCTTCGACCAATTCGTCGAGTTGACCCAGGCCAAGGAGCTGGCGCTGGACATGGCCAGTTGGTCGGTGTCCAGCGTTGCCAACAACCTGGACGTGTTGCAGTCCGGGCTGGCGGACGATGGAACCTGGACGCTGAAAGACTCCCAAGGCCAGAAAGGCGCCGAGTTCGTCGAGCAGGCCGGCCAGGTCGGTCAGGTGGCGCGGCTGATGCTGCTGGCGATGGATGAGGCACGGGTGCGCCTGGAGCAGAACCGCAAGGGCGCCGACGATGTGCGCCAAGGGCGTATCGAGCAGGCTGATCAGGCCGCGGAACTGGCCGCGCAACTCAAGGGCAGTATCCAGGACCCTGGCTATCAAAGCGTGCTCGGCGAGGTGACCACCCACATCGCCAGCTTTGGCGAGAAACTTGGGGAATACACAGACTTACTGGCTCGCGAGGAGCAATTACGCCAGCAGTTGCAGGCGCGGGCGGAACAGGTCACGGCTCGGGTCGAGCAGATCAACGCGGCCATCGATGCGGGAATGCAGGCCGAGCTGAAGCGTAATGCCTTGCTGATTCTGCTGTCGTCATTGCTGGCGCTGCTGGTGGGCATTGTCGCGGCGATCCTCATTACCCGGGCCATCGTGCTGCCGCTGCGCCGGGTGATCAGCCGTGCCCAGGAAATTGCCGCGGGTGATTTGCGCGGCGAAATCAACGTCGATCGCCGTGATGAGGTGGGGCAGTTGCTGCTGGCCATGCAGCAGATGGGCAGCGGCCTGAGCGGTATCGTCAGTGGCTTGCAGTCCGGGATCGACAAGCTGGCCAGCAACGCCCACACCTTGTCGGCGGTGACCGAGCAGACCAACCGCGAAGTCAGCAGCCAGAAAGAAGAAACGGATCAGGTTGCCACCGCCATGCAGGAAATGACGGCTACCGTGCACAGCGTTGCCCGTGATGCCGAGGAGGCTGCGCAAGCCGCGCAATCGGCGGACGGCAAGGTGGAAAGCGGCCAGCAGGTGGTGCGCCAGAGCATGCAGCGCATCGAGCGACTGGCCAGTGCCGCCGACTCGGCCAGTCACAGCATCGAGAACCTCAGCGCCGAGATTCAGCACATCGGTTCGGTGCTGGAAGTGATCAAGAGCGTAGCCGAGCAGACCAATCTGCTGGCGCTCAACGCCGCCATCGAAGCTGCCCGCGCGGGTGAGCAGGGCCGTGGTTTTGCCGTGGTGGCGGATGAAGTGCGGGCCCTGGCCAAGCGCACCCAGCAGTCCACCGAAGAGATCGAGCGGCTGGTCAGTAGCTTGCGGGCCAATGCCCAGTCATCGGTGACGCAGATCCAGAACAGTGGCGAACTGGTCAAGCTGGCGGTGGCTGATGCGCTGCAAACCGAAAGTGCGCTGGGCAGCATCGCTGCGGCAGTGTCGCTGATCCAGCAGATGAACCAGCAGATTGCCGCCGCCGCAGAACAGCAGAGCTCGGTGGCCGAGGAAATCAGCCGCAGTGTGACCCAGATTCGCAGCAGCGCCGATCAGTCGGCGATGGCCATGCAAGGCAACGCCAGCTCGAGTATCGAGCTGGCGCAGTTGGGGGCGGAGTTGAAAGGGATGGTCGGGCACTTCCGGATCTGAGTCCGGAAATGCCTGTCAGGCGCTTTTACGCCAGTTGAGGATCAACAGCGTCAACACCCCGGCGACTATGCCCCAGAAGGCCGAGCCGATGGAGAACAGGGTGAATCCCGAGGCGGTGACCATGAAGGTGATCAGCGCCGCTTCGCGCTCCTTGGCTTCGTTCATTGCTACGCTGAGGCCGTTCATGATCGAACCGAACAGCGCCAGAGCCGCAATCGACAGCACCAGTTCCTTGGGCAGGGCGGCGAACAGCGCCGCCAGCGTGGCGCCGAAGGTCCCGGCGATACCGTAGAAAATCCCGCACCAGACCGCGGCGGTGTAGCGCTTTTTGGGGTCTTCATGGGCATGCGGCCCGGTGCAGATTGCCGCGCTGATCGCTGCCAGGTTGACCCCGTGGGCGCCGAACGGTGCCAGCACCAGCGAGGCCAGGCCGGTAACCGAAATCAGCGGCGAGGCGGGTACTTGATAGCCATCGGCGCGGAGCACGGCGACGCCGGGCATGTTCTGCGAAGTCATTGCCACCACGAACAACGGGATGCCGATGCTGATGGTTGCGGCGAGGGAGAAGCTCGGCGTGGTCCACACCGGTGTCGCCACTTCCAGCTTGAAGCCGCTGAAGTCCAGCAGTCCAAGCGCGCCGGACAGCGCTGTACCCACAACCAGCGCGGCGAGCACCGAATAGCGCGGCGACACCCGTTTGATCAGCAGGTAGCTGAAGAACATCCCCAGTACCAGGGTGGTGCGGTGCTGGGCGGCAACGAAGATTTCGCTGCCGATCTTGAACAGGATTCCGGCCAGGAGCGCCGACGCCAGAGACGCGGGAATGCGTTTGACCAGGCGTTCGAAACTGCCGGTCAGGCCGCAGATCACCACCAGCACGGCGCAGGTGATGTAGGCGCCAATGGCCTCGCCGTACGTCACGCCGCCGAGGCTGGTGATCAGCAATGCCGCGCCCGGCGTCGACCAGGCAACGGTCACCGGTGTGCGGTAACGCAGTGACAGGCCGATGCTGCACACCGCCATACCGATGGACAGCGCCCAGATCCACGAGGAAATCTGCGCGCTGGTCAGCCCCGCAGCCTGGCCGGCCTGGAACATCAGCACCAACGAACTGGTGTAGCCGGTGAGCATGGCGATGAAGCCGGCGACCACCGCCGAGGGTGATGAGTCGGCCAGCGGCCGCAAATGTGCGGAGGTGGCGTCGGGCATGGCGAAATCCTTATACGGGTGTCAGCAGATTTTTCAGACTACCGTGGGACAGGGTGTCGATTGCAATACAGCAACCGTTGCATTTAGCCGTACAGTCGCCAACCATGAAGGTCGGTTCGCTTTTGCAGAAAAAGGGGGAGGGGCAAGATGTACAAGGTCTATGGGGATTACCAGTCGGGCAACTGTTACAAGATCAAGCTGATGTTGCACCTGCTCGATCTGCCTTACACCTGGCAGCCGGTGGATATTCTCAAGGGTGAGACACAGACGCCGGAATTCCTGGCAATGAACCCCAATGGCAAGGTCCCGGTGTTGCAACTGGAAGATGGCACCTGCCTGTGGGAGTCCAACGCGATTCTCAACTTCCTCGCTGACGGTAGTGAGTTCCTGCCCTCTGAACCGCGGTTGCGCACCCAGGTGCTGCAATGGCAATTCTTCGAGCAGTACAGCCACGAGCCGTATATCGCGGTGGCGCGTTTCATCCAGTTCTATCTGGGCCTGCCGGACGAACGCCTGGAGGAATACCGCAAGCTGCACAAGGGCGGGCACAAGGCGCTGAAGGTGATGGAGCGGCAACTGGAAGTGACGCCGTATCTGGTGGGCGACCGCTATTCGATCGCCGACGTGGCGTTGTATGCCTACACCCATGTCGCGCATGAGGGCGGCTTCGACCTGAGCGCTTATCCGAAGGTGCGGGAGTGGCTGGCGCGAGTGGCAGAGCACCCGCGGCATGTGGCGATGGAAGGCTGAGGTTCAAGGAGCGAGCTTGTCGGGGCGCCGAACCGTCGCGAAGGCCTGCACAGCAGGCCCCGAAAGGATCAGGCAGCCGAAAAACGCTGGTCCAGATACGCGATGATCGCCTTGGACTCATACATCCAGGTGGTTTTGCCGTCTTCTTCGATGCGCAGGCACGGCACCTTGATCTTGCCGCCTTCGGTGAGCAGGGTCTGACGATCCTGTTCGTTGTTCTTCGCGTCGCGCAGGGTGACCGGCACGTTGAGGCGGTGCAGGGTGCGGCGGGTCTTCACGCAGAACGGGCAGGCGTGGAACTGGTACAGGCTCAACCCGCGGGCTTCCTGCTCGACCCGAGCCTGCGCTGCGGGGTCACGCTTGCGTTTGGCCGGGCGGCTGATCCAGTCGAGAAAGACGATCACCTGGCCGAGGCCGACCCGCAGTGCTTTGACGATCATGGCAACTCCTCAAAATGAAAAAGCCGACCTGGACAGGTCGGCTCGCGTAACGCTCCCGATCACTTGATCAGGCTGAGAAACTCGCTGCGGGTCGCGGCGTTATCGCGGAATTCGCCGAGCATCACCGAAGTGATCATCGACGAGTTCTGCTTCTCGACGCCGCGCATCATCATGCACATGTGCTTGGCTTCGATGACGACGGCGACGCCCAGGGCGCCGGTAACCGTCTGCACCGCCTCGGCGATTTCGCGGCTCAGGTTTTCCTGGATCTGCAGGCGACGGGCATACATGTCGACGATCCTGGCCACCTTGGACAGGCCCAGCACCTTGCCGCTCGGGATGTAGGCGACGTGCGCCTTGCCGATGAAAGGCAGCAGGTGGTGTTCGCACAGCGAGTACAGCTCGATGTCCTTGACCAGGACCATTTCGCTGTTGTCAGAGCTGAACAGAGCGCCGTTGGTCACTTCTTCCAGGGTTTGGGTATAACCGCGGCAAAGGTACTGCATGGCCTTCGCGGCCCGTTTCGGCGTGTCGAGCAGGCCTTCGCGGGAGACATCCTCGCCGAGCTGGCCGAGGATTGCGGTGTAGTTCTGTTCCAGTGTCACAGGGGCTGATTCCATAAGGGTTTCAGAGGGGGTACTGTTTCAGTCTGTACCGATTTTGTACCAACCAACTTGCTTTCAAGCTTCCCGAGCTCGCTCCAGTCGGTGCTGGAATTGAGCCACCGGGCATACGTCGACAGTAGCATTTGCACGCTGTGACCCAGCTGATTGGCAATAAACGCGGGGTTCATACCCGCCATGAGGCACATAGTAGCGTATGTGTGTCGGCAGTTGTATTGCCGACGGGCGCGAATGTTCAGCTCAGCCAGCGCGGCCTGGAAGTGCTTATCGGTCACGCTGGCCTGCTGGATGAACTCGAAATTTTTGGTGGGAGGAAACACAAAGGCCGACTGAGGGTGCTTTCTGCGGCTCTGACGGTTGCGTTGGCGAGCTACTTTCTCCGCTTCCTCAAGAGCGTGCAAAGCCCGGCTGTTGAGCATCACTTGCCGGGCGCCCTTAGTCTTGGTGCGTTCTTCGATCTGATAATCCGCAACGATGCGGCAGACCTCGACCAAGCGTTTGTCCTGGTCTACTGCGTCCCAGCGTAGAGCAGCCATCTCGCTCGGACGCATACCGGTATAGAAGGCAAACTCGAAATAGGCAGCATAGATCCGCATCGAGCTGGTGAGTGTTTTATACAGGTAGGCGATGACAGCATCAGCCTCTGCCACGGTGAACGGGTCAATAACCTTCTTCGCTCGGGGTGGCAGTTCGATGGCGTCCACTGGATTGCGGTTTATCAGTCCGTCTTTCACGGCAGTAGTGAACAGTGTCTTCAATCGTTGAATGGCTGAGCGCTTCGCACCAGGTGACGTCCAGTCGGTATTACCCACAACTTTACGCAGCATCATTGAGGTAATGCTGTCGATCGGCAGTGTGGCAAGCGTTGGCATCCAATATAGGTTCAGCGAGATGCGGTAGTTCTTCCGGGTGCCGGCCACCACTTCCCGGCTGTTCAGCCACTCTTGGGCATACTCCCCAAAGAGGGGAGTAGCCGAGTGAGTCGTATAGGAGGAGTTCGGGAACAGCTCGGCATATCGTTGTTCGTCCAGTATGCCGTGTTTGATCTGGCTAGTTACGTTAGCGCGTAGATCGGCTGCCGCTTTAAGCCCCTTTGGCGTTTGGGGATAGGGGAGGGTTTCGCAACGGCGTTGCCCTTTCCAGGTGAAGCGAATGCGGATGGACTCGCCGACAAATTCAACTCCGGTGGGCAAACCCATAGGCTTTCGAGCCATGCCTCGTATCTCCTGATGCTGTAGTACACGCGGTTATCAATAGTGTTCCAGACGCCTTTGGGGATAAGTCCCTTGGCCCTTTTCCCCTGCAGGGCGCGGTTGGTGGTGCCCACCAGCTCGGCCATCTTTTTTTCAGGCACAAAGTCTGACTGGTAGGTATCGGCTGTCAGCTCTACCGTTGGGTCAATTTGGTGGTGATTCATGCAACCTCCCGCTGAGCCACGCTCAGGCCGACAGCTACTGGCCGTACCCAGATCGGCAAGCTGCTGAGTACGAAGGTTTCGCCTTGGGCGACAAGTAGGAGAGTGGTACCCATCACGTGGGCGATCGCTTCTGCCGCCGCTGGCGGCACTGCGTTGCCGATTCGCTCCCGCCACGCCTGGTCAGAAAGGCCGTCCAGCTCCAGGAAATCCTCGGGCTCGACCAGGCTCTGCAGGGCGGCGAGCTCCAGCGTGGTGAACGGACGGTGCCAGGTGCCATCGAGTGACTCAATCACGCATGTGAGCCGATCATTCGCCTCGGGTAGGCGAGGATCGGCCACGCTCCAGCGTCCGTTGTCGTGCATGGCGCTGGCGGAAACAGCACCTGCTGACCCAGACCACTCAACCACACCATAGTGGCCGCCTGTCAGGTAAGCATCGCCTTTCGTACGGCGCATTCCTGGTCGCGGATCTGCGATCGATAGCTGTCCACCCTGGACGCCCTTACCGCCGGCAATGACGGTCGAGCTGTACCTATGCCAGTCCATCACCGCCAGGTTGTTGCTGTGGCGCTTCCAGTTCGGCCGAGGATCCGCGATGCACTGGCCGCCAGCGCTTGGTGACTGGCCGCCAGTTACCACCCCGGCCGGACCATCCATCCGGCAGACCCGGAACACGTTGTTGTGCCGAATGCCGTTCGGGCGTGGATCGGCCACGCTGAAGGTCCCTTGCCCTGGGCTCTTTACCCCGATGACTGCTCCGGTAGTGTCTGCCCAGCGACGAACGCCGTATTGCTGGTACTGCAACGCTCCCGCTCTGGCCCGGGGATCAGCGACCGAGAACTTACCGTTCATGGGCCTATTCGCCCCGGCGATGACCCCGCAGTTCTCGTTCCAGTCAGTCACTCCGAGAGATCCGCGCCGGTACTCAGGAACGATGATCAGATCCCGGAGATACCCGTCCTCAATCGCCAGATCGTTCAGACTGCGCCAGTCCTTCCCGGCTTCGACTAATGCAAGACGAACCCAGGTTTTCCATTGCAGCGCTGGTACCCGGTGCATAGGGCCGGCAGCTTCGATGTCGCCGGCCACTGGCATTCGGCCGAGGATCGATCCGACAGACTTGAGCGTCTTTTTTTCCGGCTCGTACAGGAACGGAGGAACTTTCTCGACATGGCGCGCAACCAGAAGGAAGCGCTTGCGGCTCTGTGCCAAACCACCGATGACACCGCAGTCGTGCGTGGTTTCCGCCACCGCGTACCCGAAGTGGCCCAGTAATGCGTTGATCTGGTCAAGCAGATGGCGGCCTCGTGTTGCGAGGCGGGGGACGTTCTCGAACACGATCAGTGGGACTGGATCGTCAGCCCAGGCCTCGCCCATAAGCCAGATGCAGCGAAGGGTGAGCTCGTTCAGGGCCTGGTACTTGGGGGTCTTGCTGGTGGCTTCGGACAGCAGCCCGCTCGCGCCTTTACACGGGCTGCTGATGAACACTGCGTCCGGCCGCTGGTCGCGAGCCGCACGGCGAATTTCTGCTGGGGTCGCCTCCCGCCAGCCTAGCGGCGGTTCTGTCCCGTGGAAACGGGTGTACTGGTCGCGAGTGAACAGGTCCAGCAGCGTGCCCTTCACGCCGCTCAGGCGCTCGAAGTCCGCCAGGCCGGCCGGGTCTACGTCGACGCCGCCGAGGCACTGCCACTCGGCCTGAAGGTTGCCGACGATGGGCTTAGCGCGGTTGAAACCCTTGGCGCCGCCGCCCAGGCCGCAGCACATGTGGAAGTGCTTCAAGACATGCTTGCGTGGAATGGTGGCGTTCATGACAGCACCTCCACTACGTCGCGGTGGTAGAGCTTGCGGACTTTCCCTGTTGCCGGATTTGTGCCGAACAGGTAGCCGGGCTGGCTCCACCATGCGCCGTAACCGGTTACCTCAATGGTGACCAGGTGGCCACCGAGAACGGCGCGCAGTCTGCTCCCTGTTGGATACGCGCGCTGTATCGCGGCGGAAAACTGCTGTTTGGCAGCGTCCAGTGCCAAGTCGGCCGCGATGGGATCCAGAGTGCCAGCCAGTTGCAGGGCATGGTGGATGGCCAAGGCCATCCCCTCGACGGTGGTGAGCACACCTGCAGCACTCCCCTCCAATTTCGAGTAGATGGCGTCGGCGATGCGATCGCATACGGCCTGGGCTTCTGGCGTTGGTGCGTGGTCGGGATTGTGCGTATACCCCTTGACAGGCTGCGCGTGCGGGCGATCTGAAGCGATCAGCGTTGTATCAGGGGGCGCTGCCTGGCGCAGCCTGTCGTGGGGTACCTGCGACTCGGCGGGGGCGCCAAGTGAGGAAATAATGCCTGCAGCTGCGCAGCAGAGGCTCTTTGTTTTTTGAGTGTCGACGCATGCTGCTTCGCGGAGCAAAGCGGGGGCAGCTGTGTCGTTTACCTGTACTTCCGCGTGCCCGCTTTCCTCCGAGGTCAGGGTTGGGGTTGGTCCCGGTCGGGTGTCGCGCGCGCGTCCTGCACAGGGCGCGGAAACGAAAAGCAAGCCGGTGGTGTGGTGGGCCTGATTCATGCTGCGGCCTCCTGTTCTGCGGGTTTCAAGAGGTCGGCGATCGCGATGGCTTCGTCACGTAGGCGTCGCGCGTCGCGCTCGAGCTTTTTGCCAGTCTTGAAAGCGCTCCAGGTCTCGGCTGCGATGCGCAGGTTTTCCGCGATCTGCAGGAGGGTATTGCGATGGTGATCTTTCAAGGCGCTATTGAGCTTGAGGGCTCTGGCTTGGGCGGCCAACCGCTGGTTGTTGATGTGGGAGGTCTCGAGAGATGCCTTGAGGTCCTCGATAGTCGCTTTGTGTATGCGATCGCTGGCAGCGCGCCCCTTTGCGTTGCCCGCCTGGCGACCGGTCCAGTACGCGTAAGCGAACAGGCCGAGCATGAATGCACTGATAACGGTGAGGGCGATCACTTGTTGGGTGGTCATGGTATTGCTCCTTGTGGTGTGCGGCCGGTGGTGGCGGCCTATGCGTGGGTTACTGCTGGTCTTGCTGGTCCAGGATGAGGCGCGCATGCTCCTCGTCTGCCTGGTGAGCCCTGACATCGATAAGGGCTGCAACGTGGCGAATGTGGATGTACTTCGGGTCTTTTCGGCTTACTCCGAATGTTGTTACGGGCAGATTGATTCGCCCGGTCTGCAGGTGATCGGCGAAGGTCTGTTCGTTGAGGTTTCGGAAATACTGCACTCGGATTTTCTCCGCAGGGATCAGTACGTCGCCGAAGGTTCGGTACAGCAGTTCTACGGTGTTCGAGTCAGGTGCGTGCGGCAGGCGCAGCGCGATTTGGTTGTTGGTGCTCATCAGGCGTCTGGCTCTCCCTGAGCTTGTGGCGTGACGGATGGTTCCAGGTGATCTCGCAGTGTTTGCGCACCAGGCCCTGCAGGTGCTCGGGAACCTCGCGAAGGGCGGCATTGCGCTCCTCGCGGGTCCTAAGCTGCAGGATCTGGGCTGCGTATTCCCTAGGCCGCATGACGCTTGTCTTCCGGTGGTGTCGGAAGCTGCAACTGCAGGCGCTCGGCGAGCCAAGGGATCCCGGCCTGCTTAACGCGGGTGGACTCGCTGTACTGCATGCCTGCTACCGGGTGGAACCAACTGCCTTCCTTCTTCCGCAGGTAGTCGCGGTCGCGAGTGGGGTAGCGAGGAAGATTCTTCTCGTCCAGCAGATCCTGCTCACGCATCAAGCGGATCAGCTCGTTGCGGGTGATGCCGAACAGCTTGGCGGTTTTTGCCAGGTCGCGTTCCATGGTCACCTCCTATGCTGCTTCGGCAAGTGATTGTTTATTCGAAGGCGTCTCGGCAGTGTCGAGTTGGCCGTTGGCGATCGCCTCAAGGTGGGCCGCGATCTTTCTTGCGCTGGAAAGGCTGTTCGCCGGCAGCGTCAAGGTGTTGACCGTGGATTCCATGCGGATGACTACCGTCACCTGGTCGAGATAGACCTCGGTCTGTAGCGTGGCCTTGATGCGAGCTCCGGTCGCATCGTTGTGGAGGATTTGAGTGAACTGCCCAGTCAGGTTGGTCTGTGCTTTCAGGCATGTGAAGGCGCTGCGGCTCAGTGCGAAGTTCATGCGGACAGCTCCTCAATGACGACGGGTTGTTGCAGGGCGTACCCCCAAGGGCGAATGCCATTGGTGGTGCTGGCAGGCAAGCGGACGCGGCGATAGCCGAGCAGTGGCAGGCATTGCCCAATCGCCATCTGATTGGCGCGGTCTTCGGTCAGGCCGAGCGCTTCGATCAGGCTTGGCCCGGTTACCATCGGGGGCCAGTCGTTTTCGGCCAGGTGGGAGCGGAGCTGTTGCTGAAGCTGATACTGGCGACGATTCGGAGTAGGGGTGTCGGCGCTGTCGATCCAGTCGCTGGCCCCCAGCTCGGCCACCAGGTCGACCCCAGTGGAGCGCTGGGTGGCCTGGTTGGCTCGGGACGCGGCCATGCGGCGGTTCATGCCGATGACTCGGCCGGTGCGGAACATGGTATTGAACACACGACCTGCGCTGACGATGCGGTCGGCCTCGATGTGCTCGGCCATGGGCGCTGGCTGCTGCGCTTCGGTGGTGTCGATGATGGAGTACGAGCCGTGTTTGCGCAGGCTGGGCAGCACTTCGCTAGTCACCCACTTTTTGAAGCGCTTGGCTTCCGGCTTGCGGCTGCGAAGGATCGCGGAGAACAGGCCGGACTCGTTGATGATCAGCATTTCCTGTTCGGTTGTTCCGAAGTTGCCATGCTGGTTTTTAGGGGGGGTCTGCACAATTGACAGACCCTTTTCGTCATCGTCCAAGTGGCGGGTCATTGCCGACGCTTCGCTGTAAAGCAGTGCTGCGGATACGTCGTTCGCTACGAACCACGGGGCGCCGTCGATCATCAGCAGGCGGACGTTGTGGTTTTCAAAGGTGCGATGGATTGGGTGGTTCACGCCGCATGCCCTCCGTCACTCGGATTCGATGGGCGGGGAAAAGGGTCGGCGGTTTGTGCCGACCCTTTGCTGATGGGCGAGGTTGAGCGTTTGGTAGTGCCAAATGCGCAGCCGTATTGCTTGGCCAGGCGGCGGATCTCGAAGATCAGATCGGTGGACGCAGCGGCCGGGTGGACGTGCAGTGATGCTGTGGTGTGCATGATGTTGCCTCACTCTGTGGTTGAAGAGTGAAGCAAATATCACGCATCGTGCTTTATGCTGTCAACACGGTTCGTTTTATTTTTTTGGGGTGTGCATGAAACGTGATGACTTGAGGATGCCTCCAACAAGGTGGATATGCTCAACTTCATTCTCGTTGACGTGAATTGGCGCGTGGTCGGTGTTGACGCTATCGAAGCGGTAGGTGCCGTCGCGAAAATAGATGAACTCTTTGATCATCGTCCTGCCGTTTGCGGTTCTGACCAATACCTCATCTCCGCTGAAGTAGCGCTTGCTTGGCTCTACAAGCACGTACTCCCCGTTCTTGATCCTCGGATGCATGCTGTCGCCTGTCACTTTTAAACCATAGGCGTCCGGGTCATCACTATGGATGTTTAGATAGCCGTCTCCATGCCCTGAGGGAAAGTCAAGAGCTTCAAAGTATCCGTTAGTCCCTAGTTGTGCATAACCTACCACTGGCACCGCGCCCTCCAAGGCCCGTCTTGCTAATGTAGTGTTGACGCTGGGCGGGACTTCAGTGGCGGCTGAGCCCGGCAGCAGCTCTCCCAGGCTGATATTCAAAGCCCGCGCCATCTTTTCAATGTCTGCGAGGTTGGGTTCTCGGATGCCTCGCTCATAGTTTCCTACACGGGATTGAGACTCCCAGCCGCAGGCGTTCGCTAGTGACTGCTGACTCAGGCCTTTGCTCTTGCGGAAATGCTTGATGCGTTGTGCGAGTGTTTTCATTCCTGATTTTTAACACGTAATGAAATGTTTTTTTTGCACTAACTGTGTTGATTGGTCCACGAATCGTGATATCTTCGGCGGCGAGTCAACCGGAGTCTTCATCATGAATCGTATCGCTGAGATAAGAAAAAGCACTGGTATCAAGCAAATAGACCTGGTTGCTCGATTGGGATGGACCCAGGCCCGATTGAGTAACTATGAATCTGGGCTTCGTATGCCAGGGCTGAGTGAGTGCCGCGCTATCACTGCTGCTCTGAATGGGCTGGGAGCGGAATGTGCTCTAGATGATGTGTTCCCACCCGAACTGGACGAGCCGCGAGCGGCATAGTCCGCACGCAAAGAAAAAAGGCGACCCGAAGGTCGCCTCGTTTCCCCCAGTAGCACCACCACAGTGTTACCGGGCCGGGTTCAAGATGGGCGGGCACACCACGTAACCACTCACCTTAAACCCGGGGTCTAGGCACAAGTGCCTAGGGTTGCCGCCTTCTCCACCACAGATAGGGCGGCGGTGCCGGGCTAGTCCAATGGACTGTTTCGGCAGTAACTCTCTCAAGCCACGCGGCGAGTGTAGCACCACGGCTCGTCGCAGGCACTGGCAGCCTTTATGGCGTAATGCCATGTGCCTGAAGGGGAGGCGATTGATCGCTTCCCGAACTCGGCAGCAGCACCACATGCTGCCGGGAGCGCGACAGGTAAGTGGGCACACCACATAGGTCCATTTACCTTGACCGCAACACCTAGGCAGGGAGCCGAGGTGCCGCCTCCACCACCACGGGAGGCGTTGTTTCGCCAGGGGTAGTCGATGGATCGACGCCCCGGCCAGAGGCCGTATCAGCCCCGCTGGCCGGCTATTTACTCTCTCAACGCTATGCGGCGCACGCACCACCACTGCACGCTGCTGGCACTGGCTACCGACAAGGACAATGCCATGAGCCGAACCGCAATGAGCTCTACTGACCGCGCCAAGCGCGAAGTCCTGCCGCTCGATCTCGCGCTGTACCACGCTGTACGTGAATACCCAGGCGGCGCGGCCGCCATCGCAGCCACTACCGGCCGCAACCCCACCACCCTGCAGCACAAGCTGTCCCCCACCCATCCAAGCCACATCGTGAACGTGCAGGAGTTCGGCGAGATCCTCGAGTTGACCAAGGATCCCCGGATCCTTGACGCAGTTCATGCCCTTGTCGGTGACACCATCTGGCAAGAGCTGTCTGACGCATACACACATGACATCCCCGAAACGCTAACGATGGGCCTGGCCGATTTCTTCCGGCAGGTCGCCGGTTTGGCCGAGACCTGGGCGCGCAGCATCGGCGATGGAAAGGTTGACGATCAGGAGCTAGCTGAGATCCAGCACCAGGTGTTCAGAGGTATTCAGGGATTGCTCGGCATGTATCGCCGCGCTGAATACGTCAACCAGACTACTCGGGGGGCTCGCCGTGGCTGATGTTGCTGATGTTGCCAACGACCGCGTTGACTTGTTCCTTGAGCTGTCCCTTGCCGCGCGTAGGAAGCTGGCGGCAGTGCGTGACTCGTTGACCGAGTGCCTGGACTGTGGCGATCCGATTCCCGAGGCGCGGAGGCTGGCAGCCAAGGGCTGCGAGCGTTGCATCGATTGCCAATGCGACGTAGACAAAAAGGGACTTCGCCATGCTGGATAAGGTGCTTGATCAACTGCATGACTATGGCCTGGAGCCGGAGCAGCCGCTGCTGTTCGGCAAACTTGTGCGGTGTCGCACTCAGCAGGACAAGGGCAAGGAAAAGAACGGCTGGTATGTCCTTCATGAGCATATGACCGAGAAGGGCGGCACGCTTATTTTCGGCAGCTTTGGTGACTGGCGGCATGGTGAAACGCAAAAGATAAAGACCGATGGCAAGGGGCTGACCCCTGAGGACCGCGAGGTCATGCGCGCACGGCAGGCAGATGCCAAGCGCCGCGCAGCTGAGATCGCGGCGAATGCCGCGCGCCGTGCAGCCAATCGCGCAGGTGGATTGTTCAAGCGCATGCCGGTGAAGGGGCGTAGCGCCTACCTCGACCGCAAGCAGGTGGTGGGCCTCGGGGTGCGTTATGCCCCGAAGACCGGGGCTGTGTTGATCCCCATGCAGAATGCTCAAGACACCATCGTGGGCCTGCAGGTCATCTTCCCGGCCGTGCAGGAAACCACCGGCCGCGACAAGTCCTACTGGCCCCACGGAATGGCAAAGGAGGGAGCATTCCACATGATCGGTGGGCATCCTGAGCCCGGCGAGCCCGTGTTGGTGTGTGAAGGCTACGCGACTGGCGCAAGCCTGCACATGGCGACTTCTGAAGCTGTGGCAATCGCTTTCGACGCCGGCAACCTGCTGGCGGTTGCCAAGCATATGCGAGAGCGCTTCCCTGGCCGGCCGATCATAATTTGTCGTGACGACGACTGGAAGACCACACGGCCTGGTGGCGAGCCGTGGAACCCTGGCGAGGAGAAGGCCAACAACGCAGCAGTAGTAGTGGGCGGCCAGGTGGTCGCCCCAGTCTTTTCCGTTGAACGCGACGTGAAGTGGACCGACTTCAACGACTTGCACTGCGCCGAGGGCCTGGAGGCCGTACGCCGTCAGGTGATGGCGGTGATCAAGCCCCCGGCCACCGGCGGCTGGAAAGACATGCTGGCCAGGACTGAGAGCGGTGCCCTGATTGCCCACATGCAGAACGTCGAGCTGATCCTCAGCAACGACGAGCGCTGGGCAGGAGTCATCGGTTACAGCTCCTTCAGCTCCAAGATCATGAAGCTGCGTGCGGCGCCATATGGCGGCGACCCCGGAGAGTGGAGCGACATCGATGACACGCGGGTGATGAAGTGGCTGGCCCAGCAGTACAACCTGCGTGTGAAGGCTACCCACGTCGTCGAAGCGGTCAGTGTGGTGGCCCATGACAACGCCTTTCATCCTGTGCGCGAGTACCTGGCAAAGCTGGAGTGGGATCAGGTACCACGGTTAGAGGTATGGCTGCATAAGGTGCTGGGCGTGCCCCTGAACGACTACAGCGCCAAAGTTGGTAAGCGCTGGATGATCTCCGCCGTCGCTCGCGTCATGCGGCCCGGCTGCAAGGCCGACACGGTGATGATCCTCGAAGGCGCCCAGGGCGCTGGTAAATCGACCGCCATGAGTGTGCTGGGCGGTGAGTGGTTCATGGACACTCCTTTCACCCTGGGTGACAAGGATGCGTTCCAGGCCATTCGGGGGAAGTGGATAGTGGAGCTCGGTGAGCTGGACAGCTTCAACAAGGCGGAAAGCACCAAGGCCAAACAGTTCTTTTCGGCCTCCACCGACACCTACCGCGAGAGTTACGGGCGAAGAACCAGCGATGTGCCACGCCAGTGTGTTTTCGTCGGTACGACCAACCAGGACGAGTACCTAAAGGACGCCACCGGTAACCGACGGTACTGGCCGGTGGCATGCACCAAGGTCGACCTCGAAACACTCCGCCGGGTTCGCGACCAGCTGTGGGCCGAGGCGATGTTCTGCTATCTGGCCGGCGATATCTGGTGGACGACCCGCGAGGAGGAGGAGCTGTTCACCAAAGAGCAGGAGGAGCGGTTCGTGGTGGACGAATGGGAAGGCCCGATCCTGAAATGGTTGGAAGAGTCGCAGGTTGGTGAAACGGTCACCGGCAGTGACTTGCTCAAGGATGCGTTGAACCTGGACATCGGCCACTGGAGCAAGCCCGAGCAGATGCGTGTGGGGGCCATCATGCACCGACTTGGTTGGCGACGCCGCAGGATGCCGGCTTTGCCTAAAAGCGGGGTGCGGCCCTGGGCGTACCAAAAGCCCACAGGGTGGGGGGCGCCCAGTCCTCTTGAGCAATCGATCATGGCCAAGGAGGAATGCTTTTGATCAAGCGTATTGATGAGATGCTCAAACTGTGGGCTCAGGAGTTGCACACGCCAGATGTCAGAAGTGGTGTGGGTGGTGGTAGCATGCTGGCCCTGTTGATAGAGTGCCAGGGCGAGTTGATCCGGGGGACCCGGGGTAGTCGGGTGTTGTTGGACGAGTCCGCTGACATTGAGATCATTGTGAATAAGCACCTGGCGCCGGAGCTCTATGTCATTGTCAGGGAGCACTACTGTAACCAGGAGAGCCTTCTGAGTCAGAAGATCGCGCACTGCCGGTGCAGCAGGAAGACCTACTATGAGCGCTTGCACCAGGCCCACGAGGCAATCGAGTCCATGCTGATGGGGAAGAGGGCGGCATGATGCGCCTTTCTGTGGCCTACCGCCCCGCCATTGTCCAGCCTCGTCCTGCACGGGCTGAGCACCTCAAACCCGCGCATTATGTGGCCTGTCCCACCGTCCCACCTTTCACACATAGGCGCACACGTAGGGCGCGGGCGTAGCGTTACGCGCGCATTGCGCGCAGCGTGTTTTAATTCTTTCTCTATACACGGGAAAATAAGTAGAAAGGTGGGACAGCAGGACAGGCCCCGTGTTTGAGGCCCTGCGATGGTCCCACCATCGCCTATCCCTTTGAGGCCTTTGGGACAGCGCGAACGGGGAGGCAATCCGGGTAGGTGTATTCACCCGACATTCGACAGACATTACCCAGACGTAGCCCACTTATTCGCAGGTGGCATTAAATCCCGCTTGCTGCCAGGAAACTGCACCTGTAAAAAGTACCCATCTTCGAGACGTGCGGGCGCACAAAGCGACCCGCGACACACCGCAAACCCGGCCACCGCGCCGGGTTTTTTATTGGGGAATCCGCATGACCAGCGAACAACAAGCGTTAATCGAAATGCCCATCTGGGTGGTGATCTTGCTGGCCCTGGTCGGCGGGGTGTCCGGCGAGGCATGGCGAGCAGACAAAGCGGGGGTGCATGGTTGGGCCCTGGTGCGGCGCATCGCATTGCGCTCCGGTGCCTGCATCATCACCGGGATGGCGACGATCATGCTGCTCTACTCGGCGGGGATGACCATCTGGGCAGCTGCGGCGTTCGGTTGCATTGCTGCGGTGGCAGGTGCCGACGTGGTGATCGCCCTGTACGAACGCTGGGCCGCAAAGCGGATCGGGGTCTGCGAAGTGCCGCCCGGCGGTAATGCAAATCAGTGACCAGAGGAGGGAGACCATGCAAGTACGAGTTCTTGATGAGGCCAAAAATGTCCTTTGGGTCAAAACAGAAACCGGCGGGTTGACAAGCTTGTCGCACCGCCGGGATGGAACGCTGGCAAAGATCATTGCTCACTTGGAATCTGCACTGGAGCAGGCTCGGGGAGAGTTGATCTGCCAAGAGACGGGCGGAGATGTGGCACAGCAGAATTCTGCCGCCCTTGAGGAGATGTTAGATCGTCAGTTCTTTGTTGATGTTGGCCATCACCCATCCCCAAATGTTCGGGGAGCGGAAGAACGAGTGCCATGCGGGCGGGGCCCGGAAGTAAACCCTGTTGCCTGACTTCCAGATCGCCACCACATGCCCCGCAAGATCCGCGCTCCAAGCTGCTTGCTGGAGCGAGTCCATGATGTCCTGCTGTTGACTGTCGGACTTGCTTCCGAACGACGATTCCAGGGGGAAGACAATCATGTCCTGCCCGCTGTGGTGCACATGAGCAATTTTGTACTTTGCCATCTCAATTCCTTTTCGTTTTTGAGGGAGTCCTTCCTCGGCACGCCTTCTGCTGGGAAGGACCTTGGGATGGTAGCACTTTGCTTGTGCGATAAACGCCTTCGTGACTAGACCGTCAAACAGTGGGGGCGCGAGGTGCCGGCCGGGCCGCGAGCGGCGGGGACCCTAGGAGATTTTCTAGGGTACAGGGTCGGAAGCCCGCGCCGTTGGCCCAGCGGGTGGGGGCGGTGCTTAGTGAAATCTGGGTCCTCACCCGGCCCCGCCCCCTACACGGGTGCGCAGACTCGCGGAATCCCTGCAGCTGAGCAGGTGACAGGGATGTCCGTCTTTACAAGGACTTAGCGATGGGTAAGACCGTCAGCAAACTTGAACTCTCTGAGATCGTCGGCCGCGATGAGCGCACGCTGAGCCGCTGGCAGAACGACGGGATGCCGGTGATCGAGTTCGGCGTGGGGCGCGGCAACGAAAACCAGTACGACACCCAGGCGGTGATCGAGTGGCTGATGCGGCAGGCGGCGCTGAACGGCAAGAAGGAAACCACCCGGGATCGGTTGGACAGGATCCGGGGTGACCGCGAGGAACTGGCCCTGGCCAAAGACCTGGGCGAGGTCGTGATCGAGGCCGAGATGGTCCAGCGCTTCGAAGCGATGATCACCGCAGCCAAGATCGAATTGCTCAACACCTACCCGGACGAGCTGGCAGCTGCCCTGTCTGCGCGCTACGGCATTGAGGTCGATGACCAGCTGATCCGCGATCCCATCGACACAATACTGAGGAGGTTGTCCGCGTATGCCGAGGATGACGATCTCGATTGGGATCCTGACCAGTCGAGCGACGAGGAGGGCGCTGAAGAAGACAGCGAGTGAGGGGATGCGCCGGGCCTGCCGCAAGTGGGCGCCACCGCCACGCATGAGCATCATCGAGTGGGCCAGCAAGTTCCGCTGGCTTGCGCCGGAAGAAACCGCCAAGCCTGGCAAGTACCGCTTCGATATCACCCCTCACCTGGTCTGGCCGGGCGGGCCGCTGGAAGCGCTGGACGACCCGAACGTGATTGAAATCGTCGGGCGCAAGTCTGCCCAGGTGGCATGGACCTCCGGCGTGCTCGGCAACGCCATCGGCAAATGGATCGACCTGGACCCCTCACCGATCCTGGTTCTGTTCCCGAAGGCGGAAGCCGCGAAGCAATATGTGGCCGAGAAGCTGGAGCCGATGATCGAGGCCACACCTCGGCTGCGCAAGAAGGTCGACCTGCGTAGCCGGAAGCTCCAGCAGCGCCAAGACTTCAAGCGGTTCCCTGGTGGATTCCTGAAGATGGTCGGCTCCAACAGCCCGGCCAGTGTGAAGTCCACCCCGGTACCGAGGGTCGGCATCGAGGAGCCTGATGACTGCAACCTGAACCTGCGGGGGCAGGGGGACAGCATCAAGCTGGCGAAGGAACGTCTCAAGACCTTCCGGCGCTCCAAGATCATCATTGGTGGCACCCCAACCATCAAAGGCCTTTCAGCAATCGATGCTGAGCTGGAACTGTCGGACAAGCGCGTTGGCCTGGTGCCGTGCCACGGTTGCGGCCTGTCGCATGCGCTGAGCTTCGAGCATCTGCACTGCGACGAGGACCCGGCCTATTTCCATGAGGTGTACGGCAAGCGCCGCCCGGAGACGGCGTATTACGCATGCCCTCACTGCGGCGAGATCTGGGATGACCACCAGAAGAACGCGAACCTCAAGCATGGTCGCTGGGAGGCAACAGCCGAGTTCCGGGGGATCGCGGGTTACATCCTGAACGAGCTCTATGCAACCTTCCACGGCTCACGCTTCGAGATCCTGATGGAGAAGAAGCTTCAGGCCATGCATGCCGCCTCGATCGGCAACATCGGCCCGATGATCGCTTTCACCAACAGCTCGATGGGTGAGAGCTACGAATACAAGAGCAACGCTCCGAAGACCGACGAGCTGGAGAAGCGCGCCGAGCCTTATGCCGAGCTGAGCGCGCCCAAGGGTGTGTTGCTTGTCACGGTCGGCGTGGACGTCCAAGGCGACCGGTTGGCGCTGATGATCGTGGGCTGGGGGCGAGGGGAGGAGTCCTGGCGCCTTTACTGGGGTGAGTTGCCGGGCAACCCAATCGACCCTAACGACCCTGTCTGGACCGAGCTCGACAAGATCATCTCCACTCCCATCGCGACAGAGGGGGGCGGGCAGATCGCAGTGTCGGCCGTCAGCATCGACAGTTCGGACGGTAACACCAACGATGCGGTGTACACCTACGTTCGAGACCGCCAGCGATACAACATCATGGCGATCAAGGGAGCATCCATCGACAGCCTCGATCGGGAGATCTTCACCAAGCCGGCCCAGTCGAGCGACACCACCCAGGACAACACGAAGGCGGCCAAGTATGGCCTTCGGGTGTACATCGTCGGGACTCACAAGGCGAAGACACTGATTGACGGCCGTATGCGTCTCACCGGCAGCGGCCCTGGTCGAATGCACTGGTACAGCGAGATCCGCTCGGACTACTACGAGCAGGTCACCAACGAAGTTCTGGCGCCACACCCGCGCATGCCCAGCAAGATGGTGTGGCAGAAAAAGGCCGGTCGGCGAAACGAAGCATGGGACTGTGAGGTGTACGCCTTGCATGCAGCGCGGAGCCTCAAAACCCACCTGTTACGCGACAACGAGTGGGATCAGCTGGAACAGCAGCAGTTGCAGCCCACGCTATTCACCACTGAGCAGGCGATCGCGCCGGTGCCTCGTCGTGCGGTTTCTCGCGGGCGTGGGACACGGAGCCGCGTCGGCTAACCGAGGTTCACCATGACAGAAGCACAACAACGCCTTGCGGAAGTACGGGCGGCGATCTCGGCCGTCCTGAAGAACGGCCAACGGCTGCGCCGGGCCGACCGCGAGGTTCAGATGGCCGAGCTGAACAGCCTCCGGTTGCTAGAGAAACAGTACGCAGACCAGGTTGCCCAGGAACAAGCGGCGCTGCAGCGTCAGGGCCGTAACCGCATCTCCTACCTAGGGCTTTGAGCATGTGGCCATTTCGAAAGTCTGAGCCCGCTGCAGAGCAGTTGATGCGGGAGGCGATCCGGGTAGCCCGTGCCTCGGCAGGCGATCAGCAGATCGTTGCCCAAGGCGGTGGCGGGGGCGTGGAGACTCGCTGGCGCGGGGCCTCGCGTGTACTGCGCAGCATGGCCAGCTGGATCCCCGGCCTGGGTAGCCCACGGCGTGACTTCAATCGCAGTGAGCGGCGGATGCTGCTGGCCCGCTCGCGGGATGCCATGCGCAACCACCTGGTGGCCCGCGCCGCAATCACTCGGTTGCGGACCAACGTGGTGGGAACTGGCCTGGTCTGCCGAGCGCAAGTCGACCAGGTCGCACTGGGACTCACTGACGAGGAAGCGGACGCCTTGAATGGCCAGCTTGATCGGGTGTGGTCTCTGTACGCCGACGATCCCCGCGAGTGTGATGCTGAGGCCACGCTCAACCACTACCAACTGCAGGCGCTTGTGTTGGTGTCATCAATGGTTGCGGGCGACATTTTCGTCGCCAGTCCTGACCAGGAGCGCCCCGGCTGCATCTTCAGCACCCGGTTGCAGATGATCGAAGGTGACCGGGTCAGTAACCCAAACGATGGGCTTGATCGTGCCAATCTGGTGGACGGCGTGGAGTTCGATGACCTCGGGGCGCCGGTCGCTTACCACGTCTGCACGGGTTACATCGGCGAGCATCTGGCCAGCAAGCCGCTGAACTGGGAACGGTTACCGGTCTTTGGTGCCGAGACTGGGCGTCGGCGTGTGCTGCATGTCATGGCCGACAAGGAACGTCCAGGGCAGAAGCGTGGTGTCCCCTACCTGGCGCCGGTGCTGGAGCCTCTGCAGAAGCTGGAGCGCTACAGCAGTGCCGAGCTGATGGCTGCGGTGATCTCGGCGATGTTCACCGTGTTCATCAAGAAGGGATCGGACTTCCCGACCGGCAACCTGCCGATGTCCGCCTTGAAAGAGGAGCAGCCTGGTGGCGACGACACTGCAGACGGGGTGCTCAGTCTTGGAGAGGGCGCAGTCGTTGACCTTGGGGTCGGTGAGGAACCGGTGGTGGCCAACCCTGGCCGACCCAACGCCCAGTTCGATCCGTTCTTTACCGCAGTGGTGAAGGAGATCGGTGCCGCACTGGAGCTGCCGCTGGAAGAACTGCTGTTGCACTACAGCAGCAGTTACAGCGCAGCTCGCGCAGCCATGCTCCAAGCCTGGCGGTTCTACAGTCTGCGCCGCTGGTGGCTTGCGTGCGATTTCTGCCAGCCCAGCCGGGAACTGGTGATTGACGAAGCCGTTGCAAGAGGCCTGATCAACCTTCCCGGTTACGCCGATCCGGTCAAGCGCAAGGCCTATATCCAGGCCATTTGGATAGGTCCGGCTCGGGGTGCGATCGATGAGCTGAAGGAGGCCAACGCCGCCGGCAAGCGCATCGAGATCGGGGTCAGCAACGAAACCCTCGAAACCGCAGCCATGACCGGCGAGCCCTGGCAACAGGTGTTCCGCCAGCGTGTGCGCGAAGTCGAGCAGCGCCGGCAACACAGCCTGCAGCCGCTGCCCAAAGGTGGACTGGAAAACCCGCCTGAACCCAAACCCGAAGAGGAATAAACATGCCTCGCGCTCTTGAGCTGGCTGCTGCGCAGCCATGGCTGATGATGCCCGACGCCCTGGACAACCTGCTGACCATCGCAGATCGCATGGGCGATCCGCTGGCGCTGGCGACCAAGCGCGGCGAGCGGCTGGAGGACACCCGTAAGGTCACCCTTCGCAATGGCGTTGCGATTGTGCCGGTCACCGGACCGATTTTCCGTTACGCCAACCTGTTCACCGAGATCAGCGGCGCCACCAGTACGCAGGTGCTGGCCACTGACATCCAGCGAGCGTTGGATGATCCCAAGGTCCGCTCCATCGTACTCAACATCGACAGTCCCGGTGGTGTTGCTGCGGGCATCAACGAGCTGGCAGAGATGATCTACGCCGGACGCTCGCGCAAGCGGATCGTGGCTTACGTAGGCGGAATGGCTGCGAGTGCCGCGTACTGGATCGCCTCGGCGACCAGCGAGATCGTGATCGATGAGGCCAGTCTGGCCGGCAGCATTGGCGTCGTGGTCGAGGCGGTCGTTGAGAACGAGAAGGCCACAGGCCGCACCAGGTACCAGATCGTCAGCCGCAATGCGCCAAACAAGCGTCCGGACCTGAGCACCGAAGAAGGCCGGGCGAAGGTTGGCGAAACCATCGACGCAATGAGTGAAGTCTTCGAAAGCAAGGTTGCCCGCAACCTCGGCGTCGCCGTTGAGAAGGTGCCCGAGATGGGCGATCACGGCGGGCTTCGCGTCGGCGCTGCCGCAGTCCAGCACGGCCTGGCCCACCGCTTGGGCTCGCTGGAGTCCCTGATAACCGAACTGGCCAAGCCGGCCATCAACTCACCAAGGATACACACCATGACCACCGTCAAGACCACGGCAGAACTGCGCACCGCTCTGGCAGCGGGCACTGACCCCAGCACTATCGAGATCGCCCAGGCCGATCAGCCGGACCTCGACGCGGTTCGTGCTGAGGCTTCGGCTGCGGAGCGCGAGCGCATCAAGGGCATCAATACCCTGGCCAGCAAGGGCTTTGAGAAAGAGATCGAGGCTGCTATCGACGATGGCAGCTCTGTCGAGGCCACGGCGCTGGTGCTGTTCAAGGCTGCTCAGGACCGCGGCATCTCGCTGGCATCCATCAAGAGTGACGCTCAGGGCGTGACTGGTGCCGCCCCATCCGCTGACGGCAAGCAAGGCGAGCGCAAGGCCGCTGTCGGCGCCATCGTAGCCGGCGGCCCACGCCGCTGAAGGAGACCAACATGAGCAACCCGCAACGTCAAACCTATCAGCCGAGCCAACTCTCGGCGGGTGATTTTCCTGTCGTCATGGACACCGGCGTTATCGCTGCCGGGCAGGTCCTGAAGCGCGGCGCAGTGCTGGGGCAGGTCAGTGCTTCCAACGAGTATCGGCTGTGCAAAGCCGCTGCCGATGATGGCTCTGAGGCCCCTACCGCGATCCTTGACCAGGACGCAGACACGACCGGTGGCGCACTGACTGTGCCGATTCGCCTGACTGGCCAGGTACTGGCCAACCAACTTCACCTGGGCGAGGGCTTGACCCTCGCTGTTGCAAAGGCCGCCCTGCGTCCTCTGTCCATTTTCATCCGCTGATCGGAGCCTCCATGACTGACATTTTCGACACCCTGACCATGCTGGAAGCGGTAGAGCAGATGGCTCTGCCACGGCGCTTCCTGATGAACACCTTCTTTAACGGCGGCGCGCCATCGACCTTCGGGACCGAGGCTGTGACCATCGACATCGTCAAAGGCCAGCGCAAGATGGCGCCGTTCGTACACCCGACGCTTCCGGGTAGTGTTTCGCAGCGCACGGGTTTCAGCTCGTCGACCTACAGGCCGCCCTACATCCAGCCGAAGCGCGAAACCCGCGCAGAGTTGATCCTCAAGCGTGGCGCTGGCGAGACGGCGTTCTCCACGCGGACTCCGCTCGATCGCGCCGGAGAGCAGCTGGGCCGTGACCTGACGGATCTGGACAGCGAAATCACTCGTCGAGAAGAGTGGATGTGCGCGCAAGCGTTGACCACAGGGCGTATTCGCGTAGTTGGCGATGGGGTCGATGACACCATCGATTTCCTCATGGAAGACACCCACAAAGTTACGCTGGCAAACGGTCGCTGGAACACCAGTGATTCCGATCCTATCGCCAATCTGCGGCAGTGGCGGCGGTTGGTGGCCAAGGACTCCGGTCGGAGTGCCAACGTTGCGGTGCTGAGCGCCGAGGCGCAGGACGCCTTCCAAGGCAACGACACCGTTCTGAAACAGCTCAACTCCCGTCGAGTCGACATGGGCCTGATCAAGCCCGAGGAGTTGCCAGATGGTGTCACCTACCTGGGCTACCTCAACGATCCGGGCGTGGACCTGTATGCCTACGACGAGTGGTATCTGGACGACGATGAGAACGAGCAGCCGGTTATCCCCGCTGGCGGGTTGATTCTTGGCTCGACCAATACCCGCAACGCCATGCTTTACGGAGCGATTCAGGACTTGGAAGCCATCGAGAGCGGCCTGGTCGAAGCGGCTCGTTTTCCCAAAAGCTGGGTCACGAAGGAGCCAAGTGCGCGGTGGTTGAAGCTTCAGGCAGCTGCGCTGGCGGGCATGCTGGAACCCAACGCATTCCTCTACGCAAAGGTGGTGTGACATGGCCGCAAAGATTGAGTACGTGGTGGTGGACGGCTGCATCCAGGACGGAACCAAGGTCATTCGCCAAGATGAGGTCTACACCCCGCCCAGCAAGGAATTGGCCGAGATGCTGCTCGCCGAGGGCAAGATCGCGAAGCGTGGCCAGCTCCCGTCCAAGGATGATCAAGACGACGGGGAGTGACCATGGGCTTTCGTGAGCAGGTGGCTGCCATGGATGAGCAGCTGCTGGCCGTGATGGGTGATGAGGCTTTGATCGATGGGCGAGACCAGGCGGTACCCGGCTTCATGTCGGTCCCCTGGTTGCAACCCAAGCTGGGTCAGATCAAGACCCAGGTCAGGGAGCCGACCTTTTCGATCAGGGTTGCCGACGCTGCCGGCGTGGCTCCCCCGCAGCGGCTGGTGGTGGACCTGCCCCCGGAAGACGGAGGCGGGACGTACATCATCGTCAAGCTTGAGCCGGATGGAACCGGTTGGGTCAACCTAGTGCTTAGGGAGGTGCGATGAGCGTTGGCAGCTACTTCGAGAACAAGTCCGAGCACGGAATGCTCACGCTGCAGCTGTCCAGCTCGGACAAGCAGCGCTTCACCCGGTTCGGCACGCTCGCGCCGAAAGCCTTCGCTGCTGCGCACCGCCGGGCGATCAACAAGACGTTGCGGTGGATGCGCACGCACATTGCCCGGGCGATCGGGCAACAGGAGCGGATCGCGCAGTCGGCGGTGCGACAACGGCTCCGGGCCTATCCGGTCAACAGCAACGGCCAGGGCAAGCTCTGGTTCGGGATCAACGCGATCGAGGCCAGTCGTGCTGGTCGGGCGCGGCAGACCCGGACCGGAGTTTCGGTTGCAGGTCGCCGCTATGAGGGGGCGTTCTACAAGAAGGTCTACGGCGACAAGCCGGACATCTGGATCCGCACCGCCAGCAAGCACTTCAAGGCCAGCGATTACCCGGAGACCGCCTCAGGTGGGGGCGGCAATGGTTGGCTCTACGAGGACGGCAACGACAGTCGCTTTCCCCTGGCCAAGGCCAAGCTCTCGCTGGAGGGCGTCCGGCCTCACTTTGACGCCTGGGCGCGGCGGGCTAACCAACGGCTGCTGGAGATCCTGGAGCAAGAACTCAACTACGAAATGCAGAAGATGCTGAAAGGGGCCTGACGTGTCTGATCAAACCTTTAGTCTCGACGACCTGTATCAGGCGATCGAGGATCATGTCCAGGAAGCCATACCCGGGCTTGAGGCGGTTTGCTTCATGCCCGCGCACATGACCACCCTGCCAGTTCCCATGGTGCTGCTGGAGCTGGTGGGGCTTGATCCGGGGCGAGATCAAGGAACCGGCGAGACGGCGGTTGTTGCTCGCTTCGAGGCCAGGGCAATCGTCGGCGCCGAGCAGGCGGAATGTTATCGGCAAGCTGCCTTCATTGCTTCCCGGCTGGCGGTGTTGCTGCGTCTCCAGACCTGGGGTCAGGAAGTCGAGCCTGCAGAGTTCCTGCAGGCCTCCCAGGACTTCACGCGGCCGGAGCTGGATGGCTACGCGGTCTGGGTCGTTGAATGGACGCAGACCCTGTACCTCGGGGAGGAAGAGTGGCCTTGGCCGAACCAGCCGCCGAGTAGCCTGATGCTGGGCTTCGTGCCGGATACCGGATCGGGACAGCAGGGCGCGTATGTTGCTCCGGAGTCCCTCGAATGAGTCAGGCCAGCGCAGCCCATGACCGCATGATCGCGGGCCTGATCATCCCGTGCAGGGTCGTGGCAGTAGACCTTGCAGCCGCAATGGTGCGGGTTTCCGATGGCGCCGGCTGGACTAGCGCCTGGGTGCGGTGGCACAGCCAGGCGGCCGGCAAGGCGCGGCATTGGCGGTCGCCTAGCTTGGGCGAGCAGGGCGCATTGATCAGCCCCAGCGGCGAGCCCGCCCAGGGCACGTTCGTGCCCGGCCTGTACGGCAATGCGGGTGACCAGCCGGACAACCGCGACCACGTCGAAGTCTGGCGTTTCGACGACGGCGGGTCGCTGGTGTATGACTGGCAGGCCAACACCTACAGCATCGACCTGCCGACCGGCACCGCAACGGTGCGAGTGGGAGGAAGCTCTGCGGTTGTCACGGATGACGCCATCACCGCTACGTCGACCACAATCACACTCACCGGTGACGTCCAGGTCAACGGCAAGTTGCAGGTCACCGGCGACATCCTCGGCGGTGCCAAGATCATCGACACCGCCGGCAACACACCGAACCACAAGCACTGATCCATCTGTATCAACAGGCCCGCCAAGTGCGGGCTTTTTCGTTCCTGGAGGAAACATGCGAAATAAAGACCTCGAGGTTGTGCACCCGCCGCAGCCGCAGCCCAAGCCCGGCCCGGCCTTGCGTTACCGCGACACCCGTTACACCTCCCGAGTGCTGCAACTGCCGGACGGGCGTTTGCTGTCGGTGGCGCAAGGCATCGTGGCGACCATGGCGGACGATACCGTCGGACTGGAATATCTCGCCTCCCACCAGGACCTGGTTCCCGAGGAGTAATCGATGATCGGAGTGGACCGCCACACTGGGCAGCCGCTGTCGGGCATCGCCCACCTGCGGCAGTCCATCGAGGACATTCTCACCACCTCCCTTGGCAGTCGTCGCATGCGGCCGGAGTACGGCAGCAAGCTGCGCCGGTTCGTCGACCTGCCGGTCAATGAGGGTTGGAAAAGCGCTGTACAGGCCGAGGTCGCCCGGGCAGTGGGTCGCTGGGAGCCCCGGTTGAAGCTTGAGCGGGTACGGGTGACGGCCGTCGTTGGCGGCCAGATCACCTTGCAACTGACGGGGCAGTACCTGGGTGATAACCAGATTTTGGAGGTGAGCGCGTGAGCACTGTTGAACTGTCGGCCCTGCCGGCGCCGCAGGTGCTGGAGGATCTGGACTACGAGGAGACGTATCAGCAGGAGCTGGCGACTTTTCAGACGTTCATGGGGGATAACTGGACAGCCAACCTTGAAAGCGACCCGGTGACCAAGCTGCTGGAGCTGGGCGCTTATCGGCGCTTGCAGAACCGGGCGCGGATCAATGACGCGGCCAAGGCCCTGTTGCTGGCCTACGCCCGGGGCAGCGACCTTGACCAGTTGGCGGCCAACGTCGAGCTCAAGCGCCTGGTGGTGCAAGCCGAAGACCTGAGCACGTCGCCGCCGACGCTGCAGGTGCTCGAGGAAGACGACGCCCTGCGCGAGCGTGTCCAGCTGGTCTACGAGGGGCTGACCACGGCCGGCCCGCGCAACAGCTACATCCTGCATGCCCGCAACGCCTCGGGGCTGGTCGCGGACGCCACGGCGGAAAGCCCGTCGCCGGCGGTCGTTACCGTAACAGTGCTGTCGCTGGAGGACAAAGGGAGGGCCAGCCCGGAGCTGCTGGAGGCCGTGCGGGTCAAGCTGAGCGATGACGACGTGCGTCCGGTCGGTGACCGGCTGTTCGTTGAAAGCGCCGAGGTGCTGCACTACCGAATCGATGCGGTGCTGTACAAGTCCGGCAGCGGCCCGGAGACGGAGGCCGCGCTGGCCGAATGCCGGCGTCGTCTGGCGGCGTGGATCAACCCGCGCCGCCGCCTCGGCGTCGAGATCGCCCGGTCTGCGATTGACGCCCAGTTGCATATCGCCGGCGTGAGCCGGGTTGAGCTGATTGACTGGCAGGACCTGTCCCCGACCAAAGCGCAGGCGGCCTGGTGCACTGGCTTCACCGTCGAATGGGGTAGCTGACATGTCCAGCCTGCTACCGCTCAACAGCACGTTGCTGGAGCGCGCTATCGAGGCCGCTAACCACGACCATCCCGACCTCCCGCTGCGCACTCTCTACAACCCTGACACCTGTCCGGCTCATATGCTGCACCAGCTCGCCTGGGCTTGGTCGGTGGACCGCTGGGAAGAGAGCTGGAGCGAGGCTGTAAAGCGCTCGGTGATTCGCTCGGCGTTCTACGTGCATACGCGCAAGGGAACGATTGGCGCGCTGCGCAGAGTCGTTGAGCCCTTGGGCTACCTGATCGAGGTCCTCGAGTGGTGGCAAACCCACCCTGAGGGAGTGCCCGGCACCTTTGCACTCCAAGTCGGAGTCCTCGATCAGGGTATCACTGAAGAAATGTATGCGGAGCTGACGCGACTGATCGATGACGCCAAGCCAGTCAGTCGGCACCTCACTGGCTTGGCTATCGCACTTTCCAGCAGCGGCTACCTACGCGTGGCGGCGGGGCTGGCCGAAGGCGAGGAAATCGATGTTTACCCGCCGATGCCCCGCGACATTGCAGTAGTGGGTACCTCTGGCCATGTCGGCCGTGACCATCAAATCGAATACCTGGACGTGTACTCATGACTGACCAGAACAGCCAGTTCTTCGCCATCCTCACCGCAGTGGGGGAGGCCAAGCAGGCAAATGCAGATGCCCTGGGTGTGCCATGGACCTTCGCCCAGATGGGCGTCGGTGATGCCAATGGGGCAGAGCCCATTCCAAGTCGCACCCAGACCAAACTGATTAACGAACGCCGTCGGGCTCCCTTGAATCAGCTGAAGGTTGACCCGGGCAATGCGAGCATCATCATCGCCGAGCAGGTCATACCGCCTGATGCCGGCGGCTGGTGGATCCGCGAAATCGGTCTCTACGACGCTGCTGGCGATCTGGTGGCGGTCGCAAACTGTGCACCGAGTTTCAAGCCGCTGCTCTCCCAGGGTACGGGCAAAACGCAAGTCGTGCGGCTGAATATCATTGTCACCAGTACGGCCAACGTGCAGCTCAAGATCGACCCGTCCGTGGTTCTGGCAACGCGAGAGTACGTTGATACATCGTTACTGAATGTTTTGCCTCGCGACAAAACGCCCGGCGCTTATACCCAGGTACGAATCAATGAGCGCGGGCTGGTCGTCGAAGGTTGGAACCCTACGACCCTGGCGGACTACGGCATCACCGATGCGTTGAGCAAAAAAGGCGGGACCGTTCTCGGAAACTTCTGGCTCGATGGCTACAACATGTTCCTCAAGCAGAGCGGGGCTCAAGCATGGAACATCGGGGTGCTGGGCACAGATGATCGGGGGGCAATTCAAGCGGGTATGGGTTTTGTCGGAGGATCGGGTGCAATTCAAAGCGTTTTCCTCGCCTTGGGTGATCAGCCTTGGGCGGTTGGAAATGGCGTTCGCATCACTTCGGCTGGGGTCGCCATTGAGGGGGTGCTGTCCGGAGTCGGATCTGGCCTGAGCAAGCTTCCCTGGGCAGGCCTGGAAGGCGTGCCGAAAGCACTGAAGACGATGGGGGATGTTGCGGGTCTAGGGTTCTACGCGCACCTTGGCGGTGGCGTGATCGAGGTGCGGTCGATTGCTGTCGCCGGTGCTGGGCTCAGCATCTCTAACGCCGCCGGCCTCGACGGCAATCCGACGCTAGGCCTTGTGGTGGCAACTCAAGGCATGGCCGAGGCCGGCGCTGATAACGAACGCCCCATGAGTGCCCTGCGGGTCTTTCAAGCAATCGCGGCGGTTGTAAAACAAGCGACAGAAAACGCGTTTGGCTGGGCCAGGATTGGTACGCAGACGCAAGTCGATGCGGGCACTGACGATGCTGTCATTGTCACGCCGAAGAAGCTCCGCGCCGGCTTTTCCGCACTGCTCACCGATAACGGCTATATCGCTTTCCCGAGTTGGATGGGTGGGTTGATTGTGCAGTGGGGGCGTGCGGTTGGCGTGCCCCAGGCGATCGACGCACCTGATGTTGTCGGTCCAACGGTGGACATACCGTTGCCGTTGACGTTTCCGACCGCAGCCTGGCGAGTGCTCGCAACCATGAATTTTACGACCATGTCGACGAAATCGTCTTACGCCCCGGGGGCCACCATCGTCTCCAACTCCGTGATCCGGGTGCAGAACAACTATACGAACTCCGGTGGCCAGATCTGCTACCTGGTGATTGGTAAGTAAGGGGGGCAAATGACTACTTTCTACAGCCCGGGCGAAACCGGGTTTTTCGACACGCTGGTTCATGCATCAGGGCAGATCCCGGCAGATGCAATCAAAGTTTCGGCGGCCCGCCGGGTTGAGTTGCTGCAGGGACTGTCTCTCGGCCAGGTTATTCGGGTGGGTATTGGCGGCGATCTGGAGCTGGTTGATCCACCGGTAGACCCGAAATATGCGGTGCTCAAGGAGCGTGCTTGGCGCGATTCCGCGATTACGCAGGTGAGCTGGCTGCGTGAGCGGCACCGCGATGAGCAGGATCTGGGGCGGCCGACGACTTTGACCACCGAGCAGTTCGCAACGCTGCTGGCGTTTCTGCAACTTTTGCGCGATTGGCCGGAGTCTGAACACTTTCCCGACATTGAACAGCGGCCGCTACAGCCGCCTTGGCTGGCCGAATTGCTTGGCTGACGCCCCGCACTGCCGGGGCGTTTTTGTCTCCGGCTTCAACCCTTCAGCCCCGGATTTCGGGGCTTTTCCATATCTGGAGTTCACATGAGTGGTTTCTTTCACGGCGTTACCGTAACGAACGTCGACACAGGCGCGCGCAATATCGCGCTCCCGTCGTCCTCGATCATCGGCCTGGTCGACACCTTCACCCCCGGGGTGGATGCCACGGCCAAGGCCAATGACCTGGTGCTGATCACCAACGAGCGCGAAGCCGTCGCCGCCTTCGGTCCGGCCTCGGCCATAACCGTAGCGTGCAAGGCCATCTATGCCCGCGCCAAGGCGGTGATCGTCGCCTGCGGCGTGGCGAAGCTGGAAGACGCGGCCGCGCAGACATCCGCAATCATCGGCGGGGTGCTTGTCGACGGCAAGCGTACCGGCCTGCAGGCGCTGCTCGACGGCAAAAGCCGTTTCAACGCCCAGCCGCGCCTGCTGGTAACCCCGAAGCACAGCGCCACCCAGGCCGTCGGCACTGCCCTGGTGGCGCTAGCCGACAAGCTGCGCGGTATTGCCATCATCGACGGCCCGGGCACTACCGACGAGGCGGCGTTGGCCTACGCGGAGAACTTCGGCGCCAAGCGCGCGTATCTGGTCGACCCGGGTGTGCAGTATTGGGACACCTCGGCCGACGCCACGGTTAACTCGCCGTCGTCGGCCTGGGTCGCCGGCCTGTTCGCCTGGACCGACAACGAATATGGCTTCTGGGCCTCGCCGTCGAACAAGGAGTTCGTGGGCATCACCGGAACCACGCGTTCGGTCGAGTTCCTCGACGGCGACGAAACCTGCCGGGCCAACCTGCTCAACAACGCCAATATCACCACCATCATCCGCGACGATGGCTACCGCCTGTGGGGCAACCGCACGCTGTCGAGTGATCCGAAATGGGCGTTCGTCACCCGTGTCCGGACCATGGATATCGTCATGGATGCGATCCTCTACGGGCACAAGTGGGCCGTGGACCGCTCGATCACCGCGACCTACGTCAAGGACGTGACCGAGGGCCTGGAGAACTTCATGCGCGACCTGAAGGCCCAGGGCGCAATCATCAATTTCGAGGTGTTCGCTGACCCCGACCTGAACACGGCCAGCCAACTGGAGCAGGGCAAGGTGTACTGGAACATCCGCTTTACCGATGTCCCGCCTGCTGAAAACCCCAATTTCCGCGTCGAGGTCACCAACCAGTGGCTGACCGAAGTCCTGGACCAGAATTCCTAAGGAGCCCCTGCAATGGCAATGATTCCTCAAACCCTCTCAAACCTGAACCTGTTCGTCGACGGCATCAGCTTTCAAGGTGACGTGCCGAGCCTCACGCTCCCCAAGCTCACGCTCAAGATGGAAGAGCATCGCGTCGGCGGCATGGATGTGCCGATCGAGATCATCCAGGGCATGGAAAAGATGGAAGCCGGTTTCGTCACTACCGGCGTTCGTAAAGACTCGATGCGGTTCTTCGGCCTGGCTGACGGTACCGCGTTCAACGGCACGTTCCGGGGCTCCTATCGCGGGCTCAAAGGCGCAGTCACCGCAGTGGTGGTGACGCTGCGTGGTGCGTTGAAGGAAGTCGACATGGGGGACTGGAAGCCTGGTGATAAGGCAGAGATCAAGCACAACGTCGCGGTGACGTACTACAAGCTCGAACTCGACGGCCGCGTCATGTACGAAATCGACCCTCTCGGCATGAAGCGCGTCATCAACGGTGTTGACCAACTGGCCGCTGAGCGCTCCGCCCTCGGCCTCTAACCCCTCTCACTACTCGTAAGGACTGCATCTATGGGCGTTCAAGCAAAGACCCCGAGCTGGCTGGTCATCACCCCAGACAGCGTTACCGTGACTCTGACGAAGGCATCCGAAGCCAACGGCATCCAGGTCGACAAACTGCGCCTGCGTGCCCCCACCGTGCGCGACCTGCGCAACGCCCAGGCCACGGGTGGCGATAACGACGAGCAGCGCGAGCTGAACCTGTTCGCCTCGCTGGCCGAGGTCGGTACCAAGGATCTGGAAGGGCTGACGCTGAAAGACTACACCCGCCTGCAGACCGGCTATTTTCGTCTGGTGCAAGACGACGAGTTTTAATGCCGCCTGGCAGAAACTGGCAGCAAAGCGGCTCGCCCAAGAGCTGCACTTTTCCGCTGCTGAAATCATGACCATGTCCTACGCGGACATGGTCTGGTGGCTCACGGACTGAGCCCGGGGAGTGTGAGCAATGGCAAGCAATCTGGCGCTCTCGCTAGTGATCGGCGGCGCAGTTGCGTCGTCGTTTGGGTCTGCTTTGAAGACTGCCGAAAACGGCATTTCAAAGCTGGAACAGAAAGGCAACAAGGCCAAGGTGCTCAAGAGCACGATTGGCGAGACGATCAAGCTCAGGGAAGAGTGGAAGAAAGCGCACGACACCGGCTCGGCCTCGGCCGCTGGTCTGCTCCGCCGGTTGGACGCGAACCTGGATGCCTTGCGCAAACAGGGCGTCCAGGTTGGCCGGCTGGAAAAGGAATACCAGCGCCTCGGCCGGACGGCCAAAGCCGTGGATCTGCAAGTCAAAGGCCGGCAGCAACTGGACAAGGGCAAGGAGGGGGCCAAGTCCACGGTAGGCAAGGCCACGGCTGCGGTTGCAGCAGTGACCATCCCAACGATGATCAGTGCAGGGTACCAGGCCACGATCCGCGATATTGCGATCAAGGCCGGGGTGGCGAATCAGCCCGAAGAGCAGGCGATGGCCAAGCAGATCATCCAAGTATCGCAGGATACCGGGATGAGCCGTGATGGTGTTGCCGACCTGGTCAACCAGTTGGTCGGTGCCGGTATGGAACTGGACAAGGCCCTGTCCTATTCCACCGTGGCAGCCAAGTTCTCAGTAGGGCAGGGGGCCAGTGGCGTCGACGTTGCGTCGATGATCCAGGCCCTGGAGCAGAACGCGAAGATCAGCGACCCCAAGGTTATGGAAAAGACCCTGGAAGGGATCGCCCTGCAGGGCCAGGCGGGTTCGTTCGAAGCCTCGGACATGGCCCGCTGGTTCCCGGTGTTGCTGGCCGGTATGGAAAAAACCGGTAGCACCGGTCCCGAGGCGGTGGCCCAGCTCGGTGCAATGTTGCAGGTGCAGATGAAAACTGCCGGCAGCTCGGACGAAGCGGCCAACAACCTCAAGAACTGGATCGAAAAGATCGGCGCCGGTGACGTCGTCAAAGCCTACAAGGACGCGGGAATCGACTACCAGGCATCGCTCAACACTGGTATCCAGAAGGGCATGTCGGTTCTGGAATCGTCCATGGCCCTCGCGCAGAAGTACGTCCAAACGACGGACCCGGCGAAGGCCAAGAAGATGGCTGACGCTCAGGCGAAGATTGACAAGGAGGTCGACCCGAAAAAGGCCATTAAGGCCTTGGAGGCGCTGGAACAAAGTCTCAAGACCGGCGACATTTTTGCGGACATGCAAGTCAAGGCTGCGCTGACGGCATACGGGCAAAACCGAGGGCTATATGAGCAGCTGAAAAAGGATGCTCAGGATGCCACGGGGATCCTCGACAAGAACCTGCAGGAGCGCCGCGAGACGTCGGCGCAGATGTGGACCGAGGCCAAGAACGACATCAACGAGGCCATGCGGTCTATCGGGGACGCGATCCGTCCTGCGACGGACGCGGCAGCGAAGGGAATCAGCTGGGTGGCAAAAGGCCTGGTCAGCTTGTCGGACGGCGCCCAGGTCGCCGTGATGGGAATCGGGGCCATCGTGGCAGGCTATCTGGCCTTGAAGTCGATCATCAGCGGTTACCGGATCACAAAGGGCCTGGCCGACATTGGCCGCGGTAACGTGCTGGAGCGTCTGGCCGAGCGCGCTTCCGCTGCTGGTGACGCCGCTGGATCGCGATCGAGGGGGCCGGGGACGAGCCGCAAGCCTGGGTTGCTGGACCGCCTGCGCGGTGCAGGCAACGACGGTGCAGGCGAGTCGCTTCCGAAGGTGGGGGACACGCAGAAGGTGTTCGTGGTCAATGCGGACGCCTTCGGCCGTGGGACTGGTAGCGGGGGCGATGGCGCGCCGGACCGCCGTCGTCGTCCTCGGCGCCGTCCTGGTCGGCCACGACCTCCCCAGCGGCCTGGCCGGCCCAAAGGGGTGCCGAAGGTCACCAAGGTTCCTGATGTGCCGAAGGTCCCCAAGGTCCCTGTTGCACCGACCAGTGCAGTGGGTGACATGTTCAAGTCTGCCCGAAACTTCACCAAAGCCGGCAAGCGGTTGCCGGGAATGAACGTGATCGACTTGGGCGTCGGTGCGGTCGATCTCGCAATGAACGCCCATACCCAGGACGAAAAGGCCGAAGGCTTTGGTGGCTTGCTGGGTGGGGCAGCGGGCTCGGCGGCGGGGGCGGCGGCCGGTGCGGCGTTGGGAACGCTGATCTTGCCGGTGATCGGCACGGCCATTGGCGGCATTGCTGGCTCGATCATCGGCGGAATGGCGGGGGAGGAGGGCGGCTCGTGGCTGGGCAAGGCGTTGTTCGGCGAGAAGAAAGAGGAAGCAGTAGCCCAGGCAGAGCTGCCCCCGGCAGCGACGACTGTCACCAAGCCGGTAGCGACCGTGTCTTACGATCCCCGCGACCCCAACTCGCAAGACCCGTTTCTGTTGCCTGCGCTGACTGCCAACCGTGTGGGTTTCCCCGGCGCCGCGTTGGTTAAGCCTCAGGTACCGATAGCTCAGCCACCGGTCGCGATACCCCCGGCGGTGGCCCAGCCCTTGGCGCCGCAGGTGTCGTATGACCCACGCGACCCGAACTCGAAAGATCCTTTCCTCCTGCCGGCGCTGACGGAGAATCGAGTGAGGTTCCCCGGCGCGGAGTTGGTCAAGCCCCAATCCCAGTCGGCGGCGATGGGTGATGTTGTGCGGGATCTGGCTACTGCGCCTGCAGCGGTACCGAGCGTTCCGGAGTTGGCCAAGGCGGCAGCGGTCAAGCCGGAGGCGCCGAAGGTCGAGCAGTCGTTCACGTTCGCACCGAACATTCCGGTGAACGTGCATGGCGACGTCAAAGATCCCGCGCAGATGGCTCAGGAAATCTGGCCGCACATCCAACGGCAGATGGAGGACTTCGCGCGTCAGCAGCAGGTTCGCCAACTGAGCGATGAGCCACACGTATAAGGAGGGCCCATGGCCTATATGGAGCAACTGCAATCAGGGCTCAAGTCCTTGGTTGCAGCGGGAGAGGCTGGCCGGCGAAGTGCTGATGAAATGCTAGCGCCGGTGAACGGGGCCATCAGCGATATCACGGGTGCGGCCTCGGAACTGGAAGGTATCCCGTTCGTCGGGCCTGCTATCGGTGCGAAGCTGCAGCGCACTATGCGTGGTATCACCGCCGCCCAGGAGACGGTCGGACGGGTGGCGTCGATGTATGGCCAGGCGACGTCAGCGGTTGCACAGGTGCAAGAACGGCTGGGTACGTTGAAGGAACAGGCCGCAAAAGCCGGGGCGGCGATCAACAAGATCGCCGGCAAGGTGAGCCCTTCCCTGGACAGCATCATGCCGACCGCATCGTTTGCGTCGGATCAGACGCCGGCGGTCGACGCGGTGAAGCCCTTCCCGCACCTGCTGATCATTCAGCCGCTCAAGCCCGACTCCCAGCCGTACTACTTCAACCTGGACACTGCAGCGTTTGATGAGCTGCGGCGACAGACGGCATTCCGCTGGGCTGGCCAAGAACGGTTATCGCGCTCGATCGCGCAGCAGAGCGTTGGCCAGGGCGATGACAAGCTCAGCATCAGGGGCGTCGTTTACCCAGGGCAGAAGGCCGGGATCAAGCAACTGGACACGTTGCGCAGCTTCGGCCGGGCACTGCAACCGCTAGGGCTCACGACAGGATACGGCGAGGTCCTGGGCAACTGGTGCCTACTGAGCGTTGATGAGGAACAGAGCAACCTGCTCGCCGGAGGGATCCCTCGCCGGCAGGGCTTCAGCTTGGAGTTTGTGAGCTATGGCGACGACCTGCAGAACATCTGACGGGGATCTGCTGGACACCCTGTGCCAGCACTACTACGGGCACCTGGTGGGCACGGTGGAAGCGGTGTTGGCCGCGAATCAGGGCTTGGCTGATATCGCGCAGCCCTACAGCGCGGGTGTACTGATCGTGCTGCCTGATATCGAAGTTGCCACCGATGCGACCGTGCGGCTCTGGGATTGACCTGGCCGCGCACCCCACACGCCCCGCACAAGCGGGGCTTTTCATTTCTGGAGCTGAGCAATGACACCGGTATTTCGCATTGAGGCGGACAAGCGCGATATCACCGCGCTGATCAATGACCGCCTGCTGATGCTGCGCACCTCCGACAAGCCCGGGCTGGAGTCCGACGAGTTCGAACTGCGAATCGACGATCGAGGCCAGGCCGTTGCATTGCCGTCACGTGGGGCCTCGATCGAGATCTCGATGGGTTACGCCGGCCAGGCGCTGGTTAGGCTCGGTCGCTACACGGTCGACGAGGTGGAGCTGAGCGGCCCGCCTGATCAACTCGTGATCCGGGGCAAAGCCAGCGACATGCGCGGATCCGGCAAGACGACGCGCAGCGGCAGCTGGGAGGGCGTGCCCCTGCAACAGATCGTCCGGGACATCGCGGCGCGCAACGGATGGGAGGCGGTATGCCCGGTACAGACAAAGGTGCCACGGGTCGACCAGTTCAACGAGTCGGATTTCAACTTCATCACGCGGCTGGCCAAGCAGTACGACAGCACGGCCAAGGTCGCCGAGGGCAAGCTGCTGGTGCTGCCACGGCAGGACGGCAAGAGCGCGAGCGGCAAGACCCTGCCCGTCGTGACGATCACGCGGCATGACGTCAGCCGGTACCAGTTCCGGCTTGGCGACAAAACCACAAACAAGGCCGTCCAGGCCAAGTACCAGGACAAGAAGTCCGGCGAACTGAAGACTGTCGATGTCTCGAACGATGAAGCTCCCAGCTCCCTGCCGGCAGTGCATACCGAGCGGCATGTCTATCCGAACGAAACTGCAGCGCAACAGGCTGCCCAGGCGCGGTTGGCGGCATTCAACCGGAGCACGGCGGGGGTTCGCCTGGAAATGGCTGGGCGTGCCGACCTGATCGCCGAGCAAACGATCAGGGCGGCGGGCTTCAAGGACGGGCTCGACGGCGACTATTTGGTCGACAGCGTGGAGCACACCTTCACCACCGGAGGCTGGAGGACCTTGATCGAGTGCAACGGCGGCAAGAAAGGCAAGGCGAAGGCCAAGAGCAAGAAGAAAAAACAAACCAAACCAGTCAAGACAGTCGAGCTGTCCCCATCGGCCTGATGGCCATCACCTACCTGGAGAAACACTATGCCCATCAACGAGCAGCAGCTGCTGCGCATTCTCCCCAACGCCGGCAAACAAGCCGGCGTTTTTGTTCCTGCCCTCAACGCGGCTATGGGCAAGTACGGGATCATCACCCGGTTGCGCATCGCGGCCTTCATTGCTCAGATCGGTCACGAGTCCGGGCAGCTCCGATATGTTCGTGAGCTGGGTGGCGATGAGTACCTGAAGAAATACGACACTGGCAAGCTGGCCCAGCGCCTGGGCAACACACCCGAGGCCGATGGTGATGGCCAGAAGTATCGCGGCCGGGGACTGATCCAGATTACCGGTAAGTTCAACTACAACGCTTGCAGCGAGGCGCTGTTCAGTGATGGCCGGCTGCTCGGTAACCCTGAGCTGCTGGAGCACCCGGTCTACGCGTCGTTGTCGGCGGCCTGGTTCTGGCAGACCAACGGGCTCAATGGTATGGCGGATCGGGGGGAGTTCCTCCAGATCACCAAGAAGATCAACGGCGGGACCAATGGTCTGGAGGATCGCCAGAAGCTCTATGAACGGGCGCTGGCGGTGCTTCAGTGAGCCTGCTGGACTGGCGCCTGCCCGCTGTTGCGTTGCTGCTCGGGCTCGGCCTGGGTGGCGGTGCTGCATGGAAGTGGCAGGCCAACGACTATCGGCGGCAACTCGCGGTGCAGGCGGGCCTGTTCCAGGACGAGCGCCTGGCGGCGGGGCTCGCCGTTATCGACTGGAACAACGCAGAGCAGGCCAGACGCATTGCGTTGGAGGCCCGCCTGCAGGCCGCCGACAAAACCCATCATCAGGAGCTCACCGATGCGCAACAAGCCCAGGCTCGCCTTCGCGACCGCCTTGCTACTTCTGATCTGCGGCTGTCAGTCCTCCTCGATGCCTCCGCCTCGGCTGGTTGCGGTGGGGTGTCAGCCACCACCGGCGCCGGCGGCGTGGTTCATGGAGCCAGTCGAGCCCGACTTGACCGAGCGCATGCTCAACGAATTATCGGAATCACCGGTGACGGCGATCGAGGACTGATCGCGCTGAAGGCCTGCCAGGCCTACGTGCGAGGGATCGCACAGTAAGTGAAAAGGAGCGAGCCTAATGGATGCGTCAACATCCACCAGGCTCGCCGAACCCGCAGACCCTTCCTGCAAGTCCAGCCGTGGCCCCTGCCTTGTGCACAAAGCGCGGCGAGCCTAACACCTGTTCATTCATACAGTAAAGACTTGCAACCAATGACCTCTCCTATTGTTCCCTGGATGGGTGGCAAACGCCGCCTGGCCGACCGCTTAATCCCCCTCTTTCCCCCTCATGAGTGCTATGTTGAGGTCTTCGCCGGCGGTGGCGCGTTGTACTTCATGCGTCCCCAGCCCGCGCCGGTGGAGGTGCTGAACGACCTCAACGGCGACCTAGTCACTCTGTACCGGGTGGTGCAGAACCATCTTGAGGAGTTCGTCCGCCAGTTCAAGTGGGCGCTCAGCTCCCGGCAGATCTTCGAGTGGCAGAAGATGACCCGCCCCGAAACGTTGACGGACATCCAGCGTGCGGCGCGGTTCTTCTACCTGCAGCAGCATGCCTTCGGTGGCAAGGTCACCGGGCAGACGTTCGGTACCGCCACCACGGGGCCGGCAATCAACCTGCTGCGCATCGAGGAGAATCTCTCCGCAGCCTGGCAGCGTCTGGCTGGTACCTATGTCGAGAACTTGTCGTGGCTGGACTGTGCCGAGCGCTACGATCGAGCGCACACCTTTTTCTACATGGACCCGCCGTATTGGCAGACGGCCGGCTATGGCGTCGACTTCCCGTTCGGGGAGTACGAGCGCATGGCTGACTTCATGCGGCGCTGCAAGGGTAGGGTGATGGTCAGCATCAACGACCACCCGGATATCCACCGGGCCTTCGAGGGTTTCCACTTCGAGAGTTTGGATATCCGCTATACCAACACAAACCAGCGGCAGGGAAAGGCCGAGGTCACCGGCGAGTTGGTGATCTTAAACTGGCGTCCTTCGCAGCTAGGTCAGCTGTTCTAATGGTTGAATCAACTGTTGGCCTTGGTTGCGAACGTTGCCGACATCCTTGCCGACCGGGTGCCAGCTGAAGTCAGTCGCAGGTCGGCATCCGTTTTGGACGATCTCCGCAGCCCGAGCGGTTGGAGTGTCCGGGTCGAGCCACTCGCGGGCCAGGGCGGGTGTCAGTACCAAGGGCTTGCGGTCGTGAATGTCCACGAGCCCTTCGTCAGCGGCGGCAGTGATGATCACAAAACCATCGTGCTCGTCGGGCTCCAGCCCTGGGTGGACTTCTGCAAGCGCTGCAAAGAACAGCGGCTGATCATCGCCGGCAGAAATGTAGTAGGGCTGCTTGCGCTTTGCATCGGCCGGGTCAGGTATCCACTCGAACCATCCGTTCGCCGGCGCCACGGTTCGGCCTGCCGGCCAGAGCGATTTGAAAAATTTCCCCGTCATCACTGTCTCGGCTCGCGCATTAATCGGGTCGGGGCGCTTCCCCTTCGCCCAGAATGGCGACCATCCCCATTTCACTCGATCGACGCTCAGGCCTCCCGCGACAGGGCGGATCAGCTCTACGCGGGTCGACGGCGCGACGTTGTAGCGGTTGATCCGCTCGTGGTCATAGCCGTTGATCACGACCAGGTCCAAGGACAGCTGCCGCAAGTAGGTGTCCATGTCATCGTATATCGAGTACCTCCCGCACATAAATCACCTCCTCTCGTTTGTCGGTTGCTTTGCGACCATCCATTGACGTAGGACGCATCTGACAGTTTACTGTATGAATATACAGCCTGCTGTGGGACACTTCGTCATGACTATCACTTTTTTTGGGACGCCGACCGGTGGACCAACATTGCTACCTGTTTACTCCTTCCGCGTGCCGGCCGGCTTCCCGTCGCCGGCGGCGGATCACCTTGAACGGCACATCTCACTCGATGAGCTGTTCGAACTCCGTGCGCCTCATGTGTACCTTGTGCAGGTGGAGGGTGACAGCATGCAGGGCGCCGGAATCCACTCCGGGGACCTTCTGATCGTAGACCGCAGCAACGAAGCGGAGCACGGCGATATCGTGATCGCTGCCGTCAACACTGAGCCGGTATGCAAGCGGCTGCACCGTCGCAATGGTTCGGTGATCCTCCAGTCTGAAAACCCCGCTTACCCGCCCCGGCACATCCTGGAGGGCGACGAGCTGGTGATTTGGGGCGTAGTTCGCTACAGCGTGCGTGATCATGCCCAATGACCAGGTGTTCGCCCTAATCGACTGCAACTCGTTCTATGCTAGCTGTGAGCGAGTCTTCCGCCCTGACCTTGCGAAGACACCTGTAGTGGTGCTGAGCAACAACGACGGGTGCGTGATCGCCAGGAGCTACGATGCGAAGCCGTTCGTGAAGATGGGCGAGCCCTACTTCCAGTGCCGGGAGAGGCTGCGTCGACATGGCGTCGTGGCGTTCTCGTCCAACTATGCGCTCTACGGCGATATGAGCGAACGGGTCATGTCGCTGATCGAGTCGATGGTGCCGGCGTCAGAGGTCTACTCGATCGATGAGTGTTTCGCGGATCTCACCGGGATCCCGGGCGACCGCACCCAGCTCGGCCGTGACGTTCGTGCCCGGGTGTTACGGTGCACGGGCATCCCGGTTGGAGTGGGGATTGCTCGGACCAAGACGCTGGCGAAGCTGGCCAACCACACCGCGAAGCGCCTGCAGGCTCAGACCGGCGGCGTGGTGGACATTTGTGATGACTTCAAACGTGACTGGGTATTGCGCAATACCGAGGTGAAGGAGGTGTGGGGCATTGGCAGGCGGATGACCGCGCACTTGGAGGCAATGAGCATCCGGACGGCGATGGACCTGGCGAAAGCTGACCCAAGCATGTTGCGTGACAGGTTCAGCGTGGTTGTGGAGAAGACGGCCAGAGAGCTCGCCGGCACGTCCTGCCTTGAACTGGAAGACGCAGATCCGCCCAAGCAAGAGATCTGCTGCAGCCGGATGTTCGGTAAGCGACTGGTCGAGCTAACGCCGATCAAGCAAGCTGTGGCGACCTACACTGCAAGGGCAGCGGAGAAGCTGCGGTCCCAGGGTTCCGTGTGCAAGCGCATGCGGGTGAGCATTCGTACAGGGATGTTCAACCCTGATGAGGCGAGGTATGCCAACGGAGCGTTGGTCGAACTACCGTACCCCACCAATGACACGCTGCTGCTCACCAGGGCAGCCACCGAGGCTGTGGAGCAGGTCTACCGGTCGGGGTTTCGTTACAGCAAGGCGGAGGTGCTGCTGATGGATCTGCGGCAGTCTGGCGAATTCACGGATGACCTGTTCGCGATGTCCCAGCCAGTTGCATGTGATCGGCTCATGTCTGTGCTGGACGACATCAATGGCAAGTACGGCCGGGGGACCATGCGGACCGGGAGCGTCCCTCGCACTCCCGACTGGGACATGCGGCGCGAAATGATGAGCCGCTCGTACACGACAAGAATTGATCAGCTTTGGCGGGTTCGGTAACTGCTGCCTATTCTCTCAAATGAAAGTCATCGCGTGATCTAGGGTTTGGGGTTGCACCTCTGCAGTTGTCGCCTCGCATAGGGGGGTGACTCGGAAAAAAGACCAAGCCTTCAGTTTCCAGGGCGTATGCAAGCGCGTGCATCGTAACCTCATTCAGATGATCTCCTGCTTCCAACTTTCTGATGGCATGAGTTGAAACACCTGACCTGAAGCTCAGTGCCTCAACACTCCATCCCAAGAGTTGACGGGCTGGTTGACAGTGCTGTGTGCGGAATCCGATATCCAATGTCTTGATGAAGGATGCAACCTCCATCTGATCGGTAGCTATAGGCGACGGGTTTGGGAATGCAATGATGCGGGCGGTCATAATCAGTTACCTGTCAGCTGTCTGGATGTACAGTAGTTCGCTTTTGTTTTTTCAGCAAGTGGCTTGATGGAGATGTGACGTAATAGACCTCTAGGTGGACCTGTGGCACATTGCCATAAGCGTTGCAATCTTGCTGGTGCCCTTCGCGGGCATGCAATGGAGTGTGGCGAAGTCGGGTACTGCCGGAGAGCACTGGATGATTTTAGAAAGCGTTAGAATTAAGAATTTCCGTACGATAATTTCAGATACGGTTATTACATTTAGCGGGGGAGCGACGATTGTCGGCCCAAATAGTAGTGGGAAGACTAATTTATTAAAGGCAGTGGAGATGTTTTTCACTGGATTCGATAATAAATATAAATATCTGCATCATCGAGACTTTCCTGAAGGGTTGGAAGCAGGTCAGACTTCGCTGACTGCCACAGTTGTCTTTGAAGAAGATGATGAATTAGCGAAAGCTATTTATCGCGAAATTAATTCTTGCTTGGATCAACCGAAAACAATTCTCGATAAAGCCACTGTCTACCTGACGTTCTCCAGTGCAGGTAGGCCTAGTTACCGAATGTTTGTTGGGGAGAAGTATGATTCTGGTAAAAAGTTGGCATTCATAAAAAACCAAAATTTATTTTTAGAATTGCTTTTTGGTTGCTTTAATTGTCATTATGTTGCAGCGAGCAAAAATATTGACACTCTATATGGTGATTTGTTGTTGCCGTATCTTAGAAAATACATAGCTTGCCAAATGCAAGATGTAGTGGGTAAGGTTAAGTCAGGCTTGGATGAGGTTTCAAAAGTTATTGACTCAAAGCTAAGTTTGGCGGGTATGTCCAACATAAAGTCGCACTTTAGAATACCGAACGATTCAATTGAGAGCTTGCTGAGTGGTTTTGAATTTCATCTTGCTGACCCGATTGTCACAGAAATTGGCAGAAAGGGGATGGGTATTCAGTCGGCGTCAATGATTGCCTCGTTCATATGGATATCTCAAGAGGAGGGAAAACTTGGCAAAACTCCTATATGGCTAATTGAGGAGCCTGAGTCGTATTTGCACCCTGAGCTTGCGTCTAGTTGTTATTGCCTTCTGAGGGAGTTGGCCGAGATTGCACATGTCGTAGTAACAACTCACAGTCTGGCCTTTGTGCCAAAAGATCCAAAGCTGGTAATGAGAACTGAAATCGAGGATGGTGCAACCACGACCAATACCTGTGGTTCATATATTGAAGCTACGCGGGCTATTCGAAATGCACTCGGTGTTAAGTTTAGTGATTTCTGTAATTTAGGACTGTTTAATGTGTTTGTTGAAGGGAAGTCAGATCGCGAGATATTCAAGTGGGTGTTGAGTCGGGTGCCTGTCAAAGCTACCGGGAAACATGCATGGGAAAATGTCAGAAATGCAGAGTTCTTAGATTTTGGTGGTGTGGGTGCGCTAGAGGGTTTCGTAAAGGCTTCCTGGGAGTATGTCCATAAGGAAAGGCCGGTGGTGTGCATTTTGGATGGTGATGAGGCAGGGGATAAAACGAGAAGAAATATCCAGGGGTTTCTGGGTAAGAAAAAGCTTCCGTTTGAGCCAAACAAGAATTTTATCGTTCTTCCAGTAGGTTTTGCGTTGGAAGGATTATTTCCCCACGAATGGATTCTAGAGGCTAAGGAAGAACATCCGAATTGGTTTGAAAAATTTGGTCATGATCTAAACGGTAAATTGCTTCCCTTTGAATGTAAGGATGATAATGCGAAAGAGAGGCTTCGGGAATACCTGAAACGGAAAGCAGAGGGCGCTGGTGATGAGTCGTGGATCGGAAGTTTCGAGAGACTCTTCACTGTGATTGATGAGTCCTTGGAAGCACAAAGTAAGAAAATGTATTCGAGGTCTGAAAGTTTTGCAGTTGACGTGGAAACTGTTTAGATACTGCGCATAGTTAATGGTGGGAAAGCCATCGGACCGATCGGCTGGTTGGCGGATTGATCTATGGCGTGGTAGGAAATGAACTTCTGGTGAAGTGGGTCCTAAAGGTCTATTCAGCGACCCACTATCATCAGTTGAGTGGTAGGTCGAGGCCTGAGCCGATTTTGTGGCTGATACCCAAGCAGAATCGGAGGTAGGCTCGCGGCTATACCAGTTTCTGTACCAATGGGGGGGATTCCAGCAGTGTGGTCGGGTACTCCAGAGTGCTGAAGTGCCCGATTTTACTGCTCTGTATTACTCAGTACTACCCTCGCTTAATCGCGGTGTAGTTCTGTTCCAGGGACATGGATCTACCTGTGGTGTATTTCGCAAACGCGAAGGGTACGGCGGCTGTGGCGGCGCCGCAAGTCCGGCGTTACTCGTCGCGACCTTCGAGCATGGTCCGACGCAGCATTACATACACCGCGCCGGTGCCGCCGTGTCTGGCCTGGCACGAGGTAAAACCCAGCACTTGAGCATGCTGGCGCAGCCAGGTATTGACGTGACTTTTGATCATGGGACGTTTGCCATCCAGGCGCACAGCCTTGCCGTGGGTGACGCGCACGCAACGGATTTCGAAGCGGGTAGCCTCGGCAAGGAAGGCCCAGAGGGTTTCCCGCGCTTTCTCGACGGTCATGCCGTGCAGGTCGAGGCTGCCTTCAAAGCCGATCTGGCCGAGCTTGAGCTTGCGCATCTGGCTTTCCTGGACGCCGTCGCGGCTCCAGTGCAGATCGTCTTCCGGGCCCACATCGATGACGAACTGATCGGACAGGCCGTCGACCACGGTCTGGTCGCTGCGCACCGTCGCGTTCTGCCGCAGGTTGTTCAGTTGCTTGCGATCAGTCTTGGGTTTGCCGGTGTCGGCGCGATCATGCTTGATCGGCTTGACGCCGCGCACCTCGCTCTTGAACAGGGAAAAATCGTCGTCTTGCATGTAGGTCTCCGCCGCAAGCGGCGCAGTTTACGCGAGTCCACACGCCGTTGCAGTCAATCGTGTTTTTTCATCAGGTGGGGCGACAGGTTCAGTTCGCGGCCGCGGCGCAGACGCAGGCGACGTCGGCGCCAGAGCCACACGCCCAGATACAGCACCAGCAAACCGCCACCGAGCACCAGGCTGGCTGCGGCGGGGTTGGCATTGAGCTCGCCCAGTGCGGCGGGGCGGCCCAACAGGCTGGCAGCTCCGGCCATGGCCAGCAGTACGCCGACGCTCGCCAGCAGGGCCGAAAACCCCGCGGCCAGGCGCGAACGCCAATTGCCCGGTTGGCGCGGGCGAAGGCGTTTGGCGTCGAAACCGTCGGATATTTTCATTCCGATTTCCTCAGTGAATATCCGGTTTTGGACCGAAAGTCGTGGAGGTGGTTCCGCGCGCCAAGGGTCAGACCAGACTGTTGGTAGGGGTCACGCAGGCAAAGTTGTCGGCCATGATCGCCATTTCAGTCTGCTGGATCTGCGCGGCGGGGATCACGCCATCCTTGAACGGCAGGTCGCGGGTGGCGCAGGCGTCTTCGACCAGGGTGCAGCGGTAGCCGTAGTCTTTGGCCCGGCGCACGGTGGTGCTGACGCTGGAGTGGCTCATGAAGCCGCAGACGATCAGGTCCAGGTGGCCGAGGTTCTGCAGGGTTTCATGCAGGCTGGTGTTCTTGAAGGCGTTGGGCATGCGCTTCTCGATGATGACTTCATCGCCCTGTGGCTCCAGGCCGGGGATGAATTCGCCGCGCGCGCCCTGAGGATCGAACAGACCGCCGACGGTGCCCAAGTGGCGCACGTGAATCACCGGACGACCGGCCTTGCGCGCCGCGTCGAGCAGTTTGCCGATGTTCGCCACTGCTTCGTCCATGCCCGACAGCGCCAAGGGACCGCTCAGGTACTCTTTCTGCGCATCGATAATGATCAGGCTGGCGTTGCTCAGTTTGGCGGGCGGATAGCCACGTCCGCTGAGGTGAAACATCGTCATTGGAACAGACATCAGGGGCTCCTTCGGGTAGGGCTTTTTACCTATTCTCCCCTGCTTGGACACTTATGTGAATCGCTTAGCGTACAAGTGGCGTGGTTAGTGGCTCTCAGCCATGTAAGCCAATCGCCCGTCGATGCAATTGCGGCCACTTGTGGCGCGAGGCTGGTAGAATCGCCGGTCGTCTTCCAAGGAGTCTGCCGTGATCACTTCCCGCCTGCGCACACTGCGCGACCACATTCGCTGGGCCGTCAGCCGCTTCCACGAGCATGAGTTGTTCTTCGGTCATGGTGCCGACAACGCGTGGGACGAGGCTCGGCTGCTGGTGCTGGGAGCGGTTCACCTGCCTTGGGAAGTGGCTGACAGCTATCTGGATTGCCGCCTGGAAGACGACGAACTGGTGAAGTTGCAACGCCTGCTCAAGCGCCGCATCGAAGACCGCGTGCCCACCGCTTACCTGCTGGGTGAGGCGTGGTTCTGCGGGATGTCGTTCATCGTCGATGAGCGCGTGCTGGTGCCGCGCTCGCCGATCGGCGAACTGATCGAGAAGCGCTTCGAGCCGTGGCTGGCCGACGAGCCGGCGCGCATTCTCGATCTGTGCACCGGTTCAGGCTGCATCGGTATCGTCAGCGCCGAAGTCTTCCCCGACGCCGAAGTGGTGCTGGCCGACTTGTCCTTCGAAGCACTCGAAGTGGCCAACCAGAACATCGAGCGACATGGCCTGGAACAGCGCGTCTACACCGTCCAGGGTGACGGTTTCGCCGGTCTCCCAGCGCAGCGTTTCGACCTGATCCTGTCCAACCCGCCGTATGTCGACGCCGAGGACTTCGCCGACATGCCGGCCGAGTATCAGCACGAACCGGAGTTGGGCCTGGCCTGTGGCAATGATGGTCTGGATCTGGTGCGGCGCATGCTGGCCGAGGCGGCGGACCACCTGACCGAGAAGGGCTTGCTGATCGTCGAGGTTGGTAACAGCCAGGTGCATGTCGAGCAGTTGTACCCGGAAGTGGATTTCGCCTGGCTGGAGTTCGAGCGCGGCGGTCACGGTGTGTTCATGCTCACCGCCGAGCAATGCCGTCAGCATCAGGCGCTGTTCGCTTCGCGGGTCTGATGATGTTGTTGCGCGGGACGGCTCGTCAGCCGGTCCCGCGTTTCGCCCTCAGCGGTGGGTGGCGATCCAGATCAGCAAGCCGGCCTGGAACACTGCGAAAGCCACCAGGCAGGTAATGGTGAACCGCAGGCCGCTGTCTTCGCGCCGGTACTTGGAAACCCGCTCGTCGCGCTCGCGCAGTTGCGCTTCCTTCTCCTGCAACTTCTGATCGGCCTGCTGCAACATGTTGGCCGCTTCGATCATCTCGACCCGCTGCAGCTTGTCGGTATTCCAGCCGCCCTTCAGCTCGCCCACCTGGGTTTCCACGTAGCGCCCCTTGAGGTGCTGGGCATCGGCGTACTCGACTTCCACGCCGTGGCTGCGCAGCACATGGTCGCGGCGCAGGCGGGTGTCTTCGTTGAGTGCGTCCTTGTTCGCCAGGGCGCCGCCCTCGAGCCGGTAGTGCGACCACTTGCGCTGTGCCCACTGCACGGCCTGGGCCAGCATGAAGCGGCCGATTCCGCGGTTCAGTGGTTCGATCTGCAAGCCGCTGTCGGGGCCGATGGTCACCAAGCGCTTGTCGTGGTCGACACGGATATCCAGCACGTTCTGTTCTTTGCGCACTTTCTGCCCGGGCAGGCGGATTTCCATGCGCAGCAGGCTGTGTTCCTTGCTGTGGCGCTCGGCATGGCCGAACTCGACGAAACGCAACGGACGCGCGCCGCTGTTGCGGTCGGTCGGCAGCGGCGCCAGGCGCAGCAACTGGAAATGTTCGGGTGCCAGATCCGCCCAGGGCAGCGGGGCGGCTTCCGGGACAACCGGTTCGTCGGCCGCTGCGGTAGCGTCCTGGGTGGGTGCATCAGTCATCACAGGGTCCTCGTGTGCGCAACAGGCCGTCTACGGTGACAGCGCCTGCATCGGATTTATCGGCCGATTCGCCGAGGACTGGAGCCCGATTTGCTCAGGCGGATGTCAACTGCCGCACAAAAACTACGATCCGTTCACCCAGTGCGCTGGCCAGGGGCAGTGCCGGATTGGTGTAGCTGTCGCGCTGCTGGCCCATCCCTGGCGGACTGATGCGCAGCATGTGGTTCATGCCATCGATCAGCGCAAGCTGCGCATCGGGCTTGGCCGCCTGCAGGGCTTTGGCGTCGGCCGGGCTGACCTGGATGTCGTTGCGTCCCTGAATGATCAGCGCCGGAATCTTCAAGCGCGCAAAGGCCGCCGCCGGGTCCTGACGGAACAACGAAATCAGGTAGGGCTGCACGCTGGGGCGCAGGGTATTGGCGAGTACCGGCGGCACGTCGCTGCTCGGCTGGCCGGCCTTGAGTTGATCGATCACGTGTTGTGCTTGCTTGAGTTGGGCCGGCGGCAGGCGCTCGGCCAGTTGTTCGCGCAGTACCTGGTCCACTGGACGGCCGCTGCCGGCCAGGGCGACCACCGCGCTGGCGCCGGCCGGCTCTGCGGCGAGGCTGGCGATCAGTGCGCCTTCGCTATGACCGAGCAGGATCAGCGGGCCGAAGCGTGGGTCGGCTTTGATCTTGTGGCTCCAGGCCACGGCGTCGGCGACATAGCGCTCGACGCTCAACTGACGCTCGTCCGGGGTCGCCGCCAGGCTCTCGGCAACGCCGCGCTTGTCGTAGCGCACGCTGGCGATGCCCTGGGCAGCCAGTTGCAGGGCCAGGCGCTTGAGAATGTCGATGCGCCCGACTGCAGGGTTGTTGCCGTCGCGGTCGGTTGGGCCGGAGCCTGCGATGATCAGCACCACCGGCGGCGGGGTGTCGCCGCGCGGCAGCAGCAGGCTGCCATGAAGAATGCCCTGGCCGGTGTCGAGGCTGACCGGGCGCTGGAACACAGCGGGGGTGGCGGCCTGGGCGAGGCCGGATACGATCAGGAGGAGCAGGACGGCGAGGCGCGACATCATCGGGCTACATGCGGGGGGATGCCGGTTGGACCTGACCCCGTGCAGAAGGTTCGCCAGCAGGGATGAACTGAATGGTTAGCCTGCGTATACTGGCGGCCTTGTTCAAATCAGGCTGATTCGCGGAGCGTCCTGCATGTCCGGCAATACCTACGGCAAGCTGTTCACTGTCACCACCGCTGGCGAAAGCCATGGTCCGGCGTTGGTCGCCATTGTCGATGGCTGCCCGCCGGGCCTGGAGATTTCTCTGGAAGACCTGCAGCGCGACCTGGACCGGCGCAAGCCCGGCACCAGCCGCCACACCACCCAGCGCCAGGAAGCCGATGAGGTCGAGATTCTCTCCGGCGTCTTCGAGGGCCGCACCACCGGTTGTTCCATTGGCCTGCTGATCCGCAACACTGACCAGAAGTCCAAGGACTACTCGGCAATCAAGGATCTGTTCCGCCCGGCCCACGCCGACTACACCTACCACCACAAGTACGGTGAGCGCGACTATCGCGGCGGTGGCCGCAGCTCGGCACGCGAAACCGCCATGCGCGTGGCCGCCGGTGCCATCGCCAAGAAATACCTGGCCAGCCAGGGCATCCGTATTCGTGGCTACATGAGTCAGCTCGGCCCGATCGAAATCCCGTTCAAGACCTGGGATTCGGTGGAGCAGAACGCGTTCTTCAGCCCTGACCCGGACAAGGTCCCGGAACTGGAGGCGTACATGGATCAGTTGCGCCGTGACCAGGATTCGGTCGGCGCGAAGATCACCGTGGTCGCCGAAGGTGTAATGCCGGGTCTGGGCGAGCCGATCTTTGACCGTCTCGACGCCGAACTGGCCCATGCCCTGATGAGCATCAACGCGGTCAAGGGCGTTGAAATCGGCGCCGGTTTCGCCTCGGTCGCCCAGCGCGGTACCGAGCACCGCGACGAGATGACGCCCGAAGGCTTCCTCAGCAATAACGCTGGCGGCATCCTCGGCGGCATTTCCTCGGGTCAGCCGATCGTCGCTCACCTGGCGCTCAAACCGACCTCCAGCATCACCACGCCGGGCCGTTCCATCGACAAGGATGGCAACCCGGTGGAAGTCATCACCAAGGGCCGCCATGACCCTTGCGTCGGGATCCGCGCCACGCCGATCGCCGAAGCGATGATGGCGATCGTGTTGATGGACCACCTGCTGCGCCACCGCGGGCAGAACGCTGACGTACGTGTGAGCACCCCGGTACTGGGCCAGCTCTGATGCCCCGCATTGCCCATCGCGCCACGGCTCTTTAGCCGTGGCGTTGCCTTACTGGCGCCTGTCCAGTTTCTACCTCTTCTACTTCGCCCTGCTGGGGTCTACCGCGCCGTTCCTGGCGCTGTATTTCGATCACCTCGGGTTTTCCAGCGCACGCATCGGCGAGCTGGTGGCCATTCCCATGCTGATGCGTTGCGTGGCGCCAAACCTGTGGGGCTGGCTGGGTGACCGCAGCGGTCAGCGCCTGTTGATCGTGCGCCTCGGCGCGCTGTGCACCCTGGCCAGTTTCGCGCTGATCTTCGTCGACAAGAGCTACGCCTGGCTGGCGCTGGTCATGGCGTTGCATGCGTTCTTCTGGCACGCGGTGCTGCCGCAGTTCGAAGTCATTACCCTCGCGCACCTGCAAGGCCAGACCGGTCGCTACAGCCAGGTGCGGCTCTGGGGATCGATTGGTTTTATCCTCACCGTGGTTGGCCTGGGTCGACTGTTCGAGTGGTTGAGCCTGGATATCTACCCGGTGGCGCTGGTGTGCATCATGGCCGGCATTGTTCTGGCCAGCCTGTGGGTGCCCAATGCCCAGCCGGTGGAGCAGGCCGAGCGCCCGTCCGGTGGCGGCTTCCTCAAGCAACTGACCCGCCCCGGCGTGCTGGCTTTCTACACCTGCGTGGCGTTGATGCAGCTCAGCCACGGTCCGTACTACACCTTCCTGACCTTGCACCTGGAAAGCCTCGGCTACAGCCGCGGTACCATCGGTATGCTGTGGGCGCTGGGGGTGCTGGCCGAGGTGCTGCTGTTCATGGTGATGAGCCGGATCCTGGCGCGGGTGTCATTGCGCCGGGTGCTGCTGGCGAGTTTCCTGTTGGCGGCGCTGCGCTGGCTGTTGCTGGGCAGCTTTGCCGAGCATTTGCTGGTGCTGCTGTTCGCCCAGTTGCTGCACGCGGCGACCTTCGGCAGTTTCCACGCCACCTGTATCGCCTTCGTCCAGCGCAGTTTCGGCGCGCGCCAGCAGGGCCAGGGCCAGGCGTTCTACGCTGCGTTGTCAGGCACCGGCGGTGCCTTGGGCGCTCTGTATGCGGGCTATAGCTGGAAGCCCCTGGGCCCGGGTATCACCTTTAGTATTGCCGCCGTCGCGGCGCTGGCCGCAGCCGTTATCATTGCGACCCGGTTGAAAGAGGACGCTATCTAGCGTCCGCGTCATGTCTAGAACAGGAGTTGCCCTTGAGCATCCTCAGCGTTTATCACCAGTCCACCCCGGATACCCCTAACAAAGTCCTGACCCACGATGACGATATCGCCGCGACACTGGCCGAACAGGGCGTGCACTTCGAACAGCGGGAAGTGGCCGAGCGGATTCGCCCAGGGACTGCCGCGCAGGAGGTGATTGTGCTACTGGGTCAGCAGCTCCAGGCGCTGAAGGCCGAGTGTGGCGCGGTGGTGGAGGTGTTCAGCGTCAATCCCGAGCATCCGCAGAAGGATGAACTGCGCGCCGGCTGGATCGACGAGCGTCGTCACTCGGCAAAAGTCGCGCACTTTGTCATCAGCGGGCGCGGCCTGCTGAATCTGCGGATCGGCGATTACGTGTATGCGCTGGTGGCGGAGCGGGGTGCTCTGGTCAGCGTTCCTGCGGGGACCGCGCACTGGTTCGATATCGGCGAGCAGCCCAACCTGGTGCTGGCGCGGTTGTTCGAGAATGAGGGCGGGCGAGCGCTGGAGTTGACGGGGGATGAAAGTGCCCGGTTGTATCCGGGGCTGGATGACACGTTCTAAACCTTCAAGTTCTTCATTGCTGCGGCTCGGTACCCCGACAAGCCAGCGCTCACAAGGTCCAGTGAATCCTGTACCTGTGGGGGTTGGCTTGTCGGGGCGCCGAACCGCAGCGATGCATTCAGCTCAACGGTAAGTCGGCAGTGCAAAGCGCTGCTGGCTTTGCAGCATCGAAATCACCGGCAACTCACTGGCCTGCTCGGCCAGGTCACGGCGAATGGCGCTAATGGCCCACGACAGTTGTTCGGCGCTGTGCAGTTGGGCGTAGGAAATCGAGCGTTTGACCTGTGTGCCGTCGGCGGCACGCAGCGTCAGCAGAATACCGCCATCAGGACGGGCTTGAGTGGCCACTTGGTAGGCGGAGAATACCGAGGCGAATTTTTCCTGAATGAGGTCCATATCAGCTCCTGGCTGTGGGTGGCAGACATGGAGTGATGGGTGCAGCGACTGTGCCAGCTTTTCAGTAATTAAAAATTCGTTGTAAATCAATGATTTATGTTTTTGTGGCAATAGGGCCGCCGTGCATTGTGCAAGGTCGTGCATTTTGCACAGTGCATTTTGCAAGGGTCGTCCGCCCTCGCGTTTTTTCTGCCGACGCCATGGAATTATCCACAGGGATTCCGGGACCAATCCTCACAAGACTTGGGCTTTTTCCCCGTCAGGAGGTTCCGTATGTCCGATCAACGTCAGCCCGTCACCATGGATGCCGATGAAGCCGCCGCCTTTGCCGCAGAAGTCTTCGACCGGGCCCGCCAGGGCGATGCGCCGATGCTTGCCCGCTTGCTGGAGAACGGCCTGCCAGCCAATTTGCGCAACCAGAAGGGCGACACGCTGCTGATGCTCGCCAGCTATCACGGTCATCTGGAAGCGGCGCGGGTGCTGTTGCAGCATGGCGCCGATCCGGCCATCGCCAACGACAATAACCAACTGCCGTTGGCGGGCGCGGCGTTCAAGGGGAACCTGGAGATGGTCCGGCTGCTGGTGGAGCAGGGCGTCGAACCGGATGCAGCCGCAGGCGACGGGCGCACGGCGTTGATGATGGCGGCGATGTTCAACCGCACAGCGATCGTTGACTACCTGCTGGCGCACGGCGCCGATCCCAAGCGCCGCGACGCCCGTGGCATCGATGCCCTCGGCGCCGCCCAGGCCATGGGCGCCACTGACACCACATTGCAGTTGCAAGCGTTGGCCTAACCGGCGGGAGGCTTTTGCGGCTATCCTTGGCGACTTTTTTCCAGCGTCGCAGGGCCTCTCATGAAAAACCAACTGGTCGAACTCCTTGGCAAAATCAGCTCCGGCTGCATGACCGAGCAGGACATCGAGGGGATCGCCGACGAAGCGGTGCAGGCCTACGCCGATCCTGCGGGTTTCCTCGCCGCCAACCCCGATATCAACTACGACGACACCTTCCCGATCCCGCTGGGTGAATGGGTGGTGGTGGGCAGCCTGCCGGACACCGTGCTGTTCCAGGCCGACAGCTACCAGGACCTGCTCGTGCAGATCACCGATTCGTTTGACCAGAGCGTCCCGTTCAATATCAAACCCAAGCAACTGGCCAAAGTCGAGGCGCTCACCGCGCTCAACCGCATCCAGATCCAGATGGGCAGCATGAACAAGGAGGCCGGTGGCTATGTGCTGATGAACTTCAGCCAGTTGCTGGATGACGAGTTGCAAATGGTGCTGGTGTGCGGCAATGACCTGCCGCGAGTGCTGGAACTGTGCGCCGAACTGAACATTACCGCAGCGCCGGCCCTGGAAGCGCTGCGGGTGGCGCTGCACGTTTAACCCAGCGCGGTATCAAGGAACATCATCACCGCGAAGCCGCCCATCAGGCCGAGGGTCGCCGAGGTCTGATGGCCATTGCGGTGGGTTTCCGGGATGACTTCATGGGACACCACGAAGATCATCGCGCCCGCCGCCAGGCCCATGCTCACCGGGTAGGCGAGGGCGAAGCCGCTGGAAATCCCCAGGCCGATCACCGCGCCAATCGGCTCCATCAGGCCCGAGCCGACGGCCACCAGTGCCGCCTTCAACGTCGACAGCCCCGTGGCGCGCAGCGCCAGGGCCACCGCCAGGCCTTCGGGAATGTCCTGAATGGCGATGGCGCTGGTCAGCGGCAGGCCGACACTCAGGTCACCCGTGGTAAAGCTCACGCCGATGGCCATGCCTTCGGGGAGGTTGTGCAAGGTGATCGCCAGCACGAACAGCCAGACCCGATTGATCCGCTCGGCCTGCGGGCCGCAAGGACCAGTGCTTTCGTGTTCATGCGGGGTGAAGCGGTCGAGGCCGAGCATCAGCAACACGCCCAGGCCCATGCCGACCACCACCGTCAGGGCCGCGTAGGGGCCGCTGCCGGTAATCTCCCGAGCGGCGTCGAGGCCCGGCAGAATCAATGAAAACGAGCTGGCGGCGAGCATCATCCCGGCGGCGAAGCCGAGCATCACGTCCTGCATCCGGCTGCTGACATCGCGCAGCACGATGGCCAGCAATGCGCCCAAGGCGGTGGCGGAGAAACCGGCCAGCCCGCCGAGCAGGGCCATGTGCAGGTTTTCCTGATGGTCACCGTGAATCGCGTTCCAGGCGCTGGCGCCCATCAGCCAGAGCACCGCCAGCAGGCTCAGACCCAGGCCGGCACTCATCCAGGGCGAGGATTGCGCCTGCTGCAGCCACGCGGTGTAGAGCGGCACGGGGGCGGAGTGGCTGTGGCTGGACGTCGAGGGCATAAAGCATTTCTCCGAAAGGCAATGGCGCGAGTGTAAGCACAGCGGCAGGGCGAAGCCGAAGCAAACGCGTCTATCAGGCCAATAGCCAGCTATCCTGAGGGCTCACTCATACATGGGAGCTTCATCATGGGTTCCGCGTTCAACGGGCTGGTTGGCCTGATCATTCTGGCCCTGGATATCTGGGCGATCATCAACGTGATCAAGAGCAGCGCCGGGGTTGGCGCCAAGGTGCTGTGGATCTTGCTGATCCTGCTGTTGCCGGTGCTCGGCCTGATCATCTGGGCCATCGCCGGGCCGCGGGGGAATGTGCGGCTGTAGGCCGGTTCAAATCAGCCACGCGCCTTCCAGTTGCAGCAGCAGTTGCTTGCGCTCGAGGCCTCCGGCAAAACCGGTGAGACTGCCGTCGCTGCCGATCACCCGGTGGCAGGGCACGATCACTGCGATGGGGTTGGCGCCATTGGCCGTGCCGACCGCCCGGATCGCCTTGGGCCGGTCGATGGTGCGGGCCAGTTCGGCGTAGCTGGTGGTGGTGCCGTAGGGGATGTTCACCAGTGCTCGCCAGACGTCCTGTTGAAACGGTGTGCCGCGGGCGGCAAGGCGCAGTTCGAAGCGCTCGCGCTTGTGGGCGAAATACTCGTCCAGTTGCCGCGCCACGTCGTCGAGCTGGCTGTCGGCCTGGCGCCAGGTGGCGTCCAGTTCCCAGGGGTGGGCGCTGTCCATGTGCAGCAGGTGCAGGCCTTGTTCGTCGCCCGCCAGCAGTAACTGGCCAATGGGGCTGGGGTGATAGCGATAGTACATGCGGGTGGGCTCTTTGCTTGAGAGGGCGATAAAGATAGCCTGATCCGCAGCCCCGATGTTCTCAACGAAATTTTCACAATCGATTGCAGACAATCCGCGCGCGCAATTATCCATTCGCCTAATGGTTCGGCACTTTTCGGGTATGACCCGAGCCGCTGCCGCCGCTTCGCGTCAATGCCTTCCACAACCGAATCCCAGGGATCTTCCAATTCATGGCTAATACGGACGCCTTGAGTCAACAGCGGGCTGCTTCGCGCCTGTTGCAACCAACGGTCAAATCACACCTGCTCTACACCCTGCTGTGCGGCCTGGCGATCATGGCGATGCTCAGCCTGGTGCGGCTCGCGTTGCTGGCCTACAACAGCGACATGGTTGGCGATACGCCGTCGTCCACTGTCGTGGAAGGTTTCCTCAATGGCCTGCGGTTCGACCTGCGGGTAGTGGTGTACCTGAGCATTCCGCTGCTGCTGGCGATCCTCAGCGCGCGGGCGATGGCGGCGCGCGGTTTCTTCCGCGTGTGGCTGACCCTGACCTCCAGCATCGTGCTGTTCCTCGGCCTGGTGGAGATGGACTTCTATCGCGAGTTCCACCAGCGCCTCAACGGCCTGGTATTCCAGTACATCAAGGAAGACCCGAAGACCGTCGGCAGCATGCTGTGGTACGGCTTCCCGGTGGTGCGCTACCTGCTGGCGTGGGTCGGCGGTACGATCGTGATGAGCCTGGCGTTCAAAGGCATCGATCGCCTGACCCGGCCTCGTGGCGAGTACCAGAGCAACCTCGCCGGTGTTCGCAGCGTGGCGCCGTGGTACGTGCGCGGCGTGGTGTTCTTCATGATCCTGCTGGTGGCCGTGATTGCCGCCCGTGGCACCCTGCGCCAGGGCCCGCCCATGCGTTGGGGGGATGCCTTCACCACCGACTCGAACTTCGTCAACCAACTGGGCCTCAACGGCACCCTGACCCTGATCGATGCTGCCAAGAGCCGCATGTCCGAGGACCGCGACAACATCTGGAAGTCCACCCTCGATCAGACGGTCGCCCAGAACACTGTGCGCGAGATGCTGCTGACGCCGAGCGACAAGCTGGTCGACGCCGACAGCGCCGCGATTCGCCGTGACTTCACACCGCCGGCCGAGAACACCCTGCCGATCAAGAACGTCGTGGTCATCCTGATGGAGAGTTTTGCCGGCCATTCCGTCGGCGCGCTGGGGGCTTCCGGCAACATCACCCCGTACTTCGACAAACTGGCCGAGGAAGGCCTGCTGTTCGACCGCTTCTTCTCCAACGGCACCCATACCCACCAGGGCATGTTCGCCACGATGGCCTGCTTCCCGAACCTGCCAGGCTTCGAATACCTGATGCAGACCCCGGAAGGCGGCCACAAGCTGTCGGGCCTGCCAGCGCTGCTCAGCGCCCGGGACTACGACGATGTCTACGTCTACAACGGTGATTTCGCCTGGGACAACCAGTCCGGTTTCTTCGGCAACCAGGGCATGACCACCTTCATCGGCCGCAATGACTTCGTCAATCCGGTGTTCTCCGACCCGACCTGGGGCGTGTCCGACCAGGACATGTTCGACCGCGGTAACCAGGAACTGGCGAACAACTATGGCAAGAAGCCGTTCTATGCCTTGCTCCAGACCCTATCCAACCACACCCCGTATGCCTTGCCGAAAGACCTGCCGGTAGAGCCGGTGACCGGGCATGGTCGCCTGGACGAGCACCTGACCGCCATGCGTTATTCCGACTGGGCCCTGGGCCAGTTCTTCGAGAAGGCGCGCAAGGAGCCGTACTTCAAGGAGACCCTGTTCGTCATCGTCGGTGACCATGGCTTCGGCAATAACCAGCAGGTCACTGAGCTGGACCTGGGCCGTTTCAACGTGCCGCTGTTGCTGATAGCACCGGGCATCCAGGACAAGTTCGGCAAGCGCAACCACACCGTCGGCACCCAGATCGATATCGTGCCCACCGTCATGGGCCGCCTGGGTGGCGAAACTCGTCACCAGTGCTGGGGGCGTGACTTGCTCAACCTGCCGGAAGGCGACCAGGGCATCGGCATGATCAAGCCTTCGGGCAGCGAGCAGATCGTCGGCCTGATCCAGGGGGATCGCGTGTTGATCGAGTCCAAGGACATGTCGCCACGCCTGTACCGTTATCAGTTGGGCAGCGAGTTCAAGGCTGAGCTGATCGAGCATCCGGAGCAGGACGCCATGCTCAAGAAGCTCGAATCCTTCATCCAGACCGCAACCAAGAGCCTGCTGGACAATACCGCCGGTGTTGTCCACGGCATCCCGGACTGATCGCCCTGGCGTAATCCGTTCGTTGCACAAGACCCCGGCCTGGCCGGGGTTTTTTATGGGTGCGCCGCCGGGCCAACCGACTTGAACAATGTCCGCAGGCGAGGGTCAACGGAAGACAGGCTGGGAACACTCCTGTACCTGCCATCGAGGACACGCCAGATGAAAGAGTGGGAAATCACTTTTGTGGACCAGAAGGGCGAACGCACTTCGTTGTTGCTTGCCGCCGCGAACCGCCCGAGCATTGAAGACGCAGCGCGGCGGATCAGGGGCCACCTGTTCCCGGTCATGGATGAACTCGACCTCAATGATTTCCAGGACCGTGCCGACTGTCCGACCGCGAAGTGGCTGAAGGAACAGAACGGGGTGGAGATCACCGACATCACTGAACGGACCTGAATCCACAGGCTGGCTGGCGTTGTGCCTCACCAGCCGCTACGCTGCATGCAGGGCCGTCGGTTATGGCGCCGGCCCTTGTCTACCATTACCGCTACATTCATTACCGCAACATTGCTGCATTCGCTCGAGAACCCCACCCGCGTCCCGCGCCAGGGGTAAGTGCGCAAGCACTGAAAGTCTATCCATCGTGATTGAGGAGGACGATTCATGAGCAACTTGTACGAGGACATCAGCAGCACGGTATTGCGCCGCATGAAAGAAGGCGGTTTCAACTTCGCACAAATCCATCCAATCGAGTTCTATGCGGTATTCCCGGACGAGGAACGGGCGCGCAGGGCTGCAGGAAAGTTCCGGGGTGAGTCGTTGTGTGCCCAAGTGCATGAAAGTGACGACGGCTGGCAACTGGAACTGAGCAAGATCATGTACGCCACGTATGGTGGCATCGACGAATTCGAACAGGATTTCGAAGCCGTGGTCGTGCCACTGGGCGGTGAGGCCCAGGGCTGGGGAGTGAAGCAGGAGCGCGCGGTAGCCTGAAATGCACCCCGGGACGGCCTGGCCGTCCCGGGAACCCACACGCTTCGCAATGAAGCGCGTGCCCCATTCGCGTGGGGCTGGCTGCACAAGTCTGGTGCGGCGTCTTTTTCTGAATTCCCCAACCCGTTGATTGAAAAGGATTAATTCCGCTGGCACGGGCTTTGCGACAGTGCCTGTGCACGGGTGACAAGGAGTTCGGCATGATTCGCACGTTCTATGATGAGATGTACGCCGCCGACGGTCAGCTCCGTCCGCATTATCGGGAATTCGCCCGCTGGCTGGCGCAGACGCCGCCTGAGCAAGTGGCGCAACGCCGCCGCGAGGCGGACCTGCTGTTCCATCGCGCCGGCATCACCTTCACGCTATACGGGGACGAGCAGGGCACTGAGCGCCTGATCCCCTTCGACACCATTCCGCGGGCCATCCCGGCCAGCGAATGGCGGGTGGTAGAGCGCGGCTGCATTCAGCGCGTCAAGGCGCTGAACATGTTTCTCGCCGACCTCTACCATGAGCAGCGCATCCTGCGCGCCGGGATCATCCCCGCCGAGCAGGTCCTGGCCAATGATCAATATCAACTGGCGATGCAGGGCCTGAACCTGCACCGCGACATCTACGCGCACATTTCCGGGGTCGACCTGGTTCGCGACAGCGACGGTAGCTATTACGTTCTCGAAGACAACCTGCGCACGCCCAGCGGTGTCAGCTACATGCTCGAAGACCGCAAGATGATGATGCGGCTGTTTCCCGAGCTGTTCGCCGCTCAGCGCATCGCGCCGATCGACCATTACCCGAACCTGTTGCTCGACACCCTGAAAAGCTCCAGCCCACTGGATAACCCCAGCGTCGTGGTGCTGACCCCGGGGCGGTTCAACAGTGCGTTCTTCGAGCACGCCTTTCTCGCTCGCGAGATGGGTGTGGAACTGGTGGAAGGGGCGGACCTGTTCGTTCGCGACGAGCGGGTATTCATGCGCACCACCGACGGCCCCAAGCCGGTCGACGTGATCTATCGCCGGCTGGACGATGCCTTCCTCGACCCGCTGGCATTCAACCCCGACTCCATGCTCGGCGTGCCCGGTCTGTTGTCGGCCTATCGCTGCGGCAACGTGGTGCTGGCCAACGCCATCGGCACCGGGGTAGCCGACGACAAGTCGGTCTATCCCTACGTGACCGAGATGATCCGTTTCTACCTGGACGAAGAACCGATCCTGAAGAACGTGCCTACCTGGCAATGCCGCAAGCCGGAAGAGCTTTCCCACGTGCTGGCCAATCTGCCGGACCTGGTGGTCAAGGAAACCCAGGGTTCCGGCGGCTACGGCATGCTGGTGGGGCCGGCGTCGACCAAGGCGGAAATCGCTGCCTTCGCCGAGCGCATCAAGGCCCGCCCGGCGGCCTATATCGCCCAGCCGACCCTGTCGCTGTCGACCTGCCCGACCTTTGTCGAAAACGGCATTGCGCCGCGGCACATCGACCTGCGTCCGTTCGTCCTGGCCGGCCGGGAGACCCGCGTGGTGCCCGGTGGCCTGACGCGGGTGGCGCTGCGCGAGGGCTCGCTGGTGGTGAACTCGTCCCAGGGGGGCGGTACCAAGGACACCTGGGTGGTCGAGGATTGAATCATGCTCAGTAGAACGGCTTCGGACCTGTATTGGATGTCGCGTTATCTGGAGCGGGCGGAAAACCTCGCGCGGATGCTCGATGTCAGTTATTCGCTGTCGCTGATGCCGCAGGACGGTCGCGGCGATGGCCTGGACGAAATGGCGCTGGCGCTGCGCATCACCGGCACCCTGGACGATTACCTGGGCCGGCATGGACAACTGCACGCCGAGCGTTTGTTGCACTTTTTTGCCCTCGACCCGGAAAACCCGGCCAGCATCTACAGCTGCCTGGGCGCCGCGCGGGCCAGCGCCCATGCGGTGCGTGGGCGGATTACCGCGGACATGTGGGAAAACATCAACGCCACCTGGCTGGAGATCCGCGGCATTGCCGAGCAGGGCCTGGGGCGTTACGGCATGAGCCGTTTCTGCGAGTGGATCAAGGAGCGCTCGCACCTGTTCCGCGGCGCCACCTACGGCACCATCATGCGCAACGACGCTTTCCGCTTCATTCGGCTGGGCACCTTCATCGAGCGGGCCGACAACACCCTGCGCCTGCTCGACGCCCGCTACGAGATGTTCGGCGAGGACGCCGAAACCGTCAGCGACAGCTCTGCCCGCGGTTATTACCAGTGGAGCGCCTTGCTTCGCGCACTGTCCTCGTTCGAGGCCTACACCGAGATCTACCGCGACGCCCCCACGGCGCGCCATGTCGCCGAACTCTTGCTCCTGCGTGCCGATGTACCCCGTTCCCTGCGTGCCTGTACGGAAGAAATCGACCAGATTCTCGCCAGCCTGCCCGGCGCCAACGGCCGCCCGGCCCAGCGCCTGGCCGCGGAAGTGGATGCCCGCCTGCGCTACACCGGCATCGACGAAATCCTCTCGCAAGGACTGCACCCCTGGTTGAACCACTACATTCCGCTGGTGCGTGAGTTGGGCAACGCCATTCACAGCGCTTACCTGGAGGTCGTATGAGACTGACCATTAGCCACGAAACCGCCTACCACTACGAAGACCAGGTTCGAACCAGCATCCAGTACCTGCGCCTGACGCCCCCGGACAACGAGCGTCAGCAGGTGCTGCAATGGGAGCTGGACCTGCCGCGTCCCGCCCAGGCCCGGCGCGATCCGTTCGGCAACATCCTGCATGTGCTCAGCCTGGAAGAACCGCATGCCGACCTGCTGATTGCCGCGCGCGGTGAAGTCGAGATCGATCCGACCAGGGAAGCCGAGCACGAATCGCAGTCACCCTTGCCGTTCCTGCGCTTCACCCGCCTGACCGAGGCGGACGAGGCGCTGCGTGGGTTCGCCGGCCAGCAGTGCGGGCAACGCCGTGATCGCAGCGCGCTGATCGAGATGATGGGGGCGTTGCATGAGCGCATGGCCTATCGCCCCGGCGCCACCGCGGTGGATACCAGCGCCGCCCAGGCCTTCGCCGGTGGCGCGGGGGTCTGTCAGGACCACGCCCACGCCTTTATCGCCTGCGCCCGCAGCCTGCTGGTGCCGGCGCGTTACGTGTCCGGCTACCTGTTCGACAACGACAGCCAGCACATGGCCAGCCACGCCTGGGCCGAGGCCTGGCTGGACGGCGCCTGGTACAGCTTCGATGTGACCAACCAGCTTGCGGTACCCGAGCGCCATCTGAAACTGGCGGTGGGCCTGGATTACCTCGACGCCTGCCCGGTACGCGGCATGCGCCGGGGCGGCGGGTACGAGCAGATGCACGCCAACGTGCTGGTGACGTCCGGGTTCTCGGCGCAGCAGTAAGCGTCAGGGTTTGCGTTTGGCCATATGACCGAGGTAGGCGAGCAGGGCGTCGAGGTCGGCGTCCGGCAGCACGCTTGCGCTGAAACCAGGCATCCGCGCTTGCGGCCACTGGCGCAGGCTCTGCGGGTCGCGGATATAGCGACGAAGAAACGCGGGGTGGAAGTATTCGGTGGGGTTGTAGGGCAGGTTCAGGTCCGGACCGAACTGGGCATCGCCGGCGCCGTTGAGGCGGTGGCAGGCCAAGCAGTTCTTCTGGAACAGGGCGAAGCCGCGGCTCACCGGGTCATTCGCTGCCAGGCCGGGTGCCGGGAGCAGGGCGGGAAATCGCTCGGCCACCGGCGGCAGGCGACGGATGCTGGCCACCTGAAAGGGCCATTGTTCGGGGCTGATATTGCCGGCCTCGGGGTGCGTCCAGACCAGATAGAAGGGACCGGCCCCGGGTTTGTCCTTGGCCAGTGGCGGCCACGGGTGAGCCGGGTCTTCCACCGCCAGCCAGGCTTGTGCCGGTCCTTGCTTGAGCAACGCGGCGGCGGGCATTTCGGCAGCGAAGCCATCAAGGGCCACGGCTTGCAGATGGTCTTCCGGCTTGACGCCTTCCAGCAGGACCGCCAAAGGCACCGCGCGATACGTCATGGACTTCTTGTACGACACATCCTGCTCGATACGGATGTCCCGGGCCTGCGGGTGCTGGAGTAACTCCGCGCTTTGCCATTGCTTGTCGTTGCCGCCCAGTTGGAGGGCCAATTGCGCCGCGTGCAACGGCAGGCTCAGCACGCTGAGCAGGAGGGCGAAGCGAAGGCGCATGGACGGTCTCCAACCAGTGAGGGTCGGCAGCATATACCAGAGCGCAGGAACGCTGAGAATACCGGGCGCGATCAGCCGAACAGGCGAGTGAGGTTCGGCAGGATCAGCAGCAGTGTGGTGGCGAACAGAATGAGTCCGGCCTGACGTACTTTGTGTTGTTTGAACATGGCTGACTGCCTTCTTGTTGTTATTCCTGAGAGCGAGAGACATCCTTTTCCAGGGTCCGCTGGCCACGAAATGCACGGGATTTCCCGTACCGGCTACAAACCTGCTGGATATCGGTATACAACCAACCTTAGGGGCAACGTTACCGCTGTTTTAGATCGGTTTCGTCTCGACTTTAGTGTCGTTAACGTTTTTTCTTATGAGGCTTTATGCCATATGCGTACGACGTGCCCGACTAGACGCGTGCGCGGGATACACACACGCCTTGCAATGAAATGACCGTTCGTCCGAGGCAATGCTTGCCTGTCGCCCATATTCGCGGCAGGCTCTACCGGTCTTTTTTCACCACTGTCGTTCAGGGCCAAGTCTATGTCGTTACGCATCTGCATCCTGGAAACCGACGTCCTGCGACCTGAGCTGGTCGAGCAGTATCAGGGCTATGGACGGATGTTCGAGCAACTGTTTACCCGCCAGCCGATCGCCGCCGAATTCACGGTCTACAACGTGATGAACGGTGAGTACCCGCCCGATGACGAGGTCTTTGATGCCTACCTCGTGACGGGCAGCAAGGCCGACTCCTTCGGCGACGATCCGTGGATCCAGACGCTCAAGACCTTTTTGCTGGAGCACTACCGCCGCGGCGACAAGCTGCTGGGCGTATGCTTCGGCCATCAGTTGCTGGCGCTGCTGCTGGGCGGCAAGAGCGAGCGCGCCACTCAGGGGTGGGGCGTCGGCATCCATCGCTATGTGATGGCCGCCAAGGCGCCGTGGATGAGTCCGCAGGTTGAAGAGCTGACCTTGCTGATCAGCCATCAGGATCAGGTCACCGCGCTACCGGAAAACGCCACCGTGATTGCCTCCAGTGATTTCTGCCCTTATGCGGCGTATCACATCGGCGACCAGGTGCTGTGTTTCCAGGGCCACCCGGAATTCATCCACGACTATTCCCGCGCGCTGCTGGAACTGCGTCAGGAGCATCTGGGGCAGGAGGTGTACCGCAAGGGCGTCGACAGCCTGGGCGTGGATCACCAGGGCCAGACTGTCGCGGAATGGATGATGCGTTTCGTGGCGCAGCCTAAAGCCAGCCAGAACGCTTGAAATTGCTGTACAGCGCGGTGCAACCCACCGCGATTACTCCCAGTACGGCGAAGTAGCCGTACTGCCAGCTCAGCTCCGGCATGTTCTGAAAGTTCATGCCGTAGATGCCCGCCACTGCCGTGGGAAACGCCAGGATCGCCGCCCAGGCGGCGAACTTGCGTTGCACGATGCTCTGCCGTGACGACTCCAGCAGCATGCCGATCTCGATGGTCTGGCTGGCGATATCGCGGATGCCCGCCAGGTCTTCCATCTGCCGCGTGACGTGAATCTGCACGTCGCGGAAGTACGGGCGCATATTCTTGTCGATGAAGGGGAAGGTCAGGCGCTGCAGTTCCTCGCTGACCTCGACCATCGGCGCCACATAACGGCGCAGGCGCAGGATGTCGCGGCGCAGGCCGTGGATGCGGCGGATGTCTTCTTCGTTCAGCGAGCCGCTGAGCACGCTCTGTTCCAGCTCTTCGATCTCGCCATGAATCGCTTCGCTGACCGGCTGATAGTTCTCGGTGACGAAGTCGAGCAGGGCGTAGAGCACGAAGTCCTCGCCGTGCTCCAGCAACAGCGGCCGCGCCTCGCAGCGCTGACGGACCAGCGCGTAGGACTTCGAGTGACCATTACGGCAGGTGATGATGTAGCCATTGCCGGCGAAAATATGGGTTTCGATGAACTCCAGCTTGCCTTCATGGCGCACCGGCGAGTAGGTGACGATGAACAGCGCGTCGCCGAAGGTTTCCAGCTTGGGCCGGCTGTGCTTTTCCAGGGCGTCTTCGATGGCCAGTTCGTGCAGGTTGAACTGCCGTTGCAGGTTGGCCAGTTCCTGGGCGTTGGGCTCTTCCAGACCGATCCAGACGAAGTGCCCTGGTTTTCTCGCCCATTCCGCGCCTTCGTCGAGGCTGATATTGGTGACTTTCCTGCCGGCGCTGTACACCGCCGCTGCAACGACTCGACCCATGGTTGTCCATTTCTCTGCGTTAACGTGACTGACAGCTTGGTCTGACCCTGGCGAATCGGCAAATGCTCAGCCGCGTCCGACCTCGCGCTCCATCAGATCGATGCAGTTTTGCATCTGTGTGCGGCATTGCTCCACCAGGGCCGCGACGTCCTGCTGGCTCAGGCCGGCGGTGGCAATGGGCGGCAGCGAGCGGATGATGACCCGCTGGCGGCGCCAGCCATTGATGCTCAAGCGCCGCGCATAGCGGCTGACACACACCGGGACGATGGGCACGCCGGCGTCGATGGCCATGTGGAAGGCGCCTTTCTTGAAGGGACGCAACTGATCGTCCGGGTTGCGCGTGCCTTCCGGGAACACCCAGATCGAGGTGTGGTTTTCCCGCAGGGTGCGGGTCGTGGTCTGGATGGCGCGGCGGGCCTGGAAGGCGTTGCCGCGGTCGACCAGAACGTTGCCGCCGAGCCAGAACAACTGGCCGAACAGCGGGATCCAGCCCAGGCTCTTCTTGCCGATGCACACGGTGCGTGGCGGCACTACGTTGCCGAGCACGAACAGGTCGAAGTTGGACTGGTGGTTGGCGATGATCACGCAGCCGGGTGGCTGGTCGAACAGCGGACCGACTTCCGCCTCGATCTTCAGCCGCAGCAGCCAGCTCGAAGGCCAGGCATACACGCGGGCATAAAGCCGGCTGTTATCGGGATTGAAGGGGCGGCACAGACCAATGATCACGCCGATCACGCCCGCCAGGATGAAATGGACACCCAGCAGGAGCATGCGAGGAAGGAAGAGCATCGTACGACTCACTCGATAAAACACTGCTCAGTGTACGGTTGTGCACTGATGGCGGCAAACGCCCTGTGTCATCGGGCAAATGGACAAGGGCCAGACGCGGTTGCGTCTGGCCTGGTGGCTGGGTTCAGCCGAGGTGTTCCTGATCGCGGATGATCGCGTCGTCGAGCAGTTCCAGCAGTGCTTTGCGCACCTTGAGCTTGGTGTGCTTGTGCGCGTTCATGTTGATCTTCTTCAACTGTTGCGCTGCGGCCAGGGCCGCCTCGGTCAGTTGCTCGACGGGTACCACCTTGTCGAGGAAGCCGGCGTCCACGGCGCTCACCGGATCGAACATCTCGGCGTTGATCACCGAGCGGTGGAACGCCGAACGGCGCAGGCGATCGCGGGCCAGTTCGATACCGGCGTGGTGCATGGTCATGCCGATCTGGACTTCATTCAGGCCGATGCTGAACGGGCCTTCGACGCCGATGCGGTAATCGGCCGACAGCAGCAGGAACGCGCCCTTGGCCACGGCATGGCCGGGGCAGGCGACGATGATCGGGAAGGGGTGGGAGAGCATGCGCCGGGCCAAGGTCGAGCCGGCGGTGACCAAGGACACAGCAGCCTGAGGGCTGGCGGTCATCACCTTGAGGTCGTAGCCGCCGGAGAGAATGCCCGGCTGGCCGGTGACGATTACCACCGCCCGGTCCTGGGTAGCGCGGTCCAGCGCCTGATTGAAGGCGGCGATCACATCGGGCGAAATGGCGTTGACCTTGCCGTTGTTCAGGGTCAGGGTCGCGATACCGTCGTCCAGTTGGTAGGTAATCAGCTCACTCATGGCGGTGTTCCTTTATAAGAAGTGGCAAAGACGTTACCCAGCCGCCGCAGTCAGGTAAAGCACGATGACTGACCGGTGGGTCACCGTATCGCCTGCCGTCCTTGCTCGGCGGGGTTCGCTTGGTAACGATTGGCAAAGCACTCCACAGATTGGCCAAATTGCCATCGTCCCCCGCCATTTTTCGCGGATTGGCTTAAACGCATGAAAAATCTGAAAAAAACCTTTGCCATCGATAAACCTTTCGACTACATTAGCGCGCCTCGACAGGCTGAACTGCTTGAAGAGATCCGGTGAAGTGTCCGAGTGGCTGAAGGAGCACGCCTGGAAAGTGTGTATACAGGAAACTGTATCAAGGGTTCGAATCCCTTCTTCACCGCCACTTTCAAACGCCTCGCACGTCATTGACTTGCCTGGCGCAAAGAACGGCGATTTGTAGGTACAACCTGCAAATCGCCGTTTTTTATTGCCCGCGATTTTATCTCCTGGCTGTCCTGGTCATCCTGCTCCGCATTTTTCTCGCCCCTCTGAACTCACTCCAAAAAGCACGGTCTTTGTAGGCCTTCGTTGAAATTATGGCGTATTGCCATAATCCGCTACATTCAAACGGATGGAGCCGGCGGCATGAACCTACAGGAGTACTTCGCGTGTTCGACAACAAATATCGGGACCAGCGTGGCAAGTTGCACAACAGTGAGCAGAATGCCGAGCACGCCAACTCATCCTATTTGCGCGAGGAGGACAAACTCAACGAAGGTAATCTGTGCCGCGCCGACATTTTCATCGTCCTCGGGCTGCTGATTCTCTCGATGGGGATATTCGTTGCCATTCCCAAGGCGCTCTCCCAGGACAAGGTGTTCATGGCCTTCCAGATGCTCCTGCTGCTGGTGGGCAGTTGGGGGTTGTGGGGCCTGGGGGTCTGGAAAATCCCGGTCGCCTTCCGTGGGCCGCTGTATTTCGTTATTTTCATCGGCGGCTTGTTCTACCTGGGTTCGCGATAACTCCCGGCAGTCGATCGCGGGCCGCCTCCGGCCCGCGATCGGCGCGATCAGAAGTTCACCGACGCCGAGACCCGAGCCGTCCGCGGCGCGCCCTGGAACAGGTAGTTGTCCCCCAGGTATTCGCCGACATCCCGCCAGTAGCGGCGGTCGAACAGGTTATCCACAGTCAGCCGCAAGGTCGTGTCGTAGCCGGCGATTCGCGTGCGATAACGCGTCCCCACATCGAACACGGTATAACCCCCGGCTTCCACCGTGCCCGCGTAGTTGGCGTACTTGCTGGCGCTGTAGCGCATGCCGCCTAGCAGGGCCAGGCCGGGAACCGGCAGGCTGTAGTCGGCCTGCAGCGAGGCGCGCAGTCGAGGCACGTTGAGGGCCTGGTGATCGTCGTAGGCCTCGGTGCCGCTGCCTTTGACCCGGGCACGGATCGCTGCGGCGCTGGCGCTGATCTGCAGGTCCGAGGTCAGCCAGCCGCTGGCGGACAGTTCCAGGCCGATGTTCTTCTGCTGGCCCTGTTGCACATAGACGAAATCACCGCCGTCCGGTTTCGCGTACTGGTAAGCCTGACGCAACTGGAACAGCGCGGCGCCGAAGCTCATGCGCTGCCAGTCGCGCTTGATGCCGAGTTCGATCTGGTGCGAGGTGGTTGGGGCGAGGATGTCTTGATTGTTGAGCGCGAACCACGGCGCCGTGCCGCCGGACGACAGGCCTTTGCTGTAGCTGGCGTATAGCGAGATATCCGGCCGCGGCTTGTAGATCAATGCGGCGTTGGGCAGCAGTTCGTACTGGCGGGTCTGCCGGCGCAGGCTGCCATCTTCACCGAAGGCTTTTTCGTCAAGGCGCACCACGCGGGAGCCGAGTACGGTCTGCCAGTGTTCGTCGAAGGTGATCCGGTCGCTGAAGAACACGCCGTACTGGCGGCTGTCGAGCCGGCGTTCGCTGTGGCCCGGGGTGCCTGGCGCAGGATCGACGGCGGGGGTGTCCTGATAGATGTTGCCGGTGCCAACCCACTCGTTGAAGGTCGGACGTTGATCTACAGTTCGCCGTTGCGCGCTGCTGCCGACGGTGAGTTCATGGTCAACGCCGAGCGCGGCGAAACGACCGGTCAACGTTGCCTGCGCTTCATCGGTGCGGCGGGTGTCGTCCGGGCTGCGGAAGTCATAGATGTCGTAGTCGCCTTCCTGGCTGAAGTAGTTGGGCACGGCGTCGGCGCCGCAACTGGCCGAACCGTAGCAACCCCACGCAAACGAACTGTAGTCATCGATCACCACCCGGCTGTGCGACGCGCTGAGCGCCCCGGTCCAGGCCTCGTTGAAGCGGTATTCAAAGCGTCCGCCGAGGTTCAGCGAATCGCTCTTCACCGGCTTGGCCCAGTCCTGCCAGGCCAGGCGGTCTTTCGGATCGATGCCGTGAGGCAGACTGGTGTTGCCCAGCAACTGGTAACCCGGCACCGAGTATTGCTCGCGGGTCTGGTACTCGACATCCAGTTGCAGCAGCGCATCGGGGTTCATCTGCCAGTCGAAGGCCAGGGAGGCAAAGTCACGCTTGCCGTCGGCATGGTCAACGTAGCTGCGGATATCTTCATGGGCGAGGTTGGCGCGCAGGCCGAACTGGCGCTCGCTGCCGAACCAGCCACCCAGATCAGTGGCGATATAGCGTTCGCCTTGCTCGTTGCTCGACACCGTCACCGAGCGCACGTCTTCCGGCCGCTTGGTCACATAGTTGATCACGCCGCCGGGCTCGGACACACCGCTTTGCAGGCCTGACAGCCCCTTGAGCAATTCGACCTGCTGCTTGTTCTCCAGCGCTACGTTCTGTTCGCCGGTGATGGTCTGGCCGTTGATCGTGTAGCTGTGGGCCGCGTCCAGGCTGAAGCCGCGCACGGTGAAGTTCTCGTAGTAGCCGATCGGTGCGTAGCTTTCGCCCACCGAGGCGTCGCTTTGCAGCACTTGGCTGAGCAGGCGTACCTGGCGGTCCTTCAACAGTTGCTCGGTGAACACCGACACCGAGGCCGGGGTGTCCAGCAGCGGCGCCGACGAGAAGCCGGCGACCTGAGCCTGGCGTGGCTGGTAGCCATCGTTCTGAGTGTCGGAAATGTTCACCGGGGCGAGGGTCACATTGTCTTGGGCGAGGGCAGTCGAGGTGCTCAGGGCCAGGCCGAGGCTCAGCAGGCTGAGGGGCAGGCGGGGGCGTTGCAGGGACATGCGGCAAAACTCCTTGAGGGCCGGCAGCGGGCGCGCCGTTATGACTCGGCGACTACCGATGACTGAAAGCCCGGTACGGCGACAGGAAGGCGCAAAAGGGCGCGCAAGTGCGAAAGGCTACTGGCATTGCGCCAGTGGGCGCCGGAGCGCGGGCGCAATCTTAGCAGGGGCGACCGCGTTGCGGTGCCCCGAATTGCCGTGAGTCTTTCTTCTGCGGAAAACGAATGGAGAAGGGATTTATTCAGTGACGGGCGGGCGGTTGCGTGTGCTGGCGGCGCCAGGTTCCGTCCAGTTTCGACCAGGTCTTGCTGTCGGTGACGGCCAACAGCTTGCGCCCGTCCTTGAAGGTGGCCAGGAAGGTCACCTCCTCATCTTTGCCGCCAAGCCAGAGCCCGGCGAGCAGACCGAAGGGGCCTGCCACCAGTGCACCGGCCATGCCCCAGCCGATGGCGCTACCGATATTGCGGCTGGACTCCTGATTGGCGACTTGCATGTCCTTGATGCGCGAGAGTGCGATTTTTTCACCCGGTGAGGGGCTTGTGGCGGTCTTGAGTGTGAGCGATCCATTGCGGTACTCGCCTTCACCTTGCAAGAAATCGCCGGACTGAACCGTGAGTCTTGTCATAGGGGTATCCAGGTTGAGAGGGCTGTTGACCAATCCCTACTGAGCGCTTCGGATACCGCCAAGTCAATCGTCAGGCGACGGAGGGTAATGCGTCTGTCAGACAGTACTGACGTGCATCACTCGCCGCCCGGCGACACCCCATACCAGCAGCGCCAGCGCACCGATGCCCAGCCCCGCGATGACGATGCCATTCCAGCCGTAGGCCTGGAACAACTGGGTGCCGAGCAGCGAACCCACTGCGCCGCCAATGAAGTAGCAGGTGATGTAGCCGGCGTTCAACCGGTTGCGGGCTTCCGGGCGCAGGGCGATCACCGCGTTCTGGTTGCTGACGTGCACCAGTTGCACCGCCAGGTCGAGCAACAGCACACCGGCCAGCAGCGCCGCCAGTGAAGTCGGGGCGAACGCCAGCGGTACCCAAGACAGCAATTGGATAAGCAGGCCGAAGGTCGTGCCTTGTGCGCCCTTGCCCTTGTCGGCCAGGCGCCCGCCCAGGTTGGCGGCAAGCGCGCCGGCAGCGCCAGCCAGGCCGAAAAGTCCGATGACGCCATCGGAATACTGATAAGGCTCGGCCTTCAGCAGAAACGCCAACGGCGTCCAGAACAAGGCAAACAGGCAGAAGGAAAAAGCGCCCAGCAAGGAGCGCAAACGCAGCACCGGCTCCTCGGCGAACAGGCGGAATACCGACGCGATCAGCGCCGGGTAGGCGAGCCCTGCATGTTGCCGGCGCTGCGGTAATGCGCGGGCGAGGGCGATGGCGCTGACGGCCATCAAGCCGGCGGCGAGCAGGTAAATGCTACGCCAGTCACCGAGGGTAGCCATGAACCCGGCGGCGGTTCGCGCCAGCAGGATGCCCAGCAGCAGGCCGCCCATCAACGTGCCCACCACCCGGCCGCGTTCACCCGGCTCGCTCAGGCCTGCGGCCATGGGCACCAGTACTTGCGCGACCACCGAAAACAGGCCGGTCAGTGTGGTGCCCACCAACAGCCACAGCAGGCTGGGGGAAAAGGCACTTATCAACAGGCCGAGGGTGCTGATGGCGATCATGCTGACGATCAGCCGCCGTTGTTCGAACATGTCGCCGAGCGGTGCCAACAGTAGCAAGCCTGCGCCATAGCTCAGTTGCGCAGCTATGACGATGCCGCCAGCGCTGGCAGTGCTCAGCCCGAAATGCTCGGCAATGCTGTGCAGCAGCGGCTGCGCGTAGTAGTTGCTGGCGACCGCCAGGCCGGTGGCGGTCGCCATCAGCAGGATCAGTGCACGACTGAGTGGAGCTGTGGAGGTCATGAACTGTCTCGCTATCCGTGGGTGAAGATGGGCAGTATCGAAAATGCGCTAGCATGAGGCCAATGTATCGTTTTCATTCGATCAATCTTGAAATCAGATAGATGAGCATGAACCTTAAACAGATCGAGTACGCCTTGGCGGTGGCTGATACCGGGAGCTTCACCCGCGCGGCCGAACGTTGTCACGTGGTGCAGTCGGCGTTGAGCCATCAGATCGCCCGGCTGGAAGAACAACTGGGCGCGCAACTGTTCGAGCGGACCTCGCGCTGGGTGCGCCTGACGCCGGCCGGCGAGGCGTTCGTGCCGAGTGCCCGCACCGCGCTGGAGGCGGCGCGGCGGATTGGCGACGAGGTGGCCGCCGCCTGTGGAGAAGTGCGCGGGCGCTTGTCCATCGGCGAGATCAGTTCGCTGACCGAACTGGACCTGGTGGACCTGCTTGCCGGCTTCCACCACCAGTACCCGCGTGTGGATATCCGCTGGCTGATGGGCAAGAGCGAATTGATGATTGCCGATGTCCGCGAGCGTCGCCTGGATGTGGCGTTTATCGGGGTGTGGCCGGGAGAGTCGCTGGAAGGGGTGGAGTGGCGCCTGCTGGCGAAGGAAGAACTGGTGGCGGTGCTGCCGCCCGATCATCCGCTGGCGGCTGACGAACGCTTGTCCCTGGCGCAACTGGAAGACCAGCCGCTGGCCGACTTCCAGGCCGGAACCGGGGCCCGCCGGCAAACCGACGAGGCGTTCGCTGCCGCTGGCCTGCGTCATCGGGTGCAATTCGAGGTGGGTACCACCAGCCTGATTGAGCGCTTCGTCCAGCGCGGGCTGGCCGTTGGGCTGGTGCCCGCGCGGATCGCTGCCGGTTTTCAGGCCGTGGTGGCCTTGCCGGTCAGCGATGCGCCGATTCGTCATCTGTATGCCATCTGGTCCAAATCGCCGACCCCGGCCGCCAGTGCGTTCATCCAGTTGCTGGAACGAACCCTGGCCGCCAGGGCCGTCGACTGACGTATCAGGCGGCAAAACCACCATCGATGGTCAGGCTGGCACCGGTGATGTAGGCCGCTTCCGGGCCGGCGAGGTAGGCGACGAAGCTGGCGATTTCCTCCACGCGGCCATAACGACCCACCGCCATCAGGCCCATCAGGCTCTCGGCGAACTCGCCTTCGGCGGGGTTCATGTCGGTGTCCACCGGGCCCGGTTGAACGTTGTTGATGGTGATGCCGCGAGGGCCCAGGTCTCGGGCGAGACCGCGGGTCAGGCCGACCAGCGCCGCCTTGCTCATGGCGTAGGGACCACCGCCGGCGAAGGGCATGCGTTCGGCGTTGGTGCTGCCGATATTGATGATCCGGCCACCTTCACCCATGTGCCGGGCCGCAGCCTGGGTGGCGACGAACACGCTGCGCACGTTCACGGCGAGGGTGCGATCGAAGTCTTCCAGGCTGAAGTCGTCCAGCGGGCCGACCGCCAGCACGCCGGCATTGTTGACCAGGATATCTATGCGCCCGAACTGCTCGACGGTCAGTGCCACGGCCTGTTGTACCGCCGCCGCGTCGGCGCTGTCGGCCTTGAGCGCCAGGGCCTGGCCGCCGTTGTTGCGGATCTGCTGTTGCAGGTCGTCGGCCACTGCCTGCGAACTGACGTAGGTGAAGGCGACTGCGGCGCCCTGTTCGGCCAGGCGCTTGACGATGGCTGCGCCGATACCGCGTGAGCCGCCCTGGACCAATGCTACTTTGCCGCTGAGGCTGGATTGATTCGACATGATGATGCTCCCGAAAAGACAAGGCCGAATGCCTTGTTGATGGGCTCAGTATCGGCGCTGGATTACCCTCTGATAATCCACTAATCGCTATAGTCTGAATAAACCACGGGTTTAGAGTGCGCCATGGAAACCTTCACCAGTATTGAATGCTTCATTCGCAGCGCCGAGGTGGGCAGCTTCGCCGAAGCCGCCCGCCGCCTGAGCCTGACACCCGCAGCGGTGGGCAAGAACGTTGCCGGTCTGGAAGCCCGGCTTGGGGTTCGTCTGTTTCAGCGCAGCACCCGCAGCCTGACCCTGACCGAGTCAGGCCAGCGTTTTCTTGCCGAGGTACGCGACAGCTTTCAGACCATCCAGCACGCCGTGGCCAACCTGGCCAGTGCCGAGGGGCAGCCGGCGGGCACCTTGAAAGTCAGCATGGGCACTGTGTTCGGGCGTTTGTACATCTTGCCGCTGTTGGGGGAGTTCCTTCGGCGATTTCCGGCAATCACGCCGGATTGGCACTTTGATAATCGTCAGATCGATCTGATCGCCCAAGGCTTCGATGCAGCCATCGGCGGCGGCTTCGACCTGCCGCCGGGCGTGGTGGCACGCAAGCTGGCACCCGCGCACCGGGTGCTGGTGGCGTCTGCTGATTATCTGGACAAGTGCGGGGCCGTTCGCGAGCCGGATGATCTGAACAAGGCGGACGGCATCCTGATTCGTTCGCCGCAGACCGGCCGCGTGCGCTCCTGGCCGCTGACCAGTCGTGGCCAGGATCACTCGCCGCTGACGCTACGCCCGCGCATGACCATGACCGACTCGGAGGCGGCCTGCGCGGCGGCCGAGCAGGGTCTGGGTATCGCGTTGGTGAGCATGCCGTTCGCCGTGCCCTATCTGCAGCGCGGCAGCCTGCTGCGAGTGCTGCCTGACTGGTACGTGGATGACGGCAATATTTCGCTGTATTACGCCCAGCACAAACTGCTGCCGGGCAAGACCCGGGCGTTTGTCGATTTCATCCTGGAGCAGTTTGCCGAGCAGGGGCTGGCGCGGCGGTTCGACGCGTTGGCCTGAGTGTTACCAGGCGCTGACGACTTCCTGAACCTGCCGGCCATTGCCCAGCACCAAGGTGATTTCATCGCCTTCGAATTTGCCCAGCAACTGCTGGCCCAGTGGTGAGCGTGGGGTGATCACGGTGACTTTTGATGGCCCCGTGCCGATCTGCAATCCAGCCGCTTCCGGCCCTAGAAACAGCCATTGCTGATTACCCTGGGCGTCTTCCAGTTGCACCAGATTGCTGATCTGGATGCCACGTTCGGGGTCGTAATCACGCATCGTCAGTTGCTGATACGCCTTGCAGGCCTGACGAATCTCTTCCATGCGTCGGGCCTGGCCGGTGGCCAGGTAGGAGGCTTCCAGGCTCAGGGTGTCGTACTTGTTCTCGGCGATGTTTTCTTCCGCCGTGGCCGTTTCATAGGCGGTCTGGGCAGCGCGCTGGATGACGTCCAGGTCAATCTCCAGGCGCTCGATGATGGCTTTCAGCAAATCGGTCTTGTTCATTTCAGCGGCAGAACTCAAGGACATTGGCCCGGCTTTTCTCATTAGGGGCGGTGCGGTCCTGTTGCAGCCAGAACTGGCACCTGGGGTTGGACAGGTTGCGCGGGTTTTCCTCGGCATGCCTCTGCGCATCATCGATCTGCTGGGTGCGCAGGGCTTGCTGGTACTGGTCGAACATCTGGTTCTGTTCCGGCGATTGTTCCTGCGCACCCGGCAGGCGGGCTGGTGCTGGCAAGCGGGCTGGCGCGGCGGGTGGTGGTGTTGCGGGCTGGCTGATCACTGCGGCCAGCGGCTCATGCAGGGACGGCACGAATTGCCAGGCGGCCCACAGGGTAAGGCCGACAGCGACAACACCGAGCCACAGGCCCAAGGCCACGCCGAGGGCAAGCGGCAGGATCTTGTGGGAAATTTTCAGTTCGCGACGATGCGCTCGGTAGGACATGAAAGCCTCCTGGCCAGGACAGGGATGGGATTGTCGCACGACACATCGTAGGTTCTGCACGAAATGCATCCGAGCTCGGCCATGCTGCGTTGAAAACAGGCTCGGAATGCTCATTGACAACCAGTCAACTCCGCTTCCTCGCCTGTTTTCGCCTTGCCTGGCCTTCGCTCGAATACATTTCGTGCAGAACCTGGTTTCCGTTGCCGGCAACACTTTTGTCTGCGCTCGAATATCAGGACAATCGGCGATTATTCGTTTGCGGTGCAAGAGGTGCCTGATATGAAGCCGAGCTGGGATATCTTCTGCTGCGTCGTCGACAACTATGGTGACATCGGCGTCACCTGGCGCCTGGCCCGACAACTGGTGGCCGAGCATGGGCTGAAGGTGCGGCTGTGGGTCGATGAGCTGAACGCGTTCGCCCGCCTGTGTCCGGAAGCTGATCCGCAGGCGGAGCGGCAGTATTGGGAGGGCGTGGAGGTTTGTCGCTGGGATGCCGAGTGGCAGCCGGTGGCGGTGGCCGATGTGGTGATCGGGGCGTTCGCCTGTCAGATTCCGCAGCCTTACATCGATGCGATGGTCCAGCGGGAAACGCCTGCGTTGTGGTTGAACCTCGATTACCTCAGTGCCGAGGACTGGGTCGAAGGCTGTCATGGTCTGCCGTCGCCTCAGCCGAATGGCCTGCGCAAGGTGTTCTTCTTCCCCGGTTTCACCCCGCGCACCGGTGGTCTGCTGCGCGAAGCCGGCTTGCTGGAGCGGCGCGAGGCGTTCGAACAGGACGAGCGCGAGGCGTTCTTGCAGCGGTTGGGCATCGCGCCTGAGCCGGGGGCACGTCTGTTGTCGCTGTTCGCTTATGAAAATCCGGGGCTGGCGAGCTGGCTGCAGGTGTTGTCCGAAGACAGCCGGCCCAATCACGTGCTGGTGCCGGAAGGGCGGGTGCTGGGCGATGTGCGCAACTGGCTGGGGCTGGACGAACTGGAGGTTGGCGAGGTTCATCGGCGTGGGGCGCTGACCGTGCAAATCCTGCCGTTCGTGCGCCAGGACGACTACGACCGGCTGCTCTGGAGCTGCGACTTCAACGCGGTGCGGGGCGAGGACTCCTTCGTCCGTGCGCAATGGGCGGGGCGGCCATTGCTCTGGCATATCTATGTACAGGAGGAGTACGCGCACTGGGAGAAGCTCGAAGCATTTCTCGATCGCTACACGCCGGGTTTGTCGACGCCTGCGGCGGTGGCGCTGGTCGAGTTGTGGCGCGCCTGGAACATGGATCGCGATATGGGCGAAGCGTGGAAAGCGTTGTTGCAACACTGGGACGAACTGGCCGCCCATGCCCGTAAATGGTGCTCGGAACAGGCCGCTGGAGCTGACCTTGCCACGACGCTGGTACACTTTTACCGAAATTGGATATGATACGCGGCCTCGATTTTTATAAATCCATCCAAATTCGGATACTTCGTAATGAAAACTGGTAAAGAGCTGAAACCCGGTACCGTACTGCGGATCGACAACGACCCGTGGCTGGTGCAAAAAGCTGAGTTCACCAAATCGGGCCGTAACAGCGCGATCATGAAGACCAAGCTGAAGAACCTGCTGACCGGCTACAAGACTGAAACCGTCTACTCTGCCGATGACAAGCTGGACGACGTGATCCTGGATCGCAAAGAAGCGACCCTGTCGTTCATCAGCGGTGACACCTACACCTTCATGGACACCACCGACTACACCATGTACGAGCTGAACGCCGAAGACATCGAGGCCGTTCTGCCGTTCATCGAAGAAGGCATGACCGACGTCTGTGAAGCCGTGTTCTTCGAAGACCGTCTGGTTTCGGTTGAGCTGCCGACCACCATCGTTCGTCAGGTTGACTACACCGAAGGTTCCGCCCGTGGCGACACCTCCGGCAAGGTCATGAAACCTGCCAAGCTGAAGAACGGTACCGAATTGAGCGTTGCTGATTTCATCGAAATCGGCGACCTGATCGAGATCGACACCCGCGAAGGTGGTTCCTACAAGGGCCGCGCCAAGTAAGACTGGCGGCTTCGCAAAAAACCCGGCCTTGGCCGGGTTTTTTTATGCCTGAAAAACGCTTCAGACACTGACGTGCAAGCGCACATCGACATTGCCGCGCGTGGCGTTGGAGTACGGGCACACCTTGTGCGCGGCGTCCACCAGGGCCTGAGCGTCGGCTTGTTCCAGGCCGGGCAGGCTGATGCGCAGGTCGATGTCGAGACCGAAACCGCCTTCGATCTGGCCGATGCCGACTTCTGCAGTAATCGCAGCATCCGCTGGCAGTTGGCGTTTGCCCTGGGCGGCGACGAACTTCAGCGCGCCGATGAAGCAGGCCGAATAACCGGCGGCAAACAGTTGCTCGGGGTTGGTTGCTGCGCCGCCGGCACCGCCGAGTTCCTTGGGCGTGGCCAGTTTCACGTCGAGGATACCGTCGTTGGAAACGGCACGGCCGTCGCGGCCACCGGTGGAGGTTACGTGTGCGATGTAGAGCGATTTCATGGAGGTGTCCTCTAACGTTGATCGTGTGTGGCGTCGTGTGTGGCGCCGTCTGGGTACGGAGATAAAGTTAGCTCACAAGTATTTAGTGCGCAAGATAAATTTCCGTATTTTTCCCAACGATCTTTGCGACGGGGCTGGTCATCAGGCCAGAAACCCCGTCGCAGAGCAGTCAGAGGCTTTTTTGCAGATTGTCGCGCAGCTCCAGCAATTGCGCCTGTAGGGCCTTGAGGCGCTCAACCGACTGGCCGCTGGCGCCGAGAATGCAGTGCGGCACGCGGCGGGCCTGTTCCTGCAAGGCGCGGCCGGCATCGGTGAGTTCGACGATTACCACGCGCTCGTCTTCACGGCTGCGGGTGCGCTTGAGCAGGCCCTCGGCTTCCAGGCGCTTGAGCAGTGGGGTGAGGGAGCCGGGATCCGTGAGCAGGCGATGGCTGATCTCGCCGACGGTCAACGCATCCTGTTCCCACAGCACCAACATCGCCAGGTACTGTGGATAAGTCAGTCCCAGCTCGTTCAGCAGTGGCTTGTAGACCTTGGTCATCAACAAGGAGGTGGAGTGCAGGGCGAAGCACACCTGATTGTCGAGCAGCAACTCGTCGCAGTTGTCGGAGGCTTTGGTGTCAGCGTTCATGCAAATCCTTTTCTTCGGTGGACCCTTGGATGTTAGCACGCAAGATTTTAGTGCGATCGCCAGCTCAGTTCGCTCTGTAGGGCCAGATCCCAGGGCGGAACCGGGCTGAAGCGGCTCTTGAGGAATTCGAGCAGCAAACGGCTGCGAGAGTTCGTTTCATGTTCCAGGCGCAGTGCGTAGATGCCACTGGTTTCGGCTTGCGGCAGGCCGTTTTCGCAGAACAGCGGCAGCAATTCGCCGCGCAGCAGGTATTCGCTGACCAGCCAGGTGGGCAAGTGGGCGATGCCGAGGCCGGCGAGGGCGCCGAACAATAGGGTTTCCGCGTTGTTGGCGGTCATGCGCATGCGCGACGGGCGGAACACTCGCATCTGGCCGTCCATCTCGAAGCGCCAGGCAAACGGTGGCGCCAGGCCGTCCCAGTCCAGGCCGTCGTGTTGTACCAGTTCGAGCGGGCTGGCTGGGACGCCGCGTTGACGCAGGTAGGCTGGGCTGGCGCAGGCGATGCGCACCATGTACGCCAGCGGCGTGGCCACCAGCCGGGTGTCGGCCAGCGGGCCGGCGCGCAACACCAGGTCCACTTCGCCCAGGTGGGAGCCGTGCATGTCGACGAAGCTGTCGATCAGGCGCAATTGCACGTCCAGGCCCGGGTAGGCGACCAGGAAATCAGCGATCGCCGGCGCCAGGTGCCGGCGTCCGAAGGCTGCGGGGGCGTCCATGCGGATCAGGCCCTCCGGGGCATTGCTGAGTGACACTGCTTCGGCCCGGGCCAGCCGCAGTTCTTCGACGATGCGCCGGGCCCGCTCGGCGAAGGCGACGCCGGCCGGGGTCGGGCGTACCGCGTGAGTGCTGCGCACGAACAGGCGACTGCCCACTGCGTTTTCCAGGTTGTCGATGCGCCGCGCCACTGCCGACGGTGTCAATGGATGGCGCCGCGAGGCGGCGGAAAAGCTGCTGGTTTCCAGTACATCGAGGAACAGGCTGAGCTGTTCGGTCAGGGCATCGGGGTTCATCAGTGGGCTCGCTTATGCGAAATCGGCAAAGCCATTGTGCGTTGCTGTGCGTTTCCCCGCTAGACCGGTCCCGGTAGCATGCCGCGATTGGTTATTGAATCGAGGCCGGCATGATCGAGTGGTTGATGTATATCGTCCTGGGCGCAGCCCTGGGCACGGTGGGAGGGTTGTTCGGCATTGGTGGTGGTCTGATCGCGATTCCGGCGCTGGGCGTGTTGTTCGGCCTGGACCAGCAACTCGCCCAAGGCACGGCGTTGGTGATGGTGGTGCCCAATGTGATGCTGGCGCTGTGGCGCTATCACCAGCGCAACCGCATCGAGTTACGCCATGCGTTGCCGCTGGCCGCTGCCGGTTTTGTCTTCGCCTGGCTCGGGTCGATCTGGGCTGTGGGGCTGGACGCCAGGGCGATGCGCATTGGTTTCGTGGCGTTTCTGGTCGCCTTGGCGGCCTGGAATCTGCTGCGGATGTTCCTGCGCAGCAAGCCGGCGTCCAGTGAGCTGCGCCATCCGTGGCCATGGCTGGGCGTGCTCGGCAGTTTTTCCGGGGTGATGGGCGGTCTGTTCGGCGTGGGTGGTGCAGTGGTGGCGACGCCGGTGCTGACCAGCGTTTTCGGCACCACTCAGGTGGTCGCTCAAGGCTTGTCGCTGGCGCTGGCACTGCCCAGTACCGCCGTGACCCTGTTCACCTACGGTGTGCACCAGCATGTCGACTGGGCCATGGGCATTCCGCTGGCGGCAGGCGGCCTGCTTAGTATCAGTTGGGGTGTGAAACTGGCCCACGCCATGCCGGAAAAAGTCCTGCGCTCGCTGTTCTGCGGCTTCCTGGTGGTCTGCGCGCTGATGCTCGCGTTCAAGATCTGATCGTTGCTGCTGCAAGAAAATGAGTCGCCGCTCCGGTGTTCCGCGGCTACTGTAGTGGGCCTGTTCACAAGGAGTCAGGCATGCCCACTGCACAGTCCTTTTCGCTGAGCCAGGCGCGACGCCTGGCACTCACCGCCCAGGGATTCGCCCGCCCGCCGCTCGGCGAACCGCCGGGCGCCGCGCAACTGGCGCGCATGCTGCGGCGTTTGGGCGTGGTGCAGATCGATTCGGTCAACGCGCTGGTGCGCTCCCACTACCTGCCGCTGTTTTCCCGCTTGGGCGATTATTCCTCCGAAACCTTCGATCAATTGGCCTGGGGCCGTGGCCGTCAGCGCAAGCTGTTCGAGTATTGGGGGCATGAAGCGTCGTTGCTGCCGCTGGAGCTATACCCGCTGCTGCGCTGGCGCATGCAGCGGTCGCGGCAGGGGCAGGGCATCTATCGGCAACTGGCGGAATTCGGTCATGAGCAGCAGGCGACCATCGCCCGGGTGTTAGCCGCAGTAACCGAGCAGGGCGCGCTGGGCGCCGGCAGCCTGTCGACCCGCCAGGAGCGCGCCGGGCCGTGGTGGGACTGGAGCGCGGAAAAGCGCGCGCTGGAATGGCTGTTCGCCGCTGGCGAGGTCACCGTCGCCGGCCGTCGCGGCTTCGAGCGGCTTTACGATTTGCCGGAACGGGTGCTGCCGGCGTCGCTGCTCGCGCAGCCGGTTCCCGATGAAGCCGAGGCCCAGCGCGGTTTGCTGTTGCACGCGGCACAGGCGCTGGGCGTGGCAACCGAGAAAGACCTGCGTGACTACTTCCGCCTTTCGCCCGCCGACAGCCGTCAGCGCCTGCCCGAGCTGGTCGAGGACGGTCGCTTGCAGCGTTGCCAGGTTCAGGGCTGGTCCCAGCCGGCTTACTGCCTCGATCGCCCGCGCATACCGCGCAAGGTCGAGACCAGTGCCTTGCTGTCGCCTTTCGACTCGTTGGTGTGGGAGCGTGACCGCACCGAACGGCTATTCGATTTCCGCTACCGACTGGAAATCTACACCCCGGCGCACAAGCGCGTTTATGGCTATTACGTGTTGCCGTTCCTGCACCATGAACGGATTGCCGCGCGGGTCGATTTGCGCGCCGAGCGTGCGCACCAGCGCCTGGCCGTTCATGCACTGCATGAGGAACAAAAGGGGCTGGATGAGCAGGGGATAGAAGCCCTGGCCGTCAGTCTCTGGCGACTGGCGGGCTGGCTGGGCCTGGAGCGAGTGCAGATCAATTGCGCCCGGGCCGGCACCGCGCGCTTGCGCGCAGCGCTGGCCCGGGTCGAACTCAGCGGCGAACCTGCTTGAGGGTTTCGGCGATGAGGAATGCCAGCTCCAGCGACTGATCGGCGTTCATCCGCGGGTCGCAATGGGTGTGGTAGCGGTCGGACAGGGCATCTTCGGTAATCGGTCGGGCGCCGCCGATGCATTCGGTGACGTTCTGCCCTGTCATCTCGATATGGATGCCGCCGGCATGGGTGCCCTCGGCCTGGTGCACCTGGAAGAACTGTTTCACCTCGCTGAGAATCTGCGCGAAGTCGCGGGTCTTGTAGCCGCTGCTGGCCTTGATCGTGTTGCCGTGCATCGGGTCCGAACTCCACAGTACCTGGCGACCCTCGCGTTCGACACTGCGGATCAGCCCCGGCAGGTGATCGCCGACCTTCTCCGCGCCCATACGCACGATCAGGTTCAGCCGGCCCGGGTCGTTGCTGGGGTTGAGGATGTCGATCAGGCGGATCAGGTCTTCGGTATTCATGCTCGGGCCGACCTTGACCCCGATCGGGTTGTTCACCCCGCGCAGGAACTCGACATGGGCGCCGTCCAGTTGGCGCGTGCGGTCGCCGATCCAGAGCATGTGCGCGGAGCAGTCGAACCAGTCGCCGGTGAGGCTGTCCTGGCGCACGAAGGCCTCTTCGTAATTCAGCAGCAGCGCTTCGTGGGCGGTGAAGAAACTGGTTTCGCGCAGTTGCGGCGAGCTGTCCATGCCGCAGGCACGCATGAAGGCGAGGGTTTCGTCGATACGGTCGGCCAGTTGGCTGTATTTCTCGGCCAGGGCCGAGTTGGCGATGAAGTCCAGGTTCCACTTGTGCACTTGGTGCAGGTCGGCGAAACCGCCCTGGGCGAACGCGCGCAGCAGGTTGAGGGTGGCGGTGGCCTGGTGGTAAGCCTGCAACAGACGCTCGGGATCGGGCACCCGGCTCGGCTCGTCGAAGGCGATGCCGTTGACGATGTCGCCGCGGTAGGCGGGCAGGGTGATGCCGTTGATGGTTTCGTCATTGGCCGAGCGCGGCTTGGCGAATTGCCCGGCCATGCGTCCGACTTTCACCACCGGGCAGCCGGCGGCGAAGGTCATGACGATCGCCATCTGCAGCAGCACCTTGAAGGTGTCGCGGATTTTCGCCGCCGAAAACTCGGCAAAACTCTCCGCACAGTCACCGCCTTGCAGGAGGAAGGCCCGACCCTGGGTGACTTCGGCGAACTGTCGGCGCAGCTCGCGGGCTTCCCCGGCGAAGACCAGCGGCGGGTAGCTGGCCAGGGTCTGTTCGACCTTGAGTAGGCGCGTAGCGTCGGGGTAGGTCGGTTGTTGCTGGATCGGCAAGGCGCGCCAGCTATCGGGACTCCAGGGTTGGCTCATCACAGGCTCTGTCTTGTTATCGCAAAGAAGCGGAAAGGTCTGCCGCCATGCTATCACCAGGCACACGCCTTGTTGCACTGGACGCATTGACGGACAATGGCGCCTTTTGCTTGGGCACGCAGGTTGCCGGGAGACAGCATGACAGACCGGGAAGAGCGGCTGCTGGCGCAGGTCCAGGATCAATTCGGCACCATCAGCGTGTTCGAGGTCGAAGACTACCGCTTTCTCGAGTTCGGCGAAGCGATCGAGCAGAGCTGCGTCTTTACCGCTGACCCGAGCTGGCTGGAATACGACTACACCCGCGCCATGTTCATTGGCGCGCTGTGCCATGAGTTGCCGGAAAGCGCGCTGTTCCTCGGCCTCGGCGCTGGCACGCTGACCCAGGCCTGCCTGAGGTTCCTGCCGCTGGAGGACGTCGAGGCCATCGAACTGCGCCCCGATGTGCCGCGCCTCGCCATTGAATACCTTGGTCTGGATGACGATCCGCGTCTGTATATCCGCGTCGGTGATGCGATGGAACTGCTGCCAAGCGCGGAAACGGCGGACCTGATTTTCGTCGATCTCTACACCGACCACGGCCCGGGCGTCGCGCATCTGGCCTGGAGCTTCCTGGAAAACTGTCAGAAACACCTGAATCCGGGTGGCTGGCTGGTGATCAATCAGTGGGCCGGCGACGACGGCAAGCCGTTGGGCGCGGCACTGCTGCGCGGGCTCTACCATCGCCATTACTGGGAGTTGCCGGTGAAGGAGGGCAACGTGATCCTGCTGGTGCCGGCCGACCTCGACCAGACCCTGGATCAGGCAGGCCTGCGGGCCCGCGCCGAGGCCCTGGCGCCGCGTCTGGGCTACTCGCTGCAACCATTGATCGAGGTGATTCGCCCGGCATCCTGAATAAAACGTTTCAGCTATCCGCCCCAGTGTCAGGCACCACGGGGGCCTTGGAGTTCGGCAAGGCTTGTCGTTCCAAGGCTTGCGCTCGTCGTTTTCCGAAAAAAAGGTCTCACGGAGGCGACGAAATCGGGTATAGTGCGCGCCGGTCTTTCAACGGACCTCGTTTAAGTCGTGCAATTCCCCGAAGCCAGCTTCGGCTGCGCGTCCGCACTGCGGACTCTTCTTAGACGTTCTTTTATCTTCAATCGTTTTCGCAAATCCCCGCCGACAAAGCTGCCAGGGTGACCTTCGGGTCTTACAAGGCATGTGCAGCTTTGGAGCATGGGTCTTTGCGGATGCACTTAGAGGCAGACCCATGACCCAGGAAATCGGCGGCTTCGCCGCTCTCAATCTTCACCCAAGTATTGTTGCCGCCGTAATCGCTACTGGCTACGAAGAGCCTTCGGCCATTCAGCAACAATCCATCCCGATCATTCTCGCCGGTCATGACATGATCGGCCAGGCGCAGACTGGTACCGGCAAAACCGCCGCGTTCGCTCTGCCCATCCTGAATCGTATCGACCCGAGCAAGCGCGAGCCGCAAGCCCTGATCCTGGCGCCAACCCGTGAGTTGGCGCTGCAAGTAGCCACCGCTTTTGAAACCTACGCCAAGCAGATGCCGGGCGTTACCGTGGTGGCTGTATATGGTGGTGCCCCGATGGGCCCACAACTCAAAGCAATCCGCAACGGCGCGCAAATCGTCGTCGCTACCCCTGGCCGTCTGTGCGACCACCTGCGTCGCGACGAGAAAGTCCTGGCTACCGTGAACCACCTGGTTCTCGACGAAGCCGACGAAATGCTGAAACTGGGCTTCATGGATGACCTCGAAGTCATCTTCAAGGCCATGCCGGAAAGCCGTCAGACCGTTCTGTTCTCGGCCACCCTGCCTGCCTCGATCCGTGCCATCGCCGAGCGCCACCTGCGCGAGCCGAAGCACGTCAAGATTCAGACCAAGACCCAGACCGTAACTGCCATCGAGCAGGCACACCTGATGGTCCACGCCGACCAGAAGGTTTCCGCCGTCCTGCGTCTGCTGGAAGTCGAGGAATTCGATGCGCTGATCGCTTTCGTGCGCACCAAGCAGGCCACCCTGGATCTGGCGAGCGCCCTTGAAGCCAAAGGCTACAAGGCTGCTGCACTGAACGGTGACATCGCCCAGAACCAGCGTGAGCGCGTCATCGACTCGCTCAAGGATGGTCGCCTGGACATCGTCGTCGCTACCGACGTTGCTGCCCGTGGTCTGGACGTGCCGCGCATTACTCACGTGTTCAACGTTGACATGCCGTACGACCCGGAATCCTACGTTCACCGTATCGGCCGTACTGGCCGTGCCGGTCGCGAAGGCCGTGCCCTGCTGCTGGTCACTCCACGTGAGCGCCGCATGCTGCAGGTGATCGAGCGTGTTACCGGTCAGAAAGTTGCCGAAGTTCGCCTGCCGAACGGCCAGGCCGTTCTTGATGCCCGCATCAAGAAACTGACCAACAGCCTGGCGCCGCTGGTTGCTGACGCTGAATCGACCCACGGTGATCTGCTGGATCGCCTGACCGCCGATATCGGTTGCAGCCCACGTGCCCTGGCCGCTGCGCTGCTGCGCAAGGCCACCAACGGTCAGGCCCTGACCCTGGAAGCTGTCGAGAAAGAGCAACCGCTGGTTCCGACCTCCGCTCCGCGCGAGCGTACCGGTGAGCGTTCGGAGCGTGGCGAGCGTGAGCGTCGTGCGCCGATCCCGCTGGGTGAAGGCCGTGCGCGTTGCCGTACCGCTCTGGGTGCTCGCGACGGTATCGCCGCGAAGAACCTGCTGGGCGCGATCCTCAACGAAGGCGGCTTGGCCCGTGAAGCTATCGGTCGCATCCAGGTGCGCGACAGCTTCAGCCTGGTTGAACTGCCGGAAGATGGTCTGGAGCGTCTGCTGACCAAGCTCAAGGACACCCGCGTTGCCGGCAAGCAGCTGAAACTGCGCCGTTATCGCGAAGACTGATCCGCGAGTAAATAAAAAATCCCCGACTGGTTCGGGGATTTTTTTTGCCTGTGAGATGGCAGAAGGCGGGGCAAGGTCAATCGAAGCGGTAGATGTCCATTCCCAGCGCACCCAGCGTAAAGCCCTGGTGTTCGATGCCGAATCGCTCGCCTGCGGCCCGGGCGAAGTACAACGGCAGCAGGTGCTCATCGCTTGGATGGTTGCGCACGGCGAAGGGCGCCTGGCGCCGATAGTCGAGCAGGGCGGCGCTGTCGTTGGCCGTCAGCTTTTCCACCATCCAGTCACGAAAGGCCAAGGCCCAGGGCGCGGCGCTGCTATCCCTGGCGCGCCAGTCCAGTTCACCCAGGTTATGGGTGATGCTGCCGGAGCCGATCAACAACACGCCTTCTGCCCGCAGCGGGGCCAGGGCACGGCCTACGCGTTCCTGGAAGGCTGGGCCAAGCACGCTGGGCAGGGAAACCTGCACCACCGGAATATCGGCTGCCGGGTACATCAGCGACAGCGGTACCCAGGCACCGTGGTCCAGAGGGCGTTTGGGGTCGAGGCCAGTGGGCAGGCCGGCTTCGGTGAGCATCGCGGCCAGGCGCTCGGCCAGTGCAGGCTCTCCGGGTGCCGGGTATTGCACGGCGTAGAGCGCTTGCGGGAAGCCGCCGAAGTCATGCCAGGTGGCGGGGTTTGGGGCGCTGGTCACCAAAAGGTCATGGCTTTCCCAATGTGCCGACACCACGACGATGGCTTTGGGGCGCGACAGTTCTGCGGCCAGCCGGGCCAGCGCCGGGCCGCTTTCGCCCGGTTCCAGGGCCAGCATGGGGGATCCATGGGAAATGAACAGGCTGGGGAGCATCTCGGAAGTCCTGAGGGTTATGATGGCCACCATCTTCAGGCAGATCATTGATCTAAATCTAATATAAGTTTTCGCAGTATTTGATCGAATTATTCGAGGTCAGCATGCAAGCGGATTTTTGGCACAAGCGCTGGGAGCGCAATCAGATCGGTTTCCACCAGGAGCAGGTCAATTCCTATCTGGCGCAGTACTGGCCTTCATTGGGCATCGACGCCGGTGGGCGAGTGCTGGTGCCATTGTGTGGCAAAAGCCTGGATCTGGTCTGGCTGGCGGGGCAGGGGTTGCGGGTGCTGGGGGTGGAGTTGTCGCAGCGTGCCGTGGAAGACTTTTTTGCCGAGCAGCAACTGGAGCCCGAGCGCTTCGAGCATGGCGCCTTCACGTGTTATCGCAGTGAAGGCATCGAGCTCTGGTGCGGAGACTTCTTCGAGCTGAATGCCGCCGATGTGGCCGACTGTGTCGGCCTGTACGACCGCGCCGCGCTGATCGCCCTGCCACCGGAGATGCGTGAGCGTTATGCCGCTCATCTGACGGCGATCCTGCCCGCCGGTTGCGGGGCCTTGCTGGTGACCATGGACTACGATCAGTCGCAGCTGGACGGACCTCCGTTCGCCGTCAACGATGACGAGGTGCGGAGGCTGTACACGCCGCGCTGGCAGATCCTCGCCGAAGACGAGCAGGACATTCTCGGTCAGAGCTGGAAGTTTCTGCAGGCGGGTGTCAGTCGTTTGCTGGAGCGGGTTTACGTGCTGCGGGGCTGAATCGGCAGTGAAAAAAAGGGCGACCCTTGCGGTTAATGCCAGTCAGTTAAAGCGACTGGGGCCCTTCGCGAGCAAGCTCGCTCCTACAGGTTCAGTGTCGATTCTGTAGGAGCGAGCTTGCTCGCGAAGGCCCCAACTGGCCTAGCTGACTGGCATTAACCCTTGCGGTCGCCCTTTTTCGTTGCGGTGTCGCTTAGCCGCGACGGCGCAGTGCTTCGATGCGTTCTTCCAGTGGCGGGTGGCTCATCAGCAGGCCAGCCAGGCCCTGCTTCAGGCCGCCGTTGATGCCGAAGGCATTCAAGGTGCTCGGCATCTGCACCGGTATGCCCTGTTCCGAGCGCAGGCGCTGCAGTGCGCTGATCATTGCGCCAGTACCGGCGAGGCGGGCACCTGCGTCGTCGGCGCGGTACTCGCGTTTGCGCGAGAACCACATGACGATGATGCTGGCGAGGATGCCCAGGATCAGTTCGGCAACGATGGTCGCGATGTAGTAGGCCATGCCTTGGCCTTCCTCGTTCTTGAAGATCACTTTGTCGACGAAATTGCCGATGATCCGCGCAAAGAACATCACGAAGGTGTTCACCACGCCTTGTACCAGTGCCATGGTCACCATGTCGCCGTTGGCGACGTGGCCGATCTCGTGGGCCAGAACCGCACGTACTTCATCCCGCGAAAAGCGCTCCAGCAGGCCCTGGCTGACCGCGACCAGTGCGTCGTTGCGGTTCCAGCCAGTGGCGAAGGCGTTGGCCTCGTAGGCCGGGAAGATACCGACTTCCGGCATCTTGATACCGGCATTGCGCGACAGTTCCTCGACGGTCTCCATGAGCCATTGCTCATGACGGGTGCGCGGCTGGGTGATGATCTGGGTACCGGTGCTCATCTTCGCCATCCACTTGGAGATGAACAGCGAGATCAGCGAACCGGCGAAGCCGAACACCGCACAGAAAACCAGCAGTTGGTCGAGCTTGAGGTCAACCCCGTTTGCCGCCATGAACCCATTGAAGCCGAACAGGCTCAGGGTGATGCTGGCGACCAACACGACCGCAAGGTTAGTGGCCACAAACAGCAAAATGCGCATCATGGTTGTTACGTTCTCCTGACGGATAGATATGTAGCGTATGCGGGTATATAAGGTGCGCGCCTTTGGGATTCAACCGAGCGACTATTTCAAACTGTGTACGCGTCAGGGCGGCGGACACGCCAATCCAACCCGCGGTCCAGAGCCGCAGGTAGGAAAGGAGGAAGTGGTAGGGGAAAGTACCTGCGACTTTTCAGACGCAGGTATGACTGTAGGCTACTGCTGATAAGTCTTCAGGAAATTTCCGATGCGACCGATGGCCTGCTCAAGATCGTCGACGCGCGGCAAGGTCACCACGCGGAAGTGATCCGGCCACGGCCAGTTGAAGGCGGTGCCCTGGACGATCAGCAGTTTTTCCGAGAGCAGCAAGTCGAGGGCGAATTTCTCGTCGTTCAGGATCGGGCAGACTTTCGGGTCGATCCGCGGGAACGCATAAAGCGCGCCCATCGGCTTGACGCAGCTGACGCCCGGGATGTCGTTGAGCAGTTCCCAGGTGCGGTTGCGCTGTTCCAGCAGGCGGCCTTGCGGCAGGACCAGGTCGTTGATGCTCTGGTAACCGCCAAGGGCGGTCTGGATGGCGTGCTGGGACGGCACGTTGGCGCACAGGCGCATGTTGGCCAGGATGTCGAGGCCTTCGATGTAGCTCTGGGCGTGTTGCTTGGGGCCGGAGATGATCAGCCAGCCGGAGCGGAAACCGGCCACGCGGTAGGACTTGGACAGGCCGTTGAAGGTCAGGCAGAGCAGGTCAGGCGCCAGGGATGCGCTGCTGATGTGCACGGCTTCGTCGTAGAGGATCTTGTCGTAGATTTCGTCGGAGAACACCACCAGGTTGTGTTGGCGCGCCAGTTCAAGCATGCCCAGCAGCACTTCGCGGGAGTACACGGAGCCGGTAGGGTTGTTCGGGTTGATGATCACCATGGCCTTGGTGTTGGGGGTGATCTTGGCCTTGATGTCTTCCAGGTCAGGGAACCAGTCGGCCTGCTCGTCGCACAGGTAATGCACCGGCCGGCCGCCGGCCAGGCTGACCGCGGCGGTCCACAGCGGGTAATCCGGTGCCGGGATCAGCACTTCGTCGCCATTGTTGAGCAGGGCCTGCATCGACATCACGATCAGTTCGGAAACGCCGTTGCCGAGGTAGATGTCCTCGATGCCGACACCTTCGATCTGCTTCTGCTGGCAGTACTGCATGACCGCCTTGCGGGCGCTGAACAGGCCTTTGGAGTCGCTGTAGCCTTGGGCGGTTGGCAGATTGCGGATCACATCCTGGAGAATTTCCTCGGGCGCCTCGAAGCCAAAGGGCGCGGGGTTGCCGATATTCAGCTTGAGGATGCGATGGCCTTCCTCCTCCAGTCGCTTGGCGTGCTTGAGCACCGGGCCGCGAATGTCATAGCAGACGTTGGCGAGCTTGTTCGATTTGCTGACCTGCATGATGTGATCCCGTTTGGAAAAGATCGCCGCGCACTGCGCTTTGAAAAGGTTTGAAATGCGAGTAACGCGGGTGCCAGACTGACGTCTGAATTGAGGCGCAATAATACGTGCCACCCGTACAGACGAAAAGAAGCTGCACGGGCTTTTTGATTTGCCGAGGCCTGCACATGCAAAAGTTAGAGAAAACCCTTGAAGAATGGCGTGAGATGCTCGACCCCGAGCAGTATCAGGTTTGCCGCCTGAAAGGCACCGAGCGCCCGTTCAGCGGCAAGTACAACGCGACCCGGACCGATGGCGTCTACCATTGCATCTGCTGTGACGCCCCGTTGTTCGATTCGAAGGCAAAATTCGACTCCGGCTGTGGCTGGCCGAGCTTCTACGAGCCGATCGAAGACAGCGCGATGATCGAGATACGCGATACCTCCCACGGGATGATCCGTACCGAAGTTACCTGTGCCCAGTGTGATGCCCATTTGGGTCATGTATTCCCCGACGGACCGCCACCCACCGGCCTGCGTTACTGCATCAACTCGGTGTGCCTGGAATTGGTACCACGCTGAAAACGCGTTCATTCAATTAAGGAGCGATGTGAATGGCTGGCGAATTGCTGAATATCCCCTGCACCACCATCAAGGGTGAGCAGAAGACCCTGGCGGACTTTCCGGCCAAGGCACTGTTGGTCGTAAATACCGCCAGCCAGTGCGGCTTCACGCCCCAGTACAAAGGACTTGAGGCGCTTTGGCAGCACTATCGCGAGCAGGGCCTGGTGGTGCTGGGTTTCCCCTGCAATCAGTTCGGCAAGCAGGAGCCGGGTGACGAGACGGCCATTTCGCAGTTCTGTGAGTTGAACTTCGGTGTCAGCTTCCCGCTGTTCAGGAAGGTCGACGTCAACGGCGCAGATGCCCATCCGCTGTTCGTCGAGTTGAAAAAGCGCGCGCCCGGCCTGCTGGGCTCGCAAGGGATCAAGTGGAATTTCACCAAATTCCTCTTCGATCCGCGTACCGGAAAGGTCTCGCGTTATGCGCCGACCACCAGGCCGGATGCCTTGAGCGCCGATATCGAAGCACTGCTCAAATAATCACCGGCGGCACCCAATGGTCGATCAGGGCCAGTAGCTCCTCGCGGCGGAACGGCTTCGCCAGATAGTCGTTCATCCCCGCCGCCCGGCACCGCTCGCGCTCTTCGGGCATGGCGTTGGCAGTCAGGGCTACGATCGGCAGGTTCGGCCAGCGTCCGCTCTGGCGGATGCGGCGGCTGGCTTCGTAGCCATCCATCACCGGCATGTTGCAGTCCATCAGCACCAGATCAAAACTCCCGTTTTCCAGTTGCTCCAGGGCGTCGGCGCCGTGTGCGGCGACGCTCACCTCGCAGCCCAGCTTGCCCAGCATGCCCTTGGCCACCAGTTGGTTGACCGGGTTGTCTTCTACCAGCAGTATCCGCGCCCGGCGCACGCTGGCGGGCTTTTCGGCTTGTTTGGCAGGCGCGCCTTCATCGACGCGCGAAAGTACCCGGCGCAGTGCCTGATACAAAGCGCTCCGGGCCAGGGGGCGAGCCTGTTGCTGTAGCGGGGCGAGGCCGGTGGCCTGGTCGCCTGGCAGGAAGTTGCCGTAGGCGGTGATCAACAGGATCGGCGCCTTGATGGTCGGGCGCAGGGTCATCAGGCTGTCCAGATCGTCGGTAATCAGCAGGTCCGGATTGCTGTCGCCAAGCTGATCGATACGATCGTGCCGCTGATAATTCACGCCCCAGCGCGGCAGCAGGGTTTGCAGCAACTCGGCCAGCCCGCTGTTGGCGTTGCTGATGGCGATCACGTTGCCGTGGAGGGGCTCGTAGGTGACGGCGCCGGTGTGGCTCGGCAGTGGTAGTTCCGCACTGAACTGGCTGCCAAAACCGCTTTCGGAACTGATGCTCAGCCGACCCTGCATGGCTTCGCAGAGGTTGTTGGTCAGGGTCAGGCCCAGGCCTGTGCCGCCGTATTGACGGGTAATCCCGGCGGCGGCCTGGATGAAGGGCTGGAAAATCCTGGTCTGGGCTTCCTGGGCGATACCGATGCCGGTATCGCAGACATCGATGCGCACGCCGCCGTTGTAGACGCTAAGGCGCACATCCACACGCCCGAATCGGGTGAACTTGAGTGCGTTGGACAGCAGGTTGCTGACGATCTGCCGGACCCGTGTCGGATCGCCCAGCACCATGGCGGGGAATGTCGGGTTGATCAGGCACGTCAGTTCGACGTTGGGTGCGGTGTTTTGCGACAACAGGTTGGCGGTGTCCTCCACGAGGGCGCCGAGGTCGAAGGGGATCCGCTCCAGTTCGAGCTGGCCGGCGTCGAACTTGGACAGATCAAGGATATCGTTGAGCAACTCCACCAGCACCTTGCCCGAATCATGGGCGATGGCCAGTTGCTGGCGTTGTTCGGCGTTGAGCGGACTGTCCAGCGACAGCGCGATCATGCCGAGCAGACCGTTCAGCGGCGTCCGGATTTCATGGCTCATATTGGCCAGGAAGGCGGCGCGGGCCTGGGCCATGTCCAGCGCGCGCCGTCGCGCGTCTTCCAGTTCCTCATTGGACTGGCTCAGGCGCGTGTTGCTGGCTTTTAGCTCGTCGGTGCGGGCGGAAACAATGTTTTCCAGTTCGTTGAGGTATTCGGTCAGTCGGTTCTCGGCATTGCGCCGCTGTTTGATTTCGGTGGCCATGGTGACGAACTGCTGATTGGCGACCTTGACCAGCACGCCGATCTCATCGTGTTCATGACCGACGGGGAAGGGCAGCTTGCCCTGGTTGGGGTCGTGCGGGTCACTGCTGCTCAGGGAGCTGATCACCCGCACCAATGGCTTGGTCAGCATCATATAGAAGAGCGCGAGGAGAATACCGGTCAGCACCAGGCTGCGCACGAAGCCGTTGAGCAGCGTCACTTCGGCCCGTTTGAGGAAGCGGCTGCCGAAGGCGAAGGTGTCCACATCCAGGTACAGCGTGCCGAGGTATTCGTCGGGCATGTGGCTGAGGTACAGGCGATTCTTGAACTGGCGGTTGTTGCCAAACAGGAAGTCGCTGATGACGCGGTAAGCACTTTCCTGGCGAGGGCGCTGCATGTCGGCGAGGACAGTGTCGTTGTTGTCGACCAGTTGGGCGCGGATGATGGCGGGCGATTGCAGCAGGCCGAGGGTCAGCTCCTGGGCCAGTTCGGCGTCGATGTTGTAAGCGATGCGCGAAGCGGTGTTGTGACTGATATCAAGCAATGCCTGCATCTCGCGGTTGATGGAGGCGTCTTCGCTGGCATAATCGATCCCGATCTGGATGAAACTGAGCAATGTCCCCAGGATGAAGCCGACGAGGACTGTCAACCGGGCTTGCTTGTACGACAGGCGATTGGTGAACTTGATATCCATGGTCCCGAGCCAGTTCCACATTCCATGCGCTGCGCAAGCATAGCCGATCAATCCCGGCTGCTGGCATGTACTGTCGCACATTCAGCTTGCTCCTTTTCGCCTGAATATGACTTGAGGAATTCTCGTGGACCCTCGTTTGACCGCATTTCTCGAACGTGCCGAAAGTGTCCTGGCCCGCCTCGAACCGCTGTTGCCGGCGCTGCGCCCGGAAATCGACTGGAGCCGCTGCCTGGCGGCGCGTTGGCAGCGCGATGGGCGCAGCGGTTATCTGTCGCCGCTGGAAGTGAGCCTGGACATTCGTTTGTCTGACCTGATCGGAGTCGATCAGCAGCGCGACCAACTCGGGCGCAACACCCGCCAGTTTCTCGATGGCGTGCCCGCCAACCATGCGCTGCTGTGGGGCTCGCGTGGCACCGGTAAATCCTCGCTGGTGCGTGCGCTGCTGGCCGAGCACGCCGACGCCGGTTTGCGTCTGATCGAGATCGAGCGTGATCACCTGGCTGACCTGCCGCGGGTGGTGGAGCAATTGCACAAGTTGCCGCAGCGTTTTGTGCTGTTCTGCGACGACCTGTCGTTCGAGGCCGGCGAGGGCGATTACCGGGTGCTCAAGAGCGTGCTGGACGGCTCGCTCGAACAGGCCCCGGATAATGTGCTGCTGTACGCCACCTCCAATCGCCGGCACCTGGTGCCGGAGAAGCAGAGCGACAACGAAAACTGGAAGATGGTGGATGGCGAACTGCACCCCAGCGAGGCGGTAGAAGACAAGATCGCCTTGTCTGATCGTTTCGGCCTGTGGTTGTCGTTCTATCCGTTTACCCAGGAGCATTTCCTCAATGTGGTCGAGCACTGGATCCGCGAACTGGCCAAGGGGCCGGGTCTGGTCTGGGTGCGCGACGAGGACCTGGAAAAGGCCGCAATTCGCTGGGCAACCGGTCGCGGCAACCGAAATGGCCGCTGTGCCTACCAGTTCGCCCGCTACTGGGTTGGACTCAAACTGCTGGAGCAACACAAATGATCGACTTGAATGCGGCGGGAGCGGGGCTTGGCGGCTACGCGCTGCTGGCGGCGCAACTGGAAGCCTTGCTCTCGGGCGAGCGTGACTTCATCGCCAATGCCGCACAGTTTTCCGCCTTCCTCTATAACCAGGTCGAAGACCTGAACTGGGCGGGCTTCTACCTCAATCGCGAAGGCGAATTGGTGCTAGGGCCTTTCCAGGGTCAGGTCGCCTGTGTGCGAATCGCTTTCGGCCGGGGTGTGTGCGGTGCCGCCGCTGCGAGTCTGCAGACCCAACGGGTCGAGGATGTCCATGCGTTTCCCGGGCATATCGCTTGCGACAGTGCCTCGAACAGCGAATTGGTAATTCCGCTGGTCAAGGACGGGCGCCTGATTGGCGTGCTGGATCTGGACAGTCCGAAGCTCGCACGCTTTACCGTCGAGGATCAGGCGGGGCTGGAGCATCTGGCGGGGATTTTCCTGCAGTCGACCGATTGCTGATTGGCGATTGGCGGAAACAGAAGAGGGGCCATTGCGGCCCCTCTTTCTTTGTATCTGATGTTCTCAGTCGTAGATGACTTTCTTCTTCCAGTTTTCTTCTTCGTCCGTCTTCAGACCTTCGGTCAGTGCGTTGACGTCGCTCTCGGTCGGCTCGATGGTGTCCAGCACCATGGCATTGGCGCGCGCCAGAAGCTTTTCCATGTATTCCAGTTGTTCGCGGTACTGCGCGGGTTCCGGTTGCTTGCGCAGGTATTGCACGCCGCGTTCGAAAGCGAGGCGGGCATGCCCAGGCTGGTTTTGCTGCAATGCGGCCTGACCCAGGTTATTGAAGAACTCGATATGCAGCTTGACCAGGATGTGGCGGATTTCCTTGACCCAGTACTTGGCTTCGTTGGTGGCCAGGAAACCTTCCTGGCAGGCACGGACGACCTGACTGTGCAGAGCTTCCAGAAGGAAGCGGATATCCTTGGCGCGGGCTTCGGTCTGAATCGGGCCGGGCGGGTTGCTCACCGGCAGCGATTCGCCCTGGGCGATCAGGGTTTCCAGCTCGGCGATACGGCTCTGGATATTGCTGTTGTGCTTGTCCAGTGACAGTTGGCGCTGGTTGAGGTTGAGTTCGAGGCGAGTCAGCAGCAGCTTGAGCGCCGGAGTCATCAACTGGCCCGGGAACGTTTCGGTGATCTCGCCACAACGCCGCAAGCGCTCGGCCAGCTCGACTTTAAGTCGTGCCCGCTCCAGCTTGTTGTTCTCGACTACGTTATTCAGATAGCCGATCACGATGAGTAAGGCGATACCCGCCACGATAAGCAGGGTAATCAATAGTGGTGTCACCGTTCACGCCTCGTCAGTCAGGGTTACCGATTGAGTGTAGTGGCTTCCCTATTGCCCGGATAGAGCAGTTTGGCAGAAGCCGGAGGAGGATTGATGGCAATTTGCCCTGTGTCACACTTGGGCAATTGTTTTACCGTCCTTTCCTCTATCGGCAGCGGCGGCTGGAAGAATAGGGCGGCTAGCTTGCCCGGGCGGTCCTAAACGCGGCGAAGTCATTGATTTAAATAAATTTCTAATTGGGGGTTGACGACCTTTCAAAGCATCCCTAGAATGCGCGCCACTTGCAGCGTAAAGCACACAGCGAAACGCGGCAGGGAGTGAAGTTGTAGCGTGTCCCCTTCGTCTAGTGGCCTAGGACACCGCCCTTTCACGGCGGTAACAGGGGTTCGAGTCCCCTAGGGGACGCCAATGCGGGAATAGCTCAGTTGGTAGAGCACGACCTTGCCAAGGTCGGGGTCGCGAGTTCGAGTCTCGTTTCCCGCTCCAGTTTACAAAGGCTTTGCTTAACGGCAGGGCTTGTAAAGAAATCCAGGGTTCAATCTTCAGGATTAAACTCTGGTCACTGAAACATGCGATGCATGTTTTGGGCAGAGTCCCCTTCGTCTAGTGGCCTAGGACACCGCCCTTTCACGGCGGTAACAGGGGTTCGAGTCCCCTAGGGGACGCCAATATGCGGGAATAGCTCAGTTGGTAGAGCACGACCTTGCCAAGGTCGGGGTCGCGAGTTCGAGTCTCGTTTCCCGCTCCAAATATGGTGCTACAGGATTCAATCGAGTACTGTAGCCAAGAAAAAAGGACCTTCGGGTCCTTTTTTCGTTTCTGCGGAAAAAACCATTCACGCCCAGCGGGCCCGAAACCGGGCTTCGTCGCTGTGCGCCATCAAGCGCTCAGGCAAAAAAAACGCCGCTTCAATGAGCGGCGTCTTTATCAGTGCTTGCTGTCGTTGAGCGACATGCTCAGCAGTTGTTTTTCCTGGTTCCAGTCAAATGGCTCTTCATTCTGTTCGGCATCGTAGCGGCGTTCTTCCAGGGCCTGGTACAGGTCCAGTTCGTCGTCCGGCATGAAATGCAGGCAGTCGCCGCCGAAGAACCACAACAGGTCGCGCGGTACCAGGTGGGCGATCTGTGGATAACGTTGAATGACCTGGCACATCAGGTCCTGGCCCAGGTACTGGCTTTCCAGCGGATCGTGGGGCAGTTGCTCCAGCAGATCGTCGAAGCGTTCGAGGAACAGGCCGTGACTTTCCTCCGGCACTTGTTCGGCTTCGCCCAGGGCGACGAGGATGCTGCGCAGGTGGTTGAGCAGGGCGAGATGGTAGTCCAGGTGTGCATTGGCCATGCTGGCGATCCTCTAAAGCAAAAACGGGCGCGGGAGTATACGGCTCCCGACGCCCGATGTCCCGGTCGGATTATGCTCAGCGCACCTTGCCTTCGACGGGCGACAATTCCTCCTTGGTGAAGGCATCGACGTCAATGACGCGTCTGCGTGCCGTTTCAGCGGCGTGCAACTGGCTGGCTTGATCGGCATCGAGGACGCCCGCTCGCACGGCCGCGTCGATCAATGGTTCGCCGGCCTGTACGGTCAGTTCGCCATTTTTCAGGGCATGACGTAGCTGTTTGTGCAATGCGGTGCTATCGGCAAGCAGTTGGCTGGCGTGCTGCAGGGCGCCAACCGGATCCTGCGCGTCGGTCGGGCGATAACAGCCGGCGAGCAAGGCTTCCAGGGCCGGGTCGCCAGCGGCGCGACCGATCAGTGCGGCGATTTCCGCGTCCAGTTCATCGCTGGGGCCGGTATGGCGCCGGCCGAAGGGGAATACGATCAGCCGCAAGGCACCGCCGAGCAGCCGACTCGGGAAGTTATCAAGCAGGCGGTCCAGCGCCTTCTCCGCCTGGCCGAGACTTTCCTCCATGGCCCAGCGCAGCAGCGGTTGCAGGTGTTCCGGTGAATTCAGGTCGTGGTAACGCTTGAGCGCCGCCGAACTCAGGTACAGGTGACTGAGGACATCGCCCAGCCGTGCGGACAACCGCTCACGTCGCTTCAACTCGCCGCCCAGCAGCATCATGCACAGATCCGCCAGCAGCGCGAAGGCCGCGGCCTGGCGATTGAGCGCGCGGAAATAGCCTTGGCTGAGCGCGTCACCTGGCGCTTTTTCAAAATGCCCCAGCCCAAGTCCGAGTATCAGCGTGCTGGCAGCATTGCCCACGGCGAAACCGATATGGCGCAGCAGCAGGGTGTCGAACTCCTTGAGTGCCTGCTCATGGTCTTCCCGTCCTGCCAGCGCCATTTCCTTGAGAACGAAGGGGTGGCAGCGAATTGCGCCCTGGCCGAAGATCATCAGGTTGCGCGAGAGAATGTTGGCGCCTTCGACCGTGATGAAGATCGGCGCGCCCTGCCAACTGCGTCCCAGGTAATTGTTCGGGCCCATGATGATGCCCTTGCCGCCGTGGATATCCATGGCGTGCTGGATGCATTCGCGGCCGCGCTCGGTCAGGTGGTACTTGAGGATCGCCGAGAGTACCGATGGTTTCTCGCCAAGGTCGACGGCCTTGGCGGTCAGGATTCGCGCACTGTCCATCAGCCAGGCGTTGCCGCCGATACGTGCCAGGGATTCCTGGATGCCCTCGAAGGCTGCCAGTGGCACGTTGAACTGTTCCCGAATCTGCGCGTATTGGCCACTGACCAAGCTGGTGAATTTGGCTGCGCCGGTGCCTACCGCCGGCAGGGAAATCGAGCGTCCCACCGACAGGCAGTTCATCAGCATCATCCAGCCTTTGCCGAGCATGTCCTGGCCGCCAATCAGGAAGTCCAGCGGCACGAACACGTCCTTGCCGGCGTTGGGCCCATTCATGAACGCTGCGCCCAGCGGGTGGTGACGCTTGCCGATATCGACGCCGGGGGTGTCGGTCGGAATCAGCGCCAGGCTGATGCCCAGCTCTTCCTTGTCACCCAGCAGGTGGTCAGGGTCATAAGCTTTGAAGGCGAGGCCCAGTAAGGTGGCGACCGGTCCCAGGGTGATGTAGCGCTTTTCCCAGTTCAGGCGCAGACCCAGGACTTCCTGCCCTTGCCACTGTCCTTTGCAAATGATGCCAGTGTCGGGCATGGCACCGGCATCGGACCCGGCGAGGGGACCCGTGAGGGCGAAGCAGGGGATTTCCTCGCCACGGGCGAGGCGGGGCAGGTAGTGGTTGCGTTGTTCATCGGTACCGTAATGCAGCAGCAACTCTGCGGGACCGAGGGAGTTGGGCACCATCACGGTGGAGGCGAGGTCGCCGCTGCGGGTGGCCAGTTTCATCGCCACCTGCGAGTGGGCGTAGGCGGAAAAGCCCTTGCCGCCGTACTCCTTGGGAATGATCAGGGCGAAGAAGCCATGTGCCTTGATATGCGCCCAGGCTTCGGCGGGCAGGTCCATGTCCTGGCCGATCTGCCAGTCGCTGACCATGGCGCAGAGTTCTTCGGTGGGGCCGTCGATGAATGCCTGTTCCTCGGCGCTCAGTTCGGCCTTTGGATAACTCAGCAGCGTGTTCCAGTCCGGGCGACCGCTGAACAGTTCGCCGTCCCACCACACGGTACCGGCGTCGATCGCCTCGCGCTCGGTGGTCGACATGGGCGGCAGGGTGCGCTGGAACCAGTTGAACATCGGCGCGGTAAACAGCTTGCGGCGCAGGTCCGGGAGCAGCAAAGGAGCGGCGATAGCGGCCACCACCAGCAGGAGCAGGACAGTCAGCCATCCGGGCGCCCGCGAAAAGATACCCATCGCCAGCACGTACGCTGCGACGAGCGCCAGGGCCGGCAACGCCGGTGTCCGTCGGTGCGCCAGCCAGGCCGAGCCCAGCACGAGCACCACTAACCACAACAGCAACATAGTCTTTCCTCCTGGAAACCTTGCACGTGTCAGTACGTCCCACAGAGCGTAGCCGGCCTCTGCCGAACGGCATTGTCTGAACAGTGACAGGTTGTTGGCGATGGAGTTCGCCGGGGCTGCTCGGCGATTGCCTGGGCGTCACGCTGGAGTAGACTGGGCGTCCCTTGCAGATATCAGGATGTCGTCATGCTCAAGATCTGGGGCCGGAAGAATTCCAGCAACGTCAGGAAAGTGCTGTGGTGCGCGCAGGAGCTGGGGTTGGATTTCCAGTCTGTGGACGCCGGTGGTGCGTTCGGGTTGGTCAATGAACCGCAGTACCGCGCACTCAACCCCAACGGGTTGGTGCCGATGATCGAAGATGATGGCCTGGTGCTCTGGGAGTCCAATGCCATCGTCCGGTATCTGTGCGCGAAACATGCACCGGGCACCGCCTGGTATCCAGAGGATCCGGTCGAGCGCGCCAAGGCCGACAAGTGGATGGACTGGACCACGTCGTCGCTGGCGACGCCATTCCGCCCATTGTTCTGGGGCATCCTGCGCACACCGGAAGACCAGCGTGACTGGGTGGCAATCAATGCCGCGCACAAGACCTGTGCGCAACTGTTGTTGATCGCCGACGACACGTTGGCGTCGCAACCCTTCCTTTCCGGCCAGGCCCCGGGCATGGGTGATATTCCCCTGGGCTGTTTCGCCTACGCCTGGTTTGAGATGCCCATCGAGCGGCCGGAAATGCGTCACCTGCGTGCCTGGTACGAGCGCCTGCGCGAGCGTCCGGCTTACCAGGCGGCGGTCATGACCGCGCTGACCTGAAAGCTTCGCTCAATGCGATAGTTATTATCGATAGGCTTGACTGTACTTGTGTGGCCGGGGCTTGCACCATGGCCCGCATTAATGCGACGGGCGGGCCCGTTCGCCGCCTGATTCACGAATAATTCCAACGGTGCAAAAAACCGCTATGAGTTCTGCTCTGTCCATTCGGCAGCTAACCAAGACCTACGGCAACGGCTTCCAGGCCCTCAAGGGCATTGATCTGGACGTCGCCGAAGGTGACTTCTTCGCTTTGCTCGGCCCCAACGGCGCCGGCAAATCCACAACCATCGGCATTCTCTCGACCCTGGTGAACAAGACCAGCGGCAGCGTCAGTGTCTTCGGCCACGACCTGGACCGTCAGCCCGCCGCGCTCAAGCGCAGCATCGGCGTGGTGCCCCAGGAGTTCAACTTCAACCAGTTCGAAAAGACCTTCGACATCGTCGTCACCCAGGCCGGCTACTACGGTATTCCGCCGAAGGTTGCCAACGAGCGCGCCGAGCAATATCTGACGCAACTGGGGCTGTGGGACAAGCGCGACGTGCCGTCTCGTTCGCTGTCCGGTGGCATGAAGCGCCGGCTGATGATTGCCCGGGCGCTGATCCATCAGCCTCGCCTGTTGATCCTCGACGAGCCGACCGCGGGTGTGGATATCGAGCTGCGCCGTTCGATGTGGGGCTTCCTCACCGAGCTGAACCAGCAAGGCATCACCATCATCCTCACCACGCACTACCTGGAAGAGGCCGAACAGTTGTGCCGCAACATCGGCATCATCGATCACGGCACCATTGTCGAGAACACCAGCATGCGCCAGTTGCTGGGCAAGCTGCACGTCGAAACATTCGTGCTCGACCTGAAGCATGACCTGGCGCAGACACCGCAACTGGCCGGTTATCCCTGCCGCCTGATCAATCCGCACACCCTGGAAGTCCAGGTCGACAAGGAAGTGGGCATCACTGCGCTGTTCGGCCAACTGGCCTTGCAGAACATCGAAGTGATCAGCCTGCGCAACAAGACCAATCGTCTCGAGGAGTTGTTCGTGTCCCTGGTTGAAAAGAATCTCTCCAAGGTGGCGATATGAGCTCGGAACTGCGCGCCAATCTGGTCGCCCTCAACACCATCGTCTACCGCGAAGTACGCCGTTTCACCCGGATCTGGCCGCAGACCCTGCTGCCGCCGGCGATCACCATGGTCCTGTACTTCGTCATCTTCGGTAACCTTATCGGCCGGCAGATCGGTGACATGGGTGGCTTCACCTACATGGAGTACATCGTGCCGGGTCTGATCATGATGTCGGTGATCACCAACTCCTACGGCAACGTGGTGTCGAGCTTCTTCGGCAGCAAGTTCCAGCGTTCCATCGAAGAACTGATGGTTTCACCGGTCTCGCCGCACACCATTCTTATCGGCTACACCCTCGGTGGCGTGTTGCGCGGACTGGCGGTGGGGGTGATCGTGACCTTGCTGTCGCTGTTCTTCACCCATCTGCAGGTGCATCACCTGGGTGTGACGGTGCTGGTGGTGTTGTTGACCGCGACCATCTTCTCGCTGTTGGGCTTCATCAACGCGGTCTTTGCGCGCAACTTCGACGATATCTCGATTATTCCGACATTCGTCCTGACGCCCCTGACCTACCTCGGCGGGGTGTTCTATTCGATCAACCTGCTGCCGCCGTTCTGGCAGACCGTATCGATGGCCAACCCGGTACTGCACATGGTCAACTCGTTCCGCTACGGCATTCTCGGTGTGTCCGATATCCGTATCGGCGTTGCCATCACCTTCATGCTGGTTGCCACCGCAGTGCTGTACTTCGGGTGTGTTCGCCTACTGATCAGTGGGCGTGGAATGCGTAGCTGATTTCGCCTTGCGCCGGCGCCACTGCCGACCTACCCACCAGCGCCAGTAGAGCATGGTCAGGCAGTAGGCCAGGGCGCCGAGCAGCACGCCGCAGACTACCGAGCCGAGAAGGAAGGGTTGCCACAATGTGGATAACTGGTCGGTGATCCATTCGAAGGTGATTTCTTCCGGCAAGGTGCGAGCCGGGATCTGCATCAGCCAGGCGCCCATTTGATAGGTGCAATAGAACACCGGCGGCATGGTGATCGGATTGGTCAGCCAGACCAGGCTGACGGCGATCGGCATGTTGCCACGCACCAGAATAGCCAGGCTGGCGGCCAGCAGCATCTGCATCGGAATCGGGATGAAGGCGGCGAAAATACCAACTGCCATGGCCCGGGCCACCGAGTGACGGTTGAGGTGCCAGAGGTTGGCGTCATGCAGCAGCCGACCGAGGAATCGTAAGGACTTGTGTTCCCGGATGCTCGTCGGATCGGGCATGTAGCGTTTGAAAAGTCGACGCGGCATGTGGGGTCTCGGCGGTCGGAAGTGGGCAAGTATGCACGTATTACAAGTAGTGACTATTCAGACTTTGTGACAATTAATAAGTGAGCGTTGGCCCGTGTTGATCTAAGCCTGCGGAGGGGTTTTGTTCAATCGGAGTACAAATGACGCGCACAGGGATGTTGTCGCTCGCGCTCGGGCTGTTGTGCCTGAGATTCATGCCGGAGCTGCCGTCCGTCGGCTGGCTGGTTACCTTCGCGTTGCTAGGGCTGGTCTGCCTCTGGCGGCGCGCCTTCCCGTTGGCTTTTTTCCTGTTTGGCCTGTGTTGGGCCTGTCTGTGCGCCCAGAGTGCGCTGAACGACCGTCTGGCGAGGGATCTGGACGGACGCACGCTGTGGCTCGAAGGGCGGGTGGTCGGACTACCGGAGCAGGGCGAGCGTGGTGTCCGTTTCGAGCTGGCCGAGGCGCAGTCCCGCCGTGCTGAGCTACCGCATCTTTTGCGTTTGAGCTGGCCGGAGGGGCCGCCGGTCAGAAGTGGTGAGCGTTGGCGCCTGGCGGTGAATCTCAAGCGTCCACAAGGTTTACTCAATCCTCATGCGTCCGATCCGCAGGCGGTATTGCTGGCCAGACGCATCGGCGCGCAGGGGACGGTCAAGGCCGGCGAGCGGCTGGAGCCGGCCACTGCGGCATGGCGTGACGGCATTCGCCAGCGCTTGCTGGCGGTCGATGCCAATGGGCGCGAACGCGCGTTGATTGCGTTGGTGCTCGGTGATGGCGCAGGGCTTGAACGGGAGGACTGGCAAACCTTGCAGGCCACCGGCACGGTCCACCTGTTGGTGATTTCCGGGCAGCATATCGGCTTGCTCGCGGGGCTGGTCTACGCGCTGGTCAGTGGCTTGGCGCGACTGGGCTGGTGGCCGCGGCGCCTGCCGTGGTTGCCGTGGGCCTGCGGGCTGGCCTTCGCCGCTGCGCTCGGCTATGGCTTGCTGGCCGGTTTCCAGGTGCCCGTGCAGCGGGCCTGCATCATGCTCGCGGTAGTGCTGGCCTGGCGCTTGCGCTACCGGCACCTGGGCATCGCCTGGCCGTTGCTGATTGCCCTCAATGGCGTGCTGTTGTTCGAGCCCCTCGCCAGTCTGTTGCCCGGTTTCTGGTTGTCGTTCTCGGCGGTGGCGGTGTTGTTGCTGATTTTCAGCGGTCGCCTGGGTGCCTGGTCGGCGTGGCTGGCCTGGGGGCGGGCGCAGTGGTTTATCGCAATTGGATTGTTGCCGGTGTTGCTTGCGCTTGGGCTACCGGTCAGCCTCAGCGCGCCGCTGGCCAACCTGTTTGCCGTGCCATGGCTCAGTATCCTGGTGTTGCCGCTGGCGCTGTTGGGTACGCTGCTCCTGCCGTTGCCAATCATTGGCGAAAGCCTGCTATGGCTGGCCGGTGCACTGCTCAACGTCCTTTTCGATCTGCTCGCTTGGCTGGCCGCCTGGCAACCGGCCTGGATCGCCCCGCAATTACCGCTGTGGAGCTGGCTCCTGGTGGCTGTCGGGGCGTTTTTGTTGCTGTTGCCCAGTGGGCTGCCGATGCGCGTGCTCGGCTGGCCGTTGCTCTTGCTGGCGGGTTTCACTCCGCGCGAGGGCATTCCCGAAGGGCAGGTGGAAGTCTGGCAACTGGATGTAGGGCAGGGGTTGGCGTACGTCTTGCGCACCCGTCAGCACGCGATGCTTTTTGATGCTGGCCCGACGCGGGCCGAAGTGGACCTTGGCGAGTTGGTGGTGCTGCCGACTCTGCGCAAGCTGGGAGTGAAGGCCCTGGACCTGATGGTGCTCAGCCACGCCCATGCTGACCATACCGGTGGCGCGCTCGCGGTGCAGCGTGGATTGCTGGTACGAAGGGTGCTCGGTGGCGAGCCGGACGAGATGGCCGAAGCGCTGCAAGCCGAACCGTGCATCAGTGGAGAACAATGGGAGTGGGATGGCGTGCGGTTTTCCCTCTGGCAATGGACGCAGGCCACTGACAGCAACCAGCATTCCTGCACCCTTCGCGTAGAGGCCGGGGGAGAAACGCTGCTGCTGGCAGGCGATATCGACCGCCATGCCGAGCAGGCGTGGCTGGAGGGATTTCAGGCCGGCCCGGTGGACTGGCTGCAGTCGCCGCATCACGGCAGCAAGAGTTCCTCCAGCTCACGCTTCCTCAGGGCCCTGACGCCCCGCGGCGTACTGATTTCTCGCGGGCGTCACAACGGTTTCGGTCATCCCGCGCCGCTGGTCATGGCGCGGTACGCGGCATTGGGCATCGCCACCTACGACAGTGCGCTGCTTGGCGCGGTACGCCTGCGCCTGGGCAGTTTCGGTGCTCCCCATGGCCTGCGTGAACAGCGCCGTTTCTGGCGTGAACCGACGTGACAGTCTTCGGCAGCCACCGCCCCCTATGGTAGAGTGCAGAACTTTTTCCGAGGGGGTCCTTAAAGTGTGGGAATTGGTCAAGTCCGGTGGTTGGATGATGCTGCCGATCATTCTGAGTTCCATCGCTGCCATGGCTATCGTTGCCGAACGCCTGTGGACCCTGCGCGCCAGTCGCGTCACGCCGCCACACCTGCTGGGGCAGGTCTGGCGCTGGATCAAGGACAAGCAGCTCAACACTGAAAAGCTCAAGGCGCTGCGTGCCGATTCGCCGCTGGGCGAGATCCTCGCCGCAGGCCTGGCCAACTCCCGTCATGGTCGCGAGATCATGAAAGAGTGCATTGAAGAGGCTGCTGCCCGGGTCATCCATGAGTTGGAGCGCTACATCAACGCCCTCGGCACCATCGCCGCGATGGCGCCGTTGCTGGGTCTGCTCGGCACGGTGCTGGGCATGATCGATATCTTCAGTTCGTTCATGGGCTCTGGCATGACCACCAATGCCGCAGTTCTGGCTGGCGGTATCTCCAAGGCACTGATCACCACGGCTGCGGGCTTGATGGTCGGTATTCCCGCAGTGTTCTTCCACCGTTTCCTGCAGCGCCGGATCGATGAGCTGGTGGTCGGGATGGAGCAGGAAGCGATCAAGCTGGTCGAGGTGGTGCAGGGCGACCGTGACGTTGATCTGGCTGCCGGGAGCAAGGCGTGAAATTTCGGCGCAAGCAACGCGAGAACGTTGATATCAACCTGGCTTCGTTGATCGATGTGGTCTTCATCCTGTTGCTGTTCTTCGTCGTCACTACCACCTTCACCCGCGAAACCCAGTTGCGCGTGGAACTGCCCGAGGCCGCGAGCGGCGCGCCGGTGCCGGACTCCGAGCAGAAGCTGGTGGAAATCAGCATCAGCGCGGAGGGCGTTTATTCGGTGAACAACCATCTGCTACCCAAGAGCGACCTGGCCACGCTGACCGAGGCGCTGCAAAAGGAAGCGGGCGGTGACACCAAGCTGCCGCTGGCAATCAGCGCTGACGGCAAGACACCGCACCAGGCCGTGGTGACTGCAATGGACGCGGCCGGCAAGCTCGGCTTCAGCCACCTGCGCATGACCACGGTCGAGGCTGCGCCGGGGACGCCCTGATGGCTTTCGCCGATCGCCTGCTGGAGGCCTGGTATAAAGGCCATCCGTTGCTTGCGCTGTTGTCCCCGCTGGAAGCGCTGTACCGCAAGGTGGTGCGCGGCAAGCGCGAGCGTTTTCTGGCAGGCCAGGGTGATATCTACCGCGCGCCTTTGCCGGTGCTGGTGGTGGGTAACATCACCGTGGGCGGCACCGGCAAGACCCCGCTGATTCTCTTTCTGATCGAGCATTGTCGCCAGCGCGGCCTGCGCGTTGGTGTGGTCAGCCGCGGCTACGGCGCCACGCCGCCACAATTGCCCTGGCGGGTGTGCGTCGACCAGCCGGCCAGCCAGGCCGGTGACGAGCCACTGTTGATCGTCCAGCGCAGCGGTGTACCGTTGATGATTGATCCGGACCGTTCGCAAGCGGTGCGTGCGCTGCTTGAGGCCGAACCGCTGGATCTGATTCTCTGCGACGACGGCTTGCAGCACTATCGCCTGGCTCGCGACTTGGAACTAGTGCTGATCGATGCTGCCCGCGGACTTGGTAATCGCCGTTGCCTGCCCGCAGGGCCATTGCGTGAACCTGTCGAGCGTCTGCAAGAGGTCGATGCGCTGCTCTACAACGGGGCTGCTGCAGATCGCGAAGACGGTTTCGCGTTCACCCTGCAGCCCACCGCGCTGGTCAACCTGAGCAGCGGCGAGCGCCGCCCGCTGGATCACTTCCCGGCAGGCCAGGCGTTGCATGCTGTGGCTGGCATCGGTAACCCGCAACGTTTCTTCAATACCTTGCAAGGACTAAACTGGCAGCCTGTGCCGCATCCCTTCGCCGATCATGCTGCCTTCAGCCCGGAAGCCCTGAGCTTCAGCCCGGCGCTGCCGTTGGTGATGACTGAGAAGGATGCTGTGAAATGCCGCAGTTTCGCCGAGCCGGACTGGTGGTACCTTGCCGTCGACGCACAACCGTCGCCGGCTTTCGTGCGTTGGCTCGATGAGCAACTGACGCGCCTGCTGCCGGCCCGGCAGCCCTGATTCTTTTCTGTTTCCGGCCACGCGCCTGAGGACTTTCCATGGACACCAAACTGCTCGATATCCTCGCTTGCCCGATCACCAAAGGCCCGCTCAAGCTCAGCGCCGACAAGACCGAGCTGATCAGCAAGGGCGCCGGCCTGGCCTATCCGGTTCGGGACGGCATTCCGGTGATGCTGGAAAGCGAAGCCCGGACTCTCACTGATGACGAGCGCCTGGACAAATGAGCGTTGCTTTCACTGTCGTGATCCCGGCCCGCCTGCGCTCGACACGCCTGCCAGGCAAGCCGTTGCTGCCCATCGCCGGCAAACCGATGGTCCAGCATGTCTGGGAGCAGGCGCGCAAAAGCAGCGCCACCCGGGTGGTCATCGCCACCGATGATCCCGGCATCGTAGAGGCCTGCAAGGCCTTCGGTGCCGAGGTGCTGCTGACCCGTGAAGATCATGAGTCCGGCACTGATCGTTTGGCCGAAGTGGCTGCTGCCCTGGGCCTGCCGGCCGATGCCATCGTGGTCAACGTTCAGGGTGACGAGCCGCTGATCCCGCCCTCGATCATCGATCAGGTGGCGGCCAACCTGGCCGAGCATCCGGAGGCAGGCATCGCCACCCTCGGCGAGCCTATCGAAGACGTCGAGTCGCTGTTCAACCCCAATGTGGTCAAGCTGGTCGCCGACTGCAACGGCCTGGCCCTGACCTTCAGTCGGGCGCCGTTGCCCTGGGCTCGTGATGCTTTCGCCAAGAGCCGTGACCGCTTGCCTGAAGGCGTGCCTTATCGTCGTCACATCGGCATGTACGCCTACCGTGCGGGCTTTTTGCAGGACTTCGTGAGTTGGGGCCCGTGCTGGCTGGAGAAGGCCGAGGCGCTGGAACAACTGCGGGCGCTTTGGCATGGCGTGCGGATTCATGTGGCCGATGCCCTGGAAGCGCCGCCTGTCGGTGTTGATACCCCGGAAGACCTTGAGCGCGTGCGGCGCTTGCTGGAGGCTTGATGCGCGTTCTGTTCGTTTGCCTGGGCAATATCTGCCGCTCGCCGACCGCCGAAGGTGTACTGCGTCATCAACTGACGGAAGCCGGGCTCGCCGATGTGATCGAAGTTGCCTCGGCCGGGACCGGTGACTGGCATGTCGGCAAGCAGCCCGACAGCCGCACCTGTCGGGCCGCGCAACTGCGTGGTTATGACCTGTCGAGCCAGCGCGCACAGCAGGTCCGCGTCGAGCATTTCAACGAGTACGACCTGATCCTGGCGATGGACAAGAGCAATCTTGCCAACCTGCAAAGCCTGCGGCCTGGGCACGCGAGTGCTGAGCTGGACCTGTTCCTGCGTCGTTACGAAGGCGCAATCGATGAAGTTCCGGACCCTTACTACGGCGGCGAACAGGGCTTCGAGGAGGTGCTCGACCTGATCGAGGCGGCGTGCCGCGGGCTGGTTATCGAATTGAAGGGGCGTCTATGAGCGCGGCCGTGCAATCTCAGGTCTCCCTCAAACCGTTCAACAGCTTCGGTATCGAGGTGAAGGCGCGTTACTTCGCTCAGGCCCGCAGTGATGACGACGTTCGTGGTTTGCTGGCCTATGCCGGCGAGCACCAATTACCCGTGATGGTGATTGGTGGCGGCAGTAACCTGCTGCTGACCCAAGACATTCCAGCGCTGGTGTTGCGGATGGACAGTTCCGGTATCCGGTTGCTGTCCGACGATGCCGGGCGTGTCGTGGTCGAGGCGGAAGCGGGCGAGCCCTGGCATCCGTTCGTGCAGTGGACGTTGGCACATGGCCTGGTCGGGCTGGAGAATTTGAGCCTGATTCCGGGGACCGTGGGTGCGGCGCCCATGCAAAACATTGGCGCCTATGGTGTCGAAATCAAGGATGTCTTCGCCGGCTTGACCGCGCTGGACCGCCAGACTGGCGAGTTGCGTGACTTCAGCCTGGAAGAGTGCGACTTCGCCTATCGCGACAGCTACTTCAAGCGTAACCCGGGGCGTTGGGTGATTTTGCGGGTGCGTTTCGCGCTGGACCGCAATGCGCCGCTGCATCTGGATTACGGGCCTGTGCGTCAGCGTCTCAGCGAGCACGGTATCGAACAGCCGAGCGCGCAGCAGGTCAGCGACGCCATCTGCAGCATTCGCCGGGAGAAACTGCCGGATCCGGCGCAGTTGGGCAACGCCGGGAGCTTTTTCAAGAACCCGGTGATCAGTGCTGAACTGGCGGCGCGTATTCGTCTGGATCAACCGAGCCTGGTGGCTTATCCACAGGCTGATGGCCAGGTGAAGCTGGCTGCGGGCTGGTTGATCGAAACGGCGGGCTGGAAAGGTTATCGCGATGGCGATGCTGGCGTGCACCAGTTGCAGGCGCTGGTGCTGGTCAATCATGGTCAGGCCAGTGGCTCGCAGTTGCATGAGCTGGCCCGGAAGATCCAGGCTGATATCTTCAAGCGCTTCGGCGTAGAGCTGGAGATGGAGCCGAATCTGTACTGAGGCTTTTGGGCTTGGGCTCGGATGCTGTGAGCTTATCCATTCGATGCGGCGGCGCTGCCGGCCCCTTCCGCCTCTACGGCGGGTCCTTTTGTCTTGGTGGCAAAATGGACGAAAACCGCTCGCTCCTGCATCCGGCCCTACGCTGCGCTTCGGGTCCCCTCCCTCCGGTGTCTTGCGGGGCCACGCGGCCTACGACTCGCTTTGCGAGTCTACATCTCGCGTCTTCGGCTACGCCGAAGGGTGCTGCGCACCTGCCCCTACAGACACCTCCACTCGGCCTCCTGACGTCGCACCTTGTGGCGTCTGAACTTGCCTGCACGAAGAGCAGAAGCAAGATCAAGAGCAAGTCGGTGGTTTCACTAGGCTGTGATTTCGAAGATGCATCAGCCCAGACGCCGCCCGTAACTTCGCGATTTCAGGAGGCCGAGCGGAGGTGC